>NZ_JALLIX010000056.1 GCF_023242365.1 Pseudomonas sp. MWU13-2100
ATAGGGAGCTTGCTGAGCTAAGGCTACGACTTGAAGAAACATATTATTCAAGCGCTGGCATCAGAACAGTTAATCTCTCTCTCGACGATATAGATCCCATTGTCGCAGCCAACCTTGATCAGATGTTCGGCTTACATGATCGCCCTCTAAGCCTTGGTTCCCAATTGCTAGAGGATTTTAGCCATAACTTGAAAGAGGATTTTAATGCAGGGCGCCCTTTAGCACCTGCTGCCATCGCCTATGGCAAAAAGTGGGGGCATCGAGATCAGTTCATAGCACGGGTATATCAAGATATTTGGAATCGGGTGCTACCAGTAGATCTGTTTCAATACATACAAATTGACCAACCACTTGGACAGGCTCAGTGCGAGGTCATTGACCAGTATCGCAGTTTCTTCTCGGAAGCCGCTCTATGATGGCGGGATCTCGGCTCACCGCGCCCGAAGGCTGCTGTGATCTTGTCAAAGGAAATGACTACTACTTTCTCATCAGCGATGGAAGCTGCAACCGTGTCCGCATGGTTGAGTTCGACGAAAAAGGGTCGTCTGCCAAGCTGCACACGATGACGCGCATGCGCTTCGAAGCGGCAATAGAGGACGGCGAAATCGTGGAGATAGGCATCCAAGATCATCCGCCATGGCTGGCAGCTGCTGCAGGTATCGAAACCAAGTGGCGTGAAAGCCGACGCATTAGCGCGAAACAGTCATATGAGGAAATGGTTGATAAGCGCCTCATGAGCATCGCTGAACTGATCCCCAAAAGGACGGAAATATTGGCCTCCGAAGACCCTGAGGCAATCATCAATGCTCACGCCAGGGCTGCAAAGCCAAGGCAGCATCCTGCACGAATAAGACTGTTGTTCTTCACATATCTGGTATTCGGGCAGACGAAATGGGCTTTGTTGCCCCGCTTTGACCGCTGCGGTAAATCGGACAGGATTGAAGATAACCATAAAAAAATGGGTCGCCCTTCAAGCTATGGTCAGAATCATGGGTATCCCGTAACACCTGATATGAAATCGAAGATTTTGGATGGCTTCTTAAAACATAAACGAGTAGACAAGACCAAGGACGACATTTACGGAGCTTCACTGAGAAAGACTTTTGGTTGCCGTATTCGTGAAGGGTCAGCGGGAAAAGAGTTTTACCATCCCAAAGGTGAGCCGTTTCCAAGCTTTACTCAATTCTGGTATTGGGTCAAAAAACTAACGGAGCCGGCAGCGCTTGCAGTAGAAATGAAAGGGCCAAGCGCTGCACGTGCACAGTCTGGCGACGTCGGGACTTTTGCGCAAATGATTGGCAATCTCAACCAGCGGTTGGAGTTTGATGGCTATTATCCAAGCGAAAAATTATCGGGGATGATCGAGGGAGCGCCGTTGGATTCATTTTGCGTGGTAAGAGCCGTATGCGAACTTTCAGGAGCAGTTGTAGCAGTAGGTTTTGCAAGAGGCAGAGAAAGCCTGGAGGCGTACCGAATGGCGTTATTCTGTTTAGCAATTGGGAAAGTCAAATACGGGGAGCTTTTTGGTGTTGCTATAAAGCCGGAAGAATGGCCCTGCGAAGGACTTTCAAGCCAGATGATTTTCGACAGAGGCCCCGCAGTACACATGAACGTTTCCGAAGCCAAGGATTGGCTCGGCCGTTTGGAAATTACACCTACGCACTCTGGTCAATCAAAAGCTACAGTTGAATCCTCACACCCAAAGGACAAACAGTTTGATGATGAGGCGGTGTACGTCCATAGCGGTCTCAATCTCGTTGAGATGGCTCGTAGAGAGATCCGAAGAGCAATAAAGGACAACGAGAACTCCGATGCAAGCGAACGGATGGATGGCGACATGTGGCTGGAAGGTTTCTCACCAACCCCGCTGAACGTTTGGAAGTATCACGATGCGTTAGGCCGTAACCATGGCATCAAAATGCCATTTGATCAAGCTGTGAGAGAATTCTTGACGCCGATGCCTGCAGTAATCAAACAAAAAGGCGTATATTTTTTCGGGCGAAAATACAATTCAAAA
This sequence comes from Pseudomonas sp. MWU13-2100, assembly GCF_023242365.1. Lineage (GTDB taxonomy): Bacteria > Pseudomonadota > Gammaproteobacteria > Pseudomonadales > Pseudomonadaceae > Aquipseudomonas. Next base: position 2,018 of record NZ_JALLIX010000056.1, read on the forward strand.
GAATTAACTGATACCGGAATATTTGATCGTGTTGGACCCGGTAGAGTGATTCGCGTTCTAGCATACAGCATGACAATGTGCGTGCGTCATATATGGATCGAGGTTGAGGGCAGGCTCCACGAGCTCAGTTTCGTGTACACCGCAAGCACAAGAACTGGAAGCGGAGATATCTCATTGGAAGATCTTCAGTTTATTAACCAATCACGGCTCCAAGCTCAAGCAAAACGCCGAAACGAAAAGGTCGCCATCGATCAGCACCATTACCAAGAATATGAGAAGGAGACAGGCAAGGCGTGGCATGCCGGTGTGAGAAAACTGGGACGTCCTGCTAAGAGTGCTGAAGCGCAGCGAGACCTGGATGATCAAAGACGACTGATGGGTGATAAGTCATGATCGAAATAATTCGAACGAGATTCGAAGGACTGATTGACATTGAACACATTCGGAGAAAAGTAACGATCCGTCCAGAACCCGTTGGCGACATCGATCAGCTAAGTCCTATGCTAGCTGCACACTTCCTTGACATGACGCTACGAAAAATTTTCCTGCCAAATCACTTCAGTCTTGAACTGATTGCGGAGTTAATAGGAAAAGCAGCGGTACACTCGGCGATACGTTCCACGACGGAGCAAAAATTTGTCAAAGGAATGTACTATCCAACTCCGACTGAGACGTTTCCAATATGCTTAACTGGCTTAGCGGGTGTGGGTAAGTCGGCGACCATCGAAGCGCTACTTCGTGTGATGCCCGGCCCCACTGAGTTCCAGATAGATCATTGCATGGCCCCCCTAACAGCAGAGTCTCACTGGTACGCCAGCGCTAAGGGCAAGTCATCTGGCAAGCAACTCCTGGCTGATTTTCTCGGAATTGAGGCGACGACCCGTGAGAACGCAGCAAGTCTACAATTTAGAGCACAGCAGCAGGCAAACAAGCGTGGTATCTCATTGGCGGTGCTTGAGGAAATGCAGCATTTAACGCCTGGGAAAGGTGTCGCTTTAACAACTGACTTCCTGCTAACCATGTCCGGCCTCGGCTTACCTATGGTATATGTATCAAACTTCAGTCTGGGACATAAGCTGCTCAAGCGTAATCAAGAGGACACCCAGCGCTTGGTGGCACAACCAAGAGTAATGTGGCCGGACGCTCCAGAGTCTAAAATCTGGGCTGATTTTATAGATGCATGTATAACTGCGAGCGACGGTCGTATACGGACCGATCGCGACAACTTTTCCCATGAAATCTATCGTGGTAGTTATGGGATAAAACGCGCAGCCATCCACCTTATTGTACAAGCATATATTCAAGCTCGCTCGGAAAATCGCACCTGGATTGAACTGGGAGACGTGCACAAAGCCTATATCTCAAGTGCGTATTATGCATACAGAACCGACGTTGAGGAGTTGGAGCGTATTGCAATTGGACAGAAAACTAAGCGAGACGACCTACTCTGCCCATTCGGCTCGCCCGCTCGGTCAAATATAGTGCAGTTCGTAAGGAGGGAACGTGACAACCGTGTGGCACAGGCTGTTTTCAAAGGCGCGCTTACGGCTGAGGAGCGTGACACACACAAAAGTCTAAAGCTGGATAGCGACATGAAGGCTCAACCCCCACAACGCCCCAAGCGTAAGCCTCTAGGGAAACCAACAAATGATGACTTAGGGAATGTCTTCAGCGATTTTTTCGATGACAAAGATGACAATTAATACCTGAAACGATCTGGATGCTCAACGCGCATCAGATCATCTACGCTTCGCACAGTAATACCTTTTCTACGCAAGCTATCGAGAAGACCTGCGAAGCTCCCATGCACAACTGCTATAGTGTCTATAATTTCCTGACTGTAGATAAAATCAGGCCGATAATCCCAGCCGGTGTCTGAAATTCGTTTAGATCTATCAAGCCATCGATGGACAGCGTTTAGATGTTCTTGGGTGATATATCCAGTATCCCAAAGTATAGTGGCTTCATCTGCAAGATGCGCTAGCACACACTCAAGGTCAATCGCGACTTCCGACTCACCGATCTCCGCAAAAATCCTTGCAAATGCGAGCTTTTCTTCATCATAGTTTTTCTCCGACTCATACTGATGAAAAAAGCGCCCTTTGCATCCAGCCCATAGCAGTTCGTGACCATATCCCCTACTGTGACGACTGATATCCGAACCACAGATAGGGCATTTTCTAAGTAGTACCGTATTGTGCTTCGCACATACTTTCACGTATCTGTGGTCACGTCTCCAATAAGAGAAGCCAAGTGAATCAATATCCTCTTTCACACAGTCAATGCAAATCCCGGCCCGCTGACACTCGGTTTCAAATCTCGTAGTACCACTCTGATAACTTTTTCGGGTGTAGCTGTTCTGGCTGCGATCCGGGAAAACTGCCACTTGCGAATAACTTGTGTGATCGTGGAGAAGGCGGTTGAATCCGTAGGTATCAGACTTTCCTAGTACGTCAGCAATCAATCCGATGGATTCTGCCCGCATGTAGTACCTGGAGATTTTCTCGAACTCAATCGACTGGGGTGAGCGGGAGTCCAGAAAGAAATGCCTTTCCAAAAAGGAACGAAGGGATTCATGCGGTTGGATGGTCAGCAGCAAGATGGCGCACCAGGGGTTTCAAAGCACCGGAGTAGCGAGGGACGTCACGTCGCTTGAAGCCCCTAAAAGCTCCAAGCGAGACTGACTTATTTATTCAGAGACTGACTTAATTGTTTAAGATCACCGAACAATTGAATCCGCAGCTTTATTCTACAGTCACCGACTTCGCCAGGTTACGCGGCTGGTCGACGTCCGTGCCCTTGAGCACCGCCACGTAGTACGACAGCAGTTGCAGCGGGATGGTGTAGAGGATCGGCGCCAGGGTGTCGTGGATATGCGGCATGGTGATGACATGAGTGCCTTCACCATTGACCATCCCGGCGTGTTCGTCGGCGAAAACGATCAGTTGACCACCGCGGGCGCGCACTTCCTGCAGGTTGGATTTGAGCTTCTCCAACAATTCGTTGTTCGGCGCCACGGTCACGATCGGCATGTCGTTGTCCACCAGGGCCAACGGACCGTGCTTGAGCTCACCGGCCGGATAGGCCTCGGCGTGGATATAGGAGATCTCCTTGAGCTTGAGCGAGCCTTCCATCGCCACCGGGTACTGCGCGCCACGGCCGAGGAACAGGGTGTGGTGTTTGTCGGCGAACAGCTCGGCGATTTTCTCGACCTTGGCATCCATGGCCAGGGTCTCGCCCAGGCGCGTCGGCAGGCGGCGCAGCTCTTCCACCAGCTCCGCTTCGACAGCCGGTGCCAAGGTGCCACGAACTTGGCCCAGGGCCAGGGTCAACAGCAGGAGGCTCACCAGTTGGGTGGTGAAGGCCTTGGTCGAAGCCACGCCGATTTCGCGGCCGGCCTGGGTCAGCAGGGTCAGGTCCGATTCGCGCACCAGCGAACTGATGCTGACGTTGCAGATCGCCAGGCTGCCGAGGAAACCCAGTTCCTTGGCATTGCGCAGGGCCGCCAGGGTGTCGGCGGTTTCGCCGGACTGGGAGATGGCGACGAACAAGGTGTCCGGCTGTACCACCACCTTGCGATAGCGGAACTCACTGGCGACTTCGACCTGGCACGGGATACCCGCCAAACCTTCGAGCCAGTACCGTGCAACCATGCCGGCGTGATAGCTGGTGCCACAGGCAACGATCTGCACATTGCGCACTTTGGCAAACAACTCAGCGGCCTGGGGACCGAACGCCTGCACCAGGACCTGGTTCGGGCCAAGACGGTTCTCCAGGGTACGCTGGACCACGGTCGGTTGTTCGTGGATTTCCTTGAGCATGAAATGGCGGAACGCGCCCTTCTCGGCCGCTTCCGCGCCGTCACGATACTGCACCGCTTCGCGCTCGACCTGATGGCCATCGATGTCCCAGATCTGCACGCTGTCACGGTGGATCTCAGCGATATCGCCCTCTTCCAGGTACATGAAACGATCAGTGACCTGACGCAATGCCAGTTGGTCGGAAGCGAGGAAGTTTTCCCCCAGGCCCAGGCCGATCACCAGTGGGCTACCGCTGCGGGCGGCCAGCAGGCGATCCGGTTGCTGCGCGCTGATCACCGCCAGGCCGTAGGCGCCATGCAGTTCCTTGACCGTGGCTTTCAAGGCCTTGGTCAGGTCGCCCAGATCCTTGAACTTGTGGTTCAGCAGGTGGGCGATGACCTCGGTATCGGTGTCCGAAGTGAAGACGTAGCCCAACCCCTTGAGCTGCTCACGCAGCTCCTCGTGGTTTTCGATAATGCCGTTATGCACCACGGCAATATCGGAACCGGAGAAATGCGGGTGGGCGTTGCGTTCGCAGGGGGCGCCATGGGTCGCCCAACGGGTGTGGGCAATACCCAGGCGACCGGGCATGGGAGCACCGGCCAGGGCCTGCTCCAGCTCACTGACCTTACCGTTGCGACGGGTGCGCTCCAGCGTGCCGTTATGGCTGAAAACAGCAACACCGGCGCTGTCATAGCCGCGGTATTCCAGGCGCTTCAGGCCTTCGACCAGGATGGCCGTGATATTACGTTCAGCAACTGCACCGACAATTCCACACATGCTCTATTTCTCCTGGCTGGCAACCGCGCAAACGACAGTGATGCCGCGGGCCTGAATCTGTTCGCGTACCTCTTTGGGTAAACGATCATCGGTAATAAGGGTATGGATGCTGCTCCAGGGCAGCTCCAGATTGGGGATCTTGCGGCCGATCTTGTCGGACTCGACCATCACCACCACTTCACGGGCAACTTCCGCCATCACCCGGCTCAGTCCCAGCAGTTCATGGAAGGTGGTGGTACCACGCTCCAGATCGATGCCGTCGGCACCGATGAACAGTTGGTCGAAGTCGTAGGAACGCAGGACGCGCTCGGCGACCTGGCCCTGGAAAGACTCGGAATGCGGGTCCCAGGTGCCGCCCGTCATCAGCAGCACCGGTTCGTGTTCCAGTTCGCTCAGGGCACGGGCGACATGCAGGGAGTTGGTCATCACCACCAGGCCGGGTTGCTGGCCGAGTTGCGGGAGCATCGCGGCGGTGGTGCTACCACTGTCGATAATGATACGCGCGTGTTCACGGATACGTCCTACAGCGGTACGGGCAATCGCCTGCTTGTAGCGGGAGATCGCCTGGGCCGGATCGCTGAACAGTTCGTGGGGAATGGTGATCGCCCCGCCGTAGCGGCGCATCAACAGACCGTGGCTTTCCAGGGCCGCGAGGTCCTTGCGAATCGTCACCTCGGAGGTTTCGAAGCGCCTGGCCAATTCATCCACACTGACTTCTCCCTGGTCATTGAGCATGGCCAGGATATTGTGCCGACGTTGTGGGGTGTTGCGTTTCGATATGGTCACTTAAGTTTCGATTCGAAAGATAACAGTGGCTATGAGACCTTCGAACCGAAACTTAGTCAAGTGAAATGATCAACACCTGTGGGTAACTCAACCTACACCGCCGCTGTGGATAACTCAGGGCTTGTTGATCTTCACCGGGCGCTTCCAGCCATCGATATTCCGTTGATGAGCGCGGGCCACACCCAACTGCCCTTCACCCACGTTCTGGTTGATGGTCGAACCCGCCGCGGTGCTGGCGCCGGAAGAGATATCCACAGGCGCCACCAACGAATTGTTGGAACCGATGAAGACGTCCTCACCGAGCACCGTCCTGTGCTTGTTCACTCCGTCATAGTTGCAGGTGATGGTGCCGGCACCGATATTGGTCCGAGCACCGACTTGAGCATCGCCGAGATAGGTCAAATGCCCGCACTTGGCGTCTTCGCCCAGGTGCGCATTCTTCAGTTCGACAAAGTTACCCACATGGGCGCGGGCGTCGAGCACACTCCCCGGACGCAGGCGCGCGAACGGACCGGCATCGCTACCCTCGCCCATGATCGCGCCGTCGATATGGCTGTTGGCCTTGATGGTCACGCCCTTGCGCAGGGTGCTGTTCCTGATCACGCAGTTCGGGCCGATGACCACGTTGTCCTCGATCACCACCTGGCCTTCGAGAATCACGTTGATATCGATCAGCACATCACGCCCGACCGTCACCTCACCGCGCACATCGAAACGCGCCGGATCGCGCAGGGTCACGCCCTGGGCCATCAGCCGCCGGGCCGCGCGCAACTGGTAATGACGCTCCAGCTCGGCCAACTGCTGACGGTCGTTGGCGCCCTGCACTTCCATCGCATCCTGTGGCTGCTCGGTGGCGACCAGCAGGCCGTCAGCCACCGCCATGGCGATCACATCGGTCAGGTAGTACTCGCCCTGGGCATTGTTGTTCGACAGGCGACTCATCCACTCGCCCAGACGCTTGGCCGGCAGCGCAAGAATCCCGGTGTTGCCCTCGGTGATAGCCAGTTCCGCCGTGCTGGCGTCCTTCTGCTCGACAATGGCGGCCACCTTGCCGGCGGCATTGCGAACGATCCGGCCATAACCGGTCGGATTAGCCAACTCGACCGTCAATAGCCCAAGCTGCTCGGGGCCGGCCTGTTCCAGCAGACGGCGCAAGGTCTCGACTTCGATCAAGGGCACGTCGCCGTAGAGGATCAGCACGGTGTCGGCGCTGATGAACGGCACGGCCTGGGCCACGGCGTGGCCGGTGCCGAGTTGCTGGTCCTGCAGGACAAAATTCAAGTCGTCAGCGGCCAGACGCTCACGCACCAAGTCGGCACCATGGCCGATCACCACATGGATACGCTGTGGATCAAGTTGTCGGGCGCTGTGGATAACATGTCCCAACATCGAGTTGCCCGCGACCGGGTGCAGTACTTTAGGCAATGACGAACGCATCCGGGTGCCCTGACCCGCCGCGAGGATAACGATTTCAAGAGACATGACTGGCTACCAATCCTAGAGTGGTCACGACTGTGACCCGGTGATAAACGCGGAAAAGAAAAAAGGGTAGCCGAGGCTACCCTTTTTAATCAATCACACAACAAGCCTCGGCTTAACCGCCGAACTTCTTGCGGATCTGCTGGACGGTGCGCAGCTGAGCTGCGGCCTCGGCCAGACGTGCAGCAGCGGAACCGTAGTCGAAATCCGCGCCTTTTTCATTCAGGGCCTTCTCGGCAGCCTTGACGGCTTCCTGAGCGGAGGCTTCGTCCAGGTCGGCAGCACGTTGCACGGTGTCGGCAAGCACCTTGACCATGTTCGGCTGAACCTCGAGGAAACCACCGGAGATGTAGAACACCTCGGTTTCCCCGCCCTGCTTGATCAAGCGGATCGGACCCGGTTTCAGATTAGTGATCAGCGGCGCGTGACCCAAGGCGATACCAAGATCACCCAGTGCACCGTGCGCAATCACCATCTCGACCAGGCCGGAGAAGATCTCCCCTTCCGCACTGACGATATCGCAATGGACTGTCATAGCCATCTGATTGCCTCAACCTAAATTAGCGCCCGTTGCCGGGCGCCGGGATTACAGTTTCTTGGCTTTCTCGATCGCTTCTTCGATGCCGCCAACCATGTAGAACGCTTGTTCTGGCAGGTGGTCGTAGTCACCGTTGAGGATGCCTTTGAAGCCAGCAATGGTGTCTTTCAGGGAAACGTATTTACCCGAGGCACCGGTGAAGACTTCAGCCACGAAGAACGGCTGCGACAGGAAGCGCTGGATCTTACGAGCGCGGGATACCAACTGCTTGTCGGTTTCCGACAGCTCGTCCATACCCAGGATCGCAATGATGTCCTTCAGCTCTTTGTAACGCTGCAGCACGTACTGAACGCCGCGAGCGGTTTCGTAGTGCTCGTTGCCGATCACGTTCGGGTCCAGCTGGCGCGAAGTCGAGTCCAGTGGATCGACCGCTGGGTAGATACCCAGGGAGGCGATGTCACGGGACAGTACGACGGTGGCGTCCAAGTGGGCGAAGGTGGTCGCCGGCGACGGGTCGGTCAAGTCATCCGCAGGAACGTAGACGGCCTGGATCGAGGTAATCGAACCGTTCTTGGTCGAAGTGATGCGCTCTTGCAGCACGCCCATCTCTTCAGCCAGGGTCGGCTGGTAACCTACTGCCGAAGGCATACGGCCCAGCAGTGCGGATACTTCGGTACCGGCCAGGGTGTAACGGTAGATGTTGTCGACGAACAGCAGAACGTCGTTACCTTCGTCACGGAACTTCTCGGCCATGGTCAGACCGGTCAGGGCTACGCGCAGACGGTTACCCGGCGGCTCGTTCATCTGACCGTAAACCAGTGCCACTTTGTCCAGAACGTTGGAGTCCTTCATCTCGTGGTAGAAGTCGTTACCCTCACGAGTACGCTCCCCCACACCGGCGAACACGGAATAACCGCTGTGCTCGATGGCGATGTTACGGATCAGTTCCATCATGTTTACGGTCTTGCCAACACCGGCACCACCGAACAGACCGACTTTACCGCCCTTGGCGAACGGGCAAACCAGGTCGATAACCTTGATGCCGGTTTCCAGCAGGTCGTTGCCGCCCGCTTGTTCCGCGAAAGATGGCGCAGGACGGTGAATGCCCCAACGCTCTTCGGTGTCGATCGGGCCAGCTTCGTCGATCGGGTTGCCGAGGACGTCCATGATCCGGCCCAGGGTCGCTTTACCGACCGGTACGGAGATGGCAGCGCCAGAGTCGACAACGTCCAGACCGCGCTTCAAGCCTTCGGTGGAGCCCATCGCAATGGTACGTACCACGCCGTCGCCCAGCTGCTGCTGAACTTCCAGGGTGGTTTCCGCGCCTTGTACTTTCAGCGCGTTGTAGATGCTCGGTACGCTGTCGCGTGGAAATTCCACGTCGATAACGGCGCCGATGATTTGAACGATACGTCCGCTACTCATAGCTGGATCCTCTGAATATTTGAACCGTTAAACCGCGGCAGCGCCGCCGACGATTTCCGAGATCTCTTGGGTGATCGCAGCCTGACGCGCCTTGTTGTAGATCAGCTGCAAATCGCTGATCAAATCACCGGCGTTGTCGGTAGCGTTCTTCATCGCGATCATCCGCGCAGCTTGTTCGGCCGCGTTGTTCTCGACCACCGCCTGGTAGACCTGCGACTCCACGTAACGCACCATCAGGCCGTCAAGCAGCTCTTTGGCGTCCGGTTCGTAGAGATAGTCCCAGTGGTGCTTGAGTGCTTGATCCGGGGTCGCCACCAGAGGAATCAACTGCTCCACTGTAGGCTGCTGGGTCATGGTGTTGATGAACTTGTTGGACACCACGGACAGGCGGTCAATACGGCCGTCCAGGTAGGCATCCAGCATCACCTTGACGCTGCCGATCAGATCGTTGATCGACGGCTCTTCACCCAGGTGGCTGATAGCGGCGACGACGTTACCGCCGAAGTTGCGGAAGAATGCCGCACCCTTGCTACCGACCACACACAGATCAATCTCGACGCCGTTTTCGCGGTTTACCGCCATGTCCTTGACCAGGGCCTTGAACAGGTTGGTGTTCAAGCCACCGCACAGACCACGGTCACTGCTCACCACGACATAGCCGACGCGCTTGACGGCGCGGTCGATCATGAACGGGTGGCGGTATTCCGGGTTGGCGTTGGCCAGATGCCCAATTACCTGGCGGATACGCTCCGCATAAGGACGGCTAGCAGCCATGCGCATTTGTGCCTTGCGCATTTTGCTGACCGCCACTTTTTCCATGGCGCTGGTAATCTTTTGCGTGCTTTTGATGCTCGCAATCTTACTGCGAATCTCTTTTGCGCCTGCCATGTAACACCTATCAGGTTAGCAAGCGGGAGCCTTGCGGCTCCCGCTGCGGCTTACCAGGTTTGGGTGGCCTTGAACTTCTCGATACCAGCCTTCAGGCCAGCGTCGATCTCGTCATTGAAGTCACCCTTCACGTTGATCTTGGCCAACAAATCGGCATGATCGCGGTTGAAGTAAGCAATCAGCGCTTGTTCGAAGCTACCGACCTTGGCGATTTCGACGTCAGTCAGGAACCCACGCTCAGCGGCATACAGCGACAGCGACATGTCGGCAATCGACATTGGCGCATATTGCTTCTGCTTCATCAGCTCGGTAACGCGCTGACCGTGTTCAAGTTGCTTGCGGGTCGCTTCGTCCAGGTCAGAAGCGAACTGGGCGAATGCCGCCAGTTCACGGTACTGAGCCAGGGCGGTACGGATACCACCGGACAGCTTCTTGATGATCTTGGTCTGAGCGGCACCACCTACGCGGGATACCGAAACACCGGCGTTCACAGCAGGACGGATCCCGGAGTTGAACATGGCCGATTCCAGGAAGATCTGACCGTCGGTGATGGAAATCACGTTGGTCGGAACGAACGCGGAAACGTCGCCAGCCTGGGTTTCGATGATCGGCAGCGCGGTCAGGGAACCGGTCTTGCCAGTCACTGCGCCCTTGGTGAACTTCTCGACGTACTCTTCCGAAACGCGGGATGCGCGCTCCAGCAGACGGGAGTGGAGATAGAACACGTCGCCCGGGTAGGCTTCACGGCCTGGTGGACGGCGCAGCAGCAGGGAAATCTGGCGGTAAGCCACTGCTTGCTTGGACAGATCGTCATAAACGATCAGCGCGTCTTCACCGCGGTCGCGGAAGTATTCGCCCATGGTGCAACCGGAGTACGGTGCCAGGAACTGCAGCGCAGGAGATTCAGAAGCACTGGCCGCCACGATGATGGTGTTGGCCAGGGCGCCGTTTTCTTCCAGCTTGCGAACCACGTTGGCGATGGTCGATTGTTTCTGACCGATCGCCACGTAGACGCAGAAAATGCCGCTGTCTTTCTGGTTGATGATCGCGTCGATCGCCAGAGCGGTCTTACCGATCTGACGGTCACCGATGATCAGCTCACGCTGGCCACGGCCGACCGGGATCATGGCATCGACAGCCTTGTAGCCAGTCTGTACAGGCTGGTCTACCGACTTACGCCAGATCACGCCCGGAGCAACTTTCTCGACCGCGTCGGTCTCGGTGTTGTTCAGTGGACCTTTGCCGTCAACCGGGTTACCCAGTGCGTCGACAACGCGACCCAGCAGTTCCTTACCGACCGGAACTTCGAGGATGCGGCCGGTGCACTTGGCGCTCATGCCTTCAGCCAGACTGGTGTAAGCGCCCAGTACCACGGCACCTACGGAGTCTTGCTCGAGGTTGAGGGCCATACCGTAGACGCCGCCCGGAAACTCGATCATCTCGCCGTACATGACGTCGGCCAGACCGTGAATCCGCACGATACCGTCAGACACGCTGACGACAGTGCCTTCGTTACGGGCTTGGGAGGTCACATCGAGCTTGTCGATGCGGCCCTTGATAATTTCACTTATTTCGGAAGGATTGAGTTGCTGCATTGCTCTGCTGCCCCTTCAAACTCAAGATTTCAATGCTTCGGCCAGGCTCGCGAGTTTGCCGCGAACCGAGCCATCGATAACCAGGTCGCCGGCGCGGATCACGACGCCACCAATCAGGGCGGCGTCCTCCGCAACTTGCAGGCGCACTTCCCGATTGAGTCGTGCACTGAGAACCTTGGCGAGTTTGTCTTGCTGTTCTTGGTTCAATGCAAAAGCACTGGTGACTTCCACGTCTACCGATTTCTCTTGTTCGGCCTTGTACAGGTCGAACAGAGCGGCGATCTCCGGCAACAGCAGGAGACGGTCGTTTTCGGCAACGACGTGGATGAAATTCTGTGCCTTGACATCGAACTTGTCGCCACACACGTCAATGAACGTGGTGGCCTTTTCTGCGCTCGTCAGTCGCGGGGCCTTGAGCACGCGCTGCATGGTGTCGTCTTCCGACACCGCTGCTGCCAGGCCGAGCATGGCTGACCAATTGGCCAGTTGCTGGTGGGCCTGAGCGTGCTCGAAGGCCGCCTTAGCGTAAGGTCGGGCCAACGTGGTCAGTTCTGCCATGATCGCCCTCGCTTAGATTTCAGTAGCCAGTTGTTTAACCAGCTCTGCGTGCGCGTTTTGATCGATTGTCTGGCCCAGAATCTTCCCAGCACCTTCGACGACCAGGCTACCCAATTGGGCGCGCAGCGCGTCTTTGACACTGTTGAGTTCCTGTTCGATCTCGGCCTGAGCCTGAGCCTTCACACGGTCAGCTTCGACGCGAGCCTGTTCACGGGCCTCGTCGACGATCTGGTTACCGCGTTTCTTGGCTTGCTCAATGATTTCGGCTGCCTGAGCTTTCGCATCGCGCAGTTGATGACCCGCTTTCTCTTGGGCCAACTCCAGGTCGCGAGCTGCTCGGCTGGCAGCGTCCAGTCCATCCGCGATCTTCTTCTGACGTTCGTGCAGTGCCGCGATGACCGGAGGCCACACGAACTTCATGCAAAACAGTACAAAAATGAGGAACGCAACGGACTGGCCAATCAGGGTCGCATTAATGTTCACGCCAACACCTCGCTCGTTCGTTGTCCATCACACCAATCCACTCGAAACATCCGAGTGATTAGTGAGCGAGTTGACCGACGAAGGGGTTCGCGAAGGTGAAGAACAGAGCGATACCGACACCGATCATGGTCACGGCGTCGAGCAGACCGGCGACGATGAACATTTTGACTTGCAGCATTGGGACCATTTCTGGCTGACGCGCGGCGCCTTCCAGGAACTTGCCGCCCAGCAGGCCGAAACCAATTGCGGTACCCAGTGCGCCCAGGCCGATCAACAGTGCAACAGCGATAGCGGTTAGACCAACTACAGTTTCCATCTTTCCTCCCGACTTTTACGTCGTATGGTTTAGGTTTTTTTAATTTAAAGCGGTAAAACAAATCGTTTCGCGACCCCTCGCGGGGCCACCCCGCGCCGAGGCGCCAGGGACATCAGAGCCGCCGGGACGGCTCTTAATGGTTTTCTTCGTGTGCCATCGACAGGTAGACGATGGTCAGCATCATGAAGATGAACGCCTGCAGGGTGATGATCAGGATGTGGAACACCGCCCACGCCCATTGCAGCACCACGCCCAGGCCACTGAGCCAGAGCAGGCCGCTGCCGAACATCACGGCGATCAGGATGAACACCAGCTCGCCGGCATACATGTTGCCGAACAGTCGCAGGGCCAACGAGATCGGCTTGGCGATCAGGGTGACGAATTCCAGCAGGAAGTTCACCGGGATCAGCAGGGCTTGAACGAAGATGTTCTTGCTGCCGAACGGGTGCAGGGTCAGTTCGCCGATGAAACCGCCGAGGCCCTTGATCTTGATGCTGTAGAAAATGATCAGTGCGAAGACCGAGAAGGCCATGCCCAGGGTCGCGTTCGGGTCGGTGGTCGACACGGCGCGGAACGGGATGTGCTCATCGCCGGTGATCAGCATGGCCAGATGCGGAATCCAGTCGACCGGGATCAGGTCGATGGCGTTCATCAGGAACACCCAGACGAAAATGGTCAGGGCCAACGGTGCAATCACCGCGCTACGACCATGGAAGCTGTCCTTCACGCTGCCGTCGACGAACTCGACCAGGACTTCAACGAAGTTCTGCAGGGCCCCGGGTTGACCGGACGTGGCCTTCTTCGCCGCCATGCGGAAAATCAGGATAAAGATCAGGCCCAGTGCGACAGACCAGCCCAGAGTATCCAGGTGGAATGCCCAGAAGCCCATGGCCTTGGCCTCTGCTGCGGAATGGGCAAAGCCCCAGCCGCCAGTCGGTAGCTGACCGAAGGTCAGGTTCTGCAGGTGGTGCTGGATATAGCCCGAAGCGGTTGTTTCTGCTGACATGGTTGCCTCAAACGCCCTAAGGTCTCGAAAGTCTTGTTTTCATTAGCACGGGTGCGAACCAGCTGACCGACTGGGTCAGCACGAAGACACCGAAGACTGCTATCGGCGCCAATGGCTTCACACCTGCGAACGTCAGTGCAAACAGCACTGCCGTCAAAATCAATTTACCCGCCTCGCCGGCATAAAAAGACCGGACGATGGACTGGGCTGCTCGGGCGCCGGAAAACCGAAAGGCCCTGTGAGCAAAATACACATTGGGCAGCAAGGCTATCAGGCCTCCGCAGAGTCCCGAGTATCCGGCAACGACACCCTGCCATTGCCAAAGCGCCAACGCCGCCACCAGTAAAACGACAAACTGGGCCAACAACACCGGAAATACCGTCAAGCGATGGAACGGCAACCTGTTTGGCGTGCGGGTTTCCATCACTAACGCTCCTCAAGGGTCGGCTGCCACAAATCAATAACTTGGCATAAATTGTGCCGACAAAATGCGCGCAGAGTATAGGGGCGGTTCAGCCCCTATTCAACTGCCAGGTAGTGATTTCCGACTGTCCGCTACATGAGGAAATGTTTCAGCAGATTCAGCGGATATGTGCGAGTACCCCTTGTAGTTCATCCAGGGAGTTATAGCGAATCACCAGTTGGCCTTTTCCTTTCTGACCGTGGCGAATCTGCACCGCAGAGCCCAGCCGCTCTGCCAGGCGCTGTTCCAGGCGACTGATGTCCGGATCGACCTTGGCAGGCTCGACAGGTTCCTGTTTGCCACTCAGCCACTGGCGAACCAGAGCCTCGGTCTGGCGCACCGTGAGACCGCGTGCGACAACGTGTCGCGCCCCTTCGACCTGCCGGTCATCCGGCAAACCGAGCAAGGCCCGGGCATGACCCATTTCCAGGTCGCCGTGGGACAACATGGTCTTGATCACCTCCGGCAACGCGATCAGGCGCAGCAGGTTGGCCACGGTCACCCGGGATTTGCCCACGGCTTCGGCGACCTGTTGCTGGGTCAGTTGGAACTCCTGCTGCAAACGCTGCAGGGCCACGGCTTCCTCGATCGGGTTGAGGTCCTCGCGCTGAATGTTCTCGATCAGCGCCATGGCGATGGCGGTTTCGTCCGGCACATCGCGGACCATCGCCGGAATGGTTTCCTGCCCGGCCTGTTGGCTGGCACGCCAGCGGCGTTCGCCGGCAATGATTTCAAAGCGACCGCCGCCGACGGGGCGCACCACGATCGGCTGCATCACGCCCTGGGCCTTGATCGATTGCGCCAGTTCTTCCAGCGCCTGCGGGTCCATGTCGCGGCGCGGCTGGTACTTGCCGCGCTGGATCAGGTCCAGCGGCAAGTGCTGCAACTCACGTTGATCGGCCTGGACGGCCTGTTCTTCCAGCGAACTGACAGTCGGACCACTCAGCAGTGCATCCAGTCCACGTCCGAGACCTCGTTTCTTGACGGCCATGGGGATTCCTTAAGTTGCCGGGGCTGCGGTGCGTGAAGTGCGGCGTTGACGACGAACCATCTCGCCCGCCAGGGCCAGGTAGGCCACGGCACCACGGGATTGTTTGTCGTAAGCCAGTGCTGGCATGCCGTAGCTCGGGGCTTCGGCCAGACGGATGTTGCGTGGGATCACGGTGTCGTACAGCTGGTCACCGAAATGTTCCTTGAGCTGTGCGGAAACGTCGTTCATCAGACTCAGGCGCGGGTCGTACATGGTCCGCAGCAAACCTTCGACTTTCAACGCAGGGTTGAGCAACTCGGCGATGCGCTTGATGTTATCCACAAGGTCGCTGAGCCCTTCCAGGGCAAAGTATTCGCACTGCATGGGGATAATCACCCCATCCGCGGCCACCAGCGCATTGAGGGTCAGCATCGACAGCGACGGCGGGCAGTCGATGAGGATGAAATCGTAATTCTCGCGAATCGGCGCCAGGGCGTTGCGCAGGCGGCTTTCCTTCATCTGCATTTCCAGCAGCACCACTTCGGCCGCCGTCAGGTCGCGGTTGGCCGGCAGCAGTTGATAACCGCCGTGCTCGGAGAAGTGCATGGCCTGGGCCAGGTCGCATTCGCCGATCAACACATCGTAGATAGAGTTTTCCAGGCTGTGCTTATCCACACCGCTACCCATGGTGGCGTTGCCCTGCGGATCGAGGTCGATCAGCAGCACCCGACGCTTGGTGGCGACCAGGGATGCTGCGAGGTTGATGCAGGTGGTGGTCTTGCCCACGCCACCTTTCTGGTTCGCTATCGCGAATACCTTAGCCATTCTTGCTTGTGTTCCCAATCATGCCGTGCGGCGCAGTATCAGCAGATGGCGTTGGCCTTGGCAACCGGGTACGGCCAAGGCGTGTTCGCTATCGAGGTGGAAGTCTGCCGGCAATGCTACCAGCTCATCGGCGGGATGGACGCCCTTCATTGCCAACCAGCGTGTATCAGCGTCGCCGAGGTGGCGAGTCCAGCCGGTGAAGTTCTCCATGCTGCTGAAGGCCCGGGAAATGATCCCGTTGAACGGCTGCGGCGGCTGGAAGGCTTCGACCCGGCTGTGGATAACTTGCAGGTTATCCAGTTTGAGTTCGAGTTTGACCTGGGTCAGGAAGCGGGTTTTCTTACCGTTGCTGTCCAGGCAGGTCACTGGTGAATCGGGAAACAGGATCGCCAGGGGAATTCCCGGCATGCCGCCACCGCTACCCACATCGAGCCAGCGACCGTTTTCGACGAAGGACATCACGCTCAGACTGTCGAGCAGGTGACGCGAGACCATTTCGTCGGGATCGCGAACCGCGGTGAGGTTGTAGGCCTGGTTCCATTTGATCAACAGGGCCAGATAACCCAGCAGCAAGGCATGCTGGGATTCACTCAGGTCGATGCCGAGCTGGCGGGCACCTGTGGATAACTCTTCTGCGTGTTGCGAAGTAACCGACGAACTCAAGCGCTTTGCTCCAACTGACGGCCGGCGCCGCGTTTTTTCAGGTGAATCATCAACAGGGAAATCGCCGCCGGCGTCACACCGGGGATCCGCGAAGCCTGGCCCAGGGTCTCCGGACGGGTTGCGCTGAGCTTGCTCTGGATCTCCTTGGACAGGCCGGAAATACCTGCGTACTCGATATCCACAGGCAGCTTGGTGTCTTCACTGGCGCGCAGACGAGCGATTTCGTCCTGCTGGCGATCGATATAACCGGCGTATTTGGTCTTGATCTCGACCTGCTCGGCGACTTGCGGATCCTCGGCGCCCTGCCCGGTCACGGCGACCAGACCAGCGTAGTCGATTTCCGGACGGCTCAGCAGGTTCAGCAAATTGTATTCGTGGGTCAGCGGCGTGCCGAACTTCTCGGCAATGGCATCGCCCTGCTCGGTGCCCGGGCGGACCCAGGTGCTTTTCAGGCGCTGTTCTTCCAGCTCGATGCTTTCGCGTTTCTTGCAGAAAGCCGCCCAGCGCACGTCATCCACCAGACCCAGTTCGCGACCTTTTTCGGTCAGGCGCAGGTCGGCGTTGTCTTCGCGCAGGATCAGGCGGTATTCGGCACGGGAAGTGAACATCCGATACGGTTCCTGGGTACCGAGGGTAATCAGGTCGTCGACCAGAACACCGATGTACGCCTCGTCGCGACGCGGGCACCAGCTGTCCTTGCCCTGAGCGCGCAACGCGGCGTTGGCTCCAGCGAGCAGACCTTGGGCGCCGGCTTCTTCGTAGCCGGTGGTGCCGTTGATCTGTCCGGCGAAGAACAAACCGCCGATAACCTTGGTTTCCAGGCTGTACTTCAGGTCACGGGGATCGAAGTAGTCGTATTCGATGGCATAACCCGGCCGCACGATATGGGCGTTTTCCATCCCGCGGATCGATTGGACGATCTGCAACTGCACGTCGAACGGCAGGGATGTGGATATCCCGTTCGGGTACAGCTCGTGGGTGGTCAGACCTTCGGGTTCGATAAAGACCTGATGGCTTTCCTTGTCGGCAAAGCGATGGATCTTGTCTTCGATGGACGGGCAATAACGCGGACCGATGCCTTCGATCACCCCGGAATACATCGGCGAACGATCGAGGTTCGCGGCAATGATTTCATGGGTGCGGGCGTTGGTGTGGGTAATCCAGCAACTGACTTGCCGTGGATGCTGCTCTTTCGAGCCCATGAACGACATCACCGGGATCGGCGTATCGCCCGGTTGTTCGGCCATCAGCGAGAAATCAACGGAACGACCGTCAATGCGCGGTGGCGTACCGGTTTTCAGGCGGCCGACACGCAATGGCAGTTCCCGCAGACGTTGGGCCAGGGCAATCGACGGTGGATCGCCGGCACGGCCGCCGGAATAGTTCTGCATGCCGATGTGGATAAGTCCACCGAGGAAGGTGCCGGTGGTCAGGACCACGGATTCGGCGAAGAAACGCAGGCCCATCTGGGTGACGACACCGCGAACCTGGTCCTGCTCGACGATCAGGTCGTCAGCGGCCTGTTGAAATATCCACAGGTTCGGCTGGTTCTCCAGTATCTCGCGTACCGCCGCTTTGTACAGAACGCGGTCGGCCTGGGCGCGAGTAGCGCGCACGGCTGGGCCTTTGCGGCTGTTCAAGACACGGAACTGGATGCCGCCCTTATCGGTGGCGATGGCCATCGCGCCACCGAGGGCGTCGATTTCCTTGACCAGATGGCTTTTGCCGATCCCACCGATCGCGGGGTTGCAGCTCATGGCGCCGAGGGTTTCCACGTTATGCGTCAGCAGCAGGGTTTTTGCTCCCATGCGTGCGGACGCCAGTGCTGCCTCGGTACCGGCATGACCGCCGCCGATGACGATCACTTCAAAACGGGAAGGGAAATCCACCACGCACCTCGTGCCTGCTTCAAGTAGGTAATTAGGAATAGGGTCGGCCCACTTTTTTGAGCCAGATCGTCAAGTATAGGGACTTCCCCCCTCCTAAAGAACCCTTTGCACAAAATTTAACCAGCTGTGGATGACTCACGGACAATAGAAATTAAAAAGAAAGAAATTTATAAGATCTTTGTTTTTATGTTTATTCTTAGTGACCCCCATTTCTGTGGATAAGGTTCTACAGGCCTTATTTATCAAGGTGTACAGAGATTCAAAAGTCTGTGGTCATATGGTCACGAGGGTTTGGGATAACCGGCCTGAGCCTGTGGATTAAACAGGGTGTTATCCACAGACGGGTTCATCCTCAGTTTTCAGGCCCTGTTATCAACCGAGCTGAGGCAGGGTTATTCACAGGGCTTAATCCACAGAAAAATGTCTGATGGGGCAAATCGCAGGCAGCCGAAAGCCGCCGAATGATCTGAAATCATCCGGCTGGCACAAAATTCAGTGAGGTCTGCTGCTGGGTGTGGGAGCGGAGCTTGCCCGCGAAGAGGCCCGTGAGGACGCCAAAGGTTTCACGGGCGCCAGCAGTCTGGTTATTTACCGATACAGAAGCTGGAAAAAATCCGCCCCAACAGGTCATCCGAGCTGAATGCACCGGTAATCTCGCCGAGGAACTGCTGGGCATGACGCAGATCCTCCGCCAACAGCTCGCCGGCACCCGCCAGGGTCAGCTGTGCATGACCGTGCTCCAGGGCTGCACTGGCATGCCGCAGGGCTTCCAGATGGCGACGACGGGCGCTGAAGCTGCTCTCGGAGGTCTGTTCATAACCCATGCAGGCCTTGAGGTGCTCACGCAACAGCTCCAACCCCTCGCCACCGACCTTGGCACTCAGGCTGATGGTGACATGGCCATCTTCACTGACTTCCATCACCATGGCCTCGCCGCTCAGGTCGGCCTTGTTGCGGATCAAGGTCACTTTGGCCGGATCCGGCCGCTGCTCGAGGAATTCCGGCCACAGGGCAAAAGGATCCACAGCCTCCGGTGCGGTGGCGTCCACCACCAGTAACACCCGATCGGCTTCGCCAATGGCCTTGAGCGCACGTTCCACGCCGATCTTTTCCACCTGGTCGTCGGTATCGCGCAAACCGGCGGTATCCACCACATGCAGGGGCATGCCGTCGATATGGATATGTTCACGCAACACATCGCGGGTGGTGCCGGCGATCTCGGTGACGATCGCCGCTTCGCGCCCCGCCAGGGCATTGAGCAGGCTGGACTTGCCAGCATTCGGTCGGCCGGCAATCACCACCGTCATGCCGTCGCGCAACAAGGCACCCTGCCCGGCTTCACGCATCACTGTGGATAACTCGTTGCGCACCGCATCGAGCAAGGCCAGCACATGACCGTCGGCGAGGAAGTCGATTTCTTCCTCGGGAAAGTCGATGGCCGCTTCCACATAGATCCGCAGGCCGATCAGTTGCTCGGTGAGGTTATGCACACGCATGGAAAAGGCGCCTTGCAATGAACGCAGGGCATTGCGGGCCGCTTGTGCGGAACTGGCCTCGATCAGATCGGCAATCGCCTCGGCCTGGGCCAGGTCGAGCTTGTCGTTGAGGAACGCACGTTCGCTGAATTCACCTGGCCGGGCCAACCGACAGCCCAGCTGTAGGCAACGTTGCAGCAGCATATCCAGGACCACCGGACCACCGTGGCCCTGCAGCTCGAGCACATCTTCACCGGTAAAGGAGTTCGGACCCGGGAAATACAGCGCGATACCTTCATCGAGCACATCACCGGTTCCATCCAGAAACGGACCGTAGTGGGCGTAGCGCGGTTTCAACTCGCGACCGGCGATGGCCAGCGCCGCGGTGTGCGCCAGAGGCCCGGAAATTCGGACAATACCGACCCCGCCACGGCCCTGGGCAGTGGCAACGGCAGCGATGGTTTCCCGAGGAATGCTCATGACGCAGGTCTCGACACTAAGAAATGACAGATAGCAAAACGCCCCACTAGGGGGCGTCTTGAGTGGTTATCCACAGAGTAGGTTACGCAGTGGCTTTCTTGGTAGCCGCTTCGATCTTACGTGTGATGTACCACTGTTGGGTGATGGACAGACAGTTGTTCACAACCCAGTACAGCACCAGACCTGCCGGGAACCACAGGAAGAAGAAGGTGAAGATGATCGGCATCAGCTTCATCACCTTGGCCTGCATCGGATCCGGCGGAGTCGGGTTCAGACGCTGCTGGATGAACATGGTCGCGCCCATGATGATCGGCAGGATGAAGAACGGATCCTTGATCGACAGGTCGGTAATCCACAGGATGAACGGTGCCTGGCGCATTTCAACGCTTTCCAGCAACACCCAGTACAGGGAAAGGAAAACCGGCATCTGCACCAGGATCGGCAAGCAGCCGCCCAGTGGATTGATCTTCTCTTTCTTGTACAGCTCCATCATGGCTTGCGACATTTTCTGCCGGTCATCGCCATGCTGCTCTTTCAGTGCCGCCAGTTTGGGTGCCACGGCCCGCATGCGCGCCATCGATTTGTAGCTGGCTGCCGACAATGGGAAGAACAGACCCTTGATCAGCATGGTCAGCACGATAATCGAGAAGCCCCAGTTACCGAGCAGACTGTGGATATGTTGCAGCAACCAGAAGATCGGTTGGGCGATAAACCACAGGATGCCGTAGTCGACCGTCAGCTCCAGGCCTGGGGATAACTGTTTCAGTACAGCTTGGCTTTTCGGGCCGGCGTACAGAATGGCGTTGGTCTCGGTTTTCTGGCCAGGGGCCAGGGTCAGCGAAGGACCGGTGTAGCCAATGATGTAGTTGCCCTGGCTATCCTTACGGGTAGTCATGACATTGCTGTCGCCCTTGGCCGGAATCCAGGCGGTCACGAAGTAGTGTTGCAGCCAGGCAACCCAGCCACCTTGAACGGTTTCCTTCAACTGGCCCTTGTCGATATCTTTCATCGACACTTTCTTGTACGGCTCGGTACTCGTCCCCAGGGCGGCGCCCAGGTAAGTCGCGGTACCGGTGGCGGTACTGGACGATGGATCGGTACTGGCATCACGTTTCAGCTGGGCGAACATCGCACCCGACCAGGGTTGGGCGCTTTCGTTATCGATCAGATAAGACACGGTGACGTCATACAGGCCGCGTTTCAGGGTGAAACGCTTGATGTAGTTGACGCCGTTTTCGCTGAATTTCAGGTCGACGACCAATTGGTCCTGACCGTCAGCCAGTTGATAACTTTTCTGTGCCGAAGCGTACAGAGGACGGCCGGCCGAACTCGCATCCGGGCCGTTGGCGCCAATCAGGCCGCTCTGGGCCAGGTAAGTACGCTCGCCACCGTTGTCGAACAACTGGAAAGGAATCTCCGGATGGTCCTGACGACGTGGATAAAGCGGCAGCTTCAGTTGGGCGACATCCCCACCTTTTGGATCGATAGCCAGGTCGAGCACATCCGATTTGATATGGATGAGGTCGTTGCTGGCAGCCACCGGTGCTTCAACAGGTGCACTGGTGTCATTGGCTGCACGTGGAATGTCATCACTGGCGCTTGCTTTGTTGCCAGCTACCGAGCCCGGCAAGCCGGGAACGTTGGTGCTGGAAGCGACATTCTGGGTCGGCAGGGCAGCTTGACCGTAGTCCTGGTTCCATTTGAGGACCCCGACATAGGTCACGATTGCCAGGGCGACGATCAGGATCGTGCGTTTGATATCCATGATTACTCGGCCATCGAAGAAGAACGGGAGGTAGGGATTGGTGGAACCGGGTCATAACCACCGGCATTCCACGGATGACAGCGACCTAAGCGACGAACGGTCAGCCAGCCACCGCGCAGGAGTCCATGTGTTTCGATGGCTTCATACGCGTAGCAAGAACAACTGGGGTAGAAACGACAGTGATTGGCCATCAAGGGACTGATGGCATAGCGATAAAACTGGATCGGAACGAGGGCCAGTTTACGCATCTGGGCTGTCTACCCCCACAGTTTCGGTTTTGCCCACGGATACCGCTGGTGCCGTACGGGCCAGACGTTTCCAGAGTTTGCCGAAATGCTGGATCAATTCAGGGTTTTCGATATCGCCCAGACCTTTGCGCGCGACGATAACGATGTCCCAGCCGACCAGTGAATCCTGGTGCAGTCGGAACGACTCGCGCATCAGACGTTTCAGGCGATTGCGCTCAACGGAGAGCTTGACGCTCTTTTTTCCGATAACCAGCCCCAGACGGGGATGATCCAGATCGTTGTTGCGCGCAAGGAGCAGGAGATTTTTCCCCGGAACCTTGCCGGTAGGGGAGTCAAAGACTGCCTTGAAATGCCGAGGCGTAAGCAGACGCTTTTCCCGACTGAAGTCCTGACTCACCACCCGCGCCGGATTATCAAACTGCCAGACGAGCACGGCCTTTGGCGCGGCGACGCGACAGGACGGCACGACCGTTCTTGGTAGCCATGCGAGCACGGAAGCCGTGGGTGCGGGCGCGTTTGATAGTGCTGGGTTGGAAAGTACGTTTCATGGCGTTGCTACCTGGTTCGTCACAACGGGCCGGAATGGCCCCCGTTTTAAGAGACCGGGGATTCTAGAGAAAGCAAGCCCGCAGGTCAATTTCCAACCAGCTTTTACTTCATATAGATATTTGGGTCGATCTGGCTGGCACCCACCCCGACCTAGATATAAGAATAAAGAAGGGAATTATTTAAAGCTTTTCTGTAAAGCTTATAGAAGCTTAGCAAGCCATTATCTGTGGATAAGTCGCTTGAGGCCATGAAATACCTACTGTACAGAGGATGACAACTGGGTGGGTAAGCGGTGCTCCGCCTGTGCCGCGCTGTCGGATAAGCTGTGCGTGGAATGCCATGTTATCCACAGGCCAGTTACCCACAGACTTTCGCCCCCACTTGTGCAACGCCCTCAAGGGCGGTTATCCACAGAGCTTATGCACATACCATTGGTCGCATTGTCCACCGATAAGCAGTTGATTCTTCAGGTTGTCCCTGCAACCTACATGTGGATAAGTGCTCGGCCTGCCGGTACAATGGCCGCTTGTTTTTGCCTCACCGGCTTTCAACTTAGGGGATATCCGTGTCAGTGGAACTTTGGCAGCAGTGCGTGGAGCTTCTGCGTGATGAGCTGCCTGCCCAGCAATTCAACACCTGGATCCGTCCACTACAGGTCGAAGCCGAAGGCGACGAGTTGCGTGTCTATGCACCGAACCGTTTTGTGCTCGACTGGGTGAATGAAAAGTACCTGGGACGTTTGCTCGAACTGTTGAACGAGCACGGCAATGGTCTGGCGCCTGCGCTTTCCTTATTAATAGGTAGCAAGCGCAGTTCCGCCCCGCGTGCCGCGCCCAATGCCCCATTGGCCGCCGCCGCTTCCCAGGCGATGGCCGCCAGTGCTCCGGCACCTGCGGCGGTGATCGCCCAGCCCGCGCAGCCCACACCGACCCCGAAGACGGCGGTCGAGGTCAGCCAGGAACCGTCCCGCGACAGTTTCGACCCGATGGCCGGCGCCAGTTCGCAACAGGCCCCGGTGCGCGCCGAACAGCGTACCGTTCAGGTAGAAGGCGCGCTCAAGCACACCAGCTACCTGAATCGCACCTTTACCTTTGAGAACTTCGTCGAGGGTAAGTCCAACCAATTGGCTCGGGCCGCGGCCTGGCAGGTGGCGGACAACCCCAAGCATGGTTACAACCCGCTCTTCCTTTATGGCGGTGTCGGCCTGGGTAAGACCCACTTGATGCACGCTGTGGGTAACCACCTATTAAAGAAGAACCCGAATGCCAAGGTGGTCTACCTGCATTCGGAGCGTTTCGTCGCGGACATGGTCAAGGCCTTGCAGCTCAACGCCATCAACGAGTTCAAGCGTTTCTACCGTTCGGTGGACGCCTTGCTGATCGATGACATCCAATTCTTCGCCCGCAAGGAACGTTCCCAGGAAGAATTTTTCCACACCTTCAACGCCTTGCTTGAAGGCGGTCAGCAAGTGATCCTGACCAGCGACCGTTATCCGAAAGAGATCGAAGGCCTGGAAGAGCGCTTGAAGTCGCGCTTCGGCTGGGGCCTGACCGTGGCGGTCGAACCGCCGGAGTTGGAAACCCGGGTCGCGATCCTGATGAAGAAGGCCGATCAGGCGAAAGTCGAACTGCCCCATGACGCGGCGTTCTTCATTGCCCAACGTATTCGTTCCAACGTCCGTGAGCTCGAAGGCGCGCTGAAGCGGGTAATCGCTCACTCGCACTTCATGGGCCGCGATATCACCATCGAGCTGATCCGCGAATCGCTGAAAGACCTGCTGGCGCTGCAAGACAAGCTGGTGTCTGTGGATAACATTCAGCGCACGGTGGCCGAATACTACAAGATCAAGATTTCCGATCTGCTGTCCAAGCGCCGTTCGCGCTCGGTGGCACGTCCACGTCAGGTCGCGATGGCCTTGTCCAAGGAACTCACCAACCACAGCTTGCCTGAAATTGGTGATGTCTTTGGCGGGCGCGACCATACTACGGTCTTGCATGCATGCCGCAAGATCAACGAACTTAAGGAATCCGACGCGGACATCCGCGAGGACTACAAGAACCTGCTGCGAACACTGACCACTTGATGACACCAGCGCAGCTTATTAAGGCAAGGGACTAGACCATGCATTTCACTATTCAACGCGAAGCCCTGTTGAAACCCCTGCAACTGGTCGCAGGCGTCGTCGAGCGCCGCCAGACCTTGCCGGTGCTCTCCAATGTGCTGCTGGTCGTCCAAGGCCAGCAACTGTCGCTGACCGGTACCGACCTGGAAGTCGAGCTGGTCGGTCGCGTCCAACTCGAAGAGCCCGCGGAGCCGGGTGAAATCACCGTGCCGGCGCGCAAGCTGATGGACATCTGCAAGAGCCTGCCCAACGACGCCCTGATCGACATCAAGGTCGATGAGCAGAAACTGGTGGTGAAGGCCGGTCGTAGCCGCTTCACCCTGTCGACCTTGCCGGCAAACGATTTCCCGACCGTGGAAGAAGGCCCGGGTTCGCTGACCTGCCAGCTCGACCAGAGCAAGCTGCGTCGCTTGATCGAGCGCACCAGCTTCGCCATGGCCCAGCAGGACGTGCGTTACTATCTCAACGGTATGTTGCTGGAAGTGTCGGCCGGTATCATTCGCGCCGTGGCTACCGACGGTCACCGTCTGGCCATGTGTTCGATGCAGGCCGATATCGGTCAACCGGATCGTCACCAGGTGATCGTGCCACGTAAAGGCATCCTGGAATTGGCCCGTCTGCTGACCGAGCCGGAAGGCAACGTCAGCATTGTCCTCGGTCAGCACCATATTCGTGCGACCACTGGTGAGTTCACCTTCACCTCCAAGCTGGTGGACGGCAAGTTCCCGGACTACGAGCGTGTACTGCCAAAAGGCGGCGACAAGCTGGTCCTCGGTGATCGGCAGGCACTGCGTGAGGCCTTCAGCCGTACCGCGATCCTGTCCAACGAGAAGTACCGCGGCATCCGTCTGCAACTGGCCAACG
This sequence comes from Pseudomonas sp. MWU13-2100, assembly GCF_023242365.1. Lineage (GTDB taxonomy): Bacteria > Pseudomonadota > Gammaproteobacteria > Pseudomonadales > Pseudomonadaceae > Aquipseudomonas. The sequence continues at coordinate 27,985 of NZ_JALLIX010000056.1, forward strand.
GTCAGTTGAAGATCCAGGCCAACAACCCTGAGCAGGAAGAAGCGGAAGAAGAAATCAGCGTCGACTACAACGGCGGTTCGCTGGAAATCGGCTTCAACGTCAGCTATCTGCTGGATGTGCTGGGCGTGATGACCACCGAGCAGGTGCGCCTGATCCTGTCCGACTCCAACAGCAGTGCCCTGGTGCAGGAGTCCGACAACGACGACTCCGCCTACGTCGTCATGCCGATGCGCCTGTAACGGTGTCGCGCCTGCCCATGTCCAGCCAACGCTAGATGTCCCTCAGTCGTGTTTCGGTCACCGCGGTGCGTAACCTGCAGCCGGTGACCTTTTCCCCCTCCCCGCGTATCAATATCCTTTACGGCGCCAACGGCAGCGGAAAAACCAGCGTGCTCGAAGCGCTGCATCTGCTTGGGCTCGCGCGCTCTTTTCGCAGTACCCGTCTGCTACCGGTGATCCAATACGAGCAACTTGCCTGCACGGTGTTTGGTCAAGTGGAATTGGCCGAGGGTGGACACAGCGCGTTGGGGATATCGCGGGACCGCCAGGGCGAATTCCAGATCCGCATCGACGGGCAGAACGCCAAGAGCGCGGCGCAACTCGCGGAAATCCTGCCGCTGCAACTGATCAACCCGGACAGCTTTCGCCTGCTCGAAGGTGCCCCGAAGATCCGCCGCCAGTTCCTCGACTGGGGTGTGTTCCACGTGGAACCTCGTTTCATGTCGACCTGGCAGCGCTTGCAGAAGGCCCTGCGGCAGCGGAACTCATGGCTGCGGCATGGTACACTTGACGCCGCTTCGCAAGCGGCCTGGGACCGGGAACTGTGCCTGGCCAGCGCCGAAATCGATGAATACCGCCGCGCTTACATCAAAGCCTTGAAACCAGTCTTTGAGCAGACCTTGAGCGAGCTAGTCGAACTCGAGGGCTTAACGCTGAGCTATTACCGTGGTTGGGACAAAGAGAAGGAACTGAGCGCTGTGCTCGCCTCTTCCCTGCACCGGGACCAGCAAATGGGTCACACCCAAGCCGGACCACAGCGAGCTGATTTGCGTCTTCGATTGGGCGCGCACAATGCCGCGGACATCTTGTCCCGGGGTCAGCAGAAGCTGGTGGTCTGCGCCTTGCGCATTGCCCAGGGACACCTGGTCAGTCAGGCCCGGCGCGGTCAGTGTATTTATCTGGTGGATGACCTGCCGTCCGAGTTGGACGAGCAACACCGTCATGCACTCTGTCGCTTGCTGGAAGACTTACGCTGCCAGGTGTTTATCACCTGTGTAGACCACGAATTATTGAGGGAAGGCTGGCAGACGGAAACGCCAGTCGCTTTGTTCCACGTGGAACAAGGCTGTATCACCCAGACCCACGACCATCGGGAGTGAAGGCATGAGCGAAGAAAATACGTACGACTCGACCAGCATCAAGGTGCTGAAAGGTTTGGATGCCGTACGCAAACGTCCCGGTATGTACATTGGCGACACCGATGATGGTAGCGGTCTGCACCACATGGTATTCGAGGTGGTCGACAACTCCATCGACGAAGCCCTCGCCGGCCATTGCGACGAGATCAGCATCATCATCCACACGGATGAGTCCATTACCGTACGTGACAACGGTCGCGGCATTCCGGTGGACGTGCACAAGGAAGAAGGCGTTTCCGCGGCCGAGGTCATCATGACCGTACTGCACGCCGGCGGTAAGTTCGACGACAACTCCTATAAAGTCTCCGGCGGTCTGCACGGTGTAGGTGTGTCGGTGGTGAACGCCCTGTCCGAATTGCTGGTGCTGACTGTGCGTCGCAGCGGCAAGATCTGGGAACAGACCTACGTCCACGGTGTTCCACAGGAGCCAATGAGAACTGTCGGCGACAGTGAAACCACCGGTACCGAGATTCACTTCAAGGCCTCCGGCGAAACCTTCAAGAACATCCACTTCAGTTGGGACATCCTGGCCAAGCGGATTCGTGAGCTGTCCTTCCTCAACTCCGGTGTCGGCATCGTCCTCAAGGACGAGCGCAGCGGCAAGGAAGAGCTGTTCAAGTACGAAGGTGGCCTGCGGGCGTTCGTTGAATACCTGAACACCAACAAGACTCCGGTCAACCAGGTGTTCCACTTCAACGTTCAGCGCGAAGACGGCATCGGCGTGGAAATCGCCCTGCAGTGGAACGACAGCTTCAACGAGAACCTGTTGTGCTTCACCAACAACATTCCGCAGCGCGACGGTGGTACTCACCTGGTGGGTTTCCGTTCGGCGCTGACGCGTAACCTGAACACCTACATCGAAGCGGAAGGCCTGGCGAAGAAGCACAAGGTTGCCACCACCGGCGACGATGCCCGTGAAGGCTTGACCGCGATTATTTCGGTCAAGGTGCCGGATCCGAAGTTCAGCTCCCAGACCAAGGACAAGCTGGTCTCTTCCGAAGTGAAGACTGCTGTCGAACAGGAAATGGGCAAGTACTTCTCGGACTTCCTGCTGGAGAACCCGAACGAAGCCAAGCTGGTGGTCGGCAAAATGATCGACGCCGCCCGTGCCCGTGAAGCGGCGCGTAAAGCCCGTGAGATGACCCGTCGTAAAGGTGCGCTGGATATTGCCGGCCTGCCGGGCAAACTGGCCGACTGCCAGGAAAAGGACCCTGCCCTTTCCGAGCTGTACCTGGTGGAAGGTGACTCTGCTGGCGGTTCCGCCAAGCAGGGTCGTAACCGTCGTACCCAGGCGATCCTGCCGTTGAAGGGCAAGATCCTCAACGTGGAAAAAGCCCGTTTCGACAAGATGATCTCATCCCAGGAAGTGGGCACGCTGATCACCGCGTTGGGCTGCGGTATCGGCCGTGACGAGTACAACATCGAGAAGCTGCGTTACCACAACATCATCATCATGACCGATGCTGACGTCGACGGTTCGCACATCCGTACCCTGCTGCTGACCTTCTTCTTCCGTCAGTTGCCGGAGCTGATCGAGCGTGGCTATATCTATATCGCCCAGCCGCCGTTGTACAAGGTCAAGAAAGGCAAGCAAGAGCAATACATCAAAGACGACGACGCCATGGAAGAGTACATGACGCAGTCGGCCCTGGAAGATGCGAGCCTGCACCTGAACGAAGACGCACCGGGTATTTCCGGTGAAGCGCTGGAACGTCTGGTGAATGACTTCCGCATGGTGATGAAGACCCTCAAGCGTCTGTCGCGCCTGTACCCGCAGGAATTGACCGAGCACTTCATCTACCTGCCGGCGGTGAGCCTGGAGCAGTTGGGCGATCACGCGGCGATGCAGGATTGGCTGGCCAGGTATGAAGTCCGCCTGCGTCTGAACGAGAAGTCCGGCCTGGTCTACAAAGCCAGCCTGCGCGAAGACCGTGAACGTAACGTCTGGCTGCCGGAGGTCGAACTGATCTCCCACGGCCTGTCCAATTACGTCACCTTCAACCGCGACTTCTTCGGCAGCAATGACTACAAGACCGTCGTGACCCTGGGCGCGCAGTTGAGCACCTTGCTCGATGAAGGCGCTTACATTCAGCGTGGTGAACGCAAGAAAGCCGTGACCGAGTTCAAGGAAGCCCTGGACTGGTTGATGGCCGAAAGCACCAAGCGCCACACTATCCAGCGCTACAAAGGGCTGGGTGAGATGAACCCGGATCAATTGTGGGAAACCACCATGGACCCTGCGGTTCGCCGGATGCTGAAAGTGACGATCGAAGACGCCGTCGGCGCGGACCAGATCTTCAACACGCTGATGGGCGATGCGGTAGAGCCACGTCGTGACTTTATCGAGAGCAATGCGTTGGCGGTGTCGAACCTGGATTTCTGATGCTGTTGTAGGTTCACAAAATAGTTGATCATTTTCACAAATAGATGATCAGACGCCTTCCGAAAGGAAAGCGACAAAAAGGCCAATTCTCTGAATTGGCCTTTTTTGTGCGCTCGAAAATTACGCTCTACCCTGCAGACAAGATGCTTGGGGGTAACACATCTTGGTCCCTTCCGAGGGCAGCGGCTACCAGAGGACCGCGCCTGGATATTGGGCTGGAGCGGAATCCGATGGACTGGGATGAAAGTGGTACAGCGGAGATGAAGGAAGGAGAACGCACATGCGCGAATGATACCGGCAGTATCGAAATAGGGGTGTCACACGTACCGATAAGCGCAATTGATAAAATGTCAAGGGCGACTTTGAAATTTTTCGTGGAGAAAGACGAGCGGTAGGAGTAAAATCTGGCACGCCCTTACGCCGTAAGAGCGCACCAATAAAATCAGCCGGTTACGTAAACTTGTTGAAGCAAGTTCCTAACGGCCACCGGTAACAGCTTCTGCTTTGAGCATCTATCTGGAAAATAGGCCTCACGGCATGGCTGCTTTCGTCGACGACCCTATAAGGAGGCATCGAGAAATGTAGAAAACGCTTAATCAGAGGCTCTGACAGCGCCTACAACCAGGTACATCTTGCGTAAACGAACCCGCGCAATTTCTGCCTTTTTTCGGCGCTTGTCAATCCTCTCCCAAAAAATCGACTTCAGCGAGGGCCCTCGACGGGGAAGTGTTGCCTGTCGAAAGTACCTCTGGAGCCCGCTCTGCGCCTGAGTTATCGGGTGCAGCGCAGGTGTTCGTCTCAAAGATTTGTGGAGGTGTTCAATGTCAGTGCGCAAGGTCATTACCAGGAGTTCGAATCACATACGGATCTCCTTCCCTTCAATGAAAAATGGCAGACCCGTTCAGTGTGAATCACAACTGGAGAGCGGTTTTGTCAGGTTTCTGGAGCTTTCTCCCTTGGTTCGCAGTTATGCCGTGCAGCCAAGCCTGGAGGTGGTTTCGGTTGGTGGAGTGCCCAAAAAATACTACCCGGACGTTCGCGTATGTCTCATGGATGGGCGGGAGTGGTGGTTCGAGGTCAAGCAGCAAAAGAGCCTGCTGGTGGCTGGTATCAAGCTGAAACTGGAGGCCGCGAAACTGCATTTCGCGGCCTCAGGCCGTAACTTTTCGATCGTCACGGACCGACTCATTTTGCGTCAGCCCTTGGCTGACAACCTTCAAAAGCTGATGCATCACCGACGCGGCCCCAAGCTCGAGAGTTCACGTATGCAGGAAATTCGCGAGCAGTTGGAGTTGCATGAGCCTGAAACCTTAGATGAGCTTGTTGCGGTTTTTGGCGAGCCGGATGCTTGGCTATTGTTGGGATTAGGCATTGTAGGTATTGATCTTGAGGTGCCTATTTTAAATGACTCAGAAGTCTTTCTTTCCGGAGGACATCGTCATGCAGACATTTTCGCTTAAAGCAAAATTAGTTGTCTTTGTACGTGGCCTCAGGATGACCTTTCAGCGGAGATTAGTTGATCGGAGATTGCTTTTTTTTGATGAGCTAGGCGAGCCCACTAAGTTAACTGAAGTTGAGTTCTATAGTGGGTACGAGAAGCGCGAAATTGAAGTCTGTGCTGATCAGAATTTTCTCGGGGAGATCCCTTACGTAAGGAACGTAGCCCCCGATCTGACGTGCTTTCCGGCCCTCCATCGTGAACAGGCATTGCGTCGTCGTACGTACCTTGACGGTGTGATGGACGAGGGTCAATCGAAACTACCGAGTGAAGAAATAATGCTCGAAAAATTGAAGAAAATTGCAAAAGTAATCGGTGACGTATGCGCGCCTTCGATATGCACTATTAGACGCTGGGCATCGAGGTATATTGGAAAAGACGTCGTAAAATTGGTCCCAAAGCATTCGAAAAAAGGGCGCACAGCATCTATTACAGGGGAGCTTAAAGTTATCTTGGACGTGGTCGTCGATGAGTTGTACATGAGTGAGACGCCGGCTAGCGTTACGGAGGTAATTGGCGAATTAAGAATCCGAATCGAAGAGTCGAATCTTGGACGATTGCCTTCTAACCAACTAACGATTCCAAGTGGTATGACTGTTCGCAGGTATATTGCCAACCTCGATCCCTACTTGGTGGATGAAGCTCGTCTAGGTAAGCATGCGGCGAAAAAAAAACATCGTGCGGCCACGGGAGTGCTCCGGGTCAATCACATTTTGGAGCGTTGGGAAATCGACCACACCCTACTTGACGTGTTGCTCGTGGACGAAGAGACCGGTTTGGTGATTGGGCGCCCCTATCTAACGATTGTGCTGGACAGGTTCTCCCGCATGGTAATGGGGTATCTCCTCCATCTCGCTGCGCCCAATACCGAATCTGTTCTTCGGGTGATTGAGCGTGCAATTCGTCCTAAGGCAGATCTTTTACAACGCTTTCCGAAAGTGAAAAATGAGTGGCGGGCTCATGGCATGCCGACACGGATCGTACCGGACAACGCGGCTGAGTTTCACGCAGGTGATCTGGTCGAGGGCTTCAACGAACTCGGGATCGAGATCATGTATCCCCCCTCTAGAGATCCTCAGAAAAAGGGAGCGGTTGAACGGTTCTTCAGCACCCAAAATTTGGGGCTGATTCATAACCTCCCGGGTACAACGTTCTCCAATATCCAACAACGGGGTGATTACGAATCAGAAAAGCACGCCTGTTTCACTCTCGCGCAGTTGGAGGCCGCCGTCGTGAAATGGATTGTGGACGGATATCACCAGACCCCGCACCGAGGCCTTAACAAGAGGACTCCTGCTCAGGTCTGGGCTTCCGATGAGGCCCAGCATTTGATCAGGTTGCCGCTAGACCTTGATGCACTGGAGTGCATTCTCGCTCGACGCGGCTCCGTTAGGGTCCACCACTACGGAATCGAGGTCGAGACCCTCGGCTATCACTCCGGCGAACTCGCTCAGTTGCGAATGCTCCTGACACCGGATGAAAAAGTCAGTGTTCGTTATCGGGATGAAGCTGGGCATGTCTGGGTACATGATCGTTTCAGGAACGTATTCCTGCAGGTGCCTGTCAAGGATAAGCGGATGATTGGGAAGAGCCGAGAGCTCTGGAAAGCTGCGCAAAAAGCTCTTCGGGAGGCAGGAGGTGAAAAGCCCAGTTTTGACGAACTGCATCGGACCTATCGTGAACTTCGGGAGGACGTTGCTGAAGCTCGGAACTCTCAGAAGTTACGCCGCCGGCGGGAAGCCGCGCGTGCCAAGCTGGACAGGGAGGGCCGTAAAGTCGACGAGAATCGCTCTACAGAGGTGGTTACCGAGGTGGCGTGGGTTGATAGGTCATTCACACCGCCAGCGGTACCCTCCTCCTTCAAGGT
>NZ_JALLIX010000057.1 GCF_023242365.1 Pseudomonas sp. MWU13-2100
TGTTGTCGGTCTGGCCGCCATCGCCGGCAGCCGCTCCCTACAGGTATTGACTCAACGCAGGCATCACTCCGCCGTCGACGGCTTCTCCCACAGATTGATCCCGCCTTCCTGGGCAAAACGATCAATTTCCGCCAGCTCTTCCTGAGTGAAACTGAGGTTCTTCAGTGCGCCGACGTTCTCGATGATCTGCTCCGGCCGGCTCGCGCCGATCAAGGCCGAGGTCACCCGTGGGTCGCGTAACGTCCAGGCCAGCGCCAATTGCGCCAGGCTCTGGCCACGGCGCCGGGCGATCTCATTCAACCCCCGCACATGGACGATATTCGCCTCGGACAAGTGCGACGCCTGCAACGAACCGCCGCCCGGACGATTGACCCGTGCATCCTTCGGCACGCCGTTGAGGTATTTGTCGGTCAACAGACCCTGGGCCAACGGGGTAAAGGCAATCACCCCACTACCCAGCTCTTCGACGGTGTCCAGCAGGTCCTTTTCCACCCAGCGATTGAGCAGGTTGTAGGCCGGCTGGTGAATCAACAGCGGAACCTTCCATTCCTTGAGCAGCGCGGCGATCTCGCGGGTTTTCACCCCGGAATACGACGAAATCCCGATATACAGCGCCTTGCCCTGCTGCACGGCGCTGGCCAGGGCGCTGGCGGTTTCTTCCAGCGGGGTGTCCGGGTCGAAGCGGTGCGAATAGAAGATATCCACATAGTCCAGGCCCAGGCGTTGCAGGCTCTGGTCGAGGCTGGCGAGCACGTATTTGCGTGAACCGCCGCCCTGGCCGTAAGGACCGGGCCACATGTCCCAGCCGGCTTTGCTGGAAATGATCAGCTCGTCGCGGTACTGCTTGAAGTCTTCGCGCAGCAGACGGCCGAAGTTGATTTCGGCGCTGCCGTAGGGCGGGCCGTAGTTGTTCGCCAGGTCGAAGTGGTTGATACCCAGGTCGAAGGCAGTGCGCAACAGGGCGCGCTGGGTGTCGATCGGCGTGCTGTCGCCGAAGTTGTGCCACAGTCCCAGGGACAGCGCGGGTAGCACCAGCCCGCTGCGTCCGACGCGGCGGTAGGGAATGGAGTCGTAGCGGTTTTCGGCAGCTTGGTAAGTCATCGAATCCTCTCTCGGTGGGCAGTTTCAGCGAAGTTGTCCAGCATACGCCGAACTCAGACCACCGCCGACAGCGGTTCTATCCATTGCTGAAACCTTTCATGTCCCTAGGTTGCCTTGGCGAAGACCTCGCTGATCCAGTCGACGAACACCCGCACCCGTGGCGACATATGCCGGTTCTGCGGGTAGAGCACCGACACCGGCATTGGTGGGGGTGGATAGTCCGGCAGGACCTCCTTGAGCAGGCCCTGGCCGATCTGTTCCGCCACCCGGTAATGCGGCACCTGGATCAGGCCCAGCCCGGCAACCGCCGAGGCGGCGTAGATCTCGGCGCCGAACACCGACACCCGGCCCGCCAGGGGCACCTCGCGCCGCTCGCCGGCCTCGGTGAACTCGAACGGGAACAACTTGCCGGTGCTCCTGGAAACGTAGTTCACGCCCTGGTGCCGGCTCAGGTCGGCGAGACTCCGTGGTTCGCCGTATTTGCGCAGGTACGCCGGGCTGGCACAGGTCACCTGGCGCAGGTTGGCGACGCGCCGGCCGACCAGCGATGAGTCGCCGAGATTGCCCGAACGCAGCACGCAGTCCACACCCTCGGCGATCAGGTCGATAAAGTGGCTGGCTTCGCTCATCGAGACCTCGATATCCGGATAACGATCGAGAAGCTCCGGCAGCGCCGGGACCACGAAGTACCTGGCCAGCGTCCCCTGCAAGTCCACCCGCAGGCGCCCCTTGGGCGCCACTGAACGAAACGCCAGTTCGGCCTCTTCCAGCTCCGCCAGCAACTGTACGCAACGTCGGTAATAGGCCTCGCCGTCCAGGGTCGGGCGGACGCGGCGCGTACTACGCTGCAACAGCCGGGTGCCAAGCCAGGCCTCGAACTGATTCAGTGTATGGGTCAGGGTTGCGCGAGGCAGGTTCAGGTCCTCGGCGGCCAGGGTGAAGCTGCTGCGCTCGTAGATCCGGACAAAAACCTTCATGGCCTTGACTTGGTCCATGGGCGCTCCGCTGTGATCGATTGTTGGTGATTATTGAACAGTAAGGCCAACTATCGAGCATTTATCGCCATGGGTAAACATGTGAAATTGGCTCCACACCCAACCCATACCCCAGGAGATTCGACATGACTACCCAGACCCGCAAAGTTGCCATTGTCACCGGCGCTTCACGCGGCATCGGCGCCGTTATCGCCCGTAAGCTGGCCGCGGAGGGTTTTGCCGTCGCCATCAACTACGTCAGCAGCGCCAATGAGGCTTCAGCTCTCGTGGTGGAACTGCGTCAGGCCGGTCACCAGGCCATAGCGATCAAGGCCGATGTCGCCAGCTCCGCCGACGTTGCCCGCCTGTTCGATGAAACCGAGCAGCAACTGGGCAAGGTCGACGTGCTGGTCAACAACGCCGGGATTCTCAAGGTCCTGCCCCTGGCCCAGCACAGCGACGAACTGTTCGAGCAGACCTTCGCCATCAACACCCGTGGCACCTTCAACACCCTGCGCGAGGCCGCGACGCGGATGAACGACGGTGGCCGTATCGTCAACTTCTCCAGCAGTACCGTGGGCCTGAACCTGCCGGGTTACGCGGTGTATATCGCCAGCAAGGCGGCGGTGGAGTCCTTGACCCACGTGTTTGCCAAGGAGCTGCGAGGTCGCCAGATCACCGTCAACGCGGTGGCCCCGGGTCCGGTGGCGACTGAACTGTTCCTCCACGGCAAGAGCGAAGAGCAGATCCAGACCTTCGCCAAGATGCCGCCGCTGGAGCGTCTCGGTCAGCCTGAAGATATCGCCAGCGTGGTGTCCTTCCTGGTCAGCCCGGCTGCCGCCTGGGTCAACGGCCAGATCCTGCGGGCCAATGGTGGCCTGGTCTGATCAGCGCATCCCCCTCTGAATGATCGCCCGGTTCGCGGGCGGTCAGGCGCGTGCGCTTGAATACACCGACGGGACCCTACATCGGAGTGATGCATCAGGCACTGCAAGGCCTTGCGGCGTTGGATCCGGCGGATGCGGATGTCGCTGAGGCGGCCCGGGCGATTGTCGATATGCCCCACGGCTGTCGTCCGTTCCGTTGCCATATCGACCCGTCCCAGGATGGCGCGGAAGTGGTCAATGTCATGGCCGATCGGGTGTGCGCGAAGATGTTTCGGCGGATCGGGTTGGAGGATTTGTTGCGGGTTGGTGGCCAGTGAGGGCGTAGGTTTCGATCTACAGTGTTAGTAAGGGATGAGCGTCTGAATTAAGTCATGTGTGGCGTTCAAAATGGCTTTCGCGGGCAAGCTCCGCTCCCACAAGTTTTCTGTCGTACGCCAGGTTTGGACACGACTCGGAACCTGTGGGAGCGGAGCTTGTCGGACCGCCGCACCGCCGCGAAGACGGCATAACAGACAACACAGCTCCCGGAGGACACCCCATGCACACCGCCATCATCCTCGCCATCGGCCTGATCCTGCTCGGCGGCACGCTGTTCTTCGGTCAGCGCCTGGGCATCAGCCGACAGATCCTCGGCCCCGGTTTTATCGGCATGTGGCTGCTGGCGACCATCGTCAACGGCGCCATCGGCGTGATCACCGCCCACCAGAACCTTCTGTCGGAGTTGATGACCGGACTGGCGGTGTTCGGCCTGCCGGCCATCGCCATGGCCTTGTTCATGGTGCTGGACAAGGCCTGACGCGGTGTCTCAACGCACCAGATGCAGGAACTGCATATGCCGTTCGTACTGGTCGAGGATGTCGTTGCTGATCTGCTCCTTGCTGTAGCCCATCAGGTCATAGTCCTGGCTGCCTTCGCGCAGGTGCACTTCGGCGCGGTAGTAGCGGCGGTTGCGCAGTTCCTTGGGGCCCATGCCGCCACGGGCGAAGGACGGCGTGAAGTAGCCGCGCATCTGCACCTGGTAGATGAACGGATGCTGGTCGCCATGGCCGATTTCCAGGCTGACGCTGTCATTGGCCGGGTCCGGTTGCGTGACCACGTTCAGGCCCTTCTCGACAAACCCGGCACTGACGTCCTCGATGGCCGGACGCACCGTCTGGTCGAGGAAGCGATACACCTCGTCCCGCGAGGGAAAGTGCACCGCCTGGCTCAGGCGCTGGCGCCAGCCGCTACGTCGTGAGCTGGACAGCGGCGCGAGGGAGTGCAACTGGGCGATCTGCTTCTGTGATTCGAGGTAGAACGCCTTGTGCAGTCCCCACATCATCAGCAGCAGGATCAGCGAAAACGGCAGCGAGGTCAGCACCACCGCCGATTTCAGCGCATCGATGCTGCCGGAGAACAGCAGCGCGCTGGTGATCAGCGCGGTCATCGCGCCCCAGAACACCCGCAGCCATTTCGGCCCGTCTTCGTCGGCGCTGCCGCCACGGGCGGAGAGTGTCGAGAGCACCACGGTGCCGGAGTCGGCCGAGGTGACGAAGAACACAAAGCTGATAAACACCGTGATCGCAATCACGCTCCTGCTCCAGGGATAGGTTTCCAGCAACAGGTACAGGGTCCGCGACGGGTCGTCGATGGCTGATTGGCCGAGGGCGCTCATGCCGTGGTTGAGCACCAGGTCGATGGCGCTGTTGCCGAAGATCGACATCCACGCCAGGGTGAAGCCCAGCGGAATCAGCAGCACGCCGAAGACGAACTCGCGAATGGTCCGTCCGCGGGAAATTCGCGCGATAAACAGGCCCACGAACGGCGACCAGGCAATCCACCAGGCCCAGTAGAACACCGTCCAGCCGCCCAGCCAGTCGCTGGGCTTGTCGTAGGCGTAGAGATCGAAACTCTTGGTCGGCAGCGCCCCGAGGTAGTCGCCGATGTTCTGGATCAGGGTGTTGAGCAGGTGCTGGGTGGGCCCGGCGAACAGCACGAACAGCAGCAGCGCGCAGGCCAGCAGCATGTTGATGTCGGACATCACCCGTACACCCTTGTCGACACCGGCGACCGCGACGGCGATGGCCGCGCCCATCATCAGGGTGATCAGCCCGACCTGGATCCACTGGGTGTGGGGCACGTTGAACAGGTAGTCCAGGCCCGAGTTGAGGTGCAGCACGCCAAAGCCCATGTCGGCGCCGAGGCCGAACACCGTGGCGATAATGCCGAAGCCGTCCACGGCATAACCGATGGGACCATTGATGCGCTTGCCGATCAGCGGGTAGAGCGCCGAGCGCAGGGCCAGCGGCAGGTTATGCCGGTAGGCGAAGTAGGCCAGGGCCATGCCGACGAAGGCGAACACGCCCCAGCCGTGCAGGCCCCAGTGCAGAAACAGGATCTGCATGGCCTGGCGCGCGGCGGCCTGGGTCCCGGCTTCACCCTGGGGCGGTTGCAGCAGGTGGGTCAGGGGTTCGGAGACGCAGAAGAAGAACAGGGTGATGCTGATCCCGGCGGCGAACAGCATGCCGGCCCAGGACAGGTAGCTGAACTCGGGTTCGTCGTGGTCGGCACCGAGCTTGATCTTGCCGTAGCCGGACAAGGCGGTGACCACCACGAAGACCAGGTACAGGGTCATCGCCAGCATGTAGTACCAGCCGACCGTATTGGCCGCCCAGTTTTGCGCCGCCAGCAGCCATCGGCCGGCGGCTTCGGGCAGGGCCATGACCACCAGGCCGAACAGCAGGATGAAGCTGGCGGCGAAGTAGAACACCGGCGGGTTCATGCGGATCGGGCTATGGGTGGAGAGAGGTGAAGTGCTCATGAAGCGGGCACCTCAAGGGGGAGAAACGTGGCTGGACATCTCGGACTCAGCAAAGGCAAGCCTCCTGTTGTGAGCGGGCGGCGAACCGCCGATTTAACTTGAACGAACGGTCAAGTTAAACACGGATGAGGCTTCAGGACTAATCGCGGGGCTCGGTGGTGCTTTTCTTGCGTGAGCTTTTGGCAGGGGTATGACGCCGGGTATGGGGTGATCGTTCCGGCCTCTTCGCGGGCAAGCTCCGCTCCCACACTGTCCGAGTGGTGCCAGATTTTGTGTACGGCCGAGAGCCTTGTGGGAGCGGAGCTTGCCCGCGAAGACGGTCTGACAGACGACAAGGTCGTTTCTGACCTCAGCGCTGCGTCCCATCCTCATGCTGCTGCAGGTTGGCCTGGGTCAGGTTGCACCCCGCCGGCACGCTGCGGGTCAGCCAGACATTGCCGCCGATGGTGGCGCCGCGGCCGATGGTAATCCGCCCGAGGATGGTCGCCCCGGCATAGATCACTACGTCGTCCTCGACAATCGGGTGACGCGGATGGCCCTTCTGCAACTGCCCGTCCTCGTCCGCCGGGAAGCGCTTGGCGCCCAGGGTCACCGCCTGGTAGATGCGCACCCGCTCGCCGATGATCGCGGTCTCGCCGATCACCACGCCGGTACCATGGTCGATAAAGAAACTGCCGCCGATCTGCGCCCCGGGGTGAATATCGATGCCGGTGGCCGAGTGGGCGATTTCCGAGCTGATCCGCGCGAGCAAGGGCAATCCAGCCCGATACAGGTGATGGGCCAGGCGATGATGGATCACCGCGAGAATCCCCGGGTAGCACAGCAGCACTTCATCGACACTGCGTGCCGCCGGGTCGCCGTGGTAGGCCGCGAGGACGTCGGTATCGAGCAGTCGGCGCAAGGCCGGCAGGGCCATGGCGAAGTCCTGGATCAGTTGCACCGCCTTGGCCTGGACCTCGCTGTCCGACTCGCCACCGTGCCGCGCCACGTAACGCAGCTCCAGGCGGGCCTGGACGAGCAGGGCATTGAGGGCCGCGTCGAGGGTGTGGCCGACGTAGAAGTCCTCGCTTTCCTCACGCAGGTCCACCGGCCCCAGGCGCATGGGAAACAGCGCGCCGCAGAGTGATTCGAGTATCTCGGCCATGGCCTGGCGCGACGGCAGCTCGCGGCCGCCCTGTTCATCGCTGACCCGGCCATTACGGCTACGCCACTCATCCCGGGCGCTGCGCAACTGGTCGACGATGGTCTGTAGTTGCCAATGGCTGGAACGTTCGCTCACGATCAAATCTCCGACGGGACGACCGGCTCATCGGGTCGTCTGAATGACTTCCACTTTACGGCACCGACACAAACGGTAATTAAGAACGAATGGTGCTTTCCTCAGAACTTTCCGGCATAAGTGAATGACAGTTGCCTGGGGAAAAGTCGCTGCCTATAGTCCTGGCATCTCCTACAGTCAGCTCGGACCCCATGATCAAACAACAGCTTGCCCGTTTTAACCGTCTGGAACTCCTGGCCCAGGCCACGCCTCTGGAAAAGCTCGAACGTCTGTCGGCGTGGGTCGGCCGTGATATCTACATCAAGCGTGATGACCTGACGCCCCTGGCCCTGGGTGGCAACAAGCTGCGCAAGCTGGAATACCTGGGCGCCGATGCCCTGGCGGTCGGCGCTGATACGCTGATCACCGCTGGCGCCATCCAGTCCAACCATGTGCGCCAGACCGCGGCCCTGGCGGCCCGTCTCGGGTTGGGTTGCGTGGCCTTGCTGGAAAACCCCATCGGCACCACGGACGCCAACTACCTGGGCAATGGCAACCGCCTGTTGCTCGATCTGTTCGACGCCCGGGTCGAGCTGGTGGATAACCTGGACAACGCCGACGAGCAGTTGCAGGCCCTGGCCGAGCGCCTGCGCAGCAACGGCAAGAAGCCCTATCTGGTGCCGATCGGCGGCTCCAATGCCCTGGGTGCGCTGGGTTATGTGCGGGCCGGCTTCGAGCTGGCGGCGCAGATCGAAGACAGTGGGCTGGAATTTGCCGCGGTGGTGCTGGCTTCCGGTAGTGCCGGGACCCACAGCGGCCTGGGGCTGGCCTTGAGCGAAGCACTGCCGGGCTTGCCAGTGGTCGGCGTGACGGTGTCCCGTAGCGACGAGGCGCAGCGGCCGAAGGTGCAGGGTCTGGCCGAGCGCACGGCCGAGTTGCTGGGTGTGTCGCTGCCGGCCAGCTTCAAGGTCGAGCTCTGGGACGAGTATTTCGCGCCCCGTTATGGCGAGCCGAACGCCGGGACCCTGGCGGCGGTCAAGCTGCTGGCCAGCCAGGAAGGCATCCTGCTCGACCCGGTCTACACCGGCAAGGCCATGGCCGGGCTGCTCGACGGCATCGGCCGCCAGCGTTTCGAAGATGGTCCGATCATCTTCCTGCACACCGGCGGGGCGCCGGCGTTGTTCGCCTACAATGCAATGCTGTAATCCGAGCTGTGGGAGCCCGGCATACCGGCGATGACGGCCGGATGATCGCGGCAAGGCTTGCGGGCCTCATCGCTGCGATGCGGCGTCCCGACAAGCCAGCTCCTACAGGGGGCCAAGGGGGGCACGACATCAATTGGGGTGTCAGCAGGTAATAAAATAGAATATACAAATAGTTTTTTATTATTTTATAGAATATTAAACGCTCGCTATAGTCGCGGCGCAGGCGATTTGGCGCGAGACGCCAGCGCCGCTTTAAGGCAGGATTGACGCTGCTCTTCAGCGCGTCAGATTCGCGTTCCCACCCATAAGAACACACACGGGGCTCGTCATGAATATTTCCGCATTTCGCAAGCGTCTGCTGGTCGGCAGCCTGGGGTTGGTACTCGGTGCCGGCATGCTCGGCCAGGCCTTTGCCGGTGAGCAACTGGACAACATCAAGAAGGCCGGCGTCATCAACGTCGGCCTGGAAGGCACCTACCCGCCGTTCAGCTTCGTCGGTGCCGACGGCAAGCTGGCCGGCTTCGAAGTCGAATTCTCCGAAGCCCTGGCGAAAAAGCTCGGGGTGAAGGTCAAGCTGCAACCGACCAAGTGGGACGGGATTCTCGCCGCCCTGGAGTCCAAGCGCCTGGACGCGGTAATCAACCAGGTGACCATCTCCGAAGAGCGCAAGAAGAAGTATGACTTCTCCGAGCCTTATACCGTTTCCGGTATCCAGGCCCTGGTGCAGAAGAAGGACGCCGACAAGTTCAAGACCGCCCAGGATCTGGCGGGCCACAAGGTCGGTGTCGGCCTGGGCACCAACTATGAACAATGGCTCAAGGACAATGTGCCGAAAGCCGTTATCAAGACCTACGACGATGATCCGACCAAGTATCAGGACCTGCGTGTAGGCCGTATCGACGCGATTCTGGTGGACCGCCTGGCGGCCTTCGAACTGATCAAGAAAACCAATGACACCCTGGTCGTCTCCGGTGAGCCGTTCTCCCGCCAGGAAGCCGGTATCGCCCTGCGCAAAGGCGAACCCGAGTTGCTGGCCGCGGTGAACAAGGCCATCGACGAACTGCGCGCCGACGGCACCTTGAAGAAGCTGTCGGAAAAGTACTTCAACGCTGACGTCACTCAATAATGGAAGCAGCTTTTCAGCTTGCGTTGGACTCCGCGCCCTTTCTGCTCCAGGGCGCGTACTACACGGTCATCCTCAGCCTGGGTGGAATGTTCTTCGGTTTGCTGCTGGGCTTCGGCCTGGCCTTGATGCGCCTTTCGCGCTTCAAGACGGTGAGCTGGATTGCCAGGGTCTATGTGTCGTTCTTTCGCGGCACACCCCTGCTGGTCCAGCTGTTCGTGATCTATTACGGACTGCCGCAGATGGGCATCGAGCTGGACCCGCTGCCCGCCGCGTTGATCGGTTTCTCACTGAACATGGCGGCCTACGCCTGTGAAATCCTGCGGGCCGCCATCAGCTCCATCGAGCGTGGTCAGTGGGAAGCGGCGGCGAGCATCGGCATGTCACGGGCGCAGACCCTGCGCCGGGCGATCCTGCCGCAAGCCGCGCGCACGGCTTTGCCGCCGTTGGGCAACAGTTTCATTTCCCTGGTCAAGGACACGGCGCTGGCCGCGACCATCCAGGTCCCGGAACTGTTCCGCCAGGCCCAGCTGATTACTGCCCGGACCTTTGAAATTTTCACCATGTATCTTGCCGCCGCCCTGATCTACTGGGTCCTTGCCAGCCTGCTCGCGCACTTGCAGAACCGTCTGGAAGAGCGGGTCAATCGGCATGACCAGGAGTCTTGACAGCATGATTGTGGTTGAAAAACTGACCAAGCAATTCAAAGGGCAGACCGTGCTCAACGGCATCGACCTGACAGTCGAGGCCGGCGAGGTGATCGCTATCATCGGTCCCAGCGGTTCCGGCAAGACCACCTTCCTGCGTTGCCTGAACTTCCTCGAGGAACCCACCAGCGGCCGGATCAAGGTCGGCGACATCGAAATCGATGGCAGCCGTCCGCTGAATCAGCAGCTGGGCCTGGTGCGCAAGCTGCGCCAGCAGGTCGGCTTTGTGTTCCAGAACTTCAACCTGTTCCCCCACCGCACGGCGCTGGAGAACGTCATCGAAGGCCCGCTGGTGGTCAAGAAGACCCCGCGTGACCAGGCGTTGGTCCTGGGCCGCAAGCTGCTGGCCAAGGTCGGCCTGGCGGGCAAGGAAGATGCCTATCCACGCCGGCTTTCCGGGGGGCAGCAACAACGGGTGGCGATTGCCCGGGCGCTGGCGATGGAGCCGCAGGTGATCCTGTTCGACGAGCCGACCTCGGCCCTCGACCCGGAGCTGGTGGGTGAAGTGCTGGCGACCATTCGTGGCTTGGCCGAAGAAAAACGCACCATGGTCATCGTCACCCACGAAATGAGCTTTGCCCGGGATGTGGCCAATCGGGTGATCTTTTTCGACAAGGGCGTGATCGTCGAACAAGGTGAAGCCAAGGCGTTGTTTGCCAATCCCAAGGAAGAGCGTACCCGGCAGTTTCTCAGTAAGTTTCTCGGTAATACGTAGGACACTTCTTGACTGAATAAAGCGTACTCAGGGAATGAGTACGACGGTTTTGAACAGTGGTTTTAGCGCGTGCCCGATTATAATTCTCTACTACCGCCTTTCCCCGGCTTCTTCTTTCACACTGACGACTGCGAAAGTAGGAAGTCTCCGAATTCCCGGGCGATCCCCGCCATGATCGCTTAATGGCTTGACTCCTTCCCGGCAAAACTCTTAGCTGCACTTCACAACCTGCACGACGTTATCAGGACTGTATGCACCTTTCGGCCAACTGTTCGCCGGACTGCGCGTGCGCCTTCCAGAATGTTCGACGGTAAGGACGCCTATTGAGGTTCAAGGACAACGGTTGTTCATGCGGCCCAGGCCCGCGCCTGCACGTTGGACTTTTCGTCACCCTACAAAAAGGATTTTTGCATGACTCATTTTCAGGAAACCCTGCGGCTGGCCCCGCCTGTCGTCCCCCAGGCCCATGGGCGTGGTATTGGCCTGTTGGCCGCCGCGCAGTTGTCGATTGTCATCCGGCCTTATGTCGGCATGGATGAGGGCGACCTGATCGAGTTGTTCTGGGACGGTTGTTATGTCACGGCCCGGCAGGTGTCGGCGAGCGATGTCGGCCAGTCGCTGAGTTTGCGGGTGCCGGAGAGCTTTGTGCTGGACGGGGTGGCGCGGGTTCACTACCGGGTCCTGCGGGTGGGCAGTGCCGCTGTCTGTTCGGGGCGGTTGCAGGTGTCGGTCAAGCTCGCTTGCCCGGGTGGTCAGCCCTTCGGTGAAGAAAACCAGGGGTTGGCGCCGCTGATCATTCCCGCGCCGATCCAGCGCTACGGGGTCAACCCCAGCCAGATGCGCCGGGGCGTGCCGCTGACCCTGGCGCCTTATTTGAACATGGCCGCCGAAGACGAAATCACCCTGCTCTGGGGCGATGTGCGCCTTGACCTGCCCAAGCTCGCCGGTGAGGACATCGGCAAGCCGGTCAGGGTCTTCGTGCCACCGACGGTCATCCAGGAAGCCGGTGAAGACAGTGGCCTGGACCTGACCTACTGCGTGATCGACCGCGTCGGCAACAACTCCCGTTGGGCGCCGGCACGGCGGCTCAGGGTCGGCACTGCCCGGCATTACATCAGGGCCCCGCGCCCGGTTTTCCGCAAACTCGTCCAGCCCTGCCGGGGCTGAGAGGCTGATCTTCTATGTATATTCCAAAAAGTTAGTTTATTTAATTTTTATACATGCTTAGGGTATATGTACCGGACCACCGGACTTATTTGATTTCGCTGGCGTCGCGCTTTCGCGACGCCTCCAAAGAGAGATGAGGACGGTATGGTCAGGAACACAATCACCCTTGTGCGGATCGCCTGGGCATTGCGCACGCCACGGAGTGGCGTTGATGTCTAACTTGCATGAAGCACAGGTCCAGAGCGACCTGGATATTGCCCCGCTGCTGCTGCCGGCGCGAGTGCTGCGCAACGACGCCGAAGCGCTGCAGGCCGCCCGTGAGCTGGCCGAGGCGGCTCGTTTGCAGGCCGCGCGCCGCGACCGTCAGCGCAAGCTGCCCTGGGCCGAGATCGAGCAGTTCACCCGCAGCGGCCTGGGCAGCATCACGATTCCCCTTGAGTACGGCGGTCCGCAGGTTTCATTTGTCACCGTGGTCGAGGTTTTCGCGATCATTTCCGCCGCCGATCCGGCGCTCGGGCAGATTCCGCAGAACCAGTTCGGCATTCTTCAGTTGCTGCTGGGCACCGCCACCGAACGCCAGAAAAAGCAGCTGTTCCAGAGCGTGCTGGAAGGCTGGCGCATCGGCAACGCGGGGCCTGAGCGCGCTACAAAAAACACCCTGGAACTCCAGACCCGGATCACTGCCGACGGTGACGGGTTTGTCATCAGCGGCCAGAAGTTCTATTCCACCGGCGCCCTGTTTGCCCACTGGGTGGCGGTCAAGGCGATCAACGACGAAGGGCGCCAGGTCATGGCCTTCGTCCGGCGTGGTACGCCGGGCTTGCGCATCGTCGACGACTGGTCGGGTTTTGGCCAGCGCACCACCGCCAGTGGCACTGTGTTGCTGAACCAGGTGCGGGTGGAAGCGCAAGACGTGGTGGACAACTGGCGCCAGGGCGAGGTGCCGAATATCCAGGGCGCGTTCTCGCAACTGATCCAGGCCGCCATCGACGCGGGCATCGCCCGTGGCGCCATCGACGACAGCATCGCCTTTGTCCGTGAACGTTCGCGGCCCTGGGTCGATGCCAAGGTCGAGCGCGCCAGTGACGATCTCTACGTGATTGCCGATATCGGCAAATTGAAAATCGAACTGCACGCCGCCGAGGCGCTGTTGCGCAAGGCCGGGCAAGTGCTTGACCAGGTCAGCGCCAGGCCGGTGGATGCGGCCTCTGCTGCGCGGGCCTCGATTGCCGTGGCCGAGGCCAAGGTCCTCACCACCGAAATCGCCCTGCTCGCCAGCGAGAAGCTGTTCGAGCTGGCCGGCAGCCGCGCCACCCTGGCCGAATTCAACCTCGACCGGCACTGGCGCAACGCCCGGGTACACACCCTGCACGACCCGGTGCGCTGGAAATATCACGCCGTGGGCGCCTATCACCTGAACGGCAGTTTGCCGGCCCGGCATTCCTGGATTTGACGACCAGACCTCTGGAGAAACACATGACTATTTCTCACCACGTCGCCGTCATCAGCAGCGACGAGCAAGCCCTGATCGTGGCCAGCGACCTGGCCGAAGACTTCAAGCGCGACAGCATCCTGCGCGACCGCGAACGGCGTCTGCCACTGGCGGAACTGGAGGTGTTTTCCCGCTCCGGCCTCTGGGGCATCAGCGTGCCGAAAGCCTACGGCGGTGCCGGTGTGTCCAACGTGACCCTGGCCAAGGTCACGCAACTGATCGCCGAGGCCGATGCGTCCCTGGGACAGATTCCACAGAACCATTTCTATGCCCTGGAAGTGCTGCGGGTCAACGGCAGCGAGGCGCAGAAACAACGCCTGTATGCCGAAGTTCTGGCCGGTCGGCGTTTCGGCAATGCCCTGGCCGAACTGGGCACCAAGACCGCCCACGACCGTGTCACCAGCCTGCGTCGGGACGGCGACGGCTATCGCATCAACGGCCGCAAGTTCTACGCCACGGGAGCCTTGTATGCCCAGCGCATTCCGACCTCGGTGGTGGATGAGCAGGGTGTCCAGCAGTTGGCTTTCGTGCCGCGTGACAGTATCGGCCTGAACGTGATCGACGACTGGAGCGGTTTTGGCCAGCGCACCACCGGCAGCGGTTCGGTGGTGTTCGAGGACGTGTATGTCGCCGCCGAAGACGTGATCCCTTTTCAAACGGCCTTCGAACGTCCGACCCCGGTCGGCCCGCTGGCGCAGATCCTCCATGCGGCCATCGACACCGGCATTGCCCACGCCGCCTATGAAGACACCCTGCATTTTGTCCGCACCCGCACGCGTCCCTGGATCGATGCCGGCAGCGACAAGGCCACTGAAGATCCGTTGACCCTCAAGAGCGTCGGCCACCTGAGCATTCGCCTGCACGCCGCCGAGGCCTTGCTGGAGCGGGCCGGCGAATACCTCGACCGGGCCCAGGCCGAGACCAATGCCGAGAGCGTGGCGGCGGCCTCGATTGCCGTCGCCGAAGCGCGGGCCATCAGCAGCGAAATCTCCCTGGCCGCCGGCAGCAGCCTGTTCGAACTGGCCGGCAGCCAGGCGACCCTGGCCGAGCACGGGCTCGACCGTCACTGGCGCAATGCGCGGGTACACACCCTGCACGACCCGGTGCGCTGGAAATATCACGCGGTGGGCAATTACTACCTCAACGCGCAAAACCCGCCGCTGCGGGGGACCCTCTGATGGCGAAGAAAAAGATCCTGCTCAATGCCTTCAACATGAACTGCATCGGGCATATCAACCACGGCTTGTGGACCCATCCGCGGGACAACTCGACCCAGTACAAGACGCTGGAGTACTGGACCGAGCTGGCGCGGTTGCTCGAGCGCGGTTTGTTCGACGGTCTGTTTATCGCCGATATCGTCGGGGTCTACGACGTCTACCAGGGCTCGGTGGAGGTGCCGCTGCGGGAGTCGATCCAATTGCCGGTCAACGATCCGCTGCTGCTGGTTTCGGCGATGGCCGCGGTGACGAAAAACCTCGGTTTCGGCCTGACCGTCAACCTCACCTACGAGGCGCCGTACCTGTTCGCCCGGCGGATGTCGACGCTCGACCACCTGAGCCGTGGGCGGGTCGGCTGGAACATCGTCACCGGTTATCTCGACAGCGCCGCCCGGGCCATGGGCCTCAAGGAGCAGGTCGAGCATGACCGCCGCTACGACCAGGCCGACGAGTACCTGGAGGTGCTCTACAAGCTCTGGGAAGGCAGCTGGGAAAACGACGCGGTGCTCAACGATCCGGCCCGGCGGATCTACGCCCAGCCGGAGAAAGTGCACAAGGTAAATCACGTCGGCGAGTTCTATCAGGTGGAGGGTTATCACCTCTGCGAGCCGTCGCCGCAACGCACGCCGGTGCTGTTCCAGGCCGGCAGTTCCGAGCGTGGCCTGGCGTTCGCCGGGCGGCATGCCGAGTGCGTGTTTATCAGCGGGCAGAACAAGGCCGCGACCAAGCTCCAGGTGGACAAGGTGCGGGCCAGTGCGGTGGCGGCGGGACGTGATGCTGAGGGCATCAAGGTGTTCATGGGTTTGAACGTGATTGTCGGTGAGACCGAAGAGGCAGCCTGGGCCAAGCATGCCGAGTACCTGGGCTATGCCAGCGCGGAGGCTGGGGTGGCGCATTTTTCCGCGTCCACCGCGATCGATTTTGCCGAGTACGAACTGGATGAGCCGATCCAGTACGTAAAGAGCAATGCGATCCAGTCGGCGAGCAAAAACTTGCAGAACAATGACTGGACCCGGCGCAAATTGCTGGAGCAGCACGCTTTGGGCGGGCGCTATTTCACTGTGGTCGGCTCGGTCGAGCAGGTGGCTGATGAGCTGGAATCGTGGATCGCCGAAACCGGGCTGGACGGCTTCAACCTGACGCGCATCGTCACTCCGGAAAGCTATGTGGATTTTATCGAGCTGGTGATTCCGCAGTTGCAGCGGCGTGGGTCGTACAAGACGGCCTATGACCAGGGGACTTTGCGCGAAAAGCTGTTTCGCGGTGAGGCGCATCTGCCACAGCAACATGCCGGGGCGGGTTATCGCCGGTCCTGAGAACCGGAGTCACCCTTTGATGCTGCTGTGCCTGTTCCGCCGTCTTCGCGGGCAAGCTCCGCTCCCACAGGGATTTTCGGTCTTACACAAAAATCAGGTACGGCCACAACCCCCAGTGGGAGCGGAGCTTGCCCGCGAAGGCGGCCTGACAGGCACCACAGAAATAGCCAGGATGGTATATTCGGAACATCCGCCCCCAGCCCGCGCAGACTTCAATGAAAACCCTCGGCCCCAACGACCTCGAACAGATTGCTTCCACCACCCTTGGTCATTACAACCGCAGTGCCGAAAGCTTTCGTGAAGGCACCCGCGACCACGATGTGAGCCAGAACATCGACGCGTTGTTGCGGCATATCCAGGGGGCGGCGCCGTTTACCGTGCTGGATTTTGGCTGTGGTCCCGGACGGGATTTGCAGACCTTCACCCGCATGGGTCATATCGTGGTCGGCCTCGACGGCTCCGAGCGTTTTGCGCAGATGGCCCGCGAGGACAGTGGTTGCGAGGTGCTGCAACAGAACTTCCTTGAACTCGATTTGCCGTCCGAGCGTTTCGACGGGATCTTCGCCAACGCGGTGTTGTTCCATATCCCGCGTCAGGAGTTGCCGCGGGTGCTGGGGCAATTGCACGGTGCCTTGAAACCCGGCGGTGTGCTGTTCAGTTCCAACCCGCGTGGGGAAAACCAGGAAGGTTGGAACGGCGAGCGTTATGGCTCGTACCATGACCTGGAGGCCTGGCGGGAGCTGCTGACAGCGGCGGGATTTGTCGAATTGGAGCACTACTATCGCCCTGCTGGCCTGCCGCGAGAGCAACAGCCTTGGCTGGCGAGCGTGTGGCGCAAGATCTGATTTTGCGGCGCTTGTTCTGACGTCTTCGCGGCGGTGCGGCGTCCCGACAGGCTCCGCTCCCACAGGTCCGGGGTCATCCACAAAATTTGCGGACAACTCGGACATTGTGGGAGCGGAGCTTGCCCGCGAAGCTTTTGACGGCCTCAAGAGCCCCTTTGCAGATGCATTGAAACGCGATCCACAGGTCCGGGGTCATCCACAAAATTTGCGGACAATTCGGACATTGTGGGAGCGGAGCTTGCCCGCGAAGCTTTTGACGGCCTCAAGAGCCCCTTTGCAGATGCATTGAAACGCGATCCACAGGTCCGGGGTCATCCACAAAATTTGCGGACAACTCGGACATTGTGGGAGCGGAGCTTGCCCGCGAAGCTTTTGACGGCCTCAAGAGCCCCTTTGCAGGTGCCTTGAAACGCGATCCCCCGTAGGCGCTGGCATGCCAGCGATAGCAACGTCACATTCACCACCGCTATCGCCGGCAAGCCAGCTCCCACAGGTTTCGTGGCGCTCTCAAGCTCCCAAGGACATGTCCGGCGCGTCAGTGCCGTTGTGCGAGCAAGTCATCCACCTGGCTCTGCGCCAGCTCGATCAGATGCACCGAGGCCATCGCCAGTTGGCGAGGTGTGCCGCTCAGATGATCGGCGGACTCATACGCCGTTGCGGCGGCCGAACGCAGGATCGAGTCGAGATTGTTCAGGGTGTCTTCGGGGTTCGGGAGGGGCGATTTGCGCACAGGATGATGTGGCAGTTCATAGTGAGCGAAGGCGCGTTCGGCGGCAGCCTGGAAAGCGGGATCGTTCTTCTCAAGCGATTGGGCTGGCGGGTTGGGCGTGACTTTGAACATGGTGATTCTCCTGACATGGTTGAGAACCCATCACCTTCGTGACCAAACGAGAGGTGGCAGGCCGTACGCAGGTTGGTCAACCGGGATGTCAGGCACCCGGCGCACCCGAAGGCGCCCCGCGCACAGCCCACCATAAAGCGACAGACACAAAAAAGCGCCTGAGACAGTGGTGGCGCTGGTGCGCCTGACATTCGACGGGTGACCAAACCCGATCACTGTGTTTTTGCAGTGACAGGTCCAAGCCTAGGTCCCGAGAATGGCAGGAGCAAGCCGAAAGGATTTTCTAGGAAAGTTCACGCAAGGGAAAGGGAATAGTCCTCGGTTCAGGCTTGGAACACTCCCTTGTGTGTATTCCGCGGTTGCGGTGCGTTGACATCGATTTCATCTGTCCCTCTCCCCAAAAAAGAAAACCCCGAAGGGCCTAACCCTTCGGGGCCATAGGTTTCCATCGCTTACAGCTTGGCGATGGACACCTCGGTGGATTTCACAAAGGCGATCACTTCACTGCCGATCTGCAGTTCCAGTTCTTTCACCGAACGGGTGGTGATCACCGAGGTGACGATCCCCGAAGCGGTCTGTACGTCGATTTCCGAGAGCACGTCGCCGCTGACGATTTCCTTGATGGTGCCCTTGAACTGGTTGCGAACGTTGATGGCTTTGATGGTCATGGCATTGATTCCTGTCGTGGATTGAGTAAGCAAGACATGGGTTACAGCGCCCAACGCAACTGCGTGGGCAAGGGCGATACGGGTTCCGGCTCGGGCGGTACGCCAGGCAGTGACAACACCCGGTTCAACACTTCGCTCTCCAGCGCCGCCAGGCGATGCGAACCACGCGCCCGCGGACGCGGCAGTTCGACGTGCAGGTCAAGGCCGACCTCGCCGTCCTCGATCAGGATCACCCGATCGGCGATGGCCACGGCTTCACTGACGTCATGGGTCACCAGCAACACGGTAAAACCATGCTGCAGCCAGAGACGCTCGATCAGTTGCTGCATCTCGATCCGGGTCAGGGCATCCAGGGCCCCCAGCGGCTCGTCCAGCAGCAACAGGCGCGGTTTGTGGATCAGGGCGCGGGCCAGGGCCACGCGCTGCTTCTGGCCACCGGACAGGGCCGCCGGCCATTCATCGGCACGGTCCGCCAGGCCGACCGCTTCCAGCGCTTCCAGCGCCTGGGGCCGCCAGTTGCCTTTGAGACCAAGGCCGACGTTGTCGATCAGCTTTTTCCAGGGCAGCAAACGCGCTTCCTGGAACATCAGCCGGGTGTCTTCGCGGGCTTCGCTCAGGGCCGCCGAGCCAGCCAGCAATTCACCGCCGCTGGGTTGGTCGAGACCGGCCAGCAGGCGCAGCAGGGTGCTTTTGCCGCAGCCGCTGCGGCCGACCACGGCGACGAACTGCCCGGCCGGGATATGCAGGTCGATTTCCCGCAGCACCTGGCGTTGGCCGAAGGTCTTTTGCAGCTTGCGCACCGCCAGCGGAATACCGCGCAGCAGGCGTGGAGGTTGTTGAGCCGTCATTGCGCACCGCCCTTGCTCACTTGATAGGCCGGGTGCCAGCGCAGCCAGACCCGTTCCAGGCCACGGGCCGCGAGGTCCGCCAGTTTGCCGAGGACGGCGTAGAGAACGATGGCCAACACCACCACGTCGGTTTGCAGGAATTCCCGGGCATTCATCGCCAGGTAGCCGATACCGGAACTGGCGGAAATGGTTTCCGCGACGATCAGCGTCAACCACATGAAACCCAGGGCAAAGCGCACGCCGACCAGGATCGAGGGCAGGGCGCCCGGCAGGATCACCTGGCGAAACAGGCCGAAACCGGACAGGCCGTAGCTGCGGGCCATTTCCACCAGCGCCGGGTCGACGTTGCGAATGCCGTGGTAGGTGTTGAGGTAGATCGGGAACAGGGTGCCCAGGGCCACCAGGAAAATCTTCGCCGACTCGTCGATGCCGAACCACAGGATCACCAGCGGGATCAGCGCCAGGTGCGGTACGTTGCGGATCATCTGCACCGAGCTGTCGAGCAGGCGTTCAGCCCATTTCGACAGGCCGGTGATAAAGCCCAGGGCCAGGCCGATGCTGCCACCGATGACAAAGCCGATACCGGCGCGCCAACTGCTGATGGCCAGGTGTTTCCAGAGATCGCCGCTCTTCACCAGGGCGATGCCGGCTTCGACCACGGCGCTTGGCGCGGGCAGGATCCGGGTCGACAGCCAGCCGGCCGACACCGACAGTTGCCACACCGTCAACAACAGCACCGGCAGGGCCCAGGGCGCGAGCTTGTGGGTAAGTCCGGTCAAGGTCGTCATGGCCGGCCTCAGCTCTGGGACACGGCTTTGGGCAGGATGTCGTTGGCGACCATCTCACCGAAGGGGCTGACGTAGCCGGTGCTTTTCGGCAGTTCCGCACGCTCGATGTCCAGGTGCGGGAACAGCAACTCGGCGACCCGGTACGACTCTTCCAGGTGTGGGTAACCGGAAAAGATAAAGGTGTCGATGCCCAGGTCGGCGTATTCCTTGACCCGTGCGGCCACGGTCGGGCCGTCGCCGACCAGCGCGGTGCCGGCCCCGCCACGGACCAGGCCGACGCCGGCCCAGAGGTTGGGGCTGACTTCCAGGTTGTCGCGGCTGCCGCCATGCAGGGCGGCCATGCGCTGCTGGCCGACGGAGTCGAAGCGCGCCAGGGATTTCTGCGCGCGGGCGATGGTCTCGTCGTCCAGATGCGAGATCAGTCTGTCGGCTGCCTGCCAGGCTTCGGCGTTGGTTTCACGCACGATCACGTGCAGACGAATGCCGAAGCGCACGCTGCGCCCGAGCTTGGCGGCCTTGGCCCGCACCTGTTCGATCTTCTCGGCGACAGCGGCCGGCGGCTCGCCCCAGGTCAGGACCATGTCCACCTGTTCGGCGGCGAGGTCCTGGGCGGCTTCCGACGAGCCGCCGAAGTACAGCGGCGGACGCGGTTGCTGGATCGGCGGGTAGAGCAGCTTGGCGCCTTTGACGCTGATGTGTTGGCCATCGTAGTCGACGGTTTCGCCTTCCAGCACACGACGCCAGATGCGGGTGAATTCCACCGAGGCCTGGTAGCGCTCTTCGTGGCTGAGGAACAGGCCGTCGCCGGCCAGTTCGTCCGGGTCGCCGCCGGTCACCAGGTTGAACAGCGCTCGTCCGCTGGACAGCCGGTCGAGGGTCGCGGCCTGGCGCGCCGCCACGGTCGGGGAGATGATCCCGGGGCGCAGGGCAACGAGGAATTTCAGGCGCTGGGTCACCGGGATCAACGAGGCGGCCACCAGCCAGGAGTCCTCGCAGGAACGTCCGGTAGGGATCAGCACACCGCCGAAACCGAGGCGGTCGGCGGCCTGGGCCACTTGCTGCAGGTAACCGTGGTCAACGGCGCGAGCGCCTTCGGCGGTGCCAAGGTAATGGCCGTCGCCGTGGGTAGGCAGGAACCAGAAAATATTGAGGCTCATGGAGTGGTCTCCTAAGGAATACGGTTCAAAGTGCTTGGGCAACGGTCGCCGGCGGGGTCCAGATCACGTCCTTGATGCTCAGCGGTTTGGGAATCAACTTGAGCTGGTAGAAGCTGTCGGCGATTTTCTGTTGCGCCGCGATCACGGCCGGGGTGAGGAACTGCGCGCCATAACCCTGGCGTTTCACCGTGATCAGGGTGATGTCGGCGGGCAGGCCGAGCAGCGGTGCCACCTGGGCGGTGACTTCCTCGGGATTGGCCTTGGACCAGTCACCCACGGCACGGACCTCTTCGACCAGGGCCTTGATCACTTCGGGATGTTTTTCGGCATAAGGTTGGCTGGCAAGGTAGAACTGGTTGTTGTCCACCAGGCCGGTACCGTCACGCAGGGTGCGGGCCTGCAGTTGCTGTTCGGCGGCGGCCTGGTACGGGTCCCAGATGACCCAGGCATCGACGCTGCCACGCTCGAAGGCGGCGCGGGCATCGGCCGGAGGTAGGAACACGGTCTGGATATCGCTGTACTTCAGGCCGGCGTCTTCAAGGGCGCGAACCAGCAGGTAATGGACGTTGGAGCCTTTGTTGAGGACGACCTTCTTGCCCTTGAGTTCCAGCACCGATTTGATCGGCGAATCCTTCGGCACCAGGATCGCTTCGCTGCTGGGGGCCGGCGGTTCCGCGGCAACGTAGAGCAGGTCGGCGCCTGCGGCCTGGGCGAAGACCGGTGGTGTTTCGCCGGTTACGCCGAAGTCGATGGCGCCGACGTTCAGTCCTTCGAGCAGTTGCGGGCCGCCGGGGAATTCGGTCCATTGCACCTGTATGCCTTGGTCGGCGAGGCGTTTTTCCAGAGTACCCTTGGCCCTGAGCAGCACCAGGGTGCCGTATTTCTGATAGCCAATCCGCAAGGTTTCAGCTTGAGCTTGGGTAATAGCGCCGAAGGTGACAGCCGCAGCAAACAGAGCGACCAGACCGCGACGCAAAATGACAGGGCGCATGGCGCTCTCCTTCTGCTGTGAGGGTTTTGGCTGCACCTGCTTGCCCGTTGGCGGGCGAGTAAGGTCAGTACATCGAGATCGGGTGAAGCGGCTCAGATGCTCCAGCGAGCCGTGAGCAGGCGCTCGTTGAGCAGTGTCGGGTCCAGCGGCTTGGGACGCCGCGCCAGGGCACTGTGGAACTGTTCCAGGGCCTCGTGCAGACGTTGTTCCAGGGCCGGTGCCAACTGCGCTTGGGCGCTGCCTTGGCCATAGGCGATCTGGCTGTCCTCGGCGAAGATGCCGTGGAGCATCTCCTGGGCCTTGAGCGCCGACAGCACCGGCTTGAGGGCGTAATCCACGGCGAGCATATGGGCGATGCTGCCGCCGGTGGCCATGGGCAGCACCACCTTGTGGCTCAGGGCGCGTTCGGGCAGCAGGTCAAGTACGGTTTTCAGGGCCCCGGAGAACGAGGCCTTGTACACCGGCGTGGCGATGACCAGGCCGTCGGCGTGTTCGATCTGTTGCAGCAGGTCGACGATCTGCGGGCTGTCGAAGCGCGCGTGCAACAGGTCTTCGGCCGGGAAGTCGCGGATCTGGTAACTCACCACTTCCACGCCGTGTTCGATCAGCCGGCGCTTGGCCTGGTCCAGCAGTACCCCTGAGCGCGAACGCTGGCTGGGGCTTCCTCCAAGTGTGACGACCAGCATGCCGGTAGTTCCTTGTAAAAATCGGCTTCAGCGATTGGGCTGTGGCGTCAGGCGCAGGTACGGCTTCAGCGCGCGGTAACCTTTGGGGAAGCGTTTGTTGATTTCGTCTTCGTCCTTGAGTGATGGCACGATCACCACCTCGTCACCGTCCTGCCAGTTGGCCGGAGTGGCCACCTTGTAGTTGTCGGTGAGCTGCAAGGAGTCGATCACCCGCAGGATCTCGTGGAAATTGCGTCCGGTGCTGGCCGGGTAGGTGATGGTCAGCCGGACCTTCTTGTGCGGATCGATCACGAACAGCGAGCGCACGGTGAGGGTGTCGTTGGCATTCGGGTGGATCAGGTCGTAGAGATCGGAAACCTTGCGATCGGCATCGGCCAGGATCGGGAAGTTGACCACGGTATTCTGGGTTTCGTTGATGTCCTCGATCCACTTGTGGTGCGAGTCCACCGGGTCCACCGACAGGGCAATGGCCTTGACGCCACGCCGGGCGAATTCATCTTTGAGCTTGGCGGTAAAGCCCAGCTCGGTGGTGCACACCGGGGTGAAGTCCGCCGGATGGGAGAACAGCACGCCCCAACTGTCGCCGAGCCACTCGTGGAAACGAATCTTGCCGGCGCTGGAGTCCTGTTCGAAGTCGGGGGCGATGTCGCCGAGTCTTAGGCTCATGGTGCTGCTCCTGGTGAGTGCGTGATGAGCCTACTGTGCCTGCTGGAGAGTTTATTTAAAAAGAATAAATATCGATTTATTTAGATCTAAATTGAATATTAAAAAGACTTTCATTGGACGCCGGGCGCGCGTGGGAGCAACCTTGTCCACAGCTTGTGAGAGGGCTAAGGGGATGTAACTCAGTGGGGTACTTGGCGCCGTGCTGTCGAAGGTTGGCGTTCGAGGCGAAGCTGAGAAGGTAGTTTCAAGCAGTACGTGAAGCACTCAGCCCGGCATTGCGCCGGGCTGAGTGTGGATCTCGACTTTAAACGATCACGCTTACAGCAGCGGGATCGAGTAGCTGACGATCAGACGGTTTTCGTCCTGGTAGCTAGAAGCAACGGCGGCACTGGTGCGCCACATGGCGTTCTTCCAGGCAAAACCGAGGTTCTTGAAGGTGCCTTGCGGGATCACGTAGCCGACGCTGATATCGCGTTCCCACTCGCTCTTGTCACCAGCACTGGTCTGGATATTGTCGCCGTGCAGGTAGACCACACCGGCGGTCAGACCGGGTACGCCAAGCTTGGCGAAGTCATAGGCGTAGCGAGCCTGCCAGGTACGCTCGCCGGCACGGGCGAACTTCTGGATCTGCATGTCGGTGGTGATGCTGGCGGACGAGCCATCACCTTGGTTCAACCAAGGGAAGTCGCTGTCGCCTTTGGTGTACTGATAACCACCGCCGAAGGTGTGGCCGGCCACCGAGTACAGGGCCAGGTAGCTATACAGGTCGTTGTCGACCTTGCCCTTGGTAACCTTGTTGCCATAGTAACCCGTGGTGAAGTAGTTACTGTTGCTGCCGTTGGCGCCGTTATCGCGGCTACGGTAGTAACGCAGGTCACTGTTCAGCACGCCAGGACCGATGGCCCAGCTGTGTACCAGGCCGAGGAAATTCTGCGAATAGAAGTCCTTCAGCTCGCCGTAGTAGTACGAAGCGACCAGATCCTTGGTGATCTTGTAGTCGGCGCCACCATAGTAGAACTTGTTGCTGCGACGACCGTTCGCTGTAATAGCGTTTGCGCCGGCGATCGACATGCCTTCGTCGTTGCTGGAGCTACGACCCTTGACGGCTTCAATCTGACCGCCAGTCAGTGTCAGGTCCTTGATTTCGTTCGAGGTGATCTCGCCACCTGTGAAGGTTTGCGTCACCAAACGACTGTCGTTGGTCTTGATCACCGGGTTGTTTGGCATCAGGGTGCCGATTTTCAGCGCGGTCTGCGAAATTCGGACCTTGCCGGTCAGGCCCAGACTGGCGAAATCGTTGACCGCCTTGCTGTTGCTGTTAGTGGCCTGGGCAGGAAACATGTTGCTGCCATAGCTCGTGTTGGAAGCACCGTTGCTACCACGACCGGAGTCCAGCTTGATCCCCAGCAGGCCAATGGCGTCAAGACCAAAACCCACGGTGCCTTGGGTGTAACCGGA
Source organism: Pseudomonas sp. MWU13-2100 (assembly GCF_023242365.1). GTDB lineage: Bacteria > Pseudomonadota > Gammaproteobacteria > Pseudomonadales > Pseudomonadaceae > Aquipseudomonas. Next base: position 24,911 of record NZ_JALLIX010000057.1, read on the forward strand.
GTTGAAACGCAGATCGAAGCCTTGGCCCCATTCTGTACTCAGGCTCTGAGCAGGTTTCCCGCTACGGCTATCGTTGTTGATGTAGTAGTTACGGATACCCAAGGTCGACGTAGCGCCTTCGATAAAACCTTTGGCATCGGCTTGCGATTCTGCGTGAGCCTGTTGCGCCAAAACCCCTACGGCCACAGCCAGGGCCAAGGTGGACTTCTTCATGGTACAGCTCCTCTCATTTCTAATTTTTGTGTGTCCTGGCCGGGGATCTAGCGTCCCTTTGTAGCCACAGATGCGCGATTAGCACCAGATCGTGACTGGTAAGTCAATCGTAACAAACCATGCCTAGACTTTGGTCTAACCGCCGTAAATTTGCTCCTTGCAGGGTAATGAAAATTTTCATAAACCCAAAAAGAACTATTTCGTCCTTTTTAAGACGATTCAGGAATAATCTGCCTGAGCATTTATCCAAGCCTGAGAAGGATATCGGCCTCCAGGCTTATTTCTGAAAGGTCTTTTTAAGCGCTTTTTAGATCAATCTGTATTTGAGATTGGTTCTCATGGACAGGAAGTTTCAAAAAAGCGACGCAATCATGGCTAAACGCTGCCACTCCCGTCAATTTATTACGGCATTTGTCTGATTCAGCCGGACGGTTGGTATGGCGTTACGCAAAGAACCATAGAAGAAAAAACCAGGCGCGTACCTTCATTCGTCGGTTTTTAGTTCTTTATGTCGATTTTTCTCCGACCTGCGGCCCTGAGTGATTGTTGTAGCGTTGGTGAGGCTCGGCGCGGTTGTCGCGGTGGAGACGGTGACGTTTTAACGGATCAGCTAATGCACATAAGTTATTTTTTTTAATATTCTTAGACCATTTAGTCTCTCGACATGCGGATTCCCGGTCGCCTGTCGAGGAGCTTGACCCATGAAACTGCATGCTCCACTCCGCCTCCTGGCGGCCTTGTCCCTGGCCGGGACCAGCTGGTTTGCCCAGGCCGCCGATGTGACCGTGGTCTACCGGAGCACCGTTGATCCGGCGAAAGTCGCCCAGGCCGACGGCGCCTATGAATAAGCCACGCACGCGAAGATCGACTGGCGTAAGTTCGATAATGGTTCCCACAGTTATCGTGTGGAGCGGGTATTCACCGTCGCCCTTCAGAGCGGCTGGTCGCGCCTCGGCAGATACGGCGGCAAATACAACCCCAGATACGCATCGAACACGCGCATCCCTTCTTCCGCCATGCGTGGCGTGATCTGGTCGTGCAACTGCACCGAACGCGCATAGACCCGATCCCCCAGCTCCATCGCCAAGGCGAACACATCGACTTCCTTGGGCAGCGCCGGCAACTCGAAATGCCGGATAAACAGCTTGTGCATCAGGTCGCCGAGCTCGATGTCGTGCTGGCGGTCGGCCTGGGTGACTTCGGTCAGGCCGTGTTGCGCGAGGATCAGCTGCCGCGCCGCCGCATCCTCTTCATAGATGTTCAGCATCCGCTGCTCCACCAACCGTGACAGGTCGCGCCAGCTGGTGAGGGCCTGGTGGTCGATGGGGGCCTGCAAGGTGGCGCGAAAGGCCGCGTGGACATCGTTGGTCAGGGCTTCGAGCAGGGCCGGGACGCTGGCGAAGAAGTGATAGACCGAGGACGGCGGGATCCCGGCCCGTTCCGCCACGCTGTAGATCGACAGACTGGCCACGCCTTCGGCGGCAAGCAAGGTGCGCGCGGCGTCGAGGATCGAGTCGATCCGGGCCTGGCTGCGTGCGCGGGGTTTGCGAGCGGTGGCGGGGCGGGTCATGGGGTTCTCCGGCAAGGGCAGCGGGCATTGTACGCGAGGACGCTGGTGTGGTGTCTTGTGGCGAGCGGGCTTGCCGGGACGCCGCGCCGCCGCGTTCGGCTGCGAAGCAGTCGTAAAGCCTGTGACTGTGTTCTACCTGACACTATGAGGTCACTGACTTTGGGGCCGCTTCGCAGCCCAGCGCGGGCAAGCCCGCTCGCCACAGGTGTGGTGTCACCAAGATCAGGCTTGCTGCCACAGAGGCATAAAAAAACGCCGCAGGCGCTAGGCCGGCGGCGTTCTTCTTTATTGCCGCAACCGCTTACACGGTATGCAGGTACCAGTTGTATTCGAGGTCGGAGATGGAGTGTTCGAACTCCTCCAGCTCGCTCTCTTTGCAGGCGACGAAGATATCGATGTATTTCGGATCGATGTACTTGGCCATGATCTCGCTGTCGTCCAGCTCGCGCAGGGCATCGCGCAGGTTGTTCGGCAGGCTCTGCTCGTTCTGCTCGTAGCTGTTGCCTTCCACCGGAGCGCCCGGCTCGACCTTGTTGGTCAGGCCGTGGTGAATACCGGCCAGAACGGAAGCCATCAACAGATACGGGTTGGCATCGGCGCCGGCGACCCGGTGTTCGATGCGCACGGCGTCGGACGAGCCGGTCGGTACGCGAATCGCCACCGTGCGGTTGTCCAGGCCCCAGCACGGCGAGTTCGGCACGTAGAACTGTGCGCCGAAACGGCGGTAGGAGTTGACGTTCGGGCAGAGGAAGGCCATCTGCGCCGGTAGGGTCTCGAGCACACCGCCGATCGCGTGACGCAGCGCGGCGTTCTGCTCGGGATCCTCGCTGGCAAAGATGTTCTTGCCTTCCTTGTCGAGAATCGAGATATGGACGTGCAGTCCGTTGCCTGCCTGGCCCGGGTAAGGCTTGGCCATGAAGGTGGTGTCCATCTCATGGTCGTAGGCGATGTTCTTGATCAGGCGCTTGAGCAGGACCGCGTAGTCACAGGCCTTGATCGGGTCGGCGACGTGGTGCAGGTTCACTTCGAACTGCGCCGGGGCGCTTTCCTTGACGATCGCGTCAGCCGGGATGCCTTGCTCTTTCGCACCTTCGAGGATGTCCTGGAGGCAGTCGACGTATTCGTCGAGGTCGTCGATCAGGTAGACCTGGGTCGAATGCGGGCGTTTGCCGGAGATCGGCGAGCGGGGCGGTTGCGGGCGACCGTTCACGTTCTCCTGATCGATCAGGTAGAACTCCAGCTCGAACGCGGCGCAGATGGTCAGGCCGAGCTCGTCGAACTTGCTCACGACTTGCCGCAGGACTTCGCGAGGATCGGCGAAGAAAGGTTCACCTTCAAGTTCGTGCATGGTCATCAGCAGTTGCGCGGTCGGGCGCTTTTGCCACGGCTCATTGCACAGGGTGTCGGGGATCGGATAACAGATTCGGTCAGCATCGCCGATATCCAGACCCAGGCCGGTGCTTTCCACCGTCGAGCCGTTGATATCCAGGGCAAATAGAGAGGCAGGCAGGTTGATGCCCTTCTCGTAAACCTTGTGGAGGCTGGTGCGTTCGATGCGCTTGCCACGCACCACACCATTCATATCCGCAATTAGAAGGTCTACGTACAGAACCTCAGGATGATCCTTAAGGAACGCGTTCGCTTCGTTAAGCTGAACGGCACGCGGGGGTACCGACATGATGCAACACCTTTGTTGTTAAAAATATCAATCATTGATCTTTTCTGGTTTCAGTCAACCCGAACGGCATGCCGAAGTCAAGCGAGGCCTTTTTTGCCCTGAAAAAGCGCTCAGGGGGCTTTTTTGCGGCATTTTGGGGCGATTTTTTGCGCCGGACACTCCCCGGTACCGCGGGCTTGAGCGGGCCGTGTTGTATTTTTTACGGGGGTGTTGTGTAAAAAAATGAACAAGGCTAAGCTCGATTAAAACCCATAACAGCAATAATACCGGGGTGCTACATGTCTCGCCTGCCGTTGATCGGCGTTACCGCATGCTCCAAACAGATCGGTTTGCATGCTTATCACATCAGTGGCGACAAGTATGTCCGTGCTGTCGCCGTCGCAGCCAAAGGGCTGCCGCTGATCCTTCCGGCCCTGGCCGAGCTGTTCGAGCCGTCCGATATTCTCGACGGCCTGGATGGAATCCTGTTTACCGGCTCTCCCTCCAACGTCGAACCGCATTTGTACGGCGGTCCGGCCAGCGCGCCGGGCACTGCTCATGATTCTGCACGCGACCGCACCACCCTGCCGTTGATCCGTGCCGCCGTCGCCGCGGGCATTCCCGTGCTCGGCATTTGCCGGGGCTTCCAGGAAATGAACGTGGCCTTCGGTGGCAGCCTGCATCAAAAGGTTCATGAGGTTGGAACCTTCATGGATCATCGTGAGGACCAGTCCCAGCCCCTTGAGGTGCAGTACGGTCCGGCCCATGCCATGCGGGTCCAGCCCGGTGGTGTGCTGGCGGGCCTCGGCTTGCCGGCTGAATTCCAGGTCAACTCGATTCACAGCCAGGGCGTTGACCGCTTGGCGCCGGGGCTGCGGGTCGAAGCCAGGGCACCGGACGGCCTGATCGAGGCGGTCTCGGTGGTCGAAGGCAAGGCTTTTGCTTTAGGGGTGCAATGGCACCCGGAATGGCAGGTGCTGAGCAACCCGGTCTACCTGGCGATCTTCCAGGCTTTCGGCGATGCCTGCCGAAAGCGGGTTTTACAACGCGACGCCGATGCGTCAACGAACGCCTGACCCATAATAGGCGTCAGGAACCCCAACCCAGAGGCACTTATGAGTAACAACCTCGACCAGCTCACCGATTGGTTGAAAGACCACAAGATCACAGAAGTCGAATGCATGATTGCCGACCTTACCGGCATCACCCGAGGCAAGATCTCGCCGACCAACAAGTTCATTGCCGAAAAAGGCATGCGCTTGCCCGAGAGCGTCCTGTTGCAGACCGTGACCGGTGATTACGTCGAAGACGACATCTATTACGAACTGCTCGACCCGGCCGACATCGACATGATCTGTCGCCCCGACAGCAATGCGGTGTACCTGGTGCCCTGGGCCATCGAGCCCACCGCCCAGGTGATCCACGACACCTACGACAAGCAGGGCAACCCCATCGAGCTGTCGCCGCGCAACGTGCTCAAAAAAGTCCTGGCACTCTATGCCGAAAAGGGCTGGCAGCCGATCGTGGCGCCGGAAATGGAGTTCTACCTGACCAAGCGCAGCGACGATCCGGACTACCCGTTGCAGCCGCCGATCGGCCGCTCCGGTCGCCCGGAAACCGGTCGCCAGTCGTTCTCCATTGAAGCGGCCAACGAATTCGACCCGCTGTTCGAAGACGTCTACGACTGGTGCGAATTGCAGGAACTGGACCTCGACACGCTGATCCACGAGGACGGCACGGCGCAGATGGAAATCAACTTCCGGCATGGCGACGCGTTGTCCCTGGCCGACCAGATCCTGGTGTTCAAGCGCACCATGCGCGAAGCCGCGCTCAAGCACGACGTGGCGGCGACCTTCATGGCCAAGCCCATGACCGGCGAGCCGGGCAGCGCCATGCACCTGCACCAGAGCATCATCGACATCGCTACCGGCAAGAACGTCTTCTCCAATGACGACGGGACCATGAGCCAGCTGTTCCTGAATCACATCGGCGGCCTGCAGAAGCTGATCCCCGAGTTGCTGCCGCTGTTCGCGCCGAACGTCAACTCGTTCCGCCGCTTCCTGCCGGACACCTCGGCACCGGTGAACGTCGAATGGGGCGAAGAGAACCGCACCGTGGGCTTGCGGGTCCCGGATGCCGGCCCGCAGAACCGCCGCGTGGAAAACCGCCTGCCGGGCGCCGACGCCAACCCCTACCTGGCGATTGCTGCAAGTCTGCTGTGTGGCTACATCGGTATGGTCGAGGGCCTCAACCCGAGCGCGCCGGTGGTCGGTCGTGGTTACGAGCGTCGCAACCTGCGCCTGCCACTGACCATCGAGGACGCCCTGGAGCGCATGGAAAACAGCAAGACCATCGAGAAATACCTGGGCAAGAAATTCATCACTGGCTACGTCGCGGTCAAGCGGGCCGAGCATGAAAACTTCAAGCGCGTCATCAGTTCGTGGGAGCGGGAGTTCCTGCTCTTCGCCGTCTGATGCGCCGGGCGCGGTAGCTGGAGACCGCGCCTCTACTGGAATCTAGGAGAACCGTATGACCAGCAACAACCCGCAAACCCGTGAATGGCAAGCCCTCAGCAGTGATCACCACCTGGCGCCCTTCAGCGACTTCAAGCAGTTGAAAGAGAAAGGCCCGCGCATCATCACCCACGCCAAGGGCGTCTACCTCTGGGACAGCGAAGGCCACCAGATACTCGACGGCATGGCCGGCCTCTGGTGCGTGGCCATCGGCTACGGTCGCGATGAGCTGGCCGACGCCGCCAGCAAGCAAATGCGCGAGCTGCCTTATTACAACCTGTTCTTCCAGACCGCCCACCCGCCGGTGCTGGAACTGGCCAAGGCCATCTCCGAGATCGCACCCGCAGGCATGAACCACGTGTTCTTCACCGGTTCCGGCTCCGAAGGCAACGACACCATGCTGCGGATGGTCCGCCACTACTGGGCGATCAAAGGCCAGCCGAACAAGAAGGTCATCATCAGTCGCAAGAACGGCTATCACGGTTCCACCGTGGCCGGCGCGAGCCTGGGCGGCATGACCTATATGCACGAACAGGGCGACTTGCCGATCCCGGGCATCGTCCACATCCCGCAGCCATACTGGTTTGCCGAAGGCGGCGACATGAGCCCGGAAGAGTTCGGGGTCTGGGCCGCGAACCAACTGGAAGAAAAGATCCTGGAACTGGGCGTGGACAACGTCGGTGCCTTTATCGCCGAGCCGATCCAGGGCGCGGGCGGCGTGATCGTGCCGCCGGACAGCTACTGGCCGCGCATCAAGGAAATCCTCGCCAAGTACGACATTCTCTTCGTCGCCGACGAAGTGATCTGTGGTTTCGGCCGCACCGGTGAGTGGTTCGGCAGTGATTTCTACGGCCTCAAGCCGGACATGATGACCATTGCCAAGGGTCTGACCTCCGGCTACATCCCCATGGGTGGCCTGATCGTGCGCGACGAAGTGGTCGCGGTGCTCAATGAAGGCGGTGATTTCAACCACGGTTTCACCTATTCCGGGCATCCGGTGGCCGCGGCCGTGGCCCTGGAAAACATCCGTATCCTGCGCGAAGAAAAAATTATCGAACGCGTGCGCAGCGAAACGGCACCCTATTTGCAGAAACGTCTGCGGGAACTGAACGATCACCCATTGGTGGGTGAAGTTCGCGGTGTGGGCCTGTTGGGCGCCATCGAACTGGTCAAGGACAAGGCCACCCGTGCGCGGTATGAAGGTAAAGGCGTCGGCATGATCTGCCGGCAGTTCTGCTTCGATAATGGACTGATCATGCGTGCCGTCGGCGACACCATGATCATTGCGCCGCCACTGGTGATCAGCAAAACCGAGATCGACGAGTTGGTGGCCAAGGCACGCAAGTGCCTGGATCTGACCCTGAGTGTATTACAGGGCTAAGTGCTAGGCTCTGAGCCGGAAGTACGGTGTAGGTGCTTTCGCTCAGAGCAATCAGAAAGGGTGGTCTCTCCTTGAAAGGCTGCCTTGGATCTTGCCAGACTACCCCCACTGTTTCGAGTTGCCCGGGAATTGGCCGCCGAACAGCGGGTTAAAAAGAATAAATTGGAGCATGACGCATGAAGGCATTAGGTAAGAACGTAGCCGGCAAGACTCTCCTCGCCCTGTCGTTGGCGGGTGTCATGGCCGGTGCCGCTCACGCGGACGACAAGGTGTTGCACGTTTACAACTGGTCCGACTACATCGCACCGGACACCGTGGCCAACTTTGAAAAAGAGTCCGGCATCAAGGTGGTTTACGACGTCTTCGACAGTAACGAAACCCTGGAAGCCAAGTTGCTGGCCGGCAAGTCCGGTTACGATATCGTTGTGCCATCCAACAACTTCCTGGCCAAGCAGATCAAGGCCGGTGTCTACCAGGAACTGGACAAGTCGAAACTGTCCAACTACGGCAACCTGAACCAGTCGCTGCTCAAGGCAGTCTCGGTCAGCGACCCGGGCAACAAACACGCGTTCCCGTACATGTGGGGCTCGATCGGCATCGGCTACAACCCGGAGAAGGTCAAGGCGGCGCTGGGCGTGGACAAGATCGACTCGTGGGATTCGGTACTCAAGCCCGAGAACCTCGCCAAGCTGAAAAGCTGCGGCGTGAGCTTCCTCGATTCGCCAACCGAAATGCTGCCGGTAGCCCTGCACTACCTGGGCCTGCCGACCGACACCCAGAAGAAGGAAGATCTGAAGAAAGCCGAAGATCTGTTCCTCAAACTGCGTCCGTCGATTGCCTACTTCCACTCGTCCAAGTACATCTCCGACCTAGCCAACGGCAACATCTGCGTCGCCATCGGTTACTCGGGTGATGTCCAGCAGGCCAAGTCCCGTGCCGCCGAAGCCGGTGACAAGGTCAAAGTCGCCTACAGCATCCCGAAAGAAGGGGCTGGCAGCTTCTACGACATGGTGTCGATCCCTAAAGATGCGGAAAACACCGAAGCGGCCTACAAGTTCATGAACTACCTGCTCAAGCCGGAAGTCATGGCGGCGATCACCGACAGCGTGCGTTTCCCTAACGGTAACGAGAAGGCGACCGCATTGGTCGACAAGAGCATCACCAGCGACCCGGGCATCTACCCGCCAGCGGATGTGCAGGCCAAGCTGTATGCCATCGCCGACTTGCCGGCGGCGACCCAGCGCGAAATGACCCGCAGCTGGACCAAGATCAAATCGGGTAAATAAGTCGATTTGAGACAACTCCCGGGAGTGGCGCAGCCTTTGGCCGCTCCCGTGGATTTCTAGAGGACCTCCACTTGTCTGTTTCTTTCTTTCGCAAAGCCATGCTGGCGGGCGCGGCGCTGACCTTGGCGGTCAGTGTGCAAGCGGCGCCGACCGTGCATATTTATAACTGGTCGGATTATATCGGGCAGACCACCCTGGTGGATTTCCAGAAGGCCACCGGTATTGTGCCGGTCTATGACGTCTTCGACTCCAATGAAACCCTGGAAGGCAAGTTGCTGGCCGGGCACACCGGCTATGACGTGGTGGTGCCGTCCAACCATTTCCTTGGCAAGCAGATCAAGGCGGGCGCGTTCCAGAAACTCGACAAGACCCAGCTGCCGAACTACGTGAACCTCGACCCGGCGTTGATGAAACGCCTGGAAAAGAACGACCCGGGCAACCAGTACGCCGTGCCTTATCTGTGGGGCACCAACGGCATCGGCTACAACGTCGAGAAGGTCAAGGCGGCGCTGGGTGTCGACAAGATCGACTCCTGGGCGGTGCTGTTCGAGCCGGAGAACCTGAAGAAACTCTCCGGCTGCGGTGTGGCGTTCCTCGATTCGGCCGATGAAATGCTGCCGGCGGTGCTCAACTACATGGGCTTGAGCCCCAACAGCACCAATGAAAAAGACTACAAGCTGGCTGAAGAGAAGCTGCTGAAAGTCCGTCCCTACGTCACCTACTTCAACTCCTCCAAGTACATTTCCGATCTGGCCAACGGCGAGATCTGCGTGGCGGCCGGGTTCTCCGGCGATATCTTCCAGGCCAGGAAACGCGCCGAGGAAGCCAAGAAAGGCGTGAACATCGCCTATGTGATTCCCAAGGAAGGCGGCAACCTCTGGTTCGACATGCTGGCGATTCCCAAGGACGCCGGCAACGTCAAGGAGGCCCACGCCTTTATCAATTATCTGCTGCAACCTGAAGCGATTGCCCAGGTCAGCGATTATGTCGGTTATGCCAACCCGAACCCAAAGGCTGGCGCTCTGATGGATCAGTCCGTGCGTACCGATGAGGCGGTTTACCCACCGCAGGCCGTTGTGGACAAGCTGTACGTCAATGCTGAGCTACCCCCGAAAATCCAACGTTTGATGACCCGCAGCTGGACCAGGGTCAAGTCGGGCAAGTAGTGCCCGTGGGTCGAACCATCCAAAGCCGGGTCACCCAGGCCCGGCGGCTAAATCTTGTTGGGAGTTTTACAAATGGCAGTTGCCTCCGGCGCCTATAAGAAAGCCCTCGAGGGCGATCAGACACCT
>NZ_JALLIX010000058.1 GCF_023242365.1 Pseudomonas sp. MWU13-2100
CAACGAGGGTTGCGGCGGCTTTGAGGGCCTCTTCGCGGCGGTGCGGCGATCCGACAAGCTCCGCTCCCACAGGGACCGCGTCACACCGCAAACTCCGGATCAGCCCCGAACACTGTGGGAGCGGAGCTTGCCCGCGAAGCTTTTAGCGCCCTCAAGAACACCATCGCCGGCAAGCCAGCTCCTACAGGGCCGAGTCACACCGCAAACTCCCGGTCAGTCCCGAACACTGTGGGAGCGGAGCTTGCCCGCGAAGCTTTTAGCACCCTCAAGAACGCCATCGCCGGCAAGCCAGCTCCTACAGGGCCGAGTCACACCGCAAACTCCCGGTCAGTCCCGAACACTGTGGGAGCGGAGCTTGCCCGCGAAGCTTTTAGCGCCCTCAAGAACACCATCGCCGACAAGCCAGCCCACACACACAAGGGATCGTGTTTACCCCCAAGATTAAGTAATCGCATTCATTTACAGACGGAGAGAAGCCTCTTGGCCACAAGACGGGAACTCACACCCTCTATATATAGACGAGCACGCCCCTGACCAACCCCGGCAGAATCGGTCTCTCCCAAAGGAGCACCGGAAAGCAGGATTCGAAATACACAAAGCACTGATGGGCAGTATCAGAGCCGATGCGATAGAGGGGAACAAAGGAAACAACAGATATATGGTGTCCCAGGGCAGGTTCGAACTGCCAACCTTCCCCTTAGGAGGGGGATGCTCTATCCAATTGAGCTACTGAGACAACGGTCGACCACCAAGACAGGCGGCGCGAAGGACGGCGTGCATGTTAACGGGCATGCCGGCGTTTGTCATGTCGTCCCTAGGCTTTTTAACCGTAGTCCGCCTACCACGAGCGCGGGCCGCCCCGTGTTGAGCAAGCACCAGGCGCAACAGGCAACAGCCTTCAGACGATTCATCGGGCATTTTGCATTATTACAAAATGCCGTCATTGCAAGGTGCTTGACCCACACGCCAGAAACAAAATACAAGCCATTGTTCTAAAAGCATTTTTTCTGACAAAAAGCTTGGCATGCAGCCTGCTCTGAGTCTCTCCACGGAAACCGCCTGATTCAGCATCCGCCATGGAGAGCCTTTCGATGAATACCCCCATTCTTTTGGCATCGAATGCACTGGTATTGATCGCCCTGACCGCTTTCCATTTTCAACCGGAGACAGAGCCCCTGCCCTACGCCCATTCCGGCCCGAGACAGGCCGCCCAGAGGGCAGTCATGACTGATCACCTGACCCACAGCAGCACCCTGGACAAACCGCGCTAGGCAACCGTCGCCTTCGACAAAACGGTCCGACTGACGTTCTGAGCCCATTTCACCAAGGAACTCCCATGTCCAGATACGCCATCACCTTCCTGATCCTGACCCTGCTCGCCAACATTGCCCTGTGGATGGCTCCGGCCGACGCTTTCACCCTACCGCTGGTCGTCGCAAGCTGCCTGTTTGGCGGCTTTTTCATCCTGGCCTTGTTCGCTGGTCGGAAAATCCGCTTCGATCCGATCTTGCGCACCTCCGAAGACTAGAAAACCAGCAAATTGCCACTACGCTTAACATTAGAAGCAAAAGGCCAGGCCAACGGGTAAAATCCGCGTCGCGCTGGCCAGGCGCTTCCTGACAGGCCCGGGATGGCCGATCAGCAGGGCGCGACTGGATGAAACTTTCAAACCAGTGCGCATTTCTGATAATTGGTGCTGGCATATTGCCCTTGCCCAGTTCAATATTTGTCACAGAATTGACGCCAAGGATCTGGCAAATTTGAGGCATGATGCGGGCCTCATTTCAATTCAGGTTGAACATTTGGCCAAGCATGCTGTCCTACTGACATCCTGCGGCCAATTCCGAGAACCGCTCCCCTGAACTAACCGGTTTAAAACTATGCGCCCATTGAAACAGGCAATTTATTCCAGCCGTACGGCTGACAAGTTCGTCGTGCGTCTGCCCGATGGAATGCGTGAACGCATCGCCGAGGTGGCTCGTAACCATCACCGCAGCATGAATTCCGAAATCATTGCACGCCTGGAGCAGAGCCTTATTCAAGAAGGCGCACTGGGCGACGAGCTGAGCATGCGGCTGGACAGCCCGGAGCTCTCCCTGCATGAGCGTGAATTGCTCCAGCGTTTCCGCCAGCTTTCCCATCGCCAGCAGAATGCACTCGTGTCGCTGATCGCCCATGACGCCGAAATGGCGGACGCCAGCTGATTCATCCCTGAAAGTTCAAGCCAGCGGCGTGCTGGCTTTTTTTTGCCTGGGATTTGGGTAAGAGAATCGAACTGGCTGCGGACAAAATCCCGACTTGCTACGGATATTGTGGGAGCTGGCTTGCCGGCGATAACGACCGCAAGGGCAATCCAGGGGTAGGAGATGAGCATCGCAGGCAAGCCAGCGTCAAAGGTGAGCGGCTTGCCGTAAGAAGTCAGTGTCGAGCGCCTAGAGCAGGAAGATGGTCGCCAACCCAAGGAAGATGAAAAAGCCGCCGCTGTCGGTCATGGCAGTGATCATCACACTGGCGCCCATTGCCGGGTCGCGCCCCAGGCGCACCAGGGTCATAGGGATCAATACGCCCATCAAGGCCGCCAGCAAGAGATTGAGGGTCATGGCCGCGGTCATCACCACACCCAGCGACCAACTGCCGTACAGCAGGTAGGCGACCACCCCGATCACCCCGCCCCACACCAGGCCATTGATCAAACCCACCGCCAGCTCCTTGCGCATCAGCCGCGAGGTATTGCCGGTGCTGACCTGGTCGAGCGCCATGGCGCGTACGATCATGGTGATGGTCTGGTTGCCCGAGTTGCCGCCGATGCCGGCCACGATCGGCATCAACGCGGCCAGGGCCACCAGCTTCTCGATGGACCCCTCGAACAGACCGATCACCCGCGAAGCGACAAAGGCCGTGATCAGGTTGATTGCCAGCCACGCCCAGCGGTTGCGCAGGGACTTCCAGACCGAGGCGAAGATATCCTCTTCTTCGCGCAGGCCGGCCATGTTGAGAACTTCGCTTTCGCTTTCCTCACGAATCAGGTCGACCATTTCGTCGATGGTCAGGCGACCGATCAGCTTGCCGTTCTTGTCCACCACCGGCGCGGAAATCAGGTCATAACGCTCGAAGGCCTGGGCCGCGTCGTAGGCGTCTTCATCCGGATGAAAGGTCACCGGATCGCCGGCCATGACATCGCCCACCCGCTTCTCGGGATCGTTGACCAGCAGGCGCTTGATCGGCAGCACGCCCTTGAGCACGCCGTCGTAATCAACCACGAAGAGTTTGTCGGTATGGCCCGGCAACTCCTTGAGTCGACGCAGATAGCGCAAGACCACTTCCAGGCTGACATCTTCACGGATGGTGACCATCTCGAAGTCCATCAGCGCGCCGACCTGGTCCTCGTCATAGGACAACGCCGAGCGAACGCGCTCACGCTGCTGGCCATCGAGGGTTTCCATCAGCTCATGGACAACGTCTCGCGGCAGCTCGGGAGCCAAGTCAGCGAGTTCGTCGGCATCCATTTCCTTGGCGGCCGCCAGGAGCTCCTGATCATCCATATCGGCGATCAGGGTTTCACGCACGGAGTCGGACACCTCGAGCAGGATATCGCCGTCACGCTCGGCCTTGACCAACTGCCAGACGGTCAGGCGATCGTTCAGTGGCAAGGCTTCGAGAATATAAGCGACGTCGGCCGAGTGCAGGTCATCGAGCTTGCGCTGCAACTCAACGAGATTCTGCCGGTGGACCAGGTGTTCCACCCGGTCGTGATGAGGGCCTTCCTGACGATGCGTCAGGTCTTCGACCACCCGCTGGCGCTGCAGCAGGTCGACGACCTGGGCAAGACGATCCTGCAGGCTGTCCTGGCTTTTCTTTACTTCAACTTCGGTCATAGGCGAACTCCACTCCCAGCAGCGGAGCACGCCGGAAGGATCAATCAGTCAATTCGTGATTGGCAAAGCAAAAAATTAAGTAACTACTGGGTAAGTCCATGGAAATATTCCAAAAACCCCGGCGGGGCTGACGGGCGTAATCATACACTGCCCCCATCTCTTCAAGACCAGAAATCTTGGCAAGAACAAGCGCTTGCAATACCCAGCCGAGCGCTTTGCTGCGGCCTTCCCCCCTACGACGACTCATCCTGAAAAGAAAACACACGACACCGCCGAAAGCCCACCGCTAGGCTGAGTGAATGACCGTCAAGGAGGACGTCCGATGCTGCCCAGAAGCCACCTCTCACTACTGCTCGCACTCTGCCTGCCCTACCCCGCCGGCGCCGCCATCATCCATCGCTGTGAAAGCGAAAGCGGCCACATCACCTTCACCACACTGAGCTGCGCGCCAGCCGAGACACTGCAACCTCTGCGGGCGCACAACCCAGGACCTGGAAACCGGCCGACACCCACCCCGCGCACGAAAACGCCGACCTCAGCCGCGCCGCCCACCCCACAGCCGCTGGTCATAGTCGGCGAGCACGATGACGGCTGCGCCAATCGGTTGAGCGCGCAGGAAAAACGTCGGGCAATCATCAACCAGCAGGTTCGTCCTGGCATGAGTCGCCTGGAAGTGGAAAGCGCCCTGGGCAGGCCGGATAGGATCAGTACGACAAACACCACAACGCGCTACCACTACCACCTGAAAAAAGGCCGTAGCAGTCTGGTGATGCTGGATGAGAAAGGATGTGTCAAAGGCTAGCTGGCGTAACAGGCTCAAACGCCAGACAGCAAAAAGCCCGCAACCAGTGCGGGCTTCTTGGTGTATGGTGCACTCGACAGGATTCGAACCTGTGACCGCTCGGTTCGTAGCCGAGTACTCTATCCAGCTGAGCTACGAGTGCAATTTGTGTTTTTAGACCAGGTCACAACTGGTTGAAGCCACGTTGTTCGTATCACTACCAACAACGCTTAAATGGTGCACTCGACAGGATTCGAACCTGTGACCGCTCGGTTCGTAGCCGAGTACTCTATCCAGCTGAGCTACGAGTGCATTTGATGCCGCGCATTATAGGCCGTGAAATCTTTTTGTAAAGCGCTTTTTTCTAGTAATTTCAACAACTTACCGAAGAAGCCAGATCCACACGTACTAAACAAATAATGGCGGAGAAGGGGGGATTCGAACCCCCGACACCCTTTTGAGGTGTACTCCCTTAGCAGGGGAGCGCCTTCGGCCACTCGGCCACCTCTCCGCAACACGGGGCGTATAATAACCAACCTTTTCCCCGTTTGCAAAGCAAAAAATCAAATAAAATTAATGGCTTGGTTCTTCGTCCTTCTCTTTCTTGATCCGCAGGTAGATTTCCTCACGGTGTACGGCCACTTCCTTGGGGGCATTGACCCCAATTCGTACTTGATTTCCTTTGACGCCAAGCACGGTCACAGTGATTTCACCGTCACCGATGATCAGGCTCTCTGCGCACCGACGAGTCAGAATCAGCATACCTTTCTCCTACACGCACTTCAGTTCAGGGACAACAGTCTGCAAAAAGGGCTTCGGCTTACAGGCTATATAGCCATTGCCCTACACCCCCAAGTATTGACCAGCCCAGGCAAAAGAACAGCTCTCACCCATGCCTATCAAGAAAAACAAAGGGCGCGGTTCAACCGCGCCCTTGGGGACTACGCGTTACTCGCCCTGTCGGGCCGGTGCGTCGAGTTCGAAGGCCGTGTGCAGCGCCCGTACTGCCAGCTCCAGGTACTTCTCTTCGATCACCACGGAGACTTTGATCTCCGAGGTCGAGATCATCTGGATATTGATGCTTTCCTTGGCCAGGGCCTCGAACATGCGGCTGGCCACGCCAGCGTGGGAACGCATGCCGACACCGACGATCGACACCTTGGCGATCTTGGTGTCGCCGACCACTTCGCGGGCCCCGATCTCACGCGCGGTGTTTTCCAGGACGGTTTGCGCAGCCTGGTAGTCGTTGCGGTGCACGGTGAAGGTGAAGTCGGTGGTGTTATCGTGCGCAACGTTCTGCACGATCATGTCGACTTCGATGTTCGCGGCACTGATCGGGCCGAGAATCTTGAAGGCCACGCCGGGGGTGTCTGGCACGCCACGGATGGTCAGCTTGGCTTCATCGCGGTTGAAGGCGATGCCGGAAATGATCGGCTGTTCCATGGATTCCTCTTCATCAATAGTAATGAGGGTACCCGGACCCTCTTTGAAGCTGTGCAGGACGCGCAGCGGAACGTTGTACTTGCCGGCGAACTCGACCGCGCGGATCTGCAACACCTTGGAACCGAGGCTGGCCATTTCCAGCATCTCTTCGAAGGTGATCTTGTCCAGGCGCTGAGCCTGGGCCACGACACGCGGATCGGTGGTGTAGACGCCATCGACGTCGGTGTAGATCTGGCATTCGTCAGCCTTCAAGGCCGCCGCCAGCGCCACGCCCGTGGTGTCGGAACCGCCACGCCCGAGGGTGGTGATATTGCCGTGCTCGTCGACGCCCTGGAAACCGGCGACCACCACCACGCGACCGGCCTTCAGATCGCCACGAATCTTCTGATCGTCGATCTGCAGGATGCGCGCCTTATTGTGCGCGCTATCGGTCAGGATCCGCACCTGGTTGCCGGTGTACGAGACCGCCGGCACACCGCGCTTGATCAGCGCCATGGCCAGCAAGGCGATGGTCACCTGCTCGCCGGTGGAAACGATCACATCCAGTTCACGGGGAACCGGCTGCTGATCACCACTGATCTGCTTGGCCAGCTCGATCAGACGGTTGGTCTCGCCGCTCATCGCGGACAGTACAACCACCAGGTCATCACCGGCCTCACGGAACTTCTTAACCTTGTCGGCTACCTGCTCGATTCTCTCGACGGAGCCGACCGAGGTACCTCCGAATTTCTGTACGATCAAAGCCATTTCTAAGCCGCCTCAGCCCGTAAAGGGGCGCCCATTAATCATTCAACTTCACAGCTGCGGTGCCTGCCACTAGACAGCAGGCACCCGTCGCGGCCTTAAACGCCCTGTTCGACAAACGGCACGGTCAGGGCCAGTGCGGCATCCAGTTGCGCAGCGTCGATACCGCCGCCTTGCGCCATGTCCGGACGACCGCCGCCCTTCCCGCCCACTGCCGCAGCGGCTTGCTTCATCAGATCACCGGCTTTGAGTTGGCCAGTCAGGTCCTTGGTCACGCCTGCGACCAGAACGACCTTTTCCTCATGGACACTGCCGAGCAGGATCACTGCGCGACCGAGTTTGTTTTTCAGTTGATCAACCAGCGCCAACAGCGCCTTGCCATCCTGCCCGTCCAGGCGCGCGGCCAGGACCTTGACGCCCTTGACGTCCAGGGCCGAAGCCGACAGGTCATCGCCCGCCGCGCTGGCGGCCTTGGCCTGCAATTGCTCCAGCTGTTTTTCCAGCAGGCGGTTGCGTTCCAGCACCGCCGACAGCTTGTCGATCAGGTTGTCGCGACTGCCCTTGATCAGGTTCGCGGCTTCCTTGAGTTGCTCTTCCGCGGCGTTCAGGTAAGCCAGTGCCGCAGCCCCCGTGACCGCTTCGATGCGTCGTACGCCCGAGGCGACGCCGCCTTCGCTGATGATTTTCAGCAGGCCGATATCGCCGGTGCGGTTGGCGTGGATACCGCCACACAGCTCAACGGAGAAATCGCCGCCCATGCTCAGTACCCGAACGCTGTCACCGTACTTCTCGCCGAACAGCGCCATGGCGCCCTTCTTCTTGGCGCTGTCGATATCGGTTTCTTCGGTTTCCACCGCCGAGTTCTTGCGGATCTCGGCGTTGACGATGTCTTCCAGGGCCTTGAGCTGCTCAGGTTTGATCGCTTCGAAGTGGCTGAAGTCGAAGCGCAGACGCTGACTGTCGACCAACGAGCCCTTCTGCTGGACATGCTCGCCCAATACCTGGCGCAACGCGGCGTGCAGCAGGTGCGTGGCCGAGTGGTTCAGCGATGTGGCGTGGCGCACGTCGGCGGCGACCTGGGTTTCAACCTGGGCACCGATCAACAAGCTGCCTTGTGCCAGGACACCGTGGTGCAGGAACGCGCCGCCGGTCTTGGTGGTATCGCGCACATCGAAGCGCCCGGCAGCCGCCTTGAGATAACCGCAATCGCCGATCTGGCCGCCGGACTCCGCGTAGAACGGCGTCCGGTCCAGGACGACAACGCCCTCTTCGCCTTCACTCAAGACGTCGACCGACTGCCCTTCTTTATACAGCGCCACGACTTTCGCCGAACCGCTAGTGGCATTGTAGCCGGTGAACTCGGTAGCGACGTCGACCTTGACCAGGCTGTTGTAGTCCATGCCGAAGGAGCTAGCCGAACGTGCACGCACCCGCTGGGCGTCCATCTCGCGCTCGAAACCGGCCTCGTCGAGGGTCAGGTTGCGTTCACGAGCGATGTCGCCGGTCAGGTCCATCGGGAAACCGTAGGTGTCATACAGCTTGAACACCACGTCGCCGGGGACGACCGAACCCTTGAGTTCGGCCAGGTCCTGCTCGAGGATCTTCAGGCCTTGCTCCAGGGTCTTGGCGAACTGCTCTTCTTCAGCCTTGAGCACGCGCTCGATATGCGCCTGCTGGGATTTCAGCTCGGGGAAGGCCTCGCCCATCTCGGCGACCAGGGCGGCAACGATCTGGTAGAAGAAGCTGCCCTTGGCGCCCAACTTGTTGCCATGCCGACAAGCCCGGCGAATGATCCGACGCAGCACGTAGCCACGGCCTTCGTTTGACGGCAGCACGCCGTCGGCAATCAGGAAGCCGCAGGAGCGAATATGGTCGGCCACGACTTTCAGGGACGCCTGGTTGTCGTTGCTGCAACCGATGGCCTGGGCCGAAGCGCTCAGCAGGCTCTGGAACAGGTCGATTTCATAGTTGGAGTGAACGTGCTGCAACACCGCACTGATCCGCTCCAGGCCCATGCCGGTGTCCACCGACGGCGCCGGCAGCGGGTGCAACACACCGTCGGCGGTGCGGTTGAACTGCATGAACACGTTGTTCCAGATTTCGATGTAGCGGTCACCGTCTTCTTCCGGCGAGCCGGGTGGGCCGCCCCAGATATCGGCGCCGTGATCGTAGAAAATCTCGGTGCACGGACCGCACGGGCCGGTATCGCCCATGGTCCAGAAGTTGTCGGACGCATAAGGCGCGCCCTTGTTGTCGCCGATACGGACCATGCGCTCGGCCGGTACGCCGACTTGCTTGGTCCAGATGTCGTAGGCTTCGTCGTCGCTGGCGTAGACCGTGACCCAGAGTTTTTCCTTCGGCAGGTTCAGCCACTTGTCGGAAGTCAGGAAGGTCCAGGCGAAGGTGATCGCATCACGCTTGAAATAGTCGCCAAAGCTGAAGTTGCCGAGCATTTCAAAAAAGGTGTGGTGACGAGCGGTATAACCGACGTTTTCCAGGTCGTTGTGCTTGCCGCCGGCGCGCACGCATTTCTGACTGCTGACCGCGCGGGTATAGGCGCGCTTTTCCTGGCCCAGGAAGCAGTCCTTGAACTGGTTCATCCCCGCGTTGGTGAACAGCAGGGTCGGGTCGTTGCCCGGAATCAAAGAGCTGGAGGCAACACGGGTGTGGCCTTGCTGTTCGAAGAAGCGAAGGAAGGCTTCACGGATTTCTGCGCTTTTCATAGGTTCTTCCACGGAGTCTGCGGCCAAACGCAAGTGCATCACATCCAAAAGGGTTTGCGACTTGCAAAGGGCCGCATTATATCGGCCCTGCGCCTTGGGTACAGTGTGTTTATACGATAGAAACCGTCAATTGGACGGCCTGCAGCCTCATTCACGGCCAAATTCGGCCAATACCGCAACAACTTGTTCAATTTGCGTACGCCTGGCGTCCCTATACCCCAGGTCGTTCCAGCGGGTTCGACGACGGGTCGAGCCGCCGTTCACTGAAGAAATTCGATAGTCATTATCGAAACGACGACATGCGCGCCCTGAAAATATATGTTAAAAACTGGGCGCCGCCAGAAAGTCTGACGGCAACGTTCTCAGGGCGGGGTGCAATTCCCCACCGGCGGTAATGACGCGCAATGCGTCCAGCCCGCGAGCGCTTGACGATTCCCACGGCCCCGGCTGTGGCTCGACAAGGTCAGCAGACCCGGTGTGATCCCGGGGCCGACGGTCATAGTCCGGATGAAGAGAGAACGGGATTGAGACCCAAGGGCCGTGCGCCGGATCTGTGTGTGCCGATGAGCCTCCCACAGCGAAGCTGAACGTACCCTTGAATCCCATTCGATTCATATCGCCCTGTTTTTCACACAAACAGGAGTCAGAACAGATGCAACCCACCACCCTTCATCACAACCAACGTATCGCCTTTATCCAGGCCTGCTGGCACAAGGATATTGTCGATCAGGCACGCCACGGCTTTGTCTCGGAAATCGCCAAGCTGGGCTATCAGGAAAGTGATATCGACTTCTTCGAAGTCGGCGGCGCGTTCGAAATCCCCCTGCATGCCAAGCTGCTGGCCAAGTCCGGGCGTTATGCCGGCGTGGTCGCCGCGGGCCTGGTGGTCGACGGCGGGATCTATCGTCACGATTTCGTCGCCACCGCGGTGATCGACGGGCTGATGCAGGTCCAACTGGACACCGAAGTGCCGGTCTTTTCGGTGGTGCTGACCCCGCACCACTTCCATGCCGGTGAAGAACACCAGAAGTTCTTCTTCGATCACTTCGTGCACAAGGGCCAGGAAGCGGCGAAAACCTGCGCCGACACCCTGAGCAAACTGCGCGCCCTGCCGCGCCCCGTACCGCAGAAAGTCGCGGTCTGAGCCCCTTTGACCTGCCGACCCGAGTCGGCAGGTCATTCCTGCGCGCATAACTATCTACTCTCTCCCGGCGGCGCCGATGCGCTTAAGTGGATTCGACATTTTGCCCTTTCGGGGCTTTCGAAACCCACCGCCTGCGGAGACACCTCGGCATGAACGATTTTTCCAGACTGCACCAGGACAGCCCTGTCCTGCTCGGTAACGAGCACTGGATCGACGGTAACCACGAAACCGCCCAACCCGCCACAACCCCACTGGATCAGTATCCGGACGACCAGCGGGTCATGCGCAACCACATTCTGCACATGGACGACATGGCCATGGTGGAACGCAAGAAACTCGAGGCGCCCCCCGAATACCGAGGCCCGACCGACCATCTGGTCTTCACCACCCGCGACCGCTCCGACCACCTGCACCTGTACCTCACCGATCATCCGATCCTCGATATCAATGACCAGCGCTATCACCTGAAGATGGCCTCGGCCGGGCAAGTCATCGTATTGCGCACAGAGGGCGGCCACGACAGCATCCGGATCGACGATCAGGTGAAGATCACGGTATTCATCGATGCGGGGACGGGAGATGATCGGATCTTCAGCGGTGGCGGCTTCACCAAGGTCAACGCCGGCCCCGGCAACGACCAGGTCTTCACACGCTCCGGCGCCAGCTATATCGAAGCCGGAGACGGTGACGACCTCGTCAGCGCCCAGGGCAGCGGCGCCATGACCGTCTACGGCGGCAAGGGCCATGACACCCTGATCGGAGGTGAAGGCGCCTGCTTCATGGACGGTGGCGAGGATGACGATGTGCTGTTGGGGGGCAAGGGCCATAACGTTCTCAGCGGGGCGGATGGCAACGACCTGCTCATCCCCGGTCCCGAGCGCAATACGGTCTACACCGGCACCGGCGTGGACCTCGTCGAACACCTGGGGCCCAATACCCGACTGTTCAATGCCTATGCCGACGGACCTGTTCCATCCGGCATTCATGAAGCCCCTGGTATCATCATCGCCGCCAGGGACCTGGACAGTTGCGGCGTGGTGGTGGATGGCACACCGGAGTTCCAGGAGCGGGTCAAGGACGACCTCAAGCTGCTGCTGGGCTCCGGCAACGGTCGGCAATTGCTCGACGCCTTGGGCGAGGCCAGGAAAAAAAGCGGTGTCCCGGTGTTGGTCAAGGAGCTGACCGCGGAGGAGAACGGCATGTGTTTCCCGAATCGCCCGCAGCCCGACAACCCGTTCGAGGACGAACACCCCTTTATCGAAAACGGCCGGGAGGGCATTCCGATCAAGGGTTGCACGGTGTACTACGATCCCTCGTTCCTCAAGGGTGAAATCACCAGCATCGTGCATCTCTACCACGAGCTGTGCCATGCCTATAACTTCGTGACCGGGACGATTTTTCCGGGCTATGGTCCGGACGGCGTGGACGCGGACAACGTTCGCCAACCGGTTCCCAACGCCGAACTCCAGGCCGTCGGTCTAAGGGTGAGCGCGCCGCCCTTCGATTTCGACAGGGACCCGGCGACACCGCCCCTGGACAGCAATCCCGAGGCTTTCAGCGAAAACGGCCTGCGCCAGGAGTTCGGCATCCCGCCGCGCAAGCAATACCGCGGCGACTGATCGCCGGGGTTAAACCAGGCTCGCGTCGCTGGAGGGCACCACCAGGATCCCCGCCCGCAAGCCGTTTTTCACCTTCGGATTGGGGAAAATGATCCGTGCGCCCTCTTCTTCCACGACCCAGCGACTGCTCGCCAGGTCCTCGGCCAGCAAGTAGCCTTTGGGCAGTTCCGAGAAGTTCTCGATGTCCGCCGGCAAGTGCATCAGGAAGCTGTCACTGTGCTTGATGACTTCCCGCGCCACGCTGAACAGTTGCAAGCCCTCGAGCGTTTCATCGGTGGCCGGCTCGCGGCCCTCGATGATCTGCTTGAGGCGCAATTCCAGGCGCGAAACATCCACGCCTTCGTTCTGCCCGAACGGCCGGGCCTTGCCCAGTTCCAGGGTAAAGGACTCGGCGCCCAGCTTGTCGTAGGTGTAGCTGCTGAAGACGATGGATGGCTTGTTCTGCAACAGCACCGCTGTCATCCCGGCCGCGCGCAGGCGGGCCAGCTCGCGACGCGAATGCGCCCGGCCTTCCTGGTACGGATACAGGGCGAACTGTTCGATCTTCGAACCGCGAATGGCAGTGTGCAGGTCATAGTGCAGGCGCTCGCGATCCGCCAGGCTGAAGAAACTCGCCGCCAGGCGCTCCAGCTCGCAAGCGCGCAAGGCCTCGCTGCCACTGCTCAACTCATGCCGGCCATTGAACAGCCGGTTGACGTCCTGCTCGACAAAACGCTCGCCGCGACGGATCGCCTCGGGGTTGCCGAACAGGAACAGAATACGCGCGCGGGGCTTGAGATCGCCCCGGGCAATGTCGTGCAACAGGCGATCGAGCAACTCGATCGGCGCTGTTTCGTTGCCGTGGATACCGGCGGACAACAGCAGGTCGAGCCTGTTGTCCCGGGCCTCGGGAGGCCGCACTTCAAGTGCGCCCTCGCTCAGCCAGCGCATGCGCACGCCGTCGACCGTCAGTTGAGTCTTCTCCGCCGGTTCACGACCGGCGAGGGTCAGTTCAAGCAGTCTGCCGAGGGCGAGCATGGCGCGGTATTCCTTAATCAGTGATGGTGATCGCAATCAGGGCCGTGGACATGATCGTCCTCGCCGATCTCGGCCGGCTCCATCTCCAGTTGCAGGCTGACCAGGTTGGTCGCCAGCGGGCGCAGCAGCAGGTTGGCGTATTCGGCATCGCCTTCCTCGACATCGACCCCGATCAGCAGTTGGCCACGGCCGTCGTGCTGAATCCACAATTCCTTGCCCTGCCAGATCACCGCGACGCGGGTGCAGGAGGTTTCCAGTTGAGTGCCGTCGGTATCTTCAAGGATCAGCTGCAGGGTATCGCTCATGTTTTAGGCTCTCGTCTGGAAGTAAAACGCCGCGCTCCAAGACAGAGCGGCGGCCTTCAATGGATCTGGAATGGGTAAACCGAGCCCAGTTTAAGGATTTGCGTCAGTTCATCCAATGCCGTGCGACATTCAAGCAGCAACTGCGGGTCGGCCAGGTCGCTTTCACGCAGGCTGTCGCGGTAGTGCTTGTCGACCCATTGGGTCAGCGTGCCATACAACGGCGCCGTCATGATAACCCCCGGATTGACCGCCGCCAGTTCGTTTTCCTTCAAGGCCACGCGCAAGCGCAGGCACGCCGGGCCACCGCCGTTCTGCATGCTCTGCTTGAGGTCGAAGACCTTGACCTCACGAACCGGGCCGGCGGCGCTGGTCAGTTCCTGCAAGTACGCCCAGACCCTTGGGTTTGCGCGGCACTCTTCCGGCACGATCAGCAGCATGCCACCGTCGGCACGGTTCAACAGCTGACTGTTGAACAGGTAGGAACGCACGGCGTCCTCCACCGCCACTTTCGAGCGCGGCACGCAGATCGCCTGGAAGTTGCCACCACGCTTGGCCAGCTTGCCCTGCAACTCGGCGAGCATCTGCTCGGTGCCCTGGAAAGCGTCCTCGTGGTAGAACAATACCTCGCCGTTACCCACCGCGATCACGTCGTTGTGGAACACGCCCTGGTCGATCACCGCCGGGTTCTGTTGAGCATAGACCACGCCGTCATCGCTCAGGCCATGCAACCGCGCGACCGCCTGCGAGGCTTCGAGGGTCTGGCGCGCCGGGTATTTCTGCGGCGCCGGGTAACGGGTGTCGAAGGCACTGCGGCCGAAGACGAAGAACTCGACGCCGGCTTCGCCGTACTCTCGGCAGAACCGCGTGTGGTTGGCCGCGCCTTCGTCGCCGAACTGGGCCACGGCGGGCAACGCCGGGTGATGGGCGAAGTGTTTCGAATCGGCGAACATCGCCGCCAGCACGCGACTGGTGGTCGGGTGTTCGATGCTGCGGTGATATTTGCAGTTGAGGTTGGCAGCGGTGAAATGCACGCGACCGTCGGCGGTGTCGGCACTCGGGCTGACGGTACCGGCGTTGGCCACCCACATGCTCGAGGCCGAACAACTGGCAACCAGCAGCGGCATCGCCTGTTTCGCGGCGCGCTCGATCACTTGCGCATCGCTGCCGGTGAAACCGAGGCTGCGCAGGGCGGCTACATCCGGGCGCTCCTGCGGTGCCAGCACGCCCTGGACAAAACCCATGTCCATCAACGCTTTCATTTTCGCCAGGCCTTGCAGCGCCGCTTCCTTGGGGTTGGAAGCCTGCTGGCTGTTGCTCTGGGAAGCGACGTTGCCGTAGGACAGGCCGCCGTAGTTATGGGTCGGGCCTACAAGACCGTCAAAATTGACTTCAAAGGATTTCATCGGCGAGGCTCCATGAATCTGTTTTTATAAGCACACATCATCTGCGTATGGCGACCGCTTTGCGGTCTTCGCTGGCAAGCCAGCTCCTACAGGGGCTGGTGACGCACATGATGCACGCGGCCCACTGTGGGAGCCGGCTTCCCGGCGATCGGGCCCGAAGGCCCGACGACTCAGGAAAGCCGGACACCCGGCGTCAGTGTCGCCGGTACCGTCAAGCTCGGCGTTTCCAGCGACGCCACCGGGTACGCGCAGTAATCCGCCGCGTAATAGGCACTGGCGCGATGGTTGCCCGAGGCCCCGACCCCACCGAACGGCGCGCTGCTGGCAGCCCCCGTCAGTTGTTTGTTCCAGTTGACGATCCCGGCCCGGCTTTCCAGCCAGAACTGCTGGTAACGCGCCTCGGAATCCGACAGCAGGCCGGCCGCCAGGCCGTACTGCGTGTTATTGGCCTCGGCAATCGCCGCGTCGAAATCAGCGTAGCGAATCACTTGCAGCAAGGGTCCGAACAATTCTTCATCAGGACGATCAGCCACTGCCGTTACATCGAGAATACCCGGAGTCAGCAACGCCGCAGTGGCTTGCGGTTGAGTCATTTCCAGCAATGCCAGCGCGCCATGCCCCAACAGATGCGCCTGGGCCTCCATCAACGCACGCGCGGCACCGAGAGACACCACCGAGCCCATGAATGGCGCCGGCTGCTGGTCGAACGCACCGACGTCAATGGTCGCGCTGACCGCCACCAGGCGCTCCAGCAGCTTGTCGCCCCAGGCCCCTTCAGGCACCAGCAGGCGACGGGCACAGGTGCAACGCTGGCCGGCGGAGATAAAGGCCGACTGGATGATGGTGTACACCGCCGCGTCGAGGTCCTGGACCTGATCGACCACCAGCGGGTTGTTGCCGCCCATTTCCAGGGCCAGGATCTTGTCCGGACGCCCGGCGAATTGCTGATGCAGATGGTTGCCGGTACGGCTCGAACCGGTGAAGAACAGACCGTCGATGCCCGCATTCGCCGCCAGGGCGATTCCGGTTTCCCGCGCACCTTGCAGCAGGTTCAACACACCCGCCGGCAGACCGGCTTCGATCCAGCAACCAACGGTCAACTCGGCCACCTTCGGGGTCAGCTCGCTCGGCTTGAACAGCACGCTGTTACCGGCCAGCAACGCCGGCACGATATGCCCATTGGGCAAGTGCCCCGGGAAGTTGTAAGGACCGAACACCGCCACCACACCGTGGGGCTTGTGGCGCAACACGGCGGTGGCGTCGCCCAACGGGCCGCTCTTCTCGCCGGTACGCTCACGATAACTCTGCACCGAGATGGCGATCTTGTTGACCATGCTGGTCACTTCGGTCGCCGCTTCCCACAAAGGCTTGCCGGTTTCTTCACCAATGCAGCGGGCCAGCTCGTCGGCACGGCTTTTCAACTGCGCGGCAAAACTTTCGAGTACGACAATACGCTCGTCGAGGGAACGCTTGGCCCAGGCCGGAAACGCCTGGCGCGCCGCCTGCACGGCGGCATCGACCTGCGCGGCACTGGCGCCCTTGCCGGACCACAGCACCTGCTGGGTCACCGGGTTCAACGATTCGAAGGCTTCGCCCTGGCCTTCCTGCCAGGCACCAGCGATGTAAAGCGTGCTCATTATTTCGACTCCCGGGAAGCAGACAACGGTACCGCACGGACCTGATCGCCCGCGCTCAGTTGAAGACGTTTGGCGGTCAGCGGATCGACCACCAGAGTGCCCGCCGCCAGGCGCGCAGGGGCCGCGGTGATGCGGCAGTCCTCACGCTTGCGGTTGTGGATCAGGTATGGCGTGGCATCGTCACCCGGGGTGCCGATGGCCAGTACCAGCGCCTGGCTGTCGCGCACCGCGCGGATCTTGCTGGTTTCGCATTCCACCGCCGGGCCCGCGTCGAAGATGTCGACATACCCCTGGTAACTGAAGCCTTCGCTCTTGAGCATCGCCAGTGCCGGCTCGGTGTCGGTGTGCACCTTGCCGATCACCGCACGCGCCTCTTCGGAGAGGAAGCAGGTGTACAGCGGAAACTTGGGCATCAGCTCGGCGATAAAGGCCTTGTTGCCGACGCCGGTCAAGTAATCGGCCTGGCTGAACTCCATCTTGAAGAAGTGCCGGCCCAGGCTTTCCCAGAACGGCGAGCGCCCGGCTTCATCGGACATGCCACGCATTTCGGCGATGATCTTGTTACCGAACAGCTCAGGGAATTCAGCGATAAACAGCATCCGCGCCTTGGCTAGCATGCGGCCATTGAGGCCGCTGCGATAATCGGCATGCAGGAACAGCGAGCACAGCTCCGAGTTACCGGTCAGGTCGTTGGCCAGGAACAGCGTCGGAATTTCACGGTAGATCTTCAGCTCCTGGGAAGCGCTGACCGTCAGGCCGACCCGGAAGTTGTACCAGGGCTCACGCAGGCCCACCGCGCCGGCAATGGCACTGATGCCGACCACGCGGCCATCATCGTTTTCGAGCACGAACAGATAGTCCGCATCGCCACGACCGGCTTCGCCAGTGAAGGTTTTTTCCGCCCAGCCGACCCGATGGGCCAGACGCTCTTCGTTGGCCGGCAAGGTGGTCAGGCCGGTACCCGTGCTGCGGGCCAGGTCGATCAGAGCGGGTAAATCGCTGCTGCGTACGGGACGAACGATCATGCTATCTCCTCAAACGGGCACCGGCTGACGGGTGCCCGCGAAACTCGCTGTATGGCTGCTTTCGATACCGGTCTTAAACCGCTACCAGGCGCACGCTGGCACCTTCGCCGACGCCCAGGGCTTCGGCGGCTTGCAGGTCCAGGGTGACCGGTTTGCCCGGCGCATAATCGAGCTCCAGCAGCACCGCGCGGTAATCCTGCAGCAGTGCGTTGGACACCAGGTACTGGCGCCCACCGCCCTTGTAGGTGTCACCGATCTTCACCGGCACCACCCGGCTCTGGGCGATGGAGCGAATCCCGCTGACCCGCGCGTGCAGCGTCGGGCCGCCATCGAAGATGTCGATGTAGTGATCGGTTTCGAAGCCTTCGCGCATCAGGATGTCGAAGGTGATCTGCGCCCGCGGGTGCACCTGGCCCATCGCCTCCTGGGCGGCGTCCGGCAGCAGCGGCACGTAGATCGGGTAATGCGGCATCAGTTCGGCGAGGAAGGTCCGGCTTTTCAGGCCGCACAGGCGCTCGGCCTCGGCGTAGTTCAGGTCGAAGAAGTTGCGGCCGATGGCGTCCCAGAACGGCGAGTCGCCATGCTCGTCGCTGTAGCCGACGATCTCGGTCACCACCGAATCGGCGAAGCGCTCCGGATGACTGGCGACGAATAGCAGGCGGCCACGGGAGTTGAGCTCCGACCAGGCCGAACCCACCAGCTCCGGGACCACGTAGAAGCTGGTCAGCAGGCTGTTGCCGGTCAGGTCGTGGCACTGCGAGAGCACATGGATCTTGTTGTGGATCTTCAGCTCACGGGACGCATGCACGAAGGTCTCGTTACGGAAGCTGTAGAACGGCTCCGAGTAGCCGGCCGAGGCGACGATGGCCGAACAGCCCGCCAACTTGCCGGTGGCGGTGTCTTCGAGCACGAAGAAATAGCTTTCCTCGCCATTGAAGCTGACTTCGGCGGCGAACGAGGCTTCGCTTGCGGCGATCTTGTCGCGCAGGCGGCCTTCGTCATCCGGCAGGGAAGTGACACCGATCGGGCTGTCCGCGGCCAGGCGCCGTACCTCGTCCAGGTCAGCCATTTGCGCGGGGCGCATCACCAGCATGGTGTCACTCCTTCAATCCAGAACAGGTCGACGCTTGGCGCCGACAGAAAAAAAATACCGGGAGGGCTACGCCGAGCTTTTCTGTAGGAGCAAGCTTGCTCGCGAGGCAGGCGCCGCGTTTTTTCAGACAAACCGCGGTGAGGCCATCGCGAGCAAGCTTGCTCCTTACAAGAATCGACGTGCTTGCCCGGTACGGGAAATATAGGCCCGGCGGCGGCCATCCGGGGCCACCGCCGGGCGGTCCATCAGGCTTGCGTCAGCTTGGCCACGGCGCGCTCGAAGCGATCCAGGCCTTCGTTGATGTCCGCGTCTTCAACCACCAGGCTCGGGGCGAAACGAATCACATCCGGGCCGGCTTGCAGGATCATCAGGTTTTCTTTTTCCGCGGCATTGAACACGTCCTTGGCCTTGCCCTTCCAGGCATCGGCCAGCACGCAACCGAGCAACAGGCCCATGCCACGCACCTGGGTGAACAGGCCGTATTTGGCGCCGATCTGCTCCAGACGGGTCTTGAACAGGTCGTGCTTGGCTTTCACGCCGCTCAACACCTGCGGGGTGTTGATCACATCGATCACCGCGTTGCCGACTGCGCACGCCAGCGGGTTACCGCCGTAAGTGGTGCCGTGGGTGCCGACCACCAGGTGCTTGGCCAGCGCTTCAGTGGTGAGCATTGCGGCAATCGGGAAACCGCCGCCCAGGCTCTTGGCGCTGGTGAGGATGTCCGGGGTCACGCCGTATTCCATGTAGGCGAACAGCGAGCCGCTGCGGCCCATGCCGGTCTGCACTTCGTCGAACACCAGCAGCGCGTCGTGCTGGTTGCACAGCTCGCGGGCGCCTTGCAGGTAGGCCAGCTCGGCCGGCAGCACGCCGCCCTCGCCCTGGATCGGTTCCAGCACCACGGCGCAGGTCTTGTCCGAGATCGCGGCTTTCAGCGCGTCGAGGTCATTGAACGGCACGTGGGTGATACCGGTGATCTTCGGACCGAAGCCATCGGAATACTTCGACTGGCCACCGACGTTCACGGTGAACAGAGTGCGACCGTGGAAGCTGTTCAGCGCGGCGATGATTTCGTACTTCTCTGAACCGAAACGGTCGAACGCCACGCGACGGGCCAGCTTGAAAGCGGCCTCGTTGGCTTCGGCGCCGGAGTTGCAGAAGAACACCCGTTCGGCGAAGGTCGCGTCCACCAGTTTCCTGGCCAGGCGCAGGGCCGGCTCGTTGGTGAATACGTTGGACACATGCCACAGCTTGTTCGCCTGCTCGGTCAGCGCGCCGACCAGCGCCGGGTGCGCGTGGCCCAATACGTTAACCGCGATACCGCCGGCGAAATCGATCAGCTCCCGGCCCGCCTGGTCCCATACTCGGGAACCCGCGCCGCGCACAGGAATAAAAGCCGCAGGTGCGTAGTTGGGAACCATGACCTGGTCGAAATCGGCGCGGTGCACCGGAGCTTGCTCAACGGACATCGGAGTCTCCTGAAGAGGAACGCCTGCCTGGAACTGGCGAGCGATGGGGGGATTGTAAGGACAGTTTTCGGTCAGGCCTTGCCGCCAAGCGACAACTTCTTATAGCGCCAAACCGGGTTTTGCCGAGGTTGTCGGCAATGCGACAAATTGCGTCGCAAAGGCGCAGTTTAAACGCTGGCCCGGGTTTTGGTATCTATTTAGGCACGGCTGTCCCCGGGCGCTGGATAGCCTCGCTGCTTTACCCGCCGCACGAGAAACCGCGCCATGCCGACGCCCGCCGAAACCACGCCCGCGCATTACCCCGATAATTTCGAACTGATCAAAAGCAAACTGCCGGACTGGCTGACGAACGCCTCCCCGATCCTGCGTCAGGCCCATGGCGACAGCCTGCTGCTGACCCATACCCACAAGGCCAGGCTGGCTGAATACCTGCAAGCCTTGCAGGGTCTGGAGGCCTTTGCCGTGCCGATCCTGTCCAACGCCCTGAGAACCCGCTTCGGACACGAACTGGATCCGCAACGCGACCGAATCACCGGCGTACGGCTGGTCACTGCCGAGACACTTTCGACGCCACGCAAGGTCTCGGTCGTCGATATGAGCCTGCTGGAAGCCGCCCTGAAGAACTTCGTTGCGCCCCGGCATGAAAACCTGACTTTTTATAACGAATCCAGCCTTTACCGGCGGATCAGCGCCAGGCAGGACCTGCCCATTCAGACCTTCACACCCCGCGGGTTCGTCGAGCTGTGCCGGGAGCTGGATATCGGTGGCCAGTACGACCGCCATATGGCGGCAGTGCTACTGCCAAAATCGCCTTCCGGCGAAGCGGACAACCGTTTTCGCGATCAATTCGAGCTCAGCGAAAGCTACGAACTGATCACCCAGGCCCATATTGCCCTGATGAAAGGCAACATAACTCCCTCGACCCACGAGCTGCTGATGGCGGCCAGCCAACAGGGTCGCCTGCCCTATTGGGATGGCAAGCGGGTGAACTGCTGCGAACTGCAAATGTTCAACTTCAGAACGCCCCTCAGCAGTTCGATCGGCGTCACACTCAAAGGCGCCCTGCTGATTGAGCACCAGGACACCCTGGCCGCACGCAACCGCCCTTGCATCGTCTATCTGAGCGGCGATCCGGACCAGGCACTCAAGCAATACGCCAGCTTCGAGGCCTTCGAACAGGAACTGGGCATTCGCCTGGCCGGCAGCGACTACCGGGCCTTCTTCGGCCGCTACATCAACCAGCGTACCCAATCGGCTTTTTCCAGGGCCCTCGAACGCCGGCTTTCCACTTCCGGCAAAGCCACCGAGCTGCAACTCAAACGCTTCCTCCTGACCGATCATCCGCTACGCGAGCTCTATACCCAGCACCTGGTCAAGTTGATGGATGACGGCAATTTCAACGCCGTTCCGGTAGCCGATATCGACCGTCAGGACCACCGGGAATACCTGCAATCGCTGGGCAACACCGGCCTGAACCTGCTGAACGCGGCCGCACTGTTCGTTCCCGGCCTGGGCGAAGCGATGCTGGCGGTGGCCGGCGCACAGATGTTCAGCGCGATCTACAACGGCATCGAGGACTGGCGTCACGATGAACGCGAGCAAGGCCTCAAAGGACTGATCGGTGTCACCCTGAATCTGGCGCTGATCGGCGGTACCACCGTGGTCGCCCATCGATTCTCCGGGGCCGGGCTGGTCAGGGAACTGAAACAGGTGACCCTGCCCAGCGGCGAAAGCACCCTGTGGAAACCCGACCTGACACCCTACGAACACCTGGAGCTGCCCGAACGCGTACAACCGAGCGCCAGCGGCCTCCATACGGTCAACGACCGCCAGTACCTCAAGCAAGGCAACCGGTTCTATGAGGCCGAGCTCCCCGCCCTGGGCAATCGCGGCCGGATCAAACACCCGCGCCGCCCCAACCAATACTCGCCCGCCTTCTGGCATAACGGTGCCGGTGCCTGGTTTCACGAACTGGAGAACCCCTTGCAGTGGCAAGGCCCCCAGCTGATGCACCGCCTGGGTTTCGCCGGCGAAGCCTTTTCCGATCTCGACACCACGCGGATCATGGCCGTCAGCGACACCGACGAAGCCCTGCTGCGCCGGGTACATTTCGACAGCCAGCGGCCCCCCGCCCTGCTCAAGGACAGCCTGCTGCGCTTTCGCCTCGACCGCGATATCCAGCGCTTTATCGAGCAGTTGGCCCGAGGCGAGGCCGCGCCTGACGAAAGCATGCAGGAACAGATCCTGCTGGATTTCTGGCAAGCGCAACCCAAGGCCTTGCGAGTGGTGGACGACCGGGGACAGCTGATCATGGAGACCGTTCGCCCCGACAAGGCCCGGGGGCAACGGGTGGTTATCGCGCGCGACCAATTGCACAACGGCGACCTGCTCAAGAGCGTGCTGAACTCGCCCGACCTGGAAGAAAGCGATATCCGCGCGCTGCTGGGGGAAAGCCAGAGTTTCGCCGCCGCCGCCGAAAAGCCGGAAACGCGACTGCTGAACTTTCGCAAGCAAATCGCCCGGCACGCCCGCTACCGGCAAAAAATGCTGTTCGAATCGCAATATCGGTTTCGCACTCAATCACCTGATCCCTCAGTGGCCGTGCTGCAAACAGCCTTTCCCGACCTGCCCGTGGCCGTGCTCGAAGAACTCGCCGAACACGCCAGCGGCACACAACTGCAGGCCTTGCGCGAGTCCGCCGAGATCGCGCCGGGCCTCGCCGACGAGGCCCAGCTGTATCGTCAGCAGGTGCGCCTGGCTCGCGCCCGCGAAGGCCTGTACCTGAAATCCAGCGGCAATGCCGACAGCGAAAAGCTCATTCTGCACAGCGTGCAACGCCTGTCGGGCTGGCCCGCACAGGTGCGTATCGAAGTCCGCGCGCAATTCTCGGCCGGGCCTTTGCTCGACAGCATCGGCGCCAGCGACGCGCCGATCCGCAAAGTGCTGATCAAGGAAAACGGCCTGTACCAGACCCGCGATGCGCTGGATCAGGAACTGCACGGGTCCGACAATCTCTACGCGTCGTTGCTGCATGCCTTGCCCGATGCGCAACGCAATCTACTGGGCTATCCCAACCCCAACCAGGGCGAACAATTGCAGCAAGCCGTGCAGAACAGCCGCCTGCCCGATGCCGACACGCTCCGCCAGTGGCTGGACATGCCACCGGCAATCCCCGGCGAACGCTCCCCCATGGCTTTGGCCAAGCGGCGCCCCGGCTATCCGCTCAGTGGTCGCGGAGCGCCGCGGGCGGGCAGTCGCTGGGCCCTCGAAGACCGTGTAGCGCGGCTGTTCCCGAGTTTTTCCGATGAGCGCATCCGAGAATTTATCGGCAGCCTGAACAGCATGCGAATCTTCGATGAACTGCGGCGGCTGGAGCAGGAGTCCCAACAACTGGCGCAAGAGCTGGATCTCTGGTCGTTCATCACCTCCGCCACCCACCCGGTCACCGGAGAGCGCTTGAGCCTGATGCAGCGCATCAACCAACAACGCACCCGCAGCCAGTTCGCTGAAGCCATCCGCCGTTGCTGGCGCCGTGAACCCGACCTGTTCTACTCGAACAATCCCCAAGAGCATGGCTACACCCTCAGCGCCAACGGCCTGCTCGGCGAACTGCCCGAACTGTCCGTCGACTTCGAGCATGTCCGCCACCTGAACCTGGTGGCCAATACGCCGGCCCGGGAACTGGCTCAATTCATGAAACGCTTCCCCAACCTGCGCCGGCTCTCCATACGCGGCTTTCAACTCGACACCCTGCCCGAGTCGATATCGCGGGGACGACTGACCGAACTGAGCCTGATCGACTGCAATGTGCGCCTGAGGCCCGCAACCGCACAGGCGCTCTCGACGATGCACAGCCTGGAGATCCTCGACCTGAGTGGCAATCCTCTCGGCCTGCTCCCCGACCTGAGTCAACTGCACGCGCTGGAAGTGCTCGACCTGAGCCGCACCGGGATCAGTGCACTCCCCAGCGGCCTGTTCGACCTGCCGCAACTGGAAACCGCCCTGCTTGTAGATAACGCCATCAGCGATCTGCCACAGACGCTCAATGAGATATCCGGCAACCTCGGTTCCGGCCTCGACCTGAGCGGCAACCCGCTGTCCGAGACCAGCCTGCAACGCGCCCGCGACTACTACCGCAGAACAGGCCACTCGCTCGGCGTCCAGTCCCAGGCCGAACGAACCCGGATACGGGCGCTTTACCCGGGCCTGAATGACGAACAACTGGAGAGTTTCATCCGGGCCCAGCCGCGCGCCCTCGAGGAATCCTTGAGTCAGTTGAGCCGGCTGGAAGCTCAATTCCGCCAGCTGCGCGCCGACCTGCGGGCCTGGAGCGGCGATATCCCCGCGCGCCATCCGGAAACGCAGGAACCGCTCAGCGCGGTAGAACTGGCGGTGGAGAGCCTGAACCGACAGGAGTTTGCGCAACAGCTGCAACGTAGCTGGCAGCGCCTGAGCGAAGAACGATTACCTGACGGTACAGGCTTTTACAACTTCACCTTCACCCGGCGAATCACCGGCAGGCTGCCCGCGCTTTCAGCGGATTTCAGCCATATCGCCCACCTGGAGCTCCATGGTTATGGCGCCAGCCACGGACTCGATGCCTTCCTCCACAGCTTCCCCCATCTACGGGCGTTGTATGCCTCCAGCTTTATCGAGCGGGATTTCCCCGCCGCTATTTTCGACATGCCGCACTTGAGCACCCTGGAGCTGCCCTATGGCCTGATCCAACTGAGTGAAGCCTCGCGCCAGCGACTCTCGGACTTGACCGGCTTGCGCATGCTCGACCTGTCCGGCAATCCGCTGCGAGCCGAGGGAACGCGACTGACACCGGACGTGACACGGATGACGGACCTGAACGTGCTCGACCTGAGCGACAGCGGTATCGAGCAGACACCCGAAGGACTGTTCAGGCTAGGTGCGCTGGAGACTGTCGACTTGCGCGACAACCAGATCGGCGACATACCGGAAAGTCTTTTCGAGGTACCGACCTCGCAACCCGTGACCTATGACTTCAGGAACAACCCACTGACAGAGGCCAGCCTGCAACGGGTCCGCAACTACAGAGAGCTGAACGGCGGCGTGCAGGAGGTCAGAATCCTGATCGGTGACGATCTGAGCAGCAGCGAGGGGAGCGAGAGCGAAAGCGACAATGGCAGCAGTGTTCCGCCATTGGCCTCACCCACGCCGCCGCCGGCTCACGAGGAATAAGCTTCAGCCACGTTCCGAAGGCACCGACGACAACTCGAACGGACTGCTGCTACGCCGCTGGTTGCGATCTTCCCGCGGCGTGGCGCCAAAGAAGTTGCGGTAGGCACTGGAGAAATGCGGCCCCGAGGAGAAACCGCAGGACAGGCCGATCTGGATGATCGACTTGCTGGTCTGCATCAGCATCTGCCGGGCCTTGTTCAGGCGCAGTTCCAGGTAGTACTGGCTCGGCACGCGGTTGAGGTATTGCTTGAAGATCCGCTCCAACTGACGCCGCGACACACAGACATGCTGGGCGATCTCGTCGGTGGTCAGCGGCTCCTCGATATTGGCCTCCATCAGCAGCACGGCCTGGGTCAGCTTCGGATGACTGGAACCCAGGCGGTTCTGCAACGGAATACGCTGACGCTCGCCGCCTTCGCGGATGCGTTCGACCACCAGTTCCTCGGAAACCGCACCGGCCAGCTCAGCACCATGGTCACGGGCCAGGACCGCCAGCAACAGGTCCAGCACCGACAGGCCGCCACAGGCGGTCAGGCGATCACGGTCCCAGTCGAACAGATGACTGGTGGCGATCACCTTGGGAAAACGTTCGGCGAAATCATCCTGCCAGCGCCAGTGCACCGCCGCGCGGTAACCGTCGAGCAGACCGAGCTGGGCCAACGGGTAGACCCCGGCGGACAAACCGGCCACCACGCAACCGGCGCGAACCAGCTGCTTGAGGGCACTGCTCAAGGCCGGCGCCAGGCTGGTCGGCGGCTCATCGGCCAGCAGGAAGAGTTTCTGGAAGCCTTCCAGCTTGCCGGCCCAAGGTTCACCAGGCAGTTGCCAGCTACCACCGGGCAAGGCCTCGGTCAGTGCTTCGGCCTGCAGAAAGGACAATTCGTAGACGACTTCCGGATGCACCCGTTGTGCGACACGCAAGGCCTCCTCGGCCAGCGCCAGCGTCAAGGCTTGGGTGCTGGGCCAAATCAGGAAACCAATTCGATGGGCAGTCATGGCAGGCAATCCGAAAACAGAACAGAGTGAAAAGCCGAGGGCAGCCAACTCAAAATAGACCACGCCGCGCTCGGCGCGCAGCATGACCTATTTGGGTGCGCAACGGCAGCATAAAAAGCGACGACTATTTCAAGCTGCCCGAGAGGAATTGCTGCAGGCGCTCGGACTGCGGGTTGACCAATACCTCGCGCGGATTGCCGCGTTCTTCGACCACACCTTTATGCAAAAACACCAGCTGGTTGGAGACTTCACGGGCAAAGCCCATCTCGTGGGTCACCACCACCATGGTCCGGCCTTCCTGGGCCAGGGCCTGCATCACCTTCAGCACGTCGCCGACCAGCTCCGGGTCGAGCGCCGAGGTCGGCTCGTCGAACAGCATCACTTCCGGCTCCACCGCCAGCGCCCGGGCAATCGCCACGCGCTGCTGCTCACCGCCGGACATATGACCCGGGTAGGCGTCCTTGCGATGCGCCACGCCGACTTTTGCCAGGTAGTACTCGGCCTTTTCCAGCGCCTCTTTCTTCGACATGCCGAGGACGTGAATCGGCGCCTCGATAATGTTTTCCAGGGCGGTCATGTGCGACCACAGATTGAAATGCTGGAACACCATCGACAGCCGCGAGCGCATGCGCTGCAACTGTTTCGGATCGGCGGCCTTCAGCGCGCCGTCCTTGCCGGCCACCAGCTTCAACTCTTCATTGTTGAGCAGGATGCGCCCCGCATAGGGTTGCTCCAGCAGGTTGATGCAGCGCAGAAACGTACTTTTGCCGGAGCCACTGGAGCCGATGATGCTGATCACATCGCCGGCGGCGGCTTCCAGGGACACGCCCTTGAGCACTTCGTGACTGCCATAGCGTTTATGCAGGTCTTGGACTTCAAGCTTGTACATGCGGTCGGTTCTCACAAAAACAGTCAGGTCAGTCGCTGAGCAGGCGTCCGTGGCGAAGCGGTACGCGCCCCGCCACCTTGGCCAGCCAGATCGAGGGTTGGGCGTAACGCAGCCGCTCCACGGCATACAACACACCGCTCGTGCCGGCACACACGGTGCTGACCCGGTCGGACAAGGGATCGATCACTTCGAACAGGGGGTCGCCGGCTTCCACCCAACTGCCCACCGGCCGCAGGAAACTCAACACACCGGGGTGCGGTGCGTAGAGCAATTCGGTGCCTTCGAACGGCATGCCCTCGCAAGGCTCCTGTTGCGCGGCCGGCCATTGGCCATCAATCAGGCCCTGCTCCGCCAGGAAAGCGAGAATCCCCTCGGCATGAGCCTCGGCTTGCTCGCGACCGGTGTCGGCCTGGCCGCCCAGCTCAATGGTGGTCGCCATGCACGCCAGTGGGATCTGCGCGCCCGGGAACGCCTGCGACAGGCGCAGCCACGGCAACGAACAGGCTTCGTCGAACGAGGTGCCGCCCGACTCTTCCGCCAGCAGCCCGACGCGAACGTCGAGATGCGCCGCCAGGGAACGCCACTGCGGCCAGTGCTGGGGAAAGGTGTACATGTGCAACGCGGCTTCGCTGTCGCAATGCAGGTCGAGCACCAGGTCGGCATCGCAGGCATGGTTGAGCAGCACTCGTTGCATGCCTTGCAACTGACTGGTCGCCGCCGGCAGCGCAGCCAGCACCTCCAGCATGGCCTGGCGAATCAGTTGAACGTTAGCGTGCGGGTCATCGCCCAGGCGATCTTTCACCAGGGCACTGACCGGCTCGGTCAACTGGACGAAATCGCGGTTGAAGTTCTTGCCGCTGCCGTACTCGAAACGGCCTTGATGATTACCTTGCAGCAACTGGCCGAGGCCGATCGGATTGGCCACCGGCACCAGCTCGATCACGCCCTTGAGGGCACCGCGGGCTTCCAGCTCGACCAGGCGTTTTTTCAGCTCCCAGGCCGTGCGCATGCCCGGCAACTCGTCGGCATGCAGGCTGGCCTGGATATAGGCCTTGCGCTCACCGTTACCGAAACGGAACACCGACAGCTGGCGCTCCGTGCCCAGGCTGCCCCAGGGCAAGGAATGATCGATACGTTGCATAGTCAGTGCTTCCTCGGTGCCAGGTAACCCAACCAACGGCGCTCAGCCAGCTTGAACAGCCGCACCAGGATAAAGGTCAGGCACAGGTAGAACGCGCCGGCGGTGATGTAGGCCTCGAACGGCAGGTAATACTGGGCGTTGACCGTGCGCGCGGCACCGGTGATGTCGATCAGGGTGACGATGGACGCCAGGCTGGTGGTCTGCAGCATCATGATCACTTCGTTGCTGTACTGCGGCAACGCCCGGCGCAGGGCCGACGGCAGCAGGATGCGGCGGTACAGTTTATAGCGCGACATACCCATGGCCTTGGCCGCCTCGATCTCGCCATTGGGCGTGGCCCGCAGGCTGCCGGCGATGATTTCGGCGGTGTAGGCGCTGGTGTTGATGGCAAAGGCCAGGCAGGCACAGAAGGTCGCGCTCGACAGCCAGGGCCAGAGGAAACTCTCGCGCACCGCCTCGAACTGGGCCAGGCCGTAGTAGATCAGGAACAGCTGCACCAGCATCGGCGTGCCGCGGATCACGTAGGTGTAGAGCCAGGCGCTCATGTTCACCAGCGGCCGCTTGGACACCCGCATCAGCCCCAGGGGCAATGCCGCCATCAGACCGAACAGCAAGGACAAGGCCAGCAGTTTCAAGGTGGTCAGCAGACCGCCGAGGTACAGCGGCATGGCTGCCCAGATGACGTTGTAGTCGAAGATCATAGATCAGCCGCCCTTACGCCTACCGAGTAGCGCTTCTCAAGGTGACGCAATGCCAGCAACGAGACGCTGGTGATCACCAGGTACATCGCCGCCACCGCGAGGAAGAAGGTGAAAGGCTCGCGGGTGGCATCCGCCGCCTGCTTGGCCTTGAACATCATGTCTTGCAGGCCGACCACGGAAATCAGCGCGGTGGCCTTGGTCAGGACCAGCCAGTTGTTGGTGAAACCGGGAATCGCCAGGCGAATCATCTGCGGCACCAGCACCCGGAAAAACACTTGCAGGCTGCTCATGCCATAGGCCATGCCGGCTTCGGCTTGCCCCTTGGGGATCGCCATGAAGGCCCCACGGAAGGTTTCCGACAGGTAAGCGCCGAAAATAAAGCCCAGGGTGCCGATACCGGCGACCAGCGGGTTGAGGTCGATGTAGTCGTCATAACCGAGCAGCGGCGCGACACGGTTGAGCAGGTCCTGGCCACCGTAGAAGATCAGCAGGATCAGCACCAGGTCGGGAATCCCGCGGATGACCGTGGCATACAGGTCGCCGAGCCAGGCCAGCCAACGTACCGGCGACAGGCGCAAGGCCACCCCGATCAACCCCAGGACAATGGCCAGGGCCATGGATGACAAGGCGAGCTGAAGCGTCAGCCAAACGCCATCGAGGATGACAGCCCCGTAGCCTTTCAACATGATTCAGATCCTCGGAATTAGGGATGAAAAAATGGCGCAAACCTCAGAGCTCCTGCTGCTTGCGCCATTTCGGACTTGTCACCGCGGCGGGTTACTTGCCGTAGATATCGAAGTCGAAGTACTTGTCCTGGATCTGCTTGTACGTGCCGTTGGCACGGATCGCGACGATGGCGGCGTTGATCTTGTCCAGATCGGCCTTGTCGCCTTTGCGCACGGCGATGCCGATGCCGTCACCGAAATATTTCTCGTCGGTGAATTGCGGGCCGACGAAGGCGAAGCCCTTGCCGGAATCGGTCTTCAGGAAACCGTCCTGCAGCAGGGTGGCGTCAGCCACGGTGCCGTCGAGACGACCGGCGGCCACATCCAGGTAGATCTCGTTCTGCGAACCGTAAGGCTTGATTTCAGCGCCCAGCGGCTTGAGGACTTCTTCAGCGAAACGGTTGTGGATCGAACCACGCTGCACACCGATCTTCTTGCCCTTGAGCTCGGACAGGTTGTCACTGACAACGCTGCCTTCCTTCATCACCAGGCGCGCCGGGGTGTTGTAGTACTTGTTGGTGAAATCGACCGACTTCTTGCGATCATCGGTGATCGACATCGACGACAGGATGGCGTCGATCTTGCGCACCTTGAGGGCCGGGATCAGGCCGTCGAACTCTTGCTCGACCCAGACGCATTTGACCTTCATCTCAGCGCACAGGGCATTGCCGATGTCGTAGTCGAAACCGACGATGCTGCCGTCCGGCGCCTTGGAGGCGAACGGAGGGTAGGCGGCTTCGATACCAATTTTCAGTGGTTTTTCATCGGCGAATGTCGGCAGCGACAGCACGGACAGTGCCAGGGCACCAAGCAGCACGAGTTTCTTCATCTTGAGACTCCATCGGTCAAGGGCAAAACGGCAGAGTGAGCAACAGCCCAATATGCGGATGGGAAAGCAGTCTTCGCGTAACGGTCGGCGGCGAACCGGTTCAAGGCGCGCCACGACAAGCGAGTGATCGGCATTCTAACGACAGGCCCGAAGCCGATATTTCCTCAATGCGACAACTAATTACAGAAGCGCCGAGAAAGCGGGATAGGCACATTGACAACTCTTGATTTTCATGCAAGAGCGAAAGAAGGGATAACCGATCTATCCTGCAAATAGCGGGCCTATTATTGGCAAAGCCTTCTATTCCGGCAAGCACGGTGTTCGATGAGATTTAAAAGGCCGTGGATTCGGGCCGAAAACGGGCACCGGCGTTTCCCTTTGCCCCGTGTCCGGGCAGCAGGTGACACATTTGGTTACCTCCCGGACGAGCGGTAACAGACGAAGGAATTCACAACAAAAACCGATATTTATCTCACTTCACTCACGCCCCCTCCTCGCTCTTAGCGGGCTAACTTCCGTGGGAGCCGGCTTGCCGGCGATGAGGCCCTCGAGCCTTGCAGCGCCCATGCGGCCGCCATCGCCGGCAAGCCAGCCCACAGAAGGCAGACCCTCTTCATAACGTAAAAAGCCCCGCCCGGCACAATGCCGGACGGGGCTCAGTCAACCTTGAACGCGTGTTACGCGGCGTTCATGGTCTTGTGGGTATCGATCAGATGCTGCACCACACCCGGGTCCGCCAGGGTGGAAATATCCCCCAGGCCGTCGTACTCGCCCGTGGCAATCTTGCGCAGGATACGCCGCATGATTTTCCCCGAACGGGTCTTCGGCAAGCCCGGTGCCCACTGGATGACATCCGGCGTGGCAATCGGCCCGATTTCCTTGCGCACCCAGCTCTTCAGCTCCAGGCGCAGCGCCTCGCTGGGCTCTTCGCCACCGTTGAGGGTGACATAGACATAGATGCCCTGCCCCTTGATATCGTGCGGCACACCGACCACCGCCGCTTCGGCGACTTTCGGGTGGGCGACCATGGCGCTCTCGATCTCGGCAGTGCCCATGCGGTGACCGGACACGTTCAGCACGTCATCCACGCGCCCGGTGATCCAGTAGTAACCGTCTTCGTCGCGACGCGCGCCGTCACCGGTGAAATACATGCCACGGAAGGTCTTGAAGTAGGTATCGACGAAACGGTCGTGATCGCCGTACAAAGTCCGCGCCTGGCCCGGCCACGAATCGAGGATCACCAGGTTGCCTTCGGCGGCGCCCTCGATGATGTTGCCCAGGTTATCCACCAGCGCCGGCACCACGCCAAAGAACGGCCGTGTCGCCGAACCCGGCTTGAGCGCATGGGCGCCCGGCAGCGGGCTCATCATGTTGCCGCCGGTCTCGGTCTGCCACCAAGTATCGACGATCGGGCAGCGCGACTTGCCGACATTCTTGTAGTACCACTCCCAGGCTTCCGGGTTGATCGGCTCGCCCACCGAGCCCAGCAGGCGCAGGCTGCTGCCATCGGCGCCTTCGACGGCCGCGGTACCCTGGGCCATCATGGCGCGGATTGCGGTCGGGGCGGTGTAGAGAATATTGACTTTGTGCTTGTCGACGATCTTCGCCACCCGGGTGATGTCCGGATAGTTCGGTACGCCTTCGAACATCAGGGTGGTCGCGCCGTTGGCCAGCGGGCCATAGACAATGTAAGTGTGGCCGGTGACCCAGCCGACATCGGCGGTACACCAGTAGACCTCGCCCGGACGGTAATCGAACACCCGCTCATGGGTCAGCGCCGCATACAGCAGGTAGCCGCCGGTGGTGTGCTGCACGCCCTTGGGCTTGCCAGTGGAGCCGGAGGTGTAGAGGATGAACAGCGCTTCTTCGGCGCCCATCTCTTTCGGTGCGCAGACGCTGCCCGCGACCTTCATCAGGTCTTCGAACCAGATGTCGCGATGCTGGTTCCACTTGATATCGCCACCCGTGCGCTTGCACACGATGACTTTCTGGACACTGCTGGTTTCCGGGTTGGTCAGGGCGTCGTCAACGTTGGCTTTGAGCGGAATCCTCTTGCCGGCACGCACACCTTCATCGGCGGTGATCACCACTTTGGAACGGCAGTCGATGATGCGACCGGCCAGGGCTTCCGGCGAAAAACCACCGAACACCACCGAGTGGATCGCGCCGATGCGGGCACAGGCCAGCATGGCGACCGCGGCTTCGGGGATCATCGGCATATAGATGGTCACCACGTCGCCGCGATGTACATCCTGGCCACGCAGGGCGTTGGCGAATTTGCAGACCTGCTCGTGCAGCTCGCGGTAAGTGATGTTGCGGGATTCGGCGGGATCGTCGCCTTCCCAGATGATCGCGACCTGATCGCCACGCTCGGCCAGATGGCGGTCCAGGCAGTTGTAGGAAACGTTCAGGGTGCCGTCGGCAAACCACTTGATATCGACATGGTGATCATCGAAGGAGGTTTGCTTCACCGTGGTGAAAGGTTTGATCCAGTCGAGGCGCTTGGCTTGCTCGCGCCAGAAGCCGTCTGGATTGACGACCGACTGCTGGTACATCGCCTTGTAGGTCGCCTCGTCGGTCAGCGTAGTCGCCAGAACCTCAGGACGAACGGGGTACAGGGAAGCCGCACTCATCTTTCTTACCTCGGTGGATATGTTGTTGTTTTATGACCCACTTGTAGCCGGGCCCGCGCCTTGAAGCCATTCGACGATGGTAGTAACAAACACCGGCAAAAGCTCGTGTCAACCGCGGCAAGGCTTCAAGCACGCTGCCTGCGACGATTTTCGAGGTACCGAAAATAACTCGAAAAACACGCCGGGGAGACGTTTTTCGACGATTGTTACAGGTTTTGTCAATAGTCTTTATCAAAACCCCCTCTATATGAATATTTTGTAGCCTCTTAACATTCGCTTCGCCAACTAAGGCAACGAATTAACTTAGCGACAGCCCCCACGAAGGCCGTTAATTCGAATTCAAATCAAGACCGTTGCACACGTAGCCTGACCAGGGCTACGTGACCCCTTACGACCCGAAGAAGGTAAATCGAGATGAAAGCTCTAGTCGTTCTGGCCCTCAGCAGCCTGTGTGCAACCGCCATGGCTGACGAGATTCCAACCGACACTGCCAGCCACAACGTTCCGGTGGAACAGTACACTTAC
Organism: Pseudomonas sp. MWU13-2100; assembly: GCF_023242365.1. Taxonomy (GTDB): domain Bacteria; phylum Pseudomonadota; class Gammaproteobacteria; order Pseudomonadales; family Pseudomonadaceae; genus Aquipseudomonas. Next base: position 33,923 of record NZ_JALLIX010000058.1, read on the forward strand.
AGTTCTCACCCGGATATTCAAAAAGTTATCTCCATGAGCGAAGTACCGGATGTTTGCGAAGTTGTCCCGGCGCGCATGGTCTATGAAGACTCGCAAGGCACCCGGCATATCATGGAATACCGGATCATGGGTAACGGTTGCTCCCACGGCTAAGATCCCGGCCTGATCCAGCCTTGCAAAACCACCCGCCGCAGGAAGCGCTTCTTGCGGCAAAGGTGTCCCCCCTGCTTTCCCCCGCCACCACGACCGCTCCGCAGCTGCCCGGATCATTTCTGGCAAAAACTGGCTGAAACGCCCAGACAAAAACCTTATACTGTCGGTATCCATTCGCGCCTGAAAAAGCGTCGAATCGAGCTGCAAACCCTCGTTGATTCAGGCCCTTGCAGGCCACAGGGGAAGGCCCGGCGCCCTCTCCCGTCGACGACACCGGGTCATCCCGTACCTATTCCATGTTTTTGCGTGCACGAACCGCTGCTGCAAGCAACATATCCTTTAGATCCAAAGCGGCCATTGGTCGTGTGACAAGCAAACCATCAGTGTTTTCACACGGGCATCAGGCCCTCACGCAGGAGACGACACGTCATGCTGAGCTGGGACGAATTCGACAAAGAAGAAGGCGAGGTTGCCGTCAAGGGCGCCAACGCCGGCCACGCCACCGAAGCCAACATGGACCGCCTCGACAGCGCCGGTGGCGCCGCGGCCCAGGAGGCCAGGAG
>NZ_JALLIX010000059.1 GCF_023242365.1 Pseudomonas sp. MWU13-2100
CGATTCAGCGCACGCAAACTCTCGACTCGACACACATCATTGTGGGAGCAGGATTCATCCGCGAAGAGGCCCGCAAGGCCGCTAAAAACTTCGCGGCGGTATGGCGATCCGATAAGCTCCACTCCCACAATGACCGCGTTCATCCGCCCCTTGCTCCAGGCGATACAGATCCAGTTGAGCCTCCCTGCACAACCAAGCGGCATCCAGCACCGGCTCCATACCTGACACTGGCCGCTTGATTTCATCGCCACGCACCAGCGCACTGCGCAAAATCGCAAACCGCGCCCGGTTGATATGCCCACCAGAGCCATAGACCCCCGCTCGACCCAACTTCGCGGCAACCCCGGTTTCACCGCCAAACCAACCGGCACCTATGCCAAGGCGCGTCCTGATAAAGGCATGATCACGGAGAATCGCCGCACAGGCCTGGATCAGCTCGATAAACCCCTGGGTCGCGATATCCATGGCCTCCAGACCATGCAACTGGGCGATGCGCTTGCCGACCCCCCCCCCCCTGCTCCTGAGCAACAGCGCATCAACGCAGTCATGGGCCAACTCGACCCGACGCCGCGGATCGGGCTCGTGCAACAACGCCCGGCGCAAGGTCTGCAAGGCAAAGGCCATGGGCGCCGCGCCCTGAGGGCGCATCCGCCGCGTGGGCAGCACATGGCAGAGCAATTGATACAGGCCGAACAGGCTCTCGGGTTGCAGGAACAAACGGGCCTGGGCGGACAGCGGTTGCCAGGCCACTTCCTGCAACAGACCGAGCATTTGCGTCAGATCCGCCAATTGGAGCTTCAGCGCCAACTGAGTAGACGCTGAGCGTGTGGGAGTCGTCATGGGCCGCCGTGCTCATTCCGGTAAAAGACCCCAGTCTGACCAGCGCCCGGTCGTCGATCTTGCAATAACCGATCAGCCGACTGACCGGCTCAAGCCGCCAGGTCCCGCGCCGGACGGCGCCACAGCAACATCAGCAAGGCCCCCAGGGAAAGCCCGATCAACATCACACCGTAGCCGTCGGTCGTCGCAATCAGGCCGAAACCGCGACTCAGGTTGCCCGCCAATAACGCCGGCAGGCAGAACGCCAGGTAGCTCAGCGCATAAAAGGCCGACATCAGCCCCGCCCGCTCATGGGGCAAGGCCAGCGGTACCACACTGCGCAACGCGCCGAGGAAACCCGAGCCAAAACCGCTGCCCGCGACCAACGTGGCGAAGAGAAACAGCGGAAGGCTGGCGCTGTGCGCCGCCAGCAGAATCAGGCTGACACCTATGGCCAACAACACGGCCCCCAGGCGCAGGATTTTTTCCGCCGGCCGATTGCGCAAGGTGAAGATCGCCAACGCCCCGCTGAGGGTCAGCACCGCCACCAGCACACCGCCGATCAGGTTGGAGGTCGAACCGGTCGCGACACGTACCAGCGAAGGCGCGAGGGACAGGTAGAAACCGCCCATGGCCCAGACCGCGATGTCCACCGGCAAGGCTATCCACAGAGCCTGGCGCGCTTGCGGCGGCACATGCAGGGTCGGGCGCAACGACGCCAGGGCGCCCGGCTGTGCGCTGACCGTTTCCGGTAAGCGCCAGACATAAGTCGCCTGCACCACCAGCAAACCGAACAGAATCCAGTACACCAGTTGCATCGGCCGGGGCGCGAACTCCACCAGCAAACCGGAACCCAGGCCCCCGCAGGCCATGCCCAGCAAAGGCGCAATACTGTTGATCAGTGGTCCCTTGCGGTTGTCGTAGTCCAGCAGGGCCGCACCCAGTACGCTGGTGGCCATGCCCGTGGCAAAGCCTTGCAGCGCCCGCGCGGCGATCAGCAATACGGCGCTGTCGGCGCAGATAAACAGCCACATTGCGCCGATATCCAGCAACAGCGCGGCAAAGATCACCGGCCGCCGTCCCAGATGATCGGACAGCGAACCGACCGTCAACAGCGCCGCCAGCAGACTCAGGGCATACACTCCGAAGATCAGCGTCAGGGTCGCAGCGGAAAACTGCAGGGTTTCCTGATACAGGTGGTACAAGGGCGTCGGCGCGCTGGAGGCGGCCAGAAAGGTCAGCAAGGTGATCGACAGGAACACCTGGCTGGCAAGCTTGGAAACCGGCGTGTCGACGCGATTGAACATGAGTACACTCCACAGGAAAGCGCAAAAGCTAAAATATTGCTTTTGCGGAGTGTGCTACGGCTTTTCTCTTAAAGCAAATTCTTTGTGTTAAGGTTTTGGCATGGCGATCAAAGAAAGTGTACGTCCGGGCGGCCGCAGTGCCCGGGTCCAGGAATCGATTCATCAGGCGGTCCGCGCGCTTCTCGAAGAGCAGGACCGCGCGAGCCTGACCGTGCCGCAGATTGCGGCACGGGCCGGGGTCACGCCCTCGACGATCTATCGACGCTGGGGCGACCTGGCGGCGTTGCTGGCGGATGTGGCCTTCGCCCGTATGCGCCCGGAAGTCGAACCGGCCAATACCGGCAGCCTGCGTGGAGACCTGCGGGCCTGGGCCGAGCAGTATCTGGATGAAATGAGCTCGGAACCGGGCCGGCAGCTGATGCGTGATGTGCAATGCAGCCCCGCCACCGGCTATTGCACGACCATTCTCGGCGGACAGCTGCAGACCATTCTTGATCGTTATCCGGGCGACCCACGGCCCAGCGTCGAGTACCTGCTCAACCTGATCGTCGCACCGACGGTGTTCCGGGTGCTGTTCGCCGACACGCCGTTGAGTGTCGAGGCGCTGCATCGACAGATCGAACTGGCACTGACCTGCGCGTAGGTCACTTCGCCACCACGATCAACGCGGCCACCTGTGGGAGCCGGCTTGCCGGCGATGAGGCCCGCGAGCCTGGCATCGCCTGAACGGCCGCGATCGCCAGCAAACCGGTGCCTACAAATCGGTGTTCCAACGCAACCATATCGTCGCGTCCGAACCCCGGGGCAAGGCTGCGACCTTGGTCGACACTGACGCCGCCCGGCCATCGTGCGAGACTGTAGCGCCAGGGCCGGACTGCCCTCGGGATGTCTTTTGCCGGGAGTTTCCATGTCGCTGTCCAGCGGGCTGATCGCCGCCGTCGCCCTGGCCTATATGGCCATCATGTTCACCATCGCCTTTTATGGCGACCGCCGCAGCGCGCCCCTGCCGCCACGCGTGCGAGCCTGGGTGTACAGCCTGTCGCTGGCCGTCTATTGCACCAGCTGGACCTTCTTCGGCGCGGTCGGCCAGGCCGCCGACCAGCTCTGGGCGTTCCTGCCGATCTACCTGGGCCCCGTGCTGCTGCTGGTGTTCGCGCCCTGGGTGCTGCAAAAGATGGTGCTGATCAGCAAACAGGAAAACATCACCTCCATCGCCGACTTCATCGCCGCCCGCTATGGCAAATCGCAGTCCCTGGCGGTAGTGGTAGCGCTGATCTGCCTGGTCGGCGTACTGCCGTATATCGCCCTGCAACTCAAGGCCATCGTCCTTGGCGTCAACCTGCTGATCGGCGCCGGTGCCGACGCCATGGGCGTGCGCGCCCAGGACACGGCCCTGGTGGTATCGCTGATCCTGGCACTGTTCACCATCGTCTTCGGTACCCGCAACCTCGACGCCACCGAACACCACCGCGGCATGGTCCTGGCAATTGCCTTCGAATCCCTGGTCAAGCTGTTTGCCTTTCTCGCCGTCGGCGCCTTCGTCACCTACGGCCTCTACGACGGTTTCGACGACTTGTTCAACCAAGCCAAGACCTCGGCGCTGCTCGCCGAATACTGGCAGGAAACGGTCAACTGGCCGTCCATGGTGGTGCAGACCGGCGTGGCGATGATGGCGATCATCTGCCTGCCCCGGCAGTTCCATGTCACCGTGGTGGAAAATATCGAGCCCCAGGACCTGCGCCTGGCCAAGTGGGTATTCCCCGCCTACCTGATCCTGGCGGCGCTGTTCGTGGTGCCGATTGCCCTGGCCGGGCGCATGATGTTGCCGGTCGAGGTCTTGCGCGACTCCTACGTCATCAGCCTGCCATTGGCCCAGGCCCATCCGGCACTGGCCTTGCTGGCCTTTATCGGCGGCGCTTCGGCGGCCACCGGCATGGTGATTGTCGCCAGCGTCGCGCTGTCGACCATGGTCTCCAACGACATGCTGCTGCCCTGGCTGCTGCGACGGCAGAACTCCGAGCGACCGTTCGAAGTCTTCCGCCACTGGATGCTCTCGGTGCGCCGGGTCAGTATTGTCGCCATTCTCCTGCTGGCCTACGTCAGCTACCGCCTCCTGGGCTCGACCGCGAGCCTGGCGACCATCGGCCAGATCGCCTTCGCCGCCGTGACCCAACTGGCGCCGGCCATGCTCGGCGCGCTGTACTGGAAACAGGCGAACCGACGCGGGGTGTTTGCCGGTATCGCCGGCGGCACCTTCATCTGGTTTTACACCTTGGTCCTGCCGATCGCCGCCCGCAGCCTGGGCTGGTCGTTAAGCAGTTTCCCCGGGCTGGCCTGGCTGCACGGTAACCCGCTGAACCTGCCGATCAGCCCGCTGACCCAAGGCGTGGTGCTGTCGCTGGCGGGCAACTTCACCCTGTTCGCCTGGGTTTCGGTGCTGTCGCGCACACGGGTCTCCGAACACTGGCAGGCCGGGCGCTTTATCGGCCAGGAGCTCAACGCCCGCCCCAGCGCCCGCTCGATGCTGGCGGTGCAGATCGAAGACCTGCTGACCCTCGCCGCGCGCTTTGTCGGCGAGGAACGCGCGCGGCAGAGTTTCATTCGTTTTGCCTATCGCCAGGGCAAGGGTTTCAACCCGAACCAGAACGCCGACAGCGACTGGATCGCCCACACCGAGCGCCTGCTGGCCGGGGTACTCGGGGCGTCCTCGACCCGTGCGGTGGTGAAGGCGGCCATCGAAGGGCGGGAAATGCAACTCGAAGATGTCGTCAGGATCGCCGACGAAGCCTCCGAAGTGCTCCAATTCAACCGTGCTTTGTTGCAAGGCGCCATCGAAAACATCACCCAGGGCATCAGCGTGGTCGACCAGTCACTGAAGCTGGTGGCCTGGAACCGGCGTTACCTGGAGCTGTTCAACTACCCGGACGGCCTGATCAGCGTCGGCCGGCCAATTGCCGATATCATCCGCTACAACGCCGAGCGCGGCCTGTGCGGTCCCGGCGAGGCTGAAGTGCATGTCGCGCGGCGCCTGCACTGGATGCGCCAGGGCCGCGCGCACACCTCGGAGCGGCTGTTCCCCAACGGCCGGGTCATCGAGCTGATCGGCAACCCGATGCCCGGTGGCGGTTTCGTCATGAGCTTCACCGACATCACCGCGTTCCGCGAGGCCGAACAGGCCCTCACTGAAGCCAACGAGGGCCTGGAACGGCGCGTCGCCGAACGAACCCACGAACTGTCGCAACTGAACATCGCGCTGACCGAAGCCAAGGGCACGGCGGAAGCGGCCAACCAGTCCAAGACCCGCTTCCTCGCGGCGGTCAGCCATGACCTGATGCAACCGCTGAACGCCGCCCGGCTGTTCTCCGCCGCCCTCTCGCATCAGGACGACAGCCTGTCCCAGGAAGCCAAGCAACTGGTCCAGCACCTGGACAGCTCGTTGCGCTCGGCCGAGGACCTGATCAGCGACCTGCTGGATATCTCGCGCCTGGAGAACGGCAAGATCACGCCCAATCCGCGCCCCTTTGTCCTTAACGAGCTGTTCGATACCCTCGGCGCGGAATTCAAGGCGCTGGCCCAGGAGCAAGGCATGAGCTTCCGGGTTCGTGGCAGCCGCTTGCCGGTGAACAGCGATATCAAGCTGTTGCGGCGGATCCTGCAGAACTTCCTGACCAATGCCTTCCGCTACGCCAGGGGCCCGGTCCTGCTCGGCGTGCGGCGCCAGGGCGGCCAGCTGTCGCTGGAGGTCTGGGACCGTGGGCCGGGCATTCCCGAGGACAAGCGCCAGGTGATTTTCGAAGAGTTCAAGCGCCTCGACAGCCACCAGACCCGAGCCGAAAAAGGCCTGGGGCTGGGCCTGGCGATTGCCGACGGGTTGTGCCGGGTACTTGGGCATCGCCTGCAAGTGCGCTCCTGGCCGGGACGCGGCAGTGTGTTCAGCGTCAGCGTACCGATTGCCAGTCATCCGGCGAGTGCGGCCGGCAAGGCCGTGCCCGTCAACGGCCACGCGCTGAGCGGTGCACAGGTGTTATGCGTGGATAATGAGGACAGCATTCTGATCGGCATGCACAGCCTGCTGACCCGCTGGGGTTGCCGGGTCTCGACCGCGCGCAATCGCGAGGAGTGCGCCGCCCTGCTCGACGGTGGCCTGCGCCCACAGTTGGCCCTGGTGGACTATCACCTGGACGATGGCGAGACTGGCACCGGCTTGATGACCTGGATGCGCACGCGCCTGGCGGAGCCGTTGCCCGGAGTGGTGATCAGCGCCGACCTGCGCCCGGAAACCATCGCACAGGTACATGGAGCGGGATTGGAGTACCTGGCCAAGCCGGTGAAGCCGGCGGCGTTGCGGGCATTGTTGAGCCGGCATCTGCCCCTCTGAAGGTACGCATTGGGACTCACTGGTGGCGACCTTGAAGAACCGTTACTCCGGCAACTCGACCACACCATTTTCATCGGTCATCGCCCGCTCCAGCAACTCCGTCGGCAGGCTCTTGCTCGCCCGCGCGCCCAGCAGCTTGAGCTGCTCGCTACGGCTGACCAGGTTGCCACGTCCGTCCGTCAGCTTGTTGCGGGCGGCGGCGTAGGCCTTGTCCAATTGCTGGAGGCGGTTGCCGACCTCGTCCAGATCCTGGATGAACAACACGAACTTGTCGTACAGCCAACCGGCGCGCTCGGCGATTTCCCGGGCGTTCTGGCTCTGCCGCTCCTGTTTCCAGAGGCTGTCGATCACCCGCAAGGTGGCGAGCAAGGTGGTCGGGCTGACAATCACGATATTGCGGTCGAAGGCCTCCTGGAACAGGTTCGGTTCAGCCTGCAAGGCCGCCGAAAACGCCGCTTCAATGGGTACGAAGAGCAAGACGAAATCCAGGCTGTGCAGCCCTTCCAGACGCTTGTAGTCCTTGCCGGCCAGGCCCTTCACATGAGTGCGCAGCGACAGTACATGCTGCTTGAGCGCCGCCTGGCCGATCACCTCGTCATCGGCGCCGACGTACTGCTGGTAGGCGGTCAGGCTGACCTTGGAGTCCACCACCACCTGTTTGTCACCCGGCAACAGGATCAGCACGTCCGGCTGGAAACGCTCGCCGTCCGGCCCTTTCAGGCTGACCTGGGTCTGGTACTCACGACCCTTTTCCAGCCCGGCATGCTCAAGCACCCGCTCAAGAATCAACTCGCCCCAGTTGCCCTGGGTCTTCTGGCCCTTGAGCGCACGGGTCAGATTGGTCGCCTCATCGCTCAGGCGCAAGTTCAGCTGTTGCAGACGCTCCAGCTCCTTGCCCAGAGAGAAGCGTTCACGGGCTTCCTGTTGATAACTTTCTTCCACGCGCTTTTCGAAGGACTGGATGCGCTCCTTCAACGGGTCGAGCAATTGTCCGAGGCGTTGCTGGCTGTTTTCGGCAAAACGCGCCTCGCGCTCGTCGAAGATCTTCGCGGCCATTTCGGCAAACTGCGCCCGCAGCTCATCCCGCGAACCCTGCAGATCGTCCAGGCGCTGCTGATGGCTGTCCTGCTGCTCTCGCAGTTCGGCACTCAACGACGCCGCCTGGGTGTCCAGGCGGCGCAGCTCGGCCTCCTTCTGGGCTCGCTCAAGGTTCCAGGCATGGGCCGCATCACGGCCATTATCCCGCTCGATCTGCAACAGTTCGACTTCCCGGCGCAACGCCGCCAGCTCCGCCTGCTTGACGGAATTGGCCTGGCTCAGGTCGCTGACCTCGTCACGGCAGGCATCCAGCTGTGCGCCGAGCCCCTCCGCTGCCAACCGGGCACCACTCAAACGCTCGTCCAGGAGCACCCGTTCGGCCTGAGCAACACTCGCCCGGCGCTGCAACTGCCAGGCCAGCGCCAGCAACGGCAGCGCCGCGCCCGCCAAACCGAGCAAGAGACTGGTCAGATCCAACGCCATAAGGACTCCCGAGGTGCCAACGAATTGTAAAGAATCAAGGGTAACGAAGCTGATCGGCCGTGGACAGTTCGAGCCAGGTAGAAATCGTATCGGGCCTGGACAAGGGCAAGGACGACAAGCGAAATTTCATGTGGCACTGCACGCCAGATCGCGGGGCGCGCCACTCTACGCTGTTTTTCATACGGGTAAAGTCGAAAAAACCCGGCATGCCCGTCCTAGAGCAAGCGCTTGGGACAATCCACAGAAGCTGTGGATAACTCAGTGGACAACCCCTCTCCAACCCCCGCAAAGCCGCATGGAATGGGGCTCGCAGTCAAACTGTCGATTTTTTCACCAATAAAAAAAGACGATATTTTTCATTGACTTGTATTTGCGATACAGGCATTCGAGGGACCGATTGCGCAGATGACACTCCGGTGACAAGCCATGGCCCGATTGTGCACAAGTAGTGCGACAACGGTTATATCGACGCACCTTTTTTGCACAGGCGCGGCCATTCGCGCTTTGACGCCAAACCTGGCGCAGGCGCCTCGCCGCCCTTTGAGCGGCGTCCCGCCAACGGGCTAGCGCCGCGATAACCCCGGCAGCGCCTTGAACAAGCTTTTTGCTAACCCCCTTCCCTTATCCGTTTTAATGCGATAGTATCCGCACCGTTAGTACCAAGCTGAAAGTCAATTCTGGTCGAACATCCCCCAAGCACTTTCCAAAATGGATCAGTCGCTCGAAAAAGGGATCGACCCCTCGATGGTTTCCAGGTAAATCCTCTCCAGTACAGCCTTATGAAAGGCGGCTGCCGAAGGTTGTTACTCTGACCGAACCAACCTGCAAGATTGATCAGGATCTTCACCCCGGGCCCAGAACCTTAGCCCCTGTTGTGACTGCCTGCCCTCCTAAGTACCTACCTGCCAGCCCAAGCGCCACTCAATTTCATGCGCTTCAACTGGCGGCTTTGTTCCAGTCAGGTTCTTCGTCCGATCCATAATGGTTCGACGCTACTGGAACGTTTTAACGTTGCACGGATCAGATTCCGTGTCATTTGCAGGAACACCTAATAATTATGTCGACTCAAATCCATACCCAGGACGCTATTCGCACCCTGACCAACGCCTTCGCACCGATGAACTGCCTGATCATGGCCGCTCGCAAAGGCTGCTTCAGCTTCACGCTGGTCAACGAACACGGTATCGCCCGTCACAGCGAACGCCTGTATCCAGACCAGTACTCCAGCGCCGAACCGCTGCAAGCGGTGATCGACCGCACGCGCCAGGCCCTGGTTGCCTGAAGTTCGAAACAAGCTGTAACCCAAAAAGCCCAGCCTCAGCAGCTGGGTTTTTTATTGCCTGAAGTTTCGCGATTTTGGCTGTATTGCTAAGTACGAATAAATATATAAGCCGCATGCTCATGGTTTAAATATTTTAAAAACAGTCCTTTACAACAAAGATATGACACTACACTTCAACTCAAGCGGCCCGGGCCGCTTCCGGCGGGCCTGAACGTCTCAACCGCTACCAGGGGCCAGGCCACGCCGACCAATAAAAACGCCGATCACACGGCAGGAGCATCGAGGGTGTCATGGGTATCGCCGCCAGGGAACTGCGCCTTTATGTGATTCGTCCGACCCTGCTGTACCTGGGCCGCCACAGCCCGAGCGCCGAAGCGCTGCTGCTGGGTGTCGCCGCCAGCCAGTCGGACCTGGGCTCGGCCCTGCACGACCGCCGCGGCCACGGCCTGTATTGCATCGACGAGAGCCGCCATGCCGCGCTGTGGGACCGTTACCTGGCCCCGGACCCGGAATTGGCCAGCCTGGTTCGTGGCCTGGCCAGCCAGCACGCTTTTTTCAGCAGCCCGAATCTCGAACTCGCGGTGAACCTGCGTTATTCCACCGCCATTGCCTGGCTGCTGGTGGAAGAACGCTACCCACACTTACCCGCCGTCGACGATCTGCTCGGTATGGCGCGGATCTGGCGACAGACTTTCCAGCCACACGGACGTTTAAGGGACTTTACCCGCGCCTGGCGAAGTTGTGACTCAACGGTCACTCCAGTCGCTTGCTAGAGCCAAAACCCAGTTTCTGGAAAAACCAAGTGACTTTGGTTGGATTGTCCTACAAAACCGCTCTATCTCCAGCAATACACCCTATAGCGCAGAAGCGAAAATGTTGGTAGTTTTCGCCTCGGTGATCACCACGGAGTTCTAATAATGAAAAAAGTAATGCTCAAGACCACTCTCAGCCTTTCTGTTGCTCTGGCATCCACCCAGCTTCTCGCGAGTGGCTTTGCCCTCAACGAACAGAGCATCAGCGGGATGGGGACCGGTTATGCGGGTCGATCTTCTTCCGCTGAAGATGCAAGCACCATTTACGGCAACCCTGCCGGCATGTCCCTGCTCAAGCGCGATCAAGTCACTGCCGGCGTTGCCGCAATCGATGCCAGTTCCGATATCAAGACCGTTCGCGGCGGCCCTCCAGGCGGCACCAGTGACGGCGACATGGTTCCATTCACCTCTGTACCCAACGCCTTCTTCGTCAAACAGCTGGGTAACGGCTGGGCACTGGGTCTGGGTGCCTACGCACCTTTCGGCCTGATAACCGACTATGAAAGCAGCGCTTCCGGTCGTTATTACGGCCAGAAGAGCGAAGTCAAGGTTGTCACCCTGCAACCGACTGTCAGCTATGCGTTCAACGATATGGTTTCCGTCGGTTTCGGTCCGACCATCAACCGTATCAGCGGCGAACTGAGCTCCGCGACGCCTTTTGCCCCGACTTTCGGGCGCAATGACGGCTCGGTGGACGTCAAGGGCGACGACACGGCGATCGGCTACAACATCGGTGTCATTGTCCAACCTACCGACACCACCCGCCTGGGCCTGACCTACCATTCCAAGGTCAGCTACACCCTGGATGGCCACACCAGCATCACCGGTGTCGGCTTCGGTCCTTTCAACGGTACCCGCTACAAGGGCTCCCTGGATATCACCACGCCAGAGAACGTCGACTTCTCGATCACCCAGAAACTGGATGACCAGTGGACCGTATATGCCGGTAGCACCTGGACCCGCTGGAGCCGCCTGAAAGACATCACCATCAACAACCAGGGTGTTTCTGCCGGGCTTGGTGGCTCCGCCGGTCCGATCGGTACCATCACCGAACAACAGAACTGGCACGACACCTGGGCCTCGGCCATCGGTGTTTCCTACCGGGTCAACAAGGAATGGGTCCTGCGCAGCGGCTTGTCGGTTGACCAGGCGCCAACCAACAACACCGATCGCTCCGTCCGTATCCCGACAGGCGATCGTCGCGCCATCAGCTTCGGTGCCGGCTACAGCCCAACCGACGACCTGACGATTGATGTCGCGCTCTCCTACCTCAAGGAAGAAGACGTCAACGTCAACCTGAACAACCCGCAAAAAGGCGGCGTCTACACCGCCAAGTACGAAAACAGCGCATGGGGCTACGGCCTGGGCATGACGTACAAGTTCTGATTCACGATGGGCCTGAACCGCTCGTCAGTTGGATAGAAAAAACCCGCATCGGCTGATGCGGGTTTTTTATCGCCTGATGTTTATCGGGGCTTCGAGGCGATGGCCTTCTCCATCGCTTCGATCAAGTCAGGGGTGTCGGGCTTGGTCAGGCTGGAGAAGTGCGCGATCACCCTGCCCTGGCGATCCAGCACGTACTTGTAGAAATTCCACTTCGGCACCGCGCTCTGCTGCGCCAGCACCTTGAACAGGTGCACGGCATCCGGCCGCCAGGACCGCCCCGGAAAAGGCCATCAAAACGGCGGAACCGCCAGCCAGCGCATCGCCATATCCTGAATCCTGGAGAAAAGATCGAGCCGCCGACTTACGCGCCGGCTCCCCTTCCCAGCAAGCGGCGCCTAACAAGAACCCATGCCCAACTGCATCAATGCCAGGCCGCCCTGGTGCCAGCCCCACCAGGCCAGCGCCAGGAGCAGGGCGAGCAGCGCCAGGGCCAGCAGCCGCGACCAGAAGGCACTCATGCCAGACCTGCCTGCGCCTGCAACCGCGCCACGGGCCGCTCACGCACCGGCCAGTTCAAGGCCGCAGCGAGCAGGCTCAGCAGGATGGAAACCTGCCAGATCAAGTCGTAGCTGCCGGTACGGTCATACACCACCCCGCCGAGCCAGCCGCCGAGGAAGGCCCCCAACTGATGGAACAGGAACACGATCCCACCGAGCATGGAGAGATTGCGCACCCCGAACAGGGTCGCCACGGTGCCGTTGGTCAAAGGCACCGTCGACAACCAGAGAAAGCCCATCGCCATGCCGAACAGGTAGGCACTGAATTGCGTGACCGGCACCCAGAGAAACACCACGATCACCACGGCCCGCGCCAGGTACAGGGCGGTCAGCAGGCGCGGCTTGGAGATCCTGCCGCCGAGCCAGCCGGCGGTGTAGGTGCCGAAGATATTGAACAGGCCGATCAGCGCCAGCACCGTGGTACCGACGGTGGCCGGCAGATGCTGGTCGACCAGGTAGGCCGGCAGGTGCACGCCGATAAATACCACCTGGAAACCGCAGACGAAAAAGCCGAATGCCAGCAACCAGAAGCCGGAATGGGAACAGGCCTCGCGCAGCGCCTCGGACAGGGTCTGCTCACCCTCGAACTTGGGCAACGGCTTGTCCTTGAGCAGGCTCACCAGCGGCACGATCAGCGCCACCAGCAGGCCCAGCACCAGCAGCGCCGTCGACCAGCCGAGCCAGCCGATCAACCCCAGGGTCCCCGGCAGCATGGCAAACTGGCCGAAAGACCCGGCGGCACTGGCAATGCCCATGGCCATGCTGCGCTTTTCCGGTGGCACGGCGCGCCCGACCACGCCGAGGATCACCGAGAACGAGGTCCCCGACAGGCCGATACCGATCAGCAGGCCGGCACTCAGGGACAGGCTCAGCGCGGAATCGGACAGGCCCATGCAGACCAACCCGGCGGTGTACAACAGCCCACCGATCAACACCACTTTCGCTGCACCGAAGCGATCGGCCAGGGCTCCGGTGAAGGGTTGGGCCAGCCCCCAGATCAGGTTCTGCAAGGCAATGGCAAAGGCGAACACCTCACGCCCCCAACCGAACTGCGCGCTCATGGGGGACAGGAACAGCCCGAAACCGTGCCGTATCCCGAGAGACAGCGCGAGGATCAGTGCACTCCCGAGCAGAATCCAGCCACTGGCACGCCACATCGATGTCATTATTGCTCTCCATTAGCGGGTATATACCCGCTTTATTCAAATAAAACGGCGATTACTCGCCGCCTGCCAACTCTTCCAGCAAGGCCAACAGCGTGGCACGCTTTTCATCCCCGAGACGCTCCACCAGACGCTGCTGCGAGGCCTCCCAGGCAGGCTGGGCGGCCACCAGTCGCTCGGCTCCGGCGTCGGTGAGCCGGACCAGGCGATTACGCTGGTCGGCGCCTTCGGTCAGGGCCACCAGGCCATCGCCCTCCAGCACTCGCAGGTTGCGCCCGAGGGTACTGCGATCCAGGCCCATGGCTTCGGCCAGGCTGGAAATGCTCGGCTGGTCGAGACGCTTGAGATTGCACAGCAGAGAATACTGGGCAACGTTGATCCCGAAGCCGTCGAGAGCGCCGTCGTAATGCCTGCTGACGCCGCGAGCGGCGCGACGCAGGCTGATGCATAGACAATCGGTTGATAACATAACGTGTGTATATACCCGTAACACAGGAAAAACAAGTTTGAACGATATTCAGCGGAGCGACTACTGACGCCATTGCAAGGTCGCCGAAGCCCCGCTCAGACCAACGCCACCCCCACCAACACCGCCATCTCCAGCAACTCCAGCAACGCCCCCGCCGTGTCGCCAGTGGTGCCGCCCAAACGCCGCATCATCAACTGCCGCAACCAGCAGAAGCCCAGCACCGCCAGCCCGACCGCCCAGAGCCCCTTGAACCCGGCCAGCAAGCCACAGGACAGCGCGCTCGCCAGCAACACATACCAACCGGCGCGGCGCGGCAGATGGTCGGCCAACGCCTGCCCCAACCCACCGGCACGCACATACGGCGTGGTCAGGAACAACCCGAGCAAGGCACTACGGCCGATCAGCGGCGCCAGCAGCAACGCCACAGTCTGCCGTTGTTCGAGCAACGCCAGCAAGGCACAGAACTTCAACAGCAGCACCAGTACCAGCGTGACCACGGCAATCGGCCCGCTGCGCGGGTCCTTCATGATCAGCAAGGTCCGCTCGCGGTCGCCAAAACCACCCAGCCAGGCATCCGCGCTGTCGGCCAGGCCGTCCAGGTGCAGGCCGCCGCTGAGCAGTACCCAGGCCGTCAGCAACAAAGCACCATGGAGCAACAACGGCGCCCCCGCCAACACCCAATCGAGCGCACAAAGCACGCCGCCGAACAGCAACCCCACCAGCGGGTAGCAGAGCAACGAGCGCCCCATCTCCCGAGGTTCCGGCATTCCCGGCAAGCGAATCGGCAGGCTGCTGAGAAACTGCAGGGCGATCCGGAACGGCAAACCGCTCACGGCACCTCCCTCAGCCCGCCATCGGCAGCTACCTGCAAGGCGAACAAGGCACCATGGGCCGCCTCGATCTGCAACAATTGCTCACGCGGCAACCCCCGCGCCTGGGCCAGCAACACCTTCATCACACCGCCATGACCGATCAACAGCAGCCGCTGACCGGCATAGCGCTGTTGCAGGCGCGACACGGCCCCCAACACCCGCTCGGCGAACTGCGCCACCGGCTCGCCATCAGGCGGCGTGAAGCCATAGGGATCGGCCCAGAACCGGCCCAGGTCGTCGGCGTCCGTCTCCATCAACGCCGCCGCGCTCCGCCCTTCCCAGGCACCGAAATGCAACTCCCGCAGGTCACGCTCGATCTCGACCGCAAGACTGAGGCTCGCGCCCAGCGCCTCGGCAAAACGCACGCAACGCTGCAAAGGCGAACTGATCAAGCGATCCCAAGGCCCTTGCCGCGCCACACCGGCACGCATCTGTTCCCAGCCCTTGGGCGTCAAGGCATCGTCCAGGCTGCCGCGCAAGCCACCACCCAGTTCGGTTTCACCGTGACGCAGCAGGTCCAGGCGCACACTCATGCCGGGCGATCCGCCACCGCCGCCTCGGCAAAGGTCGCCATCTGCCCGTGCAGGTCGCAGGCCAGACGCACCAGCGGTACCGCCAACGCCGCGCCACTGCCTTCGCCCAGGCGCAGCCCCAGATCGAGCAAGGGCTCGGCCAGCAGGCTCTCCAGAACATGCCGATGCCCACGTTCGGCGCCACGGTGGGCAAAGATCAACCACTGCCGGCACTCGGGATTCAAGCGCACCGCGACCATCGCCGCGATGGTGCAGATAAAGCCGTCGACCAGCGCCGCCACGCCCTCCTGGGCACAGGCCACATAGGCCCCGGCGAGTGCCGCGATCTCGAAACCGCCCAGACGGAACAAGGCCTGCAACGCATCGTCGGTGTGCTCGGCATGCAGCGCCAGCGCCCGCTCGATCACCTGCGCCTTGTGGCTGACGCCGGCCGGGTCGAGCCCGGTGCCGGGGCCGGCCAGCAACGCCGCCGGGCATTTCAACAGCGCACAGGCCACCGCACTGGCCGAAGCCGTGTTGCCGATCCCCATTTCGCCACCGATAAACAACTCGCTGCCCGCCGCCACCGCGCGCCGCACGCTGTCACGCCCGGCCGCCAGCGCCAACCGGCCCTGGGCTTCGGTCATGGCCGGGCCCTGGGCAAAGTTCGCCGTCCCGGCACCGATCTGCAGATGACGCACACCTGGCAGGTTGAGCATCGGCGTGACCGTACCCAAGTCATTGATATCCAGCTGCGCCCCCAACTGCCGCGCCAGCACACTGATCGCCGCACCGCCGCCGACGAAGTTGGCAAGCATCTGCCCAGTCACTTCCTGCGGATAAGCCGACACCCCTTCGGCGACCACACCATGGTCGCCGGCAAAAATCGCGATCCACAGCGTGTCGACCCGCGGCTTGAGGCGGCCCTGCAAACCGGCCAGTTGCACTGCGACCTGTTCCAACTGGCCCAGGGAGCCAGTAGGTTTGGTCAGTTGCTGCTGACGCTCGAATGCCGCATCCTGGGCCAGCAGATCAATTGCCTTGCACGGGTTCAGCCACCACGATTCACTCATAACACAGTTCCTTTCAAAGTCAGGGGCAAACCGGCGACTGTCAGCACCACTCGCTGACAACGCTCGGCCAGAGCTTGATGCAGCCAACCGGCTTCATCGACATAACGGCGAGTCAATTCACCCAGCGGGACGATACCCAGACCGGTTTCGTTGCTGACAAAAATAACTTCTCCCGGCAACAGTGCCAGGCTCGACAACAGGGCTTCGCGCTCGACCTTCAAACGCTCGGCGTCTTCCAGCATCAACAGATTGGTCAACCACAGGGTCAGGCAATCCACCAACAGACAGGCGTCGGCCGCCGCGTTTTCGCGCAGGACCCGGGCCAGCTCCAGCGGCTCTTCGATCAACTGCCAATGGGCCGGACGCCGCTGGCGATGCAGGGCGACCCGCTCGTTCAACTCACCATCCAACGGCTGGCTGGTGGCGATATAGGTGACCGGCAGTGCACTTTCCAGCGCCAGGCGTTCGGCCAGGCGACTCTTGCCGGAACGGGCACCACCAAGGATCAGTTGCAGCATGGCAGCACGCCCTTATTCAAGACCACAAAGCTGACGCAAGCGATCGGTATCCAGATGTTTTTCCACCAGATCGGCCAGGCGTTCGATGTCGCGCTCGCGCAGGGCGTGATAATCCACCTCCCGCGCCTGCGCCAAACCGGCCCAGCGCAGCAGCGCACTACAGGCCCGGGGCGACTCGAACAGACCGTGCAGGTAAGTCCCGAGCACCTGCCCGTCGGCGCTTTGGGCACCGTCGCAACGACCATCGTCCAGGTGCACGGCCGGCTGTTGTAGCGCCGCGCCGACGGTGACCCCGGCATGGATCTCATAACCGCTGACCTCGGCGTCTTCCAAGGCCAGACGTCCGCGCACATTACGCAGTTGTTTTTCCTGCTCGAGCTCGGTGCTCAGGGCCAGCAGCCCGAACCCGGCACTGGAGCCCGGCGCCCCTTCCAACCCCAGCGGATCATCAACCTGCTCACCGAGCATCTGCAGGCCGCCGCAGATCCCCAGCAGCTTGCCGCCATAGCGCAGGTGACGGTTGATCGCCGCGTCCCAGCCTTGCTGGCGCAGATAGGCCAGGTCGCTGCGCACGCTCTTGGAGCCGGGCAGGATAATCAGATCCGAGGCCGGAATGGCCTGGCCGGGACCGATAAATTGCAGGTCGACCTGCGGATGCAGGCGCAACGGATCGAAATCGGTATGGTTGCTGATGCGGGGCAATACCGGCACCAGCACCTTCAGCACCTGGTCGGCCTTGTCGACCTGGCGCTGGTCGAGGCCGTCCTCGGCCTCCAGGTGCAGGTCCGGCACATAGGGCAGCACGCCGATCACCGGCTTGCCGGTACGCTGTTGCAGCCAGTCCAGCCCGGGCTGCAACAGCGCGAGATCACCGCGAAAACGGTTGATGATGAAACCCTTGACCCGCGCCTGCTCGCTGGGCGACAGCAGTTCGAGGGTGCCCACCAGATGGGCGAACACCCCGCCGCGGTTGATATCGGCGATCAGCAGCACCGGGCAGTCCACCGCCTCGGCGAAGCCCATGTTGGCGATATCCCCGGCGCGCAGATTGATCTCCGCCGGTGAGCCCGCGCCTTCGACCATCACCACCGGGTAGGCGGCGCTCAGACGCTGGTGCGAGGCCAGCACCGCCTGCAAGGCAATGGCTTTGTAGTCGTGATAGGCCACGGCGTTCATGCTGGTCACCGCGCGGCCGTGGATAATCACCTGGGCGCCGGTGTCGCTGTTGGGCTTGAGCAATACCGGGTTCATATCGGTATGCGGCGCGAGGCCGGCGGCCTGGGCCTGGACCGCCTGAGCGCGGCCGATCTCGCCGCCGTCGGCGGTCACCGCGCTGTTGAGCGCCATGTTCTGCGGCTTGAACGGCACCACGCGCACCCCCTGGCGGGTCAGCCAGCGGCACAGGGCGGTCACCAACGTACTTTTGCCGGCATCGGAGGTGGTGCCTTGCACCATCAGCGTGCTCATGCCGGCTCACCGGCAAAGGCCTGCAACGCCCGTTCCAGGCGCAACCAATCGGCCTCGTCCGCGGGCAGGCCGAAACGCAGGCTGCTGTTATGGGTGAACAGGCGCAGCAGAATGCCCTGGCGGGCCATGAACTCATACAAGGCCTCGGCCCGCGTCGTCACCAGCCACTGGAACAACGCACAACCGCCCTGGGGCGCCAGGTCGAAACGCGTCAACAAAGCCACCAGGCGCTGACTGGCCTGTTCGCTGCGCACACGCTGGCGTTCATGGCCGGCGGTATCGGCCAGGCAGACCTGCCCCAGTACCCGCGTCGGCCCGCTGACCGCCCAGGGCCCGACCTGTTCGGCGAGCAACCTGAGCAGCTTGGCTTCAGCAAGGACAAAGCCCAGGCGCGCGCCGGCCAGGCCGAAGAACTTGCCGAACGAGCGCAGGACAATCAGCCCGATCTGATGACTGTGGGCCGCCAGGCTGCGCTGCGGCGTGTTGTCCATGAAGGCTTCGTCCACCACCAGCCAGCCACCGCGCTGGGCCAGGCGCGCATGCCATTCCAGCAACCGCGCCGGGGTCAGGCTCAGGCCGGTGGGATTGTTCGGGTTGACCACCACCAGCACGTCGAGACTGTCGAGAAAAAAGTCAACTTCGTGCTCCAGCACTTCGCGCACCGTATAGCCGCCGCGCCGCCAGGCTTCGGCATGCTCGGCATAACAAGGCGACAGCACGCCGACCTTGCCCGCACGACGCAGGCGCGGCAGCAACTGGATCGCCGCCTGGGAACCGGGCACCGGCAACACCTGCGGCGCACCGTAGTAAGTGCAGGCGGCCCGCTCCAGGCCGTCATCGGTTTCCGGCAGACGCGCCCAGGCACGCTCGGGGATCGCCGGGATCGGCCAGGGCCAGGGCGCCAGGCCACTGGACAGGTCCAGCCAGTCGGACTCAGCGATACCGTAGTGTTCCACCGCCTTGCGCAGACGCCCACCGTGCTCAAGCATAGATCTCAGCTCCCAGACAGAGAATCAGCAACCACAACCACACACCCCGTTGCACCAACTGCCAGCCACGGTCGATGGAGTCGGCGGTCGCCGGCTCGCCTTCGCCCAACTGCGGGCGCTGGTGCAATTCACCGTGATAAATCGCCGCCCCGCCCAACTCGACCCCCAGCGCGCCAGCTCCCGCCGCCATCACCGGCCCGGCATTCGGGCTGTCCCAGCTCGGTCCCTGGCGGCGCCAGCATTGCAGCGCCAGTCCGGTTTTACCGAGCAAGGCGTAGGTCAGGGCCACCAAGCGTGCAGGAATATAGTTCAAGACATCGTCAATCCGCGCCGCCGCCCAGCCAAAACGTTCGAAACGCTCGTTGCGGTAGCCCCACATGGCGTCCAGGGTGTTGCTCAGGCGATACAGCACCACGCCGGGCGCGCCGGCCACGACAAACCAGAACAACGCGGCGAATACCGCATCGCTGCCGTTCTCCAGCACCGATTCGGTGGCCGCACGGGCCACTTCGGTGTGATCGAGCTCCGTGGTCTGGCGACTGACCAGATAGCTCACGCGCTGGCGTGCGCGATCCAGGTCGTCGCTGCGCAACGCCTGGGCCACGGGGATCACATGCTCACCGAGGCTGCGCAGGCCGAGGGCGCAATAGAGCGCGAGGATTTCGATGAGCCAGCCGACATAAGGCGCCCATGACAAGGCCGTGGCCAAGAGGGTCAGCGGCAGCACCGCGAGCACCCAGGCGCTGACCCCATGACTGCGCCAGCCTCGCCCGCCGGCGTTGAAACGTTGCTCGATACGGTCCGCCAGACGGCCGAACGCCACCAGCGGATGCCAGCGTTTGGGTTCGCCCAGCAGCGCATCCAGCGCAACCCCGGCGACACTCAACAACGCCACACTCATTGACTCACTCCCCAATAATTCTCATACAACAATTCACTCAAGGGGCGCGGCTGCGCCCAACCTTCCAGCACCAGCATGGGTGCCGGATAAAATGCCTGGACCGGCCCCAGGCAAAGCACCGCCAGCGGTTTGGCCCCCGCCGGCAGACCGAGCAGTTGCGCCAAGGCCTGCGGCTCGAACAGCGAGACCCAACCCATGCCCAGGCCTTCGGCACGGGCGGCCAGCCAGAGGTTCTGGATAGCGCAGGACAAGGACGCCATGTCCATTTCCGGCAGGGTCCGCCGACCGAAGATATGCCGCTCGCGATCATCCATCAGCGCGGCGACCAGCAACTCGGCACAGTCATTGATACCTTCGACCTTCAATTTCATGAACTCATCGGAACGCTCGCCCAGGGCCTCGGCGGTGCGTATCCGTTCTTCTTCCACCAACTGCTGGATCCGGCCACGCAAGGCGCGGTCGCTGATGCGAATAAAACGCCAGGGCTGCATCAGCCCGACACTGGGTGCCTGATGCGCCGCTTCCAGCAAACGCGAGAGCAACTCGGGCGCCACGCTGCCACCGGTAAAGTGGCGCATATCGCGGCGTTCACCGATGACACGGTAGACCGCCGCGCGTTCTTCAGGGCTAAAAGCGTTGTCGGTCATGGCCTCCGCGCGGGTAAGTCCGCGCGCTCCGAGAGTGCGCCGGCCTTGGCAAGGTGGATATCCGGAGCCAGCAGCGCGGCAATCGCCCGCGGGTTGGACGGAAAATAAAAATGCACGTAAGAGGCCGTCATCCGCCCCTGGCGATACACCGCCTCGGCGCCGCGCCCGCCATTGGGACTCAGGCCCCGGGCAATCGGCTCAAGCACCGTGGTGGTCAGCGAATGGTGATAGGTGTGGCCGCGCAACAGCCCCTCCGGCAAGGTCACCGCCTGCAAGGCCAGGGCCGCCAGGCGCTTCTGCATCGTCGCCTCCCCCGCCAGCAGGCCGAGCAACTCGGCGCGTTGTCCGTCGACATCGGTCAGCGCATCGAGCAGATAGAGCATGCCGCCGCATTCGGCGAGCAAGGGCTTGCCGGCCTGGTGGTGAGCGCGGATCGCCGCCAGCATCGGGGCGTTCTGTCCCAGGGCCAGGTGATGCAGCTCCGGATAACCACCGGGCAGGTAAAGGCTGTCCGCCTCGGGCAAGAGCTGATCGTGGATCGGCGAGAAAAACCGCAACTCGGCGCCCATGGCCCGCAACAGGTCCAGGTTGGCGCCATAGATGAAGGCAAAGGCCTCGTCATGGGCGACGGCGATGCGCACCCCCGCCAGCAGCGACTCGGCGACCAGCGGTTCGGGCGCCTCAAAAGCCACCGACGGCGGCAGCGCCACCTCGCAACTGCCGGCCAGGGCCTCGGCGGCCGCGTCCAGGCGCTTGTCCAGGTCATTCAATTCACTGGCCTGCACCAGGCCGAGATGACGGCTCGGCAGCTCGATCGCGGTTTCCCGGGAGAGCGCGCCGTACCAGCGCAGGCCTTCGGTCAGGCTGCCTTCGAGCAATTGCGCGTGACGCAGGGTGCCGACACGGTTGGCCAGCACCCCGGCGAACGGCAGGTCCGGCTGGTAGCGCGCCAGCCCCAGGGCCAGGGCACCGAAGGTCTGGGCCATGGCTGTCCCATCAATTACCCCGAGCACCGGCACACCGAAATGCCGGGCCAGATCGGCACTCGACGGCGTACCGTCGAACAAGCCCATGACCCCTTCGATCAGGATCAGGTCGGCCTCGCCGGCCGCTTCCCAGAGCAGACGGCGACTTTCCTCGGCGCCGACCATCCACAAATCCAGCTGATAGACCGGCGCACCGCTGGCGCGCTCATGGATCATCGGGTCGAGAAAGTCCGGGCCGCACTTGAACACCCGGACCTTGCGCCCCTGATTGCGGTGCAGGCGCGCCAGGGCCGCCGTCACCGTGGTCTTGCCCTGGCCGGAAGCCGGCGCGGCGATCAGCACCGCCGGGCAATGACGCGCTTGCCTCATAGTTCGATGCCCTTCTGGGCCTTGATCCCGGCCTGGAACGCATGCTTGAGCAGGCCCATTTCGGTCACGGTGTCGGCCAGCTCGATCATTTCCGGCTTGGCGCCGCGTCCGGTGACCAGCACGTGCTGCATCGGCGGGCGGGCTTGCAGGTCGGTCAGCACCTGATCGAGGTCGAGGTAACCGTGCTTGAGGGCGATATTCAGCTCATCGAGCACCACCAGGCCGATGCCCGGGTCACGGAGCAATTCCCGGGAGACTTCCCAGGCGGCTTCGGCGGCGGCGATATCGCGCTGGCGATCCTGGGTCTCCCAGGTAAAACCCTCGCCCATCACATGGAAGCGCACCTGCTCGGGAAAGCGCCGGAAGAACAGTTCTTCGCCGGTGCTGTTGCGGCCCTTGATAAATTGCACCACGCCGCACTGCATGCCATGGCCCATGGCCCGGGCGAGCATGCCGAAGGCCGAGCTGCTCTTGCCCTTGCCGTTGCCGGTGAGCACCAGCAACAGACCGCATTCGTTCGGGGCGCTGGCGATACGCTCGTCGATCAGCGCCTTTTTGCGCAGCATGCGCGCCAGGTGGCGTTCGTCGCGATCGGGGGATTCGTTCATGGCAGCTCTCCGTTGGGGCTGGATAAGGCAAACGGGGGGCAGGGAAAAACGCGGCCGGAGCCGTCCAGCATCGCCCGCCGTGACGCTGTGGGATGGATCAGGCCGGTCTCCGGGCTCATGAGTGCGTATTCGCGGGACCGCGCGCCTTCCCATGTCGGCTGGACACAGTGGCTCAAGGCGCGGTCTTGACTCATTTACCGTTGCGGGGGCAGCGCCGGAATCGCGCCTGTCGAAGGGCTCACCGGCTTCCCTGTTTCACCCTGTCGGCGGTTCGCCACAGAGCACCTGAAACAATCGGCGAAGGTTAGAGGGTTGGGGGTGGAGCGTCAAATAAAGCCGCCATCACAAAAGCAGACGCCCCGGCCCCGCCGGGGCGTCTGCAGACAATGTGCGAAGGTTTTTTGGCCAAATCCGAGCATTCTTCCAAATCACGACCAGTTCAAAAAACCGGCGCCAGAATTTGTGCCACACTGATGAAGGTGATATCAAATAGCCACAGCCCCACTCAACAATAAAAAAGGGTAGTCCCATGCAAGGCCTGATCATCAACAATCCGAAACTGGAATTTCTGCGCCCCGCCCTGGAGCGTTGGCCCGAGTGCATCGATCGCTACAACCAACTCCTCGGTGACGGCCAGGCGCCCTACTGGTTCAACGAACGGGCCAACCTGGGGCTGTTGTCGGTAGCCGCCTGGGCCGCGGAAATGGTCACCCTGGAGCATTTCCCGACCAAGAAGCAGCTCGAAGAAGGCGACCGCGGCGGACGCTGCGACCTGCAGATCTCCACCGCGCAGGAATCGGTCTATATCCAGGCCACGCAACGCTGGCCCAAGGTCAACAACCTCAACCCGATGCCGGCCCTGCTGGATGTAGCGAGCGACGCCAAGAAGATCAGCCACCCCCACCACCTGAAACTCGGCTGCCTGTTCGTCTCGCCGTTCAAGCCGCAACAGAGCCCCAGCCCGGAAGACCTGCAGGACATGGTCGATGACCTGCAAAAAGCCAACAGCTGCGCCGTGGCCTGGTACTTCCCCTATGCCTATCGCAAGTTGCACAACGAAGCCGGCCAGTACCACCCCGGCATCGCCCTGCTGTTCAAGGAAGCCTGAGCGAGCGCCTAGACCTTACGGCACAGCGTCAGACCATCGCCCAGCGGCAACAGCGACAGATCCACCCGCGCGTCATCCTTCAAGGCCCGGTTCAGCGCCTGGATGGCCCGGGTGTCGGCGCTTTGCGCATTCACTTCCAGCACCCGTCCGCTCCACAGCGTGTTATCGAAAATCGCCAGGCCACCGCTGCGCAGCAAGCGCAGGGCACTTTCCAGGTACGCCGGGTAATTGGCCTTGTCGGCATCAATGAACATCAGGTCGAACTGCCCGCCCTGCCCTTGCTGTTCCAACTGCGCCAGGGTTTCCAGCGCCGGAGCCAGGCGCAGCTCGATGCGTTCGGCCAGCCCCGCTTCGCGCCAGTAGCGCAGCGCGGTGGCGTTGTAATCCCCGGGAATATCGCAACACAGCAGGCTGCCGCCCTCCGGCAAGGCCGAGGCCATGCACAAGGCGCTGTAACCGGTGAAGGTACCGACCTCGAGCAGGCGTCGTGCGCCGGTCAGCTTGACCAGCAACGCAAGGAACTGCCCCTGCTCCGGAGCCACCTGCCAGCGCGCCATGGGCAGCGCCTGGGTTTCGTCACGCAACCGCTTGAGCAGCGGCGTTTCGCGCAGGGAAACGTCCAGCAGATAACCGTAGAGGGCATCGTCGAGCTTGAGGGTGCGAGCGGTCATGACCACCTCACGGCAACACGCTGATTAAGGGTTGCTCGCCAGATGCGCGGCCGGCAACACGCGCTTGGCGTTCAGGTAGGCGCGCTGCCAATAGGCCTTGGACAGGCTGTCGAGTTTCACCGTGCCACCGGTGGCCGGAGCATGGACGAAACGACCTTCGCCGACATAGATGCCAGCATGGCTGACCTGGGAACCGCCATGGGTGGCGAAGAAGATCAGGTCGCCGGTCTGCAAGGCGTTCTGCGGCACGTTCGGCGCGCGCATCACGATCATCTCGCGGGTCGAACGCGGCAGGTTGATACCCGCCATGTCGCGATACACATAGCTGATCAGGCCACTGCAATCAAAACCCGAGTCCGGTGTATTGCCGCCCCAGCGATAGGGCGTGCCGACCAGGCCCAAGGCGCGGAACAGCACGTCTTCAGCTTCTGGCGAGGAGGGTTGCGGGGAGGCGAAGACCACGGGGCGAGCCACCGGCGCGGGCGGCGGCGCATGGCCGGCACAGGCACCGAGCAAGGCGGTGAAGGCAATCAAGGCAATACGGGCCGTGGTCGACATGTGCAGAAATCCTGACTGAATGCGGCTTTCTCTGCCGTGGCGTAGAGAAATCAAAACCGCGCAAGCAAGGCTCGCGCGGTCAGATACTCAACAATATGTCAGGATTCTAGCGGCTATACGCCAAACTTCAAGTATCACTTTAACTTCGGACGTTTTTTGTACAAATTTGCCTAACACTGAAGCTTGGCATTTAGCCATCAGCCGGGCCGATGGCTAGAAAACGTCCGCACGATTACTTGTTGCTGGCCGTGACCACGGTCGGAGCCATCGCCAGGGCGCGCTTGGCTTCGATAAAGGTCTTGCTCCAGTAGCTGTCGCCCAGGCTGTCGATCCGGACCCCACCGCTGCGGCGGCTGCTGGAGTGGATGAACTGGTCATCGCCCAGGTAGATCCCGGCGTGGCTGACACGACCGCGACGACCATTGGTGGCGAAGAACAGCAGGTCACCCGGCTTGAGCTTGTTACGCGCGACCAGCGGCGCCTTCACGTTGATCATCTCACGCGTGGAACGCGGCAGGTCGAGCCCGGCTTCCTCACGGAACAGATAACCAATGAAGCCGCTGCAGTCAAAGCCGGAACTCTCGTTGGTGCCGCCAAAACGGTAGCGAGTACCGATCAGGGACATGCCACGCTCAAGAATGCTGTCGGCAAGGACCGGCAACTGGTAAGGCTTACCGTCGGCGAACTCGGCGAGTTCCTTTTCCGTGGCCAGCTCATCGTCCAGTACGACCGAAGATTTGACGCCAGAAACCGATGCGGTTTTGACCGAATTATCCATCTGTTGTTGCGAAACCGGCGTATGCGCCGCGCAACCGAACAACAGGGTAACAAGTGCGAGAGGCACGAGGGGTGCGAAGCGATTTAGCATGGGCACGACCGTGGCTGTTTTGTAAGGAAACGAGACTATGCCCTCTATCACCCTCATTTGCAAATTTTATGGGACAAGATGTGACTCGGTCGTTTCTTGAAAACATCTAAGCACTTAATACCCAAACGGATCCCACACACCCAAAAGAAAGCTTCTGGCGTGGGTTTTGTGACGTCTGGAATTTGGCGAAAAAGCGCTGAAAGCCCCGGTTTTACCAGCCCAGGGTCTCTTTGAGAAACGGAATGGTGAGCTTGCGCTGGGCCTGCAACGAAGCCTGGTCGAGCCGTTCGAGCAACTCGAACAGGGCGCTCATGCTGCGAGTACCACGGGTCAGGATGAAATGCCCTACTTCGTCGGTCAAATGCAGGCCACGTCTTGAAGCACGCAGTTGCAAAGCTCGCAGCTTGTCTTCATCCGAGAGGGGGCGCATCTGGAAAATCAGCGCCAGGGTCAGGCGTGATTTCAGGTCGGCCAGCTTGACCGGCAATTCACGGGGCGAAGTCGAAGCGGCAATCAGCAAGCGCCGCCCGCTGTCACGCAGACGGTTGAACAGGTGAAACAGCGCCTCTTCCCAGTCCGCGCGCCCGGCGACCACTTGCAGGTCATCCAGGCACACCAGTTCATACTGCTCGAGGTTGTCGAGCAACTCGACCCCACGGTCCATCAACTCCGCCAGCGGCAGGTACACCGCCGGCTCACCCATCTGCTCGAAGCGCAGGCAAGCCGCCTGCAACAGGTGGGTACGCCCCACACCGTCCTTGCCCCAGAGGTAGATCAGGCTTTCGGTCCACCCGGCGTCGGCTTCGCATAGCCGCTCGACATAGCCGAGTGCAGCGGCATTGGCGCCTGGGTAGTAGTTGATGAAGGTGGCGTCATCACGCAGACGCACACCTAGGGGCAGCTGAATCGGTTTCATGCTGACTGAACGGTTACCGGGAACCGTTAGTGGCCTCTGTGTAAAGTTCGCAAAGTTTATACTCGTGAGGCTGGCCGCACAATGCAACAGACCACAAGCAAAATCAAAGGTTTGCGTGCACTGATCAGAGATCGGGGTCTTCCTGGCCACCATACATGTCCGAACTTTTGTACAGATCGTGCATATGCCGCACCAACACCATGATCACCGCGGCCACCGGCAGGGCCAGTAATACACCCGTGAAGCCGAACAGCTCCCCCCCGGCCAGGATGGCGAAGATCACCGCCACCGGGTGCAGGCCGATGCGGTCGCCGACCAATAGCGGCGTCAGCACCAT
The DNA here is from genome assembly GCF_023242365.1 of Pseudomonas sp. MWU13-2100. Lineage (GTDB taxonomy): Bacteria > Pseudomonadota > Gammaproteobacteria > Pseudomonadales > Pseudomonadaceae > Aquipseudomonas. Next base: position 27,095 of record NZ_JALLIX010000059.1, read on the forward strand.
CCCTTCCAGGGCCTGGCCGATCATGAACACCGCGAGGATGCCGATCATCGGGTACAGGTCGCCGCCAAACTGGAACAGGCCGGCGATCATCGCCGCGCCAATGCCGATCACAAAGCCCATATAAGGGACGATAGCCGCCAGCCCGGCCAGCAGGCCGATCAACAGGCCCAGTTCCAGGCCGACCAGCATCAGGCCACCGGCATAGATCACCGCCAACGCCAGCATCACCAGCAACTGGCCGCGCATGAAGGCGCCCAACACATCGTGGCACTCACCCGCCAGGGAGACGATGCGCGCCTCGCGGTCACGGGGCAGCAGGCTGCGGATCTTGGCCGTCATCAGGTCCCAGTCCCGCAGCAGGTAGAAACTCACCACGGGTACCAGCAACAGGTTCGCCACGAAGCCGATCAGCGCCAGGCTCGAGGCCGTTGCCTGGGACAGCACCACGCCGACGATGTCGCTGGTCTGCCCCATGTGCTCGCTGATGGCCGCCTTGACCTTGTCGAATTTCCAGAAGCCATCGGCCAGGCCGAACTTGTGCTGGGCCCAGGGCATGGCGGTGTGCTGCAGCCAGTCAAGCATCTGCGGCGCCAGCTCATAGAGGCGGAAAAACTGCTTGGCCAGCATCGGCACCAGCACCAACAGCAACGCCATCAACACCAGGATAAACAGCGCGAACACCGAGACCACGCCCCAGGTCCGGGACATCCCGAGTTTTTCCAGGCGGTCGACCACCGGGTCGAACATATAGGCCAGCAGCAGGCTCACCAGGAACGGCGAGAGGATCGGATGCAACAGGTACACGAACACGCACAGCAGGAATGCCGCGCCCAACCAGAACCATCGACGTGTGTCGGCCATGGACGACCTCTGCCTTATATATAGAAAGAAATTCGATAGAACCGAAAAGCTACCAACGGAAACGCAACTGCGCCGCCGGCATAGGCGCAACGGGTGCCGCGGCCGCAGCTCCAGGGGCTACAGGTGCAGCACTGGCCGCCACCGCCGGCAAGGCTTCACCCGCCGGGATCTCCTGCAACTTCGCCAACCCCAGTTGCGCCCGCAACTGCTCGGCGCTGCCATTGACCTGATAGACGATCCGGTCGCCGTCGACACTTTTTAGCCGACCGCCAAAGGGTTCGAGCAAACGTTCCAGAACCGCGTAACGCTCCAGGGTCATGCCCTGCACTTCCAGCAATTGCTCGGTCGCCACACCAGGCTTGGCCGCAAAACGCGGCGCCAGGCGCTCGCTCACCGCCAGCAGCACCGCATCGGCCAACGCGGCGCTGTCGGCGCCCTGGGCCGTGCCCTGCTCTTTCTGGTCACCCAGCCACAAACGCCATTTCGCCTGCCACTGCCCACCCTCTTCATGGGCATGCACCGCCAGCAGCGCATCGGCACCGTAGCGCTCGGATACGTCGTGCAACGGCGTGGCATCGCCGCCTTCAAGATTCTTCGCCGTGGCGACGATCTGTTCGTTCAGATCGGCCAATGGCAGGCGCAGTGGCAGGCCACGGTGTTGCGCGGCCCGACGCAGCGGTTCGGCGGCCGATTGACCGTCACCGACCAGGTTGGAGCCCTCGGTCGAATCATTCAGCCACCAACCGAGAATCGCCGGCCGGTTGCTGCCCCACAGCGCCAGCCCGGCACCGCGCAAAGCGCGGTCGGTGCTCAGCGGATCGAAATCCACCTGCAGGCTTTCCGGCGGTCCGGCATCGTAGCCGTACTGGCTGATGATTTGCTGCGGGTCCTTGCGCACTTCGGCCAGGCCCGGGCTCTGCAACGCCTTGGGATCGCCGGTCAGGCGCAACACCAGGGTTTCCAGGGCACGCTGGGTGGCCTGGTTACGCTCCTCCGGCGCCTGGCTGCTGACCGGTTCACGGACCTGGTACAAGCCATTCAAGGTTTGCGCGTGGATGGCCAGGCTCAACAGGGAAAGACAGCCGGCACTCAATAATTTGATCAGACGCATGAAAAATTCCCGACGGGCAGAAAGCGGCAGGTTAAAGACCGCATGAATACAAAGCGACAGCCTTGAGACCACTGCGCAGTGCCATCATTCACACAATCGCTGAAAAGTTTTCCCCCGTCATAAAGATCGCGGGGCAAGAGCTATACCTTATACAGCCGCGTCAATTGCGGCCAGCACGAGCGCACAGGGATTTTTTTAAGCCGATATGACCCTGCCGTCGGCCCGAGGATGGCCGCTGCTGCCCAAGCCTGATAAAATCGCGCGCCTTCGCAGACCGGCGAGCGCCGGGCGCCAAGGAAACACGAACTCGTTCGTTTTCCCCAGCAAGCCCTAGCGCTACCGGTCGATACCCCCTGAATCCCCCCTAAAGGCCTGGATCATGAGCAAGCAACCCTCCCTGAGCTACAAGGACGCCGGTGTAGACATCGACGCCGGTGAAGCATTGGTCGAACGCATCAAGAGCGTGGCCAAGCGCACCGCGCGCCCGGAAGTCATGGGCGGCCTGGGCGGTTTCGGCGCCCTCTGCGAGATCCCGGCCGGTTACAAGCAGCCGGTCCTGGTCTCCGGCACCGACGGCGTCGGTACCAAGCTGCGCCTGGCCCTGAACCTGAACAAGCATGACAGCATCGGCATCGACCTGGTGGCCATGTGCGTGAACGACCTGGTGGTCTGCGGGGCCGAACCGCTGTTCTTCCTCGACTACTACGCCACCGGCAAGCTCAATGTCGACACCGCCGCCCAGGTGGTCACCGGCATCGGCGCCGGCTGTGAACTGGCCGGCTGCTCCCTGGTCGGCGGCGAAACCGCTGAAATGCCGGGCATGTACGAAGGCGAAGACTACGACCTGGCCGGTTTCTGCGTCGGCGTGGTGGAAAAGGCCGAGATCATCGACGGCTCGAAAGTCGCCGCCGGCGACGCCCTGATCGCCCTGCCGTCCTCCGGCCCGCACTCCAACGGCTACTCGCTGATCCGCAAGATCATCGAAGTGTCGGGTGCCGACATCGAAACCATCCAGCTCGACGGCAAACCGCTGACCGACCTGCTGATGGCGCCGACCCGCATCTACGTCAAGCCCTTGCTCAAGCTGATCAAGGACACCGGCGCGGTCAAGGCCATGGCCCACATCACCGGCGGCGGCCTGCTCGACAACATCCCGCGCGTCCTGCCAAAAGGTGCCCAGGCCGTGGTCGACGTGGCCAGCTGGCAGCGTCCGGCGGTCTTCGACTGGCTGCAGGAAAAAGGCAACGTCAATGAAACCGAGATGCACCGCGTCCTGAACTGCGGCGTCGGCATGGTCATCTGCGTCGCCCAGGAACACGTCGAAGCGGCGCTGAAGGTCCTGCGCGAAGCCGGCGAGCAGCCATGGGTCATCGGCCAGATCGCCACCGCCGCCGAAGGCGCTGCCCAGGTCGAGCTGAAGAACCTCAAGGCGCACTGATGTCCGAGCCGATGACCTCGACCTGCAACGTCGTGGTATTGCTGTCCGGTAGCGGCAGCAACTTGCAGGCCCTGATCGACAGCGAGCGGGCCGCAGACTATCCGGCGCGCATCGCCGCGGTGATCTCCAACCGCGCCGACGCCTACGGCCTGCAACGCGCCCGGGACGCGGGGATCGAAACCCGCGCCCTGGACCACAAGGCCTTCGACGGCCGCGAAGCCTTCGATGCCGCCTTGATCGAACTGATCGACGCCTTCAACCCGCAACTGGTGGTGCTGGCCGGCTTCATGCGCATTCTCAGCGCTGACTTCGTCCGCCACTACCAGGGGCGCCTGCTGAATATCCACCCCTCCCTCCTGCCCAAGTACAAAGGCCTGCATACCCACCAGCGCGCGCTGGAAGCGGGTGATCGGGAGCATGGCTGCAGCGTGCACTTCGTCACCGAGGAACTCGATGGCGGACCTCTGGTCGTACAGGCTGTGGTTACGGTAGAGTCTGACGATACCGCGCAGAGTCTGGCGCAACGGGTCCACACCCAGGAACACAGGATTTATCCGCTGGCGGTACGCTGGTTTGCCGAGGGGCGTTTGGTCCTGGGCGAACGGGGTGCATTGTTGGACGGTCAATTACTCGCGGCCAGCGGCCAAATGATTCGAACCTAGGAGATTTTATGCGTCGTGCCTTGCTCTTCGCTCTTACCCTGCTCGCCTTGCCGGCAGTGCAAGCGGCGGATCTTCAACCTTTCTCCGCCAGCTATACCGCCGACTGGAAACAACTGCCCATGAGCGGTTCGGCCGAGCGCAGCCTGTCGAAAAATGATAACGGCACCTGGACCTTGAGTTTCAAGGCTTCCATGATGATCGCCAGCCTGACCGAGGAAAGCACCCTGCTCCTCGACAAGGACACCCTGCTGCCACAGAGCTACAGCTTCGAACGGGGCGGCCTGGGCAAGGCGAAGAAGATCAACCTGGACTTCGACTGGTCGTCGAAGATGGTCACCGGCAGCGATCGCGGCGATCCGGTCAAGGTGCCCCTGAACAGCGGCATGCTCGACAAGTCCACTTATCAGTTGGCCCTGCAACGTGATGTCGCGGCCGGCAAGAAAAGCATGAGCTACCAGGTGGTCGAAGGCACCGACACCGACACCTACGACTTCCGGGTCCTGGGCGCGGAAACCGTCAGCACCAAGGCCGGTTCGGTGGATGCGATCAAGGTCGAGCGCGTGCGCGACCCGACGCAGAACAAGCGCACCACCGTGATGTGGTTCGCCAAGGACTGGGACTACCTGCTGGTCCGCCTGCAACAGGTGGAAACCGACGGCAAGGAGTACAACATCATGCTCCAGGAAGGCACCGTGGCCGGCAAAGAGGTCAAGGGCAGCTGATACTGCTTGCAAGAACGAGCCCCGCGGATGCGGGGCTTTTTTATGCCCGCGATAAACCTGCGCCACGCTTGTGCAGGAGCTGGCTTGCCAGCGATAGCGATCTCACATCCACCCTCTTACCGTAACTGCGCTCGCCAGTGCCTGGGACGCTGTTTTGCAGCGCATCCAAGATGAAACTTTTGTCAGAAAACTTCAGCTCAAACGACGCAAACCCAAGCATTCCGGGCCTTCGGCAATTATTGCGTTTCCCGCAAGAATAAATTCCGTCTGTTACCGATTTACGTAGGAGGCTAATGAATCATATAACAGAGGCCTGCGACGCGTTGCCGCAGTTCAACAGAGACTGGAGCTTGCAGATGACCGTAAAAGTGACCGAACGCGATGATGCACACATGTCCCATGAAGGCGTTGCCCACGGCATTCGAATCTGGGATGTACACCAGCAGGACCTCCTGGTAGGCATGTTCCACAACGAGACCGACGCTCATAATTATAAGAACGAGCTGGAAACCCTCGAGAAGAAACGCGAGATGCAGGCGTCCTGAACGCCTGGCAGTGACAGACTTGTAAAACGACAAACCCCGCTGCCTGGCGGGGTTTGTCGTTTCTGGCCGGAGCAGGTGTGGAGGTGTGCCGGCTTAGGCGGCTTGAGCGATATGCAGCTCAACATGCAATCCGGCAGCGGCCAGCCTGCTGATCATCTGAGTCATCGCATTGAGAAAGGCACCATTTTGACGTACATTTAAAGCAATATTGTCCACTTCGCCGAGGGGAATTCATCATGGGCGTCGCTACAGACACCAGACAGGACCGTATCAATCTCCGGCTGAAGCCCAGCGCCAAGAATACGCTGGAGCGCGCCGCGAGCTTTGAAGGCAAGACCGTCAGTAATTTCATACTGACCAGTGCGTTGGCTCATGCTGAAAAAACCATTCATGAGCACGAAGCCATGAGCCTGAATAGCAGAGACTCCGAAGTCTTCTTCAATGCATTGGCCAAACCGATCCGCTTCAACGAAAAACTGACCGCCGCCTTCGAGGAACATGATCAGCGCGTCACCAGCCAATGACCGATTATTCAAATTTGCTCATACGACCACTGGGGAGTGATCACGACAGACCTGGATTCCATTGCGGCGTAGCCTCACTGGATGACTATATTCAAAAGCAGGCCCGTCAGGATGTGAAGCGCCGTGTCAGCCGAGTCTTTGTGGCAACCACGGCGGAACAACCGAAGAGTATTGCGGGCTACTACACGCTCTCCACCCTGTCGATTGAACTCAGCCAATTGCCTGGTGACCTCGCCTCTAAACTCCCACGACATCCTGTGCCAGCAGCCTTGCTAGGCAGGTTGGCGGTCAATCACGCGGCTCAGCGTCATGGGGTGGGGAAAGTCCTGCTGGTCGATGCCATCAAGCGAACCCTGGCCGTCAGCGATGAGATCGCCATTTACGCCATGGTCGTCGATGCGATTGATGAGCGAGCACAGCGTTTCTATGAATCATTCGGTTTCTCGCCTCTTGGTTCAGAAAGCCGACGCTTGTTCCTACCGCTCAAATCCATCTGAATCCGCTCATCGCGACACACCGTTTTGCACAGCCCTTAAACGGAAAAGAGATCAAGCAGCCAAGTGCCTGATCTCTCTTTCTTGTCAGAACTGCCTCAACCAGTCGGATGATTGTCCAATGCGGACGCCAGCTGATTGGACGGGGACGCCCCCTCAAGCAGCGCATCCACCACCGCCCGCGCCACCTCCACCGAATGCAACATGCCCCAGAACAACGCCCGCTCGACGGGGTTGGTATGCAGGCTGATTTCGTCGCCATTGAGCTCCGCGGTTTCGAGCAGATTGGAAACGTAGGTCAGTGCGTCCTGGGCATTGATGCCCGGCTGGATGGCAAACAGCGTAGGCTTGTACGGGGCTTCAGGGATGACGGGTTTGGAGCAGGTGAACGCGAGGGTATCGAGCAAACGGGGCGTGTTTGCCAGATCTGGCTCGGGCTCGCTGGATAGTGTGTCAGAGAGTTTACGCAGGTACTGGCCTTTGTCGGCGGTGCTGAGGGGTTTGCCAGTGATCGGCGGATCGGGAGTGATTTTCTTAGCCATGGAGATACTCCTATTCAGTAAAGGAGTTCGCCACATTTCGTTACCAAGCGAAGGGGTGGCGAACTGTACGCAGGTTGGTAAACCGGTGAATAGGAACCGGCAGGCCGAAGCCTCCTGCGCACAGCCCGCCATAACGCGAACATAAACAAAAAAGCCGCTCTCGCGGCGCTGTGCGCCTACTCAAATCCGGGTTACCAAGCCCGATCGCTGAATTTGCAGCGACACTTGAACAGTAACCCCGGCATTTGGCGCAGGCAATATTCTCCCATGCCTGTAATGCGTGGGAAATATGAGTTTTTTCGGCAGGCCATTTCGCATACTGATTGAGAGTTGCTGGCTGCGTCTAGGGTGTTCGCGCTGATGCCGAATTGCCCCTACGGCCGATGCCACACTGACCCAACACCAATCGGCAAAAATCCATTCCTACTGACGGTTCTCAAGGTAGGAGCTTGGGTCAGTGAAATTTCGGTAACTGGGTCAATCCAGCGCTGGCGATAACA
>NZ_JALLIX010000006.1 GCF_023242365.1 Pseudomonas sp. MWU13-2100
TCTCCCCTCACAACATCCCCTGTATCAAATCATCGATCACCACCCTGATCTCCCCTCCGGCGCAGTTCAGCCGGGAAATCCACGTATCCTCGATCACATATTTCTTGCGATGATCTGTTTCCGACTGTCACGCCAACAACCGAGCGCCACTCGTTGCCGCGACCGCCGCATCCAACTCAGCCCCCGCAAGGTGTTGGGCATAGTGTTCCTTCAGATCCTGCTCCCAGTCAGCAACGTCATCGAGAATGACTGCCGCCTCATCTTCAGTGAGGCCGAAATGACGATGATGACTGAGCAGATTGGATCGACTGAGAAGATGCCCCTGCATACCCACGGACATCGCCAGCGCCTGAGCCGGCCCCTCATCCAGCACCGGCACGACGTCATACATAGGCGCAAGCCGCCAAGCGCCGTCCTGATAGATCACCGCATGGTTACGCGGATGATCATCGCTATTCCCAACCAGGGCGTTGTAGGCCATGCGCCGAAACAGTTCACGCCGATCGAAATCAGATGCGCCACGGCGATACAGCTCGTCAGCCAGTGCAGCGTAGATCCAGCCCTCACTGGCCCGCGAATGCCATTCAGCGTCCAACAAGGTCAACCCACTCATCATGGGAATACGGCGGAACCGCTGCTGCCCCTCAAGCCACTCCCGGTCGAAACGCTCGACCAGCAGCGTGTTGGCATTCTCGCCCCGGTGCAATGCCGTACGGGCCACGTTCAAACCTCTATCCGCAGCGAATGTCATGCAGGCGAACTCGAAGACTGGCAGATCGTAATGGTCGAACTTGTCGCGCGGCTTTGCCAGGATCAGCTTGTGATCGGTGCGAAAGGTACGCTTCGGCCGGGCACCTCCAACAGAGGATCGCTGATCGCGGATTTTCAGTACCTCCAGTTGCTCGGCGGTCAGTTGGCTGTCATAGATCGCCGCACAGACTTCAATGAAGTGGTCCAGGCCTTTGGCCTCCAACATTTTCATCGGTTTCCCGCCGATCCCCGGCCGAGGTGTACGCTGCTCACCCGCCATGATGTTACCCGCACGGTCCTCGTTGGGAGATCTCAGAAGCAGCTGAATCGGGTCAAGCGGGCCTTGAGTCGTACGTCGTAGCAAGCGCTCCCCCCAGCCGTCTGGCATAGCGTCGTCAATAAACCCAGGCACTCCACCGTTCTTGCGCACGATGAACTTCCTGTTGGACAGCGGAAAACGGATCGGATCAGGAACCCAGACGTTTCCCTCCACCGCCTCTGGCGCATAGACAAAAGTGCCCTCTTTCCCGGCCAGGGTGAGCTTGCCCAAGGTCACCGTCTCACCGGAGACCGGACACTCCATGTAGATGTAGACGCTCGACATCAGAATGCCTCGTCACGACTGCGCGGAACCCGCACTCGCTTGGTACTGTTTAAAGAAAGCTGCTCGGACTCGAACCCAGGGTCCTCCAGCAGGGCCTGGAACACCCTGTCAGAGATGCCGACCGTGAACAGGACCAGCATGAAGTCGTGTAGAGAAACCCCCTCGGCTTTGCCCGCTTCGATATGGCGTACCGCGCGTAGGGAGATATCGGCCTGCTCAGCAAGATCAGCCTGCCTGATCCCCATACGCAGACGCGCCTCCTTCACCAGCATACCTATACGATAGAGCAATGATGCGCTCTGAACCGGGAAATAGCCTTTCATAAGATGATACCAAATGAATCCTTATGGCAATTAATGTAGCATTTAATGAAATACTATGATCAAAATCTAAAAAATTAAGAATCACGAAAACACACCTTAATCAGCATAAGGTGTCATAAAATGAGATTCTATTTTTAGATAGCACAGGGAGAGCCCCTTACTCAGGCTCGCCAAGCCAGCACTTTCGCTCGTACAAATGCCCTGTGGAGCGAGTTCCGGGCGGCGTTCCGACGAAGAACGATAGTGCGGTGGGCCCGCCAACACCCACCGCCGGTCTGGACCTCAAACGGACGTCACCTGCCTACACCGGCGCCCCGTGTAACATCCCTTGCGTCAAATCATCAATCACCGCCTTGCCCATCTCGCCTAGGTAATGCGATGCCCAGGCGTAACGTTCGCCGTCGCTTTCCAGAGCAGCATCGAGGGAAAGTGCTTTGGCGCAATAGAGCAGGAGGGACGCGTGCTCCATGGCTTCCAGAATGGGAACGCCTGGGTTCACACGGAATAGTTCACGACCTTGGGAGCCGCACTGGGAAAAAGTGATGACACCAAGGGTTTTGCTTGTGGGTGGATTGGTCATTGGACACCTCCGGCGTGGACCCGGGTGCCGAGGGTTAGAACATGCAAAGTCGACCCATCAAAAACGCTCATACGCAGGACTCCTAATGTGAGGGAGCTACCACGTTCGTTTCCAGGCGAATGGGTGGCAGCTGTACGCAGGCTGGAAACCGGGACAATAGGAAAACCCGGCAGACCCAAGGGCCTCCCGCGCACAGCCGCCATAACACGCAGAGACTGGCACAAAAAAGCACCAGCAGTCGTGATGAATGGTGGCGCCTATGCGCCCATTGTTCCACAGGTTTCCAGGCCCGGTCGCTGAATTGGCAGCGACAGGGAAAAGGTAGCGCGCACAGTAGGGAGCCGCAATGTGAGTGGCGGAGGTATGTAAGTCGAAAAATTTCAGTCGGCATAGAAGATCGTTCACAGCCCCAAGCTAGATGGCGATCTACCCGAAGTGCATTACGATCATTCAGGGATGACGTCTTGGGCTGCGGCAAAATAAATCCGTCATCATTTCCATTGACCGCGAGATTCTAAAATCGCCAGCCGGACAATATGTCCATGTCCTGCTTTATTCCCAAATCGCATGAATCATATGCCCCGCCGCGACGTTCCGCAGCCCCGCCAAGAGCAGCAAGATAGCCCCAGCACTCTTGCTGACCCACTCAAGGAAAACTGCGATGACCACTTTCACTCGTTACACACTCGACACTGCCCCTGCTGCCTCCAAGCCCATTCTGGAAGCCGTGCAGAAAGCCTTCAGCTTCGTACCGAACCTGCAAGGCAACATGGCTGAATCGCCAGAGCTGCTGGCCGGTTACAGCCAACTCTGGGACCTGTTCGGCAAGAGCACCCTCACCCCGCACGAACAGCAGGTCGTGTACCTGACCTCCAACTTCGAAAACAACTGCCACTACTGCATGGCCGGGCATACCACCCTGGCCAAGATGATCGAGATGGCGCCCGAGGTCATTGCCGCTCTGCGCGCCGGCAGCGTCATTCCGGATGCTCGCCTGGAAGCCTTGCATGTGTTCGCCACGGCGGTCGTGCGTGATCGCGGCTTCGTCAACGACGCCGGTATCGAAGCCTTCCTGGCTGCCGGTTTCACGCGGCGCAACGTGCTGGAGGTGGTACTGGGCGTCGCCACCAAGGTCATGAGCAACTACACCAACCATCTGGTGCACACCCAGCTCGATCCGTTCATGAAAGGCAACGAATGGACCAAGCCAGCCTGAAACCTGCCTTCGGCCTTCACTCGGCCAGCCCCTGCACGGGCTGGTCCCAGGAGCACTCATGAACAAGCGAAGCTTTTTGATCACCGGCGCCAGCAAGGGCATCGGCCTGGCGTTGGCACAGACACTGGCAAACACGGGTCACCGCGTCGTGGGCATCGCCCGGCACGCTGAGGGTGTCGATTTCCCCGGCATTTTGGTACCGGTTGACCTGGGAGATCGCAAGGCGACCGAACAGGCCTTGGCGACGTTAACCCAGCAGTATGCTTTCGACGGGCTGGTGAATAACGTCGGTCTGGTTCGCCCGCAGGTGCTGGGTGAAGTGGATCTGGACGATTTCGATGCCGTGATGCGGGTGAATCTGCACTCGGCGCTTCTGGCCACTCAGGCGCTGCTGCCCGGTATGCGCGAGCGTCAATGGGGCCGGATCGTCAACATCTCCAGCCTGACCGTACTGGGCATTACCCATCGCACCGCCTATGCCGCCGCCAAGGCCGCGCTCATCAGTTTTACCCGGTCGTGGGCACTGGAACTGGCCACGACGGGTATCACCGTCAACGCCGTTGCCCCTGGGCCGACCGAGACCGAACTGTTCCGCGCGAACAATCCGCTCGGCAGTGAAGGTGAAGCCCGCTACCTCTCAGGCATCCCTCTGCGGCGCTTCGGCCAACCCGAAGAGATAGCAGCAGCCATCGCCTTCCTGCTTTACGAAAGCAGCGGTTTCATCACCGGCCAGACGCTGTTCGTCGACGGTGGCGCATCAATCGGCAAAGCCGCATTCTAGCCAGGGTTGCGTTGCGCACGCCTTGTTGAGATAAACCACCCGCCGCGAGCGAAGCCCCCTGCTTCGCTCGCTTTTTTTGCTATGAGTTTTTAACTGTTTCAGGTGGAACGACATGGATCGATTGGCAGCAATGGAAACCTTTGTCTGCGTGCTCGAAGCGGGGTCGTTTTCCGCGGCGGCGCGGCGCCTCAACCTCGGCCAGCCCGCGGTATCGAAAACCATCGCACAACTCGAAGATCGCCTTGGCGTGCGGCTATTGCTGCGCTCTACTCGCGGGCTTACACCGACCGAAGCCGGCACCGCCTACTACGAACGTGCCAAGCGTGCCATCGAGGAAGCCCACGAAGCCGACCTCGCCGCACGCGGTGCGGGCAGCGGCCTGCACGGCACCTTGCGGATCTGTGCGGCGGTGACCTTCGCGCGTCTGCATGTGCTGCCGTACCTGGGAGCGTTCCTCGATGCACACCCCGAGCTGAACATCGATATCGTTCTGGATGACCGCACCGTCAATCTCGTCGAGGAAGGCATCGATGTTGCCTTGCGTATGGGAGCGTTAGCCGACTCCAACCTGATCGCCCGCAAGATCGGTGAATGTCAGCGGCTGGTGCTGGCCACCCCGGCTTACGTGCTAGCCCATGGCAAACCTTGCAACCCTACTGATCTGGCGCAACACCAAGCGGTCGTTTTCGCCCAGGCAGGCGGCGGTGAGCACTGGGCCTTCAAACAGGGCAGCACGGTGCAGTCGGTGACGGTCAGCGGGCGGGTACGGGTCAGTGCGGCGGAGGGTGTGCGGGCAGCGGTGCTGGGGAGTCTGGGCGTAGCCTTGACGTCCCAATGGATGTTCGCAGAAGAACTGGCCAAAGGCGAAGTGGTACCCCTGCTGGAGGATTGGCAGTTGCCGCCGCTGGATCTGTGGGCGGTGTTTCCTACCGGGCGCCTGGCCAGTGCCAAGGCGCGGGCATTCGTTGATTTCGTCGCGGGCTTGATGAACCAACAATAAGCTAGGCCGCCCGAAGGCGGCCTTGAGGGACTCGATATCAACCGCGCAATGCAGGCAGCAACTCAGTGGGCTCTGGACGCAGCGTGTAATCGGGATTCACCTCCGCGTACAGAATGATGCCGTCCTGGCCGATGACGAAACGACCCGGCATCGGCAAGGTCCAGCTCTGATCACCGTTGATGACCGGCAGGTTGTTGCCCAGGCTCAGATAGAGTTCAACCAGGTAGTCCGGCAGTTTGAACCGCAGGCCGAAAGCAGCCGCTACTTCATTGCCGCTGTCGCTGAGGATCGGAAACCCCAGGCCGTTTTGACGTTGCGATTTGCGGCTGTTGGCTTGGCTCTGCGGCGAAATCGCCACCAGGCTGGCACCGCGCTCCTGAAAGGCCGGAAGTGCCTGCTCCAGCGCTTGCAGCTCCATGTTGCAGTACGGGCACCAGACGCCACGATAAAAGCTGATCACCAGCGGCCCGCGCGCCAGCAGTTCCGCCGACGACACCAGATTGCCCTGAGCATCAGGCAGGCTGAATAGCGGCGCCATATCACCGGCCTTGAGCGCACGCTCGGCCTGGCCGCTGGCGATCAGCTCGGCAGTGGCCCGCTGCATCACGGCATGCACGGGTGCCGGAGCATTGTAGGGCGGTTTGCCGGCAACGAAGTCGGCCTTGAAAGCATCCAGTTTGGCTTGAAGGGTCATGAGTATTTCCTCGGTAAGTTGATGTCTCGAGACTCATGATCGCGACATCGCCGCTCGCCCAGTAGAGAGCTGGCCTGCATAGGAAATATGCCCATCAGGAATGCCCTTCACGACTCACCTTGCGCAAGCGATGCCTATTCCAGCCGGGAATGTAGTGGTCTAATGAAACCGGACACCCATTTAAAAGCATCATTTTAAATGTGGCACTCCACGCATTGCTGGACGAAGGCTTGATTTCGTTCACCGACCAGGGCGATCTTTTGGTAGCGAATGACTTGAGCCAAGCGGACGCATCTGTGTTCGGCGTGGATGTTCCATTGCGTGTTTCCTTTCATCCAAATGCCATCCAATACATCCAACACCACCGGCTCACGACATTCCAAGGTGGACCTTGCGCGCTGAAGAGATAGCTATCAGTTGAGTCCTGCTCGCAGTGAATAGAAATCCAGCGGCTCCCAGCGTGTATCCCGACGTGAGGCACCGCAATCCTGTAGGAGCCGGCTTGCTGGCGATGAACGATAACGCGGTGAGCCTGCCGTGCGCCGCCGCCAATCTCGACATCAATCGAAGATCGCCCGGTCCTTACGCCCTCTCCCCGCGCAACATCCCCTGCGTCAAATCATCAACGACCGCCCAGTATTCCAACCCGGCCTCTCGCGCCCATTGCCGGTGCCTATTTCGCCCCGAGTGTCGCAATGTAATGGGCGACAGAGACGACATCTTCATCAGGCAGTGAATGGATGACCTGCTTCATCAGGCCGACACGCGGGCGCTGCTCGGTCTGTTGAAGCACCTTGAGCTGGCGAATCATGTAATAGGCGTGTTGACCTGCCAGGCGCGGAAACTGCCCCAGCAACAGTGCCTTGCGCTATGATCGATTTATCGGCGCTCGACGGGAGACTGCCATGCCGATGATCTCAGCGTGCCGCCTACACACATGCAATTGACCGCCCCCCCGCGTCTGGGCGAACTGGACTTCGCCAGGTACCGTCTGTCAGTGCACCTTGCCGGTTCTTGCAGTCCGTGACCAACGGCGTATCAAACACAATGAGGAGCGCCGGGTGATGAAGCAGATGAACATCGGCAAAGCATTCACACTGATGGAGTCAGGCCCGGTTGTCTTCGTCACCACCCATGATGCTGAAAAGAACAACATAATGACCATCTCGTGGACCATGGTGATGGGCTTTACGCCGATATTTGCCATAACCACCGGCCCCTGGAATTACTCATACGCCGCGCTTCGCAATACCAGGGAATGTGTCATTTCAATCCCCACTGTGGATCTGATCGATCAAGTGGTTGGTGTCGGGATATGTTCCGGCGCCGATACCGACAAATTTGTAAAATTCGGACTGACGCCTGTGACAGGGAAGCATGTCAGGTCACCCTTGATCAAGGAGTGCCTGGCCAATATCGAATGCAAAGTTATCGATATCATCGAGAAGCACAATATCGTTGTCCTCGAAGGCATCGCTGCGTACTTCGATAGCTCACGAAAAGAGACGCGAACTATTCATGCCGTGGGTGATGGCACCTTCATCGTCGACGGACGTAAATTGAATCGAAGAAAAATGATGGCATCGAAGCTTCCAGAGGGTGTCTAGGGTCTGCGTGCGACAAGTGCCCGGTCCACATCCCGAGGCGCGGTACACCACGCTTGCTCAAGGCGTCCGGTCAAGGTAAGCGGTTTCACGCTAACGGCAGCGTACCGACGAAGAACAAAAGTGCGCTGAGCCCGCCGACCGCCCAGCACAAACCATTGGCCGAAGCGGCTGCAATATCGCCAGCCACCCTGGTTTGCTCAACAATGAACGATCGCTTAACCTTTTCATATGAGCATTCGATCTCTGGACAGCACCATGGCCACCACCAAAAAAATCGACAAGCCCTACAAGAAGCCCATCAGCAGTGAACTGACATACCTTGATGTACGTCAGGCCGCGCGTGACGGACAAAAAGCCTTTCATGCCTTCATTACCACCGGCAAACTGCCCGTCACCAAGTAAGCCACGCACGCTCTCCAACCTTGTCAGCATCAATCGACACGTAGGACATTTCCTATAATCAATTAAGACCTGTAGCAAATAGCGGAATTGCTCTTTTTTTCAGTGTTTATCTGCCTTTATATCCGACGTCATCTTTCACACATCAAGGATGTGAAGCGTGGCGCACGGATTCATCAATGAAACAACTATGATTTGTTGCAGGGGTTGCTGGGTTATAGCTCGATTGGCATCGGCAGCACCACCGCGGCCTGGGGACGGCATTTGAGTGGGGTTGAGGAAACCTTGAAAGACATAGAAAAACTGCATCAGCAGCACCTGAAAGGCGGCGCTTCGGCAAGGACCGAGTTCATCGCTCGGCGCCAAGTCCTGTTCCAGAAGCTGGACACCCAACTCCAGAGCGTCGGTCATTACGGCACCAGCTTGCGGCATAACAAATCGATCAAGAAGATGCTCGGCATTTCCACCCGACGCTATCTGCATCGCCAGGACAATTTGATTTATGAGGGGCGGTACTGATGATGACATTAAAAGCAGTGGGGGCTTTTCTGTCTCTGTTTCTATTATTCCTTGGTGTTGGCTTGTCAGCCTATGTCACGAAGGTCAAGCTGGATCTTGTTGAAGTCTACTTCAAAAATAACCCAATGATGATTGGCCATTGCCGATGGTGGGGAGGCAACTCGTTCAAGGATCGTTCAATGAGGCAGGGATTGATAAGTATGATGATCATGTTCCCCAAAATGTTTATCTGGCGCGGGCTCTTGACCCAACAAGAGGTCGATGCCATTCCGCTGCAACTCAAGCGATGGATCAAAGCCCCATTGTATTTTGAGATCCCTTTTTTTCTTGCCGCTATCGCATTCTGTATAGGGGAACAATTCCGGTGAGCGTTAAGCCCAAAGCATGGCACATCAATGCAATTGCCGAGAGAATCGCCGACCCAGATATGCGCAGCGGATCAACAAGATTGCCAGTACCTCCCGATTTCTGAGCAAAGGCGGTTATGTGGGCATGGCGCTGGACGTGGGAGCGGCGGGGCTGGCGATTCAAGAAGCCTGTTCGACCGGGCGAGAGGAGCAGTGCCGGAAGGCGCGCTATGTGGAAGGCGGGAAAGTAGCGGCCGGGATTACGGGATCTCACTTCGGAGGAAAGGTTGGCGCCTATGGAGGGCGCATTGTATGTGCCGTTGGATTGGGTGTTGTGTCGGGAGGTTGGGGTGCGTTGAGTTGCGGAATTATCGGTGGTGCCGTCGGCGGATATGTGGGAGGAACGTGGGGAGGAAAATTCGGAGAGTCAATAGGGGATCTGATGTATAAGTGGGAAGGCTTATGACTATTTATCCGCTATTAGCCGTTTTTAGTATATTTTTCATGCTCTTTGGTATTGGCTTGTCAACCTATGTCGTCAATACAAAATTGGATCTGGTCGAGCCCTACTTCAATAATAATGCAATGATAATCGGTGATCGCCGGTGGTGGGGCGGAAGCTCGTTCAAAGATCGCTCGATGAGACAAGGGGTGATCAGCATGATGATCATGTTCCCCAAAATGTTTATCTGGCGCGGGCTCTTGACCCAACAAGAGGTCGATGCCATTCCGCTGCAACTCAAGAGATGGATCAAAGCCCCATTGTATTTTGAGATCCCTTTTTTTCTTGCCGCTATCGCATTCTGTATAGGGGAACAATTCCAGTGAGCGTTAAGCCCACCCCCTGGCAAATCACGAGGGCATCGCCAAACAGCTATCGACAAGCGGTGAGCCGGCAGAAAGTAGATCGATGGACAGCCCAGCACTCGGTGGCTATAGTAGCGCTAGGTATTACCTTTCGCTACAGGAGTGCCAGCATGGCAACAGCAACCTCCATCAAGCTCGATGATGAGCTTAAAGGGCGCGTGCAGCATCTGGCCGAGGCTCGCCGCCGCACTTCGCACTGGATTATGCGCGAGGCTATCGCGCAGTACGTTGAGCGCGAGGAAAAGCATGAAGCGTTCCGGCAGGACACGCTGAAAGCATGGGAAGAGTTTCAAGCCACTGGCCTGCACGCGACGACCGATGAAGTAGAGAAGTGGCTTTCGAGCTGGGGCACTGAAAATGAATTGCCTGCGCCCGTATGCCACAAGTGATCTTCGCCCCTGCCGCCATTCGGGACATTCAACGGTTGCGGGAGTTCCTGCGTCCAAAGAACGCCGACGCCGCTGGTCGAGCAGGCACAGTAATCATGCAGAGCGTGCGGATGCTCGGAATTCAACCACATATTGGCCGCCCGATTGAGGATCTGCCCGACGAGTACCGGGAATGGTTGATTGACTTCGGAGACAGCGGCTATGTAGCCCGCTACCATATCAATGGCGATTTCGTCACGATCTTGACTGTTCGACACCAAAAGGAGCTTGGATACAAGTAACTCACTCTGTGAGCCATGCAGGCTGGCTTTATGCCAGACCTGCGGAAAAACCGCCCTACCAAGGCGGTTTTTTTTCGCCCCGACTTTCTGGAAAAAGGAGCCTCACGCCCCGTCGGGGACAACGCCTCGGTCAGCACTCATCTAGACTCAACAGGCGGTCGCAAAAAGAACCGCATACGTCGCTTTGGTGCAGGCGATTCAAAGGCCGCGTGGCAAGCTGGCTTTTATGCCCTGAAGAGGTGTGGCGAAGACCGCACCGGACCCAACAAGATACCCGCCCAGGGTGCCTGGCCAACGGCCTGAAATGCCACACTAGCGTGACGTGGCGTGAGTGCCGCAGCCGACACTTTCGGACAACCGACAACCGCCTGGTTTGTCCGTGACCGTGAGGAATGCCGTATGCCTGATGAGATGTTGCACCTGTCTATGGTCAATAACGTGCTGGAGCGCCACAAGGGCTCCCCCGGCGCACTATTGCCCATCCTTCATGAGATTCAGGCGGACATCGGCTACGTCCCCGATGCCACCGTCCCCGAGATTGCCCATGCGCTCAACCTGAGTCAGGCCGAGGTACGCGGGGTGATCAGCTTCTACCACGACTTCCGTAGCGCGCCTGCGGCCCGGCATATCCTGCGCCTGTGCCGCGCCGAATCCTGCCAGAGCCGCGGCGCCGAGCAACTCGCCGCACAGTTGCGCGAGCGCCTGCAACTGGATGACCACGGCAGCAGCGCCGACGGCAACATCAGTCTGCGCCCGGTGTATTGCCTCGGTGCCTGCGCCTGCTCGCCGGCCCTGGAGCTGGATGGCCAGGTGCATGCGCGACTCAGCGCCGAACGCCTGGATGCCCTGCTTGATACCTGCCGGGAGGACGCATGATGCCGAGCCTCTATCTCCCCGCAGACTCCCTTGCCCGTGCCGTGGGTGCCGATGAGGTCGCCGTGGCCCTGGCCACCCAGGCCGGCGAACGCAACCTGCCGCTGGATCTGCAACGCACCAGTTCCCGTGGCCTGTACTGGCTGGAACCGCTGCTGGAAATCGACAGCCCGCAGGGCCGTATCGGCTTCGGCCCACTCACCGTTGCCGATGTACCGTCGCTGCTCGATGCGCTGCAAGGCGATCCGTCCGCTCATCCGCTGGCCCTGGGCCCGGTGGAGCAACTGCCTTACCTGAAGACACAACAACGCCTGCTGTTTGCCCGCGCCGGCATCACCCGCCCATTGTCTCTTGAGGATTACCGCGCCCACGGCGGCTTCGAGGGCTTGACCCAGGCCATCGCCCTGGGCGGCGAACAGACCGCCAGCGCCGTGTTCGATTCCGGCCTGCGTGGTCGTGGCGGCGCGGCCTTCCCCGCCGGGATCAAATGGCGCACGGTGCGCAGCGCCCAGGCGGCGCAGAAATACATTGTCTGCAACGCCGACGAAGGCGACTCCGGCACCTTCGCCGACCGTATGCTGATGGAGGGCGACCCGTTCCTGCTGATCGAAGGCATGGCCATTGCCGGTATCAGCGTCGGTGCCAGCTACGGCTACATCTATGTGCGCTCGGAATATCCACAGGCCGTCGCCACCCTGCGCGAGGCCCTGGAGATCGCCCGCGCCGCCGGTTACCTCGGCGCCAATGTCGGCGGTAGCGGCCTGGCCTTCGACATGGAAGTGCGCGTCGGTGCCGGCGCCTACATCTGTGGCGAGGAAACCGCGCTGCTGGACTCCCTCGAAGGCAAGCGCGGGATCGTCCGCGCCAAGCCGCCGATCCCCGCCCTGAAGGGCCTGTTCGGCCTGCCGACCCTGGTGCACAACGTGCTGACCCTGGCCTCGGTGCCACTGATCCTGGCCAAGGGCGCGCCGTTCTATCGCGATTACGGCATGGGCCGCTCCCTGGGCACCATGCCCTTCCAGCTGGCGGGCAATATTCGTCACGGCGGCCTGGTGGAACGCGCCTTCGGCCTGACCCTGCGAGAACTGGTGGAAGACTACGGCGGCGGTACCGCCAGTGGCCGGCCGCTGAAGGCCGCCCAAGTCGGCGGCCCCCTCGGCGCCTGGGTGCCACCCAGCCAATTCGACACCCCGCTGGATTACGAAGCCTTCGCCGCCATCGGCGCCATGCTCGGTCACGGTGGTGTGGTGGTAGCCGACGACAGCCTGGACATGGCCCGCATGGCGCGTTTCGCCCTGCAGTTCTGCGCCGAGGAATCCTGCGGCAAATGCACGCCCTGCCGTATCGGCTCGACCCGCGGCGTGGAGGTGATCGACCGCCTGCTGGCCGCACCGGACCAGAACGCTCGCGATACCCAGGCACTCATCCTCAAGGACCTGTGCGACACCCTGCAATACGGTTCGCTCTGCGCACTGGGCGGCATGACCTCCTATCCGGTAGCCAGCGCCCTCAAGTACTTCCCCGCCGACTTCGGTCTGCAATCCTCGGAGGCCGAGCAATGATCACTCTCTTCGACCCGAATACCGATATCGACCTCGGCACCCCGGCCCGCGACAGCCAGGTACAGGTCACCCTGAACATCGACGGCCGCAGCATCAGCGTGCCCGAAGGCACCTCGGTGATGCGCGCCGCCGCGCTGCTGGGCACCACCATTCCGAAACTCTGCGCCACCGACAGCCTGGAAGCCTTCGGCTCCTGCCGCATGTGCCTGGTGGAGATCGACGGCATGCGCGGCTACCCGGCGTCCTGCACCACGCCGGTCAGCGAAGGCATGAGCGTGCACACGCAGACGCCGAAGCTCGCCACCCTGCGCCGCAATGTCATGGAGCTGTATATCTCCGATCACCCGCTGGACTGCCTGACCTGCTCGGCCAACGGCAACTGCGAACTGCAGACCGTCGCCGGCCAGGTCGGGCTGCGGGAAGTGCGCTACGGCTATGAAGGTGAAAATCACCTGGCCGAGCAGAAGGACACCTCCAACCCCTACTTCGACTACGATCCGAGCAAGTGCATCGTCTGCAACCGCTGTGTACGCGCCTGTGAAGAAACCCAGGGCACCTTTGCCCTGACCATCACCGGACGCGGCTTCGAATCGCGGGTCGCGGCCGCCGGCGGCGAGAACTTCCTCGACTCGGAATGCGTGTCCTGCGGCGCCTGTGTGCAAGCCTGCCCCACCGCGACCCTGATGGAAAAAAGCGTGGTCGAACTGGGGCAGCCCGAGCGCGCCGTGATCACTACCTGCGCCTATTGCGGTGTGGGCTGCTCGTTCCGCGCCGAAATGAAAGGCGACAAGCTGGTGCGCATGGTCCCCGACAAGAACGGCCAGGCCAACCACGGCCATTCCTGCGTCAAGGGACGCTTTGCCTGGGGCTATGCCAGCCACCCGGATCGCATCACCAAGCCGATGATCCGCAAGCACATCAACGATCCTTGGCAGGAAGTCAGCTGGGATGAAGCGGTGACCTACGCCGCCAGCGAGTTCCGCCGCCTGCAGCAGAAGTACGGGCGCGACTCCATCGGCGGCATCACCTCCAGCCGCTGCACCAACGAAGAAACCTATCTGGTGCAAAAACTGGTACGGGCCGCCTTCGGCAACAACAACGTCGACACCTGCGCCAGGGTCTGCCACTCGCCGACCGGCTATGGCCTGAAACAAACCCTGGGCGAGTCCGCCGGTACCCAGAGTTTCGACTCGGTGATGCAGGCCGACGTGATCCTGGTGATCGGTGCCAACCCCAGCGACGCCCACCCGGTGTTCGCCTCCCAACTCAAACGCCGCCTGCGTGAAGGCGCGCGACTGATCGTCATCGACCCACGGCGCATCGACCTGGTGGACGCGGTGCATGGCCGCGCCGAGCTGCACCTGGCCCTGCGCCCGGGCACCAACGTCGCCATGCTCAACGCCCTGGCCCACGTCATCGTCACCGAAGGGCTGCTCGACCAGGCCTTTATCGACGCCCGCTGCGAGGGCAGCGATTTCGCCCACTGGAGCGAGTTCGTCAGCCGCGCGGAAAACTCGCCGGAAGTGCTTGGCGCGATCTGTGGCGTCGCCGCGGCCGATATCCGGTCCGCCGCCCGCCTGTATGCCGGCGGCAATAATGCGGCGATCTACTACGGCCTCGGCGTCACCGAGCACAGCCAAGGCAGCACCGCGGTCATGGGCATCGCCAACCTGGCCATGGCCACCGGCAATATCGGCCGCGAAGGCGTCGGCGTGAATCCGCTGCGTGGGCAGAACAACGTGCAGGGTTCCTGCGACATGGGCTCGTTCCCCCACGAACTGCCCGGCTACCGGCACATCTCCAATGAAGTGGTACGGGCGCAGTTCGAACAAGCCTGGCACGTCAGCCTGCAACCCGATCCGGGGCTGCGCATCCCCAACATGTTCGAGGCCGCCCTCAGCGGCAGCTTCAAGGGCCTGTATTGCCAGGGCGAAGACATCGCCCAGAGCGACCCCAATACCCAGCACGTCACGGCCGCTCTATCGGCGATGGAATGCATCGTGGTGCAGGACATTTTCCTCAACGAAACCGCCAAGTTCGCCCATGTGTTCCTGCCGGGCAGTTCGTTCCTGGAAAAGGACGGCACCTTCACCAACGCCGAGCGGCGCATCTCGCGGGTACGCAAGGTCATGGAACCGCTGGGCGGCAAGGCCGACTGGGAAGGTACGGTGGCCCTGGCCAACGCCCTGGGTTACCCCATGCACTACAAGCACCCGTCGGAAATCATGGATGAAATCGCCAGCCTGACGCCGACCTTCACCAATGTCAGCTACGCCGCGCTGGATAGCCATGGCAGCCTGCAATGGCCGTGCAACGCCGAGGCACCGGATGGCACGCCGACCATGCACATCGAGGAATTCGTGCGCGGCAAGGGTCGCTTCATGCTCACCGGCTATATCCCCACCGAGGAGAAGGTCAACAATCGCTATCCGCTGCTGCTGACCACCGGGCGCATCCTCAGCCAGTACAACGTCGGCGCCCAGACCCGGCGTACCGAGAACGTCGCCTGGCACGACGAAGACCGCCTGGAAATCCACCCGAGCGACGCCGAGAGCCGTGGCATCAACGAAGGCGACTGGGTCGGCATCGGCAGCCGCGCCGGACAGACCGTACTGCGCGCGCGGGTCACCGAACGGGTCGCCCCGGGCGTGGTGTACACCACCTTCCACTTCCCTGAGTCGGGGGCCAACGTTATCACCACCGACAACTCCGACTGGGCCACCAACTGTCCGGAGTACAAGGTCACCGCTGTGGAGGTCAGCCGCGTCTACCACCCGTCCGAGTGGCAGAAACGCTATCAGGAATTCAGCGACGAACAACAACGCCTGCTCGACGAGCGCCGCCATGAACGCGGCGCCGGAGCCAAAGCCGAGGTGCGCCGATGAGTACTGAAAACCTGATCAAGATGGCCAACCAGATCGCCCAGTACTTCGCCACCGAACCGGACCAGCAACAGGCCGTGCTCGGTGTGCGTAATCATCTGCAGTTGTTCTGGACGCCCGGCATGCGCAAGGAGTTGCTCGCCTGGCAGACCGAGCATCAGGGGGCGGACTTGCACCCGCTGGCGCAGGCGGCGGTCAGTGGGGCGGGGTGGGAGGCTTAGGTTCAGACGATCGCTTGGGATGCCCCCTTGGCCTGTGAGGACGGGTCGAGGGGTGTTCCAGTGCTTTTAGAATCGACCCTCTGCGTTTCCAAAGCAGCGTCTGGCAATGCACCATTGCACTCGCTCAATCAGTTTTCGGCCACTGCTGGGCACCGTGTAACAAGCGGATAATCTCAATCAGCTTGAGGCGGGGCCTGAGGCGATAGACAATGACGAACGGGGTTCCGCCAATGACCAGTTCACGAGTCTCTTCGATACGACCGAACCGCCCCATCTCCGGGTGATCGAGCAACTGGCTGACCTGATGTTCAATACGATCACCCTGATCGATCGCAGCACCAGGGTTGCGCTCGCCAGTGTAATCGAGCTGTACATCACGATCCTGAATCGCACTGGGGAGCCAGCGAATAATCAAGAACCACCCTCCTTGATGCGTTTCGCCAACCCTGCTCGTTTCGCCGCCCAGCTTGATTTCGCCTCTTCATGCGATACCCACTGGGTATTCGGATCATCCGCTTCGATGAGCCCTTGCCGTACCTGCTCCCGAAACCATTTGTCGTGCTCGGCGGCCCCATGCGTGCGTTTCAGCGCCTCAGCACGATCTGGTCGGGTCCGGCTGGCGCTCCTGTCCTCGGGATTCCAAAGCGCAACATCGAAGGCACCAACCACAAGGCCGAGCCCGAGTAGCAGGTTCAGGGCCTGGCCAGGATTACCGAAACTGCGCGGCTCGCTACTACGCGCCTTGGCCAGTACGGCGGCGTCTCCGTTCCGGGTTTCTACTTGGACGAAAAAAACCCCGCCCTGCGCTTTCAAGGTAACACCGACGATGCCACCCGCTTCGGTGGTGGCCCGCAGTTGTTCCAACGTGAGAGTGTGCATAGCGATTGCCCTATAGCATCACGATTAATTGTTATTAAAGTACGCGAGTAACAATTAACCTGCAATTATTGTCGGAGCCGAGCTTGCTCGCGAGGAACGATAACGCGGTGAGCCTGCCAACACTCACCAGCAAAATCGGCACAAGCCAGACGTCACCCGCCTACACCAAAGCCCAAGGCCTCGCGGCAAGGCTCACGCACTTTACTGCCGCGAGAATGGCCCTACATTCGCTATCATCACCTATGCTTTCGGCGACCACTCCAGTGCACCGCCGCCCTGTGCCGCTCACAGACAAGGACGCTCCATGCCGCTCCGCTCCCTGCACATCCAGTCAGCCCTGATCACTCTCGCGCTGACCTGCGCAATCCTGCCGGCCCACGCCGCCGACAAGGTCGAACGCCGCTGCGGCTGGTTCGAGAACCCGACCGCGGCGAACGCCACCCTCACCGACCGTGATGGCACCTGGGAAATCGCTACTCAGGGTGGCTACCAGGCCGTAGGCGAATGGCCACAATTCAGCGATGCGCAATGGGTGCGCACCAACGGGCATTACGGCTACGGCTGCGGCTGCATGACCGCCAGCGCCGATCCCGAGACCCACCGCCTGAACCACCTCACCAACGCCGTCGCCCGCCCACTGGCGGCCTGCCGCAACGATACAACCTTGCACGAGCCGGCCAATCCGCTGGCGCCACGACCACCCGATGTGCCGGCCACAGCCAAAAGCACGAAGCCCTACCAGGCCGATGGCTTCAGCTTCAACTACCCGAAGGGCTGGAAAATCAGCAAGAACAAGGAATGCCTGAACCTCAATCAGCCAAAGACACAGACCAACGAGGAATACACCCTCAACCTCTGCGTCCAGCACGGCACGCTGCAACAGGCCGCCGACAGCATGGTCTTTTCCCAAGAGGACGGCGTCTGGATGCGTAGCGCCGGCATGGACTCGCCCAGCCCTGTCGACATCATCGAAGGCCCCGGCTGGAAAGGCATGCAGACGACCCAGACCTGTGGCGTCGGTGATGAAGAGACCGGCTTTCATGCCGCCGGCGGCACCTGCCTGATGGCCATCGTCTACAACGCCAAGACGCAGTTGCTGTTCGACACCGTGGGTTACTACCAGGACTTCGACACGATTGGCGCAATCATTCGATCGGTCCGATTTGACGAGAAGCAGTAGAAGGTACTCGGCGCGTAGTTTGTTCCCGGTGACCACCGCAGATCCGAGTTCAACTCACGCGCCTGAAATCGGCAATGCTTTTAAGCCATTGGGTGTTTGAATATGTGCGACAAGAAACGGAGTTGAAGTGTCTTTGAGCGCATGAAGATAAACCGGCCCCGAAAAGTTTATGGCCGACAGCACCGTTCTGACTTTTTCCGGATCAGCATGGAAGACATCCAAAGCCACTAGAGAACAGCCTTTGTCTTGCATTGCGCTCGCGGGATGAGTCGCCTGCGCCCATTGGATCAGGGTCGGGGCAACCCCTCCCAAAGGGAGGCTGCCGTCCGCAGGTATCGTTATCTGCCAGGACAATGCTCCTCTGGTCATGGGCTCCACATCCCCGAGGATGTCGTGGCAAGAAGCGCTGACAGCCTGGATATCATCGGTACGCGCAACCCATGTCGCCAGGCGTGCCGGTGAGTCAGGCGCAAGTTGATCAAGACCGAACCAGCGAGGCCGACGGGGGCGTTCAGCCAATGGGTCCACCGCAATCACTTCCAGATAAAGCTCAGGACCAAGGCGAAGCAGCCGGTTATGGGTGCCCATGCGTGGATGGGCACCGCCCGGTTGAAGGTCGACGCCCAGAACGCCAGTGACGAACGCACAGCCGGTATC
Organism: Pseudomonas sp. MWU13-2100; assembly: GCF_023242365.1. GTDB lineage: Bacteria > Pseudomonadota > Gammaproteobacteria > Pseudomonadales > Pseudomonadaceae > Aquipseudomonas. Next base: position 18,612 of record NZ_JALLIX010000006.1, read on the forward strand.
AAGGTCCGGCGCCACGATAGCCAGATGATCGATGGTACTTTTCACGCGATCAGCTCCCTCAAGAAATTTTCTTCGCCCTGGTCTTATTCAGACTCACTCGCGCTATCACCCCGCCACACTGAACGGTGCCCTTCCCCTTCAAGCCCGGTCGCCTCACGCGACTCCCGCAACTGCCTCTTCAACGTGCGCAATGGCGGCGCATACAGAAAGCCGAACGACACGCTGTTCTTACGCCCCTTCACCGCATGATGCAGCAGGTGCGCTTGATACAGGCGCTTCAGGTAGGGATGACGCGGTCGCGGCCGAAATGGCCAATAGCGGTGGACGACGCCGTCATGCACCACGACATAGATGATCCCGAACGCCGCCACTCCGGCGCCGATCCACTGCAGGGGCTCGTAGCCGCTATTGCCCAGCACGATCAGGGTGACGGCCACCGCCGTCAATACCAGTAGGTAGATGTCGTTGGTCTCGAAGGCGCCCAGGTGCTCCTCATGATGGGAACGGTGCAGAAACCAGCCCCAGCCGTGCATGACGTACTTGTGCGCGAGGTAACCGACCCCTTCCATGGCCATCAGGGTGCAGAAAAACAGGGCAACGTGGGTGATCATGGAACGCCGTGAGCTCGCAGTTACGTCGAAAAAGCGGCCGGAAAATGATTCAGCCGTGCTCAAGCATACCCCGGTAGACGGGCAAATCGAATGTGATAACTCATACAGGTGATAAACCCGTAACAAGTTGACTACGAAGCGCCAGGTACGTCGAAGTATCTTGGACATCCATTGACGTGGGCCAAACCTCCAGCAATCACGAGCAGCTGTGCTCCTGGAGAATATCGAGAGGGTAAGGCATAGCCGCCGCACAGACAGGGCATTGCTCAGTCGAACAGGAACACCAGCAGCATGATCACGCCCTGGACGTTGTAGCCCAGGTAGAACTTGTGCACGCCAAAAGCACCGAGGAAGAATGCCAGCAGAGCTGCTGGGATTTTCTTCGAGTTGCCGCTCGCCGCAGCGCCGTCGGCGAAATTGCGGGAAAAAGCACAGTCACTATCAGGATAAAGCCCGGGGCCCGAAGGTCCCGCGCTTCATGCATCAGAACGCGATCCCGACCTTGGCGCCGAACGGGGAATCGAATCGGGGGCGCAAAGCCAAGCTGCCGAGCCGGCCGCAGCCGGCGTTTCAGCACAAATCAGCGTGGGCTCAAACCAAAGGCCGACCCATCATCCGCGTCAGGATCGCCAAGGGATTGGACTGGGTGTCGTACTGCTTGTCGGCAGGGATGTGCAAGGTCTGTTCGAGCATGTACTGGCCGGACATGACCGCATGCGGCACCTGGTCCGAGAAGCACACCCAGACCGAGCCGGCGGCAAATGGCATGGTCACCTGCTCGGCGGTTTCCTGATAGGTCTGATCGCCTTTCATGCCGTCATGCAACTGCAACATCAGATGGTCATATTCACTGCGATATGACTTGGTGATGTGCAACGCCTTCAACAAGCTGGCCTGCCAGGCCATATAGGGTTTGGCCCGTGGCAGGAACTTGCGGGCAACCGTTTCGAAAGGCTCGCCGACACGCCACACCCGCGGCACGCCCTCGGGGTTGACGTTGCTGAACACCCGCAGGATCCGCTCGCCATAGTTGGGACGCGAAGGAAAAGCGTCGACATGCAGGCGCCGGTCATCCGCGCGCCAGGACTGGGCACGGGTCTCGACCCGCATCGGACGGTAGCTGGTAGGCGCCAGGCGCAACGCGCCTTGGTAGCGGGGCAGCAGCGAGTACACCAGCGTCTGCGCCTGCTCACGGAAACGTCCGATCATCTCGGTCAGCGCCTGTTGCACGGCAGCATCGCCTTCGGCGCCCTTGAGGTGATTATTCGCATCCAGGCTGATATTACGTGCCTTGGGCGAGCGAACATCCGGACGGAGCAAGGACTTCTCTTCCTCTCGCAGTTCAAACGACAACCGGGGGAAATAAAGCACCTTGCCCGCTTCCAACGCGGCGATCCAGTCCGCGTTCACTTCAGGCATCCGCCAATCGGCGAAATCGATGCCTATTATCTGAGAATCCATTTCCTCAGGGGGCCTCTTTGGGGGAGTAGGCCTGTAATGATGCGGTGATCCGACCGACCATTGCAATGTTTTGTTACCTTCTCTGACAAGATGCCCCCCGCTCAAGAGGGCTCAGCTAGACACCTCAGCCGGCACCTTGCTCCGCCATTGCCTGGCATCCCTGGCCGGCGGCACGCCAAACAACCGGGCATACTCGCGACTGAATTGGGAGGCACTTTCATAGCCCACTTCAAAGGCCACCCCGGCCGCATCACCCGGCATTGCCAGCAAACGGCGGCGGGCTTCATGGAGGCGGATACGCTTCTGGTACTGGATCGGGGTCATGGCCGTGACCGCCTTGAAGTGCCGATGCAGGACCGACGGGCTCATATCGGCAAGCCGCGCCAGGTCCTCGACCCGAAACCTTTCCACATAGTGCTGGCGTATCCAGTTCAGCACCCGACGGACGCGGGACAGGCGGCTGTCGGCCCGGGCGATCTGGCGCAACATGCCCCCTTGAGGCCCCCGCAGCAGCCGAAACAGAATCTCGCGCTCCAACAACGGCGCCAGCACGGCGATTTCCTGGGGCCGCTCCATCAAGCGCAGCATCCGCCCAAAGGCATCGATCAGTTCATCATCGGCGGCGCTGACGGCAAAGCTGCGGCCCAGGCTCTTTTCCCCGACAACCGGCATCTCCAGCAACAACGAGGCAATGACCTCGGGGTCGAAGACCAGGGCCACCGACAGGTACGGCAGTTGCGGGCTGGCGTCGATCACCTCGCCGCTGGCCGGTATTTCGGCCGAGGCGATAAAGTAGCAACCGGTACCGTACTCAAGGATCTGATCACCGATCATCACCCGCTTCGCGCCCTGCAACACCAGGCAGATCATCGGATCGTAAAGTCCCGGCAGACGGCCGGTGCGGGTTTCGCCCATCATGATGGAAAGCCGCGGCATACCGGTTGCGGTCTGCCGGCCCTTGGCATGCCGGCGCACGAAGTGTTTGAGTTGATCAAGTCTGTTGTTCATGGTCGAAAACTCTCACTCACCGCGCCAACCGTCAACCGAAGCGCCAGTAATAGGCAAGAACTAGCCAGTAACCGGCACACCCGTCCTGACGCCGACGAGCAAACTGGTTTCACCCACACAGGAGAAACCAGATGCTCAAGCAAACAGTATTGATCACCGGCGCCAACAAAAGCATCGGCTTTGAAACCGCGCGGCGTCTCGGCGAGCTCGGCTACAAGGTCTGGATGGGCAGTCGCGATCTGGCTCGCGGCGAAACAGCAGCCCAGCTATTGCGCGACATGGGCCAGGATATCCAGGTCCTGCAGATCGATACCGCCAGCGACGACAGTGTCAAGGCCGCCGCCGAGCGCGTGCAGCGGGAAGATGGCCGACTCGACGTGCTGATCAACAATGCCGCCATACTGGGCGATATGTCGGCCCCCAGCGAGATGCAGCTGAGCACCATCAAAGCGGTTTACGAAGTCAATGTGTTCGGCCCGATCCGCACGACGCAGGCGTTCCTGCCCCTGCTCAAGGCCTCGGCCCACGCCAATATCGTCATGGTCAGTAGCGGCCTGGGCTCTCTCCACTCGCTAAGCGACCCGGACAATGAGTTCGCCTCGGTCAATATCCTCGGCTACAACAGCTCGAAGTCGGCGCTCAATGCGGTGATGCTGTCCTTTGCCAAGGAGCTGGCGGACACTGGCATCCGGGTGAATGCCGCCGATCCGGGCTACACCAAGACCGACTTCAACCATCACCGCGGCTATCGCACGGTGGAACAGGCCGCCGAGATCATTGTCAGACTGGCGACGCTCGACCAAGACGGCGTCACCGGCGGCTACTTCGACGAGAACGGCAGCATCCCCTGGTAATCGGCCCCTTCTCCAAGGCTGTGATCCTCGCCCCCAGGGCAGTGAAACAACGCGAGGACCGGCATCCGTCGGCCCTCGTGATTCCGCCAGCCGCTAACAGGTTCTCACATTCGCCAGACGCGAGCGCCTGAGCTCATCCGCCACACTGAACTGCAAAATGGCCGCGCCCTCCTGAGAACGCATCAGCCACAAGTTATAGTCACCTGCACTGTTGCTGAGCAATTTATAGTACGTCGCCTGCCACATCCTGCTCATGACCGCTTGTGACGGCGCCTTGTACAGCTGGCAAAAACTGCCTTCGACATCGCATTGAAGATCCGAGGTCAGGCCGTCCAATGTGACGCGCAAATACCCCTCCTCCTCACGACCGCCCTCTTCGGGGGAGAAGGAACCGAGCACTTTCCCGGCCTGACTGGCCTCACTATAGAAACAGGTTATTTCCCCGACAAAATCATGTCCCGCCAACACCTGAAAACAGGGCCAGATCTCATCCGGCCATTCAAAGGTATCGAGCATGGGTAGAAATAAATACTTACCGATCAAGTCATTGAATGTCATAACACGCCCTCCTTTGGCATGAATTCAAACTATAGACGCTTGAAATACCTCTTCGAAGTTAGTGTATGAACGACTGTTTCAAGAAAGTACTTCCCGTGTCGGCCAGTCGCCTCATGTCTCCAACTGTACAACCTCGATCCCCATTCGCCGATAAGCCTCGATATCCTCCGACGGTACAAAGTGCTCGGTGAGCATCGTCTGCAAACGCGTGCAGGGCGCCACCACAAACGGTTCCACCGCCCCAAGCTTGTCGGCCGTGGTCACCGCCACCACGTGCGAGGCGCTGTCGAGCATGGCCTGTTTCACGGCGACTTCGTCGTAATGCAGGGAGGTAATCCCCATCTCCGGGTGAATCGCGCAGACGCCGGTAAACAGCAGGTCGGCCTTGATGCCCTGGATCAGGCGCACCGCCTCATGCCCACCAGAGGCCATGGTCGCCGGGTTGAGCTTGCCGCCGGCCAGGATCACGGTGATGCCCGGATGTTCTGCCAGGGTCATGGCGATCATCGGTGAACAGGTGACGGCGGTGAGCGACAGCCCGGACGGCAGCGACTGGGCGATCTGCAAGGTGGTGCTACCCGAGTCGAACAGCACGATCTGCCCCGGCTCGACACGGCGTGCCGCTATCCGGGCCAGGCGGGTTTTTACTTCATTGGGTTCGGCGACCCGGGTGAAGTAGTCCTTGCCGGTGTCCTTGGGACGCGGCAACGCACCGCCATGGACCCGCTGCAACAGCCCGGCCTGGGCGAGCTCGGCAAGGTCGCGGCGGATGGTGTCTTCCGAGACCGCGAAATGCTGGCCCAGCTCCGAGGCCATGACCTTGCCGTCCCGTTCGAGCAACAACAGGATCTTTTGCCGCCGCAGGTGTGGCAGCTCCGACGCTTGGTGAACGTTTTGCATGTTTATGCCTGAGTCTGCATGTTTGTGCCGATTTATACGAGACTCCAGGACGAATGGCAACTCTGGGCGAAGCGACGCTCAGATAAAGGACACCTCAAATACGGAAACCACTGACCAATTGCTCCAGCCGGGTGGTCTGCTGTTCCAGGTCGGAACAGGCCAGCAGCGTGGCATTGAGGTTCGCCACCGCGTCCTTGTTCAAGGTGTCGATCTGGGTGATGTCCATGTTGATCGCCTCGACCACGGCGGTCTGCTCTTCGGTGGCGGCGGCCACCGACTGGTTCATCCCATCGATCTCACCAATACGCCGGGTGACCTGCCCCAAGTGCTCGCCGGCCTGATTGGCGATGGCCACGCTCTCCGCGCTGTATTGCTGGCTCTCGGCCATGGTGCGCACCGCCTGCCGGGAACCGACTTGCAGCTCCTCGATCATCCCGTGGATTTGCTGGGCCGAGGCCTGGGTCCGCCCGGCGAGGTTGCGCACTTCATCGGCGACCACCGAGAACCCGCGCCCCGATTCGCCGGCACGGGCGGCCTCGATGGCGGCATTCAGGGCCAACAGATTGGTCTGTTCGGAAATCGCCTGGATCACCTTGAGGATCTGGCCAATGCTCGACGTGTGGCTATTGAGCTGCTCGATCCGCGTACTGGAGGAAAGGATCTTGGTCGACAGTTCATTCATCGCCTGGATCGAGCGTTCGACCACCCGCCGCGCTTCATCCGCCGTGTCTCGCGCATCGGACGCACCTTGTGAGGCGTCCGCGGCATTCACGGCGATCTCCTGGGCCGCGGCCCCCAATTGATTGATGGCCGCCGCGACACTGCTGGTGCGCTGGGACTGATTGTCCGAGTTGCTCATCGAGGCGTTGGAAGCATTCACGACCCGACTGGCCACCTGGCTCAAACGGGCGGTGGTCGAGGCCACCTCACGGATCGAACCATGGATCCGTTCGACGAAACGGTTGAAGGCCCCCGCCAGGTGGCCGAACTCGTCGCGCGACTGGATAGGCAGGCGCTGCGTCAGATCGCCATCACCCTGGGCAATGTCTTCCAGGGCGCGGGTCATGTGGTGCAAGGGTTTCATCAGCAAGCGGATCAACAGGCTGAGCAGGACGAAGGTGATAGCCAGCAGGACCACGGTCGCAATCAGTACCGAGAGACGAAACTGGGTCAGCGCCGCGTAGGCCTTGTGCTTGTCGACGGCCAGACCCACATACCACTTCACCGAAGGCAGGCCCTGTACCGGCATGAAGGTCAGCAACTGCGCAGTGCCCGCCTGCTGTACCTCGGTCAGCTCGGCGCCGATCCGCGTCGGCGCCATGCCGTAGACATCACGCAGGTTCTTGGTGACCAGGGTTTTGTCGGGGTGCACCAGGATATTGCCGTCGGCACTGACCAGGAAGGCATAACCGATACCACCGAAATCCTGCGCGTTGATCATCCTGGCCATCTTGTCCAGGCTGATATTGACCCCGAGCACACCCAGTACCTGGTCGCCGGACTTGATCGGTGCCGCTTCGCTCATGACCAGGTAGTCGCTGCCCACACCGATATAGGGTTCGGTCAGGATCGGACCGTTTTTAAGCGCATCCGAGTACCAGGGCCGTTGGCGGGCATCGTAGCCGTCAGGCATGACTCGCTCGGGGAAGATATCGAAGGCTCCGTCGCGCGTTGCCCTGTAGCTGGCGACGAAGGTCGAGGTGAGCGCAGGCTGTTGAAGCAAGGTATGGACCTTCTCCCTGGCGGGGTCGAGCGCGACGACCTGGGCCATCGCGTCCACCAACAGCAAACGATCGCTCAACCAGGTTTGAATATTCTGGGCCAGGACCTGCCCGCTGGTGTGCAAGTTGCTCTCGATATTCCCGCTGATTTCGTTGCGCTGTTGATAATCGCCATACAGTGCGAAAACCGCAAAGACCACAACAACCACGGTAGAAACGGCGAGCAGGATCTTCTGACTGAACTTCAAACGAATATTCATGGTTTTGGCTACTGCACAATGGAGGGTTTTTGTTTGACTTTATATCAAGGCAGGACAAAACAATGGGCAGGGCGAAAACCACCCTTAATGGGGAAAGTTTCAGTGTTACTTAAAGGGCTGTCAAACAACAAATATCCGGGGGCTGGCATCAAAAAAACTGATCGCCCCAGCGTTACAACACTTTCTTTACCGGTGTATGAAGTTGTCAATGTTCTATTTATAAAACTGACCTGATAACCAGCACATCTGCCAGACGCGGCCTACAAGGCCCCTTGCGCCGGCAATGCCACCAGGGCGATCAACCCGCCACCCGCCCGGTTGCGCAGGGTCAGCGCCCCGCCCTGCTCCAGCACAATCGCCCGCGCCGCCGACAAGCCCAGCCCGACGCCGCCGGTGCTCTTGTTGCGCGAACTCTCCAGCCGAAAAAACGGTTCAAACACCCGTTCAAGGCAATCCGCGGCGATACCCGGCCCCCGATCCTGCACGCGGATCAGCAGTCGTTCTGCGTCCGCTTCCAACTCGATCGATGGTGCGCTGCCGTACTTGATGGCGTTATCCAGCAAATTGCCGATGACCCGCTTCAGTCCCAACGGTCGCCCGAAATACACCCACCTGGACGGCCCCACGAAGTCGACCTCAAGCCCCTGGTCGCGATAATCGTCCACCAGGGTTTGCAACAACTCCGCCAGATCGAAGGAGGTCGCTTCTTCCAGGCGCGCATCGTCGCGGAAGAACTCGAGTGCCGAGTTGATCATTGCCTGCATTTCATCGACGTCGCGAAACAGGCGTTTTTGCTGCTCCTCGTCCTCGATGAACTCGCCACGCAGGCGCATACGGGTCAAGGGCGTGCGCAGGTCATGGGAGATGGCCGCAAGCATCTGCGTGCGGTCCTTGATGAAATGTTGCAACTGGGCCTGCATGGCGTTGAAGGCGAGGATCGCCTGGCGGATTTCATGGGGCCCGACCGGCTCCACCGGCGGCGCCCGGAAGTCGACGCCAAAACGCCGCGCGCCCAGGGCAAATTGTTGCAGGGGCCTGGCCAGACGGCGGGTGGCGATCAGCGTGACGACCGCCGTGGAAATCAGCACCAGCACGATCACTATGAGCCCACGCGGCCCCTCCTCCAGCCCCCAGCTGCGTGAGGCGGCGGAAAACATCAGCCAGGAGCCGTCGTCCAACTGGATCAGCAAGGCATAACGCCCGCCCGGGCCCTGCCAGTCGGAGGGGCGATAGGCCTCGATCCGGCGATGCGGTGCATCGAGTGCCCGGCGTATGGCTTCCGATCCCCGCCCGCGGACTTCTTCGACGATTTTCGGCTGGGCGATATCGCGGCGGCGGAGGTACCAGTTCACCTGCATGTTCGGGTCGCTGACCACCGCCGCCAGACGGGCACGCTGCCCGGGGTCGGAGGCTTCGAGCACGCGGCTGATGGAGGCGATCCTTTCCAGCAGGCCGGTCTCGATCAGGGAGGGATAGGCCCAGACACCGGCCAGCTTGACGAACAGCGCATTGAACCCCAGCGCCGTGAGCATCGCCGTCAGGATGGTCAGGGCGATCCAGCGGGCCACCGTGTCCCTTGGGCGATAACGTCCGGCTCCAAGGCGACTCACTGACGCGTCACATCAGGGCTGAACAGATAGCCGCCATTGCGCACCGTGCGAATCATCGCCGGGCGCTTGGTGTCGAATTCCAGCTTGCGCCGCAGGCGGCTGACCTGGACGTCGATGCTGCGGTCGAACGCGTCATGGCTGTGCCCGCGGGCCAAATCCAGCAGTTGCTCGCGGGTGAGGATGCGTTGGGGATGCTCGACAAACACCAGCAGCAGATCGAACTCCCCGGCCGACAGCGGGATCATCACCTGGTCCGGCGAACGCAGTTCACGTCGGGTCAGGTCCAGTTGCCAGTCGGCGAAGCGGATCAGCGGGCGTGGCACGTCACCGGTCAAGGGCCGACTTTCCCCGGCCCGGCGCAACACCGCCCGGACTCGCGCCAGCAGCTCGCGGGCGTCGAAGGGTTTGCCCAGGTAATCGTCGGCGCCCATTTCCAGGCCCACCACCCGGTCGCTCAACTCGCCCATGGCGGTCAGCATGATCACCGGGGTCGCGTACTGCCGACGCAGGCGCTGGCACAGCATCAGGCCGTTCTCTCCCGGCAGCATCAGGTCGAGGATGATCAGGTCCGGGGCCTGGCACTCCAGCGCGGCCCACAATGCGGCGCCATCGGCGGCGACCTCCACGCTGTAGCCGTGCAGCACAAAAAATTTCTTCAGCAGGGCAAGGACCTCGAGGTCATCGTCCACGATCAACAGACTGCTCACCGGCGGCCATCACTTGAAGTTGGAAAGAGCCCCATCTAAAACCATTCGCCGCGCTCCGTCATATATTTCAATGCGGTAACAAACCGTCAACGAAGCAATAAAGCAGACATCTTTGCGCAAGGCGCGGCTGCCAGCATCGGCCTCCCGTATTCCGCAGAGACCGTTTGCCCATGCCCCCGCTCAAGTGCTCGCCCGCCCTGCTCCGTCACGCCGCGCTGTTGCTGACCGTTTCGTACCTGGCCGGCTGCGGCAGCCAGGCCCCGGTGGCGAGCGCCAACTGCGCGCAAGTCGATTATCCGGTGTTCGACCCGGCCCAGCGGGTCAACCGGGGGATTTTTGCCTTCAACAAGGCGGTCGATGACTATGCCCTGGCGCCTGTGGCCCGGGGCTATCGCTACCTGCCGAATTTTTTTCAGCAGGGTGTGCATAACTTCACCAGCAACTTCGGCGAGCCCAAGGTGTTCGTCAACGACCTGCTGCAAGGCAACCTGAAACGTTCGGCCACGACCCTGGGGCGCTTTACCGTCAACACTACCCTCGGCGTGGTGGGGCTGATCGATGTCTCGGACCCGATGGGCATCCCCCGCCACACCGCCGACTTCGGCCAGACCTTTGGCGTCTGGGGCATCGGCAACGGGCCCATCGTCGAGTTGCCGCTGCTCGGCACCGGCAATGCCCGCGATGCCGCCGGACGGGTGCTGGGCCTGGCCTTCAATCCCTTCGGCAGCAACAGCGACACCATCAAGACCCTGACGACGGTCAGCCTGGTCGGCGGCGTGATCGACCAGCGCGCCGAACTGCTGCCGCTCACCGACAGCCTGCAAAAACTGCCGGACTACTACAGCGCACTGCGTAATGTGGTCGCCGAACACCGCGCGGCTTTCGTGGAGGAAGGCAAGCAGGGCAGCACCCAGCCGGAGAAGGACCGCTGCCAGGGAGCCGCCCGGGATGGTTTCTGAACGGCGGGCACTGATTCTGGAACAACGGGTGAGCAAACACGCCGACAGTGACCTGCACTGCCATGAGGTCAGCCTGCGGCTGTCGGACGATCGGCGCCACCTGATCCTCAGTAGCTATACCGAACACTACAGCCCGCAAGGTTCGCAGTGGGTCGAACGCCATCACCAGGTGCCAATGGACGATCTATTGCGCTGGCTTGTCCAGCGCGCCGAACACAGCGTCTGACACCCCGTCCTTGAGCCCTTCTCGCCCGCCTCGAGAGTGATCCGGCACTCTCGAAGCCGCTCAGGCGCCTACAGCTTCTTCTCTATTTCCCCCTCGAACCTGCGTAATACTTGAGCCCCGCACCTTCGGGATTTAATATCCACGCCGCTTATGTCGAGCATCAGTACCGGTTGCACGCCTGGCCCGCTCAGGTCGACACCGAGAAGAAAAACTAGAGAAGGTGAAGCAATGACGGGTGAAAACCTGACACCGGGTTTGCTCAAGCGCGGCCTGAAAAACCGCCATATCCAGCTGATTTCCCTGGGTGGGGCCATCGGCACCGGGCTGTTCCTGGGCTCCGCCGGCGTACTCAAGTCCGCGGGACCGGCGATGATCCTCGGTTATGCGATCTGTGGTTTCATCGCGTTCCTGATCATGCGCCAGCTCGGCGAGATGATCGTCGAAGAGCCGGTGGCCGGCTCGTTCAGCCACTTCGCCCATAAATACTGGGGCGGCTACGCGGGCTTTCTCTGCGGCTGGAACTACTGGGTGCTCTACGTACTGGTGGGCATGGCCGAGCTCACGGCCGTCGGCAAGTACGTGCAGTTCTGGTGGCCCGATGTGCCGTCCTGGGTCAGCGCGGCGGTGTTCTTCGTACTGGTCAACCTGCTCAACCTGACCAACGTCAAGGTGTTCGGCGAAACCGAATTCTGGTTCGCGATCATCAAGGTGGTGGCGATCATCGGCATGATCGCCCTCGGTTGCTACCTGCTGATCAGCGGCACCGGCGGCCCGCAAGCCTCGGTCAGCAACCTGTGGAGCCACGGTGGATTCTTCCCCAACGGTTTCAGCGGCCTGCTGATGGCGCTGTGCTTCATCATGTTTTCCTTCGGTGGCCTGGAGCTGGTGGGCATCACCGCCGCCGAGGCCAGCGAGCCGCGCAAGGTGATCCCCAAGGCAATCAATCAGGTGGTGTTGCGGATCCTGATCTTCTATGTCGGCGCCCTTACCGTGCTGTTGTCGCTGTACCCGTGGGACCAGTTGCTGACCACCCTCGGCGCTTCCGGCGACGCCTACAGCGGCAGCCCGTTCGTGCAGATCTTCGCCCTGATCGGCAGCGACACGGCGGCGCAGATCCTCAACGTGGTGGTGCTGACCGCCGCCCTGTCGGTCTACAACAGCGGCGTGTACTGCAACAGCCGCATGCTGTTCGGCCTGGCCGAGCAAGGCGATGCTCCCAAATCCCTGATGAAACTGAACAAACAGGGCGTGCCAGTACGGGCGATTGGGGTCTCGGCGCTGGTGACCTTGCTGTGCGTGGTGGTCAACTACGTGGCGCCCCATGAAGCGCTGGAGCTGTTGATGGCGCTGGTGGTGGCTTCGTTGATCATCAACTGGATCGTGATCAGCCTGACCCACCTGAAATTCCGCAAGGCCATGGAACGGCAAGGCGTGGTCCCGGGCTTCAAGGCGTTCTGGACCCCGTTCAGCAACTACCTGTGCCTGGCCTTCGTCGCGCTGATCCTGGCGGTGATGCTGATGATTCCGGGGATCAGTGTCTCGGTGTATGTGATGCCGCTGTGGGTGCTGTTCATCTATGGCTTGTACCGGCTGCGGCTGGCCAAGGGCCGGACGCGCACCGTCAGCTGAGACGCTGGCTTGATAGACGACTTGAACACTCAGGGGACCGCAAGGTCCCCTTTTTTGTGGCCCCGAGTTATAGAGAACTTTCTTTCTGCACTTCTGCGGCAGTGCCAAATAGAAAGCCCGACGTCAAAACCAGGAGCACGAAGGCGATCAGAAAAAACCAGACGCCCGAGCTTCCGATCAAGCCAGCAATGATCGGCATCGTGACAAACATGATGATCTTGCCCACCGTGGCAAACCCCGAAAGAAAGGTTGAGCGCAGGTTTTCCTGACAAGGACTGCGCCATCAGAACGACAAAGAACACCGCCCCCAGTAGCACGCCCAACGGCAGATTGCCGTGTTCGATATCGGCCAACACCTGCCAATACTGAATCAGCGACTGCAGCACCAGACCGTAGCCTAGCGCCAGGAGAATCACTGCCTGCCCCACCTGCCCGTTCTGCCTGAACACCTCCCTCATACTGGCCATATCGGCTTTCAAGCGCCCCATCATTGCGCGATCTTTGGGCGCTTTAAAAAAGTTGTCCGAGGGCAGGAACCAGGTAATGAGCAAGACCACCGACATCAGCAGCGCCGCCATGAACCAGGCTAGCCTTGGCTCCAGCGTAAACACGCCGGCTCCCAGCAAAGAGGCGATCCCCATGAAGAAGAACTGATTTTTCTGATAGCGGGCAAATATCGTCACGGCCTGGTGATCGGCGCCCTCGCTTTTCGACACATCATACAAATAGGCACTGAAGGTGCCTGACATCATCCCGAGCGACAGCGCATTAAAAAATTCCGCCAGGAGAAAGCCATAGAAGCCCTCGCTTATCCCGGTCAACGCCAGCCAAATCGCTGAGAAAAGCACACTCAACGCAATGGAAAACTTTCGACTGTAGTGATCGGAAAAATAAGAAAGTGGAATATCGATAAAGACGATGACCGCCGCCTGAAACGACTTCAACAGACCGATCTGCGGCAGGCTCAAACCGGCACGCATCAAATAGGCCACGGAGATGGCACCGATCAGCATTCGTACACAGCCATAGGCGATACCAACGATATGTACCGTCAAGGCAGGTGAGCGCATAAATACCTCCATGGCTGGCGCGTCGTCAGGCCCAGCGGCGCTGATGATCAGGGTGTTTCAACATTCTGCTGATTCCCCCTGAACAACCTGACGCAGTGACGAAGACCTCTTCGCAATTGGGGATCAGGGCTTGCCCGGATGCGGCGCCGGATAATCCCGGGCAATATCCAGCGGCCAGGCATACGGTCCATCCCACAGTTGCTCATGCAAGGCCTCGATCCGCTCGGCCATGGCGCTGTTGCGCATCACTACTTCCAGGTTGCGCGAGTTGTCGAGGTAGCCGCCGAGCCAGTTGCTGGTCCCGACCCAAGCCACCTGCCCGTCGATCTCCATGGTCTTGCTGTGGATAACTCGCGCATAGGGGATAAAGCCCTGCGGGTCCTGCGGCAAGGTGACGATCTTGACCTGCACATTGGGCAGGACCGCCAGGCTCTTGAGGTAGGCAATCTCCGGCTTGCCAGTGTTCCAGTCGGAGACCATCAACTTGATCGACACCCCGCGCGCCGCCGCCGCCCGCATGGCATTGTCGATCACCGCATAGTACGGACGGGTTTTATCCGGACCGTAGGACAACGGTGCATAGTCGAGCAGTTGCACCCGCACTTCATGCTTGGCCTCGGCCAGCAAGCGCGGCAATTCCAGCTGCGAATCGCCGACACCCGGCGGGTTGTAGCGTTGCGGACTGGCCACCAGGTAATTGCCGGTGCGCGTCGGCTCTTTCCCGACCTTGGGCAGCGCCACCGGTTGGTTGTCAGCCAACGCAGCCTGGGCTTTCCAGTCCTGGTCGAAGATCGCCTGGACCTGGCCGACCATCGTCGCATCGCTGATAAGCAAGCCGGTTTCATGAATATGCTCAAGCGAGCGCCAGTCGAAATTCTGGCTGCCGATAAACGCCTGCCGGCCGTCCACCACCAGGTACTTGGCGTGGATGATACCGCCGCTCAGGCGTGCGTACGGCAGCACGCGGAAGGTCAGGTTGGGGATCTTGCGCAGCCGGTCGAGGGTGGCGTCCTCGGAGAGCTTCACACCCTTCTCTTCCAGCAGGAAACGAATCTTCACGCCACGCTTGCCGGCGGCCTCAAGGCTGTCCATGACCTTGTCCATCACCGAACCGGGATGGTCCGCGGCATAGAACTGGCCGATATCGATTCGGCTTTTGGCGCCGTCGAAGAGCTCGATCCAGACCGGACCGGGTTGACGCAAATCGGGGGCGCCGAGATCGGTGGCGAGCGGGACGGTATGCACCAGCTCGAAACCGGGAATGGAAAAGTCCGCCTGGGCCAGCGGACTGAGCAGCAGGCCGACAAGGCCCGCCATGCCGACGCGAAGCAGTGTCGGTTGAAACTTCAGGAAGCTGCGCATAAGACTCTCTTCAATCAATGCACCGTCCCCTGCCGGCTCGTACCGACAGGGGGCGGAGAGGGAGCCGCGAAATCAGGCCGTCTGCAACTGCGCCGGGCTCGCCGCCCGATGCGGAACTTCAGCCTGTACACGGGCACCGCTCGACGCGCGGATCAGCAACATCTTGAGCTGGTCGTTGATGCGCTCCAGGCTGTCCTGGAAGAAGTTGTGGAACACCACGCAGAACAACGCGATGGCAATCCCCAGGCCGGTGGCGAACAAGGCCGTGCCGATACCAGCGGAGATCTGGCCCGGATCGGAGACCCCGGCACTGGCCAACGCCTTGAAGGTGTCGATGATGCCGAGGATGGTCCCCAGCAAACCCAACAGCGGCGCGGCGGTGGTGACGGTCTCGATGATCCACAGGCTGCGGGCCAACGGCGCGCGACTGGCCAGGTACTGGGTATCGATCACGTCGTCCAGGTCCTTGCGCGGCCCATGGCTGGCCTTCTGCGCCAGCACCGCCGAAGCCATGTCCAAAGGCAGGCTGTCACGCCGGGTCAGTGCCTGCGGCAGGTCCTTCGTGCTGTGTACATGGGAGCCCAGGGCCTCCATCAGCGCCCGGGCCGAACGCCGCACATAAGCGAAATAGATGGCGCGCTCGATGGCGATAAAGATCGCAATCGCCAGGGCCGCATACATCACATAGAAGGTGATTTCGTGAAGCAGGTTCATGTCCATGATCGGGTGACCTCGGTCGATAATAGGCGTGGGACAAACATCAGAAATTCGCTTCCAGCGACACGGTCACCGTACGGTCCAGGCCAACGATGTAGGCCGGGTCGCCATCGCGGAAACCGCTGTAGCTCGCCGAGTTGGTCTTGGTGGTGTACACGCCGTCCAGGTACTTTTTGTCGAACAGGTTGTCGACGTTCAGGCGCAGGGTCGCGCTCTTGACCACCTTCTTGTCCACCGGCAGGTAGATACCCGCGCCGAGGTTGAACACGGTGCGTCCGGAGATGGCTTCGTCGTTGGTCAGGTCGCCATACAGCTTGCTGGTGTATTTGCCACCGAAGGTGCCGTAGAACAGGCCGTCGTCATAACCGATATTGGCCGCCAGCATGTTCTTCGGCACGTTGGCGAACTGCTTGCCGGCGGTCGGCAGCAGGATCGCCTTACCGGCGTTGTAGACGGTCAGGTTGTCCTTCTGCTCGGCACGGGTATAGGTGTAGGAGGTATAGAAGTTGAAGTTGTGCGGCAGCAGCCCGCTCCACTCCAGCTCCAGGCCCTTGTTGTCGACACTGCCGGCGTTGATATCGGCGAAATCGCCGTTGATGTCCTTGGATGACACCTGGCGATTCTCGAACTGCATGTAGAACAGGGTGGCCGCGACGGTCATGTCCTGTTCGGTGTAGCGCCAGCCCAGCTCGTGGTTCCAGCTGGTTTCCGGCTTGGAGTCGATGGAGCCCGCTCCCTGGTCATACAACACGTAGTTCTGCGGCACGCGCATGTTGCGCGACAGGCTGTAGAACAACTGGTCATGCTCGTCGAGCTGGTATTTCAGGCCGGCGTTGGGCAGCAGTTTGTTGTAGGTCTGGTGACGCTTTTCCGCCTTTTCGGTAATGCTGCCGTGGTTGCTGCCGTCACGCTCGACATTCATGTAGGCCAGCCCCGCCACCAGGGTCCAGTCCGGGGCGAAGTACCAGGTGTCCTGGGCCCAGACTTTTTGCGCCGGAGTCACGGTGAAGCGGTCGCGCCCCTGAACGGTGTTGCCGTTGGCATCGACCACATAATCGGAATCCGGCCAGATGCTTTCCGGCTTGCCATTCTGCTTGAGACGGATGAACGGCTGGGTCTGGCTCTGGCGCGCACGCTCATACCAGTAGCCGAACTGCAGGCTGTGGCTGTCCAGGTCCCAGTTCAGTTTGGTGGTGATACCCGGACGCCAGGTCTGGGTACGCGAAGGCCGGTAGTAGACGCCGGTGTTCGGCTGGCCGTCGGCGTTGTACTGGGCGGCGGTCGGCAGGTTGCTCAGGTCAAAGACCCCACCGACGTTGGAGCCGCGGTTGAGCGCATAGGCCGAGCTGCCGACGCCGCTGCCGTTACCCCAGTAGTAATACGGGATCACCGACAGGGACAGGTTGTCGGCCAGTTTGAACTGGGTGTTGAGCACCCCGGTGAAGGTCTGGAACGGGTTGAGTGCCAGGCCTTCATAACTGCTGATCTTGCCGTTGCTGCCCAGGGCCGGGGTCGAAGGATACGGGTCATAGGTGCGCCCGTACTTCTGGAACTGGGCCTTGGTCAGCTGGCTGTAGCTGGCGTTTTCCTGCTCGTGGTACTTGAGGATCAGGTTCGCGGTGTTGCCGCCGCCCATGTCGAAGAAGCTGTTCCACTCGACCTTGTCGGCACGCTCGGCGCCGTTGCCGCGCCATTTCTGGCCTTCGGTGTGGGAGAACGACAGCCAGTTGCTCAGGCCGTTGACCTCACCGGTGTTGAGGCGGGCAAAGGTCTTGGTGGTGGCATGACTGCCGACTACTTGCTTGACGAAGGCCCCGGTTTCCTTGGTCGGGCGAATGGTCACCACGCCGATGTTGCCGCCACTGGAACCGATGTGCGGGCCGTCGGCCTCGGACGAGCCCTGGGTGACGAAGATCTGGTCGATGTTTTCCGGGTCGCCCAGCAGGTTGGCGTACAAGGCGTAGTTGCCGGAGTCGTTGATCGGCATGCCGTCGATGGACATGCCCACCTGGTCGGAGTTGAGTCCGCGCATGGTGAAGCGGAAGCTGCCCAGGCCGGTGGCGTCTTCACTGGAGATGTTCAGGCCCGGGGTGTACTTGAGTTTGTCGATGGCATTGCCGGTCGCGGTCTGCTTGTCCAGCGCTTCCTTGGTCACCGTGGAGCGCCCCTTGATGCTCTCCTCCTGGACCATGTAACCGCCACCCACGGTCGCCTTTCCCTGGACACCGATGGTACCGACGTCACTGTCGTTACTGTCCGCCAACGCGACACCTTGGCTCATGCTCGCGGCAATCATTGCCAGGTGAATCTTTGAGAACCTCATCACTGTATTCCTGCTTGTCGGTGCTTTATTGCACGCTGTAGTTGAAGGTGGCGGTGAAGCGTTGCTCGTTGCGTCCGCCAAAGGCTTGCTCAGGGAAAGGCTTGACCTGCTTGATGCGATGCAGGCTGTTGGTTGCCGCACGGTTGAGCAGCATGCTCGGCGCCGGGGTCTGGATCCCGGAGTCGAGGACACGGCCCTGCCGGTCCACCAGCAACCAGACCACCACCTCGCCACTGGGGCGTTCGAGGGAGGCCTGACGTCCGGTGGGGTACTGCTTGTAGGTATCCAACTCGTTGCGCAGGCCCTTGAGGTAGCCGCCTTCCAGAGCCTGGCCGTCAACTTTCGGCGGCGGTGGTGGCGCGGCCGGTGCCGGTGTACGGGCGACCACCGGCTCGGTGGCGGGCCGGGCCGCGACCGGCGGGGTTTGCGCCGGTTTGGCAACCACCGGCTGTGGCTTGGGCACGGGTTTCGGCTTGGGCTTGGGCTTGGGCTCAGGTTTCGGTTCGGGCTTGGGCAGTGGCTTGGGCGGTGGCGGCGGTGGCGGCGCGGGCTCGGCCTCCTCGTCCTCGATCACCGGCGGTGGCGGCTCTTGCGCAACCACCGGTTCAGGCTCGGGTTCGGGCTCCGGCTCGACCAGCGCCAGCTCGACCGCCGACTCGTCGTACACCGGCTGGACCTTCAGCGGCTGGGACTGGATGCCCATGGCAATCAGCACCAGCGCCACGATGGCCGGGACGCTGCCCAGCAACTGACGGACTCGGAACAGGACGTACATGGTCAGGACTTACGCGTGGCAATGGAGACGGAGGTGAAGCCACCCAGACGCAAGGTGTCCATGACTTCCACCAGGCGCGCGACTTCCACGCCCTTGTCGCTGTTGACGATGATCGTCGACTTGGTATCCGGCTTCTCCGCCGCCTTGAGCGCCGAGACCAGCGCGTCCACGGCAATGTCCTTGCCGTCGAGTTGCAACTGGCCGGCAAGCCCCAGGGTGAGGATGAATTTGTTCTGTGGCTTGAGTTGCTGCGAACTGCTCGCGCTCGGCAATTGCGTCTTCATGCCCAGCGCCGGAATCACGTTCAGGCTCACCAGTACGAAGAACACCAACAGGAACATCATCACGTCGATCATGGGGATCAATTCGATGTGCGCCTTACGCTTTTTGGGTTCGTCCCAGGTTCTCATTCCGATGCCCTCATTCGATTAGGGGCGCCAAGCTAGCAACGAAAAATGACCGAACGGTTAACATTAATTTACGATTTAAAGGCTCTAAATCGGGCCTTACAAGCTGTTACACAGTAAATTTATCTATGTAATGAAGAGGACACAAAGTTGGTACAGTCTTGCAAAATTTGATTGGACGGACCGCCCATCATGAGTGTCGCCTTACCTCACCTGAACACCCGACGCCTACTGTTGATGCCCTTGCAGGCGGAGCAGGCGCAAACGTTGGCGTGGCTGGCGGATGAACCGGAAATCGCCAGCAACACGGGGGCGCTCCCCTCGCCTTACACCGTCGAACATGCACGGGAATTCATTGCCGATCAGGAGGAGCAATACCGCTCCGCTCGTCTGATGGGACTGGGTATTCATTTGAGTGAAAGTCGTGAACTGATCGGCGTTATCAACCTGAGATTTTCACCGGCCCATGACAGCGCGCACCTGGGATATTGGATCGGGGCGCAGCATCGCAACCGTGGTTATGCCGGCGAAGCGGTCGGCGCGATGCTCGAGCACGGCTTTGTCGAGCGGAAGTTGCAGCGCATTGCCGGTCACTGTTTCAGGCGCAACAAAGCCTCCGCACGGGTCCTGGACAAAGCCGGACTGCGCTACGAAGGCTGTCTGAAAGGCGCCTTTCTCAAGAATGGCGTCTACGAAGACATGCTGCTGTATGGGCTGTTGCGTAACCATTGGCAATCTCTTACCTGATCATCCGCGAGCCGTGCCCATGAACAATAAGGTTGTACCGAGCGAAGGCGAACCCAGGGTCGACCAGGACCGCCGCCGAATCATCACCGGGCTGGCCGGAGCGACCGTGTTGTCGATCCTCAGTCCCTTCGCCCGCAGCGCGGGCGTCGACTACCCTTTCACCCTCGGGGTGGCTTCAGGGGATCCGCTGCCTGATGGCTTTGTCATCTGGACCCGGCTGGCGCCGCTGTTCAATACCGCCGACGGCAGCGGTGGCCTGAGCAAGCCGGTGCCGGTACGCTGGCGGGTGGCGAGCGACGCGGCGATGACCCGCATCGTGAAACAGGGCGAGGTGCTGGCCGACCGGCGCTTCGCCCATTCGGTACACGTCGAGGTCGCCGGGCTGGAAGCCGCACGGCCCTACTGGTATCAGTTCGAAGGGCTGGGCGCGCAAAGCCCGGTGGGGCAATCACGGACCAGCCCGGCACTGACGGCCATGACGCCGGCGCGCCTGGGCTTCGTCTCCTGCTCGCATTGGGAGCGCGGCTATTTCAGCGCCTACCGGCACCTGGCGGCGGAACAACCGGACCTGGTGCTGTTCCTTGGCGACTACATCTACGACAGCTCCTACGCCGCCGATTCGGGCAAGATCATCCGCCCCCATGGCGCCGGCAATGCCGTCGACCTCGCTGGCTATCGCAACCGCTACGCCCTCTACAAGACCGACCCCGATCTCCAGGCCCTGCATGCCTGCGCGCCCTGCGCCGCGACCTGGGACGATCACGAAGTGCAGAACGACTATGCGAACCAGTGGTCACAGGATCCGGCCATTTCCACCCGCGATTTCCTGCGCCAGCGGGCCGCGGCCTATCAGGCTTTCTATGAACATATGCCGCTGCGCGCCAGCAGCCTGCCCAAGGGGCCGGACATGCGGGTCTATCGACGACTCGACTACGGCCGGCTGGTGCAATTGCATATCCTCGATGGCCGTCAGTACCGCTCGGAACAGCCGTGCATTACACCCAATCGCAGCCGTCAGGGGCATGTCGCGGCAGTCGATTGCGCCGATCTTGGCGACCCGAAGCGCACCCTGCTCGGTTGGGAACAGGAGGCCTGGCTGGAACAGGGCTTTGCCCGCTCGAAAGCCCGCTGGAACGTGATTGCCCAGGACCTGCTGGTGGCGCCACTGATACAACGCAATCCGACCACGCACGAGCTGGGACACTGGACCGATGGCTGGGACGGCTATGGGGCGACGCGGGATCGGGTGCTGGCGTCCATCGAGCGCACCCGGGTGAGCAATCCGGTGTTCTGGGGCGGGGACATTCATTCGTTCTGGACCACGGACTTGCATGCGCGCTCGGGCGATCCGGAGTCGAAGGTCGTCGCGACGGAGTTTGTCGGCACATCGGTGACCTCCGACGGGCCGCCGTTCGAGTTGTTCAACGGCGTGTTGCCGCTCAACCCACATGTTCGCTTTTTCGACAGTCGCCAGCGTGGCTACGTATCGGTCGAGGTGCAGGAGCAGAAGATGCTGACGAGCTTCCGGGTGATCTCCGATCCCCGGGATGTGAATGCCAGCGTCTCGACGCTCAAGCAGTTCGTGGTGGAGAGCGGGCGGGCCGGGGCGATTGCGCTTTAGCCCGGGGAAAGCGTTATCGTTCATCGCCGGCCATCAGAGCGCTGCCATACCTGGCTCAAGGCAACCGCACATTGCCGTCATAGGGCGTCTGCAGATCCCGCTCCGGGATCTCCCAGATCAGCAACTTCGGCGGTGTCTGCTTGAACGCCGGGCTGTCGAAGTAGGCTTTCGCAGCCCCGGAAAACTCCCCACCATCCTTGGCAAAATTACCCACCGGCGCCCCCACCGCCGCCTCCAGGAAACCGACAAAATTCGAGTTGCGCGAGAACGATGTACCGATCAACGCGGTGTTCGGCAGATTGTCATCACCAAACAGATCGTCAAGGTTCTCGCCGGCCGTCGCGTCAGCCTTCTCCTTGACCTGCGTCGCCGCCACGCTCTCGGCCTTGGGCTGCCACGCCAACGGCAACCAGTCGATCCCCGCCAGACGCACCAGGTCACCCGGTCGTACGGCACTGGCTTGCGTATTCAACTCATAGCTCTTGCGCGGCGTCGCACTGAACTTCAAGGCTCTCATCGCCTCGGCAATCCGCCCCGCCGCCGCCTTGGCTCCGGCCTCGCTCCAGTGGGTATCGGTGCGCAGGAAAGCGCCCTCGCCCAGGGCCTGCAAGTTCGGCGTCAGATCCACCACCGCCACGCCCGCGCCTTGCAGCCCGGTCAACCAGGTGGCAATCCGTGGCTGGAATGAAGTCGGACGCCTGATCGAACACAACTGCGCCGCCACGATGCGGCTCTTGTCCGGCACCACCGCCACCAGCAATTCAATACCGCGCTTGTTCAATGCCTGGCGCAAATCAAGCACCGCCTGGGCCTTGGCCTGGGCATTGGCCGCCGCATTGCGGTTCAGGCGCAACTCATCACTGAGGAACAACCAGCCCGGACACCCCCCGCGCACCCGCGCCCCGAGGTCGCCGTCGATCAACCAACTGCCGCCGCGCTCGAGGTCGGCCGCCTGTCTGGGCAGCGGCGCATCCGACAGAGTCTTGGCGAAACGGTGGGTGATCTCGCCATGCAGGAGGATGTCCGGCGTCACCACCTTGGGCACGAACTCGATCGACCCCTTGATCATCAACCAGACACAGGACAAGGCCCCCAGCGCCAGGAACAGGGTAAAGACCACGCCCGCCAGGGGACTGGCGCGCATCGCCAGTGCGCTAGGCGGCGTCGGGGCAACGGACGGGGATTGCGTTGGCTGGTTCATCAGAATTGAAAGTACAGAAAGGGCACGGCTTCACGACTGGCGATCAGAGCGAACGACAGGGTGAACCCGAGCACGGGCCAAAGGGCCGCAGCCAACACGAACAGCTCGCTGCCTGCGAAGCGTCTTTCCACACGGGGCTGCAACAGCGGCGCAAGAATGCACGCCAGCCCGAGCAACGCCGCCAATCCATGCACCGGGCGCAAGGTCACGGCCAGGGCGTCGCCGAGGGCAAAACCGTGCTGGCCGAACTGGCCGCCATACATGCTCAGGGCCGTGGCGAAGTCCGGCGAGCGGAACAGCGTCCAGGCCAGGCACACGAACAACAGCGTGGCCACATGACAGGCCCAGAGCGGCAGGCCCGGCAGGCTGGAGCGCGACCAGGCCCGGTCGACGCACAAGGCCACGCCATGGGCCGAGCCCCAGAGCAGGTAGTTCCAACTGTCACCGCCATGCCAAAGCCCGGCGATGGCCATGGTCAGGAACAGGTTGCGATAGGTTTTCCACACGCCTTTGCGATTGCCGCCCAAGGCGATGTACAGGTAGTCGCGCAGCCAACTGGACAATGACAGGTGCCAGCGCCGCCAGAAGTCCTGGATGCTGTAGGCCAGGTACGGGCGATTGAAGTTTTCCGGAAAGTGAAAACCCAGCATCAATCCCAGGCCGATGGCCATGGCGCTGTAGCCGGCGAAGTCGAAGAACAGTTGCAGCGAATACGCCAGGCAACCGATCCAGGCGTCGACAAAGGACGGGTTGTCCAGGTGAAAGGCCACGTCCACCAGCGGCGACAAGGTGTCGGCCACCAGTACTTTCATGCACAGGCCGATCATGAACCGGCGCGCGCCGAGGGAAAAATTGAACCAGTTGAAATAGCGCTGGTTCAGTTCCCGGCGAACCCAGTCATAACGAATGATGGGCCCGGCAATCGAGTGGCCGAACATGGAGATGTAGGTGGCATAGTTGATGAAGCTGCGCTCCACCGGCACCACATGCCGATGCACATCCACCAGGTAGGAGATCGCCTGCAGGACGATAAATGACAACCCCGCCGGCAAGGCCACCCGTTGCCAGTCCATGGGCATGGCGCCGTAATAGGTGATCAACTGGTTCCAGGTCGCGGCGAAGATATTGGCGTACTTGTACCAGCAGAGCACCACGGTGTTGATCGCGATCAGCGCGATCAACAACCGTATCCGTCCCCGCGAATCTTCCCGCGAGCGGTCGACCAGCAGCCCGCCGACCCAGGCCAGCAGGGTCAACACCATGTGCAGGAACAGGAACAACGGGCTCAGCCAGCCATAGAACAGCCAGCTGCCGATCAGCAGGATGACGTTACGCCAGCCCGGTCGGGCCAGCGCATAGACCAGCAGAAACACTGGCAGGAACAGCGTCAGGAATTCAAGCGAGGCGAAAACCATGGCAACGGGCGCTTCCGATTCAGTTGGACAAGCTATCCGTGGCGGTAATCAGGCGCGGCCCCGTCGACGAAGGCAGTAATAACAAACTGTAGCGCTTGTTCGCCTCCAGTGCGCCAAGCTCGACCGCCGAACCCACCGGGTGGCCGGCGCAGACCAACTGCACCGCCAACGAGGCCCGCGGGTTCAGCTCCTGGCGCCGGGGATTGCCGACGGGCGCCTTCTGGAACAGATCGACGTCGCGCCCGGCCAGGTTGACCCGTGCGTCAGTGCAAGCCGGGTCGGCATCGAAAAATGCCAGCGAGGCCTTGAGTTGGTTGGGGATATCGAAGGCTTCGCTGACCACCACTTGCCGAATGCCTTGCTGCGCATCCGCCAGGGCGAACACCGTGGCGAAATCACCGGCGTTGACCTTCACGTCCAGGGCCACCCTTTTGCCGTCGCGGCTCAAGCTGCCCCTGATCGGTTGCCCGCCGGACACCGGAATAAAGCCGCTGACCACCTGGCCCTTCTCCAGTTTCAAGCTGGTGGTTGCCCCTTCGGGGGTCAGTTCCAGGGGGGTGTCAGCCGCGTTGACGAAACGCAGGTAGGCCGAGTCCTGGGACGGGCCGGTGGGATACAGGGCAATCGGTCCGCTGAAGGCGCTGGCACTCAGGGCCAGGCCGGCCAGGGCGCCAACGGCATGGAAAATCCGTTTCACTTCGCAGCTCCTTTCACTGCCGCGGCGGGCAGCTCGTTCAGTGATTTGCCGATGGCCGCCGCCCACAACTTGTAGCCGGCGATGGTGAAGTGCTGGCCGTCGGAGGTGGTCCACTCGCCGGGCTTGGAAAACTTCGTCGAGTCGATATAGGTGCACGGCGCGACCATATTGGCCAGGGTGCCCGCCACCAGTTGGGTACGGACCTGGTTCTTGCCATACTGGTTTTCGTTGGTGTTGCTGCCGTTGGCCTTGCCCCATGCCGGGCCGACCCACACGCACTTGGCACCGCTGTCGGCGATCTGCTTGGTCAGCGCGGTGACGCTCTGGTAGGCCCAGACCTTGGGAAACGGCGTGGTCTTGTAGGAGGCCATGGTGTCGCCCATGATCAGCACCACCAGGTCCGGTTTGTCCTTGGCGATCACGTCCTTGATCGGCTGCGTATCGAGGGTGCCGCGACTCATCACCTTGATCTTTTCGCCCGGCTCGCGAGTCGCCCCGCAATCGAGTTTCAGCTTGGGCGTGACCCAGTCCGCCGGGTTGGCGCCGCAGGCACCGATGGCGTGGACCTGGGCGCCCTGCTGGGTCAGGTTGTCGTAGAGCGGGTTCATCAGCGAGTCGGGGAAACTCATATGGCTTTCGCCAATCACGAGCAACGTCAAACCAGCCAGTACGGAAGAAGCCATCAATCAATTCCTCGTTGCATCAATTCGAATAGGGGGAGCCAAAAGGGCTGACCGGCAGGGCCATCGGCCCGGTCATGTCCTCGAAGGTGTAGCGCAGGTACACACCACCGCTGAGCTGGCGGTAATCGCTGGAGTTGTCCACGCCCACGCTGCCGCCGAGGAAGAAGCTCGAACCGAACTTGTATTCGCCGGCCGCATTGAGGCTGTAACCGACGCCGGTCTTGCTCTCGCTGCCGTAACCGCTCAGCCCGGCCGCCGTGGCCCGTGGTTGCAGATCGCTGTTACCGGGGAAGACCTCGGCGCTGTCCTGGCCGATATGCTGGACGCCCACCGAGCCCTTGATCCGGTAGGTGAAGCGTTCGGTGCGTTGCGACCAACTGATCGGCACGCCCAGGGCAAAGAAAGTCTGCGGGCTGAAGTAACCGCCGTGGCCCACGGTGAAATAGTCCTGGTTGTTGGCATAGGTCAGCGCCGAACCGCTCAGGCCCAGGGTGAGGATGCTGTCGGGGGCATTGCGCAGGTACCAGTAGACACCGCTGCCCAGTTCGAAGCGGTTGTTCGACTCGACGTTGTTGCCCAGCAGCACATGCGCCGAACCATAGCCATAGGCGCCGACTTGCTGGTCGTCGTAGCTCAGTTCGCCGCGCACGCCATTGGCCGTGACGCCGCCCCACTTGTCGCCGGTACGTGGATCGCGAGACCCGGCAAAGGAAGTCACGCTGTCGGTGACCGCCCGGCGTGACACACTCACGCCGTAGCGGTAGTCGGAATTGCCGTCGAAGGGGCGGTTGAGGCTGACGCCACCAATCGGCGTGCTGTAGAGGAAGCCCACCGGGCTGACCCCGAGATCGGCCTTGAGGCCTTGCTCCTTGTCCCGGTAGGCCACGGCCACTCCGACACCGTTGGCGGTCTGCGAGCCGACCGGGTCCAGGCCACTGGCACCGAAACGCGCCTGGGCGGAATTGCCCGGGCTGCCGGCGGACAGCGACACAGGGGTGATCTGCAACGCCATGCTGGCGCTGTTATCGCCCACCGGCACACTGACTTCGAAGGGGGCTTCGACATCCGTCAGCTTGCTCAAGCCTTTTTCGCCATTGTTGCTGCGCACGGTCAGGCCCTGGACGGCATAGCCGGTGCGGTCTTCGACGATCTCGTTCAAGGCCTGCTGCGCCGGGCTCAACGCCGGGCGCGAGGTGCTTTCGCGAGCGTAGACATTGCCCAACGGATTGACCGCGACACCGTTCCTGCGCTCGACCGCTGTCGGTACCGCCTCGCCGTCGCCGATGCCCAGGCCTGAACCCAGGCCCACGACCGAGGCATTGATCGGCGGCGGGACCAGGTTCGACGACGCCAGGACGGTCGCCTCCCGGCGTTGCCCGGGCAAGCCGACAAAGGGGTTGGCCGACTGCGCCGGGGCTTGCGGAGCCGCCGCCACGTAGATCTCCTGGCGCTGGCTGTCTTCGATCTCGATGGCCTTGCGCAACAGCTTGCCGGCTTCACCGGTCTTGCCCATGCCGCGATAGATCCGCGCGGCAGCGGTCAGGGTCTGCGGTACCCCGGGCTCCAGTTCAAGGGCCTTTTTCACCGACTGTTCGGCCAGGTCGAAGTCGCGTCCTTGCAGGGCGATATCGGCCAGGCCCAGCTGCAATTTGGCATTGCCCGGGTCGGCCTTGATCAGCGGCTCATAAAGCTCCCGGGCCTTCTGCGTGTTGCCGCTGGCGGCATACATGCGCGCCAGCGACGACACCGCCTGGCTGTCGTTGGGCCGTTGCTTGAGGGCCGGCGAGAGCATGTCGAAAGCCGCCACCAGGTCGTTCTTTTCCCGCAACTCATCGGCCTGTTTGATCCGATAGAGGAACAGCAAGTCTGCATAACGCTTGCCGGCGGTCTCGTTCAGCGGCTTGCCCTGCAGGTCCCGCAGGATCTCACTGGCCTGGGCGTCCTGATCGGCCTTGAGCAGCACCCCGGCATAGAGCAATTGCAGGTCGGGGGTCGACGCTGAGTGGTCGAGCACTTGGCGCATCAGGCTCACGGCCTGCTGTGGATTGCCGGCTTCGGCGTAGGCGGAGGCCAGCACCGCGACACGCTCGGGTTTCTGCCCGGCCAGCGGCTCGCAGCGCGACAACAGCGCCCAGGCTTCCTGGCGCTGGCCGCGGCGGGCCACGTCCACCGCCAGCTCGGTCTGGATATGCAGGCGGATATCCAGTTCCATGTCATTCATGTCGCTGCTGCGCTTGGCCGCTGGAATCCGCGACAAGGTACGCTGGGCCTTGGTCCATTCACCCAGCTCGGCCGAGAGCAAGGTGCTGGTGTAGAGCGCGTCGGGCTGGTCGGGTTGCTGCTTGAGCAGCTCGTCGATCAGATCCCGAGCCACCTGGGTCTGGCCGTCGCGCAAGTAGACGCGGGCCAGGGCGAAGCGGGTCCAGGGATTTTTCGGGTCGTCGGCCAGGGCTTCCTTGTAGGCCTTTTGCGCCGCCGCCAGATCGCCGCGACGTTCGGCCAGCTTGGCCAGCTGGATGGCGCGCAGGGCGCGAATTTTCACCGTGGGCGCCAGGCGTGCCTGGTCCGCCGGCGACAGGCCATCGATCAGGCGCAACGCCTCATCGGACTTGCCGGCCCGCGACAGTACGTTGATCAATCCGGCGAGGGCCTGCGGATAATTCGCCGTGCGTGCCAGCACCTGACGGTAACCGGCTTCGGCGGCATCCAGTTGTCCGGCCTGGGACTGCCAGTTGGCCAGGGCCGTGGGGCCGGCCGGCTCGGCGGGATTCTTGGCGATCGCCTGTTCGATCAGTGCGCGGGCCTGGCTCTGCCGCCCCGCGCGCTGGGCATCGCCGGCCTGGTCCAGCAGGATCCAGTAGCGCACATCCTCGAGGGCCGCGTTCCACTGTGCTCCGCCCGGCAGGCGGGTGGCTTGCACCAGGTAGTTTTCGGCCTCGCCCAGACGCTTCTGTTGCTGGCGCACGATCCCCATGCCACCGAGGGCGTCATAGTCGTTGGGGCGTTCCTTGAGACGGGCCTGCAACGCCTGTTCGGCAGCAGCGATATCGCCGGCATCGAGGGCCTTGAGGCCACGGGCCACCTGCGGGTCACGCTGCCAGCCGGCACCGCCACGGCCCTGGGCGATGCCCTTGTCCATCAGCGCGCGGATCTCGCTATCGTCCGGGTGTGCCTGCAAATACTGCTGGAACAACGACACCTGGTCACGGGAGGGCGGGCCCAGCCACTGCAAGGCGAAGCGCCAGGTTTCATCGGCATTGCCGCCGATGTCCGGGTTATGCGACAGCCGCGCCAGGGCCCGTATACCTTCCGGGCGACTGTCGGGGTTGCGCGCCAGGTGCAGGGCCAGGAACAGATCAAGGATCGCATCGTCGGGACGTTCCCGGCGCAGCCGTTCCAGACCCACCCGGGCCTCGGGCCAGCCACCGGTGGAAAAGCCCAGGGTGTTGTAGTACTCACGGGCGATCAAGCCTTGCGGCTGATGACCATCGAGCAGTTGCCGATAGACCGCCACCGCCTTGTCGCGCTGGTCGGCATCGCTCAGTTCACGGGCCTTTTCCAGCAGTTGCTGCTTGTCGTCCGGACTCAGGGCGATGTCCTGTTCCAGCTGCAAGGCCAGGCGCGGCAGCGGCTTGATCGCCTGCAGGCGGGCCAGGTACCGGCGGGCACCGTCCAGGCGCTTGTGTTGCAGGTCGATCAGACCCAGGCCATAGAGCGCGTCAGGCTGCTCGGGGGACAGGTTCAACAACTTGCTCCAGGCCTCGGCGGCCCGGTCGGGATGCTCCTTGGCCTGCCAGTAGTAACCCTGCTGGATCAGCAGCGACTGCGGGTTGCCGGTCTCGGCGGCCAGGCCAGGCATGGCCGCCAGCGCGGCACACACCGCCAGGGCTAGGGTTTGCTGGCGCATGGAGCCTCCCAGGACACTTTCAAGGTACCGTCCTTGTTGAACTGATAACGTTTTTCACTCCAGCCCAACGAGAACAGGCTCAGCATCACGTGGTAATACTGGTGCTGGCTGTAGGCCGGATCGGCCGGATTGCTGTAGTGCGCGATGGCCTCGTCGACGATGCGCTGCTGCTGGTCGGCGAGCAACGGCAGGCCCTTGGCCCGCAGGTACGGCACCAGTGACGCGGAGAAGCCGTACGGGCCGATGCCCTCGGTGACGCCGGTGACGACCTGGACCTTTTCCGGCGGCACGCCGGTGGAGGCAACGGACTGGGCCATGCCATCGAGGTTGTCGAGGATCGGCTTGGCCAATGGATCGGCGGGCGAGGTCAGGCCGGCCCACAGGTAGGTGCGGATGGCGTCGTAGCTGCCCTGGGCCGAGGTGAACTTGTCGACCACGAACATGCCCTTGTTGACGTCCGTGCCGCGGTAACCGACCCAGTCGGGCACGAAGCCGAAGCGGTTCATGTTCTTGTCGGCGATCATCTTCGCGGTGCTTTCGGCGATCTCCTTCCAGGCCCCGGACGGGCTCTCCTGGCTGAAGCGGCGCAACAACGGGATCGGCGTATAGCTGGCGTTGAAACGCCAGAGCTGGTCCGGATGCTCATAGCCGACCGGGCCCGGCAACAGCATCTTGCCCAGGCCCGGGATGTTGCGAACCAGGGTCTTGTCCAGGTTGCTCAGCATCCGCTGGGCATCCGTGCGGTACTCGGGCTTGTGCCACAGGCGGTCGGCCTCCAGCAGCGAGTAAGCCATCCAGAGGTCGGCATCGCTGGCGGAGTTGGTGTCGATCACGCCCCAGGTACCGTTGGGCGTCGGGCCCCACAGCCAGCCGGGCAGGTTCTGCGCGATATTGGCCCCGGCCATGTTGTCACGGGTCCAGTGCCAGAGCTCCTCGAAGGTCAGCGGATCATTGCCGACCAGGGCGAAGAACATCCCGTAGGCCTGGCCTTCGGAGCTGCTCTGGTTGGGGTCCATGCTCGAACCGAGCATGCGCCCGTCCTTCTGCACGAAACGCTCGGCGTAGTTTTTCCACAGCGGCCAGTTCTGCAGCGAGCAGGACTCGGCCTGCGCGGCCAGCGGCACCAGCAGCGCCAGGGACAACAAGGTTCGACGCAGAATCATGACAGACGCTTCTTCGCACGGGCACGCAGGGCGAGGTACAGCAGGCTGGCCACCAGCAACAGGCCTACCACGGTCACCAGCAGCATCCAGTGCATGTTCTGCGACAACAGCCATTGCACGCGCTTGAACAGGTTCAGCTCACCGACGTAATACTGCTCGTCGGCCACCAGGGACGTGATCTCCTTGCCCTGCACCACCGCCAGGCTGCCCTGGAGGCTGTCCTTGTAGGCGTCGCCGCCGATCATCGCGGCCGTGGCCTCGGCCAGCCCTTCAGGCTTGCCGCTGGCAATCACCACCACGCTGCGACCCGGTTTGAGCGGCGACTCGAAACCGGCCAGGTAGGTACTGCCCTGGGGACCGCTGTAGCTCACGTTCAAGGTCGGCTTGCGCTGGTTGGCCGCGGGGTCCGGGCTGATCCACTGGCGCGCGCGCAAGGTCAGGTCGGACAGCGAGAAGCGATGGTTGTCGCCGGAGACGGCGGCCGGCAAACGATCGATCCACTGTTTGAGCAATGGCTGGTTGTCGCCCGAGGCGAGCACCAGCAGATCCTTGTCACTGACCGACTGCACCTGCGCGGCGTCCACCACCTGCACGGCCGTGGCCGGGTAGCCGGTGGAGTCGCCGAAGCGACCGAGCACGGTCAGGTAGGCGCCCCACTCCGCCGGCCCGCTACCGTCGGGCAGCACCACGGCGCTCTGCGAAAGGTCGGCCAGGCGGGTAAACGGGAAACCGCTGTCGTTGAACACGCCCAGGTTCGGCAAAGCGATGTAGTGGTTGTAGCCGGTCAGGTCGAGGGTCGAATCCGGGTCGATCAGGCCGCGCATATTGTCGATGATGATGTCGCGGCATTCGCCCTGCTTGATGTAGTCGAACATGAAACGCAACTGCAATTGCGACTGCGCGCCGGCGGCCCCCAGGGGGATGCGGACGACGGATTCGCGGGGCAGGCTTTCATCTTTCTGCAGCAGTGTCAGCAGGCTTTCAGCACCGCCCAGGCTCTTCATCGAAGGCAGTGGCATCGATTTCATGAAGGTGTTGTTCAGGCTCACCAGCAACGAGGAGTTGCTCGACTCCTGCTGCGGGGTGTAGCGATATTTCAAGTCCAGCCGGACACCTTCTTCACGCCAGTTGAACATGTCCGGCGGCAGGCGCAACGGTATGCTGATGGAACCCGGATTGTAGCCGGACACGCTGAGCAGCTTGGGATCGAGCAGTTCGCCGAGCTTGACCGGACGATCGGACGGCAGCCAATTGGGCGCGTCATAGGGCTTGCGTGGGCTCAGCGAATCAAGATGCTCGATCAGCACACTGTTGCCTTCCAGCGCCTTGCTGCCCAAGGCCACGGCCGAGGCCGCGAGCTTGAGTTCAGCGCCGTCGCGACCGGCGACGATCAGGAGCTTGGCATGGGGGTCACCGGGATGGGTCACGAGGGTCACCGTCGGCCCCTTCGGCGCGGCAATCGCAAGCCCGCCCAGTTGCACGGCGTCCTTGCTCTCGACCAGAACAATGGCGTTGCCCTTGTCCGGCAATTGCCCGACGTTGCTGGTGAAGCTGGCACCACGATAAGCCGCCAGGGCACCCAGCCACGACGACAGCGCACCGGCACCTTCCAGGGCGGCGTGATCCGGTGCCTTGGCAAACACGAACGGCAGGTTCAAGGGCTGCGAGTCGCGACGATCGAAAAACGGCAGCGGCAGAATCGACAGGTCGTCCTTGAGCGGGATCGGCGACACATTGAGTTCGAGCTGCGAACTGTTGTTGATCTTGGCCCACAGACTGCTGTGCTGCGGGTCTTCGCACTGCATGGTGTAGTGCCCGATGAATTGCAGGCGCAGGCGGTTGAACTCGGTGATCAGGTGCGCCGGGATATTCACCACCTGCTCTTGCGGCTTGCCGGCACCGTCCTTGGGCAGCGCCAGGCTGGCGGCCACTTCATCGTTGACCAGCACGTTGATCTGCGACAGGTCGGCCAGCAGCGCCGGCGAGTAGCTGTAGCGCAGCAGCAGTTGCGCACTGTTGACCACCTCGTCGGCGCGGACGTTGAAGCTGACGCTGTCGGCCGCTTCCACGCCTTGCAGGTTCATGGTGTCCAGGCGACCCAGTTGCTTGAGGCTCAGGCTGTGGCTGTAACTGCCGGCCGGCGGTTGTGGCGCGACATTCGCCGGCACCACGGGCGGCGTCGCAGCGGTCTCGGCCCAGGCGTTATGAACCAGCCCCCCCAGGCACAGTGCGGACGAAGCCAGGAGCATGAGCGGACGACGAGTGCAACGCAGGGCGCTACGGGTCAACGGTGTAGGGGTCATGACTTATCCATAAGAGGTACGAGCGGGTTCAAAGGAGCGTTTTTTCTGGCCGGTGCGGCTTGGCGAACAGGCGTCGGTTGATCGGCCGGGCGCCGGCGCGCCGGCAGCAACAGCGCCTTGAGCAACGTGCCCAGGCCGATCAGGCCAATGGCGCTGACCTCGCGCAGGGCCGACAGCGGCGTGTCGAGCTTGCCGCTGCCCCAACTGGTGGCCCAGGTGTCGGCACGGGAGAAGGTCATGCGCACCAGTTCGCTTTGCTGGCGCAAGGTCAGCGGATCGAACAGCGCGCCCAGGTACTGGCCCTTGCTGAACACCACCGTGGTGTCAAACTCGCAGGTCGCGGCGCTGCGGAACAGCGTCACCCGTACCCGCTCACCGGCCGTGACCGTGGTACCCACGGGCAGCTTGATGCCCAGCCCGCGCTGGGAGAAGTCCTGGGTCACGCCATATACCGGGGTGCCATCGGGCAATTCGACCTTGACCGGCAACTCGGCGCTGACCCGCGGCTCGGCGCGGATCTGTCGCGACTCACTGGCCACCGCCACGGCGGCGCTGGTGATGATCAGGTTGTAGAGGGTCCACAGGGCGTTGATCAGCACCGTGATCGCCGTGGCGGGATCGCCCCAGATCCATTGGTGGACGGCAAAACCGAGCCCGGTGAGGTTCAGCACCAGCAGGACGATATAGGGCCGGGCCAGCTTCCAGTCGAAGAACTGCTGGTCGATGATCCCGCCCTTGTCGGTGACGTTGAAACCGCCATAGCTGGGCTTGATCAGTGCCATCAGCACCGGTGGCATGATGTACCAGGCCAGCACCGTCTCGTAGACCTCGTTCCAGAACGAGTGGCGGAAGCGCCCCTGGATGCAGGAGTTGGTCAGGTTCGAGTGGAACAGGTGCGGCAGCACATAGGCGGTGATCATCAGCGCCGAGGCGTGGAAGATCTGCGCACCGAAGATCAGGTAAGCCAGGGGCGCGGTCAGGAACACCAGGCGCGGTAGACCATAGAAGAAGTGCAGCATGGCGTTGGCATAGCAGATCCGTTGGCCGAGCTTGAGGCCCTTGCCCACCAGCGGGTTGTCCAGGCGGAAGATCTGCGCCATGCCTCGGGCCCAGCGGATACGCTGGCTGATATGCCGCGACAGGCTTTCGGTGGCCAGGCCCGCGGCCTGGGGAATCGCCAGGTAAGCAGTGTTGTAGCCGGCGCGGTTGAGCTTGAGGGCGGTGTGGGCGTCCTCGGTAACGGTTTCAATCGCCACGCCGCCGATTTCTTCCAATGGCTGGCGCCGCAGGATGGCACAGGAGCCGCAGAAGAAGGTGGCGTTCCACAGGTCGTTGCCATCCTGCACCAGCCCGTAGAACAACTCGCCTTCGTTGGGTACGGCGCGGAAGGTCTTGAGGTTTTTCTCGAACGGATCCGGGGAGAAGAAAAAGTGCGGCGTCTGCAACATTGCCAGCTGTCGGTCCTTGAGGAACCAGCCCATGCCGATCTGCAGGAAGGAACGGGTCGGCACATGGTCGGCGTCGAACATGGCGATGTACTCGCCATCGGTCACCTTGAGGGCGGCATTGAGGTTGCCGGCCTTGGCGTGGGCATTGTTGTCACGGGTGATGTAGTTGACGCCGATGCTCTGGCAGAACCGCCGGAACTCGTCGCGACGACCATCGTCCAGCACGTGTACCCGCAGCTTGTCCTTGGGCCAGTCCATCGCCTGGGCGGCGAAGATGCTCAGCTTGACGATGCTCAAGGCTTCGTTGTAGGTGGGGATGAACACATCCACCGTCGGCCACTCGCTGGGGTCGCCGGTCAGCAGCACCGGGCGACGGCGCAGGGGCCAGGCGGTCTGCACATAACCGAAGACCAACACCACCAGGGCGTAGATCTCCGCCAGCACCAGGCCATAACCGAAGGCGATATCCAGCCAGCCTTCGAAACCGAGGGTCTCGGTCAAGCGCCAGTACATGTAGCGCAACGAGGCGACCAGCGAGAGTACGATCAGCAACAGGATCGGCCAGCGCCCCGGCATGCGCTTGACCAGCAAGGCCAGGCCGAAGCACAGCGCGGCGAACAGGCACTGGCTGTAAAGGTCCAGCGGTGCGCTGACGATGCTGATCAGCAACAGCCCGCCAATCAGCGAAATGCCCGCGATCAGCGCCTTGCGCAGCGCCCCCGGCCATTGGTTGAAACGCTCCAGCCAAGCGTTGAGGCGCAGTTCCGAGCGCCCTGGGAGATGGGGCGTGAGGTTGGGATCGCGGGTCATGACAAAGAGGACTCTGGCGTACCGTACATGAGCAGTTCGCACAGCGAACCTGTGAGGTCGAGGACGTCCTGGCAACCTCGGGTGCTTGGGGTATGCGCCAGCGGATTACGGTCGTACGCCAAGGCTTCACTGATGAAATGATCCTGGCGGATCACCCCCAACAGCTGATTTCCTGTTCTTTTTTTCAGCACTTCGCAGAGGTCGAGGCTGAACTGGCGAGACGTGTCCAACTGGTTGATCACGACTTTGTATTGCGCGGGGTTTTCCCGTTGCAGATAGGGCGCGAGTAGCCGATCCAGCTGATTGAGGCTGGTGTAGGCGGCCGCATCGGCCAGGGTCACCCCCAGTACCACATCGGCGATTTCCAGCGCCTGGGCCAGGTAGACCGTTGCCCCTGGCGGGGTGTCGATCACCAACGTGTCCTGCTCATCCAGGGCCAGGTGCGCCAGGTGACGGACCAACCAGAGACGATCGTTTTCCAGGCGCTGTTCCAGGCTCCGGCGCTGCGGCTCGCCGACCACGCCATAGGCCAGGCAACGGCTACCGGAAAAGCCGTTGCGGATCAGCGGCTGCCAGTCTTCGCCGGCACTCTCGGACCGGGCGAGACCTGGCCAGTCCTCGCTGCCGCCCAGGTGCAGGCACAAGGCATTTTGCGGGTCCAGGTCGAGCGCGAGCGTACGCCCGCCCGAACGTTTGATCGCGCAGGCCAAGGCCGCGGCCAGGGTGCTCTTGCCCACCCCACCCTTGGCCGAAACCACGACAACGACCTTGGCCTTGGGCTTTGGCACACCCTGCTCAACAGACTGCACGCTAGAAACGCCACCGCGTTGTTGTTCGATTTCCCCCAGCAGCCGGCTCAACGGCGTGGAGCCGCTGTGCACCCTGGAGGAAGACGGGATAACACTCAAGGGTTCAGCGGGCTGGGGGGCAAGGCTGAGAGCCGGCGGCGCCGACACGGGGACTTCGGACACGACAGGCATTGTGTCTTCGATATAGTCGTAGCTGGGCTCGATCTCCCGGTAGCTCTCGACACTCCCCCCGAATCGATTGAACAGATTCGCAATGTCATCTGAACGGTGCATGTAGGTATCCCTTCGTACAATTAGGTTCAACTCAAAAATGTAAGGGGACAAGCACACGTCTAGCTGTACATTCCATTGCCCATTATTCCCGGATTGCTCCCTCCCCACGCAGTATCAATTTGATAGCGTCATTATTTTGTTGTCCAATAGATTTTTATCAAATAAAAACTGACGCTCGTCAATAAATTGGCGAGCAAGTTCAACACCTTCATTTCACTGGCAAATTCCCCCCTTCCGAGACCGCTGACCGGTTGAGCCGTGACAATGGCGCGTGGGTCCAATAGATTAGGCGCCCTGAAATGCTCCGGCCTTTCGAGTCCCACCCCAGTTAAATGACACTGAAATAGCGAAATTTCGATGCCTGATTCCCATACCGATGAAGCCGTAACCCCCTTGTCCGCCAAACGCGAATACGAAAACGCCATCCATCTTTCCCAGCATGCGCCCCAGGCCAAGAACATCAGCGAGATGGTCCTCGACGCCTTTCAAACCTCGAAAGAGAGCGAGCAGATTCGCCAACTGCGTCTGGCGATCCGCCAGGCGCACGACCGTTTCGACGACGACAAAGCCTACGAACTCATGGGCCAGCTCAAGCAACTCAAGGACGCCGAAGCGGCCGACATCGCGGCCCTGGAAGACCTGAGCACGAAATTCCCGATCAGCCGGATACTCTCCAGCTACAAGGACGACCCGGCGTTCCAGGAACTGGTCTATGGCTTGGCGCTCAAGGTGCTGAACCAGACTCACCAGGCGCTGAGCAACCCCGGCGCCGGCAAGGGCAAGGCCACGCGTCCGAAGAAAGAAGCGCCGGTCTTCATCATCAGCAAGGACGACACCAGCGTCACCTTCCCGCTGCGCACACCGCGCAGCAAGGCCAATGCCGACCGCGAAGCGTTCGAGTTCCTCGGCTTTGCCTTTGCCGGCCATGGCGACCTGGCCGAGCTGCTGAGCGAAACCTTCGTGGACAACGAAGGTAACGAACAGCCGGCCACCCGCCAGAATATCGTCACGGCGATTCAGCAGCAGACGGCGTTTGCCGGGTATAGCGTCGTACAGCAATGACGATGCGCCGCTGAATGGGCGCGGCGGCGAATGAAAAGAGGCAGGTGCGTTTCGAGGTCAGTCACGGTGAGGGCGGACCCGGGAATGGGCCTGCCTTTTTTGATTCGCCATTGGGCGGCTTGTATGCTTCGTTCTAAATACCTACGCAGTCCCTTGCTGGTGTCTGACGGAACCCCGTCATCAGGACTCTATCGAGCAGCATACTTCTATATTTCCCACAACAAGCGGTACAGTATTACTGTGCCATAGACCCTTGCATCCCCGCTTTTGGCCCATGACACCGAAATCAATGCCAAAGGAGTGAGCAGCGATGGTCGACGCATCCAATAGAGGCCCCTGGAACACCCCGCTCGGCGATATCAACGAAGACGTCGTGCATGCGATCCTCGAACTGGTCAGCGATGGCGTCTGGGACTGGAACGCCAATACCGGCCTGGTCTACCGCAGCCCCGGCTGGTACGAGATGCTCGGCTATTCCCCCAACAGCCTGCCGAACAGCGTCTTCACCTGGGAGAACATGATTCACCCCGATGACTACCCGCAGGTGATGGCCCACTTCGACGATCACCTGAATGAACGGACCCTGGGTTATCACGCCGAATACCGCTGCCGAACCCGTGGCGGCGACTATATCCTGATCGAAGACCGCGGCTTTGTGATCGCCCGTAACCCCGACGGTTCGGTGGCCCGGATGATCGGCGCCCACCGCTGTCTCGAAGACCAACGGCGCCTGCTCGAACAACTGGAAGTCCGCACCCACTCCTTCGAGGCCATCGTCGCCGAACGGACCGCCGAGCTGTCACGGGTCAATCGGCAGTTGCAGGCCCAGCTCGAGGAAAATCGCCGCCTGGCCGAGAGCGATTCACTGACCGGGGTCGCCAATCGCTATCGCCTGGAGAAGATCCTGTCCCGGGAGTGCGAGCGTGCCGGACGCTTTCGCCAGACGCTGTCACTGATCGCCATGGATATCGATGATTTCAAGCTCATCAATGACCGCCACGGGCACCTGGGCGGCGACAGGGTGCTGGTCGAGGTCGCGCAAACGCTCCAGGGCTGCCTGCGCGACACCGACCTGCTGGCGCGCTGGGGCGGTGACGAATTCATGATTGTCCTGCCGGACAGCCCGCTCACCGCCGCCATGAACCTGGCGCAGCAAATGCGCGAGCGCCTGCTGCAACGCAAGCCCCTGGGCTTGAGCTCACTGACGATCAGTTTTGGAGTGGTGGAACGGCGCGCCGACGAGCCCATGACCGAACTGATGTGCCGGGCCGACCAGGCCTTGTATCGCGCCAAGGGTGCCGGCAAGAATGTGATAGCCAATTGAGGTCGCACTGCCCCTGGCCGCTCTCAGGCATCAGCGACTTTTCCTGCCCGCACAAAAAACCCCGCCGAAGCGGGGTTTTCTTTTGACCATTCCAACGTCCTGTCGGCTGCCGTCCTGGCGATGGTCGATCTTCCCTGATCCTGTGCGCCTCCTTGCGCAGCAGTGATGGGTCTAGATTAGGGCAGCCACTCAAGCGCTCATAGAGGCGATTGCGGGCACGGTCTGTAAGCCTTTCGCTATTACCGTGGTTTTTTCCCACCGCAACGCCCCACACAGCCCATTCACAATCATCTCGACCTCCTGTTCATCGATAACCAGCGGCGGCAGCAGGCGAATGGTCTTGCCCCGGGTCACGTTGATCAACAAGCCCTGGTCCCGGGCCGCGATCAGCGCCAGGTCACGTACCGGCTGCCGCAGCTCGATACCGATCATCAGGCCTTGCCCGCGTATCGCCAGGATCTGCGGACAGTCGCCCAGTTCGGCCCGGAGCCGTGCCAGCAAACGCTCGCCTTGCTGCCGGGCATTCGCCACCAGCCCCTGCTCCTCGATGATATCGAGCACGGTGCAGCCGACCCGGCAGGCCAGCGGGTTACCGCCAAAGGTACTACCGTGGCTGCCCGGGGTGAACAGTTCGGCGGCCTTGCCCCGCGCCAGGCAGGCGCCGATGGGAATGCCATTGCCCAAGCCCTTGGCCAGGGTCATCACGTCCGGCACGATGCCTTCGTGCTGGAAGGCGAACCACTGGCCGGTACGGCCGATGCCGGTCTGGATTTCGTCGAGCATCAGCAACCAGGCGCGCCGCTTGCACAGGTCGCGGACGGCTTTCAGGTAGCCCGGTGGCGGCAGTTGCACGCCGCTTTCGCCCTGGATCGGCTCCATCAGCACCGCGCAGATCCGCCCGCCGTGGCTGCGGGCGATGCTGTGCAGCAGCCCCAGGTCGCCATACGGTACCTTGATGAAGTCCCCCGGCAAGTCATGGAAGCCCAGGCGCACCGCCGGGCCGTCGCTGGCCGACAAGGTGCCCAGGGTGCGCCCGTGGAAGGCATTTTCCATGACCACCACCAAGGGTTTCTCGATACCTTTGTGCCAGGCATGCAGGCGCGCCAGTTTCAGCGCCGTTTCATTGGCCTCGGCACCGGAGTTGTTGAAGAACACCCGATCCATGCCCGACAGCCGGGTCAGACGCACGGCCAGCCGCTGCTGCCAGTCGATGCTGTAGAGGTTGGAGGTGTGCAGCAGCAGGCCGGCCTGCTCGCGGATGGCACTCACCAGGCGCGGGTGGGAATGCCCGATATTGGTCACTGCCACACCCGCCACCGCGTCCAGGTACTCGCGCCCTTCGCGATCCCACAGGCGGCTGCCCAGCCCTTTGACGAAACCCAGGTCCAGCGGTTGATAGGTGGTCATCAGGCTAGCGGCAGTCATGGCATCGAGCTCCAGGCATGGGGGGTGCTGGCAGTATCGTTAGCCACCAGAGCTGGATAAACTCCAAAAAACTTCAATCATTTTAAAGCTGAGATTGATAATGGACCTGTTTCAGGCAATGCGGGTATACGTGAAAGTCGTGGAGACCGGCAGCATGACCGCTGCCGCCCTGGAATGCGGCCTTTCCACCACCATGGTCGGCAATCACCTGCGCTCGCTGGAACAACGCCTCGGAGTCAGCCTGCTCAGCCGTACGACCCGGCGTCAGCGCCTGACGGAATTCGGCTCGACCTACTATCAGCGTTGCCTTGAGGTGCTGGGGCTGGTGGCTGATTCCGAGCGACTGGCCGAACAGGCTCAAGGCGAGCCGAGCGGTATCCTGCGGATCACCGCGCCGCTGACCTTCGGCTCCGAACGCCTGGCCCCGGCCCTGAGCGAATTCGTGCGGCGTTATCCCCGGATCAAGCTTGACGTGATGCTCAGCAACCAGCGCGAAGACCTGATCGACAGCGGCTTTGATGCGGCAATCCGCCTGGGTGCGCCCGAACCCTCGGCGCTGATTGCCCGGCCACTGGAAAACTATGCGCTGACCGTCTGCGCCTCGCCGTCCTACCTGAAACGGCGCGGGACACCGATCATCCCCCAGGATCTGGAACATCACGACTGCCTGGCCTTCGCCTACCCGGCGGGGGACGACTGGCGAACAGTAGAAAAACAATGGAGCCTGAGCGGGCCGGAGGGGGAAATCCTGGTGCCGGTCAGTGGCCCGATGACCATCAACAGTTCCTCGGCGCTGTATCAGGCGGCGCTCTCCGGCATGGGCATCGTGATGCTGCCGGATGCGTTGCTGCGCGACGATCTGCGCGAGGGCCGACTGGTGCCGCTGCTGGGGACCTACAAACTGCCCAGCCGGCCGATGAACCTGCTTTATGCGCAAGATCGCTACCGACTGCCCAAGCTGCGCAGTTTCGTGGAGTTCGCGCTGGAGAAGTGGGGCAAGCCCTGAGCCGGCGGGAGTGCTTGGCGCGACAGTCAGCCTGAATCAGAACAGGCGCAAGCTCAGCGACTGTCGAGTCGATACACCAGGGCACTTTCGCCAGGCCGATCGATCAGACCCTAGAATACCGTTACTTGCCTGCCGCCTCGTGCACCGGCAATACAGACAACGAACAGATACAAGGACCCGTACACCGCTATGTTCGAACACATCGACTTCAATTATCTGCTCGCCACCTACGGTTATTGGGCCATCTTCATCGGCTGCCTGCTGGAAGGGGAAACCATCCTGATCCTCGGTGGGATGGCGGCGCACCAGCAGGTCCTGCACCTGCCGCTGGTGATCTTCTGGGCCAGCCTCGGCGGGATGCTCGGCGACCAGGCGCTGTTCTGGACCGGGCGTTACTTCGGCGCCCGCCTGCTACCGCGCCTGCATCGCCAGCAGGCCGCCATAGAACGGGTGACCGGGCTGATTCAGCGCCATCCGCTGACCTCGATCTTCGCCGTGCGCTTTCTCTATGGCATGCGCCTGGTCGGTCCAATGGTGATCGGCGCGAGCCGCCTGTCGCCGCTGCGCTTCAGCCTGATGAACCTGCTCGGGGCGCTGGTCTGGGCCACGCTCTTTGCCAGCGCCGGCTATTGGGCCGGGGGCTTTCTCGAAAGCCTGCTGGGCGATCTCAAACCGTACCGCCTGCCCATCGTGATCGGGGTGGTGATCATCGTCGCCGGGATCGCCCTGGTCCGCCATCTGCGGGCCAAGGCACGGGAACGTCACAAAGCCTGAGCCGGGCTCAGACCTGGAAACGCCCGACCATCCCCTGCAACGCGTTCGCCAGCCGCGACAATTCATGGCTGGCGGCACTGGTCTGATCGGCTCCGGTCGCCGAGCGGATCGACAGGTCGCGGATGTTCACCAGGTTACGGTCGACTTCCCGGGCCACCTGGGCCTGTTCTTCCGCCGCGCTGGCGATCACCAGGTTGCGCTCGTGGATTTCATGCACCGAGGCGGTGATGGTCACCAGCGCTTCGCCGGCCCGTTCGGCCAGGGCCAGAGTGCTGGCGGCACGGGCGGTGCTGGTGTGCATGGACTCCAGGGCCAGAGTCGAGCCACTGCGCATGCCGGACACCATCTGTTCGATCTCCTGGGTCGACTGCTGCGTGCGATGGGCCAGGGCCCGCACCTCATCGGCCACGACTGCAAAGCCGCGTCCGCTCTCGCCGGCGCGGGCCGCCTCGATGGCGGCATTCAGCGCCAGCAGGTTGGTTTGCTCGGCAATCGCCCGAATCACTTCCAACACCTTGCCGATACCTTGCGACTGATCGGCCAGGGAGCGCACCAGTTCCCCGGTGCGTTCGACATCCCCGGACAGGGCGCTGATGGCGCCGAGGGTTTCACTCACCCGCTCCTGGCCGATTCGCGCCGATTCGCTGGATTGGCGGGTGGCATCGGAGGTAGACACGGCATTGCGCGCCACCTCTTCCACCGCCGTGGTCATTTCGTTGACCGCCGTGGCCGCCTGTTCGATTTCGTGGTTCTGCTGTTGCAGGCCCTCGGTGCTGCTGCGGGTAACCGTATTCAGTTCGTTCGCCGCCGTGGTCAGCGAGGTCGCCGAACCGCTGATGCCCTGCAAGGTGTCGCGCAAGGTCTGCTGCATGGTGGCCAAGGCTTCAAGCAGGTGACTGACTTCATCGTCGCCATGGCTTTCGATACGTTGGGTCAGGTCGCCGCGCGCCACATTCTGCGCCGCGCTCAGGGCCTGTCCCAGGGGTTTGACGATACTGCGCGTGAGCAGCATTGCCAGGCCCACGGTGGCCAACGCCGCCAGGACAATAAAGAGGATAACGATCATCCGCGAGCGGCTGTAATGCTCCTCGGACTTCTGGCTCTCGGCCGCCACCTGTTTGCTAAAGAGGTCGGCCAGGTCGGTCAGTTGCTTGCCGGAACCGTCCACTACGGTCTTCATGTCCACCAGCAGCAATTTGATCAGTTCGTCGCGCCGGCCCTGCTCGGCCAGGGTGAAGGATTGGGCGATACCGGCACGGTAGGCGGCGAAGGTGGTTTTGAACTGGTCGTACAACACCCGGGCTTCAGGTGTGGTGACCAGCTTGTCGTAGGCGACGATCCGTTCGCTCAACTCCTTGTCGCGCACGTCCATCTGGCCACGGTACACCGAGATGTTCTTCGGCTCCTGATCGAGGGCCATGCGCAGGGAGATGGTGCGGATGCGCAACATGATCTCGCGAATCTCGTCGCCGCCGCGAATACTCGGCAGCCATTGGGTTTCCACCGCCAGCTCGCCTTCGCGGATGTTCGACATCTGGCCCAGGGCGAACACCCCGAGCCAGGCCACCAGCACGGCGATCAAGGCAAAACCCAGCGCCGCACGAGGTGCGATATTCAGTTGACGAAGAAACATGACGACCGCCTTTTTTTGTTATGGCTTCAGGCCAGTGACCCCAGCCCTTAGCTCCAGAGTTGGCAGGCTATCGGCACGTTGTATGACAACTTGAAATAATTGCCGGACAATTTCACCCGTGCCCGCATTTATCTCAGGGAGCTTTCTGTCCGGGGCCGGGAACGATATTGACTTTGTAGACAATGCGCGTGTGATAGCCCGCCTGCAGGACCTTCATGGCGCGCTGATTGATGGCGTCGGGCTTGGCGTCATCGGCCGAGACGCTGTGCAGTTGCGTGAGCTGGGTGCGGGCTTGCCAGCTGGATACGCCCTGGTCCGGCGCGCAGGGCTGTGCGGCGAAACTGACCTTGCCGCCGTGACTCACGCACTTGTAGGCGTCGGCGCTGAATGCCGGGCAGGAGGCGCCGAGAAGGAAAACGAAGGCCAGGCATCTGCCCATGCGTGTGCATCCCTGTACGTGATGGTCATCCACAAATAAAAGAAAACCCGCCGAAGCGGGTTTTCTCCAAAGCAGTCCGACATCCCGTCGGCGGCCTCCATGGCCTGGTTCGATCATCCTTGATCCTGCACGCATCCTTGCGTAGCAGCGATGGGTACAGATTAAGCCCGGCCATGAAGGGTCAACAGAGGAGATCAGTGTCACGCCATGTAAGCCTTTCGCCATACATGGATCCAATCCTGACGATCAGGGGCAGAGCCGCTCACGGCGCCAGGACAGGTATGAGTGCGCGGCCGCGACTGCTGTCGTCGAACAGCGCCGCGGCCTCCAGAACCCCCAGTTGCGTGAGGATTACCTGCCACTTCGAATGATCCTGGCCGACGAACCCATGGAGGGCCTTGGGCAGGGTCCGCGCGAAGAACAGGCGTTTTTCAGTATCCAGATTCTGGTACAACACCTTCGCCACTTCGCTGAGCATCT
Organism: Pseudomonas sp. MWU13-2100; assembly: GCF_023242365.1. Lineage (GTDB taxonomy): Bacteria > Pseudomonadota > Gammaproteobacteria > Pseudomonadales > Pseudomonadaceae > Aquipseudomonas. The sequence continues at coordinate 62,990 of NZ_JALLIX010000006.1, forward strand.
GGCCGCGGACGGGCTTGTCGCGGTCCCGCGCCGCCGCCCCATGGCGATTGCGCGGCTGGATCGGCTGATCATCGACGAACAGATTCAACCGGGTAGTGGCGCTGATGTGGGCCACGAGCGCAAAGGTGATCGTAGCCAGGTCCCGTTGCCAACCATGGTGAAGCTCGGCGCAGAGTCCCCGCAAGCGTAGACAGGTCTCGGACAGCGGCAGCTCCAGATCTTTCCAGGCATCGCTCGCCAGGCAATGGCAAAGCGCATTCAGCGCGGCATCGACGTTGTCGAGCGCCAGGGAAGGCGCCCAGACGTTACCCGCGACGTGGTCATCCCCAGGCTGGACCTTCTCCACCAGAAAGATCAGCGACGCTTGATACAGCGCCCGGCACAACTCGCGCAGCTTCCGGATATCTCCTGCTCGCTTGTCGGCGTAGCCGGCCACGATCACACAGGGTTGCGCGTTCATATCAGACTCCTGGCGGGCTCAGTCATGCACAGGTACCTCGAATGTTCGATTGGGCAGTTTCAACACCTGGGGAGAACCTCTTCAATCAGCACGCCATGCGGGGAAATATGGCCTCTTGATACTAGCGAGCGGATGCCTTCTTGATCAGGGCAAGTTCGACTAGAATCCTCCGGACTTTATTGCTCGAGCGACCAGTAAAATGCAGGTTCAGAGAGCCGTGATCGCCGCCATTGAATTCCTTCCTGGCGAGCCACTGGTGCAACAGATCGTCGACCGCTTCTCGACAGCCATCAACCAGGATGCCTTGCAGCACGGGGCCAAGTTGCCACCGATTCGCGAACTCTCCGACCTCATGGGGGTGGGCAAGTCGACGGTGGTCGAAGCGCTGGACCGGCTGCGGGCCAAGGGCCTGATCACCTCGCGCCAGGGCTCGGGGCACTACGTCTCACGGATTAGCGCGGCAGTGCAGGCCGGCGTCGGCCGTGAGCTGCTGCCACAAGACACCTTGAGCGTGATACGCCGTGGCCTGCTGCTGGACAACGGCACCTTGCGTCCCGGCTGTGGTTTCCTGCCCTCTTCCTGGCTACCCCGCGAGGAACTGCTCAAGGCCGCTCGCGGCACCCTGCGGGCCACCAGCCTGCGCATGGGCGAAGTCGGCGTGCCCGCCGGTTACCCGCCGCTGCGCCAAGCCCTGCGGGTGAAGCTGTCAACCCTGGGCATCGACGTCCCCGTGGAACAGATCACCACCACGGCCAACACCCTCCAGGCCATCGACATGCTCATGCGCCTGTTGATCAAGCCCGGCGACACGGTGCTGCTGGACGATCCGTGCTACTTCAACCTGCGGGCGAACCTGATGTTGCACGGCGCGCGGATCGTCAGCATCCCCCGCAGCCGTGACGGGCTCGACTTCAACCAGCTCGAACCGCTGCTCGAACGCCATCGCCCGGTGCTCTACCTGACCAACAGCACGCTGCACAATCCCACCGGCCACTCTTTTTCCCCGGCCCAGGTCTATCGCTTGCTGGAGCTCAGCCATCGCTACAGCTTCCATATCATCGAAGACGACCTGTATGGCGATATCCAGCAGAAACAGACCCCTCGCCTCGCGGCGGTAGGCGGCCTGGACAACGTCAGCTATGTCTCGGGGTTCACCAAGATACTCAGTGCCAACAGCCGGGTCAGCTACCTGGCACTGCGGCCTGAGCTGGCCGCGCGCATGGTCGACCTGAAGATGTCGAGCGGCTGCGTGACCTCGGAGCTGGTGGAACAGATCATCTATCGGATGCTCAGCGACGGCAGCTACACCCGGCATGCCCGGCGTATGGTCGATCGCTTGTATGGGGCCAATAACCGCGTAGCCCGCTGGTTGAACGAAGCCGGCTGTTCAGTGGCGTCCTGCCCGGGCGAAGGGTTGTTCATCTGGGCCCGCCTGCCGGCCGGGATCGAGGCCGAGGCCCTGGCACGCAAGGGCCTGGAGAATGACATTGTGCTGGCCCCGGGCACCTTGCTCAGCATCGACGCCGAAGCCTCGAGCTTTCTGCGCTTCAACGTCGCCCACAGTGACGACGAACGGGTGCGCGAACGTTTTCTGCGCTTGCTCCAGGCCTAGACAAAAAAAGCCCCGCGCTTCTTCCGAAGGCGGGGCTTTTTCAACAGCGGGTGGACTCAGCGCGCGTAAGTCAGCAACAACTCACTCGGCACCTTGAAGTCCAGCGACATCATCACGCTCAGGGCAGTGATGGTGAAGATCGAGAACACGAACAACTTGCGTGCCCAGACCGTGTCATCCACCGCCTTGTAGCCGGTCCAGGCCATGTACAACCAGTACATGCCCATGGCCGCGGCCACGGCGAGGTAGCTCATGCCGGCATAACCGCTGAACGTCAGCATCAACGTCGCGCCGAGGAAGGCCAGGATGTAGAGCAGGATATGCTTCTTGGCCACCAGGATCCCGCGCTTCACCGGCAACACCGGAATCGATGCGGCCAGGTAATCGTTGAAGCGGAAGATCGCGATGGCGTAAGAATGCGGCATCTGCCACAAGCTGAACATCACCAGCAGCGTCAGGGCCGCCATGTCGAAGCTGTTGCTCACCGCCACGTAGCCGATCACCGGAGGCATCGCCCCCGACAGACTGCCGATCAGCGTGCCGTGAACCGACTTGCGCTTGAAGTACAGGCTGTAGAAGCCGACGTAGATGACAAAGCCGATCACCGCGAACAGCGCCGCCAACGGGTTGGCGACGCGGTACAGCAGGGCCACGCCGGCGATCCCGAGGACAGTGGCGTAGATCAGGGCCAGTTTCAGGGAAATCAGCCCCTGGACCAGCACCCGGTTCTTGGTGCGCTCCATCTTCAGGTCGATGTCACGGTCGATGCAGTTGTTGAACACGCAACCGGACGCCACCACCAGCGAAGTACCGATCATGGCCGCCAGGAAGATGGCCAGATCGACATGCCCTTTCGAGGCCAGGAAGAAACCACCCGCCACAGAAAGCACGTTACCGAAAATGATCCCCGGTTTGGTGATTTGGATAAAGTGCTTGAGCGACATCGGGTCTACCTCACTTCGCCATCATGACGGTGTGGATGCTGAACATGATCCACAACGACAGACCCACCAGCAGAACGATCACCAGTGCCGCGAAGATAAACGCAACCACGTTGTTACGCTGTGCCTCGGAACGGTCCAGGTGCAGGAAGTACACCAGGTGCACCAGCACCTGGATCACCGCGAAAACCAGAACGATCCACAGGGTCGCCGCCTTGGGCAGCGACGGGTACATCACCAGGCCGAACGGGATGATAGTCAGGATGATCGACAGGACAAAGCCGACCATGTAGGACTTCACGCTGCCGTGGTTGGCATCACTGGAATGCTGTGCATTAGCCATTTACAGAGTCCCCATCAGGTAAACAACGGTGAATACGCAGATCCACACGACGTCCAGGAAGTGCCAGAACAAGCTCAGGCAGCTCAGGCGGGTGATGTTGCTGGGTGTCAGGCCGTTTTTCCAGACCTGGTACATCATCACGCCCATCCAGATCAGGCCGCTGCTGACGTGCAGACCGTGGGTCCCGACCAGGGTGAAGAACCCGGACAGGAAGCCGCTGCGGTTAGGACCGAAGCCTTCTTCGATCAGCTTGTGGAATTCATTGATTTCCATGCCGATGAAGCCCAGGCCGAACAGGAAGGTGATTGCCAACCAGAACAGGACCTGACTTTTCTTGCCCTTGAACACCGCCAGCATGGCGAAGCCGTAGGTGATCGAACTGAGCAACAGGCAGGCGGTTTCGCCCAGCACGTACGGCAGTTCGAAGATGTCGTGGCCCGACGGGCCACCGGCGACGTTGTTAACCAGCACCGCGTACGCTGCGAAGATCGACGCAAACAGGATGCAGTCGGTCATCAGGTAGAGCCAGAAACCGAAGACGGTCATCTCGCTCGTATCGTGGTGATGGTCATCGTGCCCATGGTCATGACCATGGGCGTGTCCAGCATGAGTCACTGCATTCGACATGGTTTAAGCCTTTTCCAGCGAAGATTCAACACGGGTGGCAGGAGTCACTTTCGCTGCCGCCAGCACCTTGTGCTGTTCAGCTTCGATACGCTCGATGACGTCCACTGGCACCATGTAACCCTGATCATCACGCGAGATGTGGATGATGAAATAGATCACGGTACCGGCCAGGCCAGCGATCGCCATCCACCAGATGTGCCAGATCATCGCGAAACCGAACACGGTCAGCAGAGCACCCATGATCAGGCCGGTCGCGGTGTTGTTCGGCATGTGGATCGGCTGGTAGCGCTTGGGCACCGAGTACGCGGTACCGTCTTCCTTGGCTTCGGTGAACGCGTCGACCACATTGGCTTTCGGCAGCTCGGCGAAGTTGTAGAACGGTGGCGGCGAAGAGGTCGACCATTCCAGGGTATGGCCGTTCCATGGGTCGCCGGTCACATCCATGTTCTGCTTGCGGTCACGCACACTTACGTAGATCTGGATCAATTGCGAAGCGATACCGAAGGCGATCAGAATGGCACCGAACAGCGCGACGTACAGGTAAGGCACCCACTCAGGGTTGGTGCTGGAGTTCAGACGACGGGTCATACCCATGAAGCCCAGTGCATAGAGCGGCATGAACGCGACGAAGAAGCCGGAGATCCAGAACCAGAACGCTGCCTTGCCCCAACCTTCGTGCAGCTTGAAGCCGAACGCTTTCGGGAACCAGAAGCTGAAACCGGCGATGTAACCGAAGACCGCACCGCCGATGATCACGTTGTGGAAGTGCGCGATCACGAACAGGCTGTTGTGCAGGACGAAGTCAGCACCCGGGATGGCCAGCAGTACGCCGGTCATGCCGCCGATGGCGAAGGTCACCATGAAGCCCAGGGTCCAGAGAACCTGGCTGGTGAAACGCAGACGGCCACGGTAGATGGTGAACAGCCAGTTGAATAGCTTCACCCCCGTCGGGATCGAGATCAGCATGGTCGCCAGGCCGAAGAAGGCGTTGACGTTGGCACCCGAACCCATGGTGAAGAAGTGGTGCAGCCAAACCATGAAGCCCAGCACCGAGATCGCGCCGCTGGCGTAGATCATCGAGTGGTGGCCGAACAGTTTCTTGCCGGAGAAGGTCGAGATGACTTCGGAGAAGACCCCGAACGCCGGCAGGATCAGGATGTACACCTCGGGGTGACCCCAGGCCCAGAACAGGTTGACGTACATCATCGGATTTCCACCCAGTTCATTGGTGAAAATGTGGAAATCCATGTAGCGGTCAAGCGTCAGCAAAGCCAGTGTAGCGGTGAGGATCGGGAACGAAGCGACGATCAGCACGTTGGCCCAGGTGCAGGTCCAGGTGAAGATCGGCATGTCCATCATCTTCATGCCAGGGGTACGCATTTTCAGTACGGTGGCCAGGAAGTTCACCCCGGTCAGCGTTGTACCCAGCCCTGATAGCTGTAGCGCCCAGATGTAGTAATCCACCCCGACGCCCGGACTGTATTGCAGGCCCGATAGCGGCGGATAGGCAACCCAACCGGTCTTGGCGAATTCGCCGACACCCAGGGAAACGTTGATCAGCACCACGCCGGAAACCAGCAGCCAGAAGCTCAGGGAGTTCAGGAACGGGTAGGCCACGTCACGCGCACCGATCTGCAACGGCACGACGATGTTCATCAGGCCGGTGAAGAAAGGCATCGCCATGAAGATGATCATGATCACACCGTGGGCGGTGAAGATCTGGTCATAGTGGTGAGGCGGCAGGTAGCCAGGGGAACCCTCGGTGGCCATGGCCAGCTGGGTCCGCATCATGATGGCGTCGGAGAAACCGCGCAGCAGCATGACCATGGCCACGATGATGTACATGACACCGATTTTCTTGTGGTCGACCGAAGTCAGCCACTCGGTCCACAGGTAGGTCCACTTCTTGAAGTAAGTGATCGCCGCGAACAACGCCAGGCCACCGACCGCGATCATCGCCAGCGTGATCATGACAATCGGTTCGTGGAACGGGACCGCTTCCCAACTTAATTTACCAAACATCGTTTACTCCTCTGCCCCGGCAGCTGAATGCGAACTCATGTCCATGCCTTCCGTTGCGGCCACTTCTTTCTTCTCATGCTCGACCGGCTTGCCTGCTTTCATACCTTCGTACTTGTCGACGATGGTCTGGAACAGGTTCGGCGTAACGGAGGAATAAAGCGCGACCGGGTTGTCCTGGCTTGGCTTGGAAAGGTCCGCGTACTCAGCTTGTTCAAGCTGTTTAGGTGCCTTCTTGACCTCAGCTACCCAGGCATCGAAATCCGCCTGGCTGGTTGCGGTCGCTTTGAATTTCATACCGGTGAAGCCGGCGCCGCTGTAGTTGGCGGAAATCCCTTCGTACTCATGATTCTCGTTGGAGATCAGGTGCAGCTTGGTCTGCATACCGGCCATGGCGTAGATCTGGCCGCCCAGGCCCGGGATGAAGAACGAGTTCATCACGCTGTCGGAAGTGATCTTGAAGTTCACCGGGGTCTTGGCCGGGAAGACCAGCTTGTTGACGGTGGCAATGCCTTGTTCCGGGTAGATGAACAGCCATTTCCAGTCCAGGGCGACCACTTCGACGGTGATCGGCTTGACGTCGGATTCCAGCGGACGATACGGGTCCAGGGCGTGGGTCGACTTGTAGGTGACGATGCCCAGGAACAGGATGATGATCGCAGGAACGGCCCATACCACGATTTCGATCTTGGTCGAGTGGTTCCATTTCGGTGCGTAGGTGGCGTCCTTGTTCGACGCGCGGTATTTCCAGGCGAAGGCAAAGGTCATCAGGATGACCGGCACCACGACCAACAGCATCAGCAGCGTAGCGGTGATGATCAGGTTACGTTCGTCCAGGCCCACCTGACCCTTGGGGTCAAGCAAGGTCATGTTGCACCCTCCCAGCAACAACGTGCCGAGCAGTGGCAATAAGCCTAAGAATCTGGGATACCTTGTTTTACTCATCTCACGACCTCTAAAGCAGCTTGCGCAATGCAGTTGGGTTTCGATAGCCAACACTTCACCCTGCCAAGGGTTGGCAATTTTTTCCGATTGAATAAGGGCCTGTCCGTCGCGCCAATCGCTGATCGGCACCTCTGGAACGGGCGTGAGTTCTTATTCGATTTCGTGGGTCATAGGCCTTGTTACAGACCAATTCCATTTGGTGCGGATACTTGGAAAGGTTGCCAGCACCGGGGGTCGCATAGCGCCCTCGAGCCCTTCGACCGCCCTATTGCGCTCAGGCAGAGCGGCGCCGGACATTCAGTGCGGCGATTGTAGTTAGGTCGCGTTTTATAAACCACGTCTCATCCTGAAATATTTTTTATCAATTCACGCAACAATCATTAACCGTTTTTGCAACGATCATGGATCGTATCGAGTTTCATTCTCAATAAAAAGCTATGAACCGCTCTTTTGCCGGACAACTGATCTGCCCCGAAATCGCCCTGCCGAGAGCCTGCGAAGAGGCTCTGGCCCAGGCATGACGGGGCGTTGCACGGGTCTTCTAGGGGGGATGGGACACCCCCTGAACAAACGTGAAACACAGGGGCTGCCAGGGAACTTTTTCGAGGATGACTGTCAATCAGAAGATGACATCGAGATCAGAAACGACCGGTGCGACAGCCGCGACGTGACAATATGTCGCAGTTTTTCCAGCCCTTTTCTTGTCTGCCATCAAGGCGCTTTTAGCGCGGTTAGCACGCATAAAAACGCCCCGATCTTACATGAAAGATCGAGGCGTTTTTCAAGCATCAGGGGCGAGGGCCAGCCGCCAGGGCCAACCGCCGGAATCAGCGGTTTTTCTGGCGATTACGGTAGATACCCACCGGCACCAGCAACGCCGTCAGGACAAAGGCCGCCAGCGCCCATTGCGCCAGGGAAAGGCCCAGCAGCGGTGGGTACAGCGTTTCGCAGAAACCCTCGACCTGGAAGCCCAGTGGGAAGATCGACGCCAGGGGCAGGCCGTCGACAATAGGTTGCAGCACGTCGATGCCGCAGCTCACCGCCGGGTTGGCCTGGATATAGACGTGACGGCCTGCCGCGATAATCCCACCGACGGCACTCAGCCACACCAGCACTTCCAGCACCGTGAGGCTGCGCCGGGTGCGCATGCCCGCGCCGATAAAGGCGAACAGCGCAATGAACAGCAAGGCGTAGCGCTGCAGGATACACAATGGGCAAGGCATTTCGCCGAGCACCACCTGCATGTACAACGCACCGCCGATCAAGGCGAGGCAGATCACCCCCAGCAGGACCAGGAAGCGCTTTTCCCGTCCCAGCCGCATCATTTCGTCAGTCATCCTGTTTCCCTTTGACTCGTTGTTGGATCGGCCGGAGGGCCGCGCAGCATGCCGCGGCATCAAACCGAGGTTGTATCCCATAGACCCACAGGTCGCAATCCGATCGTTTCAACCCGGTGAACATGTGTTGCCCGGAAGTCTACACGCTGACCATGACCTTTGAGCGTATTGGACACGCGACGTCGGTGTCCGCGGGAGTATGGGTAAACCACCACAGGATCGCCGACAATGATCGGCGAATTAACGACAGGCCGATTAAACCGGGATTAACGCGCCAAGGGATTTTGCCCATCTGCCCGATCCGACCCGCCAACAGCGTGGCCACTGACTTGGCCACGCGGATATCGTGGGTTATTCCAAGGCCGCGGCCGGGCCGAAGAACTCATAACGGCTCTGTTGCTCCGGCACCCCGAGGGCTTTCAAGTGACGCTTGATCGCGCCCATGAAGCCCTTGGGCCCGAGGAAATAGGCATCCAGGTCACGTTCCTGCGGCAACCATTCGCCCAACTGTTCCTGGCTCAACAGGCCGACCTTGTCCGCCGCCGGGCTGATGCCGTCATCCTCGGCGTAACAATAGAAGCGCTTGAGCTGCGGATGACGCTCGGCCAGGTCATCGACCCAGTCACGGAAAGCATGCACCTGGCCGTTGCGCGCGCAGTGGATAAAATGCACCGGCCGCTCGCCCGCCAACGCCGCCTCGAGCATCGGCAAGGTCGGCGTGATACCGACCCCGCCACTGATCAGTACCAGCGGCTTGTCGCTGGCCGCCAGGGTGAACTCGCCCGCCGGCGGGAACAGCTCCAGGGTGGCACCGACGACCAGTTGGTCATGCAGGTAGTTCGAGACTTTCCCACCGGCCTCGCGCTTGACGCTGATCCGATACTGCCCGGCCGTCGCCAACGCCGAGAGCGAGTAGTTGCGCCGCACCTCTTCGCCGTCGATGACCAGCTTCATACCGATGTACTGCCCTGGGGTGAACGCCAGGACCGGCTGACCGTCCACCGGTTCGAAATAGAACGAGGTGATTTCCTGGCTTTCCTCGACCTTGGCCGCCACCTTGAACAACCGCGCACCGCGCCAGCCGCCCGGCGCCAGGGCCTTCTCGTCATAAATAGCGGTTTCGGCACCGATCAAGATATCGGCCAACTGGTTATAGGCCGCGCCCCAGGCACTCATCACCTCAGGCGTGGCGATTTCCTCGCCGAGCACCTCGTGAATGGCCCGCAACAGGCAAGCGCCGACAATCGGGTAATGCTCGGGGAGGATCTGCAGCGCCACATGTTTGTTGATGATTTTGGCCACCAGGTCGCCCAACTGGTCGAGCTGGTCGATATGCCGCGCGTACATCAATACACCGTTGGCCAGGGCCCGGGGCTGGTCACCGCTGGACTGGTGAGCCTGGTTGAAGAGCGGGCGCACCTGCGGGTACTCGGACAGCATCATCCGATAGAAGTGAGTGATCAGCGCCTCGCCGCCGCTTTCCAGCAGCGGAACAGTCGATTTGATGATGGTACGGTCTTGAACGCTAAGCATGGGTCAACTCCTGAGCACGAGGTTCTATCTGAATTGACCTTTTACTCATCACACTTCATGCCAAGATTAAAAACCATATAAATCAATAAGTTAAAATGATGAAAGTCATAATGACTACATGCATGCTATAGTCAATCTGACATCACAGGAGTCAATATGACTGCAAAACTCCTACTGACCACCCTACTGCCGCTGGTATCGGATCTCTCGCGGGAACTGCCTGAAAGCGAACGCTATCGGCGCCTGCTCGAAGCCATGCGCGCGCTGCTGCCCTGTGACGCCGCCGCGCTGCTGCGCCTGGACGGCGAGTGGCTGGTGCCGCTGGCCGTCGATGGCCTGAGCCCCGACACCCTCGGGCGACGCTTCAAGGTCAGCGAGCATCCGCGCTTCCAGATCCTGCTCGGCAGCCAGGGACCTACCCGTTTCGACAGCGACAGCGACCTGCCAGACCCTTACGACGGCCTGGTGGAAGGCTTGACCGAGCACCTGGAGGTGCATGACTGCCTGGGCTGCCCGCTGTTTATCGACGAACAACCCTGGGGCCTGCTGACCCTCGATGCCCTCGACCCGGAGCGCTTCGAACGGATCGAGCTCGATGCCCTGCAGGCCTTCGCCAGCCTGGCCGCGGCCACGGTGAATGCCGCCGAGCGCATCGAGCGCCTGGCCCTGCGCGCCGAGGATGAGCACCAGCGCGCCGAACTCTATCGCCAGGCCAACGTCCCGCAAAATCGTGAAATGATTGGCCAGGGCAAAGCCCACAAGCGCCTGGTGGAAGAGATCAACCTGGTGGGTAGCAGCGACTTGACCGTGCTGATCACCGGTGAAACCGGCGTCGGCAAGGAACTGGTGGCCCAGGCGATCCATGCCGCCTCCCCGCGTGCGGAAAAACCCATCATCAGCCTGAACTGCGCGGCCCTGCCGGATACCCTGGTGGAAAGCGAGCTGTTCGGGCATGTGCGCGGGGCCTTCACCGGAGCCGTGAATGATCGCCGTGGCAAATTCGAACTGGCCAATGGCGGCACGCTGTTTCTCGATGAGGTCGGCGAACTGTCACTGAGCGTCCAGGCCAAATTGCTCCGTGTGCTGCAAAGCGGCCAGCTACAAAGACTGGGCTCGGACCGCGAGCATCAGGTGGATGTCCGACTGATCGCCGCCACCAACCGCGACCTCGCCGAAGAAGTGCGCAGCGGGCGTTACCGTGCTGACTTCTACCACCGCCTGAGTGTCTATCCGCTGCAAGTGCCGGCCCTGCGCGAGCGCGGTCGCGATGTATTGCTATTGAGCGGTTTTTTTCTCGAGCAGAACCGCTCGCGTCTCGGCCTGGGCAGCTTGCGCCTGGGGGCGGACGCACAGGCGGCACTGCTGGCATACAACTGGCCGGGCAATGTCCGCGAGCTGGAACACCTGATCGGACGCAGTGCCCTGAAAGCCTTGGGCAATTGCCGGGAACGGCCAAAGATCCTCAGCCTGAGCGCGGCCGACCTGGACTTGCCGACAGCTGTCGCACAGGCCTCGCAAGAGCAAGTCCCCGCGCCTGCGGAACTGGAAACCGGTGTCGATCTGCGCCAGGCCACGCAAACCTACCAGCGGCAACTGATCAGCGCCTGCCTGGAGCGACACCAGCACAATTGGGCGAGCGCCGCCCGCGAACTGGGCTTGGACCGGGCCAACCTGGGACGGATGGCCAAACGCCTCGGCTTGAAATGACAAAATGAAACTCAAGCTGACAGTGCTGCTCTGTGGGAGCAGTGTTTGTCGGAGCGCCGCATCGCCGCGAAGAACGATAACGCGATATACCTGCAAAACCGTGGCGCTCGCTTCGCGGGCAAGCACCGCTCCCACAAAAGCACCTCTCCTACAAGATATTCAAACTAAAGCCTGCTCTTATCGGGTCGATAACCCGTCATCGATAGCCGTTCAGGGTTAATCTGTCCTGAACCACCTTTTTCCACAGAAGGTTTCTATGTCCTCCAACAAAGCCCGCGCAGACTCGCTGTCACTTCTGCTTTTTACCCTGCGCAGCGGCAAGCTGATGGCGATCAACCTGCTGAAAGTCAGTGAAATCATTCCCTGTCCGCCGCTGACCAAGCTGCCGGAGTCCCATCCCCACGTCAAAGGTATCGCCACCCTGCGTGGCGCCTCGCTGTCGGTGATCGACCTGAGCCGCGCCATCGGCGAACGGCCGCTGGTGGACCCGGACGGCGGGTGCCTGATCGTCACCGACGTCAGCCGTTCCAAACAGGGCCTGCATGTCCAGGCCGTGAGCAAGATTGTCCATTGCCTGACCACCGATATCCGCCCGCCGCCCTATGGTTCCGGCGGGCCCAAGGCCTTTATCACCGGGGTGACCCAGGTCGACGGGACCCTGGTCCAGGTGCTGGATATCGAAAAAGTCATCCACGGTATTTCGCCGACACAAATCGAAGTCACACCGAGCGAACTGACCATGGAAGAGGCGGAAATCCTCGGTCATGCCCGCATCCTGGTGGTCGACGACAGTCAGGTGGCCTTGCAGCAATCGGTGTTGACCCTGCGCACCCTCGGCCTGACCTGCCACACCGCCCGCAGCGCCAAGGATGCCATCGGCTGCCTGCTGGACCTGCAAGGCACCGCCGAGCAGATCAACGTGGTGGTTTCGGACATCGAAATGTCCGAGATGGACGGCTACGCCTTCACCCGCACGGTGCGCGAAACCCCGGATTTCCAGGACCTCTACATCCTCCTGCACACCTCCCTGGACAGCGCCATGAACAGCGAGAAGGCGCGATTGGCCGGGGCCAACGCGGTGCTGACCAAGTTTTCCTCTCCGGAGCTGACTCGTTGCCTGATCCAGGCCGCCCGGACCGTCGCGGAGCAAGGGATCTGAAATGCCTGATCGCCACTGCCATTTGCTGCGCAAGGACCTCGAAGATCTGCTGGACATTCCCCAATGGCCGACCGGCATCCGCGTCGGCCTATTGCGCGCGCAGTTGATGGAGCCGGTGCATGCCTTGCTCAAGCACGGCTACCAGGATGGCGGCGGCAGCGTCGAAGACTTCGCCGTGTGGCGTCAACACTTCACCACCGATGCCGAATTCGATCCCGCGCTGTGCCTGATCGCCCTCGACGAGCACGGCGTGGCCGGTGTCGCACTGTGCTGGACCAGCGCTTATATCAAGGACCTGGTCGTGCACCCGCGGCGCCGCGCCCAAGGCCTCGGCCTGGCCTTGCTGCGCCAGGCGTTCAAGGTGTTCGCCGCGCGTGGCGAAGCCTTCGTCGACCTCAAGGTCATGGAGAACAATCTCGCTGCCCGGCGCCTGTACGAGCGGGCCGGCATGCGTTTTATCGAACGCTATGAAGTCAGCCCGGCTCAGGCATAATCCCTTTTTGCCCGCCGCCCCTGAAGGAGACCTGTCATGAAAGCCTTCACCCTGCTCTTCATCAGCCTCGTCACCCTGGCCAGCCAGGCCCAGGCCGCCAGCCCCGATGCCTGGGCGAACTTACACAAAGCCGTGGTCGCCAGTTGCACCAAGGCCAGCAAACTGAAAAACGTCAAGCCCGTGGGCAACCCCGCGCAATTCGACGACAAGATCGGTTACACCGCCCTGCTGCTGCATGGCCGCTATCCGCAGGCCCACATGAAGAACCAGCCGGGTACCGAGTTGTGCCTGTACAACAAGAAGAGCAAGACCGCCGTTGTCACCGAATGGGACTCGGTCATGCCCGCCCGCAGCAACTGAGTGGCTGGCGCATAACTTGCTTTGACCAAAGCTCGCACGGCGAAACAAAACGGAATTACGTCACCGTCCCTGCCCTTGTCCTTCGGTCGGCCTACTCATGAGTACCCATTTTTCCTGTGTCGGTTGCGGCAAATGCTGCACCGATCACCATGTGCCCCTGACACTGGTCGAAGCCCGGCAATGGGCCGCTGACGGCGGCCAGGTGATCGTCCTGGTCGAGGCCTTCATCGCCGATGGTCCGGGCCAGCCGGAGCAGCAACGCGATCACGTACTGCGCCGTTCCTGGGGCGTGCCCAGCGGTCACGCCGAAGCCCGCGTCGCCATCACCTTTGCCGCCTACAACGTCGGACCCTGCCGGAATCTTGACGAAGACCTGCTCTGTCGGATCTACCAACGGCGGCCGCTGGTGTGCCGGATCTATCCGATGGAAATCAATCCGCATATCCCGCTGCGCCCCGAAGCCAAGGATTGCCCGCCGGAGGCCTGGCTGGACACGCAGCCGCTGCTGATCGTCGGCGGGCAGTTGCAGGACCCGGAACTGGTCCGGCTGATCGAGGCCTCGCGCCAGGCCGACCGCGATGATATCCAGGCCAAGGAAGTGATTTGCGCCCGGCTGGGGATTCACACCACGGCCCTCAAGGGCGACGGCTTCACCGCCTACCTGCCGCAGATGTCAGCATTCGCGGAGGCGATTGACCAAGTGCAACAGCTGACGCACTGGCCGGCGGCGAGCGAGTGGAGCTTTCATGTCTCGGGCCCGGTCATCGCCGAGCGGTTGCGGGCAGAGGGGGCCCGGGTGGTGAGCGAAGCCGCGACCACCTATGCCTTTATCGCCTTGCAGGCGACCTGAGCACGATCTACGGCGAAACGCCGACCTGTAGGAGCACTGCTCCCAAACAAACTCCGCGCCTACAGGGTCCCGTGGCGCGGGCAGAATCAGGTTCAACAACGCTTGAGCCAGAACTCCCGGGCCAATGAACGCAGGTCATCCGCCAGCCCCGCCACATCACCTGAGCTGAGATGACTCTGCTGGCCGACAGTGACCAGCGCCTCGCAGGCATTGCGGATACTGACGATATTGCGGCTGATGTCCTCGCTGACACTGCTCTGCTCTTCCACCGCCGAAGCAATCTGCTGGCTCATCGCGGTAATCCGGCCGACCCGCTGGCTGATCCCGGCCAGGGCATCGGCGGCCTGCTGGACCTGCTGCACACTGGCCTCGGCCTGCTGACTGCTGTTCCGCATCACCTCTACCGCATTGCGCGCACCGCCCTGCAGGTTGCTGATCATGCGCTGGATTTCGTTGGTCGACTGCTGCGTGCGCTGGGCCAGCCCGCGCACCTCGTCGGCCACCACCGCAAAGCCCCGCCCCTGCTCCCCGGCACGGGCAGCTTCGATGGCGGCATTGAGCGCCAGCAAGTTGGTCTGGTCGGCAATCCCGCGGATCACCTCCAATACCGTGGAGATCTCGGTGCTGTGGCTTTCCAGGTGCAGGATCACCTCGGTGGCCCGCGCCAGCTCGTTGGCCAGGCGCAACACCGCGCCGCGACTGTCAGCCACCAGTTGATGACCTTCGTGGGTTTCGCCGCCGACCTGGTCGGCCACTTCCGAGGCCTGCTGGGCATTGCTGGCGACCTGGGCCACGCTGGCGCTCATCTGCTGAATTGCCGCGGCGACCTGGTCGGTTTCGGCCTGTTGATCCAGGGTGCTGCCATGACTGCTTTGAATATGCCGGGCCAACGCCTGGGCATGCCCGGACAGGCGCAGCGAGGCATCGCCGATACGTCCCACCACCGCGCCGACCTGAGCTTCCAGCATGTTCAGGGCAAAGCCGATCTGACCGAACTCGTCTCTACGACCGGTATAGATCACCTGGCTCAGGGGGTTATCGGCAATCTCCCGGGCTCGCGCCGTCAGTTCGGCAAACGGGCGCAGGGCCCAGTGGATCAGCGCGCCGACCAGCACGGTGCCCAGGGCCCAGAGCCCGAACTCGACCTTCAGCGGCTGCTCGGCAACGCCATGCCCCAGCGCCAGGACAACGGCAAACGCCGCGCTGGCCAGCACCCAGAGCCGGGTCTGCACACGCAGGTTGGGCAGACGCTCACGCCAGGGCAAACGCCCGCCGCGCAACCAACCATACCAACGCTCGGCGGCCTCGACCTGTGCGGCGGCGGGTCGGGTTCGCACCGACTGGTATTCCACCGTCTGGCCGTCGCGGGTGACGGGCGTGGCGTAGGCGTTGACCCAGTAGTGATCGCCATTCTTGCAGCGATTCTTCACCAGCCCCATCCACGAGCGCCCGCCCTTGAGGGTTTGCCACATATGGGCGAAGGCCTCGGCGGGCATGTCCGGATGACGCAAGAGGTTATGCGGCGAACCCAGCAACTCCTCGCGGCTGTAGCCACTGATCCTGACGAAGTCAGGATTGGCGTAGGTGATCGTACTGTCCAGATCGGTGGTCGAAAGGATGTTGGCATCAAAGGCGACGTCTACACTTCGCCCGGTGATCGGCAGATTGATCTTCATGGAAAGCGCGCTCAGAGAGTGAGAGGAGTCGGCAGGGCGTCGACTCTAAGCGCACGGAAAAGCAAAACACTGATCTAGCTCAGGGTCCTGGCATTTAGCCATCGTCATGACAATTCAAAGACGATCCCTGTTTTTTGGCGCCGACCTGCCGGCGATGAAGTCCATATTCGTGGCGCAAGATTCAGGGGCCTCTTCGCGGGCAAGCCCTGCGAAGCTCAAGACTCAGCGCTTACCCATCGACCGCCGCGTACCATTCGGCGCGCGGCCCGGCCTCTCGTGATGCCCATCCTTGCCACCCTTCTGGTACCAGGTCTGGCCGGCCTTTTTCGCCGCGGCGAATTCAGCGGGGTTGAACGGAAAACTGAAGGCCGGGACGGCGGGTTTTTCGCTGACCGCGAGCTCAGCCTCGACCACAGGCTCTTCACCCGGGTTGGCGGAAACGGACGGTTGTTCAGGGGAAGTCATGGAAGCTCCGAAAGGCGGGACGGATCAGGTCGAACCGAAAGACCGCAGTATACCTGTGAGCGCCCTGCCCGCGCCGCCGCCAACGGTCATTTATAGAACAAATCGACCACCACCCCGGCCGAGAACGGCCCGGCCTTGGGCCGATCACTGTTCCATACCAGCTCGGCGTCGAAGCGCACCATGGCCGCCCGGTTTTCCCCCAGCAGGTCGGCCAGGTGAAAGGAGCGGTTGTAGGGAATCCCCGGGCCACCGTCCGCCCGGACAATCCGTATGCCCACGCCGTCATTGCCCTGGGGAATCAGCAAGTCCCCGGAAACACTACCCGACACCGGCTTCAAGCGTGCGTCCAGGCTGAACGCGGTGTCGCAGGTTCGGCTGGTGTGCAGGGCAAACGGGCGACGGGCGGCGACCTGGCCCATGACCACCCGCTCGATGGCAACCCGGCCGAAATCGACGGTCTCGGGAATCACCTGCAACTGCGCGTCACAGGCAACGAAGCGCAGGCCGGAAAGGTTGTTGATCACGTAATTGAGCGAACGCGCGCCCATGCCCGGCCCGGCGCTCCCGTCCAGTTGGAACAGACGATAGTCCAGCAGGTTGCTGGCTACCCCCGAAGGCGGTGTCGGCCCGAATTTCTCGATAAACACCGAGAAGGCCAGATTGAAACTCGACGCCGGGCAATTCCCTTCAAGGCACCCCGGTACCCGTCTCCCGGTCGCGATGCGCCCGCTGCTCTGGCGATGATCGACGCCGTCAAGGGTCAAGCCGGCGCGGATGCCCTGGCCGATCACCTGGCCGGCCGGGTTGAGGTAGATAAACACGTCCTCGTCAGCGCCCAGGGGATTGTCCCTGACGCAGTCGACCGCCAGGTTGAGCGGTTCCGAGCGCCAGATCACGCTGCCATTGGGCGACGAGGCCGGGATCGCGACCGTGCTGCCGAGGTCGGCGTTGACCAGGGTAGCGCCGGAGCCCTGCAAGGTGCAGGTCAAGGCAAATGCACTGGCCGGGCTCAAGAGTCCGAGGCACAACAACGGACGCCGCCAGGCACGGCAGTCAAGCTTAATCATGGGATGAAACCTTCTGTTCGGTATGGATGGTGTCGCCACTCAGTGACGCGTTGAATGGCGTACCGAAGGCCAGCCGGGCGCGATAGGCACGCTGGCCGCCGTAGTCGGTCAGCGCCTTGAACTGCAAGTGCTGCGCAGGGGCGCGGGCGAGGATCAGTTCCCGCCGCTCTCCCGGCGGGACCAGCAAATCGTTCCCCTGGCGCAGGGGCGGGCCCGGGCGCGGCGACTCCTCTATCTGAATATTCAGCAAGGCGGCATGGAACACCGTCGGGTTCTCCACCCGCAATCGATGCACGCCGCTGTCGTCACGCACCAACGTCCAGTTCAGGCGCTGCGGAGTGGCCGCCGGATCCCCCGGCAGCCCCGGCGGACGAAACAGCACATTGATCCGCTGGCGAATCGCGATGTTCAGCACCCCATCGCCCGGGCGGGTACGGGGAATTTCCAGTACGTACAGGTGCAGCAGCGACTCACGCCCCGTCGGCATGCCCAGCCCTTCATACATCAGGCGCAAGACCTGGCGCCCCGCCGGCGCCAGCCGCGACAGCGGCGGCGTCAGCACAAAGGGCAAATTCGCTGACGGCTCCGCCCCCTCGTTTGCATCGCTCAACCAGGCCTGCAGCAGGACCTCCTGCGCACCACGGTTGCGGGCTTCGATGCTCACCTCGCGAAAGCGCCCGTCGAACACCAATCGCGTATCACTGAGGGACACCGCGGCCTGCAACGGACCGTCGGCGCACACCACCAGCAGCAACGCCAGCACACTCCAGCGCTTCACTGGCACACCCCGCGAACCCGCTCGTAGGTCCGCTGCGGGTCCTTGGGTGGCAGCTTGAAGGAAAACTGGCAGTGCCGTTCCGACCAGCTGACACTCAGCACGCCGTGCTCCTGCTCGCTGAGTACCAGCGCGTGACTGTTCGGATCGACCACCGCCAAGGTCCGCCCGGCGGCGTCCTGGACACTCGCGCCGAGGGGAATCGGGCTGCCATCGGCCTGGCTCAGCTCGAACAGCACGCGCCGCCCGGCACTGGCCTTGAAGGTGGCCAGTACCACCGCGCCACGCCGCGGAACCACCTGGGCGATGGCGTTATCCACCTCGACATCGGCGCCCAGGTCGCGGGTATCCAGGCTGATCCAGTTGGCCCGGTAAGGCTGCGCATAAGGCACCACGGCATAACCGTTGGCGCCGGTCTCGACACCGCTGAAGTTGTTGAAGCGGGCCCCACTGATACCCGGCACTTGCGCCAATACAAAGGTGTCGCCCAGGGACTGGCCGAGATTGATGCCGCCGCCATGGGCCACCAGCGAACCCCGGGCCCCGAGGTTCCAGCTGTTGAAATCGCGCCCATGGCTGTAGCCGGCCTCGAAACGCCCGACGGACGTGGTGCTGTTCAAGCTGGCCGACCCCGCACCGGCACCGCTGCCATCGTTACCGGCGAGTACCGAATAGAAGGTGTCGCGGCTCTCCGGCAGGCGCCCGGTCACGCCGGCCAGGGCACTGGAACCACCCTCGCTGTCGCGCACCCCGGTAAACGAGGCGCGGGTCGCTCGCTCAGGATTGCCGAACGGCATCGAAAGGGTCAGGGTCAGTTGATGATCGGTACCGGCCTGGCCGTTGAGATCAGTGACTTCGGCACGGTCCAGCGACAGGCTGTAATTGAGATCGCGCCAGTAGCCGCCGTAGGTCACGTTGTACTGCCGGGACGTGCCTGGCAGATCCCAGAAACGTTGTTCCAGGGCCGAAACGCTCAAGGTCCCGGTGCCCAGCGGCTGGCTGAGGTTGAGATCCACCCGGTCCCTGGCCCGGCCCTGCTGGATCAGGCCGGGCTGGCTGCGCTCCTGCACATGCTGGTCGAACGTGCGGTATTGCTCGCTGGAATAGCGATAACCGGCAATGGCAAAGGTGGTGCTGGTGGCATTCAGGGTATTGGCGTAGCGCAGGCGTACGCTCTGCCCGCCGAGGTCCGTTGCCGGCTGGCGACTGACCGAATGGGTCAGGTCCGCCGAAATCGCCCCCAGCCCGGTATTGAACCCCGCCCCCAGGTTACTGGCCTGGTAATCCCCGGCCAGTTGCAGGCCTCCATAGCCGGTCAGGTGCTCGGTCAGGCCGTAGATCAGGGTCGTGCTGGCAAACCCGGGGGCCTGGTAACCGCTGCTGTTGCTGTCGTATTGCCCGGCTTCGACGCTGTAACTGAAGGTGCCCTCGGGCACCATGATCGGCAGGGAGGCGAATGCCTGGGTAAAGGTCCGGCGCCGACCATCGGCCTCGATCACTGTCACCAGCAGGTCGCCATTCGAGCCGCTGGGGTAGAAGTCGCGGATTTCGAACGGCCCCGGCGCCACATTGGCGCTGTACAGCAGGTAGCCGTTCTGGCGGATTTCCACCGTCGCGTTGCTCTCGGCCACACCGCGAATGGTTGGCGCATAGACCCGCTCGCTGTCCGGCAGCATGCCGTCGTCAGTGGCCACCTGGACACCACGAAAACGCACACTGTCGAAAACCCGTGAATCGGTATAGGTCTCGCCCAGGGTCAGTTGGCTCTTCCAGGCGCTCAGGTCGCGCTGGGCGAAGGTGCTGTTGCTGCTCCAACGCGCCGATTGGTCGCTGCCCTGCAACAGCGAGGACTGGTTGCGCAGGCGCCAGTCACCGAGGTTCAAACCGTTGTTCAGGCCCAGGTAGTAGCTGTCGGTGCGAATCCCCGTGACCTCGCGACGGTTACCGATAAAGCTGTAGTCGATAAAGCCGCTGCTCACTCCTCGGTCCCATAACTGCGGCGAGATGTAGCCCCGGGCGCTGCGACGCAAGGCGATCTGCGGCACACTGATGTTCAGTTGCAGGCTGTTGGGTTGGTAGTCGACGCTGGCCTGATCCAGGCGTCGCCAGTCGAAGCACTCTTCGCGTGCCGTACCGTCGGTCAACACCCCGAGGCTGCGCAGACGCTGCAGGTCCAACCCGAGGTCGTCGAGCACCGGCAAGGTCAGGCAAGGCTCGACCTGGCCGGTCGTGGCGTTGCGGGCAAACACCAGGTCCCGTCGTGCGCTGAGGTTGCGATTGAGGTAGATATCCACCCGGTAGGTACCCGGCACTACGCTGTTGCCTTCGAGAAAGGCCTTCAGGTCCGCCGACTGTTCGCCGCCGTGGATAAAGGCGGTATTGAACCGGACGGCCTGCCCGCTTTCATCCCCCGACGACTCGGAAAAGGCAGCGCCCGGCGCAATCAGCACCACCCCCAACGACCATTTGAAGCCCCATGGGCCTCGTGTTTTCTCAAACAGGGAGCGCACGAAACCGCTGCGCGCCCCCTGACGTGATAACGCGAGAACTTCCTTTGTTCGCTGATAAAGCCAATCCATGTGCACCTTCGCAATACAATAGCTTGAAGTGTGTTCCAGACGGGTTCCTTCCGCCCGCACAATGCCCTGACCTGCGCGCGGGGTCCGGCATCGAAAAAATCGGATAACGATCGCAGACGCTAACTGTCCAGCGGTTGCGCCTGGCCCTTGCTCCAGTCAGCCGAAGACAACCGATAAGGCACCAGCGCCCCGTGGTCGTTGATCACACTGAAATTCAGCCGGGCGCCCTGGGCCTGGGCATGTTCCTGCAGCTCATAGTCGGCGGACTGCCCCGGGGCCAGCATCGAGTTCTTCTTGTGCAGGACCCGACGCCCCCCGGACGTCAACTGAATGTCCACCAACGTCACGTAATAGGGCCCGGTGTTGAGCACCTTGAGCACGCCGCCATGGGCCAGGCTCCAGCGCAGTTGCGCCGGTGCCTGCTCGACCCGCTCATTGAGCCGGCCGGGGCGGTAGAACAGCTTGATGCGTTGGCGGATACCGATCTGCAGGACATTTTCCCGCTCGCTGGCCTGGGGAATTTCCTGCACGTTCAACCAGAACAGCGACTCGCGATCCGCCGGCATCGCCGCCCCCGAGTGGATGATCCGCACCGTCTGGCGTGCGCCCGAAGGCAATTGCACCAGGGGTGGCACCACCACAAAGGGCAACGCCTGGGTCACCTCGCCATCGGCTTCGAGCCAGGACTGCAGCAATATGCTCGAGGAATTATTGTTCAGGACACTGAGCACCGCTTCCTTGTCTTGCGCCGGATAAACCACCCGCGTCGTATTCAACACAATACCCGCCCGCGCCTCGGCCCCTATCGACATTGCCAGGACAATACCGATCACCGGAGCAAAAACGTTCCGCATACGAACTACCCATTCCAATGAAAAAAGAACGGAGCTATGCAACGCTCCGTTCAAGAAAGCCACTTAGTTATAAGTCAGAACAAAGGGCACGGTGCCAGTCGCGGCACCGGGTACCGTGGCCACGCCGTTCTTGACGAACACCGCCCTCAGCGCCAGCTCGCCGCGCGAGCCGGTACCGCTGGCCTGGAGAACGCCGTCAATGGTGTCGGTAGGGTCCTGGATATTGAGGAAAGTGTCGCTGTCGCGGCGTACCAGGCCGATCCCGACGCCCTTGGCGGCACCGGCGGTGGTCAGCAGGTAAGGATCGTTGGTATCGGTTTGCGAAGGCCGGAACGACATATGCACGGTGTTCTCCGCCGCCGGTTGCAGGCAGGTCACCACCAGGTCGATGTCTTTCGCGGTACCCAGTCGCGCGTCGGTGCGGTTACCGATATCGGCAAAGGACACACGCCCCAGGTCCACCGGAATATTATCGGCCGAGCCGCCTCCGGAAGACACTTCACAACTGGTGTTGGTCAAGGCACCGGTAAAATTCAGCGTGCCATTGTTGGCTGCCTGCGTGGTAGTGACTGCCCCCAGAGTCGCCGCCAATAAAGCCAGGGTCATCGAGATTTTTTTCATGCGAACACAATCCTTCGAGTTAATTCGTTTGCACCCATCACTTGGGTGGCAAACACTATAGACCCGAAGATTTTATTACGCTGTAAGCCCTTCCCACCTGATTAACTAAGAACGCGCTTAGAAAGAGGAACGCCAAGACTGTCAGAGCACGGCGTCATTCCAAACCCCAAGAAAAAAGAACAATAAGCGTTTAATATTCAAGTTTCCTTAACGAAATAACTCATCGTCAAAACATAACCATTGACCACATTGATATTGATCTGATGCCACGCCAATTAGTTACAAACGGCACTGTTTGTTCAAGATCTCCGCATGCCCGGCCCGCTGGCCCCGCAGGTCGCCGGACTTTTACCTTCCCGGCAGCGCGTCTATACACACCAGCGGCAACGGCTGGCGCTTGGACCACGTACAACTTAGTTGTACGTGATGATGACGACCCCTTGCGCCGTCATCTGTTGGGTCGCAGAAGCCGACGCCAAGGGCTGATAGCTCACACTAAATGGCACCCGCTCATCACGGCAGGCATTGGCCCTCGTATCGACATTCAAACTCAATGCGGGGGAGACTTTGAGTCGTCGGCTAACGGACTCGACATCGCCCTGGGCCTGCCTGCCCACTTCGCAAGCGGACTCGACGATCTGTCCGGAAAACCCGATCTGACCGGTGTTGTTCGCCGCGTGCACATTGAAACTACCCGCCATCAGCAACAGCACAGCAAGATTCACTCTCTTTCCGTTCATTTCCAACACTCCCAAAGCAGGGCCGGTATTAAGCAGTAAAGATCACCCCACGCCACTCCACCAGAAACCAAAGAACTCTCCGTAGGACATGTCACGGCTGTTTTTCTGTCCACAACACCCGTTAACCTTATCGGCCAAAGTGATAGGCACTTTAATTGTCTGGCGTGTTATAAACCGGACGGTTTTCTGACAGTGCTGTCAGGTAGCCGTCACCGTGCTGACCCGGTTGGGGGTTTATAAAGAAGCGACTGTTCTGCCAGCATTCACCTTCCCATCCCTTTGTCCCGGCGTCCTGACAGCATGCGTATCCCGAAGAAAACCGCGTTGATCCTTGGCCTGGTGGTCCTCGTGGCCGCCGCCGCGACCTGGACACTGAGCCGACCGCATCCGGCCAAACCCAGCGCCAACGTCGCCGTGCCGGTCACTGTGGTCAGCGTGATCCAGCAGGATGTGCCGCGGTATGTCAGCGGTATCGGTTCGGTGCTGTCGTTGCACAGCGTAGTGATCCGCCCACAGATCGACGGGATTCTCACCAAACTGCTGGTCAAGGAAGGGCAACTGGTCAAGGAAGGCGACCTGCTGGCGACCCTCGACGACCGTTCGATCCAGGCCAGCCTGGCCCAGGCCAAGGCCCAGCTGGCGCAAAGCCAGGCGCAGTTGCAGGTGGCGGAAGTCGACCTCAAGCGCTACAAGCTGCTGACGGTCGATGATGGCATTTCCAAGCAGACCTATGACCAGCAACAAGCACTGGTCAATCAGTTGAAGGCCACCGCGCAAGGCAACCAGGCGGCGATTGCCGCGGCACAGGTGCAATTGTCCTACACCCAGATCCACTCGCCAGTCACCGGCCGGGTCGGTATTCGTGCCGTGGACGAAGGCAACTTCCTGCGCATGAGCGATGCCCAGGGCCTGTTCTCGGTCACCCAGATCGATCCGATCGCCGTGGAATTCTCCCTGCCCCAGCAGATGCTGCCGACCCTGCAAGGCTTGCTCAGCAGCACCTCGCCGGCGTCGGTCCGGGCTTTCCTCGGCGACGACGGGCATAGCGGCCTGCTGCTCGGTGAAGGCCACCTGACGCTGATCGACAACCAGGTCGCGGCGGGGACCGGGACCATCAAGGCCAAGGCCGAATTCAGCAACAAGGGCCAGAAACTCTGGCCGGGGCAACTGGTGAACATCAAGATCCAGACCGCCCTCGAGCGCGCGGCGCTGGTGGTCCCCCCCGCCGTGGTCCAGCGCGGCCTGGACAACTACTTCGTCTACCGGGTCAAAGGCAGCGGCGTGGAAGTAGTACCGGTGCAGATGGCTTACCAGGACAGCGACCTGAACATCATCAGCGGTGTGCAGGCCGGCGATGTGCTGGTCAGCGACGGCCAGTCGCGGCTCAAACCGACCTCACGGATCGAAGTGCAGGGCCAGCCGAAAATGGCTGACCGCCAGACCGCCGTGGAGTCCAAGCCATGATCAAGGAAAGTCGCGGCGTTTCGGCCTGGTGCATCGACCATCCGGTAGCGACCATCCTACTGACCTTCGCCCTGGTGCTGCTCGGGGCGATCGCCTTCCCGCGCCTGCCCCTGGCGCCGCTGCCGGAAGCCGAGTTCCCGACCATCCAGGTCTCCGCCCAGCTCCCCGGCGCCAGCCCGCAAACCATGGCGTCTTCGGTTGCCACGCCACTGGAGGTGCAATTCAGCGCCATCCCCGGCATGACCCAGATGACTTCCAGCAGCGCCCTGGGCACCACCACCCTGACGTTGCAGTTCACCCTCAGCAAAAGCATCGACACCGCCGCCCAGGAAGTCCAGGCGGCGATCAACACCGCCTCGGGCAAGCTGCCCAAGGACATGCCGACCCTGCCGACCTGGCGCAAGGTCAACCCGGCCGACAGCCCGGTGCTGATCCTCAGCGTCAGCTCCAGCCAGATGCCCGGCACCGAACTCAGCGACTACGCCGAAACCCTGTTGGCCCGTCAACTCAGCCAGATCGACGGCGTCGGCCAGATCAACATCACCGGCCAGCAGCGCCCGGCCATCCGGGTCCAGGTCTCGGCGGACAAGCTGGCGGCCATCGGCCTGACCCTGGCCGACGTGCGCCAGGCGATCCAGCAGACCAGCCTCAACCTGGCCAAGGGCGCGCTGTATGGCAAGTCGAGCATCTCCACCCTGTCGACCAACGACCAGTTGTTCCAGCCGGAGGAATATGACCAGTTGATCGTCTCCTACAAGAATGGCGCACCGGTCCAACTCAAGGACGTGGCCCAGGTCATCCGTGGTTCCGAGAACGCCTACGTGCAGGCCTGGTCCGGTGACGAGCCGGGGGTCAACCTGGTGATTTCGCGTCAGCCAGGGGCCAACATCGTCGAGACCGTGGACCGTATCCAGGCCGCGCTGCCAGGACTCGAAGCCATGCTCCCGGCCTCGGTGCAGGTCAAGGTGCTGATCGACCGGACCCAGACCATCCGCGCTTCGCTGCATGAAGTGGAAATGACCTTGCTGATCGCCATCCTGCTGGTGGTGGCGGTGATGGCGCTGTTCCTGCGCCAGTTGTCGGCGACCCTGATCGTCTCCTCGGTGCTCGGAGTATCCCTGGTGGCCAGTTTCGCCCTGATGTACGTGATGGGTTTCAGCCTGAACAACCTGACCCTGGTGGCGATCGTTATCGCCGTGGGCTTCGTGGTCGACGACGCGATTGTCGTGGTGGAAAACATCCATCGCCACCTCGAGGCCGGCGACGGCATGCGCGAAGCGGCGATCAAGGGCGCCGGGGAGATCGGCTTTACCGTGGTTTCCATCAGTTTCTCACTGATCGCCGCGTTCATTCCGCTGCTGTTCATGGGTGGCGTGGTCGGCCGGCTGTTCAAGGAGTTCGCCCTGACCGCCACTTCGACCATCCTGATTTCGGTGGTGGTCTCGCTGACCCTGGCACCGACCCTGGCCGCGCTGTTCATGCACGCGCCGGTGCATCACGAACACTCCAAGCCGGGCTTCGGCGAACGCTTGCTGGCCGTCTACGAGCGTGGTCTGCGCCGCGCCCTGGCGCACCAGAGAACCATGTTCGGGCTGTTCTGCGTGACCCTGTGCCTGGCCATCGCCGGCTACGTGTTCATTCCCAAGGGTTTCTTTCCGATCCAGGACACCGGTTTTGTCCTCGGCACCACCGAGGCTGCCGCCGACGTGTCCTTCGCCGACATGGTGGCCAAGCACAAGGCCCTGGCCGAAATCGTCGCAGCCGACCCGGCGGTGCAGGCGTTCTCCCATTCGGTGGGCGTTTCCGGCAGCAACCAGACCATCGCCAACGGCCGCTTCTGGATCGCCCTCAAGCCACAGGACCAACGGGATGTGTCAGCCAGCGCATTCATCGACCGGATTCGCCCGCAACTGATGAAGATTCCCGGCATCGTGCTCTACCTGCGGGCGGGCCAGGACATCAACCTCAGTTCCGGTCCGAGCCGGGCCCAGTACCAGTACGTGGTCAAAAGCAATGACGGTGATACGCTCAACACCTGGACCCAGCGCCTGACCGAAAAACTGCGTACCTACCCGGCCTTTCGGGATCTGTCCAACGACCTGCAAACGGGCGGCAGCATTACCCATATCAACATCGACCGCCGCGCCGCCGCGCGTTTCGGCCTGACCGCCAGCGACGTCGATGAAGCCCTCTACGACGCCTTCGGCCAGCGGCAGATCAACGAGTATCAGACCGAGACCAACCAATACAACGTGATCCTCGAACTGGATGCCGCCCAGCGCGGCAAGGCCGAAAGCCTGAACTACTTCTACCTGCGCTCGCCACTGACCGGCGAGATGGTCCCGCTCTCGGCCCTGGCACGCTTCGATGCGCCCACCAGCGGCCCGTTGTCCATCGCCCACGACGGCATGTTCCCGGCCGCCAACCTGTCGTTCAACCTGACGCCCGGCGTGGCCCTGGGCGATGCGGTGCTGCAACTCAACCAGGCGAAGAACGAGATCGGCATGCCGGCCTCGGTGAACGGTTATTTCCAGGGTGCGGCCCAGGCCTTCCAGAGTTCCCTGGCGAGCCAGCCGTGGCTGATCCTCGCGGCGCTGGTGGCGGTCTATATCATCCTCGGCGTGCTCTACGAGAGTTTCGTGCACCCGCTGACGATCATTTCCACCCTGCCCTCCGCCGGTCTCGGTGCACTGATCATGCTCTGGCTGCTGGGCAAGGACTTTTCGATCATGGCGCTGATCGGCCTGGTGCTGCTGATCGGCATCGTGAAGAAGAATGGCATCCTGATGATCGACTTCGCCCTTGAGGCCCAGCGTGGCGGGCTATCGCCGGAGGAGGCGATCTACAAGGCCTGCATCACCCGATTCCGGCCGATCATCATGACCACCCTGGCGGCCCTGCTCGGCGCCCTGCCGCTGATGCTCGGCCACGGTACCGGTGCCGAGTTGCGCCAGCCGCTCGGGATCGCCGTGGTCGGCGGTCTGTTGGTGAGCCAGGCGCTGACGCTATTTACCACCCCCGTCATATACTTGTGGCTTGAGCGGCTCTTCCATCGGCCAACACCGGCGCCCGCGCCGGCGATCACTCTCTGAGGCGGCCCATGCGCGTTCTGATCATCGAAGACGAAGAAAAAACCGCCGACTACCTGCACCGCGGCCTGACCGAACAGGGCTACACCGTCGACCTCGCCCACGATGGCGTCGGCGGCCTGCACCTGGCGCTGGAAAGCGACTACGCGGTGATCATCCTCGACGTGATGCTGCCGGAGCTGGATGGCTTCGGCGTGCTCAAGGCGCTGCGCGCGCGCAAGCAGACCCCGGTGATCATGCTCACCGCCCGTGAACGCGTCGAAGACCGGATTCGCGGCCTGCGCGAGGGCGCCGACGACTACCTGGGCAAGCCCTTTTCCTTTCTCGAACTGGTGGCGCGCCTGCAGGCCCTGACTCGACGCAGCGGCGGCGGCCATGA
The DNA here is from genome assembly GCF_023242365.1 of Pseudomonas sp. MWU13-2100. Classification (GTDB taxonomy): domain Bacteria; phylum Pseudomonadota; class Gammaproteobacteria; order Pseudomonadales; family Pseudomonadaceae; genus Aquipseudomonas. The sequence continues at coordinate 91,085 of NZ_JALLIX010000006.1, forward strand.
GCCGGTGCAGATCAGCGTCGCCGACCTCTGGGTCGACCTGATCAGCCGCAAGGCCAGCCGTGCCGGCGTACGCCTGGACCTGACCGCCAAGGAGTTCTCGCTGCTCAGTGTGCTGGCCCGGCGCCAGGGCGAAATCCTCTCCAAGACCGCCATTGCCGAGATGGTCTGGGATATCAATTTCGACAGCGACGCGAACGTCGTCGAAGTCGCGATCAAGCGCCTGCGGGCCAAGCTCGACGGGCCGTTCGAACAGAAACTGCTGCACACCATTCGCGGCATGGGCTACGTACTGGAGAGTCGCGGTGCCGACTAACAGCATCGCCCTGCGCCTGAGCGTCCTGTTCAGCGGCGTGGCGCTGCTGGTGTTCCTGCTGATCGGCTGGGCCCTGTACCAGCAAGTGGGCAAGGGCCTCGGCCTGCTGCCGGAAGCCGAACTGGAGGCGCGCTACAGCGTGCTGCTGTCGTCGCTCAACCACGACAGCACCCCGGACCACTGGGCCAAGGTCAGCGCCAAGCTCAAGCAGTTGGGCGAAGAGGACAAGCGCATTCGTTTCTGGGTGGTCAGCGATGCTGGCAACTATGAATACGGCTCCCCCGACGCGCTGATTCGCACCTTCGCCGAAGGCCCCGGGGGGATGCGCGACCTGAGCTTGCCGGGGCATGCCTACCCGTTCAAGGTGCTGGTCAATGCGTTGCCGGCCAAGGGACCGCGCCCGCCGCTGAAGTTTCTGATCGCCATCGACACGGAAACCTTCCGGCAGACCCAACATCACCTGCTGATCGCCCTGATCAGCCTGGCGATTGTCGGCATCGCCCTGGCTTCCGTGCTGGGTTACTGGGTGACGCGTATCGGCCTGAAACCCTTGATCAAGCTGTCCGAGGAGGCGCAGAAACTGGCGCCGCCACGGCTGTCCGGGCGCCTGCAGTTGTCGCCGCTGCCACCAGAGCTCAGCCAGTTCGTCAACTCCTTCAACTCGACCCTGGAACGTGTCGAGCATGCCTACTCGCGCCTGGAGTCGTTCAATGCCGACGTCGCCCATGAACTGCGCTCGCCGCTGACCAACCTGATCGGCCAGACCCAGGTGGCCCTGACCCGCGGACGCTCGGCCGAACACTACTTCGAGGTCCTGCAATCGAACCTCGAAGAACTGGAACGCCTGCGCTCGATCATCAACGACATGCTGTTCCTGGCCAGCGCCGACCAGGGCAGCAAGGCCACCAAGCTGATCAGCACGTCGCTGGCCGGCGAGGTGGCGACCACCCTGGACTACCTGGATTTCATTCTCGAAGACGCCCAGGTCCAGGTACGGGTCAGCGGCGATGCCCAGGTACAGATCGAGATCGCCCATCTGCGCCGGGCGCTGATCAACCTGCTGAGCAACGCGGTGCAGCACACCGCGCCGGGCCTGGTGATCGTGGTGCGTATCGAACGCGAGGGCGAGCAGGTGGTAATTGCCGTGTCCAACCCAGGTGAAGCGATTGCCGCCGAGCATCTGCCACGCCTGTTCGAACGCTTCTACCGGGTCGATGCCTCACGCAGCAACAGTGGCGCCAACCACGGGCTGGGGCTGGCGATCGTCAGGGCCATCGCCCTGATGCATGGCGGCGACGTGTTCGTGCGCAGCCACGATGGGATCAATACCTTTGGCCTCTATCTTCCGGCCTGAACGCACACCGCAGCGAACAGACACCTCGTGGGCTCCGGGTTGCTGGCGATGGCGACCGGACGGGCACCGCAAGGCCCAGGATACGTGCAGACCGGAGCACTTCAATGACGCTACTGTTACCGATTTTGTAACGGAAATTATCCCTTCCGGCGCTTTTTCCCACCGCCCAGGACCTTTATTGTGCGCGCACCACACAGCACTTGCCCCGCAAGAAGGTCCTCAAAATGTCTACCACCATGGGTATGGCCAGCGCTTTCGCCCTGTCCGCCTTGTTGTTGTCGCCTCTGGCCCTGGCCGAGGAATCCCAATCGTTCGCCGCCCGGAATGCCGCTCGCGTCGCCAGCGCCGAGCACAGCCAGGTCGAAATGAGCGCCAAGGATCAATACGGTAACCCCGGGCAACACACCTCCGTCCAGGGACAGTCCGACAGCAGCAAAGACAGCTGAACCATCCCTCGACATTCATCCAGCGCTCTATCTGCGATTGAATGTTTTAAAGCCGCCGAAAAGGCGGCTTTTTTTGTTCATTGCCCAGGCAGTAACGATGACAGGCCTGGACCTGCGCCGGCCGAGTGCAGCCATCTCCCGCCGTCATGGCAAACGGAATCGGCCCAACGCCGATCAGAACGACGTTTTTCACATGCAAAAACCCAGAACGTCAGTCGCTTGAGACTGGCGTTTTTCTTGCGTGGGCCGTATATATGCGCCAATGAGCCTATGCGATCGAGAGTGCCACCATTAACCACCACCCGGCCAAACCCGCCAATCCGCAAACCCTGCTGATATTGGGTTGCACAATCACGGTTGTTGCCATTCTCGCCATCGTGACCTTCCTGCTAGCCCGCGAGCGTGTCAATGCCGCTCAGGCCGCCGCCCGGGCAGCAAGCAATATCGTGCAACTGATCGATGCCGATGTGCTGCGGAACGTGGAACTCTACGATCAGGCCCTCAAAGGGCTGATCGAGGCCTCGCAACGCACGGACCTGGTGAACATACCGCCTCAGGTTCGCCATCTCGCACTCTTCGATCTGGCATCGAACGCGGCCCACAGAAGCGACGTGCTACTGCTTGATCGCCAAGGCGATGTCATCGCCGACTCTTTCTCGGTCATACCGAGGGTCATTAATTTATCCGACCGTGAGTACTTCCAGGCTCATGTACACAATCCGGACCCGGGACTGATGATCAGCCGCCCGTTCAAGGGCCGTCGCTCCCCCAATCTCTGGCTGATCGGTTTCAGTCGGCGCTTGTCCGCGCCAGACGGAACCTTTCTCGGGGTCGCCGCCGCCTCGATGCGCCTCAGTTACTTCGACGAATTGTTCAAGACCTTGAACGTCGGCAAGGGCAGTTCGATCAACCTGGTCAGCACCGAAGGTTTCCTCCTCGCCCAACAGCCAGCGCTGGCCGAGGAGTTGATCGGCAAGGACTTCAGCAACCGTCCCAACTTCATCCGTATCCTGCGCGAGGGCGAAGGCAGTTTTACCAGCATCTCCAGTGTCGACGGCGCGGAGCGGCTCTATACCTTCTCCCAGGTGGGCAAGTTGCCATTGATCGTGGTGGTAGGCCTCTCTTCCGATGAAGTCTATGGCACCTGGAAGCGCACTGCCTGGCTGATCGGCCTCGCCACGGGCATCCTTTGCCTGGGCCTGCTCTGGCTGACCTGGCTGCTCTCCCGGGAACTGCGCCTGCGCCTGCACGCCGAACAGGAACTCGCCGAACTGGCCGCGACCGACGCGCTGACCGGCCTGGCCAATCGCCGCGCACTGGATGAGGCCCTGCAGCGCGAGTGGGCCAGGGCGCAACGGGCGGACAAACCGCTGTCACTGCTGATGATCGATGCCGACCACTTCAAAGCCTTCAACGACCGCCATGGTCACCCGGCCGGTGACGAAGCCCTGCGGCGATTGGCGCGGGTGATTGGCGACAACATTCGTCGTCCCGGCGACTTGGCGGCACGTTATGGCGGCGAGGAGTTTGCCGTGGTCTTGCCGGAAACCGACGCGCAAGGGGCTTTGAACCTGGCGCAAAAGATCAGAGCGGCCATGGCCGCCCTGGCCCCCTTCAACGGTGACCGACAGGCAATCACCGTCAGCATCGGTGCCTGCACCGCATCACCATCCGGCGAAGGCACTCTGGAGCAGCTGCTGCGCAAAGCCGACCAGGCGCTGTACCAGGCCAAGCACGACGGCCGTGACCGCGTGGTGCATGCCAGCCTCGAACAATAACAAGCCGCCCACCTCATATGACGCTTAAGCCCTGCATTGACTATCCGGCCGCTTTCGCGAGCCGGCTCTGCTCCTGCAGGAATGTGCCGGACATAAAAAAAGCCGCCCGGAGGCGGCTTTCAAATACAACAAAAGGAGAGAGTCGTTACACGGCCGCAACGGGACGCATGTAAGAGATCGGCGCGGTGCTGGCGTCTTCGAAGGTCACCACTTCCCAGGCATCTTTCTGCTCGATGAGCTTACGCAGAAGCTGGTTGTTCAGGGCGTGACCGGACTTGAAGCCTTTGAACTCACCAATCAGGCTATTGCCCAGCAGGTAGAGGTCACCGATGGCGTCGAGGATCTTGTGTTTGACGAATTCGTCTTCGTAACGAAGGCCGTCTTCGTTCAGTACACCGTTCGAATCCACCACGATGGCGTTTTCCACGCTACCGCCAAGTGCGAGGTTGTGCTTGCGCAGGTACTCGATATCACTCATGAAACCAAAGGTCCGGGCGCGGCTGACTTCTTTTACGAACGAAGTACTGGAAAAATCCACGCTGGCACTCTGGATGCGGTCACGGAACACCGGGTGATCGAAATCGATCTCAAAGCTCACCTTGAACCCTTCGAAAGGCACGAAAGTGGCGCGCTTGTCGCCGTCTTCCACTGTGACTTCACGCAGGATGCGGATGAACTTCTTGGCTGCGTCCTGTTCTTCCAGGCCGGCAGATTGAATCAGGAATACGAAGGGTCCAGCGCTACCATCCATGATCGGGACTTCGGACGCGGAGAGCTCGACGTAGGCGTTATCGATGCCCAGGCCGGCCATGGCCGAGAGCAAGTGCTCCACCGTGTCCACCTTGACGTCACCGTTGACCAACGTGGTCGACATCGTGGTTTCACCAACATTTTCCGCGCGAGCAGGAATCTGCACCACAGGGTCGAGGTCAGCACGACAAAACACGATACCGGTGTCCACAGGCGCGGGCTTGAGGGTCAGGTAGACCTTCTCACCGGAGTGCAGGCCGACACCTGTAGCACGGATAATATTTTTCAGGGTGCGTTGTTTAATCATGGCATGGGCCGCTTCAGCGCAAATTGCGAACAGGTATCAACAAAGGCTGGCGATAATAGCAGACCAGGCCTTTGCTGAACACCAATCACCCTAATACTCCTGATACATTCCATCAATCGGCCTGGCGACGCAGGAAAGCCGGGATATCCAGATAGTCCAGGTCATCTTGCGGGTTCATCTTCGCGGCAGTCGCAGCACCGGCCTGGGCCTGGTTGCGCATGACGGTCGGACGGTCCAGGTCACGATAGTTCACCGACGGCAGTTCCTGACGCGATGGCGCTTGCGTCTGGGCGGCAGCCGACTGGCTGGTTTGCAGCGTATTGTCGATGACCTTCACAGGCTTCTCGATACGCGCACCCAGGCCGGTGGCGACCACGGTCACGTGCAGTTCGTCGCGCATATCCGGATCGATAACGGTACCGACCTTGACCATGGCGTGCTCGGACGCGAAGGCTTCGATGATGCTACCCACGTCGGAGTACTCACCCAGGGACAGGTCAGGACCGGCGGTGATGTTCACCAGGATGCCACGCGCGCCTTGCAGGTTGACGTCTTCCAGCAACGGGTTGCGGATTGCCGCCTCGGTGGCTTCACGTGCACGGTTGGGACCGCTGGCGCAACCAGTGCCCATCATCGCCATGCCCATTTCGCTCATCACGGTACGCACGTCGGCAAAGTCGACGTTGATCATGCCCGGACGCTTGATGATGTCGGAGATACCGCGAACGGCACCGGCCAGTACATCGTCAGCCTTGGCGAAAGCCGACAACAGGCTGGCGTCTTTACCGAGGATGGTCAGCAGCTTCTCGTTGGGGATGGTGATCAACGAGTCGACACTTTCGCTCAGCGCGCGGATGCCTTCATCGGCGATCTGCATGCGCTTGCGACCTTCGAACGGGAACGGACGGGTCACCACCGCAACGGTGAGGATGCCCATTTCCTTGGCCACTTCGGCAATGATCGGGGCCGCACCGGTACCGGTACCGCCACCCATGCCGGTGGTGATGAACACCATGTTGGTGCCCTGCAGCACTTCGGCGATGCGCTCGCGATCTTCCAGCGCGGCCTGACGACCGACTTCCGGATTGGCGCCGGCACCCAGGCCCTTGGTCACGCCGGTCCCCAGTTGCAGGATAGTCCGCGCGCCAATGTTCTTCAGGGCCTGGGCATCGGTGTTGGCGCAGATGAACTCGACGCCTTCAATGTTGCTCTTGACCATATGGTTAACGGCGTTGCCGCCGCCACCGCCTACGCCGATAACCTTGATTACCGGACTTTGTGGGACGTTGTCTACGAGTTCGAACATGTTCCCTCTCCTTTCATTCTCTAGTTTTTTCGCCTACTTCTACTGCTTTGAAACTTTAAAAGTTGCCCTGGACCCAGCGCTTCAAGCGCTCCAGTACAGGTGCTTTCTGTTCTTCATCGCGATAGTCGTTTCTGTTGCCGCCGTTGTAGCCGGACAGGGAAATGCCGTCCGACTGCTTTTGCAGTCCGTACAGCAACAGCCCTACCCCAGTTGAATAGATCGGGTTGCGGATCACGTCCGAAAGCCCTTTGACGGTGTGCGGCACGCCCAGGCGCACCGGCATGTGGAAAATCTCTTCGGCCAGTTCGACCGCGCCTTCCATCTTCGAGGTACCGCCGGTCAGCACGATGCCGGCCGGAATCAGGTCCTCGTAGCCGCTGCGACGCAGTTCGGCCTGGATCAGGGTGAACAGTTCGTCGTAGCGCGGCTCGACCACTTCAGCCAGGGCCTGGCGCGACAGCTCGCGCGGCGGACGATCACCGACGCTCGGGACCTTGATGGTTTCACCGGCACCGGCCAGCTTTGCCAGGGCGCAGGCGTAACGGATCTTGATCTCTTCGGCGTACTGGGTCGGGGTGCGCAACGCCATGGCGATGTCGTTGGTCACCTGATCACCGGCAATCGGGATCACCGCGGTGTGGCGGATCGCGCCTTCGGTGAAGATCGCGATGTCGGTGGTGCCGCCGCCGATATCCACCAGGCACACGCCCAGTTCTTTCTCGTCGTCGGTCAGCACCGAGTAGGCCGAAGCCAGTTGCTCAAGAATGATGTCGTCGATTTCCAGACCGCAGCGACGCACGCACTTTTCGATGTTCTGCGCCGCGTTCACCGCGCAGGTGACCACGTGGACCTTGGCTTCCAGACGTACGCCGGACATGCCCAGGGGCTCGCGAACGCCTTCCTGGTTGTCGATCACGTAGTCCTGCGGCAGGGTGTGCAGGACCCGCTGGTCCGCCGGGATCGCCACGGCCTGGGCCGCATCGAGCACACGTTCCAGATCCGCCGCGCTGACTTCGCGATCACGGATCGCGACGATACCGTGGGAGTTCAGGCTGCGAATGTGATTACCCGCCACGCCGACGAACGCCGAGTGGATCCGGCAACCGGCCATCAGTTGCGCTTCTTCTACCGCGCGCTGGATCGACTGCACGGTGGACTCGATATTCACCACCACGCCCTTCTTCAGGCCGCGCGAAGGATGGGTGCCGATACCGACGATTTCCAGCGTGCCATCGGCCGCGACCTCGCCCACCAGCGCCACCACCTTGGAGGTGCCGATATCCAGCCCGACGATCATTTTGCCGCTTTGCACGTTTGCCATGGTCCTGCCTCTTCTTAATTCTTCGCAACGGCGGGTTTGGCCGTCACGGGTGCCACAGGTTCCCGCCATCCGACGGCCAGGCCGTTGGAATAACGCAGATCGATGCTGGCAATGTTCGTAATCTGTTCTTTCAGCGTTTTTTCATAAATGGCAATGAAACGGCGCATCTTCTCGACCAGATGGTCGCGGCCCAACAACAGCTCGATTCCCGGCCCCGCACTGCCCGCGCCGGTGGTCAGGAACCAGCTGCCACGTTCACGCAGCTCCAGCCGGGCAATCGAGAACCCCAGCGGACGCAGCATCTGACTCAACACCTGATACTGCTCCATCACCTGCTGCTGGGCCCGTTGGGGGCCGAACAGCTGCGGCAGATGCTCGTAGTTCGCCAGTTCCCGTGGCGCGAACGCCTGGCCCTGGTTGTTCAACAATGCACCGTCGCCCCAGCGGGCCACCGGCAATTGCTCTTCCAGGCGAATCACCACCTGGTCCGGCCACACGCGACGGACCTCGGCGTGGGCGATCCACGGCATGGTTTCCAGCTCCCGGCGCATGCTCGCCAGGTCGATGGTGAAGAAGCTCGACGCGACGTAGGGCGCAATCCGCTGCTGCACCGCCTGCTGGCTGATATAGCTCAGGTCGCCCTGCACATTGATCTTGCTGATCGGCCGATCGGCATAGGGCAACAGGCGCTGGGCACCTTCGTAGGTACCGAAACCCAAGGCCACCAGCAGCACGGGCCACATCAGGCTCTTCAAAAAGCCGAAATTGGCTTTTGGCAGGCGCACCGACATCGGCTCTTTAGCCACCATCCGGCTGGCACCCCGCGGCACCGGCTTGTTACGGCCGGATGCGGGTGGCTGATGACGAATCGATGCGCCGTGCATGGTCTTAACCTCGCGCCTCAATGCTTGCCGCCAGGATCGCCAGCACCAACTGCTGGAAGTCCAGGCCGGCGGCCCGCGCGGCCATGGGGACCAGACTGTGGTCGGTCATGCCCGGCGCGGTGTTGACTTCCAGGAACCAGAACTGCCCGTCGGCGTCCTGCATCACGTCGGCCCGGCCCCAACCGGCGATACCGAGCGCCTCGCAGGCCTTGGCCGTGAGGTCCATCAATTGCTTTTCCTTGGCGCTATCGAGGCCGCAGGGAATCCGATACTGGGTATCGGAAGCCAGGTACTTGGCGTCGTAGTCGTAGAAAGAATGCGGGGTGCCGAGGGCAATCGGCGGCAGGATCTGGTCGCGCAGGGTGGCGATGGTGAACTCCGGACCTTGAATCCACTGTTCAACCAATACTTGCGAATCGTAGGTGGCGGCGGCTTTCCAGGCGGCGATCAAATCGTCGGCACAGGTCACTTTGGCCATCCCAATACTGGAGCCTTCATGAGCAGGTTTGACGATCAAAGGGAAGCCCAGTTCCGCACCAGCTGAAATACAGTCGGCCACGCAGCTCAACACGGCGTGACGTGGGGTCGGAATCCCCAGGCTGTGCCAGACCTGCTTGGTCCGCAGCTTGTCCATGGCCAGCGCCGAAGCGAGGATGCCGCTGCCGGTGTAGGGAATCCCCAGGCATTCGAGCAAGCCCTGCATGCTGCCGTCTTCGCCGCCGCGACCGTGCAGGATGATAAAGGCGCGATCGATCTTTTCGTTGAGCAGACGTTGCAGGAAATCATCGCCCACATCGATGCCGAAAGCGTCGACACCGGCGCCTTGCAGCGCCTCGAGCACCGCGTTGCCGGATTTCAGCGAGACCTCGCGCTCGGCGCTCTTGCCGCCGAACAGCACGGCGACGCGGCCGAAGGCTTTCGGCTCGACGGTCGAGAAGAGGTTGGCGTAGGCAGCGGTCATTTCGATTTCCCCGGGCTGGCTACGGCAACGGCGAACAGCGGGCTCTTGAGCAATTGCGGGGCCAGGCCACCGATATCGCCGGCGCCCTGGCAGAGCAGGATGTCACCGGGCAGCAACAGCGGCTTGACCAGCGGCGCCAGTTCGACACCGCGTTCGATGTAGATCGGGTCGAGCTGGCCGCGCTGACGAATACTGCGGCACAACTGGCGGCTGTCCGCACCCGGAATCGCTTCTTCGCCGGCCGGATAGACTTCCATCAGCAGCAAGACATTGGCGTCGGCCAGCACCTGGACGAAATCGTCGTACAGGTCGCGGGTACGGGTATAGCGGTGTGGCTGGTAGACCATCACCAGACGGCGCTCCGGCCAGCCGCCACGGACGGCCTTGATCACCGCCGCCACTTCGGTCGGGTGGTGACCGTAGTCGTCCACCAGCATCACGCTGCCGCCGTCCACCGGCAGTTCACCGTAGACCTGGAAGCGTCGGCCGACGCCCTGGAAGCCCGACAGGCCCTGGACGATGGCTTCATCGCTGATGCCCTCGTCGGTGGCGATGGCGATGGTCGCCAAGGCGTTGAGCACGTTATGGTTGCCCGGCATGTTCACCGACACGTTCAGCGGCTCGCGGTCGCGACGCAGCACGGTGAAATGGGTCTGCATGCCGGCTTGGCGAATATTGATCGCGCGCACGTCGGCGTCTTCGTGGACACCGTAGGTCAGGGTCGGACGGGCGATCTGCGCAAGGATCTCACGCACCACCGGATCGTCCAGGCAGACCACGGCCAAGCCATAAAATGGCAGGTTGTGGAGAAACTCGACGAAGGTTTTCTTCAGTTTGTTGAAGTCGCCTTCATAGGTGTCCATGTGGTCGGCGTCGATATTGGTGACCACGGCGACCAGCGGTTGCAGGTGCAGGAAGCTGGCGTCGCTTTCATCGGCTTCGGCGATCAGGTAGCGGCTGGTGCCGAGCTGGGCATTGGTACCGGCGGCATTCAGCCGGCCACCGATGACAAAGGTCGGATCGAGGCCGCCGGCGGCGAACACCGAGGCGATCAGACTGGTGGTGGTGGTCTTGCCGTGGGTACCGGCGACGGCAATGCCGTGGCGATAGCGCATCAGCTCGGCCAGCATCTCGGCACGCGGCACCACCGGAATGCGCCGCTCCAGAGCGGTGGCAACTTCCGGGTTGGATTTGTTCACGGCACTCGACACCACCAGCACATCGGCATTGGCGGCGTTCTCGGCGCGGTGGCCGATAAAGATGTGGGCGCCAAACGACTCCAGGCGCTCGGTCACCGGCGAAGTCTTGAGGTCGGAGCCGGACACTTCATAGCCCAGGTTCAGCAACACTTCGGCGATACCGCACATGCCCACGCCACCGATACCGACGAAGTGGATGCGGCGGATACGGCGCATTTCCGGTTGCGGTATGGCTTTCCGGCGCTCAACCATGGGCCACCTCCAGGCAGATCTCGACCACGGTGCGGGTGGCATCTGGCTTGGCCAGGCGGCGGGCGGTGCGCGCCATGCTGTTCAGTCGTTCCGGTTGCATCAAAACCTCTGTCAGGCGAGCCGCCAGGTCGGCGGCGCCAGTCGTTCTTTGCGGCAGCAGGAAGGCGGCGCCCTCCCCGGCCAGATATTCGGCATTGCGGGTCTGGTGATCGTCGATCGCATGGGGCAAGGGCACCAGCAACGACGGCAGACCGGCGGCGGCCAGTTCACTGACGGTCAAGGCGCCGGCACGGCAGACCACCAGGTCGGCCCAGCCATAGGCTTGGGCCATGTCTTTGATAAAGGGCGCCACTTGCGCCTCGACGCCGACCGCCTTATAGCGTTCGGCGGTGATTTCGTCGTGATTGCGCCCAGCCTGGTGGAACACTTCCGGGCGGTATTCGGCCGGCACTTGCGCCAGGGCTTCGGGCAACAGCTTATTCAACGGCTCGGCTCCCAGGCTGCCGCCCAGGATCAGCAGACGCGCGCGGCGTCCGGCCAAGTCCTGGCGCGGGGTTTCCAGGAACAGTTCGGTACGCACCGGGTTGCCGGTGGTCCGACGCTTGTCCGAGGCGCCGAAGGTATTCGGGAAAGCTTCGCAGACCCGGGTCGCCAAGGGCACCAGCAGCCGATTGGCGGTACCCGCCACGGCGTTCTGTTCGTGAACGATCACCGGAATACCGGCCATCCGCGCGGCCACGCCGCCGGGACCGGTCACGTAACCGCCAAAGCCCAGCACGCAGACCGGCTTCAGTTCACGCATGACCTTGCGCGCCTGCCACACCGCCTTGAGCAGGACGAACGGCGCCTTGAGCAGCGACAGCTTGCCCTTGCCCCGCAGGCCGGTGACCTGGATCAGGTGCAACGGCAGGCCGGCGCCCGGCACCAGGTCGTTCTCGATACCACGCGGCGTGCCCAGCCAATGCACCTCATAGCCGCGCGCCCGGAATTCCCGCGCGCAGGCCAGTGCCGGGAACACGTGCCCGCCAGTGCCGCCGGCCATGATCAGCACTTTATCGGCCATGGGGTGACTCCTCGGCGAAGTCACTTTCATCGAACTCCATCTCTTCACTGCCCAGGTGGGTCCGACTCTCCCACTCGATGCGCAGCAACAAGCCGAGCTGGGCACAGCAGATCACCAACGAACTGCCGCCGTAACTGAGGAACGGCAGGGTCAGGCCCTTGGTCGGCAACAGACCGACGTTCACACCGATATTGATCAGGAATTGACCGATCCACAGGAAGGCCAGGCCGTAGGCCATATAAGCGGCAAAGAACTGCTTGGCCTTTTCCGCCCACAGGCCGATGTACATGGCGCGCACGCTGACGAAGACAAAGAGCGCGACCGTGAGCAGCGACCCCACCGCACCCAGCTCTTCGGCCAGTACCGAGAACACGAAGTCGGTGTGCGCTTCAGGCAGGTAGAACTGTTTCTGCACGCTATTGCCCAGGCCCACGCCCAGCCATTCGCCGCGACCGAAGGCGATCAGCGCCTGGGTCAACTGGTAGCCGGAGCCGAACTGGTCGGCCCAGGGGTCGGTAAAGGTGGTCAAGCGCGCCATCCGGTAGGGTTGCGCCTTGATCAGCACCACCACCGCCACCACCGCGAGCATGACCATCAGGCCGAAGCGCAATAGTCCGACGCCGCCGAGGAACAGCATCGCCGCCGCCGCGCCCATCATCACCACGGTGGCGCCGAAGTCCGGTTCCATCAGCAGCAGTCCGGCCATCGGCAGCAGGACGATGAACGGCTTGAAGAAGCCCATCCAGCTTTCGCGGACCTCCTTCTGTCGCCGCACCAGGTAACCGGCGAGGTAGATCACCACGAAGACCTTGGCGATTTCCGAAGGCTGCACGTTGAAGAAGCTGAAACCGATCCAGCGCATCGAACCGTTTACTTCACGACCGATGCCCGGTAGCAACACCATGACCAGCAGGCCGAAGGCACTCACCAGCATCATGAAGCCCATGCGCTGCCAGGTGGCGATCGGCACCATCATGGTGGTGATGCAGGCCCCCAGGCCGATGACCATGTAGATCAGATGGCGAATCATGTGGTACAGCGCGTTGCCCGACTGCACGGCGGCGACTTCCGACGACGCCGAGGTGATCATGACCAGGCCCAGGCCCAGCAGGCCCAGGGCACCGGCCAGCATCGGAAAATCGACGTCGATGCCATGCCCGCTGATAATCGGCGATGGGTAAGGCTTGATGATGTTGAAACTCATGCCAACCCCTCCACGGCCTGGGCGAACAGGCGTCCGCGCTCTTCATAGTTCTTGAACATGTCGAAACTGGCACAGGCCGGCGACAGCAGCACCGCATCACCCGGCTCGGCCAGTTCGGCACAACGCTGCACGGCCTCGTTCAGGCTCTGCACGCGAACCAACGGTACGGCGTCGCCCAGGGCCTGGGCCAGCAGCTCGGCATCGCGGCCGAGCAGGACCACCGCACGGCAGTGGCTCGCGACCGGGCCGCGCAGGCCGCTGAAGTCCGCGCCCTTGCCATCGCCACCGGCAATCAGTACCAGCTTGCCGGCAATGTCGGCACCGAGACCTTCGATAGCGGCCAGGGCCGCACCGACATTGGTGGCCTTGGAGTCGTTGTAGTAGTTCACGCCGTTCAACTCACGTACCCACTGACAACGATGCTCAAGACCGGCAAAAGTGCGCAGGCTCGACAGCATCGCGTCGAACGGCAGCCCGACCGCATGGCCCAGGGCCAGGGCCGCCAGGGCATTGGCCTGATTGTGGGCACCGCGAATGCGCAGCTCGCTCACCGGCATCAGGTTCTGGAATTCGAAGGCCAGGTATTTCTCGCCGTCTTCTTCGCGCAGACCGAAGGCCTTGAAATCCGGTTTGCCGAGGCCAAAGGTCCAACACGGCAGGCCTTCGCTCATCAGTGGCCGGGACAAGGCGTCCTGGCGGTTGACCACTACCTGCCGCGCCCCCCGGAAGATCCGGTGCTTGGCCAGGTGATAAGCCGGCAGGCCGCTGTAGCGGTCCATATGGTCTTCGCTGACATTGAGCACGGTGGCCACTTCGGCACCGAGGTGGTCGGTGGTTTCCAGCTGGAAGCTCGACAGCTCCATCACGTACAGCTCGACATCGTCGCTGAGCAGGTCCAGCGCCGGGGTGCCGAGGTTGCCGCCGACGGCAACGCGCTTGCCGGCCGCCGCGGCCATCTCGCCCACCAGGGTGGTGACGGTGCTTTTCGCGTTGGAGCCGCTGATGGCGACAATCGGCGCCTTCGCGTGACGCGCGAACAGCTCGATATCGCCGGACAACTTCACGCCACGGGCAGCCGCCGCTTGCAGGGCCGGAGTCGCCAGGGCCAAGCCGGGGCTCACGTAGAGCTCGTCGGCACGGCAGAGGAATTCGACGTCCAGCTCGCCACAACGCACTTCCACCTGCGGATAGTCACGGCGCAGCGTGGCCAGCTCCGGTGGATTTTCCCGCGTATCGGCCACGGCAAAGGCAATGCCCCGGTTCGCCAGGAAGCGAACCAGGGACATGCCGCTCTTGCCGAGGCCGACAACGATGCGGAAGTGGTCAGAAGCGATCAGTGACACGTGTTCTACCTCAGCTTCAGGGTGGCAAGGCCGACCAGCACCAGGATCACGGTGATAATCCAGAAACGGACGATCACCCGTGGCTCGGGCCAACCCTTGAGTTCAAAGTGGTGGTGAATCGGCGCCATGCGGAACACACGGCGACCAGTCAATTTGAAGGACGCGACCTGGATCACCACCGACAGGGTTTCCATCACGAACACCCCGCCCATGATGAACAGAACGATTTCCTGGCGGACGATCACCGCAATGGTGCCCAGGGCCGCGCCCAGCGCCAGTGCGCCGACGTCGCCCATGAAAACCTGGGCCGGATAGGTGTTGAACCAGAGGAACCCCAGGCCGGCACCGATCAGCGCGCCGCAGAACACGATCAGTTCACCCGCGCCCGGGACATAGGGAATCAGCAGGTATTCAGCGAACTTCACGTTACCCGACAGGTAGCAGAAGATCCCCAGCGCGCCGCCGACCATCACCGTCGGCATGATCGCCAGGCCGTCGAGACCGTCGGTCAGGTTGACCGCGTTGCTCGAACCGACGATGACCAGGTAGGTCAGCACCATGAAGCCGGCACCCAGGGGAATGCTGACATCCTTGAGCATCGGTATCAGCAAGGTGGTCTCGACCGGGCTTTGCGCGGTCATGAACAGGAAGATCGCCGCGCCGAGACCGAACACCGATTGCCAGAAATATTTCCAGCGACTCGGCAGGCCACGGGAGTTCTTCTCGATCACCTTGCGGTAGTCGTCGACCCAGCCGATGGCGCCGAACAGCAGGGTGACCAGCAGGACCACCCAGACATAACGGTTGTGCAGGTCGGCCCAGAGCAAGGTACTGATGCCGATGGCCGAGAGAATCAAGGCGCCGCCCATGGTCGGCGTACCGGACTTGGACAGGTGCGATTGCGGACCGTCATTCCGTACGGATTGGCCGATCTGACGATTCTGCAACGTACGGATCATCCAGGGACCCAGGCACAGCGACAAAGACAGCGCGGTCAGCACCCCGAGAATCCCGCGCAGGGTCAGGTACTGAAAGACCGCGAAGCCTTTGTAGAACTGTTGCAGGTACTCCGCTAGCAGCAGCAGCATTAATGCTTCTCTCCCTTGTGTTCGTCAGAAGCGGGCCCACACAAAGCCGCCACGATGTTTTCCATCGCAGCACTGCGCGAACCCTTGATCAAAATGGTGGTGTCAGTGTCTTGCTCGGCGCCGAGCGCCTCGATCAGATCGGCCTGGGTGGCGAAATGACGGGCGTGTGGGCCAAAGGCGTGGACGGCATGAACCATCATCGGTCCCACCGCATACAGCGCCGAAACCTTGCCGGCGGCATAAGCGCCTACTTCACGATGTCCTTGCTCCGCCCACTCGCCCAACTCGCCGATATCTCCGAGCACCAGAACGGTGCGGCCGGAAAAGCCGGCGAGTATATCAACGGCGGCACAGATTGAGGCAGGGTTGGCGTTGTAGGTGTCGTCAATGACACGAATGCCATTGATTGCCAATTGCGCTACCGCGCGCCCCTTGACCGGTTGTACCGCTTCCAGCCCGGCGACGATGCCGGGCAGGGAAACGCCGAGGGCATGGGCGGCGGCCGCGGCGGCCAGGGCATTGGCGACGTTGTGCACGCCGAGCAGGTTCAGTTGCACCCGGGCACTGCCCAGCGGACTGTGCAGTTCGAAACCCGGGCAGCCGCGTGGATCACGGGAAATCAGGCCGGCATGAAAATCGGCGGCGCTATTTTCCAGGGCAAAACTCAGGACTTTCCGACCGGCGGCACGGGCTTTCCAAAGCGCGAAAGCCTTGTCATCCAGATTGAGGACGGCGACACCATCGACCTGCAGTCCTTCAATTATTTCACCCTTGGCCTCGACGATTTTCTCGGGGCCACCGAACTCGCCGACGTGGGCGGTTCCGGCATTGTTCAGCACGGCCACATGGGGCTTGGTCATGGCGACGGTGTAGGCAATTTCGCCGATGCGCGAGGCCCCCAGTTCGATGACCGCGGCACTGTGCTGCGGGGCCAGTTCGAGCAGGGTCAACGGCACGCCCAGTTCATTGTTCAAGTTGCCGCGGGTGGCCAGGACCAGGCCACGGGTACGCAGAATGCTCGCAAGCAGTTCCTTGACCGTGGTCTTGCCGCTGGAGCCAGTAATAGCCGCCACCGGTTGTGTAAAAGCCGCGCGGTTGAGCGCGCCCAACTGCCCCAGGGCCAGACGGCTGTCGGCAACCAGCAACTGAGGCAGCTTGCTGCCGGCCACTTCACGTTCGACCAGCGCCGCGACGGCGCCCTTGGCGGCGACATCGTCAAGATAATCATGACCGTCGAAACGCGGCCCGGTCAGCGCGACAAACAACTGGCCCGGCTGAATCGCCCGACTGTCGATGCTCACGCCATTGAAGCTGGCATCGGCCGCCACCAGGCGCCCCGAGAGGGCACCGGCCACTTGGCTGAGTTTCATTGCCTCAAGCATGCGCGACCTCCCAGGCGTCCAGGGCCTTGGTGGCCTCGACCAGATCGGAAAAAGCATGGCGCTCGCCGTTGATTTCCTGATAGTCCTCATGCCCCTTGCCGGCCAGGACGATCACGTCATCGGCCGAGGCGCCAGCAATCAGTTCGGCAATGGCAAGACCGCGACCGGCGACAAACCGAACCTTGTCCGCCGCCACGAAGCCGGCGCGGATATCGTCGAAAATCCGCGAAGGGGTTTCCGAACGCGGGTTGTCATCGGTGACCAACACCACATCGGCCAGGCGCTCGACCACTTCGGCCATCAGCGGGCGCTTGCCGCGATCGCGGTCGCCGCCACAGCCGAACAGGCAGAGCAATTGCCCCTTGGCGTGCGGACGCAGGGCCAGCAGGACTTTTTCCAGGGCATCCGGGGTGTGGGCGTAGTCGACCACCACCAATGGCCGGGCACCACCACCCAGGCGTTGCATGCGACCGACCGGACCTTCGAGTTGTGGCAACACCCGCAGGATCTCGTCCAGCGGGTAATCCAGGCCCAGCAAGGCACCGACCGCCGCCAGCAGATTGCTCAGATTGAAGCGTCCGAGCAGGGCGCCACGCAGATGATGCTCGCCTTGCGGCGTCACCAAGGTAGCGCGCACACCTTCATCGCTGAATTGCGCGTCGCGGCAATAGAGGTAAGCGCTCGGGTCTTCCTGGCTGTAGGTCACCAGGCGCGATGGGTGTTTTTCCGCCGCCAACTGGCGACCGAACGCATCGTCGATATTGATGACGCGGCAGCTCAGGTCAGTCCAGCCGAACAGCTTGGCCTTGGCCGCGCCATAGGCCTGCATGGTGCCGTGATAATCCAAGTGATCGCGGGACAGGTTGGTCAGTACCGCCACGTCGAATGCCAGCGCGGTCACCCGCCCCTGTTCCAGGCCGTGGGAAGACACTTCCATGGCGACGGCCTTGGCCCCGGCTTTCTTCAAGTCGGCCAGGCTCGCCTGGACCGCGATCGGGTCCGGCGTGGTGAGCACACCACTCTGCAGCGCGCCGTAGAAGCCTGTACCCAGGGTGCCAAGAATGCCGCAATGCTGGCCCAACAGGTCGAGGGCCTGGGCAATCAACTGGCTGACACTGGTCTTGCCGTTGGTCCCGGTCACGCCCACCAGGTTCAGGTGGCGGCTCGGGTCGCCATAGAAACGCCCGGCGATATCGGAGAGTTGCGCGGCCAGGCCCTTGACCGGGATCAGCGGCACGTCGGTGATCGGCAGCACGGTGGCGCCTTCCACTTCATAGGCCACCGCCGCCGCGCCACGCTGCAAGGCATCGGCAATATGGTTACGGCCGTCAACCTTGGCGCCCGGCACCGCCAGGAACAGGTCGCCGGCACGGACTTTACGGCTGTCTAGCGCCAGCTCGCGAATCAGCAGATCGCGACCGGCGTGGGCAAAGATCTTGTTCAGGCTCAGGGACATTAACCACGCCCTCCTTTAACCGGGGCAGGCACGACAACGGCCTGCTGTTGGGGCGTTGTCGGCAAGTCGTCGGGGATGACGTTCATCAGGCGCAGGGTGCCGGACATGACTTTACTGAAGACCGGTGCCGAGACCAGGCCGCCGAAGTAACCGGCCTTGCTCGGCTCGTCGATCACCACCACGATGGCGTAGCGCGGATCGCTCATCGGGCCGAAACCGGCGAACAGCGAGCGATAGGCGTTTTCTTCATAACCCTTGGTACCGACCGCGGTCTTGCGCGCCGTACCGGACTTGCCGGCCACATGATAGGCCGGCACTTTCGCACGCCAGACACCGCGCGGCGCCTCGATCACTTGTTGCAACATACCTTGCATGGTCTTGGCGACATTTTCCGGGATAACCTGGGTACCCTCGGGAGCCTTGTCGGTCTTGATCAAGGTCAGCGGCACGATCTTGCCGTTGTTGGCCAGGGCCGAGAAGGCATGCACCAGCTGGATCGCGGTCACCGACAGGCCGTAGCCGTAGGACAGGGTCGCGGTCTCGGCCTTGCGCCACTCGCGGTAGTTCGGCAGGTTGCCGACCCGCTCGCCGGGGAAGCCGAGGCCGGTGTCCTGGCCCAGGCCGACTTTCTGCATCACGCGGTAAATCGCCTCGCCACCGATATCGAAGGCGACCTTGCTCATGCCGACGTTACTGGAGTTGATCAGGATGCCGGTCAGGTCGAGTACCGGACCTTCGGTCTTGGACACGTCACGAATGGTGTACTTGCCCAGCTGCAGGGTGCCCGGGTAGACCTCCACCGTGTCGCTGGGCTTCCAGCGGCCGGTTTCCAGGGCCGCGCTCATGGAGATCGGTTTCATGGTCGAACCCGGTTCGAACACGTCGATCATCGCGCGGTTGCGCATCATCGCCGGTTGCAGGTTGCGCCGGTTGTTGGGGTTGTAGGTCGGCTGGTTGACCATGGCGAGGATCTCGCCGGTCTTCACGTCCATGATCACCAGGCTGCCGGCCTTGGCGCCGTTTTCCACCAGGGCGTTGCGCAGCTCGCGGTTGGCCAGGTATTGCAGGCGCAGGTCAATGGACAACGCCAAGGGCTTGCCGGCCTTGGCGTTTTTGGTGACCTGGACATCCTTGATCAGCCGGCCGCGCCGGTCCTTGATCACCTGTCGCTTGCCGGGCACCCCGGCCAGCCACTCGTCGTAGGCCAGCTCCACCCCTTCACGGCCGTGGTCGTCGATGTCGGTAAAGCCGACCATATGGGCCGCCACTTCACCGGCCGGATAAAACCGCCGGAATTCCTCGATACCGTAGACGCCGGGGACCTTGAGGTCGAGCACGGACTGGCCCTGCTCCGGGGTCAAGCCACGGACCAGGTAAATGAATTCCTTGTTGGCCTGTTGTTCCAGGCGTTCGGTCAGCAGCTTAGGGTCCTGCCCCAGCGCAATGGCCAGCGCCGGCCAGCGGTCCTTGGCCAGTTGCATTTCCTTGGCGTTGGCCCACAGCGTGGTCACCGGGGTACTGACGGCCAGGGGCTCGCCATTGCGGTCGGTGATCAGACCACGGTGCGCCGGAATCGGGATATGCCGCATGCTGCGCGCGTCGCCCTGGCCGATCAGGAACGCCCGGTCGATCACCTGCAGGTCGACAATCTTCCAGCAGATATAGCCGACCATGATCGCCAGCGCGCCGAGGACCACGCGGAAGCGCCAGGGATAGAGCGCACCTTCGAGCTTCATCATGGCGCCACCATCCTGACTTCGGATGGGCTGGGGATACGCATCTTCAGTTGTTCGGTGGCCAGGGTTTCGATCCGGCTGTGGGCGGTCCAGGTGCTCTGCTCGAGGATCAGGCGCCCCCATTCGGCCTGGGCCTTGTCGCGCACGCTCAACTCGTTATACAGCGAGTTGAGCAACTGGCGATTCCAGTGCGCGCTGTAGGCCACGCCGATGGCGGAGACCAGCACGGCGATAAACAGCAGGAACATGAAAAAGCTTCCGCCGGGAAGTGGCTTGGCGTAGAGCTTGCTCACCGCAACTTCTCCGCGACGCGCATGACGGCGCTGCGCGCACGCGGGTTGGCCTTGAGCTCGGCTTCGGAGGCGAACCGGGCCTTGCCAAGCACTTTGATCCGAGGCTCGAAAACCTGGTGGCGGACCGGCAGGTTACGCGGCAGGTTGTCGCTTTCGCCCTTGACCAGACGGCGCATGAACAGTTTGACGATGCGATCCTCCAGCGAGTGAAAGCTGATGACCACCAGGCGGCCGCCGACTTCCAGGGCCTCGAGCGCCGCTTCGAGACCGGCTTCCAGATCCCCCAGCTCATTGTTGACGTGGATGCGCAGGCCCTGGAAAGCCCGGGTTGCCGGGTTCTTGCCCTTTTCCCAGGCCGGATTGGCGACCTTCAGCACTTCGGCCAGGTCGGCGGTGCGCTCGAAGGGTTTGATGACACGCCGCTCGACCACGGCCCGGGCCATGCGCCCGGAGAAACGCTCTTCGCCGTATTCCTTGAATACCCGGGCAATTTCTTCAGCCGGCGCGGTGGCGATGAACTCGGCGGCACTGATGCCACGGGACGGGTCCATGCGCATGTCCAGCGGACCGTCGTTCATGAAACTGAAACCACGCTCCGGATCGTCGAGCTGCGGCGAGGACACGCCGAGGTCGAGCAGGATGCCGTTGACCTTGCCGGCCATGTCGCGTTCGACGATTTCCGAACCGAGCTCGGCAAAGCTGCGCTGCACAACGACAAAGCGGCCGTCTTCGGCCGCTAGCGCTTGCCCGGTGGCAATCGCCTGAGGATCCTTGTCGAACCCGAGGAGCCGGCCACCCGGCCCGAGCTTGCTGAGGATCAGCCGGCTATGCCCGCCACGACCGAAGGTGCCATCCAGATAGCAGCCATCAGGGCGTACGGCGAGAGCCTCGACGGCTTCGTCAAGCAGTACGGTGATGTGGTTAAAGCCGCTATCAATAGTCACAGGATCAGATCACGCAGTTCATCAGGCATCGCGCCCGGTTGTTGAATGGCCGCCAGGTCCGCTGCAGATACAGCGTTCCAGGCGTCCTCGTCCCACAGTTGAAACTTGTTCAGTTGGCCCACCAGCATCGCGTACTTGTCCAGCTTCGCGTACTCGCGCAGGCGCGGCGGCACCAGGAAACGGCCGCTGCCGTCGAGCTCGAGGTCGACGGCATTACCAATCAGCAAACGCTGCAGCCGGCGGTTCTCTTCGCGCAACGACGGCAACGCCCGCAGCTTGGTTTCAATCAGTTCCCACTCGTCGAGCGGGTACACACACAAGCAGGGGTCCACGGCATCAATGGTCACGATCAGTTGGCCGGAACTACGCGAAACGAGCTCGTCACGGTACCGGCTCGGCATAGCGAGACGGCCCTTTGCATCGAGACTGATAGCGTTGGCTCCGCGAAACACAGCTGCGCTTCTCCAAATATTAGCGTTTTACGTCAAAAAAACCCACTTCATGCCACTTTCCTCCACTTGCGCACACTATAGGAATGCGCCCACCACACCGTCAAGGCGCGGTCTTAAGGAAAAGCCTTACAGATCGGAGATTTAGGAGCATAAAAGGAGGTAATTCGACAATCGGGAGAGTGTTTCTGGAGACGAACTTCAACGCCCTGAGAAATTTGAGCGCGGAAGTTAAAGTGATTTGTGAAGAGTAAGATTTTTTCGGTATTACAAATGCGCTTCTGCCAGCGATTGCGTGCAGGGAAGGAAAGAGGTGGAGAGTCGATCTGTAAGCCGGGTTCTGTCGAGGACAGTCATTCCTCTACGATGGCCATCACTGGACATCTTTAGCAACCTACCCGGTTCCAGCGCGGGCCACGCCTTGGAACCCTATTTGGTCTTGCTCCGAGTGGGGTTTACCTAGCCACGAACTGTTGCCAGCCGTGCGGTGCGCTCTTACCGCACCTTTTCACCCTTACCGGCGCCGAAGCGCTTAGGCGGTTATTTTCTGTGGCACTTTCCGTAGGCTCACGCCTCCCAGGCGTTACCTGGCACTCCGCCCTATGGAGCCCGGACTTTCCTCCCCCCCCTAATTTTCATAGGGGGCAGCGACTGTCCAATCGACTCTCCGCCGCGAAGGTTACCGGCACACGCCCTGAAGGACAAGCGTTAAAGGCGTTTCGCCAGCGGGTTGTGTCCCGGCAAACACCGGCAGGCCGGATCTCATAGCCAAACAGGAGCCAACCTACAGCCGAATCAGTCAGGCATTTTTCTGCCGATCCAGCGCCACCTGGTACAGCAGGTTCTTGCGCACCCCGGTAATTTCCGCCGCCAGGGCCGCGGCACGCTTGAGCGGCATTTCCTGGAGCAACAGATCGAGGACCCGCAGCGCCTCGGCGCCGACCGCATCGTCGTTTTCCGGCGCCGTCCAGCCGGCGACCAGCACCACGCACTCACCGCGCTGCTGATTGGCATCCGCCTCGACAAAGCCGCGCAGCTCGCTCAATGGCAAGCCCTTGAGGGTTTCGAAGGTCTTGGTCAGCTCACGGGCCAGCAGCGCCGGGCGCTCGGCGCCGAAGACCGTCTCCATGTCCTGCAGGCATTCAAGGATCCGATGCGGCGCTTCGTAGAAAATCAGCGTGCGCGGTTCCTCCTTGAGCAGTTCCAGGCGAGCCCGACGCCCCACCGCCTTGGCCGGCAGGAAACCTTCGAAGATAAAGCGATCGGACGCCAGACCCGCCGCCGAGAGCGCGGCGATCAACGCGCAGGCGCCGGGAACCGGCACTACACTGATGCCTGCCGCCCGCGCCTGGCGTACCAGGTGATAACCGGGATCGGAGATCAACGGCGTGCCCGCATCGGAGATCAGGGCCACGTCCTCGCCCGCCAGCAACTTGGCGATGAAACGGCTGCCTTCGTCACGTTCGTTGTGCTCGTGACAGGCCGCAAGCGGTGTCGCAATCCCGAAGTGCTGCAATAATCTGAGTGAGTGACGGGTGTCTTCCGCGGCAATCAGCGACACGTCGCGCAGCACTTTCATGGCCCGCGCACTGATGTCATCCAGGTTGCCAATGGGCGTCGCCACCACATAAAGCGAGCCGACGGCGGAATTCAAAGCACCTGGAGCAGTCAAAGCGCACACCTCGAGAAGAACGAAAACGCCATTGTAGCGCGTAGCCGCCCTGCCGATATGCTTCACAACGGCGAGAACGAGGCCCAAAGGCGAGCGATTCGAGCGCCGTGACACGCTTTGTACGACCTAATTTAACCGTTTCACGCCAGTAACATCGCGCCCCGGCCAGTGCTTGGGTACAATTCCACGCTCATATGATCGAGTATCAGGAACACTACATGATCGCTTGCCTGCGGCTGTTCTCTGCCCTCTGCCTCGCTGCCTTGCTGGCGGCTTGCGCCAGCTCGCCCTCTTCCAGCCTTGGCGAACTCCCACGGACCCCGAATGCCAGCATCGAGCAACTGCTCGAACAGGCGGCTTCCAGCAAGACGCCGGAACAAGCCGCCTTGCTGCGCCTGACCGCTGCCGACCTGGCCTACCGCCAGAAAGACAACGGTCGCGCCTCGCAGATTCTTGCGCAGGTACCGCTGGACACCCTCAAGCCGGCGCAACAGGTGTACGCCAGTACCCTGGCGGCCGAACTGGCGATGACCCGCAACCAGCCCAAGGCGGCGCTGACTGCATTGAGCCATCCGAGCCTGGAACGCCTCAGTGAGCTGCCGGTGGAGCAGCAGGTTCGCACCCAGACCGTGCGTGCCCGCGCCCTTGAAGCCGACGGCCAGACCCTGGCCGCCGCGCGCGCGCGCATCTTCATCGCCCCGCTGCTCAGCGGCGATGCCGCGAAAAACAACCATGAAGCCATCTGGGCACTGATCGCGGCCCTGCCGACCGACCAACTGCAGCCCACCGGCAACGATGACCTCAGCGGCTGGCTGAGCCTGGCCCTGGCGGTGAAATCGTCCGGCACCCTGGAACAACAGCAGGCGGCCATCGACACCTGGCGCGCGCAGAACCCCAAGCATCCGGCTGCGCTGCAATTGCCGCTGCCACTGGTGAAACTCAAGGAGCTGGCCAGCCAGCCGCTGAGCAGGATCGCCCTGCTGCTGCCCCAGGAAGGCCCGCTCGCTTCGGTCGGCAAGGCTTTGCGTGAAGGCTTCATGGCCGCACACTTCCAGGCCCAGCAGGCCGGCCAGAAGCCGCCGGTCATCGAGTTCTACGACAGCTCGCGTCTCAGCTCCCTGGACGATTTCTATCGCAAGGCCCAGGCCTCTGGCGTGCAACTGGTGATCGGCCCGCTGGAGAAGCCGCTGGTCAAGCAGCTCAGCGCCCGTGCGCAATTGCCGATCACCACCCTGGCGCTGAACTACAGCGAAAGCGCGCAGAACCCGGCGCAACTGTTCCAGTTCGGCCTCGCCGCCGAAGACGAAGCCCGCGAAGTGGCCCGTCGCGCCCGCGCCGACGGCCTGCACCGCGCCGCCGCCATGGTGCCGAAAGGCGAATGGGGTGACCGCGTGCTCAAAGCCTTCCGCCAGGACTGGGAAGCCAACGGCGGTACCGTGGTCGGTATCGAACGCGTCGACCAACCGGTGGCCCTGGCCCAGCAGATTGCCGAGCTGTTCCAACTGCGCCAGAGCGAAGGCCGCGCCAAGAGCCTGCAGCGCACCATAGGCGGCCAGGTCGCCGCCCAGCCGTCGCGGCGCCAGGATATCGAGTTCATCTTCCTCGCCGCGACACCACAGCAGGCGCAGCAGATCAAACCGACCCTGAACTTCCAGTACGCCGGTGATGTACCGGTGTATGCCACCTCCCACGTATTCAGTGCCACCGGCGACCAGAACCAGTACAACGACATGAACGGCGTTCGCTTCTGCGAAACCCCTTGGCTGCTGGACGCCAACGACCCGCTGCGCAAGCAGGTCACCGCGCAATGGCCACAAGCCAATGGCGCCCTCGGTCGCCTGTATGCCATGGGTGTCGACGCCTATCGCCTGGCACCACGCCTGGGTCAGCTCAAGGCCCTGCCCGACAGCCGCATCGATGGTCTCTCCGGCAGCCTGAGCATGGATCCGGGGCAACGGGTCGAACGCCAGCTGCCTTGGGCCCAGTTCGTCAGCGGTCAGATCCAGCGCCTGCCGGATACGCAGCACTGATGGCACCCGCCGCCCACCTGGAACACGGCAAGGAAGCCGAGCTCCTGGCGCGGCGGCATCTTGAACAACAGGGCCTGCGCCTGCTGGCGCAGAACTGGACATGTAAACGGGGCGAGCTTGATCTGGTCATGCTCGACGGCGATACAGTAGTATTCGTCGAAGTTCGTTACAGGAAAAACACCCAATGGGGTGGCGCACTGGGCAGCATCGATGCCCGCAAGCGCAAGAAGGTAATATTCGCCGCGCAGTATTTCCTGCAACGCGAGTCACGCTGGGCCCATTGCCCTTGCCGCTTCGACGTGGTGGCCATAGACGGCCCGGTCGAGGCGACACCCCAGCTGAACTGGCTACGGAATGCCTTCGACAGCTGATCCAGGCTGTCGGCCCGGTTACTCTTTTCACCCACCGATTTTGCTCTTTGCTTTGCGGGCTGCACATTCTTGTGCCGGGCAGCCACCGGGAAGACCCGGTCTGCGCTCGACCAGCCGCCCTACTTAAGGTCACATAGATGGACATGCAATCCCGAATTCGCCAGCTTTTCCAGGCCAGTATCGACACCAAGCAACAGGCGATGGACGTTCTTGCACCTCACATCGAGCAAGCCAGCCAGGTCATGGTCAATGCCCTGCTCAACGAAGGCAAAATGCTCTCCTGCGGCAACGGCGGCTCTGCCGGCGATGCCCAGCACTTTTCCTCGGAACTGCTCAACCGTTTCGAGCGCGAGCGGCCGAGCCTGCCGGCTATCGCCCTGACCACCGACAGCTCGACCCTGACCTCGATCGCCAACGACTACAGCTACAACGAAATCTTCTCCAAGCAGATCCGCGCACTGGGCCAACCGGGCGACGTGCTGCTGGCGATTTCCACCAGCGGCAACTCCGCCAACATTATTCAGGCCATCCAGGCCGCACATGACCGCGAAATGATTGTCGTAGCCTTGACCGGACGCGACGGTGGCGGCATGGCTTCCCTGCTGCTGCCCGAGGATGTCGAGATTCGCGTCCCGGCCAACGTCACCGCACGTATTCAGGAAGTCCACCTGCTGGCGATCCATTGCCTCTGCGATCTGATCGACAGCCAATTGTTCGGGAGTGAAGAATGACCATCAATCGCCTTAGCCTGCTGGCCTTGACCCTGTGCCTGGGCCTCAGCGGCTGCAGCTCGGTACTGACCGCCACCCGCGACGAACCGATCAACGACGATCGCGGAACCCGCACCCTGGGCAGCAAGATCGATGATTCGCTGATCGATACCAAGGTCGCGGTCAACGTCGCCAAAGCCGACCCTGGCCTGGAAAACGGCTCGCACATTGTCGTCACCAGCTATAACGGAATCGTCCTGCTCGCCGGCCAGACCCCGCGCGAAGACCTCAAGGCCAAGGCCGAGCAGGCCGCCGCCGCGGTCCAACGGGTGAAAAAGGTCAACAACGAACTGCAGGTCCTCGAACCGTCCTCGCTGGCGGCCCGCAGCAGCGATAGCTGGCTGACCACCAAGATCAAGACCCAGATGCTGACCGACAACGCCATTCCCGGCTCGCGCATCAAGGTCGTGACCGAGAACGGCATCGTTTACCTGCTGGGCCTGGTCACCCAGGCAGAAGGCACTCGCGCCAGCAACCTGGTGCAGAGCGTCAGCGGCGTGCAGAAGATCGTCAAACTGTTCGAGTACATCGACTGATCCGGCTCCTACGGAATTGCGGCCCCGCTGAAATACAGACGTAAAAAAGGCGCCTCATTCGTGGCGCCTTTTTTATTACTTCACGACCTTCAAGCTTGGCCGACCGCTGGGACGCGGCGGCTCGGAACCCGGCGGCGGACCGTCGTCATCCGGCTCGACCCCATCATCGCCCTCCAGGGGCGCTTCCAGCTCGAACACCATGCCCTGGCCATTCTCCCGGGCGTAGATCCCGAGAATGGCGCTGATCGGCACGTAAAGCGTATGCGGTACACCACCGAAACGCCCTTCGAAGCTGACAGCCTCGTTGTCCATGTGCAAGTGACGCACCGCACTGGGCGAAACGTTCAAGACAATTTGCCCGTCGCTGGCAAAACCTTGCGGCACCTGGACCGAGGGATACTCGGAATTGACCAGTATGTGCGGCGTACAATCGTTATCCACTATCCATTCGTACAGAGCACGAACCAAATAAGGGCGACTGGAGTTCATAAAACGGCTCCTTAGCGCATATCGCGTTCGACACCAGACAAGCTTGCCTGGAAAGCCTCACGCGCAAACTGGCGCTCCATATAATCGAGCAACGGCTTTGCGGGCCGCGGCAATTCAATACCCATAATCGGCAGACGCCAGAGTATCGGTAATAGACAGCAGTCCACCAGACTTTGCTCATTACTCAGGAAAAATGGCTTGTCGGCAAACAGCGGCGACGCCCCTGTCAGGCTCTCACGCAACTCCTTACGCGCCTGCACCCGCGCCGACTCCTTGCTGCGCGAATCCAGAATCAAATCCACCAACGCACACCAGTCACGCTGAATGCGATGGATCAGCAAACGGCTGTTGGCCCGCGCCACGGGATAAACCGGCAGCAGCGGCGGATGCGGGTAACGCTCATCCAGGTATTCCATCACCACGGTCGACTCCCACAACGCCAGGTCACGATCGACCAGGGTGGGCAGGCTGCCGTAAGGATTCACCTCGATCAGCTTCGGCGGTTGACGCCCCGGCTCAACAGTAATGATCTCGGCGCTGACACCCTTCTCCGCGAGCACGATGCGCACCCGATGGGAATAGTGGTCGGCGGGGTCGGAGTAACAGGCCAACCGGTTGGTCACGCCCATGGCGGTCCTCCTCGCTTGTTGAAATTATTGAAAACGGAAAAACGAGCGCGCCCAAGACAAGCCTCCCGCAGCCACGAAACAGAACAGGGGTGAGACCGTTGCCGGTTCACCCCGCCCGTCCCTGCTGGCTACATCTTCAGAGGCACCCTTGGGCGCGCACGATTGACAGCTATGTTACAACGTTATCAATGCACATCCTTCCAGTATTCGCGCTTGAGCAGATAAGCGAACACGAAGAAGAAGGCCAGGTACAGCAAAACGTAGGTACCGATGCGCTGATGTTCCAGCTTCACCGGGTTGGCCGAGTAGGCCAGGAAGGTCACCAGATTCTTGACCTTCTCGTCGAATTGCTCTTCGTTCAAGGCACCGGTTTTCGGCACGATGGTCAACTGGTCGCACGCTTCATGGGTCAAAGGCGTGCCGGTCAGCGGATCATACTGCTTCTTGCCGTCTTCGACGATTTGAACCTGCTTGCAGCCGACGACCTGACGTCCCTGCAGCCCCACCAGCACGTTGGGCATGCCGACGTTCGGGAAGACCTTGTTGTTCACGCCCCAGGGACGTGCCGGATCTTCGTAGAAGGACCGCAGATAGCCGTAGAGCCAGTCGGTACCACGCACCCGGGCCACCAGGGTCAGGTCGGGCGGCGCCGCGCCGAACCAGGCCTTGGCGTCGGCCGGCTGCATGCCGATGGTCATGTGGTCGCCGATCTTGGCGCCGGTGAATACCAGGCTCTTGAGCATCACGTCATGGGGAATCCCCAGGTCGTCGGCAACACGCTCATAGCGCTGGAACTTGGCACTGTGGCAACCCATGCAATAGTTGGCAAAGGTCCGTGCGCCATCCTGCATGGCGGCCTTGTCGGAAACGTCGATATTGACAGCTTCGAGCTCCGGCCCCTCAGACTCAGCGGCGAAGGACAGGATCGGCAAAGCCACTAGCATCAATACTGCGAATAATTTTTTCATCAGCCAGTCACCCTTTCCGGAACCGGTTTGGTCTTCTCGAGCCGGGTATAGAACGGCATCAGAATGAAGTAGGCGAAATACAGGACCGTACAGATCCGCGACAGCAGCGTGCGCTCCGGCGTCGGCGCCATCACGCCGAGCCAGCCGAGGGTGACGAAGGCGATGCAGAACACCCACAACCAGATCTTGCTCAGCCAACCCTTGTAGCGCATCGACTTGACCGGACTGCGATCCAGCCACGGCAGCACGAACAGCACGGCGATCGACGCGCCCATGGCCATGACCCCCATGAGTTTGTCCGGAACGGCCCGCAGGATCGCGTAGAACGGCGTGAAGTACCAGACAGGCGCAATGTGCGGCGGCGTCTTGAAGGCGTTGGCCATTTCGAAGTTGGGTTTTTCGAGGAAATACCCCCCCATTTCCGGGAAGAAGAACACGATGGAGCAGAAGATGAACAGGAACACCACCACACCGACGATATCCTTCACGGTGTAGTACGGATGGAAGGCGATGCCATCCAGCGGTACGCCGTTCTCGTCCTTGTGCTTCTTGATATCGACGCCGTCCGGGTTGTTCGAACCGACCTCGTGCAGCGCCAGTACGTGCAGCACCACCAGGCCAAGGATGACGATCGGCAGGGCCACTACGTGGAGGGCGAAGAAGCGATTCAGGGTGATCCCGGAAATCAGGTAGTCACCGCGAATCCACTGGGTCAGGTCGTTGCCGATGACCGGGATCGCACCGAACAGCGAGATGATCACCTGGGCGCCCCAGTAGGACATCTGCCCCCATGGCAGCAGGTAGCCCATGAAGGCCTCGGCCATCAGCGCCAGGTAGATCAGCATGCCGAACAGCCACACCAGCTCACGGGGCTTCTGGTACGAACCGTAGAGCAGGCCGCGGAACATGTGCAGATACACGACGATAAAGAACGCCGAAGCGCCGGTGGAGTGCAGCAGGCGCAGGATCGAGCCGTACTCGACGTCACGCATGATGTATTCGACGGAAGCAAACGCCTCTTCCGCCGACGGGGTGTAGCTCATGGTCAGCCAAACGCCGGTGACGATCTGATTGACCAGCACCAGCAGCGCCAGGGAGCCAAAAAAGTAGAAAAAGTTGAAATTCTTCGGAGCGTAATACTTGCTGAGATGGTCTTCCCACATCTTGGTGGCGGGAAAGCGCGCATCAACCCAATCCATGAACTTGCTCATCACGCTTTCTCCGTATCGACGCCAATCACAATAATCGTGTCGGACTCATAGGAATGCGGCGGAACCGGCAGGTTCAAAGGCGCGGGTTGCGACTTGTAGACACGGCCAGCCAGATCGTAGTGAGAACCGTGGCAAGGGCAGAAATAACCACCGACCCAGTCGGCGCCCAGATCAGCGGGCGCAACTTCCGGACGGAAGGTCGGCGAGCAGCCCAGGTGCGTGCAGATACCGATCAGTAGCAGCAGCTCCGGCTTGATCGAACGGTTCTTGGGGTCGACATAGGGGGGCTGTGTAGATTCCTTGGAGTTGGGGTCGGCCAATCGATCCTCGATCTTGGCCAGATTTCCCAGAATCTCCGGGGTACGGTGAACGATAAAGACCGGCTGACCTCGCCACTCAGCAATCATCTGCTGTCCGGGTTCGATCTTGCTGATATTCACCTTCACCGGTGCCCCCGCGGCTTTCGCCTTGGCACTGGGAAACCATGACCCCACGAACGGGACCGCAGCCCCCACCGCTCCTGCAGCTCCTACCACGGATGTGGCTGCTACGAGGAAGCGACGCCGGCCTGCATTCACGCCGTCATTGCTACTCATTCAGTCCTCTCCCATCAGCTTTTGTGGCCTGTTAAATCAGGCGTCTACTAAGTAAAACTTTGTACTTATAAATTTTGCCGAATGGTAATGAAAAGCCCCACGTATGACAAGGTAATTACCAGCCCTACCCTGCCCCAAGCCTTGTAGTATAGGGGGTCTACGGATGTGGCAAGTTGTCACATGAAAATATTTCGCCCACAAAAAAGCCCGATTCCACAAGGAAACCGGGCTTTTTTTAAAACGTAGAACTGAAACGTAAAACGGTACGAGGACCGAATTAACGCTTCGAGTACTGCGGACGCTTACGCGCTTTACGCAGACCGACTTTCTTACGTTCAACTTCACGAGCATCGCGGGTTACGAAGCCGGCTTTGCGCAGAGCACCGCGCAGAGTCTCGTCGTAGTCCATCAGAGCACGAGTGATGCCGTGGCGGATTGCGCCAGCTTGACCACTCACACCACCACCGATGACAGTGACGTAGATATCGAATTTCTCGGTAGTCTCAGTCAGTTCCAGCGGCTGGCGAACTACCATGCGGGCAGTTTCGCGACCGAAGAACGTGTCCAGGGTGCGGTTGTTGATGGAGATGTTGCCAGTACCCGGACGCAGGAAAACGCGTGCGGTTGCAGTCTTGCGACGGCCAGTGCCGTAATTTTGAGTCGCCGACATAATGAACTATTCCGTTAAATCTTCAGTTCTTGGGGCTGCTGAGCAGTATGAGGGTGGACAGCGCCCGCATAGACTTTCAGCTTACGGTACATGTCGCGACCCAGCGGGTTCTTAGGCAGCATGCCTTTGACCGCGGTCTCGATCACGCGCTCAGGGGCCTTGGCGATCAGCTTTTCAAAGTTGATCGACTTGATGCCGCCCGGGAAACCGGAGTGGGAGTAGTACATTTTGTCGGTGGTTTTAGCACCGGTAACGCGTACTTGCTCAGCATTGATAACAACGATGTAGTCACCGGTGTCAACGTGCGGAGTGTATTCGACTTTGTGCTTGCCACGCAGGCGGCTCGCGATTTCGGTGGCCAGACGACCCAGGGTCTGACCAGCAGCGTCGACGATAAACCAGTCGCGCTTAACTGTTTCCGGTTTAGCAGTAAAAGTTTTCATTCTTTATAGCCTCAGGGGCCGCCTGTAAATAAGACGGCGGATCTTACTGAATAGTGCGTACTTTGACAAGGTCAAAGGCAGCCGGATACAGACGCTTTCGGGGGCTCGGGTCGGCGCGTCCGTTCAACGGCAAGATTCTTTGGCGGCGGCGCATCACTTCCACTGCATAAAGAGGTGCGTAATTATGCAGATTGCGAAAAAAATTTCAACCTGCTTTTATGGGTGCTTTCCCACAGGAGCCGCCAATGGAATACCGTCAGCTAGGTCAGACCGATCTGAATGTGAGCGCAATCTGCCTGGGGACCATGACCTGGGGCGAGCAGAACACCCAGGATCAGGCCTTTGCCCAGATCGAACGGGCGAAAGGCGCCGGGATCAATTTCATCGACACCGCCGAGATGTACCCGGTGCCGCCCAAGGCCGAAACCTATGCCAGCACCGAGCGCATGATCGGCAACTGGTTCAAGCAGCGCGGCGATCGCGCCGACTGGATCCTGGCCAGCAAGATCGCCGGTCCCGGCAATGGCATCCACTATATCCGCGACGGCCAGCTCAAGCATAACCGCCAGCATATCGTCGACGCCCTGGATGCCAGCCTCAAGCGCCTGCAGACCGACTGGATCGACCTCTACCAACTGCACTGGCCGGAGCGCAACACCAACTACTTCGGCCAACTCGGCTACAAGCACAAGGCCGATGAAAGTTTCACGCCGATCGAGGAGATCCTCGAAGCCCTGGACGAGCAGGTCAAGGCCGGCAAGATCCGTCATATCGGCCTGTCCAACGAAACCCCGTGGGGCACCATGAAATTCCTGCTCGAGGCCGAGCGCCGCGGCTGGCCGCGGGCGGTGTCGATCCAGAACCCCTACAACCTGCTCAACCGCAGCTTCGAAGTGGGCCTGGCGGAAGTCGCCCTGCGCGAGCAATGCGGCCTGCTGGCCTATTCGCCGATGGCGTTCGGCTTCCTCTCGGGCAAGTATGAAGGCGGCGCGCGGCCGGACAAGGCGCGCCTGAGCCTGTACAGCCGCTTCAGCCGGTACTTCAATCCGCAATCGGAAGCGGCGTGCAGCCGCTATGTCGCCCTGGCCCGTGAACACGGCCTGGACCCGGCGCAGATGGCCCTGGCGTTCGTCACCCGGCAACCGTTCGTCACCAGCAACATCATCGGTGCGACAACGCTGGAGCAGTTGGACAGCAACATTGCCAGCGCCGACCTGAAACTATCGGACGAAGTGCTGGCGGGCATCGAGGCGATCCACAAGGATCACCCGAACCCGGCGCCGTAACTGGCCTGCGGATCAGGCGGCGCCTGTTCCTGCGCCTTCGCGGCGGTGCGGCGTCCCGACAAGCTCCGCTCCCACCGGTTTTCCGTCGTGCACAGATCTTGAGCACGCCCCGGACATTGTGGGAGCGGAGCTTGCCCGCGAAGAGGCCCTTAAGGCTATCACCACACGTCGCAACCCCATCCAAGACGTCAAAGCGACCGGGCAATGATCTCCTTCATGATTTCATTGGTCCCGGCATAGATGCGCTGCACCCGCGCATCCGCCCAGGCCCGGGCCACCGGGTACTCCCACATGAACCCATAGCCGCCGTGCAACTGCACGCACTCGTCGAGCACTTTGCATTGCAGGTCGGTCCCCCAATATTTGGCCATCGCCGCCGTCGGCACATCCAGTTGCCCTTGCAGGTGCAACTCCAGGCAGCGATCAACAAACACCCGGCCGATCTGGATCTCGGTGGCCATTTCAGCCAGCTTGAAGCGAGTGTTCTGGAAGTCGGCAATGGCTTTGCCGAAGGCCTTGCGCTCACGGGTGTATTCCAGCGTCCACTGCAACGCCGCCTCGGCCGAGGCCAGGCCGCCTATCGCCACCGTCAGGCGCTCCTGGGGCAACTCCTGCATCAGATAGGCGAAGCCCATCCCGGCCTGCCCCAACAGGTTCTCCCTGGGCACCCGCACATCCTGGAAAAACAGCTCGGAGGTGTCCTGGGCCTTCATGCCGACCTTTTCCAGGCGCTTGCCCTTGGCGAACCCCGGCGTATCCGCCTCGACCAGGAACAGGCTGGTGCCCTTGGCCCCGGCCTGCGGATCGGTCTTGGCGACGACGATCACCAGGTCCGCGAGAAAGCCATTAGTAATAAAAGTCTTCGAGCCGTTGAGCACATACTCGTCACCGTCCAGCACCGCCGTGGTCTTCACCCCTTGCAGATCGGAGCCGGCACCCGGCTCGGTCATCGCAATGGCCGTGACCATCTCGCCGGACACCAGCTTGGGCAGGTACTTGAGCTTCAGCGCCTCGCTGCCGTAATGCAGGATGTAAGGCGCGGCAATGTCCGAATGCAAGGAGAAACCGATGCCGCTCAAGCCCTGCCGGCTGATCTCCTCGATCACCACGGCGCTATAGAGAAAATCCGCCGCCATGCCACCGTAGGCCTCCGGCAGATGGGAGCAGAGCATCCCCTGCGCGCCCGCCTTGTTCCACAGCTCGCGATCGATATAACCGCGTTTCTCCCACTGCGCATGGAAGGGCGCCGCCTCCTGCTCGAGAAACTTGCGCACGCTACTGCGAAACAGCTCGTGCTCGGAACTGAACAGGGTTCTGGGAATCATCGGGGCTACCTGCAAGGACACTGACGCCGGGATTGGCCTGTAGAGCCTATGCCAGTGTTTTGCCGGGTAACACTGGACACATGCGCCAAAAAATAAGACGATCCAGCCGTCTGTTGACCACTTTCCCCTATAAGAACTTTCCGCTAATAAGAACAATGGAATTATGGCTAATCCACTCTCCACGCCCTTGCGGCGCGTCAGCATCCTGGCTATCGACCGGGTATTCGCTTCCACCCTCATGCAAGCCAAGGACTTCTTCCACCTGGCCAGCCTGCGCTACGGCAAACAACTCGGCCAAGGCCTCACCAAGGCGTTCGAGACCCGCCTGGTCAGCCCAGACGGCAAACCGGTGTGCAGCTTCAGCGATGTGATCCTGCCGGTGGACGGCGGCCTGGAAAATACCGATGTGATCATCCTGCCGGCCTTCTGGGACGACTTCGAAACCCTCTGTCGGCGCTACCCGCAAGTCATGCCCTGGCTACGCGAACAGCATGCCCGCGGCGCCGTGCTCTGCGGCGAGGCCACCGGGGTGTTCTGGCTGGCCGAAGCCGGCCTGCTCGATGGCAAGGAGGCGACCACCTACTGGCGCTTCTTCAACACCTTCAGCGAACGCTACCCCAATGTCCAGCTGAACCAGGACAAGCACCTGACCGACGCCGACAACCTCTACTGCGCCGGCGGCACCACCTCGGCCTGCGACCTCTATATCTACCTGATCGAACGCTTCTGCGGGGCCAACGTCGCCCAGGCCGTGGCCCGCGATATCCTCTATGAGGTCCAGCGCAGCTACGCCCCGGGGCGTATCGGTTTCGGCGGCCAGAAGCTGCACCAGGACGTGATCATCCTGCAGATCCAGCAATGGCTCGAAGAGCATTTCGCCGACAAGTTCCGCTTCGAGGATGTCGCCCGGGAACACGGCATGAGCATTCGCAATTTCATGCGCCGCTTCCAGACCGCGACCGGCGACAAGCCGTTGCACTACCTGCAACGCTTGCGTATCGAGACCGCCAAGGGCCTGCTGTCGGGCACCCGCAAGAGCATCAAGACCATCAGCTACGAAGTC
This sequence comes from Pseudomonas sp. MWU13-2100, assembly GCF_023242365.1. GTDB lineage: Bacteria > Pseudomonadota > Gammaproteobacteria > Pseudomonadales > Pseudomonadaceae > Aquipseudomonas. The sequence goes on from NZ_JALLIX010000006.1 coordinate 126,973, forward strand.
GGCTACGACGACGCCAGCTTCTTTGCCCGCCTGTTCCGCCAGCACACCGCGCTGTCTCCCAACCAGTATCGCCAGCAGTTCCAGCAAGCGGCATGAAGCCCGCGTGCCTGTTTCGACACTAGCTGAAACAGGCGCGCGACCTTGCATAACTAATTACCACAGCGCCCTGCCCTCGCCTTCGTAGACTCGCTCCGGCGATCACTACCGATTGCCACTGACAAGGAGCGTCGTACATGCCTATTGGATTGGCTCAACAGCAGCCCTCTTGCCCTGCACCGACGGTGGAGCCGCGCCACGCCTGGCGCGCCCGTTTCCCCAACCCGCCGGACCTGTGCTTCGACTATCGCCGCCTGGTCGAGCAACCCGGCGGCGTCGCCCGCGCCACCGACAGCGCCCACCGGATCTGCATTATCGGTGCTGGCGTCACCGGCCTCAGCGCGGCCCGCGAGCTGCTGCGCTGCGGCTTCACCGATATCACCCTGCTCGAACAGTCCCGGCGGATCGGCGGCCGGCACCTGACCGTGATCGACAAAAGCCAGCCCGCCACCACCGGCTCCACCCCCTTCGAAATGGGCGCGATGCGCCTGCCATACTTCAACCGCGAGGACGAGGCGCCCCTGCTGGGGCGCTCCGTGCTGGCGCACTACACCGAGCAGTTCAACCTGCGCCTTTCGGATTTCGCCAACCCGGGCAGCGCCCAGGTCAGGAGCACCGGGATTTTCCTCCGCGAGGGCCTGCTGGAGGGGCAGGAAATCCCGCGGATGCTGATCTGGGACAACCGCGACGGGCAGACCCCGCCACCGGGAAAACTGTTGCAGCAGGTCCACGAAAAATGGCGGCTCTTTGCCGAGCGCATGACCCGCCAGGTCGAAACCCACTACGCCAGCGAGGGCTGGGAAAGCCTCTGGTCGGCGATTGTCCAGCGCTATGAGAGCCTGTCGTTTCGCAACCTCGTCACGCTGCCCGCCATCAGTCACTGGCAAGCAGACGACCCGGGCAATTTCGGCGGCGTCGGCATGAGCGCCGAAGAGTCAGCGATCTTCTATGCCATCGGCATCGGCGATGGCAGTTGGGGCGCCTTCTATGACGCCTGCTGCCTGTACCCGATCCGCACCGCGATCTTTGGTTTCAGCCATCGCCTGCAATTGATGCACGGGCGCGTCGATGAGCGCGGCAACCCACTGCCATCGCCACATCTGCAGGCCGGCACGCTGTTCGACTGCAACGGCCTGGCCTTCGACGCCCCGCGCTACCTGGGTGTGGCCGCCCTGGACGAATGCCTGTTGTTCATGCCGGTCGAAGAGCGTGGCCTGTCCTTCTACGAGCATTGCCGACAGCGCGGCGCCGGGTTCGCCACCCAGGCCCAGGTCAACGGCCTGAGCAAACTGCCCAATCAGCAGATTCGCGTCGACTACGCCTGGCAATGGAGCGATCCGCAGCGCCGCGAGCTGCGCAGCGAAGTGTTCGACTCGGTGATTCTCACCCTGCCGTCCTGGCTGATCGAAACCACCGTCGAGCTCAAGGGTTTCGACGAACGGATGCTGCCGTTCCACATCCGCAGCGCCTACAAGACCGCCCACTGGGAAACCAGTTGCAAGGTGTTTGCACCGCTGAAAAAAAGCTTTTTCAGCGAGCCCCACGGCATCCCCCAGGCGCTGGTCACCGACAGCCTGATCCATGACATGTACACCTACAGCTACAACGACAGCTACCCCTATGACTGCATCCTGCTGAGTTACACCTGGGAGGACGATGCCACCAAACTCGCGTTGTTTTCCGACCAGGAACTGGTCGAAAAATGCGTCGGCGAGCTGGATCGGATACTGCTGCAGGCGAGCAATATCAATCGACGGATCTCGCCCTATATCGACACGCAAAAGGCCGCGGTGCATCGCTGGATGAGCGACCGCAATGCCCTGGGGGCCGCCAAGCTCTATCGCCCCGGTACCTATTACGAAGCCATCGACCTGATGAACTACAACCGCCACTATTCCGCCCGTTCCGGGCTCTACCTGTGCGGCGAATCCTTTTCGGTCGATGCCGGCTGGACCGAGCCCTGCCTGCGGGGCGCACTCGATGCCACGATCCATCTGTGCCAGCGCACCGGCGCAACCTTCAATGGTGGGTTCAGCTTGAAGCACTACCCCGAATACAGTGGACGACCGCCCGCCAAAAACTCACCGACAGCACTCGGTATTCCCAGGTTGTTCTAGGAAATACCCGACTGACTTACCGGAGGGACACCGACATACACAACTCATTGAATGGCTTCTCATAGGCATATCAATCCATTCGGATTGAATAACAAGAATGAGAGCAGCTCAAATGAATGAATCTCGCCCCGCTATCAGTCCCGTCCGCGTTGCCGTCGTGCAATTCGATCCCCAGGCCGGCGTTGCCCACACCCCCTACAACCTGGACCGCAGCCTTGCGCTGGCGGATCAGGCGGTGCGCGGCGGTGCCGACCTGATCGTGCTGCCGGAACTGGCCAACACCGGTTACAGCTTCCAGAGCCGCCAGGAAGCCTTCGTCCACGCCGAAGCAGTACCGGAAGGTCCTAGCGTGCAAGCCTGGGTAAATTTCGCACAAGAACATCGGATTTACCTGGCAGCCGGCGTCGCCGAATGTGACGGGGTGCAGTTGTTCGACACCGCCGTGCTGGTCGGGCCTGACGGGTTTATCGGCAAGTACCGCAAGGCGCATTTATGGAACGAGGAGAAACTCTGGTTCACCCCGGGGAACCTGGGTTTTCCGGTCTTCGACACGCACATCGGGCGGATCGGCCTGCTGATCTGCTGGGATATCTGGTTTCCCGAAGTACCGCGCCTGTTGAGCCAGCAAGGAGCGGACATCATCTGCAGCCTGAACAACTGGGTCTGGACTCCACCGCCACTGTTCGACGAAACCGGCAAATGCATGGCCTCGTACCTGACCATCACCGCCGCCCACGTCAATAACGTGTTTATCGCCGCCGCCAATCGCGTCGGCAGCGATCGCGGCGAACGCTTCCTGGGCTGCTCGCTGATCGCCGGGACCAACGGCTGGCCGCTCTGCGAGGTGGCCTCGCCCATCGACGAGGCCGTGCTGTTTGCCGATATCGATCTGGTCAGCGCCCGCAGCGCGCCGATCTGGAACAACCTCAATGACCTGCCCAGGGACCGCCGGACCGACCTCTACGACGACATGCTCGGCTATACCCGACACCCCGGTCTGCCGCGCTGAAGGGGGTCGAGATGAACAATGCCTCCAATCCGGGCCGGCTCGCCGGCCTGTTCGGCCTCGGTCTGATCGTGCCGGCCCTGCTGCTGACCTGGCTGAACATGCCCGGCAAACCTTTCGGTGGGTCCGGCTACCTGCATATGATGGAAAACCTGCCTGCCCCCAGCGCCTGGCTACGTTGGGTGCTTGGCGATATCAGCGAAATGGTCTTCTACAAACATGAGCTGGCTTCGTTGGGCCTGCTGGCCGGTGCCGGCCTGGCCCATTGGGCCCACCGCCGGGGCAAGGCCTGGCAGGGCTTTGCCATCTGTTATGGCAGCGGCCTGTGGCCCTGGCTGATCGGCAGTTCGCTGCTGGGCCTGCTGCTGAGCAACCTGCTGTGGGGCTGGAGCGTACCGCATTATGGCTGGCAACCGACCTTCGCCGCCTTCGTCTCCGTTCCGGCCGCCACCGTCCTGCTGTTTGGCGCGGGGATGAGGATCGCCGTCAACGGTGCAGTCATGGGCGCGCTGCTGGTGACACCGTTGTGTCTGTTGCTGGTCAACTTTGTCTGCAATCCGTTGAACCTGCCAGCGGTGATCGGCAATGTGTTGGGGATGGCTATCGGCAGCGTGATGGCCTTTACCCTCTGTCGACGCTGGCCGGCGCTGGTGAAACCTGAAGCGCCCATGGCCGCTGAGCCGGCCCCTGCACCGGAAACCGGCAATCACGGGCTGATCTGGGGCATGCGGCGGGTACTCGCCGACTTTTCCGAAGCACCGTTCTTCGGAAACGAGTGGGCGAGCCTGGGATTGCTGTTGGGGGTATTGCTGGCCTACGGGCTCAACCCGGCCGGGCCGGTCTACGGTTCGGACCTGCTGTTGCCGATACTCGCCGCTCAGGCCCTGGCGTCGGCCATCGGCGTGATCGTCTGGCGGCGGCAATGGATTGCGCGGGGCTGGTACCCGACCTATATCCCGATTGTCTCGGTCGCCCCGGCCGCCGTGCTGATCCATGGCGGCGCAACGCTGGTGGTGATCGCCAGCGCCCTGCTCGGTGCCTTGATCGCACCGCCGCTGGCCGCGGCCCTGTCGCGACGGGTCCCCGGGCATATGCACCCGTATATCGGCAATGTGCTGTCGATGGCGCTCAGCACGCTGCTGATCGTGCCGATGATCGGCTGGCTGACACGGTTCCTGTAGCGATGGCGATGCCAGCTTCAGCGCCAGCATCGAGCGCGCTTTTCCCTCCACCCGGCGGTACTCTGGTACCGCCGGCATCGCCTCTTCCCGACCTTTATCAGCGAGAGCTCCATGTCCCTGCCCCGACTTTCCATCGCCGCCCTGGGCGGCACCGTCAGCATGCAAGCCGCCTCCCCGGACCAGGGCGTGGTCCCCAGCGTCAATGGCCAGGCCCTGCTGGAGCAGGTGCCGCGACTGACGACCCAGGCCCGGATCCACGTCGAGACCTTGTGCCTGCAACCCAGCGCCTCACTGGACTTCGACTTTCTGCTTGGCGTGTTCGACTGGGCCAGACGGCAAGTCGAACAAGGCGCCAGCGGTGTGGTGATCACCCAGGGCACCGACACCCTGGAGGAGTCCGCGTTCTTTTTCGAGTTGCTCTGGGACCGCGATGAGCCGCTGGTGCTGACCGGCGCCATGCGCTCGGCCGCCGAGATCAGTGCCGACGGCCCGGCGAACCTGCTGCACGCGGGGATCGTCGCCCTGGCGAGCACCAGTCGCGGGCGTGGTGTACAGGTGGTGATCAATGGCCAGGTCCATGGCGCAAGCCGTGTGCGCAAGAGCGATGCCCTGGCACTGGAAGCCTTCAGCTCACCGGTGTTCGGCGCCAACGGCCTGATCATCGAAAACACGGTGCGCTACCTGCATGCCCCGTCCGCGAGAAAAACCTTGCCGCCACCGAGGCGCAGCGGGCAACGGGTGGCCCTGCTCGAAGCGGCGCTGTCGGCCGATACGCTGCTGCTGGAGAAGCTGCTGGAGCTGGGCTACGACGGCCTGGTGATTGCCGGTTTCGGCGCGGGTCACGTCAGCAAAGGTTGGGCCGAGGCGATTACGGCGTTGGCGTTGCAGATCCCGGTGGTGATCGGCACACGCACTGGGGCGGGCTCAACGGCTAGCCACTCCTATGGCTTTATTGGCAGCGAAATCGACCTGATCCAGCGTGGGGCGCAGATGACCGGTTTGCTGTGCCCGCGCAAGGCAAGGATTCTGTTGTGGCTACTGATCGGCTGCCAGCGAAGCAATGAGCTGCCCGACTATCTTCAGCACTTTGGCAAGTAAGCGAGAAGACGCTTGTCCACTACCGCCCCTCAAGTCTGGCGCATTTTTTGTAGCGAGCGGGCTTGTCGGAACGCCACAAAACCGCGCTCGGCTGCACACGTCATCAACTGACGGGCCTTGATACGCAGCCGACTTTATCCCCAGCGCCGCCCAAACTGCTGCCGGTATTCAAGCGGGGTCAGGTCGGTCAGCTCCTTGAACATGCGCCGCAGGTTCGAATCACTGCTGAAACCCAGGTCGACGCTGATGGTATTGACCGCAGTGGTAGTCAGCATCAGCCGCTCACTGACCTGATTGAGCTTGATACAACGCGCATAAGCCGCCACGGCAACCCCCGTTTGCGCACTCACCCTGCGCGCCAACGTACGCGGGGACAACCCCAACTGCTCCGCCAGCCGCTGCACGGTGATCTGCTCCGCCGGCAATTGCTCGACACAGCGGTGCAACTGCCGCAGCAGCGAACTGGACTGCTCGATCAGACTCATGGCCGCAAAAGCCGGATGCGTCTGAACCGGACGCGCCAGCACCATCAGTTTCGCCAGGTCGTGAAACAGGTCCTGGCCAACCGCCCGCTCGATCAGCGCCTGCGCAATCGGCAAATAACCATTGACCCCGGAAGCCGTCGCGGTCGACGGATTGATCACCCAGTGACGCTGGCTCTGCCAGTTCACCTTGGGATAACGCTGGGCCATGGCGCCCGCCAGCCACCAGGTCACCGTGGCCACCTGCCCTTCCAGCCTGCCACTCGCGGCGATCAGGCAGACACCCGTGCAGTAACTCCACAACTGCACCTGTTTAGCACACGCCGCCAAGGCCAACACCAAGGCCTTGTTATCGCTTACGGCCTTCTCGACCTGCCGCGACGACTCGGCCCAGAAACCCGCGATCAGCAGCGCATCGACGTCGGCCTCCGGCAAAGCCTTGGACACCTGCAACGACACCCCCTGGGCGCACACCACCGTGCCGACCTGCAAGGCGACAAACAGCGTTTCGAAGAGCGTTTGCCCCGCGCGGCGATTGGCGGCGTGCAACAAGTCGGCAAAGGCCAGCAGCCCCGCCGGCAGGCAACCCGGGTAAAGCAGCAAACCGATTCGAAGAGGGCGGCTCATGGCAGAAACAGAATCCATTATGTCCAATCCTGCCATTCTGCGTGACCGTCCGGTCGAACACAATGCAACCTCTTCCCCGAGGTATGAGCATGCACATCCATCAGCTACGCAATGCGACGATTATCCTGGAGTTCGGCCGCCATCGTATTTTGGTCGACCCGATGCTGGCGCGAAAACTTTCCTTGCCGTCCCTCCGGGTATTCAGCGCCAGGCAACGCAACCCGTTGGTCGACTTGCCGGCGTCGGCAACGGCAGCGCTCGAGTCGGTGACCCATTGCCTGATCACCCACTGCCAGAAAGGTCACTTCGATCACCTGGATCGCGCCGCGAAGAAATGGCTACGCGAAACCGGCACGCCGGTGATCTGCACGCCCCACGACGCGGCCTATCTGACCAGCCACGACCTGAATGTGCAGCCATTGCCCAGCGACCATGAACAGCCCAGTCCCTTCCTCGATGGGCAGATCCGCACAGTGCGCTGCACCCACGGGCAAGGGCTGGTGGGCAAGCTGATGGAACACGGGGTGGGTTATCTGATCGAAATGCCGGGCGAACCCAGTCTGTACCTGAGTGGCGATACCCTGCTCACCGCGACGGTCAAGGCGTTCATCGCCGAGCATCGGCCACAGCTGTCCGTCGTACCGGCGGGCGGCGCGCGTTTCGATCTGGGCGGGGACATCATCATGGGGGTTGAAGAGGTGATCGAATTCACCCAGCTGTCAGCAGGCCTGGTGATCGCCAATCACCTGGAAGCCCTCAGCCACTGCCCGGTGACACGCCGCGCGCTGGCCGACGCGGCGCAGTTGGCCGGCGTCGAAGCACGCCTGTTGATTCCCCGGGACGGAGAAGTCCTGACCTTCCCCACCACCGGGTAACCGCGAACACCGCGCGGTGCGAGGGCCGCGCCAGCTATCGCGCTTAGGGCTTGTGCGCCCGCGACAGGAACTCGTGGGACTGCATTTCCAGCAAACGGCTCAAGGTGCGCTGGAACTCGAAGTTCAAACGCCCGCCGGTGTAGAGGTCCTTGAGTTCCACTTCCGCCGAAATGATCAGCTTGACGTTACGGTCGTAGAATTCGTCGACCATGTTGATGAATCGGCGGGCAATGTCGTCGGTGGTGACGCTCATCTGCTCGACACCGCTGAGCAACACGGCATGGAAAATCTTGCCCAGTTCGATGTAGTCGTTCTGGCTGCGCGGACCGTCGCACAGTTCGCGGAAGTCGAACCAGGCTACGTCGTCACAGGTGCGGATCGCCCGAATCTCGCGATTCTCGATCATCAGTACGTCGTTCTCGATGGCCTGGGTGCACTCCGGCGTCAACGCGCGGAAGCTCTTGCGCAAGCTCTCGTGGGCCGCTTCGTCCAGCGGATAATGGAACAGTTCGGCCTGCTCCAGGTGCCGCAAGCGATAGTCGACGCCGCTGTCGACGTTGACGATCTCGGTGTTCTGCTTGATCAGGGCAATCGCCGGCAGGAACCGCGCACGTTGCAGGCCATCCTTGTACAAGCCGTCCGGCACGATGTTCGAGGTGGCCACCAAGGTCACGCCGTTCTTGAACAGCTCTTCCATCAAGGTGCCGAGAATCATCGCATCGGTGATGTCGGAGACGAAGAACTCATCGAAACAGATCACCCGGGTCTCAGCGGCAAAGCGCTTGGCGATCAGGGTCAGCGGGTTCTTCTCGCCGGTCAGGGTCTTCATTTCCTCATGCACCCGCTTCATGAAGCGGTGGAAGTGCGTGCGGGTCTTTTCCTTGAACGGCAGCGCTTCGAAGAAGGTGTCCACCAGGTAGGTCTTGCCGCGACCGACGCCGCCCCAGAAATACAGGCCCTTGACCGGCGCCTGGTCTTTCTTGCCGAACAGTTTGCCGAGCAGGCCCGGTTTGTTCTGCGAGGCCGCGATCAGGTCATCGTACAGGCGCTGCAAATGGCGCACTGCCGTTTCCTGGGCCGCGTCGTGAAAGAACTCGGGGCGTTTCAGATCAGCTTGATATCGTTCTAGGGGCGTCATAATTTCGTTAGCAAGGTAACAAAAACGGGCCGTCACTTTAGCGACGGCCCGGGGGAATGGCAATCAACCCTTGGTCGGGGAAGGCCTCGAATCAATCCTGCGCCGGGGTCAGCGCGACCCGCAACGCCGCGATGGCCGCATCACGCGACACTTCGTCGGCGAACTCGGCGCTGTCGGCCACGCACTCGCCTTCCAGCCAGATACTGAAACTCCCGGCCTCGCTGCGAATATCCAGGGCCTGGCCGGCTTGCAATTGCTTGGTCACCGCGCCCGCCGCCTTGCCATCGGCAAAGTGCCGCGACAGCAGCAGTTGCTCGCCATCGGCGGCCAGCAGGCGGAAACGGAAACTGCCGTCGTCTTCCCGGAAGCTGACAAAACGCGCGGCCTTGGCGGCTTTCTTCTTGCTGCTCGCGGCCACCTGGGTCTGGTTGACGAACGAGCGCAGGCCCACCGCCTCGCGCAGCTCGCCGAGGAACGGGGTGGCCACGCTGCGGGCCTTCCTCGCCCCGGCCTGGAGGATATCTTCCAGGTCCGACGGGCGGGTCATCAGCTCCTGATAACGCTCGCGGGCCTCGCCCAGGTCATTGTCCAGCAGGGTGAACAAGCGATTCTTGGCTTCGCCCCAACCGAGGCCCGCCAGCAGTTCGCCACGGAATTCGGCGGCCTGTGCCGGGGTGGCAAACGCCTGGTACAGAGTGAACAGGTGCGAGTTGTCCGGATCCTTGGCTTCGCCTGGCGCGCGGGAGTCGGTGACGATCCGCGAGATCGCGTCCTTCATGTCCTTGGCGCTGCTGAACAACGGGATGGTGTTGTCGTAGCTCTTGGACATTTTCCGCCCATCGAGGCCCGGCAGCGTGGCGACGCTTTCCTCGATCAACGCCTCGGGCATGACGAAGAATTCCTTGCCCTGGCCGAACAGGTGGTTGAAGCGCTGGCCGATATCCCGGGCCATTTCCACATGCTGGATCTGGTCGCGCCCAACCGGCACCTGATGGGCGTTGAACATCAGGATGTCCGCGGCCATCAGCACCGGGTAGCTGTACAGGCCCATGGTGATCCCGGCATCCGGGTCTTCGCCGCTCTCGACGTTCTTGTCCACCGAGGCCTTGTAGGCATGGGCGCGGTTGAGCAGACCCTTGGCCGCGACGCAGGTCAGCAGCCAGGTCAGCTCGGGGATTTCCGGGATATCCGACTGGCGATAGAAGGTCACGCGGTCCACATCCAGGCCACCGGCCAGCCAGGTCGCGGCGATTTCCAGACGCGAGCGCTGGATGCGCAGCGGGTCATCGCACTTGATCAAGGCGTGATAGTCGGCCAGGAAGTAGAACGAATCGGCATTGCTGTCACGGCTGGCGAGGATCGCCGGGCGGATCGCGCCGGCGTAGTTGCCCAGATGCGGCGTGCCCGTGGTGGTGATACCGGTGAGGATGCGCGTACGTGTGGTCATGGATGATCGCTTGTTCAATTCGAAAGGCGCGGCAGGATCAGATCCTTGAGATCGGTCAGCTTGCCGTGAAAAAAGTGTCCGCATTCTGCCACTTTCAGCAGCTCATGGGGACGTTCCAGCGCGGCGGACCAATCATAGACAAGCTGCGGATCGATCACTTCGTCGGTTTCCGGCTGGATCAGGGTCAGCGGGCAGTTTTCCGGCAGGCGGTCAACCGCCTGCAAACGCATGACCGCCGCCGCCACCAGGAACAGGTGCCGCAAGTTCCGGCCCTGGGCTTCCAGGCGGCCGCCGAGGCTCGCCGCGACGAAACCGCCGAAGGAAAAACCGAACAGGGTCAGCGGCAAGTCCGGGTGCCGTTCGAGCAGCCATTGCGCGGCGGCCTGGGCGTCATCGACTTCGCCATGGCCCATGTCGTGGCTGCCGGCACTGGCGCCAACGCCGCGATAGTTGAAGCGCAAGGTGATCAGGCCGGCATCGCGGGCGGTGCGCTGCAGGGTCGAAACGACCTTGTTGAGCATGGTGCCGCCCTGCACCGGGTTGGGGTGGCAGATCAGCGCCAGGCCACGCGCTTCGGGCATGTCCAGGTACAAGGCTTCCAGTTGGCCGACAGGGCCATCGATCATTACAGGGGTTTCACGCATCAGCAAGGAAAGAACTCCGTGACCTCTCAAGGGGTCGACTCGTCTAGCTTAAAGTCTGTGCCTGACATGACCGCGACCTTAAGATCGCGGTATACAGCGCAGGCCCGAGCCGTTAACGTAAAGCAAAGCCGTTTATAGAGGAAGGACTCGTGGAACACTCGCTCTTAGTTTGGTTGTTGCCGACTCTTGCCCTGGTTGCCGGTGTCGCCATTGGTTTCCTGGTCGCCCGTCTGGTACCGAGTGCCGCCCCGAGCAGCACGCAGCGCCAGTTGGACGATATCCAGGAACGTTTCGACCGTTATCAGAACGAAGTGGTCACCCACTTCAACAGCACCGCGAACCTGGTGAAAAAGCTCACCCAGAGCTATCAGGAAGTGCAAGACCATCTCGCCGAGGGCGCCAACCGCCTGGCTCTCGACGAACAGACCCGCCAACGCCTGCTCGCCGCCCTGCACGCCGACGCGGTACAGAGCCCACGGGAACGCCTGACGCCACCGCGCAGCCAGGAGCCGCCGCGCGACTACGCGCCCAAGGCACCGAATGCCCCCGGCATGCTGGATGAGCACTACGGCCTGAAAAAGTAAGCCGGTTTCCAACGTCATTAAAAAGCCCGCCCGATCAGTGATCGGGCGGGCTTTTTTACGCCTGGGGTTCAGTCAGGCGATCAAGGGTACTGCTGCACCGGCTGACCATACTGCTGGCCCTGCTGGTATTGCGGTTGACCTTGCTGCTGGTATTGCGGCTGGCCTTGTGGCGGATAGGGCTGTTGACCTTGGGGTTGGCCGTACTGCTGGCCGGGAATCGCCTTCAGGTTGACTTCGACCCGACGGTTCTGCGCCCGACCGTTGACATCGGCGTTGCTGGCCACCGGGTTGTCCGGGCCGGCACCGCGAGCCGAAAGGTTGGCACCGCTGACGCCCTGGGAGGTCAGGTAGTTGGCAACGCTCTGGGCACGACGCTGGGACAGATCCATGTTCAACTGGCGGCTGCCGGTGCTGTCGGTATAGCCGACGATTTCGATCTGGTTCTGGTTGAACTCCTTCAAGGAGTTGGCCAGGTTGTTCAGCGGTTGATAGAAGCTGCTGGCGATCGCATCGGAGTTGGTGGCGAAGGTAATGTTGCCGGGCATGATCAACTTGATCTGATCACCCTGGCGCTGCACCTGGACCCCGGTATTGGCCATGCTCTCGCGCAGTTTCTTTTCCTGCTGGTCGGCGTAGTAGCCGTAACCGGCACCGGCCAGACCGGCCAGGGCGCCACCGACCATCGCCCCTTGGCCATGGTTCTTGTGGTTGATCAACGCACCGGCCGCGGCACCGGCCAGCACACCGATACCGCCGTACTTGGCGGTGTTGCTCATGCCCCCCGAGCTCGGTGGCTGTTGTGCCTGTCCCTGGCTGTCATACGGGTTTTGCGACGCACAGCCGGACACGAGGGCGACGGCGGTAGCGACGATAATCAAGCGACGCGAGGTGAACATGAATCAAGCTCCTACTCATTTAAGGTGCAACAGTCGTTGACAATAGACTCCTGCTTGCCTTGGAACATGACGAATGGCAAAAATTCCATGAAACTTCTCAGGCGCGAATAAACGGATTTTCGCGCATTTCCTCGCCCAGGCGGGTTTCGGGACCATGCCCGGTGACCACGATCGCCTGTTCGTCCAGGGTGTACAGGCGCTGCTTGATCGAACGCACCAGGGTGGCATGGTCGCCGCCCCACAAATCGGTGCGGCCCACCCCGCGACGGAACAGCGTGTCACCGGCGATCAACAGCTTGGCCTCGGCAAACCAGAAGCTCATGGACCCCGGTGTATGCCCCGGTGTATGCAGTGCCACCCCACAGCCGCAGGCCAGTTCTTCATCGTCGGCCAGCCATTGGTCCGGCGCCGGCACCGGCACGTAAGGCACGCCGAACAGGTTGCATTGCATTTCCAGGTTGTCCCAGAGGAACTGGTCTTCCTTGTGCAGATGCAAGGTCGCGCCGGTTTTTTCCTTGAGTTGGCCGGAGGCCAGGAAATGATCCAGGTGCGCGTGGGTGTGGATGATGCTGACCAGTTTCAGCCCGTGGGCTTCCAGCCGGGCGAGGATCAGTTCCGGGTTGCCGCCCGGGTCGACGACGATGGCCTTCTTCGTGACCGGGTCGCCGATCAGGGTGCAGTTGCATTGCAACGGGCCGACGGGGAAGGTTTCTCGTATTAGCGCGGGCTTTGCGGCTTCCATGGGTGTTCCTGTAAAGTTAATGGCACATTTTTGGCACAGTACGAAAAGCGATGACGACGTTTAGGAAGAAAGGCCCCCCGATCGTGTCCCAGGAAGTGGTGTAACTGAACTAATCGAAGGCCCCCTCCACGGTGCGCCGCGAACTCGCCTTGATCTCTCACGTATTCACCATCGCCCGAAAAGAGTGGCGCATGGAGTTTCTGACCAATCCGGTCGAACTCATCCGCCAACCAAACGTTGACGACGCACGCGAGCGACGGATTCTAAGCGCTGATGTTTGGACGCAAAAAGGCGGGAATCTGTTGTACAAGCATGTGGACGAGCTCGAAATGATTTGCCGCTACGCTCGCTCAACCGAGTTACCCAAAATCATAACCTTCGCTGTAGAAACAGGGATGCGCCGCAGTGAAATAACTGGCTTGCAAAGCACTAACGTCAATCTAGACAAACGAGTTGCTCTGCTGCCGATGACCAAGAACGGCTCTTCCCGCGGCGCTCCTCTCTCCAGCAAGGCAGTGGACATATTGAGCAATCTTACTGAGCGAGAGGATGGTCGCTGTTTTCGGAGCAGGCCTGACTCAATCACCAAAGCATTTGCGAATGCTATCGCCGATGCACGAAACGCCTACACGGAAGGTCTATACATTCACCTCAAACACAAGAAACTCTCACAGGACAAGATCGACAAACGTATCAAGGCCGATCGGCTCTTGGTGGATGAACGAGCCCCATGAAAGACCTGTTTCGTTGGCAGCCTCAACAAACCCTATTAATCGATTAGCGGTGCGTGGCATTCATTTTTCCCCTACAAGGTTATCCACCGCAGAGGAAGCCAAGTCTTGTCAACATCTTGATGCTTCATAGCTTCAGGCCAATGTGCGCTACGATCAGTCGAGGCCCCACGGGGTTCAGCCGGAAATGAAGTCGGCCTGCGTGAGGTGTGAACCGAGCATGTTGGTCGAAGCACCGCGTCTCACCATCAAGGTCGGTAAAATCGCATAGGCGTCGACGTTGCTGATGTTCGCCAGTCACGCGGCTTCGCCACTGTGGCTCTGGTGATGTAGTCGGGTCCCACTCCACCATTGCCTCCTGCAATTCGTCAAGCCTGCCACAGATAGCGCTCCACCAAGGGTGGGTCGGCTCAATTGCTCTGAGCTGATCAAGCGCACGTCCGAGAAAGTCTAGATTTGCGAGCCGGTCGGCCCGATCGACCTCGAAGTTATCGAAGTCTTCAAAAGGGGGCTTTCCTGCGGTGTCCAGCCAAGGCCGGTGCGCATCAACGTCATCAGGAGTACATGCGTTGCGCACCTCAATACTTGTTGTTACAAGCTCCAACTGCCCCTCAGGCATTTCCACGACCTCAGTGCGCTCAACACTGAGGAGGCGCTGTCGCCAGCGCGGATCGCTAAAGCTCAGCACTAAACCGTCGAATAAGTCGGCAAGCCCCAAAGCCTCGGTGACTTGCTCGCCACACCGGAATTCAAGGTCACCATCGGCGTCGCGCGCCATCGCCAACCCATGTCGTAGTGGTGCCCGATTCACCGCACTTAGTAGCGAGCGTGCTTCCTCTCTGGTACGTGCGTCGCGCAGAAAGTCGCCAAACCCATAATTTCCCCCAAACCGCCAACTCGGGATCGGATTTGGGGTTTGTAGAGCAAAATCTTGGCGCCAACGACGCACCGATTGGACTGATCTGGCAAGCAGAACGAGCTGCTCAATCACCAACTCACGTGGAGAGTCATCAGTAGGTGTGGAGAGCTCATTTAAAAACCCGAGTAACGGCATTAGCTACACAGATCCATCAATGCATTATCCCATTGGTCGAAGAAACCCTCGGGCCAGAAGGTGAGTCTTCCGTCTGGCTGTATGCCAGGGCTAACGAATGTGCTTCGACGAAGCGCTGGGTCCCGACTGAAGAAGTGCATGTTCACATCCGTAGAATTGAGCTCGCCATGCTTCACCGCCAGTCGCACTCCATTGAGAAGGTGATCGCTGTGTGTCTCTACGATCATTTGAATCCCAGCAGATGCGGCTAGGGCCACAAGTCGTCCCATCGCCATCTGACCACGCGGATGGAGGTGAGCTTCTGGGTTCTCGATGAGGACGAGGCCGCCTGCTGGCGTAGCTAAGCACGCAATGACAATGGGTAAGCTGTAAGCGAGGCCAAATCCCACGTTGGTGGAACGATACGCGTTGGACTCGCTGATTCCCGAGCCGAACGCGAAGCTTAGCCGAACGAAGTCAGTTCCAGCGACATCATGGACATCGACGCGCACTCCGGGGCTAAACTCCTGCATCCACGCGTTTACTTGACTCAGTAAACCCGGTGTAGCCTCAGAATCTTCCGGGTAACGGATATTGGCCGGCACTGGTTCATCACGGAAGATGGCCAGAAAATGGGCTGCGAACTCCCCTTTGGCGCCTAGCGACTTATTCTGGCTTACAGCGTGGCGAGATTTGGCTGAAATGGTCTGAGGATTGACCCTGTCTGCGCGAAGGAATTGAAAGCGATCCGAGAACGGGACCACAGACAAGTCACTTTCCGTAGAGGCCGTGCTCGCCTCTAGGACATCGGCCTGCTGACTGTAAGCTACAGTCCAAGTAAACCGGACACCGTCTTGAACAAAGCCAATACCGAGCTCTTCAATATCGCTGTCTTCATGTAGGACATCGGACCCTACCCCAAGCTCGACAAAGGGTCCATTTAATAGCCAGCTTCCAGTGCTTAAGAAGCCAGCGTCTACAGACTGTCGAAGTATCCCCAACGACTGCAGCACCGTACTTTTGCCGGAGCTATTCAGTCCCGAAAGCAAGGTGAGTGGGGCAAGCGGGATTTCAGTAGACTTGAATCCTTTGAAATTCGTCAGAGTCACCGCCTCAAGCATTTGCCACGCTCCGGAATATCTGTTCGATCCGATCAAAGCGGAGCCGCACTTTCGCTTGGTCACCCGTACCCTGCGAAATCGCGCGCTCGAACTCACGATCACTCATCAATTCAATGAAGCGATCTTTCACTTGATCGCTCCGCGCAATTAGCAGGTTCTGTTTATGGGCTGACAATTCTGACAAGTTAACGGCCACGGCTTCGAATAAGGCTTTGTTGATAGGAAAGCGACCATCACCTTTCCTGTACCGCTTCCGAAATGCGTCATCGCCGAAGATCTCGGTAGCGACCTCCATTGCCCTGTCGAAGGCTTCCTTCTGCAACAGAAGCTCCTTCTCGTCCCAAGTGTTGACCGCTCGCATTGCCTGCCCCAGGAAACGATCAAAGTCCGTCGGTCGGAAGTTGACGGCCTTGGTCAGCCTGAAAGCGATAAACCTTAGAACCAGTTCTCGGTCGCTCATTCGGTCATCGCTGATAGCGTGGGCGGTAGCCTTGAGGAAGCGCTCGTCTTTGGCCCAGTCCTTTAAGAGTTTTCGGGCTTGACCGCCAATGAGGGCATGGCGCAGCTCCTGCGCGGATAGTGGAATACCTCCCGTGTTAATCCGCGCGAAGATGTTGTGCTTCACCACCTCCGGGGTGCCGTGACGGATCACATGGACGACGATTTCAGTTTCCTCCAAACGCCGCATCATTTTGGGCGTGAGGTCGTTGAACGTCTTTCCGCCGAACTGCGGCCCGAGGTACTCAAGGCCAGTTAGATTGAGTTGGCCATCGTCTATCGTGCTCGGGTCGATAAAGCGAGCGATAGCGGTTAATCGCTGGATGCCATCCACAATCGCCCACCCCTCCTCTTCGTCCTCGGCTGCGTAGAAGGTTGGCAGAGGTATCTTAAGCAAGATGGATTCGATTAGTCGGCTTTGGCGAACGTCTGTCCAGATGCCTCTGCGACGCTGGAACTCTGGGTCGAGATCAACCGCCTTATGGCGCAGTCGAGAAATCATCAGTCCGATCGTCATAGATCGAGTCTGAACCTCGATCAGCTCCGGATCGAATGGTTCGCCAATATCGACTGGAGAACCGGACTGGTCCTCACGCTCGAGCTCCACACCAATGTTCTCGCCGAGCTGGTTTCGCTCCTCGGAAATCGCCGGCGTGGGTACATTGGGGACATCAACGGTCGTCATCGTAATTCCTGCGTTAGGCTGTCACCCTACCGTACGGGCTAGCGGCACGTTAGCGTGAATCACCTGATCGCTAAGTTCATTGAGTAGTTACCAGGCGCTGATAAACTGATGGGTGATTCTAACAATCTGGCCGCTTTTTCGACAGTCATTCCGCAGGGCAAAGGGTGGGTGGTCAAGAGGCCCGGTGATCGTGCTGCGATGCACGTCCATAGGTGTTCACTGTGAAGTTGATAGGGTGTGAATCAGCCTGAGGCTCATTCCGGCGACTGGGAACAATACTGTGCCTGGCTTGATTCATCGTGGTTGACACCGGCACGGTCACGGCTCTTGGGAACAAGCAATACCAGCGCACCAGCGATGACTTCAAGAATCCCACTCGCGACAATCACCCTGCCCGGTTCGAAGCGGGCATAAAGCGCCGCACCGCAGGCGCCGGCAATCAGGATCGAAGCCCCCAGCGCGGCAAAACGCAGCCGGGCCAGGCCGGCGATTTCGCTCTGCCTGAAGGTGGTTTGAATCAGCAGGATAAACGAGATGTCGATCACCGGACCGCCGAGTGCGGCCAACCCGGCGCCGAACATCATACCGGCCAGGATGTGCTCCGTCGGCAGGTACAGCACCGCCGCGCCGATGATCGCGATGCCCAGGCCGTTGAGCACCGAGCCAAAGCTGAAACCACCATACAGGCGGCGCAGTTGCAGGTTGCCGACGACAAAAATGCCGATCAGGTTGCCCATGCCATAGGTCCCCATGATCAGGCCGTAGACGGCAAAACCATGAACGCCAAAGCCCTGGATGTCGTAGCGGGTCACGGCCAACGCCATGCCAATGGAAACACCCAGGCTCCAGGCGACGTTGCCCAACCCGGCGCACACATACACCGCCTGCATCCGCCGCCGGCCGACCAGGCTGCGCCAGCCGGCGCTGAAGGCGGCACGCCGGCTGGTCAGCTTGAGCGGTTGACGCGGCAGGGCCTTGCCCAGCTTCATCAGCGCCCAGGCCGAGATCAGAAACGTCAGGCTATTGAGGGTAAACAGCTGTTCCAGTGGAATCAGCAGGGTGATGGCCGCCGCCAGCATCGGCCCGATCACCCGCGCCACCCGGATGATCGCGTCGAACAGCGCGTTGAGCGCCTGCAACTGGTCAGGCGCCGCGGCAATGCGTGGCAGGCTGGCGCGCAAGGCCGGTTCGAACAAGGAGTTGAGGATCATCATCAGCATGACCGGCACCGCCAGGGTCCACAGGTTCATGAAGCCCAGCACCCAGGCCAGCATCGGTACCAGGGCAAACCCGGCGCGCACCAGGTCGGCGCCGATCATGGTGCGGCGATGGTCCCAGCGCTCGGCCCAGATACCGCCCAGCAAGGCGCCCGCCAAGGCGGCGGCACCGCGCAAGGCACCGAGCCAACTGGCATCGCTGCCGGCAACCTGCACCGCCATCCAGGCCACGGCGATCGCAAACAGCTCATCGCCAATCGCCGAGAGCGCCAACCCTCCCCACAACAACGCAACCGGCCGCTGAAGCAAGGGTTTAAACAGTTTCATCGAGCATGCGGCTCCGATCCCTCTCCAAACCAAGGCCAGGTGTCAAGAGAACGGCCCCGAAGCCGCCTCCCGGGGCGAATCCCCTCGATACCCGGTGCCAAACGTCGCCTTCAGTTGCTCGATACTTCGTCCCAGCAACTCCTTGAGCTCCGGCAACCATTGCGGGTCTTCCAGCACGCGCCTCACCGCCGCCGCATCACCATACAAAAGCTCGCGTTCCAAGGCACCGGCGCGCTGCGACAAGGCTTGCGCGCCGACGGTGCCGGCGCTGCCCTTGATCGCATGCAGCACCGCCGCCACCGCCGGCCCGTCACGGTCCCTCAGTTGCTCCGGCAGCAACGCCAGCTGTTTTTCCAGCTCCGCGCCAAAGGAGTACAAGACGGTACAGATCAGCTCGAGATTGCCACCGAAGCGGCTCATGATCGAATGGCGCGGTTCAATCACCGCATCCGTCGAATGACTGCGCACCTCGCTCATCATCAGTGGCTGAGGCGCCTCGCGCCCGGTCTGGACACGCAAGGTCTGCACCAGTTGCTCAAGATCGATGGGCTTGCTCACATGGTCGTTCATCCCCGCCGCCATGCAGGCTTCACGGTCGCTGCTGGAGGCATTGGCGGTCATCGCCAGGATCGGCAACAGGGCAAAATGCGGGTGGCGGCGAATCCGCCGCGTCGCCTCCAGGCCATCGATGTCCGGCATCTGGATATCCATCAGCACCGCATCGAACGGTGTCGAAGCCGACAGGACCTGGCTGACGCCCTCCAATCCGCCTTCCGCCAGGCTGACCTGGGCGCCCTCGCCCCTCAGCAGCTCGTCGGCGACCTGGCGATTGAGGGCATTGTCTTCCACCACCAACAAGCGCAAGCCGGCCAGGCGCCGGGGTCGTGCGGGGCCGGGCAAGGCTTCGGGCAGCGACTCGCTGGTGCTGAAGGCGCGCTGGACCGCATCGGCCAACTGCCGCGGCGTCACCGGTTTGGTGAGAAAGCCCACAAAGGGCGCATCACCTTCGTGATGCACATCCGCCAGGACCTCACGCCCGTAGGCAGTAATCATGATCACCATCGGCGGCGGCGCGGCTTGTTCCTGCAAGCTGATCAACCGGGCAGCACTGAGGCCGTCCATGTCCGGCATGCGCCAGTCCATCAGCACCACGTCGTAGGGCTCGCCGCGCAATTGCGCCTTGCGCACGCACTCGACCGCCGCCGTGCCGCCACTCACCGTGTCGGCGCTCCAACCCAGGGAACGCACGGTTCGCAGCAGCAGTTCGCAGGCCATGGAGTTGTCGTCGGCCACCAGCAGGCGCATCGTCGAATCGACACCCGGGCAGGACAGCCGCAAGGCTTCCTCACGAGCCACGTCCAGGTTGATATCGAACCAGAACCGGCTGCCGACCCCCACCTCGCTCTCCACCCGCAACTCGCCGCCCATCAGGCCCACCAGACGCTTGCAGATCACCAGGCCCAGCCCGGTACCGCCGAAACGGCGGCTGGTCGAGGCCTCGGCCTGGGTGAAGCCGTCAAAGACGCGCTGCAGCTGTTCGGCACTGATACCGATGCCAGTATCGCAAATCTCGACCCGAACATTCACCGCGCCCGGCAAGCGCTGCAACTGCCGGATACTGACCACCACCTGGCCCTGCTGGGTGAACTTCAGGGCGTTGCCGGCCAGGTTGATCAGCACTTGCTGCAAACGCAGGCTGTCGCCCACCAGGCTGCCGGGCAAGTTGGAATCGAGATCGAACATCACCTCGACCTCCTTGCTGCCCTGGTTGCCCGACAGCACCACGGCCAGGTCGCGCATCAGCGGCTCGAGCTCGAAGGGGTGCGGGTCCAGGCGCAGTTTGCCGGCCTCGATCTTGGAATAGTCGAGGATATCGTTGAGCAGACCGAGCAATGACTTGGCCGCCGTCTGGGCCTTGACCACGTAGTCGCGCTGGCGGGCGTTGAGGTCGGTGTGCTGGACCAACTGCAACATCCCCAGCACCGCGTTCATCGGCGTGCGAATTTCGTGGCTCATGTTGGCCAGGAAGAACGACTTGGCCGCGCTGGCGCTGTCAGCACGGTTCTTGGCCCGCAGCAGGTGCGATTCCAACTCGCGCTGGGCGGTGATATCGCGGTTGATACCAGTCACCCGCAGGGCTTGGCCCTGGGCATCACGCTCAACCTGGGCACCGGCCTGGATGAAACGTATCCGCCCATCCGGCCCCAGCACACGGAAAATCGGGTCATACACGCCCTCCCCGGCGACGGCTGCCGCCAACTGTGCGGCAGCCACCTCGACATCCTCAGGGTGAACCCGTTCATACCAGTGCGCATAGTTCAGGCCGTGATCGCGCAAGCTCAGCGGCTGGCTGTAAAACTCGAACATCCGATCGTTCCACTGCAACCCGTTGTCCGCCAGGGTCCAGGTCCAGATGCCCAACTCGGCGACATCGGCGGCCATCAGCAACTGGTCGCGAATCACCCGGCTCGCTTGCAGGCTCACTTCCAGTTGATGCTCGGCGGCCTTGCGCTGGGTGATATCGACGGCGATGCCCAGATATCCGCTCAGTTGCCCCTCGTCATCACGCAGGTCGGTCACCACCAGGCTGACCGGCACCTGGGAGCCATCCTTGCGCACATAGGTCCACTCGCGGGTTTCCGAGTGTTCGAACTCCGGCTTGTGGGCAAACACCCTGAAACCCTCGATGACCTGCCCATACTCCGCGCTGAGTTCGGCAGCACGCTCGATGACTTCCTGCTCCAGATGGAAGATCGCCGGGGTGGCTTTGCCCAGCACTTCTGCGGCGCGATAGCCGAGCATATGCTCGGCCCCCTCGTTGAACACACTGATCACCCCCTCCAGATTCGTAGCGATGATCGACACTTCGGAGGCCGAACGCAGCACACTGCTGAACAACAGGTTGATCCGCCGCAGTTCCGAGGTCCGCGCGGCCACCTGCTCTTCGAGGCTCGAATTGAGCTCGAGAATCCGCGCCTCGGCGGCCTTCTGCGAAGTAATGTCACGCAGAATCTTCGATGCGCCGATCACCCGGCCATTGGCGTCGCGGATCGGCGAAACATTCACCGAGACATGGATGCTGCTACCGTCCTGGCGATGTCGCAAGGTGTCGAAGTTGGTGACCGTCTCACCGAGGGCGATCCGAGCCAGGATATCGACCTCCTCCGAGGCCAGCTCGGGCGGTACGATCAACTTCACCACCGACTGGCCCACCGCTTCCTCGGCGGTATACCCCAACAGGTCCTGCGCGCCCTGGTTCCAGCTGGTTACCACTCCCTCCAGGGTCTTGCCGATGATCGCATCCGCCGAACCTTCGACGATCGAGGCCAACCGGGCCTGCTCGGCGATCACCTGCAGACGCCGCTGGGAACTGACCCTGGCAATGGCGGCGAGCGCTGCCAGCAGCAGGCTGGCCAGGACACCAAGGAAAAACACCAGCATCGGCGACACCAGGTGCAGGCGTTGCTCGAACAGCGGCAGTGCCTGCACTTCAATCTGCCAGCGCCGACCGAAGACATCCCGCTCCAGGGTATGGGTCATCAAGGCCGCTGGCTGTGCGCCCGACTCATAAGTCGTCTGGTAAAACTGCTCAGGGCTCCCCGGCACAGTGATGTCCTTGAGCCGCAGGTTGACTGCCTCGCCTTGCGGCACCAACCCCTCCAGGACATTCTCGATCTGCAACGGCGCAAAGCCCCAACCGACAATCGCCGCTTCTCGCTCCGACTCGGTGGGCAGCACAATACCGTGCTTGTAGATCGGCAACAGAATCAAGAACGCCTGCTCCGGCTTGTCCAGCGCCCGCTCCAGCGTAATCGGCGCCGTGAGCCGCGCTTCACCCGTGCGCGCGGCCGCCCGTGCCGCCTCGGCCCGGTCGGCCTCCGAAGCAATGTCCAGGCCGAACGCCGCGGAGTGGTCGGTGTTGGGCTCCAGGTACTGGACCACATAGAGGTCGCCTTCATGGGGCGCAAACTGCTGAATGCTGAAATCCGGCATACCATCGGCCCGGGCGCGCTGCAGGAATGCACCCAGGTCCTGAGGCGACACCCGGCGGATAAAACCGAAGCCGCGGGCACCGGGAAACTCCTTGGACACGTCGCGCATCTGGCTGAAGCGGTGGAAAATCTCCCGCGTCATGCCATCCTCGCCGGCAGTGACAATCGCGCCACGGGTACCACGCAACCCGTATTGATACAACTCCAACCGGGTCACCACCGACTGCAGCGCTCTTTCGGCTGTGACGCCGAGAGCTTCGCGGGCGCGTTGCTCATTGATGTTCTGCAGGATCAGACATCCAATGACCGTCACCACCACCCCAAGGGCCAGGATCATCGCAGCGCGCCCATTCAGGGCAGACAGGCTCTTTCGTTTCAATACAGACTCCTTTGAGCAATGCGGCTATCCCTGGGTCAGGATGTCGATCTTCGGCGACTCGCCGTGTTTGTTGCCCTCATGCCATTCGCGGCCATGACGACAACACGGTGCATATCTGGGTAAACGGAACCGGACGGCAATACAAAAAGCCCTGCATGATCCGACAACCCTGCTCCAGCAGGAGGTCGGCCTGTTGCTGAGTCTCCACACCTTCGGCCACCAGCTCAAGGCCCAGCGCCTGCCCCAACTTGATGATCGCCTCGACGATGGCCAGGTCGCTCTTGTCGAGGAGCATGTCGCGTACGAAGCTCTGGTCGATCTTCAGCACATCGATGGGAAAACGCTTGAGGTAGGCCAGGCTCGAATAACCCGTGCCGAAATCGTCGATGGCCACATGTACACCCAACTCCTTGAGTGCCATCAGGGTTTCCCGGGCGTTGTCGATGTCCCGGGCGAGGACCCCTTCGGTGATTTCCAGCTCCAGCCATTGCGGCGCCAGGCCGGAGTCACGCAGGATGCCCTTGACCATCCCGAGGAACGACTCTTCGCGAAACTGCACCGCGCTGATGTTCACGCTCACACAGATCCGATGCCCCAGTTCGTGGAGTTTGCAGGTGTCCTTGCAGGCCTGGAGCAACACGTATTTGCCGATGGGGATGATCAACCCGGTTTCTTCGGCCAGGGGAATGAAATCCGCCGGCGAGACCAGCTTGCCGTCGCCATTGCGCCAGCGGATCAGCGCCTCCATGCCGACCACGCAGTGGTCCCGGGCATCGACCTTGGCCTGGTAGAACACCTCGAACACCCCGTCCTCGATGGCCGCGCGCATATGCCGTTCAAGCAGGTGGCGGGCGCGCATGCCGCTTTCGATACCGGGAGAAAAGAACAGGTAGCGGTTGCGCCCCGCCTGCTTGGCCTGATACATCGCGGCGTCGGCGTGCCGGTAGAGCGACTCGAGGTCGTCGCTGTCTTCCGGGAAAACCCCGATGCCGATGCTGGCACTGAGGTCGTAGCGAGTGCCCTGCAACGAAAAGGGACTGGAAATGGCCGTCAGCACCTGCTCGGCAAAGTCACCCACCGCCTCGAAACCATCCACCTCCGACAACAGGATGATGAACTCGTCGCCACCCTGGCGACTGAGGGTATCCATGCCACGCAGCAGCATCGACAGACGCGTCGCCACATACTTGAGCATCTGGTCACCGAGCGAATGCCCCATGGAATCGTTGATGGCCTTGAAGTTGTCCAGGTCCAGCAACAGCATCGCCAGCCGCCCGTGATTGCGCCGGGCCATTTTCAGCGCCTGCTCGGCACGGTCCTGCAACAACATGCGGTTGGGCAAACCGGTCAGGGCATCATGGTTGGCCAGACGCTTGGCTTCATTGCGCAGGGTGATATGGGCGTTGATATGGGCCCGGGCCACCGGGATATTCAGCGGTTTCTGGATAAAATCGATGCCGCCGTAGCCCAGGGCCTGGAGCTCATAGTCAGCCTGGGCATGGGAGGTGACGAAAATTACCGCCGCGTCGGACAGCTTGGGGTCGGCCTTTAGCGCCTTGCAGACATCGAAGCCGTTCATGCCGGGCATCTCGATATCGAGCAGGACCACATCGGGACGGTATTGACGCGCCACTCGCAGCGCTTCTTCGCCGCTGGTGGCGACATGCACCTGGGCCAGATCCCGCACTGACTCGCGGAGAATCATCGCGTCGGTCGCTTGGTCGTCAACGATCAGTACGACTGGAGCGGGGCTAAATGTGGACTCACGCATTCCTTGCTCCCAGGCAATTCCTTTGTAATTCATGACCAAAGAGCGCTGACGTGGCGTCGCTCCTTACACCCCCGCCAACCTTCAGTCGTTCACGGCGTTGAAAGGGAGCGCGGACGTCTATTGGTTATAGCTGACGCAAGGCACATAGCCACCCCGCCGAAGCTTCTTCTGCGGTGCATTGACCCAACGGTCGGCATCCAGGCAAACACGAACCCGCAGGAGCCGGCTTGCCAGCGATGAGGCC
Organism: Pseudomonas sp. MWU13-2100; assembly: GCF_023242365.1. Classification (GTDB taxonomy): domain Bacteria; phylum Pseudomonadota; class Gammaproteobacteria; order Pseudomonadales; family Pseudomonadaceae; genus Aquipseudomonas. The sequence goes on from NZ_JALLIX010000006.1 coordinate 151,904, forward strand.
GGAACATCCGCAACATCATCTGCGCCGTATACATTGCCATCGCCAGCGGGCCGACGCCTACAAGGGATCGCGGCGTTTTCCAGTGCCCTGTTCAAGCCGCTCAGCGGGAATCGCCCAGCAATCCCAGCTCCTGCGCCCGCGCCACGGCCTGGGTACGCCGCTCGACCCCCAGTTTGCTGTTGATATGGCTGGCGTGGGTTTTCACTGTGTGCAGGGAGATGAATAACTGGTCGCTGATCTCCTGATTCGAACAGCCCTGGGCGATCAGGTGCAGGACGGCCAGTTCGCGGGTACTCAGGCTGTCGATGGGCTGCGCCAACTCCCCCGCCTCGCGCCCGCCCTGGGCCGGCAGCAGCGCCAGCAGGCTTTGCCGCAGCGGCGTGTCGGGGCCGAGCAGCAGTTGTTCGCGCATCCACAGCGGATGCGCCTTCGCCAGGGCCTGGAACGGCAACAGCGCGCCGCCCGTGGTGGCCTCCACCGCGCGGGCGAACAGCGGCCGGGCTTCGGCCTCCCGCGCTGTCGCCAGCAACACCAGCACCCACTGATTCCAGGCCATCACGCTGAGCAACTGGCTACCACTGGCCTGGCCCTGCTCCACCAGTCTCGCCAAGCGCTGCTGCGCGGCCGCCGGGTTGCCGCGCAACGCTTCGAGCAGCGCCTGCTGCAACTGGATATGCAGGGGCAGTTGCAGGTGGAACTCCGGCGCCGCGGCCGGTTGATCGCCGTTATAAGTCTGCTCCAGGCGCCCCAGCCAGGCTTCGGCCAGGTCGATACGGCCCTGGGCCAGCCACAGTTGGCATTTCATCAGGGTGATCATCGCCAGGTAGTAGATCGGCGGCACATCCCAGATATGCATCAAGCGCTCGGCCTCGGCCAGTTCGGCAAAGGCCTTGGCGAACTCGCCGTTGCGCCCGTCCTGGCTGGCAATCACGCAATGCCCGAGCAACACGCTGATATCCCGGCAGGCCCGCGCCTCGTGAAGGCCGGCGAGCAGGCGAAGGCGTCCGGCTTCGGGTTGCAGACGCAGGGTCAGCAGGTACCCTTCATACAAAGTCAGCCGGGCACGGGCGGCGTACAACCGCTGGGCGGACAAACCCTCCAGACGCTGCAAGCCCTGGCGGACCTCATCCAGCGCTCGCAGCACCTCGCCACGGGCCTGGAGCACGCGCGCCCGGTCGTAATGGGCCAAGGCCTCGAACAAGGGGTTGCCGACCCGCTGGGCAAGCTCCAGCGACTCACGATTCAGGCCACGGGCGCGCCACAGATCGCCATCGGCAATCGCCAGGTTGGACAGGGTCGACAGGCACACCAGGCGCTGGCCATAGCGTTTATGCGGCAGGCTGAGCAAGGCTTCGCCGCAATAGGCCTGGGTTTTCTGGCGATCCCCCCTGCCGCGAGCGATGATCCCGCTCAGGGCCAGCCATTGCGCGAGCATGGACTTCTGCGCCGTGGCCGAGGGTGCGGGCAGGAAGCGACTCAGATGACTGGCCAGTTCTTCGGCCGCATCCAACTGGCAGGCCAACCCCAAGGCCCAGGCGTAGAGCACGATCAAGCGTGGTGTGCTGACCAGCAGGCGGTCGGGCAAGTCGGTTTTCCAACGCAGCAACATGCCGACGTTCTGCTCGGCCAGCAGTTGCTCTTCCGAGAGGTTCTGCACCAGGTTGGCCGCCACATCCAGATGCCCGGCGCGCAGGGCCTGTTCCACCGCTTCATCGAGCAAGCCCTGGGTACTGAACCAGCGGCAGGCACGCAGGTGCAGGCTGGCGCTGGGGACCAGGGCATTGCTCGGCGGACGGCTGCGCAGCAGATCGGAAAACAGGTGGTGATAACGGAACCAGTGACCGTGTTCGTCCAGGGGCACGAGGAACACCTGGTGCGATTGCAGGTAGCCGAGGATCTGCGCGCTGTCGTGGGACTCGCGAATGGCATCGCACAGCTCGCTGCAAAAGCGCTCCTGGGGCGCGGTGTCATAGAGAAAGGCCTGGACCTCGGGCGGCAGGCAGTCGATCACTTCTTCCAGCAGGTAGTCGCGAATCAGCCCAGTGCCACCTTGCAAGACCTGGGGCAACGCTGTATCGCTGCTGGCCTGCGCCGCGGCCAGCAGCCAGAAGCGCAAGCCGGCCACCCAGCCCTCGCTGCGTTCGATCAGGGTGTGCAGCGCCTCGCCATGCAAGGAACTGCTGTGGCGCGCGAACAGATCCAGGGATTCGTCGTGGGTCAGGCGCAAGTCCTGCTCGTTCAGCTCCAGCAACTGTCGCGACAACCGCAGGCGCGCCAGGTGCCACTCCGGCCGCTGCCGACTGGTGACCAGCACCAGCAGACCGGCGGGCAGGTGGTTGAGAAAAAACTGCAGGCTGCGGTCCAGCACCGGGCCCTGGGCCAGGTGGTAGTCGTCGAGCACCAGTAACAGTGGCGTGGCGCTGGAAAGATGCTCTGCCAGTTCGTCGAGCAGGCCGTCCAGCCATTCCTCGAAGGCAAAGGGTTGATGGCGCTGGCGCATTTTCAACAGGCCCAACGCCTGGCTGCCGACGCCCAGGAAGTAATGTTGCAGACCGTCGAGCAGGCGCTCGAGGAAACGTCCCGGATCGTTGTCCCGCGGGCTGAGCCCCAGCCACAGGCTCTGCCAGTGCCCGGGCAGGCCCTGGCAGAACTCCACCGCCAGGGAGCTCTTGCCGAAACCGGCCGGAGCGCTGACCAGCAACAGACGCCCATGCAACCCGGCGCCGAGGCGTTCGCACAGGCGGGGTCGCAATACATAGCCGTCCGGCAGTGGCGGACGGTAGAAGCGTCCTTCCAGGGCCGGTATGGCCGGGCCCACGGGACCTTGCATACGGGACAGATCAGTCATGGCCGGCTCTTGTTGAAAGGCTGTTATCGGCAGGCGAATGTCCGCAGACTAGCGGTAAAAAGCGCCGTAATGAAGGCTTATTGTCGTAATTTTGCCGAAAAGCATCGATTCTGAAATATTTAGCGACACATATCCCGCAAGCAAAAAAACGCCCCGAATCAGCCGGGGCGTTTCAACGCAGGATGCGGCCTGCGCTAGTGAAAGCGGTGTTTCAGTGGGAGTGATGCTTGTGCGGGGAAGCGGTGCTTGTGGGAGCGGTGCTTGTGGGAGCGGCGCTTGTCAGATCGCCGCACCGCCGCGAAGCTTTTAGCGACCTCAAGGGCGCCTTCGCGAGCAAGCTCTGCTCCCACAAAAGCTCTGCTTCCACACAAGCACCGCCCCCACAAGAGCTCTGCTTCCACACAAGCACCGCCCCCACAAAAGCTCTGCTTCCATACAAGCACCACCCCCACAAAGGCTCTGCTTCCACACAAGCACCGCCCCTACAAAAGCTCTGCTTCCACACAAGCACCGCCCCTACAAAAGCTCTGCTTCCACACAAGCACCGCCCCACAAAAGCTCTGCTTCCACACAAGCACCGCCCCACAAAAGCTCTGCTTCCACAGTGTCAGCGAACGCCGTCCTGGCGCAGGGCGGCCGGGGTGAAGTCGCTGGTGGTGGCGGTGAAGCCGAAGTCATACGCCTGCTTTTCTTCGTTCTTCATGCCCAGTGCCAGGTAGCGGCCGGACTGCAGGTCGTAGAGGGTTTCCAGGGCGTACCACGGCACTTGCTTGTCGTAGTAGTTCTCGGCATGGGCTTCGGCGACACGCCAGAGCTGACCGCGACCGTCGTAGTGGTCGATCACCGCCGCCTGCCAGGTGTCTTCGTCGATATAGAAGTCACGCTTGGCATAGATGTGCCGCTGGCCTTCCTTCAAGGTCGCCACCACGTGCCAGACACGGCGCAGCTCGTAACGCGCCAGGTCCTGGTTGATGTGCCCGGCCTTGATGATGTCGGCGTACTTGAGTTGCGGCGAGTCGAGCTTGTAGCTGTCGGAGGCGATGTACATCTCCTGCTTGCCTTCAAGCTTCCAGTCATAGCGGTCCGGCGCGCCGTTGTACATGTCCAGGTTGTCAGAGGTGCGCAGGCCGTCGGCAGCGGTACCCGGGCCGTCATAGGAGACTTGCGGCGCCCGTCGTACACGGCGCTGGCCAACGTTGTAGACCCAGGCCGAACGCGGTTCCTTGACCTGATCGAGAGTTTCGTGAACCAGCAGCACGCCACCGGCCAGACGCGCCGGCGCGGTCACTTTCTGCTTGAAGTAGAAGAGGATATTGCCCGGGTTGGCCGGATCGTAGTCCTTCATCTTGTCGCGGAAGACGAACTGGTCCTGGAAGTACACCAGGCTGTAGGAGCCGTTGGCCTGGGGCGTGGCCTGGGTTACCAGGCGGGTCACGCTGCCACCGCGATAGCGGGTGATGTGGTTCCAGATCACTTCCACGCCACTTTTCGGAATCGGGAACGGCACCGCGGTCTTGAAGTTTTCCAGGCCGTTGCCGCCGCTGACCAGGTTGGTCTTGGTGGCGTTTTCCTTGATCGCGGCGAACACGTCATCCGGCACGGTGGCGCCACGATGGGACGGATAGACCGGCATTTTGAAGGTCTCCGGGTAACGCTTGAACATCGCGTATTGCCCCGGGGACAGCTTGTCCTTGTACTGCTCGACGTTCTGCGCGGTGATGATGAACAGCGGTTTTTCACTGCCGTACGGGTCGGAGAGGAAGCCCTTGCTGTCGACCGTGCCGATGGTCTTCGCCATCGGCGTCCAGGCCGGGATAGTGCCGGCGGCGTTACCGGCCTTTTCCGCGCCCATCGGGGTCAGGCTCGTGCCCAGTTTCGCCGCCTCGTCGGCGGACACCGCCGCCATCACGCCGCTGGCCAGCAACGACAATCCGAGTACACCGACCTGCAACAGATTCTTGGTGATTTTCATCTTATTGTTCTTCCTGAAATTCAGCGTACTTAGAAGTTCATGCCAACGCTCAGTGCCACGAAGTCACGGTCGTCCACCGTGCTGTAGTCGCCACCGAAGAAGTTGGTGTAGTTCAGGCTCGCGGTGTAGGTGTTCTGGTATTCGGCATCGAGGCCCAGGCTGACGGCCTTGCGCCCCTGCTCGAAGTTGCCGCCAGGGCCCGGCGAATAGCCTTTCACATCATGGGACCAGGCCACGTTGGGCTTGAGGTTCACCCCGGCGAAGACATCCGGGTATTCCCAGATCGCCCGGGCGCGATAGCCCCAGGAAGTGGCGGTGGTGAAACCGTCGTTGTTGCAGTTGCTGCTGCGGTTGCTGGCATCCGCGCCGGGACCCGCGCCAGCGATCGTGCTGCCATTGAGGGCGGGGCAAAAACCGTTGGGCAAGGTGCCGGGCCCATAGACCGGATCCCGGCCGTAGCGAACCTTGTCGCGGCTTTCCAGGCCGCCCACATAGGTGATCCCGGCCTCACCGACGAGGGTCAGGCGACTGGCGCCCATGACCTGGTCGAAGAAATGCGTGAAGGTGGTCTGGAACTGGGTGATTTCCTTGCGGTTATAGCCGTTGATCGTCTGACCTGGCGAGCCCTTGAGGATCGAAGCATTCCCCAGGCCGGGCAATGGCGTGACACCGGCATACAGGATATCGGTGGAACTGATCTGCACCGGCGCATTCGGCCGGTAGCTCAATTCACCGCTCCAGGCGGTACCGGTGGGCAAGGTGGTGGAGAAACTCAAGCCATACAGGCGAATGTTCTCCGGGTACTCCATGAAGTAGCTGGAATTACCCGCCACCACCAGGGGGGCCGCCGTACCGAGGAACGGAGCACTATTGAAGACCGCCTGCGAGGCGCCCTTGGCACTGAAGATCGGCGCCCGACTGTGGTAGTTCATGAAATAGGCGCCGAACTCGGTGTCCAGCGGCTCGAAGTTGTAATGCATGGCCAAGCCGAACTGGCCGCCACTACTGGGATCCTGGTCGGGGGTACGTCGAACCAGGACACCTTCGCCGTTGATATCGACACCCAACGGCCGTAGCGCCGCTTGCTGGGCCGGGCTGATCGTGGCGGTCGAATTCAAGACCCGCAGGTTATTATCACAGCCATGCGAGGAGATATCCGACTGCGAGAAGAAGGTGCCGCAGTTATCGGTGACCGTCGAATCCCAGCCGATCTGGTAGAAGCCTTCCGCCGAGAGGTTATCGGTGAGGCTCTGGTTCATGTAGAACATGTTGACCGGAATCAGACCTTCCTTGATCTCGGCCCCTGGACGACGGAACGCCGACACATCGATCGGGTTGATCGAGTTGATCCCGCCACCGATAAAGGTACTTTCGCCCCAGCTCACCACCTGCTTGCCCAGGCGCACGGTGCCCGGCAGGTCGGCAACGCTGTAGTTGTGATAGACGAAGGCGTCGAGGATCTGCGCCCCGGAAGACCTGGCGCCTTCCTGGCGGCCGTCGTTGCTGACGTTCTTGAAGTCGAGGTCCTGGTTCTGCAAGGCAAAGTCGTACCAGTACTTGCCACGCACGAACACGCCGGTATCGCCGGATTTCAGTTCAAGGTCATGCACGCCCTTGAAGATCTTCGAAAACGTGTCGCCGGCCTTGAAGTTCAAGTGCCCGTCATCGGAGGTCTGCGACAACCCCGCGCCGCCATTGTTGACGCCGATCAGGTTCTTGTTGGGATTCTGCGTCGACCAACTGGCCCCCAGCGACAGAGACGAGTCGAAGCTGCCCTCGATTTCACCGACATTGAAACTGACGCCAAAGGCGGGTCCGGCAAGCGTAGAGGCGAGACTGACGGCCAAGGGCAGTTTCGCCCGGCGCCAGAACGGGTTTAACGCGATCATCGACATACTCCATGTGCTTTATTGTTATGGCAGTGAGTACCTCCAGGAACGCCCCGGGCGAAAGGGAAGCAGACACTCCCATCCATCGCCCGCGGTGGCGGCGCGGCGTATCGCCGGCCGGCCCCACTCCTGAAAATCCGTCAGCGGACTATAGCCAGCAGCCAGTACCGCTTGATCCCTCTAAAGTGTGATTTGCACCCTGGGGCCACTGCACAAACAATGGGTTCGCCAAGCCGCTGAAACGCGGCGGGCAAGAATGACTGAAAATTCGGGTTCGACAAGCCAGGCATTTGCCTGGCGGGGCTGCCACGCCCTTTCGAGCGTGGCGGGGACACCTCAAAGGGTCGAGAGGAAACTGCTGTTGCTGGCCTGCCATTGGACGATATCGATGCGGATGCGCTTCTTGTCCAGTTTACCGACGCTGGTCTTGGGAATTTCCGTAACAAGAGCGATCTGGCTCGGGATCGCCCACTTGCTCAAGTGCCCCTGCTCGACGAACGGTTTGAGGTGTTCCTTGAGTTCCCTGGCACCGATCGCATGGCCTTCGCGCAGGACCAGCAGGGCAAACGGACGCTCCCCCCATTGCGGATCGGCAATGCCCACCACCGCGACTTCACGTACCGACGGGTGGCGGCTGACCAGGTCTTCCAGGGCCAGGGAGGAGATCCATTCGCCGCCGGTCTTGATCACATCCTTGATCCGGTCGCGGATGTCGATCACCCCCAGGCTGTCGAGGGTTGCCACGTCACCGGTGTGCAGCCAGCCGCCGGCCCAGAGCTCGGCGCCCTTCTGCGGTTCGTTGTAATACCCCTCGGTCAGCCAGGGCGCGCGCAGCACCAGTTCACCCTGGGTCTCGCCGTCCGCCGGGAGGAAGTTGCCGTCCTCGTCGACAATCGCCGCGTCCACCAATGGCCCGGGCACGCCGGCCTTGATCCGGTAGCTGGTGCGCTCATCCTCGCTGCCGGCCATCAACTCGTCGCTGAGGTGGGCACAGGACACCAGCGGGCCGGTTTCCGACATGCCGTAGGCGGCGGTCAGTTGAATACCCTTGCTCTTGGCGTTCTCATACAGCGTGCGGTTCAACGCACTGCCGCCGATGACCATCTTCCAACCCTTGAAGTCGGTGCCCTGGGCCGCCTTGGCGTTGAGCACCATCTGCAGGATGGTCGGCACGCAATGGGAAAAGGTGACCTTTTCCTTGCGCCACAGCTCCACCAGCAGCTCCGGCTCATAACGGCCGGGATAGACCTGCTTGAGTCCGAGCATGGTCGCCACATAGGGCAAGCCCCAGGCATGCACGTGGAACATCGGGGTGATCGGCATGTAGACGTCGTTGGTGCCCAGCAGGCGCACGCTGTCGATGCTGCCCATGATGGTCGCCTCACCCAGGGTGTGCAGCACCAACTGGCGATGGGTAAAGTAGACGCCCTTCGGATTGCCGGTGGTTCCGGTGGTGTAGAAGGTGGTGGCGACCGAATTCTCGTCGAAATCCTCGAAGTCGTAGAGCGGGCTCGCCGCCGCCAGCAGTTGCTCGTATTCGCCCACCAGGTTCGGCAGCTCGGCGCTCTTGTCCGTGGTGTCGGTGAGCAGCAGGGTCTTGTCCACCGTGGTCAGTTGCCCGGCAATCGCCTGGTACAGGCCGACGAACTCGCTGTTGACCAGCACGAAGCGGTCCTCGGCGTGGTTCATGGTGTAGAGGATCTGCTCGGGCGAGAGCCGCACGTTGATGGTGTGGATCACCGCACCGATCATCGGGATGGCGAACATGCACTCCAGGTAGCGATGGCTGTCCCAGTCCATCACCGCGACGGTGTCGCCGGCCTTGACCCCCGCCGCCGTCAGCACGTTGGCCAGGCGGGCGATCCGCTCGCTCAAGGTCGGATAGCTGTAGCGCAGCTTGTCGCGATAGACGATCTCACGGGTTTTCTCGTAGCGGCTGCCGGACATCAGCAAGCGCTTGATCAACAGTGGGTATTGATAAGCCCCTTCGGCGGGCGGAATGATACGAGTCTGCAACATGGAGCTTCCTTGGTCTGTCTGCACGGTCGTGGCTAAAGATAGGCACTCTAGAGCCGTCGCGCACTGACTAAATCACCCAAAGGAATGATTTGCAGACGAACGTGAGTGCTAGCTCACAGCCAGCACCCACGCAAACCTCCGCCAAGGCTCAGGCCGGCTGCCCGGCGGGCTGCTGGGCCGGGGTGCGCGGAAACACCAGCGCGGCGACAAACGTCAGCGCGGCAAAGCCCGCGAGGATCAGGTACAGGCCGGCAAACCCCTGCCGTGGCTCGACAAAGGCGATCAACGGAATAGCCGTCGCACTGGCCCCGAACGACAGGCAGTAGCGCAGGGCAAAGACCCGCGATTGCCACTGCGGCGCGACGAAGTTGGCGACCATCGCGTCATTCACCGTCACCTGGCCGAAGACCACGAACATCAGCGCCGCGCCCAGGACCATCACCGCCAGGCCATCGACGTAGGCCAGGCCGAACAACAAGGGCGCCTGGCACAGGGTCAGCACCACGAACGGCCATTTCAGGCTCATGCGGTCGAGCATCCGGCCGATGCTCAACTGCGCCACCGCGCCAAAGGCGTAGGCCAGGCTGACGATCACACCGAGCAACTGCGGCGAGGCAAGCCACTCGTGCAGGCGCTCCTGGAACAGCTTCGGGTAGGTCATGGTGGTGGCGTTGAACACCACCCCGCCCGTGGCCGTGACCAGCGCCAGCACACTGAACACCATGACCATGGAAATCTGCTGGCCGCTGGCGTTGCGCAGTTTCACATGGGGCTGCTGCGGAATCGGTTCTTCACGCACCTGCCAGGCAAACAGCACACCGAGCACGATCGCTACCGCCCCCGGCAGGATAAACGCCGAACGCCAGCCGAATTGCGCCACCAGAAAACCGGTGACCAGTGCTGAAAATGCCACGCCGAGGTTGCCCCACATGCCGTTGACGCCGATTTCGCGACCACGGTTCTGTGCGTAGCTGACCAGCATCGCGGTGCCCACCGGGTGATAGATCGCCGCGAAGACACCGACCAGGGTCAGCCCCAGGGTCAGCATCGGCGCCGTGCTGCTCAGGCCGGTAAAGATCGACGCGGCGCCGATCCCGAAGAAGAACAGCAGCATCATGCTCCGTCGACTCCAGTGGTCACCCAGCCAGCCGGCCGGTAGCGAACAGGCGCCGAAGGCAATGAAACCGCCCAGGGACAGGCCAATCATCTGGGCGAAGTCGAGGCCGAAGGTCTGGCCCATACCGAGTACGGCGGCGGGAAAAATCAGCATGAACATGTGATCGATCACATGGGCGGCATTGATGTAGCGGATTACGTTTCGGGGTTGGTTCATCACGGCACACACGTCAGGATTGTTATCGGTCCGTTATGCTAAATTGGCGACAAAACGCATTTCTGCCAACAAACTCATCAAACCAGACAGACTTGTAGAATCGGATATGTTAATCAGCCACTTCCTACACGGCCCTATCAGCGCCTACCCCCGCGACTACGTCGACGGCGCGCACCAGGAACTGCACGTCCATCAGGAAGCGCAGTTGCTCTATGCCGTGTGTGGGGTGATGCGCCTGGTCACCGCCGAAGGTGCGTGGATCATCCCGCCGACCCGTGCCGTGTGGATTCCACCCTGGGTCGAGCATGAGATTTTCATGAGCGGCGAGGTGCGCATGCGGTCGTTATTTGTCGCCGCCGAGTATTCGCCGAGCAACCTGCACGGCTGCTGTGTGCTGGCGGTGACGCCGTTGCTGCGAGAGTTGATCGTGCGTGCGGTACAAGGGCCTGAGCAGGCGAAAAACCCGCTGATCCAGCAACTGATGCTGGAGGAGCTGGCCGCCCTGGAGAACCTGCCGCTGCACATCCCGATGCCGACCGACCGGCGCCTGCAACGGATCTGCCTGGCCCTGCTGGAAGCCCCGGATCACCCCAACAGCCTGGAAGACTGGGCACAACAGGTCGGCGCCAGCACCCGGACCCTGGCACGGCTGTTCCAGCAGCAAGTGCAGATGAACTTCAATGCCTGGCGCCAGCAGTTGCGCCTGATGGAAGCCTTGCCACGCCTGATCGCCGGGGAAAGCGTACAGCACGTGGCCAAGATGTTGGGTTATGGCAGCGCCCGGGCCTTCAGTTCGATGTTTCGTCGCCTGCTTGGCGACAACCCGCGGGACTACCTGAATGCCTTGAATCAGTTCAGCGCGATCAATGCATCTCGGTGAAGGCCAGCTTCACACCGATGGCGATCAACACCGCGCCCATGGTCCGGTCGAACCAGTGCCCCATGCGCGCAAAACCGGCGCGTACACGCTGCTGGCTGAACAGCATCGCCACCAGGCAGAACCACAGGGCAGTGGCCACGGCCAGGTAAACGCCGTAGCCGGCCTGGACCAGTAGCGGCGTGTGCGGATTGATCACCACGGTGAACAGCGAGAGAAAGAACAGCGTGGCCTTGGGGTTCAGGCCATTGGTCACGAAGCCCGAGGTGAAGGCGCCGCGAGCGGTGCGCTCACCCACCTGCAAGGCCAGGTCGTCGCTCACAGGCTTGGCCGGTTTGGCACGGATAGCCTTGAAACCGATATACAGCAGGTAGGCTGCCGCCAGCCATTTCAAGGCGTTGAACAGCACGATCGATTGCGACACGATCAAGCCGATACCCAGCAGCGAATAGCCGACGTGCAGGAAAATTGCCGTGCCGACGCCCAGCGCGGTCCAGGTGCCGGCACGTCGACCATGGGTCACGCTCTCGCGCACCACCACGGCAAAGTCCGGGCCGGGGCTGGCCACCGCCAGCAGGTGAATCAGGGCAACGGTCAAGAATTCCGCCAGGTAGATGGACACGGCGATGGGCTCCTCGGTAACTGAATATGTCTGTTAGGCTTTCCACCTTACGCTTTCACCCGACAGCACAAAAGGTACAGTTGATGAGCAACTCCCGTCGCGCGGTATTCCTCGATCACCCCTCCCTGGATCTCGGCGATCTGGACCTCGATCCGCTGCGGGCCTGCTTCGATGAATTGCGCCTGTGCGCCAGCACCGCGCCGCAGGCTGTTATCGAACACCTGAAAGGTGCCAGTGTCGCCATCAGCAACAAGGTGCCCCTGAGCGCCGCCACCCTGGCCGCCTGCCCCGAGTTGAAGCTGATCCTGATCAGCGCCACCGGCACCAACAATGTCGACCTGGCTGCCGCCCGTGCCCAGGGTATTACCGTGAGCAACTGCCAGGGCTACGGCACGCCGTCGGTGGCCCAGCACACCCTGATGTTGCTGCTGGCCCTGGCCACTCGCCTGACCGACTACCAGAAAGCCGTGGGCGAAGGCCGCTGGCAACAGGCCAAACAGTTCTGCCTGCTGGATTTCCCGATTGTCGAGCTGGAAGGCAAGACCCTCGGCCTGCTCGGCCATGGTGAACTCGGCGGCGCGGTCGCCCGGCTCGCCGAAGCCTTTGGCATGCGCGTGTTGCTCGGGCAGATTCCCGGGCGCCCGGCTCGACCCGATCGCGTGCCGCTGGAACAACTGCTGCCGCAAGTCGATGCGCTGACCCTGCACTGCCCGCTCAACGAATACACCCGCCACTTCATCGGCGCCGCCGAACTGGCGTTGCTCAAGCCCGGGGCCTTTGTGGTCAATACCGCCCGCGGCGGCCTGATCGACGAACTGGCCCTGGCCGATGCCTTGCGCAGCGGCCACCTGGGCGGAGCCGCCAGCGATGTGCTGAGCGTCGAACCGCCGAGCAACGGCAACCCGCTGCTGGCCGGCGACATTCCACGCCTGATCGTCACCCCGCACAATGCCTGGGGCAGCCGTGAAGCCCGACAACGAATTGTCGGCCAGTTGGCGGAAAACGCCCTGGGATTCTTCAACGGAGCAGCGTTGCGGGTTGTCAGTTGATAGACTGCGGCACTTTTTTTCAGGGAGCAGACCATGGATCCGCGCAGTGAAGTACTGCTTCGTCAGGCCGATTATTTCCAGGGCAAGTTGTTGCTCGCCGGGCTGCCCGCCGACGACCTGCTCGGACGCCTGCCCAACGCCCACGGCTGGTGCTGGCATGCTGGCGATCAGGCGGCACTGGAGGCGCGCTTCGAAGGGCGCAGCCATTTTGGCGTGAATATCCCCGAGATCCCGTTCGACAGCGCCGTGGTGTTCCTGCCCAAGTCCAAGGACCTGACCGACTACCTGCTCAACGCCGTCGCCTCGCGCCTGCCCGGCGGCGAGGTGTTCCTGGTCGGGGAAAAACGTAGCGGCATCGAAGGCGCGGCCAAGCAACTCAACCCCTTAGGTAAGCCGCGCAAGCTCGACAGTGCCCGGCATTGCCAACTGTGGCAGGTCACCGTGGCCGAAGCGCCGGTTGCCAAGTCGCTGGAAAGCCTGGCGCAACATTACGAACTGGACCTGGCCGAAGGGCCGCTCAAGGTGGTCAGCCTGCCCGGGGTGTTCAGCCACGGCCGGTTGGATCGTGGCAGCGCCCTGCTGCTGGAGCACCTGGACAAACTGCCGAGCGGCAACCTGCTGGACTTCGGTTGCGGTGCCGGCGTCCTCGGCGCCGCCGTGAAACGGCGTTACCCGCACAACCATGTGATCCTGCTCGACGTCGACGCTTTTGCCACTGCCAGCAGTCGCCTGACCCTGGCCGCCAATGGCCTCGACGCCGAAGTGCTGACCGGTGACGGTATCGATGCCGCCCCCATGGGTTTGAGTGCCATCCTGAGCAATCCACCGTTCCATGTCGGGGTCCACACCGACTACCTGGCGACGGAGAATCTGCTGCGAAAAGCGGCCAAACATCTGAAAAACGGCGGCGAACTTCGGTTGGTGGCGAACAGTTTCCTGCGTTACCAACCATTGATCGAAGAGCATCTCGGACGCTGCGTGACCAAGGCCGAGGGGCAGGGTTTCCGGATCTACAGCGCCAAACGCGGCTGAAAAGAAGGCTTGCGCAATGGATTTTGCCTAGGCAGAATCCGCTCCGTCCTAGGGGAGTAGTCTCCCACGAGCGCCACGCTCGTCCGGCATGCGTCAACATACTTGGTCAACAGACCATGGCGCATGCGACCCAGGGTCCGCACAGACGGATCCGAGGTTTGACAAGACCTATGACACGCACACCTTACCCGGGGCGGGAAGGCTGTACGTGTCATAGCCGTGTCGACCCGCCCCTTAGGAAAACCTGATGCTGGATTCCCTGCTCGTCCCCACCGCGATCGTTGCCTTGGCCGAAATCGGCGACAAGACGCAACTGCTCGCGCTCATTCTGGCCGCACGCTTTCGCAAACCCTGGCCGATCATTGCCGGCATCATCGCCGCGACCCTGGCCAACCATGCGGCAGCCGGTGCGTTGGGGGCCTGGTTCGGCAGTTTCTTCTCCAATGCGGTGCTGCACTGGATCCTCGCGGCGAGCTTTACCGCCACCGCCCTGTGGACCCTGGTACCGGACAAGATCGACGACGACGAGACCACCACGGCGCGCAAGTTCGGCCCGTTCCTGACCACCCTGATCGCATTCTTCCTCGCCGAAATCGGTGACAAGACCCAGATCGCCACGGTGATGCTGGCGGCGCAATATCCGGAGCTGTGGCTGGTGATCATCGGCACCACCCTGGGCATGTTGATCGCCAACGTCCCGGTGGTGCTGGCGGGCAACTTCGCCGCCGACAAGCTGCCGTTGACCCTGATCCGCCGCCTGGCGGCGACGGCGTTCTTCATCCTCGCGCTGGTCGCGGTGTACAAGGCGATGCAGAGCAGCGGCTGGATCTAGATCCGTCTGGATGAGTAGGTTTGTGTGGCCAGCGGGCTTGCCCGCGTTGGGCTGCGAAGCAGCCCTAAAATCAGCAACTTCATAGTGCCAGGTAGAACACCGTCGCTGGTTTTAAGCCGAACGGGGCGCTGCGGCGTCCCGACAAGCCCGCTCGCCACAAGCTGCATCACCGATAGGCACGTAGTGACTCAGGACTTCCTGGCCTGCTGGTACAATGGCATCACCTTCGGAATCGCCGCCTCCAGCGAGGCAATCCGACTGGCGGACGCCGGGTGGGTACTCATGAACTCCGGCGGCGCACCTTCCGCCGCCTTGCTCATCTTGTTCCACAGGCTGATGGCCGCGTTCGGGTTGTAGCCGGCACGGGCCGCCAGTTCCAGGCCGATCAGGTCCGCCTCGTTCTCGTTGGCCCGGCTATTGGGCAAGGTCATGCCGTAGTTGGCCACGGTATCGGCCAGCGCCAGGCTGTCCTGCCCCAGGCCGAACAAGGCCCCCGCGCCCTGCTTCGCCATCTCGATCCCATAAGCCTTGGACATCGCCTCGCGACCATGCTCGCGCAAGGCGTGGGCAATTTCATGCCCCATCACCGCGGCGATCTCGTCGTCGCTCAGCTTGAGCTGGTCGATCAAACCGCTATAGAAGATGATCTTGCCGCCAGGACCGCAGTTGGCATTGAGCTCGTCACTCTTGATCAGATTGATCTCCCACTGCCATTGCGCCGCATCCGGACGGAAGATCGGTGCCTGGGCAATCAGGCGATTGGCAATCGCCTGGACCCGCTTGGCATTGGCACTGGTCTTGTCCAGCACGCCCTTGCCACTCGCCTCCCCCAGGGTCTTCTGGTACGACTGCGCGTACATCTGGTCGACTTGCTGGCTCGACAACATACTGAACATGTACTGCTTGCGCTCGACCCCGACCGCACCACCGTTGGTGGTATTGACGGCCTGGCACCCACCCAACAGCAAACTCGCGCTCAACGCGCCCAACACCCAAGCTCTAGCCATGAACAGTCTCCCTGAAAACTGCAGCTATCCTAGGCCGGGATTTGTATCAAATCCAGATACAAATGACGCATCGCGGGACCTCAGCCGGTTTTGAACCGCGCCGTACCTCAACCCGGCGTCAGGCACTCCGGTGCATTGAGCTTCGGATCGTTCACCAGGTTGGCCAGCACCCGCTCGCGCAGGGGCGCCTGGGGACTGGCCAGCAACGCCTGCAAATCCGCCATCGCGGTGGTTTCGGACAACCACGCCGTCTGCCCCGCCGCATCCAGGATCAGCGGACGGCGCTGACCGGCCGCCGCCTGGGTCACCACGGCGGTGCTCAACCAGACATGCCCCGCCACCGGATAGGCCTCCCAGATTGCCGCAAAGAACAAGCTCGAACCTTCGGCCGGGGTCAGCCAGTAAGGCCGCTTGCGTTGCGTACCGCGCCATTCGTAGAAACCGTTGGCCGGCAGCAGGCAACGCCGCTCACGGAACGCCTGGCGAAACATCGGCTGCTCGGCCAGGGTTTCGGCGCGGGCATGGGCCGGCGTGCGCGACAGGTCGGTCAACCAGGCCGGAGTCAGCCCCCAACGGGCACGGGCCAGCTCGCGCTGACCGTCAACGGCACGCAGGATCAGCACCGAATCATTCGGTGAAATGTTCCACTGCGCCTGCTGGTCGGCGGGAAAGCCGGGCAAGGCCGCGAAGGTGGGGTTCCAGCGAAACAGGGCATAACGTCCACACATGGGGCAATACGGCTCTTTTCAAAAACTCGGGCAAGCAGCACAAACGCGCTCCTTTGCAGCGCACACAGGCTAACAGACCAGCACGTCCGGGAAACTCTCCGGCTCATCGCCGGCCAGCGGCAGCGCCGCATTGTACGCGGCGATCAGCTCCCGCGCGCATTGCGCCTGATCATTGTCCACCGCCAGGGCCAACAAGCCGAAGACCGGCAACTCTCCCACTCCGCCCAGCAGGTCACGCCCCACCAGGTGTGCCTGAATCCCTTCGCTGGCGAGCATGCCCTGCAACAACTCGCCTTCCATCAGGTTTTCCGGCTCGTAGATACGCTGCATAGGGAGGCCCTCATCACTCGTTCTCGCTGTAAACGTCGAGCATCCATTCCTCGCCATCGGTCTGCAGGACAAAGGTAATCGGTCGACAGCACACCGCGCAGTCCTCGATATAGGTCTGGTCGCCGCCGGACAGATCCAGTACCGCCTCACCGATTTCACCACAATAAGGACATTCGTAACGCTCAGTTTCCAGCATCGCGGCCTCCGAAGTGACTTGTGCGTATAATCGCCGGTCTATTTGCAAGGCTATTTTATGTCTGGGCTTTATTTTCCAGACCGGGCTTTGTTATTTATCACTCAAACCTCTACTTACCCTAGCCGTTTCCAACAAGAGAGCATATGGGCGAATTCGATGCCATCCGACCTTACGACGACAGTGAAGTACCGGCCGTCCTGGCCCGGCTGTTCGGCGACCAGGCGTTTCTAGATATCCTCACCCACTTCCGCTTCCCGCGCCTGGCCGGCGCCTTCGGCTGGCTGCTCAGACCCTTGATCGCCTACCGCCTGCGCCGTGAGTTCGCCGGTGTGACGTCGGTCGCCACCTTGCAGGACAAGGTCGAGGTCTATGTCGACCAGACCATCGAGCGCGCCACCGACGGTGTCACCTACACCGGCGTCGAACAGTTCAAGTCAGGCCAGGCCTACCTGTTCCTGGCCAACCACCGCGACATCGTGATGGACCCGGCTTTCGTCAACTATGCCGTGTATCACGCCGGTTTGCCCACGCCGCGTATCGCCATTGGCGACAACCTGCTGCAAAAGCCCTTTGTCAGCGATCTGATGCGCCTGAACAAGAGCTTTATCGTGCACCGCTCGATCGCCGGACGACGGGAAAAGATGGCCGCCTATCAGCTGCTCTCGGCTTACATCAACCATTCGATCCGCCATGATTGCCAGTCAATCTGGATCGCCCAGGCCGAAGGACGGGCCAAGGACGGTGACGACCGTACCGAATCGGCGATCCTGAAAATGTTCCATATGAGCCGCAAGGACGAGCCATTCGCCGCAGTCATCCGTTCGTTGAACCTGACGCCGGTGTCCATCAGCTACGAATATGACCCCTGCGACCAGGCCAAGGCCCGCGAACTGTATATCCGCGCCACCACCGGTAGCTACACCAAGGCGCCGGGCGAGGATGACGTCAGCATCGCCAAGGGCATCACCGGCTATAAGGGCCGGGTACATGTGAACTTCGCCGCGCCCCTGACCGATGAATTCGAGGACACCAAGGTCCTGGCCACGGAAATGGACCGGCAGATTCTCGAAGGTTATCGCCTGTTCCCGGTGCACTACCTGGCGTATGCCCAGTGGAGCGGCGCCGATCCGCAGTTGCAGGTGCCGGGTGCCGCCCAGGTGTTTGCCGCCGACGAACTGGCCAAGGCCGAGGCGCAATGGCAGAGCCGCCTGGTGGCCTGCCCGGCCGAGCACCGTCCGTACCTGGTGCAGCAATATGCCACGCCAGTGCGCAATCAGTACCGGGTCAAGGCCGGCCTGGCACTGCCATAGCCACAATCTGTAAACGACAACGGCGCCCACGGGCGCCGTTGTCGTTTCTGTTGGTCGGGTTAATTTCCATTGTCACCGGAACGTCACCTTAACAAGCCAGTCTGTCGCCCCTCGATAGCCCACGGAGCTTGTCATGTTGCACGCAGAGAACCAGGATCGTCTTTATCTGATCGCCCCCAGCGACGAACAGGAGGCCCTGGTGGACGCCATGTCGTTCAACGTCCAGGACCGCCATTGGCTGGTGTATTGCGCCCTGGGAGGGCATCAGCACGCCGACCTGCCGGAAGCCGACCTGCTGACCGGGGTCAGCATGCTGGATCTTTATGTGGAAGCGGCGTGAGGTTGCCACGCCAAACCTTTGGCTGCCCTTGGGACCCCATCGCCGGCAAGCCGGCTCCTATAGGTTATTCGCCCAGCACCTGGCCGATTTTCGGGTCCTTGAACACCCGGGTCAGCGCATCGCTCAATACGTCGCTGATCAACTTGGTGTTTGCCTCTTCGTTCGGCGCCATGCCGAAACGCTGGTTCAACGACGCCCCATAACTACCGCTGTAATGACGGTTGGCGTTGGTCACGTCAGAACGGAAGTTGGCGCCGATGGTCGCCTCGGTCACGTAGACACCCTCTTTCGGCGACTGATAGGTCAGATCGGACAACGTCACGGTCAGGGTCGGCGCATTCATGCCGTTGGGCGAAGGGGTAAAGCCCAGCAGGCGCACGGCCGCATCGGCCTGGGCCTGCAGTTTCGGGATCAGGTCGGCCCCTTGCACGGTAATCGCGCTGGTTTCAGGGTACAGGCCGCCGCGCGTGCCCAATACCGGCGAGCGACGACCGTCCACCACCCGAACCACCACCGGCTGACCATGGCCGACCGGCGCCAGTTGAGTGGTGAGGGTGGGCTGCGGGCTGAGTTGTTGCGGGCTGTTGGCACAGCCGACAAGCGTCAAACTGGTTACAGTGATCAAACCGAACAACAGGCGTTGCAACATGCTCATCTCTCCAAGGACCAGGCATCATTCAGGCGCTGAGTATAGCGGGGGCCGGGCGTCGGTCACCAGCACCACCACCGGCTGCTGAAAAGTCTGACAAGCACGCCCGGCCGGCGTTCCTGTCACACACCTGTCACAGTGGCCTGCGACCCTGAGCACGGGCTCTGATCGACGCCGTCGCCCGGCATCTGACCAGATGTCGAATAAAAGTCATTAAACACGACCATTTCCCCCCGTTTCTTAGTTACAATCTCCCCCCGATTATAAGGACGTCTCCTGATCGGGCCTCGCAGCACCGCCAATGCGCTTGCATCGGCACCTTCGTACTGCCCACAGAGAGCCGCCCACACAGATCGAGTGAAGCCGGCGAGCTTGCTGTTACCTGCGCAAACCACCGTTTTCAGCGAATCTGCCAGAGCTGCCCTTGTGCTCGCTCACTGAGTTGTTGGCCCGTGCCGCCTGCCCTTCCCGGCCGGTATTCGCACCGCGGGCCCGGTGACAGACCGCGGCAGCCCTTTTTTGAGGTTCACGTCTTCAAAAGAGCGTGAAAAAACGGGTTTTCACAACTTCACGAGAGTGTGGCGAACAAATGAATAGTTTCGCGTCTGAACAAGCACCATCAGCGTCCCCAACAGCCTCATCACACAGGACCCGATACACCCCGACAGGTGCTTGATACCTGTTCGCTTACGGATTTGGTTGCACGAATCGGACGCTCTTGACCATAAGTCGAATTGCCCGTGTTGCCCGCACATGCGTTCATACGCACTTTGGGCCCACCGGCAGCGTCCGCTGAAGTTGCAAGAAATTGCGAAGAATCGGACATGGCCATCCTGGTCGGGTCATTGCTGGGCTAACGTCAAACGTGCCCCGCCCATGCCCGGCAGCCATGCCGTCAATGTGGTGCTGCAGATTTTGGAGACGCGTTAATGGCGCATAACGAAGCAGTTGATGTGGTCCTGGTTGGGGCCGGCATCATGAGTGCCACCCTTGCGGTGCTGCTCAAGGAGCTCGACCCCGCGATCAAGCTGGAAGTCGTCGAGCTGATGGATTCCGGTGCCGCGGAGAGTTCCAACCCGTGGAACAACGCCGGTACCGGTCATGCCGGGCTGTGCGAGCTGAACTACACGCCGCAGGCGGCTGACGGCTCCATCGACATCAAGAAAGCCGTGCACATCAACACCCAGTTCGAGGTGTCGAAGCAGTTCTGGGCCTATCTGGCGCAGAAAGGCACCTTCGGTTCGTGCAAGTCCTTCATCAGTCCGGTGCCGCACCTGAGCTTCGTCCAGGGCGACAAGGGCGTGGCCTTCCTCAAGAAGCGCTTTGAAGCCCTGCATCCGCACCACGCCTTCGCCGAGATGGAATACACCGAAGACCGCGCGAAGATGGCCGAGTGGATGCCGCTGATGATGCCGGGCCGTCCGGCCGACGAGGCGATTGCCGCGACCCGTGTGATGAAAGGTACCGACGTCAACTTCGGCGCCCTGACCAATCAGTTGCTCAAGCACCTGACCAGTGCGCCCGACGCCCAGGTCAAGTACTGCAAGCGCGTCACCGGCCTCAAGCGCAACGGCGCCGGCTGGACCGTGAGCATCAAGGACGTGAACAGCGGTAACAGCCGTGACGTCGATGCCAAGTTCGTCTTCCTCGGTGCCGGCGGCGCGGCGTTGCCGTTGCTGCAAGCTTCGGGTATCGAGGAAAGCAAAGGCTTCGGCGGTTTCCCGGTGAGCGGCCAGTGGCTGCGTTGCGACAACCCGGAAGTGGTCAAGCACCACCAGGCCAAGGTCTACAGCCAGGCCGCCGTGGGTTCGCCGCCGATGTCCGTGCCGCACCTGGACACCCGTGTGGTCGACGGCCAGAAATCCCTGCTGTTCGGGCCTTATGCCGGTTTCACCACCAAGTTCCTCAAGCACGGTTCGCTGATGGACCTGCCGCTCTCGGTACGTGCCGGCAACATCGGCCCGATGCTGGCCGTGGCCCGCGACAACATGGACCTGACCAAGTACCTGATCAGCGAAGTGATGCAGTCCATGGAACAGCGCCTGGAATCCCTGCGCCGCTTCTATCCGGAGGTGAAAGCCGAGGACTGGCGCCTGGAAACGGCCGGCCAGCGGGTGCAGATCATCAAGAAGGACCCGAAGAAAGGCGGCGTCCTGCAGTTCGGTACCGAACTGGTGGCGGCCAAGGACGGCTCGTTGGCCGCCCTGCTCGGCGCCTCGCCGGGCGCATCGGTAACGGTGTCGATCATGCTCGAACTGATCGAACGCTGCTTCCCGGAAAAAGCCAAGGGTGAGTGGGCGACCAAGCTCCATGAGATCTTCCCGGCACGGGAAAAGGTCCTGGAAACGGATGCGCAGTTGTATCGCCAGATCAACGCACAGAACAACCTGCGTCTGGAACTGGTTGAGCCGAGCAGCGAGACCGAAAGCTACGCTTGAGCTGATCGCTGACAAAAACGCCCCGCCCTTCGGTTGAAGAGCGGGGCGTTTTTCTTTGGATCAGAACCGCAAAAAGTGGCGAGCGGGCTCGCCCGCGCTGGGCTGCGAAGCAGTCGCAAAACCTGTGATTGCGTTCTGCCTGACACTATGAGGTCGCTGGCTTTAGGGCTGCTTCGCAGCCCAGCGCGGGCAAGCCCGCTCGCCACAACAAGCTCGCTCGCCGCAAAGGTTCGGATCAGCCGCGAGCGTTATCGATCAGCTCGATATAGTCGCCGGCGTTGCGCTGATCGCGGATCAGGCCCACGAAGTCCTGGCCGTGTTCGTCCTTGCCATCGAGGTCGTAACCGGCTTCCTTGAAGAACACCAGGAAACGCTCGAAATCGTCGATACGCAGGCCACGGTAGGCCTTGATCAGTTTGTGCAGGGACGGCGAAGTGGCGTCGACCGGCTCGAAATCGAGAAACAACTTGATCTGCGCATCGCCGATCTCGTCACCAATCACCTGTTTCTTATCTTTGCGCATTACCGGCTCCAGCCAACAGACATTACACGGGGCAGGCAGTTTACCCCCGCCTCTGCTCCGGTCTCAACGAGTACTAACTGATCCGCTCCGCTCCTGCGCCAACGGTGAAACCCCGAGGGTAAAAACTGTGCTCCGAAGCCCGCACGCAGCGTCTAGCAGCATGTAGCCCCGCAACCCGGCGGGAAGTGACTGCGAGCCCGAGCATGCAAGCGCTGTTGAACGAGATCCTCGATGAAGTCCGGCCATTGATCGGCCAGGGCAAGGTGGCCAATTACATTCCGGCGCTGGCAGATGTGCCGGCTAATCAACTGGGTATTGCCGTGTATGGCAATGACGGCGAAATGTTCTGTGCCGGCGACGCGCAGACACCGTTCTCGATCCAGAGTATTTCCAAGGTCTTCAGCCTGGTGCAGGCGATCAACCACTCCGGCGAGGCGATCTGGGAACGGCTGGGCCATGAACCCTCCGGGCAGCCGTTCAACTCGCTGGTGCAGCTGGAGTTCGAACGCGGCCGTCCACGTAACCCGTTTATCAATGCCGGGGCCCTGGTGATCTGCGATATCAATCAATCGCGCTTCGCCGCTCCGGCGCTGTCGATGCGCGATTTCGCCCGGCGCCTATCGGGCAATATGCAGGTCATGGTCGACGGCAAGGTGGCCGAGTCGGAATACCAGCACCGGGCACGCAACGCGGCCATGGCCTATCTGATGCAGTCGTTCGGCAACTTTCACAACGATGTGGAAGCCGTCCTGCGCAGCTATTTCAGTCACTGTGCCCTGCGTATGAACTGCATCGACCTGGCGCGGGCGTTCGGCTTCCTGGCCAACGACGGGTTCTGCAAGCACAGCGGCGAACAGATCCTGACCCGGCGCCAGACCCAGCAGGTCAACTCGATCATGGCCACCAGCGGGCTGTACGACGAGGCCGGGAACTTTGCCTATCGGGTCGGTTTGCCGGGCAAGAGCGGCGTGGGTGGCGGGATTGTCGCGGTGGTGCCGGGGCGCTTTACCGTTTGCGTCTGGGCACCGGAGCTGAATGTGGCCGGCAACTCGCTGGTGGGGATGGCAGCGCTGGAACTGCTGAGCGAGCGGATTGGTTGGTCGGTGTTCTGATCACAAACTTTGTGGAGACCGGTTTGTCTGGCAATGCGATGTATGTGGGAGCGCAGCTTGCCCGCGAAGCTTTTGGCGCCCTCAGGGCCCCTTTCGCGGGCAAGCTGCGCTCCCACACGACCTCGGCACCCGCAAGATCCGGTGCCGATCCTGAGACTCAGGTAATCGGCGCCGGATTGAACAAGGTAATGTCGTTGTGCAGCTTGTGCTGCTCGGCCCAGGTCTTTTTCCGCCCGCTGGCGACATCCAGGTAGTAGTTGAACAACTCCCAACCCAGGTCCTCGATGGAAGCCCGCCCCGTGGCAATCCGCCCGGCATCGATGTCGATCAGGTCCGGCCAGCGCTGGGCCAGCTCGGTACGGGTCGAAACCTTGACCACCGGTGCCATCGCCAGCCCATAAGGCGTGCCACGCCCGGTGGTGAACACATGCAGGTTCATCCCGGCCGCCAGTTGCAAGGTGCCGCAGACAAAGTCACTGGCCGGCGTCGCGCAGAAGATCAGGCCCTTGCGCGTGAAACGCTCGCCCGGGCCGAGCACACCGTTGATCGCGCTGCTGCCGGACTTGACGATGGAACCCAGGGACTTCTCAACGATATTCGACAACCCGCCCTTCTTGTTCCCCGGCGTGGTATTGGCGCTGCGGTCGGCCTCGCCCTTGGCCAGGTAGCGGTCGTACCAGTCCATCTCGCGCACCAGCGCCTCGGCCACCGGCAGGCTCTCCGCCCGCGAAGTCAGCAGGTAGATCGCATCACGTACCTCCGTCACTTCGGAAAACATCACCGTCGCCCCGGCCCGCAACAACAGATCTGACGCATAACCCAAGGCCGGGTTGGCGGTGATCCCGGAAAACGCATCGCTGCCACCGCATTGCATGCCGAGGATCAGCTCCGACGCCGGCACGGTTTCCCGCCGCCGCTGATCGAGCTTCTTCAGACGGGTTTCCGCCAATGCCATGATCTGCTCGATCATCTCGGTAAACCCGTGGCTGGAATCCTGCAGCCGATACAACCACGGCTCGCTCAGGTCCACCGAACTGTCACCCTCGTGCATCACCTGCCCGGCCTGCAACTTCTCGCAGCCCAGGCTGATCACCAAGGCTTCGCCGCCCAGATTCGGGTTGCGTGCCAGGTTGCGCACGGTACGGATCGGAATATAGGCATCGGTCGCGGTAATCGCCACGCCGCAGCCATAGCTGTGGGTCAACGCGACGACATCGTCGACATGCGGGTACTTGGGCAGCAGCTCATCCTTGATGCGCTTGACCGCGTGGTTCAGCACACCGGTGACACACTGCACGGTGGTGGTGATGCCGAGGATATTGCGCGTACCGACGGTGCCGTCGGCATTGCGATAACCCTCGAAGGTAAAGCCTTCCAGGGGCGCCTGGGCCGCCGGCACATCGGTGGACAGCGGCAGGCTGTCCAGCGGCGGCGCGGTGGGCATGCGCAGTTGATCTTCCTTGACCCAACTGCCCCGGGGAATCGGCAGCAAGGCGTAGCCGATGACCTGGCCGTAGCGGATCACTTCGCCGCCCTCGGCGATATCCACCAGCGTCACCTTGTGACTCTGGGGAATGTGCTCGCGGGTCACCAGGCCGTCCGGGAACTCGGTACCGGCCGGTACACCCTGGTCATTGACCACGATCACCACATTGTCCCGCTCGTGCAGGCGGATGTAGCGCGGCGAGTCGGAATGTTCAATCAACTGCATGACGCCGCTCCTCAGGAATGGGCTTGGGACAGACGGGGTTCGCTATGGTGCTTGGGACCGGCCGGCGGCTCGCGCAGTTCGACGCGCTTGATCTCACCGACGATCACCACATAGCTGATCACCGCCAACAGCGCGTTGGCGCCGACAAACACCAGGGCCCACTTGAACGAACCGGTGGAACTGATGATGTAGCCGATCACGATCGGCGTGGTGATGGAAGCGATATTGCCGAACATGTTGAACAGGCCGCCACTCAAGCCGGCGATCTGCTTCGGCGAGGTATCGGAAACCACTGCCCAACCCAGCGCGCCGACGCCCTTGCCGAAGAAGGCCAGGGCCATGAAGCCCACCACCATCCATTCGATGTCCACATAGTTGCAGGCGACGATGGTGGTCGAGAGCAACAGGCCGCCGATGATCGGCGCCTTGCGGGCAAACGTCAGGGAATGGCCGCGACGCAGCAGGTAGTCGGAGATGATCCCGCCCAGCACACCACCGATAAAACCGCAGATGGCCGGCAAGGAGGCGATGAAGCCGGCCTTGAGGATGGTCATGCCGCGCTCCTGCACCAGGTACACCGGGAACCAGGTCAGGAAGAAATAGGTGATGCCGTTGATACAGTACTGGCCCAGGTAGACGCCGAGCATCATGCGGTTGGTCAGCAGTTGGCGCACATAGTCCCACTTCGGCCCGCCATCGGCGACCTTGCCCTGGTCCATGTCGACCATGCCGCCGTTCTCGGCGATATGGGTGAACTCGGCGTCGTTGATCATCGGGTGCTGGCGCGGGCTGTGGATGACTTTCAGCCAGATCAGCGAAAACACTACGCCCAGGCACCCCATCACCAGGAACACATGCTGCCAGCCAAAGCTGAATACGATCCAGCCCATCAGCGGTGCGAACAGCACGGTGGCGAAGTATTGCGCGGAGTTGAAGATCGCCGAGGCGGTGCCGCGTTCGGCGGTGGGGAACCAGGCCGCGACGATACGGGCGTTACCGGGAAAGGATGGCGCTTCGGCCAGGCCCACCAGGAAGCGCAGCATGAACAGCGCGACCACGGCGGTGGAGACGCCGAACTCGCCGACATAACCTTGCAGCGCGGTGAACAGCGACCAGGTGAAGATGCTCAGCGCATAGACTTTTTTCGAGCCGAAACGGTCGAGCAGCCAGCCTCCGGGAATCTGCCCGAGCACATAGGCCCAGCCAAAGGCGGAGAAGATATAACCGAGGGTAACGGCGTCGATGCCGAGGCTTTTTTGCAGGCTGGAGCCGGCAATCGCGATGGTGGCACGGTCGGCATAATTGATCGTGGTCACCAGAAACAGCATGAGCAGAATCAAATAGCGGACATGTGTCTGCTTGGTCGCTTGCATGTAGATGTACTCCCACTCTTTATTTTTTTACGCGGGTAAACATTCAGTGATCTACCGCACGGGGCCTCAGGCAAGGGCCCCGTGCGGGTAAGACAGGTTACGAACCGATGTAGCTGGTCTTGACCACGGTGTAGAACTCCTGGGCATAGCGACCCTGTTCACGGGAACCGTAGGACGAACCTTTGCGCCCGCCGAACGGCACGTGGTAATCCACGCCCGCGGTCGGCAGGTTGACCATCACCATCCCGGCCTGGGAGTGGCGCTTGAAGTGGTTGGCGTACTTCAGCGAGGTGGTGGCAATACCGGCGGAGAGGCCGAACTCGGTGTCGTTGGCCATGGCCAGCGCGGCTTCGTAATCGGCGACGCGGACGATATTGGCCACCGGGCCGAAGATCTCTTCGCGGCTGATGCGCATCGAGGCTTCGCTGTCGGCAAACAGGGTCGGCGCGAGGAAATAGCCTTCGGTATCGCAGGTCACCAGCTCACCGCCGGACACCAGGCGGGCGCCTTCGGACTGGCCGATATTGATGTAGCTCAGATCCTGCTCCAGTTGCGCCTGGGAGACCACCGGACCGATGTCAGTACCGCTCTTGAGGGCGTGACCGACCTTGATCGAACGCATGCGCTCGGCCATGGCCTCGACAAACTTGTCGTGGATCCCGGCGGTGACGATCAAACGGCTGGACGCCGTGCAACGTTGGCCGGTGGAGTAGAACGCGCTCTGCACCGCCAGCTCGACGGCCTGCTTGAGGTCGGCATCGTCGAGGATGACCTGCGGGTTCTTGCCGCCCATCTCCAACTGTACCTTGGCCTGGCGCGACACGCAGTTGACCGCGATTTGCCGGCCGACGCCGACCGAGCCGGTGAAGCTGATGCCGTCGATTTTCCGGCTGTTGACCATGGCGTCACCGACCAGCCGGCCGCTGCCCATCACCAGGTTGAACACACCGGCCGGGAAGCCGGCACGGGAAATGATTTCCGCCAGGGCCCAGGCACAACCCGGCACCAGTTCGGCCGGTTTGAGCACCACGCAGTTACCGTAGGCCAGGGCCGGAGCGATCTTCCAGGCCGGAATCGCGATCGGGAAGTTCCACGGGGTGATCAGGCCAACCACGCCCAGCGCTTCACGAGTCACTTCAACGTTGACGCCCGGACGCACCGACGGCAGGTAGTCGCCGGACAGACGCAGGCATTCGCCGGCAAAGAACTTGAAGATATTGCCGGCGCGGCTGACTTCGCCAATGGCTTCGGGCAGGGTCTTGCCCTCTTCCCGGGCCAGCAGGTTACCCAGCTCTTCGCGACGGGCAAGAATTTCCGAACCGACCTTGTCCAGCGCATCGCTGCGGGCCTGGATGCCGGAGGTGGACCAGGCCGGGAACGCCTCACGGGCGGCGTCGATAGCCGACTGTACCTGGGCCAGGTCAGCCTTGGCGTACTGGCCAATGACATCGGACAAGTCCGACGGGTTGATATTGGCCGAGTACTCGGCACCGGCGACCCATTGGCCACCGATGTAGTTGTCGAAACGTTTTGCATCTGCCACGGAAAACCTCCTGAACCGAAAAAGCCGCTGATTGCTCAGCGGCCTGGTTTGTTCGCTCTTACTGTGCGCCTTGCTTGTCGATCAGCGCGGCCAGGGCGTCGTATTCGTCCGGCAGCAGGTCGGTCAGCGGCGTGCGCACGGGGCCGGCGTCATAACCGACGATCTTCGCCCCGGCCTTGACGATACTCACAGCGTAGCCGGAGCGACGGTTGCGGATATCCAGGTACGGCAGGAAGAAGTCGTCGATGATCTTGCCGACGGTGGCGTGATCGTCCCGGGCAATGGCGTGGTAGAAATCCATCGCGGTTTTCGGGATGAAGTTGAACACCGCCGAGGAGTAGACCGGCACACCCAGGGCCTTGTAGGCCGCGGCATAGACCTCCGCGGTCGGCAGGCCGCCGAGGTAGCTGAAACGATCGCCGAGACGGTGACGGATCGACACCATCAGTTCGATATCGCCGAGGCCATCCTTGTAGCCGATCAGGTTCGGGCAGCGCTCGGCCAGACGTTCCAGCAGCGGCGCGGTCAGGCGGCAGACGTTGCGGTTGTACACCACCACGCCGATCTTCACCGACTTGCACACCGCTTCAACGTGGGCGGCAACCCCTTCCTGGCTGGCTTCGGTCAGATAGTGCGGCAGCAACAGCAGGCCCTTGGCCCCCAGGCGTTCGGCTTCCTGGGCGTACTCGATGGCCTGGCGGGTCGCACCACCGACACCGGCGAGGATCGGCACGCTGCCGGCACAGGTATCGACGGCGGTTTTGACGACTTCGGAATATTCACTGGCCGCCAGGGAGAAGAACTCACCGGTACCGCCGGCGGCGAACAGCGCGGTGGCGCCGTAAGGGGCCAGCCACTCCAGGCGCTTGACGTAGCCAGCGCGATGGAAATCGCCCTGGGCATTGAAATCGGTCACCGGGAAGGACAGCAAACCGGAGGAGAGGATGGACTTCAGTTCTTGTGGATTCATTATTCGAACACCCTGGAAAGCACGTTGTGATGAAAGAGACAGCGCAGACTGGCTGATGTCGTACGTCATCGTACAACTTAAATAACAAAGGTCAACAGGAATCGCTCAACAGATCCCACAAGATTTTCCCTCCTTGACGTGGGATTTTTTTCATCTAAGCTCAATTTTAACTGTATATCCATACAGTTTATTTGAACGAAAAAGACGACATATCAAGGAGCCAGACATGTCAGCCACTCAACAGCGCGCGCAGGATTTCCTGCTGCACGACGGCAAGGTCATTGCCGAACTGGACAGCCTCTTCACAGAACAAGGCATCGCCATTCCGGGCGATGGCGCGGCGCTGATCCTGCTCGCCGAAGGTCATCACACCCTCAAGTATCACCAGCCAACCGCATTCGACAACGCGCTCAAGGGCAAGCCGCAGGCGCGCTTCGAAGGTGGCGAACACAGTGCCATCGGCGACAGCGCTCTGCTGCGTTTTGCCAAGGACGCACCGGCCATTCCGGCCTGGCAGGTCGAACTCCATCTGACCAACGGTCTGGCCTTGACCTACGGCCAGATCGTCGCCCTGGGCGGCGACTTCTACGGTATTCCGGACCGGCCGATCGCCGACGGCGGCACCCCGGCGGACCGTCAGGCACGCTTTACCGAGGCCTTCAACTCGCTGGCGGTGCTGCCCGCCTCCCGCGAGGAAGCGCAGAAAATCCTCCAGGTGATGAAAACCGAGATCAATGCCGCCAACCAGGCGATCAAGGACGGCAAGCAACCTCACGAAGCCTACGACGAACTGGGCGATACCCTATCCGGCGAATGGAACAAGATTACCGGTGGCGGCAGCTTTGCCTCGCCGCTGTTCCCCCTGGGCCGCTACCTGAAACTGGCCGCGAGCAACTGGGACCACTTCGGCGAATGGGTTCTGCTGGCTTACCAGGCCGGGCACGCCGCAGCCCTGCAACAGGCGGCCCTGGCGCACAAGAGCGGTGTCGACCTGGATCTGGAACTGGCCTACGCGATGAACGCCTTTGCCGATCATTTCCTCACCGATCTGTTCTCCGGTGGCCATTTGCGCGTAC
The DNA here is from genome assembly GCF_023242365.1 of Pseudomonas sp. MWU13-2100. Classification (GTDB taxonomy): domain Bacteria; phylum Pseudomonadota; class Gammaproteobacteria; order Pseudomonadales; family Pseudomonadaceae; genus Aquipseudomonas. The sequence continues at coordinate 181,683 of NZ_JALLIX010000006.1, forward strand.
CGCGCAAGCAATTGGCCGACAGTGTTACTCCCAGCGACGTGGGGTCGCTGATCTCTCGTTTCATGCACGACGAAGACAGCAAGTTCGGCCTGAAAGTCAGCAATGGCCATGGCGATCGCTGGAACTGCTACGGCGACAAGCGCTACTTCGACACGCTCGACAGCGGCAACCGAGTGCAGGTCAAAAAGGCGGTGCAGCAATCGGCGGATGAAGTGTTCGCGGTGTTTCTCAGCGGCGTCGTCGTCCCACCCGAGGCCTATGCCGCGCTGCGCACGGTGCCGGACCTGGCGAAGGTGGAAAACAGCCAGGACAGCCTGAACTTCGCCCCGCTGTTTGCCCTCAAGCGCAAGGCCGTGTTGCGCCGCAACGACGTCAACAACCTCAACGACCGCAGCCAGAGCGACAGTTGGTGGGGTTGGAGTACCTACCTACTGCTCAAGGACTACCAGCCGAACAAACCGGCGGGTTACCTCAATCCGCCCGGTGTCGCCCCGGCGATCAAGGCCGATGGTTGGCAGAGCCAGACACCCAGCGAACCCAACTGGCTGCCGGGTAACGCCGTGCGCTATGCCTTCAGTTACACCAGGGGGCTGGACGAGTCCTATATCGGCCCGTGGACGGCCTATGCCGAACTGACCGAGCGCTTCCAGCCGAGCTTGACCGTGCCGGTGGATAGCTCAGTGGGGGCAACGGGACGGAATGTGTTCCGCCAGTTCCGTGGCGGTTCGCCGGAGCTGATCGGCACGCTGGACGGCCAGGCCGGCACCTTTATCGACAACCATCAGTGACAGGGAGATCAGTCATGACCTTTACCGTAAAACTCGAACTGGCGTCCGGTCAGTCGCTCAAGGATATGCCGCTGGAACTGCTGGCCGATGGCGTGGCAGTTGCCCGGGCGAAGGCGGATGCAACCGGCAAAGTCGTGTTTGATGTGCGGGCAAAAGCGGCGAAATGGGCGGTGCGTGTGGATCGCACGATCCTGCACAAACGTTAAGTACACCTAGACAGTGGCGAGGGGGCTTGCCCCCGTTCGGCTGCGAAGCAGTCGTAAACCCGGGTACCTCAATCTATCTGACAGAGTGCGGTCGCTGGTTTCAGGGCCGCTTCGCGCCCCAACGGGGGCAAGCCCCCTCGCCACAATAATGAATGCTCCCTCTCGGATTGATCTCGCTTAGCCCTTCTGCGCCTCGGCCTCCTCATGGGCCTGGCGCAACCGCTCGCGGCTGTTGGTCAAATGCAGGCGCATTGCCGCCCGCGCCGCATCAGAGTCCTGACGGGCAATCGCCTCATAGATCTCTTCGTGCTCACGCCCCAGCCGATTCATATAGTGCTGCTGGTCATCATGGGCCAGCCGCGCCGAATTCAAGCGCGTCCGCGGAATGATGCTGGTGCCCAGGTGAGTCATGATATCGGTGAAGTAACGGTTGCCGGTGGACAGGGCGATCTGCAGGTGGAACTGGAAATCCGAAGCCACCGCATCGCTGGCATGGGCCGCGCTTTCATTCAACGCGTCCAGTGCCGCGCGCATCGCCGCCAACTGCTCGACGCTGCGGCGCTGCGCCGCCAACCCCGCCGACTCGACTTCCAGGCTGATACGCAGCTCCAGGATCGCCAGCACATCGCGCAGGGTCACCACCGTCGCCGGATCGATACGAAAACCGCTGGGGCTCGGCGTGTCCAGCACGAAGGTGCCTATGCCATGGCGGGTTTCCACCTGCCCGGCCGCCTGCAGGCGCGAGATCGCCTCGCGCACCACCGTGCGGCTGACACCATGGGCCTCCATGATCGCCGACTCGGTGGGTAACTTGTCGCCGCGCTTGAGCTGGCCATCGCGGATCTGCTCGGAAAGCACCGTGACCAGTTCCTGGGCAAGACTACGGCGCTTTCGGGTCGGGCGAAGCCCGGCGCTCTGGTTTTCCATATAGAACATCTATCTCGGCTGAACGGCTGAGCGCGCATCATAGCTCAACCGGGTTGTACGATCACCGTTGACTATGCGCTGACCGCTTCCTGAGGCACCAAGTGCCCGCGTTCGATACGCAAATGTCGTGGGTGGAACTTGTTCAAGCTGCTGCGATGGCCGACGCTGACAATGCTCAAGCCCGGGATCTGATCGATCAGCGCCTGATACAGCACCGCTTCATCCTCCTCGTCCATGGCCGCGGTGGCCTCGTCGAGGAACAACCATTGCGGGGTATAGAGCAGTGCACGGGCGAAGGCCAGCCGCTGCTGCTCGCCCGGCGACAACATACGCTGCCAGTGATTGCTCTCGTCCAGTCGTGCGGCCAGGTGTGGCAGACGACATGTCTGCAAGACCTCCTGGTAACGTTCATCCAGGTAGGCGTCCCCGGGCTGTGGATAACTCATCACCTCCCGCAGGCTGCCAATCGGCAGGTAAGGCTTCTGCGGCAGGAACAGCGAGCGCCCGGCCGGCAAGCGAATACTGCCGGCGCCACGCGGCCAGAGATTACCCATGGCACGCAACAGACTGCTTTTGCCACTGCCGGAACGCCCGCTGAGCATCAACCGCTCGCCCGGCGCGACATTCATGTTTGCACCCGACAGCAAATGCCGACCGTCCGCCAGATCCAGGCTCAGGCTGCTGACCTGCAACGCCTCGCCCTGGCTCTGCACATCGATGGCCGGTGACCGCTCTTCATTGTCGACCATGGCCTGACGGAAACTCAGCAAACGGTCGCAAGTCGCTCTCCATACCGCGATGCTGGAGTAAGCATCGATGAACCAACTGAAATTTTCCTGCACATTGCCAAAGGCCGAGTTGATCTGCATCAGCTCGCCGAGCTGGATCTTGCCGGCGAAATAGCGCGGCGCCGCCACCATGAACGGGAAGATGATCGCGATCTGGCTGTAGCCGGCGGTGAAGAACGTCAGGCGCTTGGTGACCCGCATCAGCGACCAGTAGTTGGACCAGACCTTGCCGAAACGCGTACTCAGGCGCTGGTTTTCATTCGGCTCGCCGTCATACAGGGCAATGCTTTCCGCATTTTCACGGACCCGCACCAGGGAGAAACGCATATCGGCTTCGAAGCGTTGCTGTTGGTTGTTCAACGGGATCAAGTGACGCCCGATCAGCCGGGTCAGCCAGCTGCCGACGGCCGCGTAGAGGAAGGCACACCAGAACATGTAGCCGGGAATGCTGATACCGAAGACTTCGATGCTCCCCGATACCCCCCAGAGGATGATCGAGAACGACACCAGGCTGACCACTGTGCGAAACAGCCCCAGGCCCAGCGTCAGCGTATCGGCGGTAAAACTGTTGAGGTCTTCGCTCAGCCGCTGGTCCGGGTTATCGGTGTTGCCACTCGCCTCCATCTGATAGTAGTTCTTGTGCTCGAGCCAGCGTTTGAAATGCTGCTCGGTCAGCCAGCGGCGCCAACTGATGGTCAGCATCTGGGTCAGGTACAGGCGATAGACCGCGCCGAGGATGGCAACGGCGGCAATACCGCCGAAATACAGGATCAGGTGCCAGAAGGCCTCACCGTTTTTCTCCTGCAAGGCGTTGTAGAAATCCTTGTACCAATTGTTCAGCCAGACCGAAATACCGACACTGAATAGCGACAGGGCCACCACAGAGATCAGCAACAACCAGGCCTTGCCCTTCTCTTCGCTGCGCCAATATGGCGAGGCCAGTTGCCAGACCCTACGAAAAAAGTGCCCTTTTACTGCATCGTTGACCGCGGAATATTCAGCGTTCTTAGTCATTCTAAGGCTCGGTTGGCGTAAGAAATTTCACCAACCGATCATAAATGATTCGTACGCGGCGTAGCGCGATTTGCAAAGGATTCGTTCAGCGCCGGTTCAGCGCCGCACCGGCCGTTTCTGCAATTTGCGCTGCAAGGTCCGCCGGTGCATGCCCAGGGCGCGGGCGGTGGCGGAGATATTGCCTTCGTGCTCGGTCAGCACGCGCTGGATATGCTCCCATTGCAGGCGATCCACCGACATCGGGTTTTCCGGCACCAGGGTATCGAGGTCGGCATGCTCGGAGAGCAGCGCCGCCAGCACGTCGTCGGCATCCGCCGGCTTGCACAGGTAGTTGCAGGCGCCGCGCTTGATCGCTTCGACCGCCGTGGCGATGCTCGAATAGCCGGTGAGGATCAGCACGCGCATCTCCGGATCGAGCTCCAGCAGCTTGGGCAGCAGCACCAGACCGGAATCGCCGTCCATCTTCAGGTCCAGCGCGGCGTAGTCCGGCAGATCCTGCTGGGCCAGGACCAGGCCCTCTTCGGCGGAACCGGCGGTACTGACGCGAAAGCCGCGGCGGCTCATGGCTCGCGCCATTACGCGGGTAAAGGTGGCGTCATCGTCCACCAGCAACAGGTGCGGCAGTTCCTCGCCTTCGACCTGGATCTCGTCACTCATGCTTCTTCTCCTCGGGCAACACGGGGCAGGCGCAGCTCGGTGAGCGTGCCACCTTCCTCGTGACTGTAGAGTTTCACCGAGCCGCCGGCGCGTGTCACGCTGGCCTTGCTCAAGAACAGGCCCAGGCCGAAGCCTTTGCCCTTGGTGGTAAAAAATGGTTTGCCGATCTGCTCGGCGATGGCCAGCGGCACACCGGCACCGTGGTCACGAATGCTGATGGTCAGATTCTCCTCATCCCAGTCAAGCCGCACTTCGAGGCCCTCGGGACAGGCGTCGGCGGCGTTGTTCAACAGGTTGAGCAACGCCTGGGTCAGGTCCGGCGGCGGTGCCAGGCGCGGTACCTCGCCCTGGCCCAGGCGCTGGAAGCGGTAGCTGGCTTCCGGACGCATCAGGTGCCAACGGTTCAGCGCTTCGTCGAGCCAGACCGTGACGTCCTGCATCTCCACCGCCAGCCGGCGGTTGGCCTCGGCGGCGCGAACCAGTTGCTGCAGGGTCTGCTTGCACAGTTTGACCTGGTCCTGGAGCACGCTCAGGTCGTCCTGGAGCAGCGGGTCCGCATGATCCTGGCGCATTTCCTTGAGCAGTACGCTCATGGTCGCCAGGGGCGTACCCAGTTCGTGGGCGGCGCCGGCGGCCTGGGTCGCCACGGCCAGCAGTTGCTGGTCACGCAGGCCCTCTTCGCGACGCAAGGCGCGCAATTCTTCCTGGCGGCGCAATTCCTCGGCCATCTTCGCCGCGAAGAAGGTGATCACCGCGGCGGCCAGGGCAAAGCTCAGCCACATACCATAGATCTGCAGCTTTTCCCGGGAGATCGGGAAGGTTTCCAGGGGGTAGAACTGCACCAGCAGCAAGGTGTACAGCACCAGCGCCGCGCCGGAGAGGACCACCGAATAGCGCCAGGGCAAGGTCACTGCGGCGATGGTCAATGGCACCAGGTAATAGGAGACGAAGGGGTTGGTCGAACCGCCGGAGAAATACAGCAAGGCGCTGTGGATAAACAGGTCGCAGGCCAGTTGCACGGCGTATTCGAGCTCGGTGACCGGCCAGGTGGTACGCAGGCGCACCACCGTGAAGGCGCAGAGCACCATGGAACAGCCCAGGGTCATCGCCAGTTGCAGCCACGGCAACGGTAGCAGCTGGAACCAGTAGGCGATGCCCACGGAACCGGCCTGAGCGGCCAGCACCAGAATACGGATGAAGGTCAGACGCCAGAGGTTCTGACGGGTCGCGGACAGCAATTGAACGGGGGCGAGCATGAGCTCTCCTGATGAGTGCTCCAGGCGGATCGCCAGGAGTATAACCAAGCCGTGGCCTGGACAGGCGAATGTGCGGCAAACCGCCACAGTCGCTAAACATCGGCTCAAGGCAAAGGGCCTGCGGTAGTGAGAGGGCTTGCCCTAATGCCATTCAGTTAAACGCCACGTAGCTAATGTGGTTCAGTCAAGGGAATGGGATTCTGAAAACACCCCGCAACTGTGGGAGCGGAGCTTGCCCGCGAAGGGTGCGCCGCGGTCCTGCTGGTACACCGCGTCATCGTTCTTCGCGGGCAAGCTCCGCTCCCACAGTTTTTTTGCGCATGAGGATAGTTGTTGTGCTGGAACACCCATTTGTAGGCGCCGGCTTGCCGGCGATATCGGTGGAGCACCCCGCATCGCCATGCCTGAAAAGGTGACAGGCTCACTGTCACCTTTCAGCTTCAATCAAATGAATGGCTGTCCACCGAGGGTGACACTGGATGAGGCGATGGCGAGCCTTCCAGCAACGCCTCCACCACCGCCCGCGCCACTTCCACCGAATGCAGCATGCCCCAGAACAGCGCCCGTTCGACGGGGTTGGTATGCAGGCTGATTTCGTCGCCATTGAGTTCAGCCGTTTCGAGCAGTCGCGACACGTAGGTCAGCGCATCCTGGGCATTGATGCCTGGTTGGATGGCAAACAGCGTGGGCTTGCAGGGATCTTCGGGGATGACGGGTTTGGAGGAGGTGAACGCGAGGGTATCGAGCAGCCGAGGTGTGCCTGAAAGTGCCGATTCGGCCTTGTCTAAAGGACCATTCGGAATTCTGCACAGGTACGTCTCTTTATCAGCGGTGCTAGGGGCTTTGCGAGTGGTCGGCGGATCGGGGGTGATCTTCTTACTAGTCATGGAGACTCTCCTATTCAAGATAAGGGATTCATCCACTCTCGCTGCGACACAAGGGTGGCGAACTGCACGCAGGTTCGCAGACCGGTGAATAGGAACCGGCAGGGCTAGGCCTCCTGCGCACAGCTCGCCATAACGCGAGTACAAAAATACCGCTTTCGCGGCGCTGTGCGCCTATTCACTAGCGGGCTGCGAAACCCGTATCGCTGAATTTGCAGCGACCCCCAAACTCTAGCCCTCACTGCGGGCGCACACAATATTCTCCCACGTCTGAAGTGCGTAGGAAATACGAGACTTTTTGGCGGGATATTTCTTTTGTTGGTGGTTGGAGGCGTGAGCTCAACCACTCAACAGGACCTAGCAGCGACTCAAAAAGACCCAGTGAGATGCCGATGCGCGTGGCTGAAAAAAATGCTTCAGGCATGTTTTTGGAACCCTGCACCAAGATGCCGATGTTGATGTATTGATCCGTGCGCCAGGCAGCCGTTGCGGTGAGCGTTTTAGATGGTTTTTTTTGTGAGCGTCCCGCAGTACCCGTGAACCGATAGTCACGCTTGATGATTTCAGCATGGAGCTTATCTATCGGGTCTGTTTCCCAGCCGTTGAGCGCAGCCAGCGACAAAAGCGCTTCGTTAATGTCCTCGATCAGCGACTGGCGAATGGCGCTATCCGCAGCATCCTCAGGTAGGTTATCGAGGTGGATGAATGGATGAGAGTAGGTGCAAACATCCATGAGCGTTTGCTCTGTTTCGACTGGCGCCTGCTGTAGAATTATCTTGGCAATGCCGCTGGCAGGTAGCTTGACTTGGTAGCAAGAAGATAAATATAGAGTACGACTGCCTCTCGAATGCTGTGAGCTTGGAGGTGCGCCGTAGGGGAGGCGATTTCGAGTATCAATAGATATTTGCTCATCAGAACTCTATTTCGTCGCGTTTGGCAATACGTTATCCACTGAATTAACCCCAACCCCAATCTAAATCTTTTAGCTTTTGCTGGTTTAACTGCTTTTCTTTTTGTCTAGATAAAATGTAAGATATTTTTTGGGTCGTTCTTGGAAAGCCCTTGATTTACCATATCGGTAAGCTTCATCAAACAGTCGATAGGCCTCTTCGTGCTCATCCAGCTCGAAACAGGCTATTCCGAGGCTGACTATTGGTCCGGTATCAATTTCTGAACTTCTGCCTTTCAATGCTATCTCTGCCCAGTGTTTGGCCAGTTTGAAGTCCGAGCTATCAAGGTAATAATTATATAGCGAGCCGGAAATCCAGCCTGTTAATAGATCCCAATCCAGTTTGAAGTCAGGTAATAGCTCCCATGCTTCTTGATAAGCTGCTAGGGCCTCATTCTTCTGTCCAGACTCATCGAACTCATTACCTTCTGTCATGAGGGACATGATTTTTTCCGCCAGTTTAGGCTGGGTATCGAATAGGTCTTTCATCGGCTTTTACCCTTTAAAAATAATTTGGTTTTTCTGCTGGCCCAATAAAATCACCTGGGTCTCTATAGCGATCTGTTAATTTGGCACCTTGAGAACGGTTATGACCATAGTACTCCAATTCATAGTTGTCAGCGTCTCGCATCCAACCTCGGACTTCCTTGGTTTTTGCTCCATGGTAACCACCATTCTGATTCCAGTACTTGACGGCATCTGTTCGGTGTGCCATGTCAGCGTCTTTGATGGAATACCACTTTTTATCCGTTGAACTCCGGAACATCATATTTTTACCAGAGCCCATAATTCGTTTTTCTGCCCGCATGCGGGCTATAACGGCCTTTCCTGTGCGGCTATTTTTGCCTGGCGTTCGACCCACCGTATTAAGACGGCATGATAAGCCTAGCGGGTCAACCCAACTGAAAGGGTTACGAGCATATGAATAAAAATTCAGACCACCTCTCAACCCAATCGGATCCGGCGTGGTAAACCGCCCCACATCCGGATCATAGAACCTGAACGTGTTGTAGTGCAGCCCTATTTCCCGGTCCAGGTACTGACCCTGGAACCGCAGGTTCTGTTCCTCGATGTAATAGGGTTCGCGTATCTCTTCAAGGGTGTTGCCCCAGACCCGATAGCGGGCCTGCCACACCGTGGCTCCGTCGGCTTCGGTCAATTGCTCGGGTAGGCCATTGAGGTCGTTGTGGTAGTAACGGACCTTTTGCAATTCCCCGCTGCCATCGACCCGAGCCAGCGGTTCATAGCCGTCGCCTTCGTAGAGATAGAGGCTGGTCTGAGTGTTCTT
>NZ_JALLIX010000060.1 GCF_023242365.1 Pseudomonas sp. MWU13-2100
ACCGCCAAAAGCTTTGTAGACAACCAGGCTCCTGAAAATCTGTTCCTCCAGCCCATCCTCGCCCCGCCGAATATTCGCTGAACCTTCCCCCAGGCTGGCATACTGCGCACCTAATCGCTTCCGAGCGCTCGTCATCACCCGCCAGTGCGCTTTTGCGCCATGAGGATTCGCGGTGAAGAAAATCGCTGTGTTCGCCGATGTGCAGAACCTCTACTACACCGTTCGCCAGGCCTATGGTTGCCACTTCAACTATGCCGCCCTGTGGGCCGATATCAGTCAGCGCGGGGAGATCGTCGAGGCGTACGCCTACGCCATCGATCGCGGCGACAGCAAGCAGCAGCAGTTCCAGCAGATCCTGCGCAACCTGGGCTTTACGGTGAAGCTCAAGCCGTATATCCAGCGCAGCGACGGCTCGGCCAAGGGCGACTGGGACGTGGGCATCACCATCGATATCATGGATGCGGCGCCGCATGTCGATGAGGTGGTGCTGGCCTCCGGCGACGGCGATTTCGACCTGCTGCTCACGCGTATCATCGGCAAGCACGGCGTCGAAGCCGTGGCCTATGGCGTGCCGGGGCTGACGGCCAACTCGCTGATCCGTGCCGCGAGCCGCTACGTGCCCATCGAAGGCGCGTTGTTGTTGAGAAACTGAAACCGATTTTGCAAAGGGCTGGGCTTTTGGAACGTATTGCGGTCATCGACTTTGAAACCACGGGCATCACCCCGAACGCGGGGTGCCGGGCCACGGAAATCGCCGTGGTCATCCTGGAACAAGGGCGCATCGTCGACCGTTACCAGAGCCTGATGAATGCCGGCGTGCGCGTGCCGGCCTTTATCGAACAGCTGACCGGCATCAGCAACGCCATGTTGCGTACGGCGCCGTCGGCGGAGCGGGTGATGAACGAGGTCAACGAGTTTGTCGGCACCACCCCGTTGCTGGCGCATAACGCCGCGTTCGACCAGAAGTTCTGGGACTTCGAGCTGGGGCGGATCAAGCGCACGCGGTTGCAGAACTTTGCCTGTTCGTTGCTGTTGGCGCGGCGGTTGATGCCTGCGGCGCCGAATCACAAGTTGGGTACGCTGACCGCTTTCGCCCGCTTGCCGAATACGGGCCAGGCGCACCGGGCCATGGCCGATGCCGAGATGGCGGCGAACCTGCTGGCGCATATGGCCGGCGAGTTGCGCGACAAGCATGGGGTGCAGGCGTTGTCCCATGATTGGTTGTGCAAATTGCAGAAGGTGCCGGCGGCGAAGATTGGCGAGCATTTGAAGCGGTATCGGGGCGTTTGATGGCGCTGTTGCGGACAATCCGGTATTTACGCCCGCTCGCCACAAGACCGCACTCCGCTTCAAGTTTCCTTGGCTGACTGGCATTGCTCCTGAGAGGCCCCCAAGATCGCCAAAAGCTTCGCTGACAAGCCAGGCTCCTACAGGGTTTTGTCGTATGCAGCCCATGTGTACGACGCAGAACTGTAGGAGCAAGCTTGCTCGCGATGGGGTACGAAGCGCCCCAAAAAACGGCAAGCACGGACCATCAGACGAAACACGGCAGCCGGTTTATCAGCCCTTCGCCTTCCCATTCATCTCCAAATGCCCCAACGGCACCCGCCGCTCAATCGCGCTCGACAGCACAATCGAGGTCTTGCTGAAGCCGAACTGGGCAATCCGATTGATCAACTGCTCCAGCTCCGCCATGCTCCCCACCGCCGCCTGCAGAATCACGCAGGGATCCCCGGTCACCCGATGGCATTCGGTAATCTGCGGAATCTGCGCCAGTTCATCGTAAGGCTGCTGCTTGCCATGCTGGTTGAGCCGCAGCTCGATCACGCACTGGATCGGCAAACCAATCTTCGCCAGGTCCACCTTGGCCTGATACCCGGTGATGACCCCGCTGCTTTCCAGCTTCGCCACCCGCTCCGCCACGGCCGGCGCCGACAGGTTGACCTTGCGCGCCAGTTCGGCGAATGAGGCGCGGCCATTGTCCAGCAGCTCACCGAGGATCAAACGGTCGTATTTATCCATCCACAGGCTCTCTATTACGCGGGCTTTCGAAACAACGGCCAAAAGCCATGATATCTATGCTTTGCAAAGTGTACTGGCCTTATAACACGGTTTTGTAACTTATTATTTGTCAGGCGCCTTTCTAGAATAAGCCTTCCTAGTCCTGCCTGGATCTGCCCCCCATGCCCGCCCCACGCCGTTTTCCGTTACCGCTGATCGGTGCCTTTTTTGCGTTGTATTTCATTTGGGGCTCGACCTACCTGGCCATTCGTATCGGCGTGGAATCCTGGCCACCATTGATGATGGGCGGTATCCGTTTCCTGATCGCCGGTAGCCTGCTGTACGCCTATCAGCGTTTGCGCGGGGTGCCGGCGCCGACCTGGCAACAATGGAAGGCGGCGGCGGCCATCGGCGTGCTGCTGCTCAGTTTCGGCAATGGCGCGGTGACCCTGGCCGAACACATGGGCGTGGCCTCGGGCGTTGCCGCGCTGACGGTGGCCACGGTGCCGCTGTTCACCTTGCTCTGCGGCTTTTTCTGGGGCAATCGCAATACCGGTCTCGAATGGGCCGGGATTGTGCTCGGCCTGATCGGTATCGCCCTGCTGAACATGGGCTCCAATCTGCAAGCCAGCCCACTCGGCGCCGGCCTGCTGTTGTTGGCCGCCGCGACCTGGTCCTTCGGTTCGGTGTGGAGCAAGCACCTGCCGCTGCCCCAGGGCGGCATGGCCAGCGCGGCGGAAATGCTGGTGGGCGGCGTGGTGCTGCTGCTGGCCAGCTTTGTCCGCGGCGAGCGCCTGACCCAGATGCCCACCACCGACGGCTGGATCGCCCTGGCCTACCTGGTGTTCCTCGGCTCCATCGTCGCCTTCAACGCCTATATGTACCTGCTCAAGCATGTGCGCCCGGCGGCGGCCACCAGTTATGCCTACGTCAACCCGGCTGTGGCGGTGCTGCTGGGCATCCTTTTTGCTGGCGAGCAGATCGGCTGGCAGGAGTGTATCGCCATGGGGGTGATCATCAGCGCCGTGGTGTTGATCGGTTTACCGCAGTGGCGCAAGCCGAAAGAGGCCTGACAGGGTAAACTGCCGCGCATTGCTTCACGGCGCTGACACTTTTCCTACGGTATTTCCATGACATTCGCCACACTCGGCCTGATCGAACCCCTGACGCGGGCCCTGGACACCCTGGGTTACCAGACCCCCACACCGATCCAGGCCCAGGCCATTCCCGCCGTATTGGCCGGCCGCGACCTGATGGCCGCGGCCCAGACAGGCACCGGCAAAACCGCCGGTTTCGCCTTGCCGCTGCTGCAACTGCTGACCATGGAAGGGCCGAAGGTCACCGCCAACTCGGTGCGTTCGCTGATCCTGGTGCCGACCCGCGAGCTGGCCGAGCAGGTGCATGAAAGTGTGCGCCAGTACGCCGAGCACCTGCCGCTGAGCACCTATGCGGTGTACGGCGGCGTCAGCATCAATCCGCAGATGATGAAGCTGCGCAAGGGTGTCGACCTGCTGGTGGCGACCCCGGGCCGTCTGCTCGACCTGTACCGCCAGAACGCCCTCAAGTTCAACCAGTTGCAGACCCTGGTACTCGACGAAGCCGACCGCATGCTCGATCTCGGTTTCCAGGAGGAACTGGGCAATATCTACAAGGCCCTGCCGAAGAAGCGCCAGACCCTGCTGTTCTCCGCGACTTTCTCCGATGCCATCCGCCTGTTGGCCGGGCAGATGCTCAACGATCCGCTGAGCATCGAAGTCAGCCCGCGTAACGTCGCCGCCAACACCGTCAAGCAGTGGCTGGTGACGGTGGACAAGAAGCGCAAGCCGGAGCTGTTCGTGCACCTGATGCGCAAGCAGCACTGGAAGCAGGTATTGGTGTTCGCCAAGACCCGCAATGGTGTTGACCAACTGGTGGAAAAACTCCAGGGCCTGGGTATCAATGCCGACGGCATCCACGGCGACAAGCCCCAGGCTACCCGCCAGCGCGCGCTGGACCGCTTCAAGGCGAGCGAGATCCAGATCCTTGTGGCCACCGATGTGGCCGCCCGTGGCCTGGACATTGAGGACTTGCCGCTGGTGGTCAACTTCGACCTGCCGATCGTGGCCGAGGACTACATTCACCGGATCGGTCGTACCGGCCGTGCTGGTGCCACCGGTGAGGCGATTTCCCTGGTCTGCGCCGATGAGGTGAATCTGCTGTCGGCCATCGAGACCCTGACCCGTCAGCCCCTGAAGCGCCAGGACGAAGCCGGTTTCGAGCCGGATCACCGGGTGCCGGACACCGATGCCTCGGGCAGTGTGATCAAGAAACCGAAGAAGCCGAAAAAACCGAAGGCCGCCGGTGGCAAGCGCAACCTGGGCAAGTGGGTCGACAGCGGCGAGAAGCCGGAAGACGTGGTGCAGTCGATCAAGCCGGTGCGCAAGGTACCGGTGTTCAATACCGGGCCGCGCAAGCGCAAGCCGTAGGACCAGCACAACTATTGTAGGAGCTGGCTTGCCAGCGATGGGGCCCTTGAGTCTTGCATCGATTTCAAGGACGCCATCGTCGGCACATCTCAGGCCCGCTGCCGCAACCACTCCAGTATCCCTTGTCCCGCCACCCGCCCGCTGGCAAAGCAGGCGGTGAGCAGGTAGCCGCCAGTCGGCGCTTCCCAGTCGAGCATCTCGCCGGCGCAGAACACCCCGGGCAACGCCTTGAGCATCAGTCGCTCGTCCATTGCCTCGAACGGTACGCCACCCGCGCTGCTGATGGCCTCGTCCAGCGGCCGCGCCTTGACCAGCGTCAGCGGCAGGGCCTTGATGGCGCCGGCCAGACGCGCCGGGTCGGCAAAGGTCTGGGCATTGGTCAGCTCGCGCAGCAACGCAGCCTTGATGCCGTCGATCCCCAACAGGCTATGCAGGTGCTTGGCCATGGAACGCGAGCCACGCGGCTTGGCCAGCGCGGCCTGGACCTTGGCCAAAGACTTTCCGGGCAGCAGGTCGATCTCGATGGTCGCGCTGCCGTCCTGGTTGATCTGCTCGCGAATCGGCGCGGACAGCGCGTAGATCAGGCTGCCTTCGATGCCGCTGGCGGTGATCACGCATTCACCCAGGCGCGGCGTGCCGTGGGGCAGGGCGATGGCGACGTTCTTCAGCGGCGCACCGGCAAACTTGCCGCGCAGGACCTCGCTCCAGGCCGCGACGTCGAAGCCGCAGTTACTCGGTTGCAAGGGCGCGACCGCCACCCCTTGTTGCTCCAGCAGCGGCAGCCAGGCTCCATCGGAGCCCAGTCGTGCCCAACTGCCGCCGCCCAGGGCCAGGAGCGTGGCCTCGGGACGCAGGGTTTTTTCGCCCTCGGGGCTGTGGATAACCAGCTTGCCGTCGCGCCAGCCCTGCCAGCGATGGCGGGTGTGGATAACTACCCCGGCTTCGCGCAGGCGCTTGAGCCAGGCACGCAGCAGTGGGGCGGCTTTCATATCGCTGGGGAAAACCCGACCGGAACTGCCGACGAAAGTAGTTATCCCCAGGCCGTGAATCCACTCGCACAGTTCATCGGCGCCAAAAGCCCGGAGCAGCGGGGCGATGTAGGGCGCACGTTCGGCGTAGCGGGACAGGAACGCCGGATAGGCTTCGGAATGGGTGATATTCATGCCGCCGACGCCAGCGAGCAGGAACTTGCGCCCGACCGAAGGCATGCCGTCATAGAGATCGACCTGGATACCCGCCTGGCTCAGCACCTCGGCGGCCATCAGGCCGGCGGGGCCGCCACCGATAATGGCGACGTGGGGGGAGAGGGCGGGGGCTGGCTGGGTCATGGCGGGCGGCGAATTGGCTGAACGAGCCGGGCATTCTACGTTTTTCCACCGATGATGTGGTGTCCGCAGGCCCTTGGAGGGGACTTCAGAGTGGTTGTACGAAAAACATACAGTCTTGCGCAGCCCTTTCCCCATAAGGCCTACAGCGCATTTCACTCAGGTTATCCACAGGCGGTTCCACAGCCATTGTGGGTAAGCCCAGGTTTCAATGACAACCTGATGACCTCCAGACCTTTTGCGCGCTGTGGTGCAGGATCCCGTGGCGCCGGGCCAATGCCTGGCGATCCTTGCTGTAGCCGCCGCCGATCACCCCGACCACCGGGATATCGCGGCCCAGGCAATGGCGCATGACGCTTTGATCGCGGGCGGCCACCCCTTCATCGGTCAGCTTCAGGTAACCCAGGGCATCGTCCTTGTGCACGTCCACGCCGGCGTCGTATAGCACCAGGTCCGGTTGGTAGAGCGGCAGCAGGTAATTCAGGCTGTCATCCACCACCTTGAGGTAGTCGCTGTCGCCCATGCCCATCGTCAAGGGGATGTCCCAGTCGCTGTGGGCCTTGCGCGCCGGGAAGTTTTTCTCGCAGTGCAGGGAAACCGTGATGGCGTCCGGGGTGTCTTCCAGGATGCGCGCCGTGCCATCGCCCTGGTGCACGTCGCAATCGAAGATCAGCACCCGCCCCACACGACCGCTTTCCAGCAGGTAGCGGCTGATGATCGCCAGGTCGTTGAAAATGCAGAAGCCCGCCGGGTGATCGTAATGGGCATGGTGCGTGCCGCCCGCCAAGTGACAGGCCAGACCGTGGTCCAGCGCTTGTTCGGCGGCCAGCAGCGAGCCGCCCACCGCACGCACGGTACGCCGCGCCAGCGCCTCGTTCCAGGGCAGGCCGAGGCGACGTTGGTCCTCGCGGGACAGTTCGCCGGCCATATAGCGCTCGATATAGCCACGGTCGTGGGCCAGGGCAAGGATATCCACAGGGCAGATCTGCGGGCGCAGCAGATCGGCATCCCGGGTCAGGCCGCTGTCCACCAGGTGATCGCGCAGCAGGCGGAATTTGTCCATGGGAAAGCGATGGTCCGCGGGAAAGTCCGGGCTGTAGTCGTCGTGGTAGATCAAAGGCAGCGGCATGGCGAATTCATGTAGGAAGAAGTGAAGGATCTTATCAGCGCGATACACTGACGAGCAGGGCGTCAGCGTTGAAAGAAGCCGGAGGGAGAGTTGATGGAGCCGATACTGCAACTTGAGAGTGCACGCTTGCTGTTGCGCCAGTGGCGCGACGAGGACTTGCCGGAGTTTGCCCGGATGTGTGCCGATCCTCAGGTAATGCGCTACTTTCCGACGGTCCTCGATCGTCTGCAAAGTGCCGCGCTGATCGGCCGGATTCGCGGGCACTTCGCCGAATACGGCTTTGGCCTCTGGGCGCTGGAGCGCAAGGACACCGGGGCCTTTATAGGCCTGACCGGGCTGATGCAGGTGAACTTCGAGGCCGACTTCACCCCGGCGGTGGAGATAGTCTGGCGCCTGTCCCGCGAGCACTGGGGCCTGGGCTATGCCAGCGAGGCGGCCTGGACCGCCTTGCGCTGCGGTTTCGAGCGCCTGTCCCTGGACGAGGTCGTGGCCTTTACCAGTGAGAGCAACACAGCGTCGCAGAAGGTCATGCAGGCCATCGGCATGCATTACGACCCGCAGTCCGACTTCGAGCATCCGAAGCTGGCCGACGATCATCCGCTGCGCCGTCATGTGCTCTATCGCATCAGCCACGCGCAATGGCTGCGCACCCTGCAAGGATAACCCCGGGGTTGGCCGATCCGCTGCACCGCCGCAAGCGGTAAACGCTGTATCATTCGAGGCCTGTGGTGTGGCGTCCCGACAAGCCAGCTCCTACAAGGGATGCGGTGTTTTCAATATTTCAGTTCCGCATGATCGGCACTGAAAACCGCCGACCACACAAGCACGGATGGCTTGATCTCGTCGTTAAGTGAACAGTATTGCCCTGTGTGAGGAACGTTTGAATGAGCCAAGTGCTGGAAGACCTGGTCGACTTGCTGACCCTGGAGCCGATTGAAGAAAACCTGTTTCGCGGCCGCAGCCAGGACCTGGGCTTTCGCCAGTTGTTCGGTGGCCAGGTGCTGGGCCAGTCGTTGTCGGCGGCCAGCCAGACGGTCGAAGAAGCACGACATGTGCATTCGATGCACGGTTATTTCCTGCGCCCGGGCGATGCCGGCCTGCCGGTGGTCTACTCGGTCGACCGGGTGCGCGACGGTGGCAGTTTCAGCACGCGGCGCGTCACGGCGATCCAGAAGGGCCAGCCGATCTTCACTTGCAGCGCCTCGTTCCAGTACGACGAGGAAGGCTTCGAGCACCAGAGCAGCATGCCGCAGGTGGTGGGGCCGGAGAACCTGGCCACGGAGCTGGAACTCACCCAGCAGCGTGCGCACCTGATCCCCGAGCACATGCGTGAAAAACTCCTGTGCCCCAAGCCCATCGAAGTCCGCCCGGTCACCGAGAAGGACCCTTACAACCCGCAGCCGGCGGACCCGGTCAAGTACGTCTGGTTCCGCGCCGATGGGGCACTGGCCGACTTGCCGGCGTTGCATAAATACCTGCTGGCCTATGCTTCGGACTTCGGTCTGCTGACTACCTCGTTGCTGCCCCATGGCAAGTCGGTGTGGCAGAAGGATATGCAGGTCGCCAGCCTTGACCATTCGCTGTGGTTCCATGCCGATCTGCGCGCTGATGACTGGTTGCTCTATGCCATGGACAGCCCGTGGGCCGGCAACTCCCGCGGGTTTTCCCGGGGCAGCGTGTACAACCGCGCTGGTGTGCTGGTGGCCTCGGTGACCCAGGAAGGCTTGATCCGTCATCGCAAGGATTGGGCATGAGTCTGGCCGAGGTACGGCATTGGGTGTTCGATATGGACGGCACCCTGACCGTGGCCGTGCACGATTTCGCCGCGATCCGCGTGGCGCTGTCGATTCCGCCGGAACACGACATCCTTACGCATCTGGCGGCCTTGCCGGCCGATGAAGCCGCGGCCAAGCATGCCTGGTTGCTGGAGCACGAGCGTGATCTGGCGCTGGGCTCGAAGCCGGCGGTAGGCGCGGTGGAGCTGGTGCGTGAGTTGGCGGGGCGCGGTTATCGTCTCGGCATCCTGACGCGCAACGCCCGCGAGCTGGCCCATGTGACGCTGGAGGCCATTGGCCTGGCGGACTGTTTTGCCGAGGCCGATGTGCTGGGCCGCGATGAAGCGCCGCCCAAGCCGCATCCGGGCGGTTTGCTGAAATTGGCCGAAGCCTGGAATGTGGCGCCAAGCGAGATGGTGATGGTCGGTGACTATCGTTTCGACCTGGATTGCGGGCGGGCGGCGGGGGCCCGGACCATATTGGTCAACCTGCCGGACAACCCGTGGCCAGAACTGACGGATTGGCATGCCGAGGATTGCCTGGCGCTTCGGCAGATGCTTTCGGCTTGAGGGCCGCTTCGCGGGCAAGCTCCGCTCCCACAGGAGGTGTGTCGTACACGAGTCTTGAGTTCGACGCGCCTTCGCGGCGGTGCGGCGACCCGACAAGCTCCACTCCCACAAGTTTTGAGTACTACGCAAAATCTGCGCTCGACGCAAAACCTGTGGGAGCGGAGCTTGCCCGCGAAGTGGCCAGTGCGGCCAACACGGCTCCCATTGCCCACACTGAAAACCATCAGCGTTGAAACAACGCCTTCTGCCCCTGCGGCGAAGTCAGCATGCCATCGCCGTTATGCCCGACCCCGGGCACCTCGACCAGCGTCTGCGTGAACCCTTGCGGATGACGCTGTTGCAGGTAGGCAAAATAGTTCTGCCCGCGAATCAAGCGATACGCTCCCTGAGCTTGCGCCCCGCAGCTCTTGTCCAGCGCCGGATGGTTCGGATCGGTGTCCTGTTGCCCCAGCAGGTAGGTGATATCGCGCTGTACATAACCCTGTTCCAACTGCGCCGGTGATTGCCCCTTGGCGTAGTCCGGCAGGTTCTGCAGGCCATACTTCCAGTCGTTGAATCCCGGGCAACTCGACGGATTGAACCCCGCCACCGGCCGCTGGGCATTGAAATACGCATAGGACGACGGGTTGGCGATCACATAACGCAGCTTGATGCCACTCCCCGCCAACTGCGTATCGCCATGCCCGACCAGCGCATAGCGCTGCACCACCTGGCCGCCACCGGAATGCCCGGCGACGACCACTTCACGCAGGGCCGGAAATTTCTTCCGATTGCCCAGGCGCGCCAGGACTTCATCCAGCGCGGCATAGGAGCTCATCGCTGAAGCCCCGGTCGATTCAGAACCGGCCATCCAGTCATCGCCCTGCCAGCGCAGCAGGTTGCCCGGCAGGTGATTGCGCCGCACATCGCTTTCATTGAGGAACTGCGGGGCGATGATCAGCGTGTTGCGCTCCTGGCCCGCCTGGGCCGCGGCGGTTTCCGCGCTCTGCAGGTAGGTCATGGCATTGCGCAGCCGCCCGTGCACGATGATCAGCACCCGCTCCACATCCGGCATAGGTCCCTGCCAGTCGCGATTGAGCCCGACGCTCAGTTCTCCGGCCGATAGCTTCAAGTGATTGGGGCTGACTTCCTTGACCCCGGTTGCAGCGGCCTGGACCTGGGCGCCGATGACGCACATGCCCAACAGCAATGACCCACACACTAGCTTTTTCATTCACAGACTCTTGGCGGCGAAGGTATCGCATTGGTTGAGTTGCCCTTGGGCGAAGCCGGTCTTGAACCAGCGCACCCGTTGCGCAGAGGTCCCGTGAGTGAAGGAGTCCGGCACCACGCGACCCTGACCCTGCTGCTGGAGACGATCATCACCGATTGCGTTGGCGGCATTCAAGGCTGCTTCGATATCACCGGGCTCCAGCCATTTCAGACGTTGCTGCGCATGGTAAGCCCAGACCCCCGCGAGGCAGTCGGCCTGTAGTTCCTGGCGGACCAGTAAACCACCGTCACCTTCCATCTTCTGTCCTTGCTGGCGGGCCGCCTGCATCCGGGCGGACACGCCGAGCAGGTTTTGCACATGATGACCGACTTCGTGGGCGATCACATAGGCCTGGGCAAAGTCCCCGGCGGCCTTGAAGCGCTGGGACATTTCGCGGAAGAAATTCAGGTCCAGGTAGACCCGTTGATCCGCCGGGCAATAGAACGGCCCGGTGGCGGAGGAGGCCAGGCCGCAGGCGGAGGCGACCCGTCCGCGGAACAGCACCAGCGTCGGGTCTTTGTATTGACGACCGGCCTGCTGGAAGATCTGGCCCCAGGTGTCTTCGGTGTCACCGAGAATGGCCCGGACGAAGTCTGCCTGCTCATCATTGGCCGGCGGTGCCTGGCGGGTCTGCTGGAGGGTGGGGGCGAGAGATTGCTGGCTGAGCTGGTTGCTGACTTCTCCGAGAATTTGCATGGGGTCCTGGCCCGTGAGCAGGCCGATGCCGACGATCAACACGACGGCCGCCAGGCTCAAGCCCCTGCCACCGCCAAAACGCAGACCGCCACTCCCGGCATTGCTGTCATCGCGAGCATCCTCCACGTTGTCGCTACGTCTTCCTTTTCTCCAGAGCATGTGGGAATCCTCTTGTTGCTGTGCCAGTCAGTGTTGCTGCTGAGGGAGATGGGCGCCAGTCCGGTCGTCAGGCCGATTCGACTGGGCACTTGACGCTTTTCCCTTCCAGGAGAATACTCGGCAATAATTCATATAGATGACTGTATAACTACAAAAATGAATATTCTTTCCAGCGACGAACGCCTGCCCCTCTATCAACGTCTGCGCGACGAACTGGCCCGGCAAATTGCCAATAACCGCTGGCGCCCGGGCGAAGCCATTCCCACCGAAGCGGTACTGGCCGGCGAGTACCAGCTGTCCATCGGCACTGTGCGCAAGGCCATCGACAAACTGGTGGAGGAGGGCATTCTTGAACGCCATCAGGGGCGCGGCACCTTTATCCGCCGTCCGCAGTTCCAGTCTTCGCTGTTCCGCTTTTTCCGCTTTCAGACCCTGGCCGGTGAACGCCAGGTTCCCGAAAGCCGAATCCTCAATATCGATTCCCTGCCCGCGCCCTCGGCGGTCAGCCAGGCCCTGGGGCTACCGCCCGAGGCCGAGGTGATTCGCCTGCTCCGTTTACGACTGCTGGAAGGTACGCCGCTGTTGGTCGAGGAGATCTGGCTGCCCAAGGCGCCGTTCCAGGCCTTGCTGAGCGCCGACCTGGACCGGCAGGGCCCGTTGCTCTATCCGATCTACGAGGAACTGTGCGGTCAGGTCGTCGCCAGTGCCGAGGAAACCCTGACCGCCGAGGCGGTGGCCGAGGTGCATGCGCGGCTGTTGCGGATTGAAACCAACAGCCCGGTGGTGGTGATCGAGCGCTTGGCTCGCAACTACGCCGGCCAACCCCTCGAGTGGCGGCGCTCGCGTGGCCATGCCAGCCACTTCCGCTACAGCGTCGAGATTCGCTGAGCCCCGGCTTGCTCGCTGTTCACCTATAAGGATAAGAAATCATGTTCAGTTGGTATCGTGACATCACCTCGAGGGAGCGCAAAACCTTCTGGGCCTGCTTTGGCGGCTGGTCCCTGGACGCACTGGAAGTGCAAATGTTCGGCCTGGCGATCCCCGCCCTGATCGCCGCCTTCGCCTTGAGCAAGGGCGATGCCGGGTTGGTCAGCGGTGTGACCCTGGTCAGTTCGGCCATCGGTGGCTGGCTCGGCGGCACCCTGTCCGACCGTTATGGCCGGGTCCGTACCTTGCAATGGATGATCCTCTGGTTCTCGCTGTTCACCTTCCTCTCGGCCTTTGTCACCAGCTTCAACCAGTTGCTGGTCGTCAAGGCGCTGCAAGGCTTCGGCATCGGCGGCGAGTGGGCGGCGGGCGCGGTGCTGATGGCCGAGACTATCCAGGCGCGGTTTCGCGGCAAGGTCATGGGCGCGGTACAGAGCGCCTGGGCGATCGGCTGGGGCGCGGCGGTCGGGGTGTTTACGCTGATTTATACCTTCGTGCCCGAGGCCATGGCCTGGCGCGTGATGTTCCTGGTGGGCTTGCTGCCGGCGCTGCTGGTGATTTATGTGCGACGCAGTGTGGTCGAACCCGATAGCGCGCAACGCCAGGCCAAGGCCGCGGGCCTTGGCCTGTTGGCGTCGATGGCGGCGATCTTCCGTCCCGAATTGCTGCGGGTGACGCTGCTGGGCGGCATCCTGGGCCTGGGGGCGCACGGTGGTTATCACGCGGTGATGACCTGGCTGCCGACCTTCCTCAAGACCGAGCGCAACCTTTCGGTGTTGAGTTCCGGTGGCTACCTGGCGGTGATCATCGTGGCGTTCTGGTTCGGCTGTGTGGTCAGCGGCCTGCTGCTCGACCGTATCGGCCGGCGCAAGAACATCATCCTTTTTGCCTTCTGTTGTGTGGTCACGGTGCAGTGCTATCTGTTCCTGCCGCTGAGCAATACCCAGATGCTGTTCCTCGGCTTCCCCCTGGGGTTCTTTGCCGCCGGGATCCCGGCCAGCCTGGGCTCGTTCTTCAATGAGCTGTATCCGGCGGATGTCCGCGGTGCCGGGGTGGGCTTTTGCTACAACTTCGGTCGTGTGCTGTCGGCGGTGTTCCCGTTCATGGTCGGGCACATGAGCGAGTCGATGTCCCTGGGTTCGGCCATTGGTATCGATGCGGGGATTGCCTATGGCGTGGCGGTGCTGGCTGCGTTGGCGTTGCCGGAAACCAAGGGGCGCAATCTGCTGGGGGCCGTGACGCAAACTGCGCCGGCCCAGCGCACTAATCTCAGTCAATTATCCTGATAACGCCACAGCTCTGTAGGAGACGGATTGCTGG
This sequence comes from Pseudomonas sp. MWU13-2100, assembly GCF_023242365.1. Classification (GTDB taxonomy): domain Bacteria; phylum Pseudomonadota; class Gammaproteobacteria; order Pseudomonadales; family Pseudomonadaceae; genus Aquipseudomonas. The sequence goes on from NZ_JALLIX010000060.1 coordinate 13,619, forward strand.
CGAGAGCGGCCGATCAGGCGATGCAAGGCTCACGGACCCCATCGCCAGCAAGCCGGCTCCTACAAGGTTTGTATTCAACCTTCCTTTTTGCGGCGCTTTACCCTAGATGAGTTCCATGTCCGAGACTTGCCCATTGCCGATTCGCGGCATCGATGCCCACGCCCATGTTTTTCAGCGCGGTCTGGGGCTGGCGACCGTGCGCCGTTATGCGCCGGACTATGACGCCACCCTGGCCGATTACCTGCAGCATTTGCAGGAAAACGGTCTGAGCCATGGTGTGCTGGTGCAGCCGAGTTTCCTCGGCACCGACAACCGTTACCTGTTGGCGGCGTTGCAGCAGGCACCCGAACAGCTGCGTGGCGTGGTGGTGGTCGAGCGTGATATTGCCTTCAGCGAGCTGGAGCGGATGGCCGCGCTCGGTGTCGCGGGCGCACGTTTGAACTTGATGGGGCAGCCGCTGCCGGACTTTACCGAGGCGTCGTGGCGGGTGTTTTTCGACCATTTGCGCCGCCTCGACTGGCATGTCGAAGTGCATCGCCAATTAGCGGATCTGCCGGCGTTGATCCGGCCGCTGCTGGCATTGGGGTGCAAGGTGGTGGTCGATCATTTCGGCCGTCCCGATGCCCGGCTTGGGGTCGAGCAAGCGGCTTTTGCCCGTCTGCTTGAGCAGGGTCAAAGCGGGCGGTTGTGGGTCAAGGTTTCGGGCATCTACCGGTTGGGCGGGACGCCGCTGGAGAACCTGCATTTCGCGGAACAGGCCCTGTCGCTGATGCTGCAAACCCTGGGGCCGGATCGTTTGCTGTGGGGCAGCGATTGGCCGCATACCCAGCATGAGCAGGCGGTGAGTTTCGCCTCCGAGTTCGATTGCCTGCGCCGTTTGGCTGGCGATGCGCGACTGCGCCAGTATCTGCTGTGCGATACGGCGGCCGAGTTGTTCGGCTTTGTGAGGGACTGAACTGGCTGGCTGTGGGAGCGGTGCTTGTCGGATCAGCGCCGCGAAGCCTTTAGCGGCTTCAAGGGCCTCTTCGCGAGCAAGCTCTGCTCCCACAGGGGAGGCGTTCGGGCTTGGTTTACGGGATCGGCCCTTACCGGTTTCAGCGACGGGTCAGCAACACCCCGGATTCCATATGATGGGTCCAGGGAAATTGATCGAACAGCGCGCAGCGTTCAATGCGGTGCGTATCGTGCAGTTGCGCGATATTCGCCGCCAGGGTCTCCGGGTTGCAGGAGATATACAGGATATTGTCGAAACGCCGGGTCAGCTCGCAGGTGTCCGGGTCCATGCCGGCGCGGGGCGGGTCGACGAATACGCTGCCGAACTCATAGCTTTTCAGGTCGATGCCGTGCAGGCGCCGGAACGGGCGAACCTCGTTCAGCGCTTCAGTCAGTTCCTCGGCGGACAGGCGTACCAGGGTGACGCTGTCCACGCCGTTCTCGTCGAGGTTGCTCAAGGCGGCACTCACCGAGGTCTTGCTGATCTCGGTGGCCAGCACCTTGCGCACCCGGGTCGCCAGCGGCAGGGTGAAGTTGCCGTTGCCGCAGTACAACTCCAGCAGATCGTCAGAACGCTCGCCCAGGGCCTCATGGGCCCAGTTGAGCATCTTCTGGTTCACCGTGCCGTTGGGCTGGGTAAAGGCGCCCTCCGGTTGCCGGTAGCTGAAGGTGCGCCCGGCAATTTCGAACTTTTCCACCACGTAGTCATGGCCGATCACCACGCGCTTGCCTTTGGAGCGGCCGATGATGCTGACGCCAAGGTCGGCGGCCAGTTGCTCGGCGGCGCTCTGCCAGTGCTCGTCCAGCGGCCGGTGATAACACAGGGTGATCATCGCGTCGCCGGCCAGGGTGGTCAGGAACTCCACCTGGAACAGCTTGTGGCTCAGGGGCGCGCTGGCTTGCCAGGCGGCCTTGAGCTTGGGCATCAACTCATTGATGCGCAGGCTGGCGATGGGGAACGCTTCGATCAGGATCGGCGTGCGCTTGTCGTCCTGGGAAAACATCGCGTAGTGGCGTTCGCCCGCTTCACGCCACAGGCGAAATTCCGCCCGCAGGCGAAAGTGCTGCTGGGGCGAGTCGAACACCCGCGGCTCGGGGGCATCGAACGGCGCCAGCAGATCGCGCAAGCGCGCGACCTTGTCTTCGAGCTGAGCGGTGTAGGTGTTGGAGTCAAAAGTCATGCGTTGAACCAGCCCAGCTTGATCACGAACAGTATCGACAGAATCACCAGCGCCGGGTTCAGTTCGCGGGCGCGACCGGACAGCAGCTTGATCGCGGTCCAGGCAATGAAGCCGAACGCGATGCCATTGGCGATGGAATAGGTGAACGGCATGGCCAGGGCGGTGACCACCACCGGTGCGGCTTCGGTGATGTCATCCCAGTTGATTTCCGCCAGGCCCGAGGTCATCAGCACGGCGACGAACAGCAGCGCCGGTGCGGTGGCGAACGCCGGGACGCTGCCGGCCAGCGGCGCGAAGAACAGCGCCAGCAGGAACAGCACGGCTACCACCACGGCGGTCAGGCCGGTACGGCCACCGGCGCTGACGCCCGCCGCCGACTCGATGTAGCTGGTGGTGGTCGAGGTGCCCAGCAGCGAGCCGGCCATGGCGGCGGTGCTGTCGGCGATCAGCGCGCGGCCCATTTTCGGCATGTGGCCGTCCTTGCCCATCAGTCCGGCGCGCTTGGCGACGCCGATCAGGGTCCCGGAGTTGTCGAACAGGTCGACGAACAGGAAAGCGAAGATCACGCTGACCAGGCCGATGTTCAGGGCGCCCTTGATGTCCAGTTGCAGGAAGGTCGGGGCCAGCGACGGCGGTGCCGAGACGATGCCGCCGAACGGGCTGAAGCCCATCAGGATCGAGACGATGGTCACGCCGAGGATGCCGATCAGCACCGCGCCACGGACTTTCAGGGCGTCGAGGGCGACGATGGCGGCAAAGCCCAGGGTCGCGAGGATCGGCGCTGGTTGCTTGAGGTCACCGAGGCCGACCATGGTCGCCGGGTTGCTCACCACGATGCCGGCGTTGTGCAGGGCGATCAGCGCCAGGAACAGGCCGATACCGGCGGCAATCGCCGAGCGCAGCGGCAGCGGGATACTGTTGATGATCCATTCGCGGATACGGAAGATCGACAGCAGGAAGAAGCACACCGCCGAGATAAATACCGCCCCCAGCGCGACCTGCCAGGTGTGGCCCATATGCAGGACCACGGTGTAAGTGAAGAAGGCGTTGAGGCCCATGCCCGGCGCGAGGGCGATCGGGTAGTTGGCGATCAGACCCATCACCGTCGAGCCGAAGGCCGCGGCCAGGCAGGTGGCGACAAACACGGCGCCCTTGTCCATGCCCGTTTCGCCGAGGATGCTCGGGTTGACGAACAGAATGTAGGCCATGGCCAGGAAGGTGGTGACGCCCGCGAGTATCTCGGTGCGCACATTGGTGTTGTGTGCCTTGAGTTGAAACAGCCTTTCCAGCATCTCTGCTCCCCCGTGGCGCACTCGGCGCCGTGAATGAATCGATCCCCAAACAGCCAAGCACAGACTCTAGCGGCCTGATGAGCTTCTGTCTGTGGAAAAAAGCCGCGCATCATACCAGTGGTTTGTGCCGGTTGGCTGCGCGTTGCAAGCAAGATGCCAGGACATCAGCAAAAAACTTCTGTTCATGCCGGGCTGCGCTGTCGTCGTCGGGTGCATAAGGCATACTGCAGGCTCCTTTCGGAGGGATTTATGAGCAGTCGAGTGAAGAGTCTGGTCCTGGGCATGGGCCTGGTGATGGCCAGCACGGTCCTGACGGCGTCTGCCGCACCGGCCCAGGCGCTGATCGGCGTGGCCCTCTATACGGTGGTGTCCAAGGGCTGTGTCGAGGACGTGTCCGACGGTCGCGGGCAAACCCAATGCGCCCATCACGGGCCGATCACCGTGACGGTGGTGGAGTCGGGCTATGGCCGCGGTCTGCAGGCCTTTCTCAACGGCGCCCCCCTGCCATACGCCACGCGCAGTTCGCTCTGCGAATTCCAACGGCCATTCGCGCCTTGCACCAGCGGCAAGGTGGTGGGTTACAAATTCAGCTATGTGTTTGAACTGGACAGCCAGCAGGTCGGCACTTTCGTTGTCGCCGATCGTTCGCTGACGGCACCGGTGCGGACCCTGGGTGCGGAAATTCAAATCGCCGCCTACTAGGCGACGCTCGCCGGTTCGGCCACTGGTTCCGATTGGCCAGGGGGCTCGTGCATGCGATCGCGCCGGGCCAGGGTCGGAAACAGTTTCATCCAGCTCCCGGTGATCACCAGGGTGCCGATACCGCCCATCACCACGGCGGGCACGGTGCCGAACCAGTGGGCTGTCAGCCCCGACTCGAACTCGCCGAGCTGATTGGATGCGCCGATAAACAACCCGTTCACGGCGCTGACCCGGCCGCGCATCTCGTCCGGGGTTTCCAACTGTACGAAGGATGCGCGGATCACCATGCTGATCATGTCCGCCGCGCCCAGTACCACCAGTACCGCGAGGGAGAACCAGAACGAGGTCGACAGGCCGAAGGCGATGGTTGCCACGCCGAATACGCCGACGGCGCTGAACATGATTCGCCCGACCTTGCGTTCCACCGGGAAGCGCGCCAGCCACAGCGACATCAGCAGGGCACCCACCGCTGGGGCCGAGCGCAATAGGCCCAGGCCCCAGGCGCCGGTCAGCAGGATGTCCTTGGCGAACACTGGCAGCAAGGCCGTGGCGCCGCCCAGCAGCACGGCGAACAGGTCCAGGGAAATAGCCCCGAGAATGTCCGGGCGACTGCGGATAAAGCGAATCCCGGCCAACAGCGAGTGCAGGGTGGCCTTGCCCTTGTTCAGGGCGATCTGCCGCGCCGGCAGGTTGAGCATCAGCGTGCAGGCGATCACATACAGGGCCACGGTGGGGCCATAGACCCAGGTGCTGCCCAGGGCATAAAGCAAGCCCCCGAGAGCCGGGGCGACGATGGTCGCCAGTTGCTGGGCCGACTGCGCGGCGGCCACGGCGCGGGGAAACAGGGCGGTCGGCACAATGGACGGCAACAGCGCCTGGGTGGTGGGCATTTCGAAAGAGCGCGCCGCTCCCAGCAGGAACGCCAGGATAAAGATCATTTCCCGGGTCACATGCTGGGTTGCGCTGCCGATGGCCAGGCTCAGGGCGATCAGCGCCTGCAACGACTGGCACAGCGCCGCGACCTTGCGCCTGTCGTAGCGGTCGGCGACATGCCCGGTGTGCAGCATGAACAGCACCCGCGGGGCGAACTCCACCAACCCCACCAGGCCCAGGTCCAGCACATTGCCGGTCAACTGGTAGAGGTTCCAGCCGATGGCCACGGTGAGCATCTGGAAGCCGCTGGCGGTAAAGATCCGCGCCAGCCAGAAAGCCAGGAAAGGGCGGTGGTGGCGCAGCAGCAACGGCGTCTGGGCGGGCATCGGCGGGCTCGTCTGGGCGGGGGACAAGACAGATTATCATTGCCATGTAACAAAAAGTTGCTGAGCTGCCTATGTTTTTTCCGGATCAGTTGGCCTCTGCGCCTGAGGCAACCTGTCACGCGGCAAAAGACCACACAGCCCGGTCGTCGGAATGGGACTACTCTTTCAACGTTGATTGATCCAGGTCACTTCCATTTTTGGCGCTGGCCGGATCCGGCTCCCTGCGTCGCGATGGTTGACAAGAGCGAATTCGAGTTCGCCGCGCTCCATATACGTGGGGGCAGTGGTGCGGGCCTCCAGGTCGGCAACCGGTATTACCTGACAGAGGAAGACTTATGTTCGGTTTGGAGGCGTTAGATCTCGCCCGAATCCAGTTCGCGTTCACCATCTCGTTCCATATCCTGTTCCCGGCGATCACCATCGGCCTGGCCAGTTACCTGGCGGTACTCGAAGGCCTGTGGCTGAAGACGCACAACGATACCTACCGTGACCTGTACCACTTCTGGTCAAAGATCTTTGCCGTCAACTTCGGCATGGGGGTGGTGTCCGGGCTGGTCATGGCCTATCAGTTCGGCACTAACTGGAGCCGCTTCTCCGACTTCGCCGGTGCGGTCACCGGGCCGCTGCTGACCTATGAAGTGCTCACGGCATTCTTCCTCGAAGCCGGTTTCCTCGGCGTCATGCTGTTCGGTTGGAACCGCGTCGGACGAGGCCTGCATTTCTTTTCCACGGTGATGGTGGCCATCGGCACGCTGGTCTCGACCTTCTGGATTCTCTCGTCCAACAGCTGGATGCAGACGCCCCAGGGCTACGAAATCATCGACGGTCGGGTGATCCCGGTGGACTGGCTGGCGGTGGTGTTCAACCCGTCCTTCCCTTATCGGCTGATGCACATGGCCACGGCGGCCTTTGTCGCGACGGCGTTCTTCGTCGGCTCGTCGGCGGCCTGGCACCTGCTGCGCGGCCGCGACAATCCGGCGATCCGCACCATGCTCTCAATGGCCATGTGGATGGCGCTGATTGTCGCGCCGATCCAGGCGGTCATCGGCGACTTCCATGGGCTCAACACCCTCGAGCACCAGCCGGCGAAGATCGCCGCCATCGAAGGTCACTGGGAAAACGTCGGCAACGAGCCGACCCCACTGATCCTCTTCGGCCTGCCGGACATGAAGGCCGAGAAGACCCGCTTCGCGGTGGAGATTCCGTATCTGGGCAGCCTGATCCTGACCCACAGCCTGGACAAACAGGTGCCGGCCCTCAAGGAGTTCCCGCCGGAGGACCGGCCGAATTCGACCATCGTGTTCTGGTCGTTCCGAGTCATGGTCGGCCTGGGTTTCCTGATGATCTTCACCGGGCTCTGGAGCCTGTGGCTGCGCAAGCGTGACCGCCTCTACAGCAACCGCACCTTCCTGTACCTGGCGCTGTGGATGGGACCTTCGGGCCTGATCGCGATCCTGGCCGGTTGGTTCACCACCGAAATCGGTCGCCAGCCCTGGGTGGTCTACGGCCTGATGCGCACGGCGGATGCCTCGTCCGGGCACACGCTGGTGCAGATGAGCATCACCCTGGCGCTGTTCGTCGTGGTGTATTTCTCGCTGTTCGGTGCCGGCCTGGGCTACATGATGCGCCTGGTGCGCAAAGGCCCGAAAACCAACGAAGGTGCCGAGTCGAGTCATGGCGGTCCCGGCCAGCAACGCACACCGGCCCGTCCGCTCTCCGCCGCCGATGATGGCGCCGACGACGCTCACCACCTGAACAAGGGGAACTGAGTCATGGGTATTGATCTTCCGCTGATCTGGGCCGTGATCATCATCTTCGGCATCATGATGTACGTGGTCATGGATGGGTTTGACCTGGGGATCGGCATTCTCTTCCCCTTCATCAAGGATGACCGCGACCGCGACGTGATGATGAACACCGTCGCACCGGTCTGGGACGGCAACGAAACCTGGCTGGTGCTCGGCGGCGCGGCCTTGTTCGGCGCGTTTCCGCTGGCCTATTCGGTGGTGCTCTCGGCGCTCTACCTGCCGTTGATCCTGATGCTGATCGGCTTGATCTTCCGCGGCGTGGCCTTCGAGTTCCGCTTCAAGGCCAAGGAGCACAAGCGGCATATCTGGGACAAGGCGTTTATCGGCGGCTCGCTGACCGCGACCTTCTTCCAGGGCGTGGCGCTGGGGGCCTTCATCGATGGCATTCCGGTGGTCAACCGCCAGTTCGCCGGTGGCTCGCTGGACTGGCTGACCCCTTTCACGCTCTTCTGTGGCGTGGCGCTGGTGGTGGCCTATGCCTTGCTCGGCTGTACCTGGCTGATCATGAAGACCGAGGGCAGGTTGCAGGAGCAGATGCATGACCTGGCGCGGCCCCTGGCCTATGTGGTGTTGGCGGTGATCGGGGTGGTCAGTATCTGGACCCCGCTGGCCCACGCCGAGATCGCCGCGCGCTGGTTCACCCTGCCGAACCTGTTCTGGTTCCTGCCGGTGCCGCTCCTGGTGCTGGTGACGCTGTACGGTCTGCTCCGGGCGGTGGCGCGCAATGCCCACTACACGCCGTTCCTGCTGACGCTGGCGCTGATCTTTCTCGGCTACAGCGGCTTGGGTATCAGCTTGTGGCCGCATATCGTGCCGCCGTCGATCTCGATCTGGGACGCCGCCGCGCCGCCGCAAAGCCAGGGCTTCATGCTGGTGGGGACGCTGTTCATCATCCCGTTCATCCTGGGCTACACCTTCTGGAGCTATTACGTGTTCCGCGGCAAGGTGACCCACGAAGACGGTTATCACTAGGGCGCTGTGCCCGCTCCGGCCGGGGCGGGCCGGCTGGCGATGGTGTGCGTTAGATGCGCCATCGTGCTTGAACGACGAGGATTGGGTTCATGGCAGGCAAACCGTCTTTGCAGGACATCGAAGCGGCGGAGAAGAAACCGCTCTGGCAACGTATTGGCTGGCTGGTGATCATCTGGACGGGGAGCGTGCTGGCGCTGTTCGTGGTCGCCAGCCTGATGCGGTTGTTCATGAGTGCGGCCGGGTTGACCACGCACTAGGCTGGACTTTTTATTGACCTGTGGGAGCGGAGCTTGTGTGGGAGCGGAGCTTGCCCGCGAAGAGGCCCTCAAGGCCGCCAAAAGCTTCGCGGGCAAGCTCCGCTCCCACATAGGGTCCGGCCGTCAGCGTTCGCTGGGTTGCGGTTACTTGCGCGCTTTGAGAATCACGAACTTGGGCGTCGCCGCCACTTGTTCGACGCCACGGAACAACCGCGCCAGCTTGCTGTGATAGCCCAGGTGACGGTTGCCGACGATATACAGCGCACCGCCCACCACCAACGCTTCACGCGCCTGCTGGAACATCCGCCAGGCGAGGAAATCGCCGACCACCTGTTGCTGATGAAAGGGCGGATTGCACAACACCACGTCCAGCGATTGCGGCGCTTGCCCGGCCAGGCCGTCGCCAGCCCTGATCAGCACCTCGCGCTCAGCCAGCGCCGCCCGCCAGTTTTCCCGCGCCGACTGCACCGCCATGAAGGACTCGTCCACCAGCGTGTACTGTGCCTGGGGGTTTTGCAGGGCGCTGGCGATGGCCAGCACACCGTTGCCGCACCCCAGGTCCGCGACCTGCGCGCTGCCCAGGTTGCCGGGCAAATGGGGCAGGAAGGCCCGGGTTCCGATGTCCAGACCCTCGCGGCAGAACACATTGGCGTGGTTGAGCAGCTCGATGGCCGGCTCGTCGAGCCGGTAGCGCGTCGGGTAGGGGGATATGGCCGGTTCCCGTGCCTCGGACGTGGCAATCAGCAGTCGGGCCTTCTTCACCGCCAAGGACGCCTGCACCGGGCCGATATAACGCTCCAGCAGATCGCCGGCGGCCCTGGGCAGGTGCTTGATCATGGCGCTGGCGATCACCCGGGCGCCCGGGGCCAGTTGGCCTTGCAGACGAATAAGCTGTTCTTCCAGCAGGGCGAGGGTTTTCGGGACCCGGATCAGCACCCGGTCGAACGGCCCGACCCAGGCTTCACTGGCCGGGACATGAGACACCGCATCGAAGGCCTGGCCGTTGCGCACCAGGTTCTTTTCCAGCGCCAGGGCGCCGAGGAACGAGTCGCCGCTGCTGGTCACCCGCACCTGTCCGGCCAGGCTGCTGGCCAGGGCCCCGAAGCTGTCATTGAGCACCAGCACCCGGGTCTCGCTCGACACACCCTGCTCGGCCAGGTGGGCGAGCAGGTACTCATCCGCGGCATCGAAGGCTTGCAGGGGCTCGTTCTGTTGTTCGGGCTGGCGGATCAGGTCGAGTCGGGCAAACGGGCTTTCTAGCAGGGGCATGGGGGACTCTGGAGCGTCGATGTTGCCTCGTCACGGGCTGGGACAGGACAAGCAGGAGTTGAAGATCGAAGGATTTTACGTGGGTTTGTCGCCGATTGCCTGTTTCTTCTGATGGCAGATCCCTCTGCCCGGGTGCGGTCCTTGCTCGTTCAGAAAAGCAGACCTGATTTGGCGGCGCACAAGACGGCGGAGGCTTTGTTGTTGACGCCGAACTTCCTCATGATGGTGCTCATATGGAAGCCCACGGTACGTGTTGTCAGGTGCAGGATGTCGGCAATCTCGGAGGCGGTCTTGCCTTCCGCGGTCCACTTCATGATCTCGGCTTCGCGCGGCGACAACGAGTAGCTTTTGTCCGACCGTGGGGTCGGCAGCAGCTTGTCTGCCAGCGCTGAATGCAGCCAGTTGCATAGCCAGAGGACTTGCCCGGCCTTGCTGTAGAACTCATCGATGCTAATCGGGACCGAATTGCGCGCCAGGCTCAAGGTGCTGACGATGCCGCGAACGTCATGGACTGACTGTGAGCATCCTTGTCTCAACCCATGCTCTTGCATATCTCTCCATAATGTCGGGGTGGATTGAAAAACCTCCGGGGACCAGAGGATCGGGAATACCGAGCGATGACAGTGGAAAACCAGCGGGTCGATCGTTTGGTAGTTGTTGCGTTGGTAGCATCTGTTCCATTCATTTGGGTAGTTGTTGAAATGCACGCTGTCTGTCTGATGATTTCCGAGTAAGGTGGTGATTCTGAATGAAGCGTAGGTGAAGCCAATTTGCACGGCCAGATTGAAAACTGCGTTGAAGATTGCCTGTTCTTCTTTTTCACTCATGAGCTGATGCAGTTGATTATCCTGCCAGTTCTCCATTGAAGTGCCCTTCCGTGATTGCGTGTAACGGTCGAAGGTGACGGAAGTAGTGTAGGAAAAAAGCGCGTTAGAGACCGATATTTTTTGGCCCTTTGGCGATATTTTTATAGTCTTTCAAGATCCGCGGTTATCGCCCCTTGTGCTGTAAATGAGGGCATTTCGCTATTGCTTTTACGATTGCGCTCATGGAACAGATCCGCGTGATTCGGGCCTTCCTGGCAGTATAAAAGGGGCCGTTTGTGAGTGGCTATTCAATGCCGGGTAAAAAGCTATATATAAGTTACTGTTTTTATTAGTTCGTGTACGGATATTTTAAGTGTGTACAAGTTTTTAAAAAACCTATACCACTACAAAGTACCGGTGTTTCTGCCGTGCCCTTTGCGCGACACTGGGGTTCACCACCTCACGGAGAACGCCATGACTGCCTGCGCCGAGAAGTTCACCCGCCAGGCCCTGCTCGGGGTCCAGCCCTTGACGCCCAGCCTGTTCACCTTGCGTGCCAGCCGTGATGCCAGCTTTCGTTTTCGTGCCGGCCAGTTCGCCCGCCTTGGGGTGAGCAAGGCTGATGGCAGCGTGGTCTGGCGTGCCTATTCGATGGTGTCCTCGCCCCATGACGAGTTCCTTGAGTTCTTTTCCATCGTCGTGCCCGGAGGTGAATTCACCAGCGAGCTGAGTCGCCTGCGGGCGGGTGACAGCTTGCTGGTCGATAAGCAGGCGTTCGGCTTCCTGACCCTGGATCGTTTCGTCGACGGACGTGACCTCTGGTTGCTGGCTACCGGCACCGGGGTCGCGCCGTTCCTGTCGATCCTGCAGGATTTCGAGGTGTGGGAGCGCTTCGAGCGGATCATCCTGGTCTACAGTGCGCGGCAGGCGGTTGAGTTGGCCTATCGGGAACTGATTGCCGGCCTGGCGGGGCGCGATTACCTGGCCGAACACGGCCATAAGCTGCAGTTCATTGCAACGCTCACTCGCGAGCAGTGCCCGGGGATGTTGAACGGGCGCATCACCCGGCTGATCGAGAACGGCGAGTTGGAACGGGTGGCGGGCGTGGCGCTGTCAGCCGAGCATTCGCGGGTGATGCTGTGCGGCAATCCACAGATGATCGATGACACCCGGGCGCTGCTCAAGCAACGGGGCCTGCGGCTCAGTCTGAGCCGCAGGCCCGGGCAGGTCGCGGTGGAAAATTATTGGTAGGCCAACGCCGCGTTGTGGTTGTCAGGGCTTGTCAGCCCGCGCCTTGAGCAGGTCGCGGATCTCGCCCAGCAACTCCTCTTCCTTGGTCGGTACCGGCGGCACGCTCGGGGCTACCGCCTCTTCGCGCTTGAGCCGGTTGATGGCCTTGACCCCCATGAAAATGGCGAAGGCGACGATGATGAAGTCGATACAGGACTGAATGAACTTGCCATAGGCCAGGACCACGGCTGGCACATTGCCGTCGGCGGCTTTCAAGGTAATGGCCAGGGCACTGAAGTCGACCCCACCGATGAGCAGCCCGATCGGTGGCATCACCACATCGCCGACAAACGACGAAACGATCTTGCCGAAGGCGGCGCCGATGATGATACCGACGGCCATGTCGACCACATTGCCCTTGACCGCGAAGGCCTTGAACTCACTGAGCACGCTCATAGGTTATTCCTTGTTACAGATGAGTGGAGTGAGCGCAGTGTAATGGAGCCGCGCGCATCTTGCTGTATGCGCGGGGTCGGCTGCGCTTGCTCAAATCGACCGGAAACCTGGCAAAAAGTTTGCAAAGTGCCAGCAATCGCGCGAAATACGCGCCTTGGCGGCGGATGGCCCGTCTATTTTCTCAATCGACCTCTTCAGGCTTTTCTATTTAGAGAACGACGCTTCAGTCACTAGCCTCTGGTCAGCGCATAGGAATGCGCTCTACAAAAAACCAGAGGAGTCCGACATGAACATCATTCCAGCCCTTGGGATCGTTTCTTCAAGGCGCGTGCTGTGTGTCTTGAGCGCCAGCCTGCTATCCCTGTCTGTCCACGCGGCGACCCTGACCCGCGACAACGGTGCCGCGGTCGGCGATAACCAGAACTCGCAGACCGCCGGTGCCGCCGGGCCGGTGTTGTTGCAGGACGTGCAACTGATCCAGAAACTCCAGCGCTTCGACCGTGAGCGGATTCCGGAACGTGTCGTGCATGCGCGCGGCACCGGCGCCCACGGCACCTTTACCGTCACCGATGACCTGAGCGACCTGACCCGCGCCAAGGTGTTTGCCGCCGGCAGCGCCACGCCGGTGTTCGTGCGTTTCTCGGCGGTGGTGCACGGTAACCACTCGCCCGAGACCCTGCGCGATCCGCGCGGTTTTGCCACCAAGTTCTATACCAGCGACGGCAACTGGGACCTGGTGGGCAACAACTTCCCGACCTTCTTCATTCGCGATGCCATCAAGTTCCCGGACATGGTGCATGCCTTCAAGCCCGATCCACGGACCAATCTCGATGACGATTCGCGGCGCTTCGACTTCTTTTCCCATGTACCGGAAGCTACCCGTACCCTGACCGAGTTGTATTCGGACTCCGGCACGCCGGCCAGTTACCGGGAGATGGATGGCAACGGCGTGCATGCCTATAAGTTGATCAATGCCAAGGGCGAAGTGCATTACGTCAAGTTTCATTGGAAGAGCCTGCAAGGGCTTCGAAACTTGGATCCAAAATCAGTTATCGAAGTGCAGGGCAAAGATTACAGCCATATGACCCACGACCTGGTGGCACATATCAACAAGGGCGACTTTCCCAAGTGGGATCTCTATGTCCAGGTCCTGACGCCACAGGACCTGGGCAAGTTCGACTTCGACCCGCTGGATGCGACCAAGATCTGGCCGGGCGTGCCTGAGCGCAAGGTCGGGCAGATGGTCCTGGATCGCAACCCGGAGAATGTCTTCCAGGAAACCGAACAGGTAGCCATGGCCCCGGCCAACCTGGTGCCGGGTATCGAGCCGTCCGAGGATCGTCTGTTGCAGGGGCGGGTGTTTTCCTATGCCGATACCCAGATGTATCGTCTGGGGCCGAACGCCCTGCAATTGCCGATCAATGCGCCGAAAGTCGCGGTCAACAACGGTAACCAGGATGGTGCGATGAACAGCGGTCACAGTAGCACCGGGGTGAATTATCAGCCCAGTCGTCTGTTACCCCGCGAGGAGTCCCAGGCGGCCCGCTACAGCCAGTCGGCGCTGGCGGGCAGCACCCAGCAGGCGAAGATCCAGCGCGAGCAGAACTTCAAACAGGCCGGTGATCTGTACCGCTCCTACAGCAAGAAGGAAAAGCAGGATCTGATCGAGAACTTCGGCGGTTCCCTGGCCGACACCGACGACGAGAGCAAGCACATCATGCTGTCGTTTCTCTACAAGGCCGACCCGGAGTATGGCGCGGGGGTGACCAAGGTGGCCAAGGGTGACCTGGCGCGGGTCAAGGCTCTGGCGGCGAAGCTGGCGGACTAGTCAGCCCTGATGGTTGTTGTGTCAGTGCTGGCCCTTTCGCGGGCAAGCTCCGCTCCCACGGGATTTGAGTCGCGCCTGAGTTTTATGCACGACGGAAAACTGTGGGAGCGGAGCTTGCGGGAACGCAGGCACTGGCACACGCCCAAAGGTTTTGAGTCGTACACGGAAGATCCCACGACTCAAATCCCGTGGGAGCGGAGCTTGCCCGCGAAGGGGCCCTTGAATTCACCAAACACCTCCCGGCTTCACACCGCAACGGAGTCTCTCCATGCGCACTTTTGCCTTGCTGTTTTTATTCGCCTGCACGTTCGCTGTTTCAGCCCAGGAACCGCCGGTTCCCAACGACCCGGCCGCGCTCCAGGCGCAGCTCAAGGATTACTACTTCGATGCGGCCCGTCGTGGCGACGTCGAAATGCTCAACACCTTCATCGACGCCGACTACAGCCTCGATACCCAAGATGCCCAGGGCTACACCGCGCTGATCCTGGCGGCTTACCATGGCCAAGGCCCCGCCGTCGAACGCCTGCTCGCCGCCGGTGCCAACGCCTGCATCCAGGACAAGCGCGGCAACACCGCGTTGATGGGGGCGATCTTCAAGGGCGAGGTGAGCATCGCCCGACGCCTGCTCGCCACCGACTGCAACCCGGACCAACGTAACACTGCCGGCCAGACGGCGGCCATGTACGCCGGCTTGTTCAAGCGCATCGGATTGCTTGACGCCTTGGCGGCCAAAGGTGCCAACCTCGACGCCGAAGATCCGTTGGGCAATAGCGCGGCGCGTCTGGCGGACGGCGAAATCCGCACACCGGCGCCGCGCTGATCGGCCCCAGCTGAGCTATCATCGCGGTTTTTGCGTGGGGGTTCAGATGGCCAAGGCCAAGCGCATGTACGGCTGCACCGAGTGCGGCGCGACCTTTCCCAAGTGGGCCGGCCAGTGCGGCGAATGCGAGGCCTGGAACACCCTGACCGAGACGATGGTGGAAAGCGGCGGTGCCGCGCCGCCCAGCGGTCGCACCGGCTGGGCCGGGCAACAGGCGCAGATCAAGACCCTGGCCGAAGTCAGCGTCGAGGAGATTCCGCGCTTTTCCACTGCCTCGGGGGAACTCGACCGAGTGCTCGGCGGCGGCCTGGTGGACGGCTCGGTCGTACTGATCGGCGGCGACCCGGGTATCGGCAAGTCGACCATTCTCTTGCAGACCCTGTGCAATCTCGCCGCGCGCATGCCGGCGCTGTATGTCACCGGCGAAGAATCGCAACAGCAGGTGGCCATGCGCGCCCGACGCCTGGGCCTGCCCCAGGACCAGTTGCGGGTGATGACCGAGACCTGCATCGAAACCATCATTGCCACCGCCCGGCTGGAAAAGCCCAAGGTCATGGTGATCGACTCGATCCAGACCATTTTCACCGAGCAACTGCAATCGGCCCCCGGCGGCGTGTCCCAGGTCCGCGAGAGCGCGGCGTTGCTGGTGCGTTATGCGAAGCAGAGCGGCACGGCGATTTTCCTGGTCGGTCACGTGACCAAGGAGGGCGCCTTGGCCGGACCGCGGGTACTCGAGCACATGGTCGACACCGTGCTGTATTTCGAGGGTGAGTCCGATGGCCGTCTGCGCCTGTTGCGCGCGGTAAAGAACCGTTTCGGCGCGGTCAATGAGCTGGGTGTGTTCGGCATGACCGACCGTGGCTTGAAGGAAGTTTCCAACCCGTCGGCGATTTTTCTCACCCGGGCTCAGGAGGAAGTGCCAGGCAGCGTGGTCATGGCCACCTGGGAGGGCACGCGGCCGATGCTGGTGGAGGTGCAGGCCCTGGTGGACGACAGTCACCTGGCCAACCCGCGTCGGGTCACCCTCGGGCTGGACCCCAATCGCCTGGCGATGCTGCTGGCGGTCCTGCACCGGCATGGCGGGATTCCGACCCACGACCAGGACGTGTTCCTCAACGTTGTCGGCGGGGTCAAGGTCCTGGAGACCGCCTCGGACCTGGCGCTGCTGGCGGCGATCATGTCCAGCCTGCGCAACCGGCCGTTGCCTCACGACCTGCTGGTGTTCGGCGAAGTCGGCCTGTCCGGCGAAGTACGGCCGGTGCCCAGTGGCCAGGAGCGCCTCAAGGAGGCGGCCAAGCACGGTTTCAAACGGGCCATCGTGCCCAAGGGCAACGCACCGAAAGAAGCGCCGCCGGGGCTGGCGATCATCGCGGTGACGCGGTTGGAACAGGCCTTGGATGCGTTGTTTGAATAATGATCGCTTTATCCATCAATCCACCTGATAAGGGAGTCAAAGGATGAAAGGTTTCGGCTCGGCCGTGCTGGGGTTGGGATTGGCCGTGTGGTGCGGCCTGGCGGGGGCGACGGCGCAGGTGCCCGCCGGTTATCGCGTGGCCCAGCAGTTGCCGATAGATGATGGCCAGGTGTTGGAAATACTGGAAGACGCGCGGATCAGCCCGGACCTGCATCGCGACCTGTGGGGCAACGGCGCGGATCCGGAAAATCTCGAGGACGATGTGCTTGCCGCGGATATCCAGCGCACGCCGCTCGTCGAGGCCCAGGTGCGCCTGCTGGCGGTGTCTGGTGAGGCACTGGAGAGCAGAAACCTCGGTTATCCGCTGGCGACCGTCGAGAAAGCGCCGCTGGCAGGCATGCCGGCCCCGGCGTTTTTCCTGACCATCGACGAGACCGCGCCCATGGGCAGCTACAGCGGACCGGCCACCCAGGTATTGATGCCGTCGGCGGGCAAGCTCAATACCACGGTCTATCGCACGCCAGAGGGCAAGAGCGAAGCGCTGTTCCTGGCCCAGACCGGCAAGGCGGCCTGGCAGGTTGCTGCGCCGGCGGCGGACGGCGTTGCACAGATCCAGCAGGTTTCATCGTCGCCGGCCGGCGAGGATGAGGAGTTTGTCACCACCTACAGCACCTATCGTTTCCAGGACGGCGCCTGGCAGCTGTCGTCGCGGCAAGAGGCGGGGTACTGGGACACCGAGAGCGATTTTCCCCAGCCCTCGGCGTTTCCCTGAGCTTGCAGGCGCGGGTGTCGAAGGTGGTTTGTGGGAGCGGTGCTTGCCCGCGAAGGGGACCGCGAGACGGCTAAAAGCTTCGCGGGCAAGCACCGCTCCCACAAAAGCATGCATTCAGACAGCAGGGGGCCTAGGGGCGGGCCGGTCTACAGCTCGATCAGGGCACCGAGTTCGCGTTCAAGCTCCGCCGCATCGGCCAGGTTCAACTCGATCAGGCGCCGCAGGTGCTGGATCGATTCCAGGCCGATGTGCAGGCACTTGAAGCCCAGATGGTCTTTTTCCCGGTGCACCAGCTCGGCATCCATTTCGACATGGGCGTTCGCCGCCAGGCGAATGTCGATGCGGAAGATACCTTCGTTAGCATCGTCCCAGCCACCGGGCCGCTCAAGCAGCAATCCCTTGAGCGAAAGGTCGATCAGATGCGCCGACCACACGGTTGAGCCCTGACTGAGGGTGGTATCGGCGTCAAAGTCTATGCGTTTGAATCGGCGGCGATTGGAATTCGGGTCGCTCATGACGTGGTGACTCCTTGGCGGATCTATTGACTATAGCCTCCACCGCCGGCGGCAGCGAGCCTGCTGGCGATCGATAGCCGGATACCACACGACTTGTACTGCCGTGGGCTATCGTTGGGGGCCATCGCAAGCTATCGCGCCAAGGCAGAAAAGCCATTCTCGACCAATGTCAGGTATGGCCTTTGGCCCTGTAGGCGCTAAACTCAAGGTAGCTGTCTTTCTTGTCCTCTCTGGCTGGAATATAAAAATGAAAAATAATAATAGCCTGCTACGCCATTTGCCCTGGCTGCTGCTGGCGATCGTTGGAGCGTGCGCCCTGGGCGTAGTGGCCTTGCGCCGCGGCGAGGCGATCAACGCCTTGTGGATCGTGGTCGCCGCTGTGGCGATCTATCTGGTTGCCTATCGTTACTACAGTCTGTTCATCGCCAACAATGTCATGCAGCTCGATGCCAATCGGGCCACGCCGGCGGTGCTCAACAACGACGGTCTGGACTATGTGCCGACCAATAAACACATTCTTTTCGGTCACCACTTCGCCGCTATCGCCGGCGCCGGACCGTTGGTCGGCCCGGTATTGGCGGCGCAGATGGGCTACCTGCCCGGTACGCTGTGGCTGATTGCCGGCGTGGTGCTGGCCGGTGCCGTGCAGGATTTTATCGTCCTGTTCCTGTCCACCCGCCGCAACGGT
>NZ_JALLIX010000061.1 GCF_023242365.1 Pseudomonas sp. MWU13-2100
GACATAAACCTGTGGGAGCGGTGCTTGCCCGCGAAGCTCCTGGCGATCTCAAGGCCCCCTTCGCCGGCAAGCCAGCTCCCACAGGACTGCGCCTCACAGCAAACACCGTCAACCCCGCGGCCCAAGAAAAAGCCCCCACTGCCTTACGGCAACGGGGGCTTTTTCATAGCCGGGACAATCAGATCTCGACCTGCGTCCCCAACTCGATCACCCGGTTTACCGGCAGCTTGAAGAAGCGCAGGTTACCGTTGGCATTCTTCAGCATAAAGGCGAACAGACTCTCCCTCCAACGCGCCATGCCAACGATCTTCGAAGCGATCACCGTCTCACGACTGAGGAAGTAGGTGGTGCGCATCGGACTGAAATCCAGCTCATCCAGATGGCACAGCTTCAGCGCCTCGGGCACATCCGGCTCATCAATAAAGCCGAAGTGCAGGATGACCCGGAAGAACCCTTCACCATAAGAATCAACCTCGAACCGTCGCTGTGCCGGCACCCGCGGAATGTCCTCGTAGACCACCGTCAGCAACACCACCTGCTCATGCAGTACCTGGTTGTGCAGCAAGTTGTGCAACAACGCATGGGGCACCGCATCCGGCCGCGCGGTAAGGAACACCGCCGTACCCTGCACCCGATGAGGCGGCTGCACCCGAATGCTGCCGATAAAGATCGGCAATGGCAGGCCACCTTCGTCGAGACGGTCCATCAGCAGCTCCTTGCCGCGCTTCCAGGTGGTCATGAGGATAAACAGCACGATCCCCGCCAACACCGGAAAGGCACCGCCCTGGACGATCTTGGGCACGTTGGCGGCGAAGAACAGCCCGTCCACCAACAGGAAGCCCACCAGGATCGGCACGGTCAGGATCGGCGACCATTTCCACAACAGCAGCATCACCGCCGCCACCAGGATACTGGTGATCAGCATGGTCCCGGTCACCGCCACACCATAAGCCGAGGCCAGGGCGTTGGACGAGCCGAAACCGATCACCAGCAGGATCACGCCGATCATCAGGGTCCAGTTCACCGCACCGATGTAGATTTGCCCCTGCTCGGCACTCGAAGTGTGCTGGATATGCATGCGCGGAATGTAGCCCAGCTGGATCGCCTGACGGGTCAGGGAGAACGCCCCGGAAATCACCGCCTGGGAAGCGATCACCGTCGCCAGGGTCGACAGCACCACCAGCGGAACCAAGGCCCAGGCCGGCGCCAACAGATAGAAGGGGTTGCGCGCCGCGTCCGGGCTTCCCAGCAGCAAGGCGCCCTGGCCGAAGTAGTTCAGCACCAACGCCGGCAGCACCAGGGCGAACCAGGCGCGAGCGATTGGCTTGCGACCGAAGTGGCCCATGTCGGCATACAAGGCTTCGGCACCGGTCAACGCCAGCACCACCGCCCCCAGGATCGTCACGCCCATGCCCGGGTGAATGACAAAGAAGTGCACGCCCCACATCGGGTTCAACGCGCTCAGCACTTCAGGGTGCAGGGAAATGCCATAGGCCCCCATGATCCCCAGTATCACGAACCACGCCACCATCACCGGCCCGAACAACTTGCCGATACTCGCGGTGCCGTGTCTCTGGATCAGGAACAATCCCACCAGCACCACCAGCGACAGCGGGACCACCCAGTGTGCCAGTCCGTCGAAAGCGATTTCCAGACCCTCGACTGCCGAGAGTACCGAGATCGCCGGCGTGATCATGCTGTCGCCATAGAACAGTGCCGCGCCGATCAAGCCGAGAACCACCAGCGTCGACTGCAATTTCGGGTAGGACGCCGAGGCCCGCCGCGCCAGTGCGGTCAAGGCCATGATCCCGCCCTCGCCCTGGTTGTCGGCCCGCAGGATAAACAACACGTACTTGATCGATACCACCCAGATCAGCGACCAGAAGATCAGTGCCAGGATCCCGAAGACACCGTCCTGGTTGACCTGCACCCCGTAACCACCAGTGAACACCTCCTTGAGGGTATATAACGGACTGGTGCCGATGTCGCCGTACACCACCCCTACCGCCGCTACCAGCATACCCAACGGCTTTGCCGTCGAGTGCCCGACCTGCCCCTCACTCACTGCCTGACCACCCATCAACTACTCCTACACCCCGGACTAAGGCTTCTTTCAAGAAGCACTATGCTTTTTTCACGCAGCATGCGCTGTTTTTCTTACAGTTGCCGACGATTTATAAGTCATCGGATATTTGAAACAAAAAATGACAGCGACTCGCATCGGGCGAAGCATAGCGCAGCACTCGTCGCATTTCCCTGCATAAAGCTGGTCAAGTGCCTCGGCCATCGCTAGAATTGCGCACTTTTTGATCAGAGGCGCAGCAGCGCCCACGCGATGCCCTTGTCCCAAGCGGCTCGACACCCTATACCGAGGTTAGACATGTCCACCCCTACCACGCCAGCCAACCCCAAGGTCGGCTTCGTATCCCTGGGTTGCCCGAAAGCACTGGTCGATTCCGAGCGCATCCTTACGCAACTGCGCATGGAAGGCTATGACGTGGTGTCCACCTACCAGGACGCCGATGTCGTAGTGGTCAACACCTGCGGCTTTATCGACAGCGCCAAGGCCGAGTCCCTGGAAGTGATCGGCGAAGCCATCAAGGAAAACGGCAAGGTGATCGTCACCGGCTGCATGGGCGTCGAAGAAGGCAACATCCGCAAGGTGCACCCCAGTGTGCTGGCCGTGACCGGCCCGCAGCAGTACGAGCAGGTGGTCAATGCCGTGCACCAGGTGGTACCGCCGCGCCAGGACCACAACCCGCTGATCGACCTGGTGCCGCCGCAAGGCATCAAGCTGACCCCGCGCCACTACGCTTACCTGAAGATTTCCGAAGGCTGCAACCACAGCTGCAGCTTCTGCATCATCCCGTCGATGCGTGGCAAGCTGGTCAGCCGTCCGGTCGGCGACGTGCTCGACGAGGCCCAGCGCCTGGTCAAGTCCGGGGTCAAGGAACTGCTGGTGATCTCCCAGGACACCAGCGCCTACGGCGTCGACGTGAAATACCGCACCGGCTTCTGGAACGGCGCGCCGGTGAAAACCCGCATGACCGAGCTGTGCGAAGCCCTCGGCAGCCTGGGCGTGTGGGTGCGCCTGCACTACGTCTACCCGTACCCGCATGTCGACGAACTGATCCCGTTGATGGCGGCCGGCAAGATCCTGCCGTACCTGGACATCCCGTTCCAGCACGCCAGCCCGAAAGTGCTCAAGTCGATGAAACGCCCGGCGTTCGAAGACAAGACCCTGGCGCGGATCAAGAACTGGCGGGAAATCTGTCCGGACCTGATCATCCGGTCGACCTTTATCGTCGGTTTCCCCGGCGAAACCGAGGAAGACTTCCAGTACCTGCTCGACTGGCTGACCGAAGCCCAGCTCGACCGCGTCGGCTGCTTCCAGTACTCCCCAGTGGAAGGCGCTCCGGCCAACGACCTTGGCCTGGACGTGGTCCCGGATGACGTCAAGCAGGAGCGCTGGGATCGCTTCATGGCCCATCAACAGGCCATCAGCAGCGCCCGCCTGCAACTGCGTATCGGCCGCGATATTGAAGTGTTGATCGACGAAGTCGACGAACAAGGCGCGGTCGGCCGTTGCTTCTTCGACGCCCCGGAAATCGACGGCAACGTGTTCATCGAAGGTGCCGGCGATCTCAAGCCCGGCGACAAGGTCTGGTGCCGCGTCACCGACGCCGACGAATACGATCTCTGGGCGGAAACGATCTAAGCTGTAAATAAACTGAAAAGCCCCGCTCTTTCAACGAGATGCGGGGCTTTTTTACGGCTATAGTCTGGCTCATGAACAACCGTTACGGAAGGAATCCGCTGCATGCGCCAGCTGCCGGTGATCCAAACCCCCAAGCCCGGTGACTACCCGGAACTGGCCCAGCTCTGGGAAGCCTCGGTGCGCGCCACCCATGACTTCCTGCCGGACAGCTACATCAAGCTGCTGAAGAACATGCTGCTGACCCACTACCTGGATGCGGTCATGCTGGTCTGTACCCGCGACTCGCGCCAGCGCATCACCGGGTTTGCCGGGGTCGCGGCGGGCAAGGTCGAAATGTTGTTCATTGCCCCACAAGCACGCGGCACGGGCCTGGGCAAACAGCTGCTGCGCTACGCCATCGAACACCTGAATGCCGATGAACTGGACGTCAACGAACAAAACACCCAGGCGGTCGGCTTCTACTTCAAGCAGGGCTTCGAGGTGATCGGGCGTTCGGAAAAGGACGGCATGGGCCAGCCCTATCCGTTGCTGCATCTGCGCCTGAAGCGCTGAGTGCGACAAATGTTGCCGGGCTTAACCGGCGCCAGGCAGGTACAATAGTCGCCCCCCTTTTTTACGGCCGCCGTCATGTCTGAACCCATTCGCCTTTCCAAACGCCTGATCGAGCTGGTCGGCTGCTCCCGTCGGGAGGCCGAACTGTTCATCGAAGGCGGCTGGGTCACGGTCGATGGCGAAGTCATCGACGAGCCGCAGTTCAAGGTCGAAGCCCAGAAAGTCGAACTGGACCCCGAAGCCAAGGCCACCGCGCCGGAACCGGTGACCCTGCTGCTGCACCAGCCGGTCGGCCTGGACCTCGACGCAGCCATGCAACTGCTGCATGCCGAGACGCTCTCCGAGGAACACCGCTACGGCAAGCGCCCGCTCAAGGGGCATTTCCTGCGCCTGACCGCCGGCGCCGACCTGCAAGCCGGCGCCAGCGGCCTGGTGGTATTCACTCAGGACTGGAAAATCCTCCGTAAGCTCACCGCCGACACTGCCAAGATCGAACAGGAATATGTGGTGGAAGTCAGCGGCGACATCGTCGAGCACGGCCTCAACCGCCTGAGCCACGGCCTGACTTACAAGGGCCGCGAGCTGCCGGCCGTCAAGGCCAGCTGGCAGAACGAGAACCGCCTGCGTTTCGCGATGAAAAATCCACAGCCCGGGGTGATCGCGCTGTTTTGCCAGGCGGTCGGGCTCAAGGTCGTGTCCATCCGTCGGATCCGCATCGGCGGCGTCTCCATCGGCAAGGTGCCCGTGGGCCAATGGCGCTACCTGTCGACCAAAGAAAAATTCTAACCCCCGTTTCAACGTCGCGCAGACGCGCGACGTCTACCTCTCAGGATGGCTCACATGATTCACAACGACGTACTGCGTAGCGTGCGCTACATGCTCGACATCAGCGACAACAAGGTCGTCGAGATCATCAAGCTGACCGGCTTCGAAGTAGCCAAGGCCGATGTCGTCACCTACCTGAAAAAGGATGAAGAAGAAGGCTTCGTGCATTGCCCGGACGAGGTCATGGCGCACTTTCTCGATGGCCTGGTGATCTTCAAGCGGGGCAAGGACGAAAGCCGGCCACCGCTGCCGGTCGAGCTGCCGGTGACCAACAACATCATCCTGAAGAAACTGCGGGTCGCCTTCGAACTGAAGGAAGACGACATGCACGCCATTCTCAAGGCCGCCGAGTTCCCGGTGTCCAAGCCCGAGCTGAGTGCGCTGTTCCGCAAGTTCGGCCACACCAACTACCGCCCCTGCGGCGACCAGTTGCTGCGCAACTTCCTCAAGGGCCTGACGCTGCGCGTTCGCGGCTGACCCGCTTCGACGTGCATGGCGCATCATTGCGCCGCCCAATAGTGGCTCCGCTTTTGACTCCTGACGGCTAGGGTATCGACACCTTTTCGCACTCAGGATTCGCCATGCACCCTTACTTCTCCCTGCAAGGCCGCACTGCGCTGGTCACCGGCGGTACCCGTGGCATCGGCAAGATGATCGCCAAGGCCTTTGTCGAGGCTGGTGCCCACGTCTACGTCTGTGCCCGGGATGTCGAAGCCTGCCAGCAGACCGCCGATGAACTCGGCGCCCTTGGCCACTGCCAGGCCCTGGCCGCCAACCTGGCGACCGAGGAAGGCGTGCTGGCGCTGGCGACACGCCTGGGCGAGCAGATAGATCGGCTGGATATCCTCGTCAACAACGCCGGCACCACCTGGGGCGCGCCGCTGGAAAGCTATCCGGTGAAGGGCTGGGAAAAGGTCATGCAGCTGAACGTGACCTCGGTGTTCAACTGCATCCAGCAGTTCCTGCCGTTATTGCGCAAGGCCGGTTCGGCGGCGAACCCGGCGCGAATCATCAATATCGGTTCGGTAGCGGGGATTTCTTCCTTCGGCGAACAAGCCTATGCCTATGGCCCGAGCAAAGCCGCCCTGCATCAGCTGTCGCGGATTCTGGCCCGGGAACTGGTCAGCCAGCACATCAACGTCAATGTAATCGCACCGGGGCGCTTTCCGAGCAAGATGACCCGGCATATCGGCAACGATGTGCAGGCGCTGGCTGAAGATACTGCGTTGATTCCCATGAAGCGCTGGGGGCGCGAGGAAGAGATGGCCGCGCTGGCGATCAGCCTGGCGAGCACGGCCGGGGCTTACATGACGGGCAATATCATCCCGTTGGATGGCGGCTTCAGCCTGTAATCACAGGAACTGCCGAGGACTAACTTGTGGCTCCCCATACCTGTGGGAGCAGAGCTTGCTCGCGAAGGGGCCCTCAAGAACGCTAAAAGCTTCGCGGGCAAGCTCCGCTCCCACAGGCTTTCTGCCATAAGTAACATTCAGGTACGGCTCAAGACTGTGGGAGCAGAGCTTGCTCGCGAAGGGGCCCTCAAGAACGCTAAAAGCTTCGCGGGCAAGCTCCGCTCCCACAGGCTTTCTGCCATATGTAACATTCAGGTACGGTTCAAGACTGTGGGAGCAGAGCTTGCTCGCGAAGGGGCCCTCAAGAACGCTAAAAGCTTCGCGGGCAAGCTCCGCTCCCACAGGCTTTCTGCCATATGTAACATTCAGGTACGGCTCAAGACTGTGGGAGCAGAGCTTGCTCGCGAAGGGGCCCTCAAGAACGCCAAAAGCTTCGCGGGCAAGCTCCGCTCCCACAGGCTTTCTGCCATACGTAACATTCAGGTACGGTTCAAGACTGTGGGAGCAGAGCTTGCTCGCGAAGGGGCCCGCAAGAACGCCAAAAGCTTCGCGGGCAAGCACCGCTCCCACAGTGAAGGGGTGTCCTTCAACAACCCATTCCCCTGACTGGACAGCGTAATGTCAGTTCTGCAGGAGGAACGCTCGAATCAGATCCCGGCCCGCAGTACGCTCTCGGGCAACGCCTCGCCGCGCTCGACGCTGGCGGCCACGGTCGCGATCAGGCCGTCCAGTTCATAGCCCTGGGTCTTCAGCCACTGCGGGTCGTAGTAGGTGGTGGCGTAACGCTCGCCGCCATCACAGAGGATCGCCACGATCGAACCGCTCTCCCCCGCCTGGACCATCTGCCGTGCCGCCATCAGCGCACCGATCAGGTTGGTTCCGCTGGAACCGCCGACCCGCCGACCCAAACGCCGCGCCAGGTAATGCATGGCCGCCAGGGACAAGGCATCCGGCACCTTGACCATGGCATCGATCACCTTGGGCAGGAACGACGCCTCGACCCGCGGCCGCCCGATCCCTTCGATCCGCGAACCGCAGTCCAGGCGCAGGCCGGCGTCCCCTGTCTGGTAGAAATCGAAGAACACCGAACGCTCGGCATCAGCGCACAACACCCGGGTGCAATGCTGGCGATAGCGCACATAACGGCCGAGGGTCGCCGTGGTACCACCGGTACCGGGACTGGATATCAGCCAACTCGGTTCCGGATGACGCTCGAAACGCAGTTGCTGGAAGATCGACTCGGCGATGTTGTTGTTCGCCCGCCAGTCGGTGGCCCGCTCGGCGTAGGTGAACTGGTCCATGAAATGACCACCGCTCTCCCGGGCCAGGCGCTCGGACTCGGCGTAGATTTGCGTCGGATCCTGCACCAGGTGGCTCTTGCCGCCGTAGAAGGCGATCTGCGCGATCTTTTCCTGGGAAGTGGTGGCCGGCATCACCGCGATAAACGGCAAGCCCAGCAGGCGCGCGAAGTAGGCTTCGGAGATCGCCGTCGAACCGCTGGATGCCTCGATCACCGGCCCGCCCGGGCGCAACCAGCCATTGCACAGCGCATAGAGGAACAGCGAACGGGCCAGGCGGTGCTTCAGGCTGCCGGTCGGATGGCTGGACTCGTCCTTGAAGTACAACTCGATGCCCGGCAGCCCCGGCAACGGCAAAGGGATCAAGTGGGTATCGGCACTGCGCTGGAAGTCGGCTTCAATGATCCGGATCGCTTCCCGGGCCCACTGTCGGTTGTCGCTCATGATGGGTACTCGTCTTGGAACGAAGGCGCTCGAAAGCACTGACGCTGGCTGCGGCACTGGCCCTGGGCCAAACCGTTGAAGGATAAACAGAGATAGGGCCCCTGGCAGGCCCCATCGCAATAATCCGCTAACTATAGGAAGTTTCCTACGCTACGCACAGATACAGTGAAGACGCATTTAGACACACAACTGCTAGGCTTTTTGCAATCACCCTTCAATGACCCGCTTATAACAAAAACGAATATAATTTTTGTTTTAACAACTAACAGTACGGGTTAGGGTGTCCTACCTTTTTGAATTCATCGATGGAGAGCGACCTTGCCTCTGCGTAGCACTTTCACCCGTTTCTTTCAGTTGGAAGCTGCCAGCGGTCTGCTATTGATTGCCGCTGCAGCCCTGGCCCTGATCATCAACAACTCACCGTTGTCGCACCTCTACGCCGGCCTGCTGGATGTGCCGGTGGTGGCCCAGATCGGCGCACTGAAAATCGCCAAACCTCTCCTGCTATGGATCAACGACGGCCTGATGGCGCTGTTCTTCCTGCTGATCGGCCTGGAGGTCAAGCGCGAACTCCTCGAAGGCCATCTGTCCAAGCCCTCGCAGGTGGTGCTGCCGGGTGCGGCAGCCATCGGCGGCATGGTGGTGCCGGCGCTGATCTACTGGTTCCTCAACCGTGACAATCCGGCGGCCCTGGCTGGCTGGGCGATTCCCATGGCCACCGACATCGCCTTCGCCCTCGGGGTGCTGGCCTTGCTCGGCAAGCGGGTGCCGGTGTCACTGAAACTGTTCCTGATGACCCTGGCGATCATCGACGACCTGGGCGCGATCATCGTCATTGCGATCTTCTATTCCCATGAACTGTCGACGCTGTCACTGGCGCTGGCAGGGGCCTGCCTGGTGGCGCTGATCGCAATGAATCGCCTGGGCGTGGTCAAGCTCGGGCCGTACATGGTGATCGGCCTGATTCTCTGGGTCTGCGTGCTCAAGAGCGGTGTGCATGCCACCTTGGCCGGCGTGACCCTGGCGTTCTGCATCCCATTGCGCACCCGCCACGCCGAAACCTCGCCGCTATTGAGCCTGGAGCACGCGCTGCACCCCTGGGTGGCATTCGGCATCCTGCCGCTGTTCGCCTTCGCCAACGCCGGCGTGTCCCTGGTGGGGGTGAACCTGGAAAGCTTCACCCACCATGTGCCGATGGGCATTGCCGCCGGCCTGCTGATCGGCAAGACGGTCGGCGTCTTCGGCCTGACCTGGCTGGCGGTCCGCACTGGCCTGGCGGCGCTGCCTCGCGACGCCAACTGGGGGCAGTTGTTCGGTGTGGCGATCCTCTGCGGGATAGGTTTCACCATGAGTCTGTTCGTGGGTTCCCTGGCCTTTATGCCGGGTCACAACGACTATGCGGGCATGGACCGCATGGGCATTCTGACAGGCTCCATCCTCGCGGCGCTGATCGGCTATGCCGTGACAGCGGTGGCCAGCCGCAAGCCTGCGAACACCATGCCCTTGTAGGAGCCAGGATCAAGACGCTACATCCGCAGGGTTCGCGGCAATCTTCAGCGCAGCAGAAAAAGAAAACCCCGACCAGTTACCTGGCCGGGGTTTCTTTTCAAGACTGATGGCGAACTCAGTGGGAGACGCGGCTGGTGCCACCCACAGTGGAGATACGCACACGCTCGCCAACCCGGAAGATTTCGTTCGGCTGAACTTCCTGCACATAGGCACGCATACTACCGTCGTCTTCACGCACGGTGATTTCAACGCCCTGGGTGCTGGTCAGGCCTTTTTCAGCCATGTTGCCCAGCACGCCACCGGCGACCGCGCCGATCACCGCGGTGACGATACTGCCACGGCCACCGCCGATGGCGCTGCCGCCGACGCCGCCGATAATTGCACCGGTACCGGCACCGATAGGCGTGTTAGTACCTTCGATTTTCACCGGACGCAGCGACTCGATGGTGCCCATGCGGATGGTCTGGACGCGGCGCGCTTCGTCACGGGAATAGGAATCGCCAGTCAGGCTGTTGGTGCAACCACCCAGCAACATAGCCATTGTGGAAAAGGAAGCAATCAACAAAACAGACTTACGCATAGGATCAACTCCAAAGGAAATGACTTTAATTAAACTCCGCAGCTTGATCCCTGTCACGGCAGCGCACGGATAAAATGCTTTCATTCAGCGCCAGTACAGCCTCGGCGTCCAAACAAACGGGAATACAGAGTAGCGCGATTTCGATCCGCCTGCCCGGGCTGCCAAGCAGTTGAAACAATCAGCGACAACCGAATCGTTACGACAACGACCCAACTGGCAAAGAGCCGACATGGACTACTTGATCATCGCAATCGCTACAGCAGCCGGACTGTATTTCCACGGCTGGCTGTACTTCAGGATCAGACGCTGGACAGACCGCGACCTGGCATTATCGCTAGCGGGAGACAACGAATTATACAAAAAGTTCATGCTGGAACGCCTGGCCGCGGCCAGGGAGCAGAAGGTCAAGCGCCGGGACTTGCAACAATGGCTTGAGGCCGCCGCTGCAAGCTACCCGCTGCAAGGCCGGGAACAACACTCGCCGGGCGGCGATCAGGCGAACGCTGGTTCAGCGTCGCCGGATCGAAGCGCTGACGGCTCGGCTAAACGCTAAGGCGCGAGACGCTGGCGCGTCCAATCCGCGCCGAGCAGACGGTAGTCGAGGCGGTCATGCAGGCGGCTGGCGCGTCCCTGCCAGAACTCGATGCGTTCCGGCAGCAAACGATAGCCGCCCCAGTGCTCGGGGCAGTCGGGCTGTGTATCGCTGAAGCGCGCCTCGGTGTTCCTGAGCAAGCCCTCAAGCTCCTCCCGGTCGGCAATCACCCGACTTTGCGGCGAAGCCCAGGCCCCCAACCGACTGCCCAGGGGACGGACCTGGAAGTAGGCATCCGACTCCCGCGCCGAGACCTTGACCACCCGCCCCTCGATCCGCACCTGGCGCTCCAGGCTCGGCCAGAAGAAGGTCATCGCGGCAAAGGGACGGGCCGCCAGTTGCCGGCCCTTGTCGCTTTCGTAGTTGGTGAAGAAGGTAAACCCCGCCTCGTCCAAACCCTTGAGCAACAGGATGCGGCAATGCGGACGCCCTTCCTCATCCACCGTCGCCAGAGTCATGGCATTGGCTTCGACGGGCGCCTGCTCGGTCTTCACCGCCTCGGCAAACCACTGGTGGAACAGCGCAAACGGTTCGGCCGGAGCCTGGGCCTCGGTGAGACCGTCACGGGTATAGTCGCGGCGCATATCCGCCAGGGTTTGAGTCATGGCGCGTTCCTCTCGATCGTCAGGTCAGTTCTTGGCCGAGCTGTCGCTGCTGGCATCTTTCTTCGCCGATGCGGCTGCCTTGTCCGCTGCCTTCTTGACCGGAGCCTTCTTCACCGGAGCCTTCTTGTGAACCGAGGTTTTCTTGGCCGCAGCCTTGCCCTTGGTCGTGGCTTTCTTCGCCGCAGGTGCTGGGGCCACTGCCGGCTTGACGTCCGCAGCCGCCAACTGGGTGGCTGGAAGTGGAGCCGGAACCGGGATGCTGTATTTGCTCAACAACGCAACCATGGTGTTCTGCGGCGTCAGGATGATTTCCACACGACGGTTCAGGGCACGGCCTTCGTTGCTGTCGTTGGCGGCACGCGGCATGTCCGCCCCCATGCCACGCAACATCAGGCGATCACGATGCAGGCCGCTGAGGCCGAAAATCGCCGCTACGGACTGAGCCCGTTGCTGGCTCAAGGTCCGGGTCGACTCGGCACTGGCGCTATTGTCGCCATGGCCGAGGATCAGCACGGCGGTCTTGGGATCACCCTCGACGGTCTTGGCGATGCGGCTGAAAGGACCGAGGGTGACCGGCAGCAACATTTCCGGACGCTTGGGGTTGTAGAAACCGTCCACCGGGGCAATGACCACCAACACGTTTTCACGCCGCTCCAACTTCAGGGAACTGTTCAGGATCGCGGTGCGCAGGCGCGGCTCGTAGTCGTCGAGCCAGGCCTGGGTGACTTTCGGATCGGGCATCGGCACGGCCTTGACCGGCGGCGGCGCCGATTCCTTGGCCTTGTCCGAACTGCCGAACGGCCACCACCAATGGGTGGCCGGGTCGGCCTGTGGCACCGGGGTCGTAGCGACGGCAACCGCCGTGGCCAGTGGCACGGGCGTGTCTTGTGGCTTGGCAGCCGGCGCGGCGGCCTGGGCCGATTCCTTCACGCCGGTCTTGTCGGACGAACCGAACGGCCACCACCAATTGCCACCCGTATCCGCGCCAGCTGCCGGAGCCGCGGGGGCTGCCGGAGTGGCGGACTTGGCGACATCCTTGGCGGCTGGCGCGGGCGCAGCGGGTTTGGCCGGGATCTTGGCGACATCCTTGGCCCCTGCGGCGGCGGGGGTGCTGGCGCTAGCTGTCGCTGGTGCTTGAGCAATGTCCTTGTCCGCACTTTGTGGAGTTTGCGCGCAACCGGTCACGGTCAGGCAGATGGCCAGGGCGAGAGACTTGTTCGATGACATTGGATATCCACAAAATGAGATAGAGAAACAAGGGCCGTCAGGCCCCATGAAACAGTGTATTAGAAAGCAAAAAAGTCACAGGGTTCCGGCCTACGACTCAATACGTACATTCTACAGACAGCCGGCCAAAATCCGTACTAGCTTCTGTGCCCGCGGGTCCATCAATACGTAAGGGCCGAGGGTATTGGTGACGAAGCCGAAGGCGACATCGTATTCGGGGTCGGCAAAACCGACCGAACCGCCGGCACCCGGGTGGCCGAAAGCCTTGGCCCCGAGGCCAAAAGTGGCGTTGGCCACGTCCGGCTGATCGAGCATGCAACCCAGGCCGAAGCGGGTCTGGGTCAACAGGGTCTTGTCCATGCCCAGGCTGTGCTGGCGGGTCAGCTCTTCCAGCATGTCGGCCTCCAGCAGGCGCCCGTCGAGCAGGCCACTGTAGAACCCCGCCAGGCTGCGCGCGTTACCATGCCCATTGGCGGCCGGCTGCTGCATGCGCCGCCACTCCGGCTTGTTGGTACTGGTCATGATCGACGGTGGGTTGGTGAACGCCCGGGTGCTCATCGCCTCGGGCTCGCGCATGGTCACTTGCAGCAGGCGCTGGGCCGCTGCATCGCCGACATTGCCCTTGCCCCGGGCGATATGGGCCACGCGATGGAATTCTTCGTCCGCCAGGCCGACATGGAAGTCCAGGCCCAGCGGCCGGGCAATCCGCGCCACGATGGACTCGCCCGGCCCGCGACCGTCGGCACGTCGCAGCAGTTCGCCGACCAGCCAGCCATAGGTGATCGCGGCGTAGCCATGACCCTCGCCAGGTGTCCACCAGGGTGCTTCCGCGGCCAGGGCATCGACCATGGTCTGCCAGTTGTACAGCGCCTCGGGGGGTAACAGCTGGCGCAAGGCCGGCAAGCCGGCCTGATGGCAGAGCAACTGGCGCAGGGTGATGCCGGCCTTGCCGGCGGCGGCGAACTCGGGCCAATAGTGAGCAACTGGAGCATCCAGCTGTAATTTACCCTCAGCCACCAGTTGCAACGCGGTGACGGCGGTAAAGGTCTTGGTGCAGGAAAACAGGTTGGCGATGGTGTCACTGTGCCAGGCCTCGGCCCCGTCCTTGTCGGCGGTACCGGCCCAGAGATCGACCACGGTTTCCCCGCCGATCTGGATACAGAGCGCGGCGCCGCGCTCCTGGGGATCGTCGAAAAGGGCCGCGAAGGCTTCGCGCACCGCCTCGAATTGAAGTTCGAAATGACCCTGAATCTGCACCCGTGACTCTCCCGCCGCAACACCTTCCAAAGTGGCCTGCATTGTTCCAGCGATTGAGGGGTTTGGGAACAGACCTGAACCAGGCAATTGGTAACACCTTGAAAAAATTATCAGGCGCGCGCAGCACGTTGCAGGAATTGGAGTGCCCCATCGAAAACACCGCCCCCCCCGTAGGAGCCGGCTTGCTGGCGATGAGGCCTGTGAGCCTTGCATCGCCTGTTCGGCCGTCATCACCAGCAAGCTGGCGCCTACACAAACGGTGTCTATTCAGGAATTCGATCAGTAGCCGTTACCGGAATGGCCGCCGGGATGCCCGGAGCCCTCCCCGTTTGCACTGCCCGAACGAGTGTTGCCACCGCTGTCATCCTGGCCGATGCCCTTGGCGGCCTTCTGCTGTGCCTCCACCTTGGCTTTCTCGGCTTCCTTGTTGAGCAACGCCAGGGCCTGCAGGTTGCTCTTGCGCACGCTCTCGACAAAGCCCTGGAACGGCACATCGGTAATGCCCACCAGACCGAAGTGACCATTTTCACCATCCAGCAGACGACCGCTGACCGGCTGGTCGAGGTACTGGAACCAGTGCACGCCGACGATCGACGGCTCGGCCACCGCCTGCTTGAGGAACGCGGCATAGGCCGGGCCCCGATCCTCTTCCCGGGCCAGCTCCGTCACCCCGCCCCAGAACGGACCACGATCCTTCGAGCCGAAGTTGAATTCGGTGATCAGCACCGGCTTGTTCAACGCCTCCAACTGGTCGAAATCGTAACCGTCCTGGGGCTTGAGGGTGTAGAAATTGAAGCTCAACACATCGCAGTACTGGGCACAGGACGCCACGGCCTCAGGCGTGCTGACGGCAAAACGACCGCCCAGCAGCAGGTGATTCGGCGCATGCCATTTCAGCGAATCGGAAATGGTCTTGAAGTAGGTGTCGGCAAACACTTTCTGGAAATATTTCAGGTCCGCCTCGATCTGCGGATGCGCGGGATTGGGCAGCGGGGCTTCGAAACCCGGGTCCTCCATCTGCTCCCAGGTCGGAATCTCCACGCCCCAGGCCTTGGACAGGCCCTCCTGGTTACGATACTTGTCACGCAACTGCTTGAGAAAGGCGCGCTTGGCCGGTACGTCGGTAGTCATGCGCAATGTGCCGTAGGCCAGGGCGTAACGGGATTTCGGATCATTGCCGGGACCAGCCCAGGCCAGTTCGTTGTCGGCAAAATAGCCCACCAGCCAAGGGTCGTCACGATGATCGCGGGTGGCAATCGCCACGGCACGCTCGGTTGCCATGGCGAAACGCGGATCGAAGGGATCGGGCATGCCGCCCCACCAGTCACTGCCGGTACTGATACTGGTGTAATCACCGACGATCGACAGCGGCAAAGTGTAGGGCACGCGCCCCTTCAGGCCCAGGGCCGGATCGCTCCAGTTGCCAATGGTATTGAAGCCCCAGGCCTGCAGGCGGTCCAGGGTGTGCTTCTGCCAACGCTGCGCGTCCAGGCCCGGAGCGCAAGGTACCTTGGGTTCCGTCGGCGGTTCCGTCGGCTCGGCGGTCGCGCACGGCGAACCATAGGTGCGTTCCAGGTTGGCGCCATAGAAATCGAACCAGCGTCCGGACTTGAAGGCCCGGCCCTGGGAAGCCCCGGTGCTGATGCTGTTGTCGGCCTTGCCATAGTAGGCGGCCAGCGGCTCGCCCTCCTTGGGCAGATCACTGAACATGCCTTCACGACCTTCGACATAGGTCTGCTGGTCGTGGGCGCTGACGGTATTCACACCCAGGGAGTAGAACGGATGCCCCTCCGGCGTCACCAGATACCAGCGGCCGTCGTGCTTTTCGGTGCGGAAGAAGCCCGTGGCGTCGAAGAGCGGGCCCTTTAGCGAACCGCCGAACTTGTCCTGGGCAATGCGTTCGCGCTCGGTCAACCAGGTCTTCAGTTGCTGGTTTTCCTTGCTCGCGGCGGCCTTGAGCTGCTCGTCGCTGCTGACTTTCTCCGGCCACTTGGCCCGGGTGGACTGACCGTAGCCATCCACCAGCGAGCTATAGACAGCCTTGACCACGTCGTCGCCGTTCTGCACACCGAAACGCTCCAGGAGGATGTTCTGGGCGACTTTGGGCGCGTCCATCGACAAGGTCACCGACACCACCTGCTGGCGACTCAGTTGACCCTGGCTGCTGGCCAGCAACACCCGTTGGCCATCAACCGTCGTCGGCATCGGCGGACCGGCGCGCATGCCCTGGCTCAACGGTGAACTGGGCTGCAGCGGCACCAGCAAGGTCTGCGCCGGGCCGGCCGGCAGGTCGACGCGACTGGTAAGGGTCTTGCCGTCGCTGCTCTGGATCGTCACGTTGAGGGTCAGCGCCCAATCCATCGCACTCTGGATCCGCAGGCTCATGGCTCCCGCCTGCGACCAGTCCCAGGCTCCGGTCTGCGGTGTGAGACGCAGGCTGGGTTGGGCAGCCGGATTGAAAGTGACCCGCCGCAGCACTTCGCCTTCGGCTGTCTGTTCCGCGTTGTATTGCGGCAGGTTGGCATCCACGGTTGCCACCTGCACCACATCGGCGGGACGAACGAAGTTGAACAGGGTCTGTTGCCCGGCAGGCGCAGCCCACAGCGGCGCGGCGAACAACAAGGCGAAAACGGCAGGCAGCGAACGGCCAATCATATGAATCAAACTCTCCCTAACGGCCAGTCAAAGGCCAGCGTGACGCCAAGCGGCGCCATCCGTAGACAACGAAGTTGGTGATTTAACCTACATCACATCAAGAAATTTCCCGTCGGAACGGCGGTAAGGCATTAAGGATAGCCTTGCCGTAGCGCTGCGTGACCAGACGCCGGTCGAGCAAGGTGATGATGCCCCGGTCCTCCTCGGTGCGCAGCAGCCGACCACAGGCCTGGACCAGCTTGAGGGACGCGTCCGGCACGGAGATCTCCATGAACGGGTTGCCGCCCCGGGCTTCGATCCATTCAGCCAGCGCCGCCTCGACCGGATCGTCCGGAACCGAGAAGGGAATCTTGGCGATCACCACATGCTCGCAATAGGCCCCGGGCAAGTCCACCCCTTCGGCAAAGCTCGCCAGACCGAACAGCACGCTGGAATCACCGCCGTCGACCCGGGCCTTGTGCTTGTTGAGGGTCTCCTGCTTCGACAGGTTGCCCTGGATGAATACCTGCTTGCGCCAGTCACGATCCAGGCCGTCGAACACGTCCTGCATCTGTTTGCGTGAGGAAAACAGCACCAGAGTGCCCTTGGAGCCTTCCACCAACTCCGGCAGGTCGCGAATGATCGCCGCGGTATGCGCCACGGCGTCGCGGGGATCGGCGTTGAGGTTCGGCACCCGCAGCACGCCGGCATCGGCGTGATGGAAGGGGCTCGGCACCACCGCCGTGACGGCCTTCTTCGGCAGGCCGGCGCGCATGCGGAAACGGTCGAAGGTACCGAGGGCGGTCAGGGTCGCCGAAGTCACCAGGGCGCCATAGGCCACGTTCCACAAATTACGCCGGAGCATTTCCGCGGCCAGGATCGGACTGGCGTTGACTTCGATATCAAACAGCACGCCGCTCTCGGCCAGGCTCAACCAGCGAGCCATGGGCGGGTTGTCTTCCGGGTCTTCGGCGGTAAAGGCGGTCCACAGCTCCCAGTTGCCCTGGGCACGGGACAGCAGGCTGCCGAACAGCGGGTACCACTCCTCGGCCTGGTGGCTGGCGATGCCGATATTGACCTCGCCGTCCATGCCTTCCTTGAGCAACTCGGTCAAGCGGGTGAAGAGGTCGTTGAGGCGGGCGAAGCCTTTCTTCAGCTCGATGCCCATCTCGCGGATATGCTCGGGAATCACCCCGCCGACGAAACGATGGCGCGGCCGCTCACGGCCCTCGGTGTCTTCGCCGGTCTTGAAGTCGGCCAGTTGCTCACAGGCACTGAACATGAACTGCTGGTGGGTCTTGATCTCCCGCGCCAGCTCCGGCACCTGTTCGATCAGTTTGCCCAGGTCACCGGGCAGCGGATGCTGGGCCAGCAGCTTGGTCAGGTTCTTGGCGGTCTGCTCCAGCCAGTCGGCGGTGGAACGCAGCCGGGTGTAGTGGGCAAAGTGGCCGATGGCCTTGTCCGGCAGGTGGTGGCCTTCGTCGAACACATAGAGGGTGTCGCGCGGGTCGGGCAGCACCGCGCCTCCCCCCAGGGCCAGGTCGGCGAGCACCATGTCATGGTTGGTGACGATCACGTCAACCTTGCCCATGCCTTCGCGGGCCTTGTAGAAGGCGCACTGGCCGAAGTTCGGGCAATGGCGGTTGGTGCACTGGCTGTGATCGGTGGTCAGGCGCGCCCAGTCGGCATCTTCCAGAGCGTTGGGCCAGCTGTCGCGATCGCCGTCCCATTTGTTCCCGGCGAGCTTCTCGATCATGCTGGTGAACAGCTTCTGGCTGGCCTCGTCGACCTCGATGCGGAAACCTTCCTCTTCGAACAACTGCGCGGTGGCGGTCTGCGCGTGGCCTTCCTGCAACAGCATGTCGAGCTTGGACAGGCACATGTAGCGCCCACGCCCCTTGGCCAGGGCGAAGCTGAAGTTCAAGCCGCTGTTGCGCATCAGGTCGGGCAGGTCCTTGTAGACGATCTGCTCCTGCAACGCGACGGTGGCAGTGGCGATCACCAGGCGCTTGCCGGCGGCCTTGGCGGTGGGAATCGCCGCCAGGCTGTAGGCCACCGTCTTGCCGGTACCGGTACCCGCTTCCACCGCGACCACGGCCGGGTCGCCACTGCGCCGGCCTTCGTCATCGGTGTCGATATCGCCGAGGACCTTGGCCACTTCGGCGATCATCAGGCGCTGGCCGTAACGCGGCTTGAGGCTCTTGGCTTCGAGAAAACGCGAGTAGGCGCCCTGGATCGTGGTTTTGAGTTCGGTGCTGATCATGAGTCTTCAGGCGCAAGAAACGCTGGATAAATTTTCAGTGGTTCGAATGGACGGCTATCATACCCCGCTAAACCCTCGCGCGCCGCACGGAGTACCCGAATGACCGCTTTTGCCCTTGTCTACACCCTGCATGTCCTGGCCGCACTGGCCTGGGTCGGCGGAATGTTCTTCGCCTGGATGATCCTGCGCCCGGCGGCCATGGCCGCGCTGGAGGGGCCGGCCCGGCTCAAGCTGTGGGTCCAGGTGTTCCAGCGCTTCTTCGTCTGGGTCTGGGTCGCGGTGGTGCTCCTGCCGATCAGCGGCGTGGGGCTGATCCAGTTGCGCTTCAGCGGGTTCGAGACCGCACCACGTTATGTGCAGGTCATGATGGGCTTGTACATCGTCATGGTTGCAGTGTTTATTCGTATCCAGTCGTTGCAACTACCGGATTTGCGTCAGGCGGTGCAAGCCCAGGACTGGCCCGCGGGCGCGGCGGCACTGGGACGAATTCGGCGGCTGGTAGGGATCAATCTGCTGGTCGGATTGGCGCTGGTGGCCATTGCGGCGGCACGCCCGACGTTTTGAGTGCGGTATAGGCGTTACCCAGAAACCGGGCCTGCCACTGACAATGCAGGAGCCGGCTTGCCGGCGATGAGGCCATTGAGCCTTGCATCGCTCTTGGCGGCCGTCATCGCCGGCAAGCCGGCTCCTACAGGGTTTGTGGCGTTCTCACGGTCTGGTTACAGGCGCTGAACCGTCACGCTGCCTGCCGGACCAGCCGGCCCCGGCTTGCCTGCGTGGCCCGGACGACCTGACTTGCCGCCATCGGTGTCGTAGACAAAGCAGCCATTGGACTTGCCGCCCGCGCCCGGACGCCCCGCCGCTCCGGCAACGCCTCCGCTGCCACCGTCGACCAGCACCTGGATCTGCGCCGCCGGATAATCCCGTGGCAACTGCAGCCGAACCCGCGCGCCCGGCGCGCCCTGATGACCGTCGCCGCCATTGTCGCCGTCCGCGCCCTGCCCGGCCGCGCCCCAGATACAGCCCGGCTCATCGCCATTAGCCCCATCAAGCCCGACATACCCCGGCACGCCGGCGCCACCGCGGGCATCCACCGACAGCAGGGGACCGCTGAGCGCCTCGATGCGCAGATCCAGGTTGCGTCCCGGCGAAGGGGCTCGCTGATAAGTACCTGGCGCGCCAATCGCGCTGATCTGGCTGCCGCTGCCCAACTCGGCGCGAGCGGCGTTGAGCGCAAAACCCTGCTCGCTCGGCACAATGGCGATGCGCGCCGCCTTGCCCAGGTGCAGTTCACCAATGTTCAGTTGCGTGACGCTGGCGGGGACCAGCAAGGTGCCAAAGTCGGCCACATCCAGGCGCTCCAGTTGCAACACCGAAGTGTTGGCGGGCAGACGCAGCATGGAATTGGTTTCGACACTCACGACCTGGGCGAACGCCAGAGGGCTGCACAAGGCCGCCAGCAGACACAGGCTACGCATGTTGGCGTTCCTCACGGTTGGGCAAAGGCTGGATTTGCAGGTGGAACATGCCGAACAGCAGGATCTGCGCCCGGTCGCGCCAGGGATGGGCACGGCCTTGCAGGCTGCCGTTGAACAGCATCACCTCGAGCAGATGCGTCAACAACAGCATGCTCCCCGCCAGATCCACCAGGCCCCGGAACGGACTGATCAGCGGGTGCACCAGATTGACCAGCACCACCAGCCAGAACATCAGCGTCAACACCTTCCCCAGCCCCCAAAGCACCTTCATACGCCCCCCTGATGAGTTATTCTTTGGCGCACAGTAAGGCGAGTCAGGGCAGTTTGCCAGTGGCCGTTGAAAATTCGCCCGTGTTTGCCGCTCCGACCGAGGAATCCCGATGTCAGAAAGCCTTTCCGCCCGCACGCCCCAGCAAGCGCTGGCAGCCCTGCTGGACCGTTACGCCCCGCAAAACCTGCTGCTCGTCGGGGCCGGCAGCTTTCCGGCACTCGAGGCGTTCCAGGCCGCCCATCCCGAGACCCAGGTGGCCTTCGCCGAACCGGGCGCCCTGCCCGCCGCCCTCGCCGCCCGGCGTTTCGACCTGGCGCTGGTGGTCGACTGCCTGGAGCACTTGCCCAAACGTGACGGCCGGCAACTGCTCGGCGGCATTCGCAACCTCAATGCCAGCCGCATCGCGGTGCTGGTGGACATGCTCGCCAGCGGCTGGCAGGACAGCGATTTCTTCGCCCTGGCGCTGCAAAGCAGTGAACGTTTTGCCCGTGACGAGCAGGTGCTGACGTTGTTCACCTATGATCTGAAAGAATACAAACAGGTGCCGGACTGGCTGAACGCCAAGTTCTGGGCCAATCCGGAAAATTTCGGCAAGTACTGGTGGTGATCCCCGTGAGCACATCCATCTGTCCCTGCGGTAGCGGCAACCTGCTGGAGGCCTGCTGTGGCCACTATCACTCGGGCCACCCCGCCCCCTGCGCCGAAGCGCTGATGCGCTCGCGCTACTGCGCCTATGTATTGGGACTGGTCGACTACCTGGTGAACACCACGCTACCCATTCAACGACCCGGACTGGACCGCCAGGCCATCGGCGAATGGAGCGCGCAAAGCACCTGGCTGGGCTTGGAGGTGGAAAGTTCGGAAGTCTTCGGCGGCCAGCCCGAGCATGCCTTCGTGACCTTTACCGCGCGTTGGCACGACAGCAACGGCGAACACAGCCACCGGGAAAAGTCGTCCTTCGTCCAAACCGACGGACGCTGGTATTTCATCGACCCCACCGTGCCCCTCAAGGCCGGGCGCAATGACGCCTGCCCCTGCGGCAGCGGGCAGAAATACAAGAAGTGCTGTTCCGGCTACCTGCTCAGCTGAGGCTCAGGTGTGAGATATCCGGCACCGTGACCACCGTTGCAGCCGGCAGCTGGCCCATGTCGACTCCCACCGGCGCCACGCTGAACGCCGACAGATCCAACGCAGGAACGAGCAGCTCGGGCTTGGGGTCCTGCATATCACTGCCGACCTCGGCAATCCCGAAATCCGGCGCATCGACCCCACTGAACGCAGCCATATAGGCATCCCGCGGCGCCACCCGGACACGGCCTGGCGCTAGCGCCGGTACCGTCATCTCGATCTCCTCTACGGCCATCTCGACCACCGTGACCAGCGCCCCGGCACGCTCGAGGGTGGCCCGATACTTTTCCGCGGCAACAGCATCGAGATTGCTCTTGAGCACCAGGCGCCGCCCGGAAAACAGCATATCGATACGCGGGGCATCGGCCTGGAACAGCCTGGCCAGGTTGCTTTTGACCTGATCATGCGAGGCACCGGGCAGCGGTTCGCCACTGAAGACAATCTCGTAAAGCGTCATGATCACACTCCTGTGCGCCGATCTGATCCATTGCGCGAATACCCGGCAGTATCCCCCAGCGGATTTACCGCCACAACCATGAGCTTTTTCTGTCACAGGCTTGCTATGCTGGGATCTCGGCGGGAGGAACCCCATGTACTCACGGACACTAGGTACGCTCGGCCTGTTCATGCTGTTGACGCTTTCCGGCTGCGCGTCCTGGTTTGTTGGCGGCACCCGCGAGCCCGAAGTACGCCTGGTACGGGTCGAGCTGGTCAAGGCGCGTCTGGTGCAGCAGAAGTTTCGCCTGCACTTTCGCGTCGACAACCCCAGCGACGACAGCCTGACCGTGCGCGGGCTGCATTATCGCCTGTACCTCGACGGCTGGCTGCTGAGCGAAGGCGAGTCCGCCAATGGCTGGTTCACCGTGGAAGCCAACAGCCATGCGTTCCTGGTGGTTCCGGTCCGGACCAACCTCTGGGAGCACTTGCGCGACCTGACCAAACGCCTGAAACACCCCCATGATCCGATCCCCTACCGACTGGAGGGCGAACTGGAAACCGGACTATTCCTGAGCCATGACGTGCACCTGGAGCGTAAAGGCGAGATAATTCCCGCCGAAATTATTCCGGAGTGACACCGCATGACCCAGCAACCCCATGTCCACGGCCCTGATTGCAATCACGATCACGAGCATGAGCACCACGATCACGACCATGGCCATGTCCACGGCCCGAACTGCGGCCACGCCCACCAGGAGCCGGTACGCAACGCGCTGAAGGATGTGGGTCGCAACGATCCGTGTCCGTGCGGCAGCAGCAAGAAATTCAAGAAGTGCCACGGGGCCTGAGCAACACCCTGCTGAAACGCGTTGAACCCATTTCAATGCAAAAAAAATCCCCGACCAGGTCGGGGATTTTTATTGGGCAGGTGCAGTACGGCGTTACTGGAACAGCGCCTCGCTGGACAGGCCGTTCTTCTCGAGGATCTCGCGCAAGCGCTTGAGCCCCTCGACCTGGATCTGCCGAACGCGTTCGCGGGTCAGGCCGATCTCCAGACCGACATCC
This sequence comes from Pseudomonas sp. MWU13-2100, assembly GCF_023242365.1. Lineage (GTDB taxonomy): Bacteria > Pseudomonadota > Gammaproteobacteria > Pseudomonadales > Pseudomonadaceae > Aquipseudomonas. The sequence continues at coordinate 23,237 of NZ_JALLIX010000061.1, forward strand.
TCCAGGGTACTGCTCTCATGCCCGCGCAGGCCAAAACGTCGTACGACCACCTCACGCTGCTTGTCGGTCAATTCCGACAGCCACTGGTCGATGCTCTGGGACAGATCGTCGTCCTGAAGCAGCTCGCAGGGGTCGGTAGGCCGATCATCGGTCAGGGTATCGAGCAGCGTCTTATCAGAGTCCGGCCCCAGGGAGACGTCCACCGAAGACACCCGCTCATTCAGGCCGAGCATGCGCTTGACCTCACCCACTGGCTTTTCCAGCAGGTTGGCGATTTCTTCCGGGGAAGGTTCATGATCGAGCTTCTGCGTCAGCTCCCGTGCCGCCCGCAGATAGACGTTCAATTCCTTGACCACATGAATCGGCAGACGAATAGTCCGGGTCTGATTCATGATCGCCCGTTCAATCGTCTGGCGGATCCACCAGGTGGCATAGGTTGAGAAGCGAAAGCCACGTTCCGGGTCGAACTTCTCGACGGCGCGGATCAAGCCGAGGTTACCCTCTTCGATCAGATCCAGCAGGGAAAGACCGCGGTTGACGTAGCGTCGGGCAATTTTCACCACCAGGCGCAGGTTGCTTTCGATCATGCGCTTGCGGCCCGCGGGATCGCCACTTTGCGACAAGCGCGCAAAATGAACTTCCTCTTCCGGGGACAACAAGGGGGAAAAACCGATTTCATTGAGATACAACTGGGTCGCATCCAGCGCCCGCGTGTAGTCAATGTACTTGTGCTGCTTGAGCGAAGCAGCACTTTTGGCCTTGGCACGAACTGGGGGTGGAGAACTTTCGTCCTCCGGCATCATATCCATGACGATGTCGGAGTCCATAAGGAGCACCTCATCATCGATGTCAAACCCCGGCGCTTCTTTACTGAGAGCCATTGTTATAGTCCTTTGGTGAGTTCGACCTCAAGCTCGAGCGACGCCTTTATCCTTGGCAACGCTGGAACCTGTTCCCGCTACATCAGGAGAACAGGCTGGAAAACGGATCAACGACGCGGCAGGAATTGCAGTGGGTCTACGGGTTTCCCCTGGCGGCGAATCTCAAAATGCAGTTTCACCCGGTCTGTACCAGTTGACCCCATTTCGGCAATTGTCTGTCCGACCTTGACCTGCTGCCCCTCCCGAACCAACAGCCTACGGTTGTGACCGTAAGCACTGACGTAGGTATCACTGTGCTTGATAATGACCAGTTCGCCGTAGCCCCGCAACCCACTCCCGGCGTAAACAACTGACCCATCAGACGCAGCTAAAACAGGCTGTCCCAAATCCCCGGCGATATCAATACCTTTATTCAAACTACCGTTTGAAGAGAATTTTCCAATCAGAATTCCGTTTGAAGGCCACGCCCAACCCTTGGGCGCGGGACCGGCCGGCGGCGGCGGCGCGGCCGGCGCAGGTGTCTGCGCCGCAGGTTGCGATGTGGTTGCCGGGCCCGACGCCGAGTTGGCCGGACGCCGGGTGATGGTGAACTTGCCCGAAGGCGAGGCGCTCGGCGCAGTCGAGGCGACAACGCTCGGTGTTGATTTTGAACGGCTGTCGAAGCGAATCGCCTGACCCACGTGAATGGTGTAAGGCTCAGGAATATTGTTGCGCGCGGCCAGGGCTTTCCAGTCCCATCCGTAGCGAAAGGCGATCGAAAACAGGGTATCGCCACGGACTACCACATGCTGGCCGGTGGTGGTCATCGGCTTCTGCGGCGCCGCGTTGGCGGCTGTCGAATTGCCATTACGATCGACGACGCGCACGCCGTTTTTTGGAGCACTGGAGCAACCAGCCAGTAAAGCACTGAGGGCAAGGCCGATCATCAGGCGCTGAACGCTTGCTTTACCCATACGCTGCCGAATGACTGTGAGACTCACCCGCCGCTCCCTTTGTGGTGGCTGAAATAAGAGTGCCTGTACAGGCGGTAATGTGACGTAAGTATAACTGGCTGTTGGAATTTCACTGACAACAAAGCCACGTCGCAAAATGCGACGCATTTTAAACATGCGCGCCGTACCTGGTCCCGCTCTAAGACCTACGACCTTAAACAGAATTCATTGCCGTTCAACAAATGTTCAGGCCAATGGTCCGTTCAGCAGCGGAACGAAACGTACCGCGCCTAATACATGACGGGAAAAACCCTGTTCTTCGCGCACGATCAGCATCAACTGCTGGACTTCACCGGCACCCACCGGAATCACCAGGCGACCGCCCGGGGCCAATTGATCGAGCAAGGCCTGCGGTACATCCGTGGCCACCGCGGTGACAATAATGCCATTGTACGGTGCCAATGCGGGCCAGCCTTCCCAGCCGTCGCCCCAGCGGAACACCACGTTGCGCAGGTTGAGTTCAACCAGGCGCTCCTTGGCGCGGTCCTGCAGGACCTTGATCCGCTCCACCGAAAACACCCGCTCCACCAACTGCGACAGCACCGCCGTCTGGTAGCCGGAGCCAGTACCGATCTCCATCACCTTGTCCAGCGGCCCGGCCTCCAGCAGCAGTTCGCTCATGCGCGCCACCATATAAGGCTGGGAAATGGTCTGGTTGTGGCCGATCGGCAGCGCCGTATCTTCGTAGGCACGATGGGCCAGCGCCTCGTCGACAAACAGATGACGCGGCGTGCGGCGGATCACTTCCAGCACCTGGGCGTTGGTCACGCCCTCTTCATAGAGCCGCTGGATCAAGCGTTCGCGGGTACGTTGGGAGGTCATGCCGATACCGCGGCGCATCAGCTCGTCTTGCTCACGGGCCATCAGGCAAGCCCCTCCAGCCAACCGCCCAGCGACTGGAAGGCATCATTGAAGGTGCGATCCAACTGCAGCGGCGTCACCGAGACAAACCCTTGCATCACGGCATGGAAATCCGTCCCCGGGCCACCGTCCTCGGCATCGCCGGCGGCGGCGATCCAGTAACCGGCCTTGCCCCGGGGATCGACCACCCGCGTCGGCGCCGCGGCCCGGGCACGATGGCCCAGGCGCGTGAGCTGGATACCGCGAATGCGCTCGAGGGGCAGGTTGGGAATATTCACGTTGAGCACCGTGCGCACGGGCAGTGCCAATCCTTCGTGGGCCTGCACCAGCAGGCGGACGAAATGCGCGGCGGTGGCCAGGTTGTCGACCTGGCGCGAGGCCAGCGAGAAGGCAAACGAAGGCTTCCCGAGGAAACGCCCCTCCAGGGCGGCGGCCACCGTACCGGAATACAGTACGTCATCCCCCAGGTTGGCACCCAGGTTGATACCGGACACCACCATGTCCTGCGGATGCTCCAGCAGGGTGTTGAGCCCCAGGTGCACGCAGTCGGTGGGTGTGCCGTTAAGGCTGATAAAGCCGTTGGGCAATGTATGCGGGTGCAGCGGACGATCCAGGGTCAGCGAGCTGCTGGCGCCACTTTTGTCCTGGTCCGGGGCAATCACCCTGCACTCGGCATAGTCCGCCAGCGCAGCATGAAGCGCGGCGAGACCGGGAGCAAAAACCCCATCGTCGTTCGAAATCAGAATACGCATGAGCTGTCCGTCTGCCCTACCGGCGCCAGATCAACGAGTTCGCGCACCAAAGCGGTGGCGAAGCATCCGGCCGGCAGGACGAATTCCAGTTGCAGAATGTCCAGCGAGGGATAATGCCACGACAACCGACCAATGGGCAGCCGCAGGATGCGTCGTTCGTGCTCCATGCCCGCCTTGACCAGCCATTGGCAGAGTTCGGCCTCGCGCTCGGCAACCGCCTGCTCCAGGACAAAAGTCGCCCCCGCTGCCGGTGACGGGCCTTCGCCCCACTGCGCACCGGTGGGGTGCAGGTCGAGAATGGCCAGGCGCGGGTCACTGCACTCGGCCTCGCCGGCCGGGAAGAAACTGCGGCTGTCGGTGAACGCCAGCAGGTCGCCAACCTGGGCCCGATTCCAGCTGCCGTCGGCGACACGGGCCGCCAGCACCTGGTTGAACAGATAGCTGCGGGCCGTGGACAGCAGCCGCGAACGCACATTACGTTGCTCGGGCAAGGCCTGGCGGGCCGCGTAGGAACGGGCCTCGCCGAGATTACCGCCGAGGTGGCCGAAACGCTGGGCACCGAAATAATTCGGAATACCTTGCGCGGCGATCTGCTCAAGGCGTTGCTGCAAGGCGTCCTTGTCCACGTTCAATTGGGTCAGGCGCAAGGTGAAACCGTTGGCGGCATGGGCACCGCGTTGCAGCTTGCGCTTGTGCCGGGCGCTCTTGAGAATCAGCAGACTGTCGTTCTGGGCCGCCGACAGGTCCGGATCGGCCTTGCCCGGCAATTGCACGCTGAACCACTGTCGCGTCAGGGCCTGGCGGTCCTTGAGACCGGCATAACTGACCGTGCGCAACGGCACGCCGGCGGCCTTGGCGATACGCCGGGCGGCCTCTTCGGTATTCAGTCCACGCTTCTCTACCCATAGCCACAGGTGCTCGCCCTCGCCGCTGAGCGGGATATCGAGGACTTCATCGACCTGGAAGTCTTCGGCCGTGGCCTTGAGCACCGCACTGCCCAGCACATCGCCGTAGGCTCGCGGGCCCAGCAGTTCCAATTCAGTCATGCGCGTAACAACAAGGCGACGCTGTGCACAGCGATGCCTTCTTCACGGCCGATGAAACCGAGCTTTTCAGTGGTGGTGGCTTTGACGTTCACTTGATCCAACTCAACTTCAAGATCCGCGGCAATCAGTGCGCGCATCGATTCGATATGCGGCGCCATTTTCGGCGCCTGGGCAACGATGGTGTTATCGACGTTGCCGACTTTCCAGCCCTTGGCCTTGATCAACGACACCACGTGACGCAGCAGCACCCGGCTGTCTGCCCCCTTGTAGGTCGGATCGGTATCCGGGAAGTGCTTGCCGATATCGCCCAGGGCCGCAGCCCCCAGCAGTGCATCGCTCAAGGCATGCAGCAGCACGTCGCCGTCGGAATGGGCCAGCAACCCATGGCGGTGCGCAATCCGTACACCGCCCAGGGTGATGAAGTCGCCTTCGGCGAAACGGTGCACATCATAGCCGTGGCCAATACGCATAAAAAAACGCCCCGATGTAAGTCAGGGCGTGATTCTACCTATTTTGCGGGAGATTAACCGCTAAGAGCTGCACTGTGATGCCGCAGATGGTCATCGATGAAACTGGCGATGAAAAAATAGCTGTGGTCATAGCCCGGTTGCAGCCGCAATGTCAGCGGATGTTGCGCCAGCTTGGCGGCCTGTTGCAGCGCTTCCGGTTTGAGCTGGTTGGCCAGGAAGTCGTCACGGTCGCCCTGATCCACCAGGATCGGCAGCTTTTCAGTGGCCTCGGCAATCAGCACGCAGGCATCCCACTCGCGCCAGCGCGAACGTTCCTCGCCCAGATAACGGGAAAAGGCCTTCTGCCCCCAGGGGCAATCCATCGGGTTGCTGATCGGTGCGAAGGCCGACAGCGACTGATAACGCCCGGGGTTGCGCAAGGCACAGACCAACGCGCCGTGCCCGCCCATGGAGTGACCGCTGATGCCGCGTTTGTCCGAGGCCGGAAAATGCGCTTCGACCAATGCCGGCAGTTCATGCACCACGTAGTCATGCATCCGGTAATGCTGGGCCCAGGGTTGCTGGGTGGCGTTGAGATAGAAACCGGCGCCCAGGCCGAAATCCCAGGCCTTGTCCGGGTCGCCGGGCACGTCGGCGCCCCGGGGACTGGTATCCGGCGCGACGATGATCAACCCCAGCTCGGCGGCCAGGCGCTGGGCGCCGGCCTTGTGCATGAAGTTCTCGTCGGTGCAGGTCAGGCCGGACAGCCAGTACAGCACCGGCAGCTTGCCCCCCTGCTCGGCCTGCGGTGGCAGATAAACCGCAAACACCATGTCGCAGCCGAGGACTTCGGAGTGATGCTTGTAGCGTTTGTGCCAGCCGCCGAAGCTTTTCTGGCAGGACAGGTTTTCCAGGCTCATGACCGACCTCAGAAATGGATGACGGTGCGAATGCTCTTGCCTTCATGCATCAGGTCGAACGCCTTGTTGATATCTTCCAGGCCCATGGTATGGGTGATAAAGGTATCCAGCGGGATCTCGCCCTTCTGCGCCATCTCCACGTAGCTCGGCAACTCGCTGCGCCCGCGCACGCCACCGAAGGCCGAACCGCGCCAGACACGCCCGGTCACCAGCTGGAACGGACGAGTGGAAATTTCCTGGCCGGCACCGGCAACACCGATGATCACCGACTCGCCCCAACCCTTGTGGCAGCACTCCAGGGCCGCACGCATCAATTGCACATTGCCGATGCACTCAAAGGAAAAGTCCACGCCGCCATCGGTCATGTCGACAATCACTTCCTGGATCGGACGATCGAAGTCCTTCGGATTGACGCAGTCGGTGGCACCCAGTTGCCGGGCGATTTCGAACTTGGCCGGGTTGATGTCGATGGCAATGATCCGCGCCGCCTTGGCCTTGACCGCGCCGATCACCGCCGAGAGGCCGATGCCGCCGAGGCCGAAGATCGCCACGGTGTCACCCGGCTTGACCTTGGCGGTATTGATCACCGCGCCGATCCCGGTGGTGACGCCGCAACCGAGCAGGCAGACCTTCTCCAGCGGTGCGTCTTTCGAGATCTTGGCCACGGAAATTTCCGGCAGCACGGTGTACTCGGAGAACGTAGAGGTGCCCATGTAGTGGAAAATCGTCTCGCCCTTGTAGGAGAAACGCGAAGTGCCGTCCGGCATCAGGCCTTTGCCCTGGGTGGCGCGAATGGCCTGACAGAGGTTGGTCTTGCCCGACAGGCAGAATTTGCACTTACCGCATTCCGGGGTATAGAGCGGGATAACGTGGTCGCCTACCGCCACCGAGGTCACGCCTTCGCCGATCGCCTCGACAATCGCGCCGCCTTCGTGGCCGAGGATCGACGGGAAGATGCCTTCCGGGTCCGCGCCGGACAGGGTGTAGGCGTCGGTGTGGCAAACACCGGAGGCCACGACACGCAACAGCACTTCACCGGCCTTGGGCATGGCGACATCGACTTCAACGATCTCGAGGGGCTTCTTGGCCTCGAAGGCAACGGCAGCACGTGACTTGATCATCCAGCAACTCCTGAAAGTGAATAACGAAAACCTGAGTGTAAATCAGCCTCGATTGATTAATAATCCGGTCAAAAGCAAAACATTATTGCTATCCAGGGACAATCCAATGAACGATAACCGCTGGGAGGGCATCGACGAGTTCGTCGCGGTGGCCGAATGCAGCCAGTTCACTGCGGCGGCGGAGCGCCTCGGGGTGTCGTCCTCCCATATCAGCCGGCAGATCGCCCGGCTGGAGGAACGGCTGCAAACCCGCCTGCTCTACCGCAGCACCCGGCGTGTGACCCTGACCGAAGCCGGCCAGACGTTCCTGCAGCATTGCCAACGCCTGCAGGACGGGCGCGAGGAAGCTCTGCGGGCAGTGGGCGACCTGACCAGCGAACCCAAGGGCATGTTGCGCATGACTTGCGCGGTGGCCTATGGCGAACGCTTTATCGTGCCGCTGGTGACCCGCTTCATGGGGCTGTACCCGCAGTTGCGGGTGGATATCGAGTTGAGCAACCGGACCCTGGACCTGGTGCATGAAGGGCTGGACCTGGCGATCCGCCTGGGCCGCTTGCAGGATTCACGACTGGTGGCGACCCGGCTGGCGCCACGGCGGATGTATCTGTGCGCGTCACCGTCCTACCTGGCGCGCTATGGGCGCCCGCATAGCTTGTCGGAATTGAGCCGGCATAACTGCCTGATCGGCAGCTCGGATATCTGGCAACTGGAGCAGAACGGGCGGGAATTTTCCCAGCGGGTGCAGGGCAACTGGCGCTGCAACAGTGGGCAGGCGGTGCTGGATGCGGCGTTGCAGGGGGTCGGGTTGTGTCAGCTGCCTGACTATTACGTGCTCGAGCATTTGCACAACGGCACGTTGATTTCCTTGCTTGAAGCCCATCAGCCGCCGAATACGGCGGTATGGGCGCTGTATCCGCAACAGCGGCACCTGTCGCCGAAGGTGCGCAAGCTGGTGGATTATCTCAAGGAGGGGTTGGCCAAGCGGCCTGAGTACGTCGCTTGACCGACACCTGTAGAGACTGTCCAGGACCTGGCTCGCAACGGCGATCAGCACGATCACGAATGAACAGTTCCCCTCCCAGTGCCATCACCCTGGAAGCGACTTGAGCCACTACGCACACGATTAAATCCAGAATCCTAAATTCATCCCGGATTCGTCCTACTGATTCTCTGCTCAATCCTCTTCACGCTTCGGCGGGTGACCTTGCTCGATTCCCAT
>NZ_JALLIX010000062.1 GCF_023242365.1 Pseudomonas sp. MWU13-2100
TGATCAACTCGATCAATGCCCGCAACCCCGCAGGCACATGCCGGCGTCTGGGGCAATACAATGACAAGCCACCATAAGGCGGTGTCCACTCCGCCAGCACCGGCCGGGAATACGGGACCTTCAGGCTGGAGGCGCTCCTCGATCCAAAATCAATTCCGGGAGCAATTCATACTCCATAACCAGTCCACTCTCCCCCAGCAGGCCAGTGCCTGCCAGGGGATAGCACCCTAGCGCGCCAGCCACTGCTCGGCGGAAACCACCGCGGCATAACCGAACGCCAGGGAGGCCATGAACGCCCCGTGCACATGGGCCGCCGGCACCGTCAGGCCATTGAACTCCAGGTCCCGTGAAGCACAGGCATCATGAATCACCGTGACCTGGTAGCCCTGGTCAGCCGCCGCACGGGTGATGGCGTCGATGCACAGGTGACTCATGCTGCCAACCACCACCAATTCCTTGATCCCATTGCGCTCCAGCACCGCGCTCAGTTCGGTGTCGCGAAATGAATTGACGAAATGCTTGAGTATCACCTGCTCATCGGCGCGGTTGAGGACCTTGGCGTGCAACCGTGCCCCTTCGGAACCCGGGACAAAGAACGGCGCATCGGCACTGGCGAACTCATGGCGGACATGCACCACCAGGTCGCCCGCCTCACGCGCAGCGGCCAGAATCGCGGCGGCCTTGTCGGCCGCCGCATCGGCGCCGCTCAGGGTCCACTTTCCGCCCGGGAAATAGTCATTCTGGATATCCACCAGGATCAGCGCTTGTACGGACATATCATCTTCCTCGATTAAGTGGTGCAGCGTTCGGTTGCTTTGCTCTACCGGATCAAGTATCCAGTTCCCACGGTGTTCCGGGGATTGGCCGGACCGACACTTTCGAGGGGAAAACTGACAATGGACGCGCCCACGGCCGCCATCGACCACACCACCACAACCGAAGGGCACAACGACAGCACCGTGGCCGAGATCGGCCTGCTCCTCTATCCCGGCGCGCAGACCGCCGCCATCCACGGCCTGACCGATCTGTTCAGCGTGGCCAATCGCATGGTCGCCGAACACGGCGATACCGCCCCGCTGTTGCGTGTCAGCCATTGGGCGAGCCGCGCCACGGGCGAGTCGATCGAACGGATCTACGACAGCCAACCAGGCACGGACGGCCACCCGGTCGCCGTGGTCATTCCGCCGTCGCTGGGCGATACACCCTCGCCCGCCTCCCTGCAGCTCAGTGCCGGTTGGGTCCGCGAACAACATAGCCGCGGAGCGATCATCGGCTCCGTGTGCATGGGCGCCTTCGTGCTGGCCCAGACCGGCCTGCTCGACCAGCGTCGCGCCACCACCCACTGGAATTCGGCCAAGGCCTTTGCCGCGCTCTACCCGCAGATACGGCTCGACACCGACAAGCCGATCATCGACGACGGCGACCTGATCACCACCGCCGGGTTGATGGCCTGGGCCGAACTGGGCATGCGCCTGGTCGAACGGCTGCTGGGGCCGGGGATCGCCACGCGCACCGCGCGTTACCTGCTGATCGAACACCGCGACAACAGTGAGTGCGCCGGTAACTTTGCCCCTATCCTGGGACACGGCGACGCAGCGATCCTCAAGGTCCAGCACTGGCTGCAAAGCAGCGGCGCACTGGAGGTGAGCGTAAATGCCATGGCTGACAAGGCCGGCCTGGAGGAGCGAACCTTCCTGCGCCGCTTTCGCGCCGCCACCGGCCTGCGTCCGACGGAATACTGCCAGCACCTGCGGGTCGGCAAGGCGCGGGAAATGCTTGAATTCACCAACGGCACCGTCGACCATATCGCCTGGACCGTGGGTTACCAGGACCCCGGTGCGTTCCGCTCGACCTTCAAGAAAATCACCGGTTTCTCGCCCAGTGATTACCGAGGTCGTTACGGTGTCAAGGCGACCTGAGTTCAACCACCGGCAGGGCGATGCCTTGCCGGTCATTCCTATTGATACGGCCCGGAGAAACACATGAGCAACGTGCTGCTGGTACTCGTGGAAACCGTCGACGATTACTTGCCGATCATCCAGAAGCACGGCTTCGAGCTGATCCTGGCGCCGACCCAGGCCCTGCGCGCGCAAGCCATTGCCGACCATGGCGAACGCATCAACGCCGTGCTCACTCGTGGCCCGCTGGGGCTGTTCGCCAATGAAATGGCAGCCCTGCCCAAACTCGAAATCATCTGCGTGATCGGTGCCGGCTATGAAAAGGTCGACCTGCACGCCGCCGCGCAACGGAGCATCGTCGTGACCAACGGCGCCGGCGCCAACGCCGCCCCCGTGGCCGACCATGCCATGGCCCTGCTGCTGTCGCTGGTGCGCGATATTCCCCGCGCCGATGCCTCGGTGCGTCGCGGCGAGTGGCGCAAGCTGACGCGTCCGTCCCTGGGCGGCAAGCGTCTGGGCATCCTCGGCATGGGCGCGGTGGGCCAGGCGATCGCCCAGCGCGCGGCCCTGGGTTTCGGCATGACGGTGAGCTATCACAACCGGCGACCGCGCACGGATATCGATTACCACTATTGCGCCACGACCACCGAACTGGCGCTGGTCTCGGACTATCTGATCGTCGCCACGCCAGGCGGCGCTGGCACCCACGCCCTGATCGACCGGCAGACCCTTGAAGCCCTCGGCCCGCAGGGTTTCCTGGTCAACATTGCACGCGCCAGCGTGGTGGTAACCGATGACCTGGTGACCGCCCTCCAGCAAGGTCGCCTCGCCGGCGCGGCGTTGGACGTGTTCGACGACGAACCCAATGTGCCGGATGCCCTCAAGGGCCTGGACAATGTGGTACTGACACCCCACGTAGCCGGTCTGTCGCCGGAAGCCTCCGAAGCCACGGTGGCGCTGGTGGCCGAAAATCTGCTGGCGTATTTTTCCGGCAAGCCGGTACTCACGCCAGTGGTCCTTCCCGGCTGATGGCCAACCCGCCACAGGCTTATAATCATCGTTTTCCCTGAAACCTGATGGACACCTCCTGCATGGAACGCACCGCCCGCCTGCTGCCCCTTGCCTGCCTGCTACTGAGCTTCTCGCCCTTGACCGTTGCCGCCGAGGCAGCGGTCGATTGCACCGCCCTGGATGAAAAGGCCAACGCCGAAGCCGGCAGCTACCGCCCCCCCGTCGAAGGCAAGGTCATCGGCCAGGGCCGGGTCTACTTTCACAGCGCCCCCAACAGCGCCTGTATCACCAGGAAGGTCTTCGTCGTGCCCGGCGACGGCCTCACGGTATATGCCAGCACCGAGGACGGCTGGGCCCAGGTCATGTACATCGCCAAGAGCGGTGATGACTTCAGCGGCTGGGTCGAGGAAAAACGCGTCGAACTGGGCCAGCACTACGGCGCTGACCCGACTCCCGAAGACAGCCCGGAACAATAAGCCCCTGCGCGCCTGAACTCCGCCGAGGAATGCCAGTCAGCTCAATAAGTGCATTCAAAGGCCTGCGTTGACAGCGACAGGCCTCTCTACCCGGAGTTTCGCGGCCATGCCTGATCTTTCCAACGAACCCCAGAGCACCATCGAGGCCCACGGCGTGATCGGCGACATGAGCAGTGCCGCGCTGGTCAACGACCACGGCAGCGTCGACTTTTTCTGCTGGCCGACCTTCGACAGCCCTTCGATCTTCTGTGCCTTGCTCGACACCCCTGAAGCCGGAACTTTCCAACTGACCCCGGATCTGCCCGATGCCCGTCGCGAGCAGATCTACCTGCCGGACACCAATGTCCTGCAAACCCGCTGGTTGAGCACCAGCGCGGTGGTGGAAATCACCGACCTGCTGCCGGTCAGTGACGATGAAAACGACCTGCCGATGCTGATCCGCCGGGTCCGGGTGATCAGCGGACGGGCCACCTTCCAACTGCGTTGCGCCGTACGCCATGACTATGCCCGCGCCGCGACCCGCGCCCGTCTCGACGGTGACGACGTGTGCTTCGAGGCGCCGAATCAGCCCAGCCTGCGTCTGTGTGCCGACCAACCGCTGCAAGTGGAACGGCAGGCCGCTGTCGCCAGCTTCACACTGGAACAGCAACAGAGCGCCGAATTCCTCCTCGGCGCGGCCGACGATCCACGCATCAAGGTCGGCAGCAGTGACCTCGCCCTGCAACGCACCCTGACCTTCTGGCGCCACTGGCTCGGTCGCTCCAACTACCGTGGCCGCTGGCGCGAAGCGGTCAACCGCTCGGCCCTGGCCCTCAAGCTGCTGACTTCACGCAAGCACGGCGCGATCCTCGCCGCCGTCACCTTCGGCTTGCCGGAAAGCCCCGGCGGCCAGCGTAACTGGGATTATCGCTACACCTGGATCCGCGACGCCTCCTTCACCATCTACGCCTTCATGCGCCTGGGTTATGTCGAGGAAGCCAACGGTTTTATGCGTTGGTTGCGCGGACGGGTCGGCGACTGCAGCGATCAACCGTTGAAGCTGAACATCCTCTATGCCATCGACGGCGCCCAGGAACTGCCGGAAACCGAACTGACGCACCTGTCCGGCCACGGTAACGCCCGCCCGGTGCGCATCGGCAACCAGGCCTACGAGCAGGTCCAACTGGATATCTTCGGCGAGTTGCTGGACGCGGTGTACCTGACCAACAAATACGGCGAAGCGATTTCCCACGAAGGCTGGCTGCACGTCTGCCAGATTGTCGATCAGGTCTGCGACACCTGGAACCAGAGCGACGTCGGGATCTGGGAAATGCGCGGCGAGAAGCACCACTTCCTGCACTCGCGACTGATGTGCTGGGTCGCCCTGGACCGTGCCATCCGCCTGGCTTCCAAGCGCTCGCTGCCGGCCCCGTTCGCCCGCTGGGACCAGACCCGCCAGGCTATCTATGCCGATATCTGGAGCAACTTCTGGAACGTCGAGCGCGGACATTTCGTCCAACATATCGGCGGTACCGGCCTCGACGGCTCGATGTTGTTGATGCCGCTGGTGCGCTTTGTCGGCGCCACCGATCCACGCTGGCTGGCGACCCTGGAGGCGATCCAGAAAAGCCTGGTGCGTGACGGCATGGTCTATCGCTATCGCAACGACGATCACCCCATCGACGGTTTGCCCGGCACCGAAGGCGCCTTCGCCGCCTGCTCGTTCTGGTACGTCGAGTGCCTTGCCCGGGCCGGGCGCGTGGAGCAGGCGCAGTTGGAGTTCGAACAACTGCTGCGTTATGCCAACCCGCTGGGGCTGTACGCCGAGGAGTTCGATCCACAGGCGCGGCACCTGGGCAATACCCCACAAGCGCTGACCCACCTGGCGCTGATCAGCGCGGCGTGTTTCCTTGATCGCAGGCTCAGCGGCGATATCACCCCGTGGCAACCCTGAAGCCGCTTGCTGCCCCATACCTTGTGGGGGGCGGAGCTTGCGTGGGAGCGAAGCTTGTGTGGGAGTGGAGCTTGTGTGGGAGCGGAGCTTGTGTGGGAGCGGAGCTTGCCCGCGAAGGGGCCCTCAAGACCGCCAGAAGCTCCGCGACGGTGCGGCGATCCGACAAGCTCCACCCCCACAGGTTCTCTGGTGCTTTTCGGAGTGAATGTCCTTTTCAATCACCCCGATAGCTTGGGGCGCGCGAGCCAAACGTCTAAGCTGGAACCTCCTCGCCTGTCCTGGAACACCGTGTGAAATTCAGCCTGCCGAAAGTTGCCACCGCCCCCTTCTGCCCTTCCGAAGTGCACGGCTCGATTGCCGTCGATCGCGGGGCGCCGTTCTTCAAGCGCGCCCTGCGCTTCGCCGGCCCCGGCCTGCTGATTTCCATCGGTTACATGGACCCCGGCAACTGGGCCACCGCAATCGAGGCCGGCTCGCGTTACGGCTACAGCCTGTTGTTCGTGGTGCTGCTGGCGAGCCTGGCCGGCATGGCGGTGCAGTGTCTTTGCTCGCGCCTGGGGATCGCCACCGGCCGCGACCTGGCGCAGCTTTGTCGCGAGCGCTACAGCCCGCGCTCGGCCAGGCTCCAGTGGCTGCTGGCGGAAATCTCGATCATCGCCACCGACCTGGCCGAAGTCCTCGGTTGCGCCCTGGCCTTTCATCTGCTGCTGGGCTGCTCGCTGACCTTCGGCATTGCCCTGACCGCATTTGATACCGTGCTGATCCTGGCCTTGCAGAACCGCGGCTTCCGCCGCCTGGAAGCGATCATGCTGGTACTGGTGGCCACCATCGGCGTGTGTTTTTTCATCGAACTGATGCTGATCAAACCTTACTGGCCGGACGTGCTCCAGGGCTTCAAGCCGTCCCTCTCGGCCATCAGCGACGCCGCGCCGCTGTACCTGGCCATCGGCATTCTCGGGGCCACGGTGATGCCCCATAACCTCTACCTGCACACCTCGGTGGTGCAGACCCGGCTGATCGGCACTGACCTGGCCAGCCGCCAGGACGCCGTGCAACTGGCGCGTATCGATACCCTCGGTTCGCTGGCCCTGGCCTTGCTGGTCAACGCGGCGATCCTGATCCTGGCCGCGGCGGCCTTCCACCAGACCGGGCATACCGCGGTGGTGGACATCCAGGACGCCTACCACCTGCTCGATCCGCTGGTGGGCGGCGCGTTCGCCAGCACCCTGTTCGGCATCGCGCTGCTGGCGTCCGGGCAGAGTTCGACCTTTACCGGCACCATCGCCGGCCAGGTGATCATGGAAGGCTACCTGAACCTGAAGATTCCCTGCTGGCAGCGCCGATTGATCACCCGTGGCCTGGCGCTGATCCCGGCCTTTATCGGGGTCTGGATGATGGGCGAAGGAGCGGTGGGGAAATTGCTGGTGCTGAGCCAGGTGGTGCTGAGTCTGCAATTGCCCTTTGCGCTGTACCCGCTGATCCGCATGACCAGCGATGCACGCCTGATGGGACCTTTTGTCAATCGCTGGTACACCAAGGCCCTGGCCTGGGGCCTGTTCGTGGTGATCAGCGGCGCGAACGCCTGGCTGATCGTGCAACTGTTCGGCGCTGACTGAGGCCATGACCAGCCGAGCAGCGGCGCGGCTCGCCCCGCTGCCCTTTTGCACATAACTGCTGTTCCCGTTGAGGTCTTAATCCACCCCGGCATGCTTCGTATAGTGAGTGCCCTGCGCCCATAACCACAACGTCGAGAGGCCCGAGCATGAACCGTCAACAGCCGATGATCGCCAGCACCGAACTGCCCGCCTGCGAACAGGACGCCGAGTACTTCGAATACAGCAAGGCCGCCAACCCGATCAGCGCCGGATTGATCTCGCGCATCCCCTACCAGAACTTTCCCGCCTCGCTCTACGACAGCGGGCCGTCGCGGCTGGTGCCGCTGGACCTGAGCCAGGCCCTGGGCTGCGAAGGCCCGGCCACCGGCCCCGGGCTGTGCGCGAACTTTATCCGCTTGAATGCCGGCGACTCGCTGACATTGCAGCCCAACGCCACGTCCCAGGTGCTTTATGTGATTGCCGGGCATGGCCGCCTGGCGCAGGGCGAGGCCCGCTTCGAGTGGGACAAGGGCTGCTTTATCGCCCTGCCCGGCCGCCAGGCGGTCGAACTGTCCGCCAGCGAGGACAGCCGCTTTTACTACGTGCATGACGAACCGCTGCTGCGTTACCTCGGTGTCCGCAGCCAGCAAGACCGCTTCAGCGCCACCCTGTACCCGGCGCAAACCGCCAATGCCAAGCTGCGCGAAGCCGCCGACGACCCGCGCGCCCAGGACCGCAGTCGGATCAGCATCCTGCTGGGCAATCGGCACTTTCCCCAGACCCGCACCGTGACCCATGTGCTCTGGGCGATGTATGGCATCCTGCCCGCGGGCTCGGTGCAGAAACCCCATCGTCACCAGTCGATCGCCCTGGACTTCATCATCGACTGCCCGCCCGGGTGCTACAGCCTGGTGGGTACCGAGGTCGATGAGCACGGCCAGATCCGCAATCCGACCCGGGTCGACTGGACGCCCGGGCTGGCGTTCGTCACGCCGCCGGGCTACTGGCATGCACACTACAACGAGGCGGACCGTGAAGCCTTCCTGATTCCGATCCAGGATGCGGGCCTGCAAACCTATCTACGCGCCCTGGACATTCGCTTCAGTTGAACGATCAACGCTGCCAATAAGGTGGCGTGCCGATTCGTTCGAGCATGAAGTCGATAAAACTGCGTACCTTCGAGGAGACGGTGCGCTTGGGCGGATAGACAAACCAGAGTGAAGCGGCGATCTGCGTGGCCTGGGCCTGCCAGTCGGGCAGCCAGTGCACCAGTTCGCCTTGCCTGAGCAGATCGGCCACCAACCAATCCGGCAACAACGCCATGCCCAGCCCCTGACGCACCGCCAGCAGTTGCGCATCCAGATCGTTGATCCGCAGGTGACCCTTGATTGCAACGCGCTCGACCTGGGCGCCAGGGACCTGTCGCGGAACGAAAAACACCTCGTCAGGCAGGTTGCCATTGAGTATCGCGGAACACTCCGCCAGTTCCTGTGGCGAGCTTGGCGGCGAATGTTGCCGGGCATACCGGGGGCTGACGCACAGCAGTGTGTGTTCGGCTGCCAGCTTGCGCGCCTTGAGCGACGAGTCCGGCAGCACCCCGACCCGCAGCGCCAGGTCGACACCGGCACTGATCAGGTTGACGTGACTGTCTTCCAGGGTCAGCTCCAGGCGGATTTGCGTAAAGCGCTCAGCAAAGTCGCCCAGCAGCGGCAACACATGGTGCCGGGCAAAGGCCGGTGGCAGGTTGAGTTTGAGCAGCCCCCGGGGTTGCTGGTTGAGGGCCGAGGTCGCGGCCCTGGCCTGATCCAGTTCGGCGAGCACCCGCAAGGCGTGATGCAGGAAGGTTTCGCCGCCCTCGGTCAGGCGCAGGGTGCGGGTGGAACGATTGAACAGGGCGATGCCCAGGTCCTGTTCCAGGTCCTTGATATAACGCGATACGGTCGAGGCCTTGATCGAGAGCTTCTCGGCCGCCCGGGAAAAATTGTTGGCCTGGGCGGCCTCGACAAAGGCCGTGAGGGCGGCGAAATAGTCCATGGGATATCCACTCGGGTGCGGCTCAATGCGTGAGCCACCGCAACACCTGGATAGATACCGTTATCCGACGCCTTTGAGCAAGCCCGCCTCGAATCGATCGGCCAGGAATGGCGTGAGATCCAGAGGCAAGGGTTCCTGATGGACCAGCCGCTCCAGCATCACCCCGGTGATCGCCGACGTGAGAATGCCGGTACGGAAATGTCCACAGGCATTGAGATACCCCCCGACACCCGCCATCGGCCCGAGTATCGGCAGTTCGTCGGGCGAGCCCGGACGCAGGCCGGCCCAGCAGCGCTTGAGGTTGATCTCCTTGAGTTGCGGCACGCAGCGCATGGCCCCCTGCACCAGGCCGGCGACTTCCGGGAACGTCGTGCTGACATCGAAGCCCTTGTCCTCGGTGGTGCTGCCGATAAGGATTTCACCGTTGTCCTTTTGCGCCATATAACAATCGCTGGTGGTCAGGCAGCCTTCCAGCAGCTTGGGCATGCGCTCGGTCAGGAGGATCTGCCCCTTCACCGGCTTGACCGGCAGCCTGATCCCGGTGGCCTGCTCACTGAGCTCGGCAGCCCAGGCCCCGGCGGCATTGATCAACGTGGCGCAATGGAAGGTGCCCTGCTCGGCGGTGCGCACGCCGCTGACCCGACCGCCCTGATGCAGAACACCAGTGACGTTGGTGTTGAAGAACAGGTCCACGCCATTCTGCCGCGCGGCCTCGGTGTAGGCGTCGGCCAGGCGAAACGGGCTGACCTGGTGATCGCAGAGAAACTCCAACGCGCCCTGCGCCTCATGGCTCACCGCAGGTTCGGCCTCGCGCAACGCTTCACGATCCAGCCAGCGCAACTGGTCCGCCAGGTGCGGGATCCGCGAGACGATGTGCTCGGCATACAGGCGGTCTTCAGCGTCGTAGATCACGTACTTCAAGCCAGTGCGTTCGAACTTGAAGTCCATGCCATGGCGTTCGATCAGTTCGCGATGCAGCGGCGGATAGAGGGCGTTGGACTGCAGGGCGAACTCGAAGAACGCCGGCGGCAGGATATGCGGGGCACTCGCCGCCGCCGCCACCGCCGCACCATGGGCCTGGCGGCGTCGGGCCGACATCATGCGGAAAAAGATCACCCCGCAGCCCAGCCCCACTGATTCGCCGATGGCCCACAGGCCGCCGGCCGAAGCGCGAGTCGCATTGCCCGGGCGCTTGGCGTCGATCAGGGCGATCCGCAGGTCCTGGCGCCGGGACAGATGGTAGGCACAGGAAGCACCGATCACACCACCACCGGCAATCACCACATCATAGGTTCTGTTCATGGTTCAGGCGTCCTTGCCCAGGCTCTCGAAAGCGGAAAAGGGAATCGGCTCGATGGGAAAACGCGGGCGCAGCCAGCCGACATCGGTGCGTCCGGTGGCCTGGCGCAGACGGTCGCTGCAATAACCGACGCACATCCGTCCCTGGCAATCGCCCATGCTGACCCGCGTGCGCATCTTCAGCGCGGCCATGTCCTCGACCCCCTGGGACAGGGCTCGATCGATATCGGCGCGGGTCACGTGTTCGCAACGGCAGATCACCGTGTCGGCCCGGGGCAAGTCGATCTGCCGGATACCGCGCCGGGTGTAGCGATCGACGCCGGCGCGGAACTTGCCGATCTTCGCCAGCTTGTCCAGGTAGACCTGGCGCCGGGCCAGGGCGGACTCGGTGTCCAGCACATCGCGCTGCAGCAGGATCGACACGGCGGCAATCCTGCCGGCCAGCATCGCCGCCTCGCCGCCGCGAATCCCGCCCATGTCCCCGGCCAGATGAACGGACGGCTCGCTACTCTGTTGCCAGACATTGCTCTCAGGGCGCAGGCAACCGTCCTCGCCGAAGCCATGGACCAAGCCCATCTGCTGGCTGAGCTGGCTGCGCGGGACAAAGCCATAACCAACCGCCAGCGTTCGTGCCTCGATCCGGCGTGTCCGGGTCAGGTCCGGCTGCCAATCGCTGGAGTACGGTGCCAGGGTCACGCTGGTCAATTCTTCCCGGCCCTGGGCCTCGACCACCCCCCAACCGTAGTACAACGGGATGCCGTGCAACTTCAGATAAGCGAGCATGCTCAAGCCATCGAGAAACATCTGCGGCTTGTTCAGCAGGACCAGGCTTTCCCGGGCGATCCGGGCGAATGCGCTGGCTTCATAGACTCCCGCCACCGCTACCCCGGCGGCGTGCAACTGGCAGGCCAGCAAGGGTAGCAAGGGCCCGGTGCCGGCAATCAGGGTGGGCCCCAGAGGCTTGACCACGCCACTCTTGATCTGCAACTGCAAACCACCGAGCAGCATGACCCCGGGCAAGGTCCAGCCGGGGAACGGTACGTTGCGCTCATGACAGCCGGCCGCCAGCAGCAGTTGCGAATACGCGATCTCCTGCAGGCGCTCATCGGCATCCAGGGCCATCAGCGTTCGCATGCCTTCGCCCCCGAGAATCCGCGTGCCCAGACGCACATCGACCCGATCGGAATAACGCGCGAACTCACCGTGCAGGCGCTCCAGTACCTCGCGGTAGCGTGTGCCCAGATAGCCGAGATCGACCCCGCGACGCAGCGGCCCGCGATAGACCACGCCGCCCAGGCGTGACGCTTCCTCGAACAGCACGCTGGACACCTCGTGTCGGGCCAGCTCGGCGGCGGCGGCCATGCCGGCCGGCCCGCCGCCGACAATCACCACGGGCAGGCGGCTCATAGCACCTCCAGCACAGGGAAGCGACTGATGCCGGTTTCGATGTACATGCCGGGCCGTACCAGCGTCTGGCAGGCCCGGCGCTTGAGCCGGCCGTCGATCGAGACCAGGCAGCACTGGCAAACGCCCATGCCACAGAAGGCTCCGGCGACCTCGCCATGATCGTTGCGCGCCAACTGGCGCAGGCCGACCGATTGCAGCACTGAGAGTACGGTCTCGCCCGCGGCCGCCGGCACCGGCTGGCCGTTGAGGTGGACGGTCATGTCCACCTGGGAAAGGGGTTGGATATCGTGTTGTCGATCCAGGTTTTGCATAGGGGCATCGTCCATGACTAGCGTGAAGGGTGCACGCTAAGGGATTCGGCACTTCGGCAATTTGATCCAGGCCAGTAAAGAGGAACAAAAACCCTGGGGGCCGCTTCGGCGCTCCGATGGTGTCAGAGGTTCCGCGTCGCGCCGTTCGCGGGCAAGCTCCGCTCCCACAGATCTGCGGTCGTACACAGGTTTTGTGTTTGACTCGGACAATGTGGGAGCGGAGCTTGCCCGCGAAGCAGGCGACACGGTCCATCGCTCTAGCGCCGACGCTTCATCAACCAATACGCCGCCGGCAACACCAGCATCGACAACAAGGGCGCGGTGATCATGCCGCCGACCATCGGCGCGGCTATCCGCTTCATCACCTCGGAACCGGTACCGCTGCCCCAGAGAATCGGCAGTAGACCGGCAATAATCACCGCCACCGTCATCACCTTGGGCCGAACCCGCAACACCGCGCCCTCACCGATCGCCTCGAGCAAATCACCGTCCGCCTCCCGCCCGGCATCCAGACGCACCGTCCAGGCGTTCTTCAGATACAGCAGCATGATCACGCCGAACTCCGCCGACACCCCGGCCAGGGCAATAAAGCCCACACCCGTGGCCACCGACAGATTGAAGCCCAGCAGGTAGAGCAACCAGACACCACCGGACAGCGCGAAAGGCAAGGTCAGCATGATCAGGCCGGCTTCGCTGAAACGCCCGAAGGTCAGGTAGAGCAACACGAAAATGATCAGCAAGGTGGCCGGCACCACCCACATCAACCGGGCATTGGCCCGCTCCAGGAACTCGTACTGCCCGGAATAGGAAACGCTCATCCCGGCCTTGAGCTTCACCTGCCGCGCCACCTGCTGCTGCAGGTCCCGGGCGGTCGACGCCAGGTCGCGGCCGCGGACATCCACATAGACCCACCCGGACAACCGACCATTCTCGCTGCGCAACATCGGCGGCCCCGCACTCACGCCGATATCCGCCAGCGCACCGAGGGTGATCTGCTGCCCGCTGGCGGTCAGCATCGGTAGTTGCTGCAAAGCCTGCGGGCTGTCGCGCCATTCCCGCGGATAACGCAGGCTGATCGGATAACGGGCCACGCCCTCGACCGTCTCCCCCACCGTACTGCCGCCCACCGCACCGGACACCACCGCCTGCACATCGGCAATGCTCAATCCGTAACGGGCCGCCGCCAGGCGATTGATCCGGATATCGAGGTAGCTGCCTCCGGTCAAGCGTTCCGCCAGGGCCGAACTGACTCCCGGCACCTGCTTGGCGACGGCCTCAATCTGGTGAGCGACCTCATCGATATCAGCCAGCGACGTGCCGGCCACCTTGACCCCGATCGGGCTCTTGATGCCGGTGGCGAGCATATCGATACGGTTGCGGATCGGCGGCACCCAGAGGTTCGACAGCCCGGGCACCTTGACCGCCTGGTCCAGCGCTTCGATCAACTTTTCCGGGGTCATGCCGGCGCGCCATTGCCCACGGGGTTTGAACTTGATGGTGGTTTCGAACATCTCCAACGGCGCCGGATCGGTGGCGCTTTCCGCCCGCCCGGACTTGCCGAAGACATGTTCGACTTCCGGCACCGTGCGGATCATCCGGTTGGTCTGTTGCAACAACTCGCCGGCCTTGCTCGCCGGCAATCCCGGCAGCGCCGAGGGCATGTACAACAGGTCACCTTCATCCAGCGCCGGCATGAACTCGCCACCCAGCTGGCTCAAGGGCCAGAGACTGGAAAGAAAGATCAGCAGTGCCAGGGCGAGGGTCACTTTCGGCCATTTCAGCACCGTCTCCAGCAGCGGACGATAAGCCGCGATCAGCCAGCGATTGAGCGGGTTCTGCTGTTCATTGGGAATATGACCGCGAATCCAGTAGCCCATCAGCACCGGCACCAGGGTCACCGACAATCCCGCCGCCGCCGCCATCGAATAGGATTTGGTAAACGCCAACGGCCCGAACAGCCGCCCTTCCTGGGCTTCCAGGGTAAACACCGGCAGGAACGACAAGGTGATGATCAACAGGCTGAAAAACAGCGCCGGGCCGACCTCCGCCGCCGCCTCGCCGATCACCCGCCAATGGGCCTCGCCTTGCAGCTTCTGGCCGGGATGGCGCAGTTGCCAGGCCTCGATATGTTTATGCGCGTTCTCGATCATTACCACCGCCGCATCGACCATCGCACCGATGGCAATGGCGATACCGCCCAGGGACATGATATTGGCGTTGACGCCCTCGATGCGCATCACGATAAAGGCCATCAACACCCCCAGCGGCAGGGTGATGATCGCCACCAGGGACGAGCGCCAGTGCCAGAGGAACAGCAGGCACACCAGCGCCACCACGCCGAACTCTTCCAGCAGTTTGAAGCTCAGGTTGTGCACGGCGCGGTCGATCAGTTGTGAACGGTCGTAGGTGGTGACCAGTTCGACCCCGGGTGGCAGGCTGCCGCGCAAGCTGTCGAGGCGGGCTTTCACCGCCTGCAGGGTTTCATCGGCGTTCTTGCCCGAGCGCAGGATCACCACGCCGCCGACCGCTTCGCCTTGACCATCCAGCTCGGCAACGCCGCGGCGCATCTGCGGGCCGATCTGGATCATCGCCACCTGGCCGAGCAGCACCGGCACGCCCTGCGCCGAGGTTTTCAACGGGATATTGCGAAAGTCCTCCAGGCTCTTCAGGTAGCCCGAAGCCCGCACCATATATTCGCGTTCGGCCAACTCCAGCACCGAACCACCGGCTTCCTGGTTGGCGCTCTTCAGCGCATCGTTCACCTGCTGCTGGGTGATGCCGTAGGCCACCATCTTCTGCGGGTCGAGCAGCACCTGGTACTCCTTGACCATGCCGCCGACGGTGGCGACCTCAGCCACATTGGGCACGGTCTTGAGCTCGTACTTGAGGAACCAGTCCTGGATCCCGCGCAACTGCGCCAGGTCATGCTGGCCAGTGCGGTCCACCAGGGCGTACTGATAAATCCAACCGACACCGGTGGCGTCCGGGCCGAGGGTGCTGGTGACGCCCAGGGGCAAACGACCCTGGGCCTGGTTGAGATATTCCAGCACCCGCGAGCGGGCCCAGTACAGGTCGGTGCCGTCCTCGAAAATCACATAGACAAAAGAGTCGCCGAAGAACGAGTAGCCGCGCACGCTCTTCGCCCCGGGGACCGATAGCAAGGTGCTGGCCAGCGGATAGGTGATCTGGTTTTCGACGATCTGCGGCGCCTGCCCGGGAAACGTGGTGCGCACAATCACCTGGGTGTCGGACAGGTCCGGCAGCGCATCGAGCGGTGTATTGCGCACCGACCAGATGCCCCAGGCGACGATAAACAGGGTCGTCAACAGGATAAGGAAACGATTACCGATGGACCAGTGGATCAGGCGCTTGATCATTTCATGCCCTCCATCGATGTCAGCGGTGTGCTCGGCGCCATTGATGCCGTGGGGACCATCGGCTCATCGGTTGGCACGATGCCCTGCAGGCTCGCTTCCGAATCGAGCAGGAACTGGCCGGAGGTCACGACCTTCTGGCCCTCGCTCAGGCCATCGAGCACTTCGATGCGTCCGGCGGACTCGCGCCCGATCCGTATCTCCCTGGGCTGATAACGACCTCCGTCCTGCGCCAGCATCACCAGGGTACGTTTACCGGTGCGGATCACCGCTTCGCCGGGTACCAGCAGGCGCGGACTCGGATCGGGGTCGGCGAGGCGCACGCTGGCGAACATGCCCGGGCGCAGCTTGCCGTCCGGATTGGGCAACTGGCTGCGCAGCGTCAGGGTCCGGTTCTGCGGATCGACACTGGGCAATACCGCCACCACCTTGCCTGCCAGCGTCTGCCCGGGATAAGCGGACAAGGCTACCGACACCGGGGCACCCACCTGGACCCAGGTCGCCTGGGCCTCGGGTATCGAGGTGTCGAGCCAGACACTGCCCAGCCCGTTGATGCGGGCCAGGCTCATGCCGGCGGACACGCTCATCCCGGCGCGGACCTCCAGGCTTTGCAGTTCACCGGCAATCGGCGTGGACAGAGTCAAAACCGGGCGAACCTTGCGGGTCTTCACCACCTGGGCGATCACCGCCTCGGGCATACCGAGCAATTGCAGGCGCTGGCGCGAGGCCTGGACCAGGCGGCTGTCACCGCCGGCAAGGACCGCGACGAACTCCAGTTGCGCGGCCGACCATTCCGGAATCAACAGATCCACCAGCGGCGCACCGGCCGGCAGCACATCGCCAGGGGCGCGATCATAGACCCGCTCGACAAAACCCGCCGCACGGGCCTGCAGGTTGGCGATATCGCGCTGGTTGTAGCCCAGCGAACCGACGGCATCCAGCCCGCCGGGCAGGCGTTCGCGCACCACTACAGCCGTGCGCATGCCGAGGTTCTGGGCCAGCTGCGGCGATACGCTGACGGACGAGGCGTCCTGCGCGCCATCCACATACTTGGGCACCAGTTGCATGTCCATGAACGGCGACTTGCCCGGTGCATTGAAGTGCTGGGTCGGGTACATCGGGTCGAACCAGTACAGGGCTGGGCGCTCCTTCTTTGCGCCATCGTCCGCAGTGGACATCCCGATCCCTCCATGACCGAGCCAATAGCCACCGGCAACACCCAGTCCCACCAGCGCAAGGATCAACAGGGAATCACTGAGCTTCTTCATTTCAGGCCCTCGACATAGGCGTAATACAGGCTGGCGGACAGTTGGCTGAACTGACTCTGCTGGCTGACGCTGCGCAGCTGTGCCTCGATCAGATCGCGACGGGCGCCGATCACTTCGTTCAACGGGCTCTTGCCGGCTTTGTAGGACGCCAACGCAAGCTCGGCGCGCCGCTCAGCCAGGGGAATCGCTGACTGTTGCGAACGTTCCAGGGCTTTCTTCAAACGTTCAAGTTCCGCCAGCCCGCTTTCCAGCTCGGCCTTGTGCTCACGCAACATGACTTCCTGCTCGGCCTCCCGCTGCTCGACCTCATGCTGCCGCGCATTGATCCGCGGCCCCTGGCGGGAACCGGTGAACAGCGGCAGGTCGAAGGTGAATTGCAGCGACGCCATATCGCCGCCGAACTGCCGGTCACGGTGGCCGTAGACCAGCTCGACGCCCCAGTCGGGCTTCTTCTGCGCGATGGCATCGGCGAGTTCGGCATTGGCCTCGCTGACCCGGGCCGTGGCGGCCTGCAAGTCCGGATGGCGCCCCAGGGTGTGCTGGGTATGCGGCAGGATCGGGCCCCAGGTGGGCGGCCCGTCGATCAGGGGTTGATCGGCATCGGCACCGATCCAGCGGCGCAGTTTGGCCCGGGCCATGGCGATGTTCTGTACCAACTCGTCACGGCGGTCGGCCAGGGCCAAGGCCTCCTGGTCAGCCTGGAGCAGATCGCCCGCCCGCTCGGTGCCAGCGGCGATACGCGACGGTGTGGTGCTGCGCAACAGCGCGACCTGATGATCCAGTTGATCAAAGCTTTTCACGCTGAGCTCGGCGTAATAGACGCCCAGCCAGGCCAGTGCGGTTTGCCGCTTGACCTCCAGCAGCGAGGCCCGACGCTCGGCTTCGGCCACGTCCACGCTGGCCAGCGCCAGCTGCTTGCGGGTCAGGCGCTTGTCGCTGTTGGGCACCTCCTGGCGCAGGCCGATCTGGCGCTCGGTCATCGAATCGCCGTTGAACGAATAGCGCCCGGAACCCTGGATCGGCAAATCCTGGATACCCAACATCAACTTGGGATCGGGCAACGCATCGGCGGGACCGACCGAGGACTGTGCCGATTCGACCTGCGCCAGACGGGCGAGGTTTTCGGGGGCGGTGTTTTCAGCCAGGTGCTGGGCTCGCTCGAAACTCAGCGGCTCGGCCCTGACAGCCACCAGCGGGCTTGCGCCCAGGACAACAGCGATCACACCGGCCAATACGCGGTGTGAGGGAAGGAAAGCGAACATGCTTTGATCTCCAATGCAGGATCGATGCGTCCGCTGCAAACAGCGGTCGCGATGGCCCCTACGCCGTTTTATGCAGGCGTGCGGGGATTCGGATCAAGGCATCAGACGTAACGCGGAGGGCGCCACAGATCGGCAGGCTCGGACTGGAGCACGGCGGGCGCTTGCAGGATGAGCGGGAGCGGCGGGACCGGGGTAAAGGTGCTGATCGTCAGGACCGGGACCAGGCCAGCGATCTTGCACTCCTCGCCCGACTTGCACGGCGACTTGGAAGCGGCACCGTGCTCCCTGGTATTGCAGCAGGGGGCGCCGCTCATTTTCGACCCGACATGGTTCATCAACGGCATCGGGCAAGGTTCAGCAAAAGACGCGGCCGCAGCCATACTGCCGAAGATCGGCAGCATCAGGCTGAGCACCAGGGTCAAGATCAGCTGAAACCTGAACATCAAGGACGCCAACTAAAGGGAATGACGGGAAAGGAGAGGTTACTTGAAGGCTTGCAGGTTAAGTGAGCATTAATCTTCATGCCAGCGGTGTTTGCCCCAGCGTTATTCCGCAACCGCCTGCAACCCCCATCCACCCTCTTGTTCCACGATCAAGCCACAGGCCAGCAGCAGCGGGCGCAACCGAACATGCAGTTCCGGTTTCACGAATTCATGCACCGTGGACAAGTCCAGCGGACCAGGAATCTCCAGTTCGCTCTTGAAGAACGACAGCCAGGCCTTCTTCAACACCAGGAGCACCTCACTTGGAGTGGTTCTGGCGAACTGGCGGTTGACCACCTTGCCCAACTCGAAGCTGTGCTGGAAGGCATAGCCGGTTTCGACGCCCGCAGCCTCCAGACAGCGCAGGCACTTGCAGGGCCCGTCGGCAAACGCCTGGAGCAGGAAGGCATTGAAGTCCGTCACGGGCTTGAGGGAGAGTCGCTTGTCCGTCTGAAACAAATCGTCCTGCTGTGCCATTTCCGTCATCGCGCCCTTCCTTAACAATCACCGCCCACACCCCTTGGGGTGACGGGGAAAAAGCCGCGAAGTTAATCCCTTGACTCCTTGATGTCAAAGCGGCGGGTAACACCGCTCTCCTCAAGCAAGCGCACAAACATGCTCAAGCTTTGCGACACCGTGCCCCGGCGCCACACCAGCCAGGTTCGCAGGTAGCGCATGGACTCGGTCAACGGCCAGACACTCACGGTGCTGCAGCCCGGCATGCTTTCAAGCATGCTGCGGGGCATCAGCGCCAGCCCGGCCCCGGCGCTCACGCAGGCGAGCATGCCGTGGTAGGACTCCATCTCATGGATCTTGCCGGGTACCGCGCCGTCCTGGGTAAACCAGCTTTCGAAGTGATGCCGGTAGGAACAGTTGGCGCGAAAGGCATAAATGCTCTCGCCATTGACCTCTTGCGCACGCTGGACAGGTGCATGCTGCAGCGGCGCGATCAGCACCATCTCCTCTTCAAAGGCCGGTACCCCCTCCAGCGCCGGATGCAGCACCGGCCCATCGACGAACGCGGCCGCCAGGCGCCCGGACAGCACCCCATCGATCATGGTCCCGGACGGGCCGGTGGAGAGGTCCAGGTCAACCTTGGCATAGCGCTGGTTATAGGCCGCCAGCAGTTGCGGAATACGCACCGCCGCCGTGCTCTCCAGCGAACCCAGGGCAAAAGCGCCTTGCGGTTCTTCGCCGGCCACGGTGGCCCGCGCCTCGCCGACCAGGTCGAGGATGCGCCGGGCATAGTCGAGAAAACTCCAGCCCGCAGGCGACTCTTCTCGCGGATAAACAGATCCACACCGAGATCCTGCTCCAACTGCTTGATCCGCGTGGTCAGGTTCGACGGCACCCGATGGATATGCTGGGCGGCCGCACTGATGCTGCCGTGTTCGGCAACCGCTTTGAAAATCTCCAACTGGACCAGATCCAAATCATTCTCCAATCGTGAACGATATGCTCACCATTATTCAGTTTCCAGAAAACTAACACCACCGTAATCTGAGGCCATACCCACCCAGCAGGACGGTGTCATGCCTTCAGTCTCCAGCCTCACCCATGCCCTGTCGATCAACCCCGCCACCGGCGAGCAGATCGGCCACTACCCTTTCGAATCCGATTCGGCCCTGGATGCCGCCCTGTCCCGGGCCGCGGCCGGGTTCTCGCTCTGGCGACGTACCGCTCTGGAACAACGCTCACAGGCCTTGATCGCCCTGGCCCAGGCCCTGCGTGACAACGCCACGAAGATGGCCGAGATGATCAGCCGGGAGATGGGCAAGCCCATCGCCCAGGCTCGCGGTGAAATTGAAAAATGTGCGCAGCTGTGCATGTGGTACGCCGAAAACGGCCCGGCCATGCTCAGTGCCGAACCGACCCAGGTGGAAGGCGGCAAGGCCCGCATCGAGTATCGCCCGCTGGGTTCGATCCTGGCCGTGATGCCGTGGAACTTTCCCATCTGGCAAGTACTGCGCGGTGCCGTACCGACGCTGCTGGCCGGTAACACCTTCGTGCTCAAGCACGCACCCAACGTCATGGGCAGCGCCTACCTGCTGCTGGACGCCTTCAAACGCGCTGGTTTCCCCGAAGGCGTCTTCGAAGTCATCAATGTCACCCCGGACGGCGTCTCCCGGGCCATTGCCGACCCGCGTATCGCGGCGGTCACCCTCACCGGCAGTGTGCGCGCCGGCATGGCCATCGGCGCGCAGGCCGGTGCAGCCTTGAAGAAGTGCGTGTTGGAGCTGGGCGGTTCGGACCCCTTTATCGTGCTCAATGACGCCGACCTCGACGAAGCGGTCAAGGCCGCCGTGATCGGCCGCTACCAGAACACCGGACAAGTCTGCGCGGCCGCCAAGCGCCTGATTGTCGAGCAAGGCGTGATCGAGGTCTTCACTACCAAGTTCGTCGAAGCCACCCGTCGCCTGGTGGTCGGCGACCCGCTGGCCGTCGACACCTATATCGGTCCCATGGCCCGCTTCGATCTGCGTGACGAGCTGGATCAACAGGTCCAGGACACCCTGGCGCAAGGCGCGACCTTGCTGCTCGGCGGTAAAAAAACCGAAGGGCCTGGCAACTTCTACGAACCCACCGTATTGGCGAATGTCACCGACCAGATGACCTCGTTCCAACAGGAACTGTTCGGCCCGGTGGCGTCGATCATCACCGCACGGGATGCCGCCCATGCGCTGGCGCTGGCCAATGACAGCGAGTTCGGACTCACGGCAACCGTATACACCGCGGATCTGGAGCTGGCCGACAAGTTCGCCGACGAGCTGGAAACCGGTGGCGTGTTCATCAACGGCTATAGCGCCAGCGACCCCCGGGTCAGCTTCGGCGGCGTGAAGAAAAGCGGCTTTGGTCGTGAACTGTCACACTTCGGGGTACGTGAGTTCTGCAATGCGCAGACGGTGTGGCTGGATCGTCGCTGAGGGTAGAAACCGCCCCTCATCCGTTTGCCCCCAGGGTGGGTGGCTCACAGGCGCCCACTTGTGGCACCAGATGAATATCGACCCGGCGGTTGGCGGTGCGTCCGGCCTCGGTGTCATTGCTGGCGATCGGCTGGCTGGCGGCGAAACCCTGGACAGCAAAGCAACTCTCGGCGATGTCCCCCATGCGCCGCATCCAGTCACGCACGGCGGAGGCACGAGCATATGACAGCTGGAGGTTTTGCTCAGCGACGCCCGTCGAGTCGGTATGCCCGGCGATGACAATCAGCAATCCCGGCTGGGCTTTAATATCGTCCAGGGCATTGATCAGCACCTTGGTCGAATCAGGCTTGAGCTGCGCGCTACCGGCATCAAACAGCGACAGGCTGTCCAGTCGCAGCGAATCTCGTACCCCCTCACTGCCCGGACCCGCCTGCCACTCCCGCCAACCGAGCCCACTGGCCAAGGCAAACAGGGCTGTCACCGCGAGCAGCCGCAGAATAGGACGCCGCCTGGTTTTCACCACCGGCATGGGAGGTGGTGGCAGGATCACAACGGGCCAGACCTGTGCAGGCTCCGTTACCCTGATCATCTGATGCACGGCTTCAGCCGATGAGTGGCTCCGCTCCAAGCACTGGATCAGGCTGCTTACCTGATGACGCAGGGCCTGCAACGTGACCAGAGGGACTTGCGTCTGACTCACCAATCGCTGGTTCAAACGCTCCAGTCCAGTGTACAGACGGGCAAGCTCTGGCACTTCGCGCGTGGTCATCGTCAGGCTGCGCAGCAACGGCTGCAACTGCGCGAACAGCCAGGCAAGAATATCCAGGCGCACCGATGCCATCGGCGGCCACAAGCGCGACCATTCGCCGCCGAGGGCCTCGATCAATGCCAGCCCTTGCACCATACCCGCCAGGCCATGACATCGGCTGCGTGCCAGCGCGTAGGCGCACGCGCTTTGCAGTTCCGCCCCGTTGTGCTGGAACAGCGCCAGACACAACTGCTCCACCCTGGCCCAGTCCACATCCGGACAGGCCGGGTGACTCAGTTTGGCCAGTTCATCGCGTAGCGCCGTAAACTCGCCGAAGCCGCGTGGATCACCACCGACTCGAATATGCATTTCAAACAACGCTGTCATCCCACTTCCCTTGCGTTACAGATTCACGACCTGGCCAGGTAGTTCTGCTGCTTCAAGTGCCGCACCAGTACTTTGCCCTCGGGCGCCACAGTCGTGCCGAAGGTCAGCCGCTCGCCCCCATTCAGTTCCACTTCCAGGGCGTACTCCAGATGACCGGGGAGCCTCTGCGGCAACAGTTCGATATTGACCGCAAGCAGACGCGGCTCGTACTTGAGCAAGGTCTCGGCCAGAGTGCTCATCAGCCCATGCGCCGTAGCCGGCAGTCCTTGCAGGATCAGGCCCATATCCGGCAGGCCGTAGTCCGGGAGGTGACTGAGGGCGCCCGCCCGGCTGTTGAGGATGCGTTGCAGATTGTCCAGCACAGATAGGGTCTGCTGGTCCTCTTCGCTGACGCGACACAGTTCCAGTTCGCCGTCGAAATTCTGCAGGAGCATTTCGTAGAGCGACGGATTCGGTTCGCTCATGGCTCAGCCCTTCACCAGGGGCCGCAGGGTCAACCGGTTGTCCCCCAATTCGAGCACCCGCGCCCGATCCGGGTCCAGGTCGTCGCGGGCCAGGGTCAGGCGCCAGGTACTCATCCGGGTATCCGGATCGCGGAACAACGCCACCACCGCGACGAACTGCGCGTCCTTGTGCATGGACACGTTCAATTGCGCGCCCTCCCCGGGTTTCACCACCACAGCCTGCTTGTCCAGCAGATCGGCACTCAGCAGGCTATCGTCATCGCTCAACAGACGGTCGTAGGTGGCCCGCTCCAGCGCTTTGCTATCGCGTAGCTGGTACACCCGCACCAGGGTCGGCACGGACAACCCGCGCATGTCTGTCGCATCGGCATTCGTCGCCGCGCGGCCGCTAAAGTCCAGGTGCAGGGTTTTCACCTGTGTGGAGAAAATCGCCTTGGCCGTGGAAGTGCTGGCGTCCGCCACGGTCTGGGTCAACCCGCAACCACCGAGCAATACGGCGAGCGCCGCCAGTATCAATGAATTAAAAAGGGTACGTGACATGCTGTATCTCCCTGTTCCGGGGGGTGCTGTGCAGGCCTTCATATCGGCCCAGATTGATCGTCATGCTGTCGTGCTGCGCAAACCGCCCGGCGTCGCCACCCAAGCCCAGGACACCGGTCATGCCCAGCCGTACCGGCGCTCGTCCCAACACCGGCTCCGGCAAACTGCATACCGGTAGCGACAGCTCCAGTTTGGCGGTGCAACGCCAGCCCAGGTACACCCGCAGCAGGACCAACAGGTCATTGTGCAATGGGCTACCCGGTAACCAGCCTCGCGCCTCTTCCGGATCTTCGGTAAACAGCGCCAGGTGCAGTTGGCTGTTGGCGTCGTGCCCGACACTGCCCAGAGGTGTGCCCTGAGACAAACTCACCGGGCGATTGGTGGAAAGACTGGCCGGCTGCGCGAGGGGGATTTTCTGCGGCCAGTGTGGGCTGACCTGTACCCGAGTGGCGGGGGCCAGCAGCTTGACCAACGCCGCGATGCCCTCGGCATTGCGGGTGGGCAGGCGCATCACGCCAAGCAGCGCCAGAAAGCGTGAGACCGGTGTGGCGATCTGCTCGGCGGTACCGGGAATCCCCAGGCCGATCAGCCCCAGCAAGCACTGCGAGGCCGCATCGCTGCCACCCGCTTCAAACGTGGCCGGATACGAGTACTTGCGCCAGATCCGGTAGAACTGGGTAAAGATCCGATGGTTGAAGATATCGAGGAAAGCTTCCAGCGCCTCATGCCCTTCCCGACGTTGGGCGATATCGTCCAGAAACGCCGTCGGCAACGGCGAGTCGACACCGTACAAACCGAGCAGTCGAGTACGCACCGTGGCCGGGCGCAGCAGATGTTCCTCATCGGTTTCAATCGCCTTCAGCTCGCCGGCCGGAAATCCCATGCCAGGATCCGGTCGAAACCGTACCGGGTCATCCGCCGGGTGCGCGGTGCTGCCCAATGGCGGGTGATTCGGCATGGCCTGTTCCAGCAGTTGGCAGAGGCGGTACAGACTGGCCTCGGCCACCCGCCCCTCCAGTGCTTCCAGCAAACCGCTGGCCTTCAGCCGGGAATACGCTGACTGTGGTTCTCGTTCCATCGCAGGCACTTTCCAGTAGGTTGCAAGATCAGCGTGAGCTGGGTGAACAAATGAATGTCGGCATAAAGGGCAAAAAAACGATTGAGCATTTCGCCGAACAGGCTGATATCACCCTCGCCGGAAAAACCATTGGCATCCAGGGTGATTTCGATATCCACGCCACGCAGCAGAAAGCCTTTCTCGAAGCGCTGGACCAGGTGGTGACTGACCTCGACGATCGCCGCCAGGCGACGTCGATTCAGTTCGCTGCCCGTCCAGTCGTACAGCGCCAGGGTGCCGCGCAGCACCTCGGCGTTGTCGAGCATCGGCAGGAAGTTCGACCCCAGGTGGCTGAGCACTCGCCAGTGGAAGCGGTCGCGGTTCGGCGGGTAGCACGGCAAGGTCGGCGCGCATAGATTGCGTACCCGCAACCCCGTCTGGGTGGATTGCACCGCGGTATCGAGCAAGGTGCTTTGCAGCGCCTTGCGCGGCAACTGCCCGTGGGTGCCGGTCAACTGCAATGACAGCCTTTCACTCCCGTGCAGCCGATCCTTGTCAAAACCCTCGCCCCCCAGGATCAGCCACGTGTCATGCAGCCCATTGGCGGCCCGCTTCAAGCGCGTATGGAAATAACACTCGGGGGCTTCGTCGCGCAGCATGCCGCCCTTGTGGCGAAAGCTGGTAAACGGCACATAGTCCTTTTTCTCCGTGTTCTTCGAGGCCGTGACCCGATCCACCGAATAGATTTCGGTATGACCGTCCTGCAAGCGCATGGGCCGAAGCAGGTAATCGGTTTGCAAGGGCGCCAGCGTCAATGGGTCGGCATCCAGCGGGAACAGGTTAATCACCGGCACGGCATGCAGACGAAGGTGTTCGACACCGAGATCGAACCCATGTGGCCACGCCTCGCGAAGTACCACGTCGAGTTCGAACCAGAGCGTGCCCACGGCGATGTTCAGTTGCTCCAATCCACAGAGGGTCACGAACATGAACTTCTCGCGGAAGGTGAAGTACTCCAGCAGCAACTGATAACCGCTGAAAGCACTGTCACCCTTGGGCCACAGGCGATCTTCCTCGGCAAACCCCTTGGGCGCGAAATAACCGTCCAGCAACTGGCGGTCCGTCTGCCCCGACAAGCGCACATACAGCGCCTGGGTATTGAGGGTCAGTGCCTGATGCAGCGCACTGGCCAGCGGGGCATCGGCATTCAGGTACAGCGGCAAGCGGCTCAGGTCGACTTGACTCAAATCCGCCAATGCACCGCAGGCGAAACGCAAACGCAGCAACGAATGACCGCCCGGCTCATGGGTCGCTCGCACCGATTCCAAGGCCAGCGGCTGCAGCATCAGGCTCTGGGTGGTGGTGTAGCGGCAACGGGTGCGCTGCGGACCGATGGCTTGCGAGAGCACTTCAAAGCCCTGTCCGATCAGTTCGCTGCCCTTCATCTGCGCAAGCTCGGGCACCAGCTCGATGATCGAGAGTGATGGAATCGTGCGCAGGTAATGCGGCCAGAGCAGACTGACCAGACCTTCGGTCAGCTCCGGCAGGTCATCGTCGAGCTTCTCGCGCAGCCGCCCCATCAGGAAGGCAAAGCCCTCGAACAGACGCTCCACATAGGGATCATGCGCTCCCGGTTTATCCAGGTTCAGTTGCGCCGCCCGATCCGGGAAAGCTTGCGCAAACTCCTTGCCGGCCTCGCGCAGGTAGCGCATCTCGGCGTCGAAGTAACGCAGTGTCAGATTGTCCATGCTCAAAAAAGAATCCTGATAAATGAAATTTAGCCGCAGAGCACTGCGGCGCGCACCGGGTCAATGGCCACCAGAGCCGCCAGCAACGCCTCCATCCGCCGGGCCAGGGTGTTTTTGTCCGCATCGTTGCGCTGCGCTTTCAAGCGCAGCAGCTTGAGCAGACGGGCCTTGATCTCGAAATTCAGCTCGGGCTCCCACTCCGACAGCACCTGGCGCTGGGCGATGGCATCCAGTTCGCCCAATAGATGGATGGCCAAATCGCTCTTGCCGTGTTGTTCTGCCACCCGGGCCATCAGCAGACGCAGTAGCCAGCGCTGGCGCCCGGACTGGATGCCGGGGCGCGCGGCCAACCAGGCCAGCGCCGCCTCCACGCCATCGCTGTCGGCCTGGGCAATGGCCTCACCTTCCAGTGAAAGGATTTCGGCATCGCCCGTTATCGGTACAGCCGTCGGTGCCGGTAACCACTGCTGCGGGCGATTGCCGCTGACGTGCTGGCTGATCCACTCGCGGGTGGTCTCGTCGGCAAAGGGTGTACCGTCGCTCCAGCACAACACTTCCAGGCCCGGCAGACGCTCAAGGAACATGCCCAGGTCGCGCTGGGTAATAGCAGCCCAGTTGTTCTGCGGCGCAGGCTGTTTGCTCAGCGCCTGATACAGGTACCACTGCAGGTCCAGCCAGAAATGGTTCACGCCCTCGGCGTAGATCCGCTCGACCTGATCGAGCAATTCAGCCCAGCTCTGTTGCAGGTACAGGCGCTTGAGTTGCGCCCGATAGTCGCCGCGCGGCGGCGGCAAGCGGGTATTGCCATTGGCGTCCTGCGGCGGCGCCTGATGCACGGTGTCCCAGCGCAGGCTCTTCATCAAGCGGTGGGCCGCCAGCCAACCCTGGGGTTGCTCACGTAGAAAAGCGGCCAGGGCGCGGCCACTGTCCAACAGATCGCGGCCGGATTTTATGGCCGTGGTGGACGATTCGGCCGTATGCGCGCTCGACTCATGACGGGCACTGTTCTGCGGCACCAGCGCGTCCACGCCACCGGACTGCGCCAGCCGGGCCGACAACCTGGCATACAGGGCCCCCAGGATCGGGCGCTGATCCTGCGGCCAGGTGCTCAGACCACGCTCCAGCCAGGCCAACGCCGCCGCCGTGCGCTCGGCCTCGACCTTCACCACCTCCGGATACAGCGACAGACTGTCCAGCACCTTGCTGCTGGCCAGCCATTCCAGGACCATCTTGCGGCTATTGGGGCGCGCGGGCAGCACCTCGGTGGCGAAGCGTTCAACCAGGGCCGCCAGCAGGCACAGGCCGTCGGCCAGCCCCGCCTCGCCATCCCTCTGCAAGCGTGCCCAGAGGTAATAAGTGGCCACGCGCAGATCCTTGCAGGTGCGCGTGAGCAGCTTCTCAGCCAACTGCGCTACCTGCTCGGTATCCGCCCCGGACAGTTTGTTGACCTCTTCGCGCATGCGCTGGAAGTCATCGTCATAACCGGGGTCTTCCCCTGCCGGTGCATCCGCGCTGATCGGCTGCAACCAGGGTTGCCAGCGGGCAGCCTGTTCATGGGCAAGGGACAGGGCATCGCGCGTTCCCAGACAACGGGCGATCAAACTCTGCAAGCTCATTCGAAACTCCCATTCCGCGCATGGGGCTCTGTTGCCCCACGCTCAGTCAGAAATATCTGCGTCGGCAGCTTGAAGCCACGCAGCTTGAGCAAGGCCAACGGCCCCGCCCCCAGCTCGGTGCGCA
This sequence comes from Pseudomonas sp. MWU13-2100, assembly GCF_023242365.1. Taxonomy (GTDB): domain Bacteria; phylum Pseudomonadota; class Gammaproteobacteria; order Pseudomonadales; family Pseudomonadaceae; genus Aquipseudomonas. The sequence continues at coordinate 27,959 of NZ_JALLIX010000062.1, forward strand.
GGTGCCAGGTCAGTTCCAGGCCATCGGGGGCCTTGAGGATCAGCCGGTAGCGACTGTCGCCATCGTCCAACGGCGTGACCTGGGCCTTTTCCAGCCAGCGGATCAG
>NZ_JALLIX010000063.1 GCF_023242365.1 Pseudomonas sp. MWU13-2100
AGGCAAAAAAAAAAGCCCACCTGGGAGGGTGGGCTGGTGAGGGGTCAGCCTTTCGGCGGCTCCTCGGAGATCGGCTTGGCCTGGCCGCTGTTTTCGTACCAGCCACCGCCGAGGGCTTTGTACAGGTTGACCTCGCTGGTGAGCTGCGACAGGCGATCGCTGATCAGTGATTGCTGGGCGCTGAACAACGAGCGCTGGGCATCGAGGAAGGTCAGGTTGCTGTCGACACCTATGCGATAGCGACGCTCGGCCAGGCGGTAGTAATCCTGGTTGGCGGCGACCAGATCACGCTGGGCCTGCAACTGCTGGTTGAAGGTCTGGCGTGCCGCCAGGCCATCGGAGACTTCCTGGAAGCCGGTCTGAATGGCTTTCTCGTAGTTGGCGACGCTGATGTCTTTCTGGATTTTCGAGTAATCCAGGCTGGCTCTCAGGCTGCCGGCGTTGAAGATCGGAATGTTGATGCTCGGCGCGAACGACCAGGTTCCCGAACCGCCCTTGAACAGACCGCCCATGTCCGGGCTCAAGGTCCCGGCATTGGCGGTCAGGCTGATGCTCGGGAAGAACGCCGCGCGGGCGGCGCCGATATTGGCGTTGGCCGCCAGCAACTGGTGCTCGGCGCCGAGAATATCCGGACGCCGTTGCAGCAGCTCGGACGGCAAGCCGGCCGGCATCTCGCTGAGCAGCTTGGCCGATAACGGTTGGGCCGCCGGCAGGTTGGCCGGTATACCGCTACCGAGCAGCAGGGTCAGGCTGTTCTGGTCCTGGGCCACCTGACGGGTGAACTGCGCCAGTTTGACCCGCGCACCTTCCACCGAGGTCCGCGACTGGCTCAGATCCAGGGCGGAAGCCACGCCGACTTCGTTGCTGCGGGCGGTCAACTTGTAGCTTTCCTCGTAAGCCTCCAAGGTGTCCTGGGTCAGCTTGAGCAGTTCCTTGTCAGCCTGCCAGGTCATATAGGCGTTGGCCACACTGGCGACCAGGCTGATCTGGGTAGTGCGGCGGGCTTCTTCGCTGGCGAAGTAAGTCTGCAGCGCCTTCTCGCTCAGGCTGCGGACGCGGCCGAACAGATCCAGCTCATAGGCACTGACGCCAAGGGTCGCCGAGTACTGACCATTGATCGTGGCTTTGCCGGTACTCGAAGCGGCTGCCGGCACCCGTTGCCGACTGCCGTTACCATTGGCCGTGACCGCCGGGAACAGGTCGGCGCGCTGGATCTGGTACTGGGCACGGTAGGCGTCGATGTTCAGCGCCGCGACCCGCAGATCGCGGTTGTTTTCCAGGGCTACCTGGATCAACTGTTGCAGCGCCGGATCGTTGAAGAACTGGCGCCAGCCCTGTTCGGCGGCCGCGACATTCGCCGCCTGGGCCGGCGAGTAGGCCGGTCCTTGCGGGTACTGTGCCGCTACCGGCGCGGCAGGGCGCTGGTAGTCGGGGATCAACGAGCAACCGCTGAGCACGAAGGCCGCGACCGCTACACTGAGAAGGGACTTGCTCATTGGCCAGCCTCGTTGCTTGGAGTTTCAGTAGTGTCTGACTGCTTGTGCTTCTTCTCGCCGCCGATGGACGACACCGACACGAAGAACAGCGGGACCCAGAAAATCGCCAGAATCGTCGCGGTGATCATACCGCCAATAACGCCCGTACCGATGGCGTGCTGGCTACCCGAACCGGCACCGGTGGAAATCGCCAGCGGCACCACGCCGAGGATGAACGCCAGGGAGGTCATGATGATCGGACGCAGACGCATCCGGCAAGCCTCGATGGCGGCATCGATCAGGCTGCGGCCCTGTTCATGCAGTTCCTTGGCGAATTCGACGATCAGGATGGCGTTTTTCGCCGCCAGGCCGATGGTCGTCAACAGGCCCACCTGGAAGTACACGTCGTTGGACAGCCCGCGGAAGGTCGTCGCCAACAGTGCACCGATGATCCCCAGCGGTACTACCAGGACCACGGCGATCGGAATCGACCAGCTCTCGTACAACGCGGCGAGACACAGGAAGACCATCAGCAGCGACAGGGCGAACAGCGCCGGCGCCTGGGAACCGGACAGCTTTTCCTCGTACGACAGGCCGGTCCAGGAAATCCCGACGCCGGCCGGCAGTTTCGCGGCAATCGCTTCGACTTCCGCCAGGGCCTGGCCGGTACTGTAGCCGGGAGCCGGCGCACCAAGGATTTCCACGGCGGCGACGCCGTTGAAACGCGACAGCTTCGGCGAGCCGTAGACCCACTCGCCCTTGGCGAAAGCGGAGAACGGCACCATGATCCCGGCGCTGTTGCGCACGTACCATTTCTGCAGGTCTTCAGGGCTCATCCGTGAACTCGGCTTGCCTTGCACGAACACCTTCTTCACCCGACCACGGTCGATGAAGTCGTTGACGTAGCTGGCACCCAGGGCAATCGACAAGCTGTTGTTGATGTCCGAGAGGGACAGGCCCAGGGCACTGGCGCGCTCGTCGTCGATGCTCAGTTGGTATTGCGGCTCGTCGTTCAGACCGTTTGGACGTACCTGCGCAAGCACCTTGCTCTGCGCGGCCATGCCGAGGAACTGGTTACGCGCGGCCATCAACTTGTCGTGACCGATACCGGCCTTGTCTTGCAGATAGACGTCGAAACCGATGGCGTTACCCAACTCCAATACGGCTGGCGGAGCGAAGGCAAACACCATCGCATCGCGGAACGAGAAGAAGTGCTGTTGGGCACGGGCGGCAAGGCTGAACACGGTGTTCTGGCTGGAGCGCTCATGCCATGGCTTGAGCATGATGAAGCCCAGGCCCGAGCTCTGGCCATTACCGGCGAAGTTGAAGCCGTTCACGGTAAACACCGACGCCACGGTGTCGGATTCCTTGGTCAGCAGATACTCACGCATTTCGTTGAGTACCGCCTGGGTCCGCTCGGCACTGGAACCCGATGGCGTCTGTACCTGGGCGAACAGTACGCCCTGGTCTTCTTCCGGCAGGAACGAGGTCGGAATGCGCATGAACAACCAGATCATGCCGGCAAAGATGATCACGTAGACCAGCAGGTACGGTGCCTTGTGGCGCAGGATGCTGCCCACGGTACGTTCGTAGCCACGCACGCTGCGGTCGAAGTTGCGGTTGAACCAGCCGAAGAAGCCGCGTTTGGCCGTGCCATGGTCACCCTTGGCGATCGGCTTGAGCATGGTGGCGCACAGCGCCGGGGTGAAGATCAGGGCAACCATCACCGACAGGGCCATGGCCGAGACGATGGTGATCGAGAACTGCTTGTAGATCACCCCGGTGGAACCGGCGAAGAACGCCATCGGCAGCAGAACCGCGGAGAGCACGAGGGCGATACCCACCAGTGCACCCTGGATCTGCCCCATGGATTTCTTGGTCGCTTCCTTGGGTGACAAGCCTTCCTCGCTCATCACCCGCTCGACGTTCTCCACCACGACGATGGCATCGTCCACCAGCAAGCCGATGGCCAGGACCATACCGAACATGGTCAGGGTGTTGATGCTGAAGCCGGCCGCCGCGAGGATCCCGAAGGTCCCGAGCAATACCACCGGTACGGTCATGGTGGTGATGATCGTGGCGCGGAAGTTCTGCAGGAACAGGAACATCACCAGGAACACCAGCACGATCGCCTCGACCAGGGTTTCAACCACGCCCTTGATCGATTCGGTCACCACTGGGGTGGTGTCGTACGGGTAAACCACTTGCATGCCCTGCGGGAAGAACGGCTCCAGGGTGGCGATGGTCTGGCGCAAGGCCTTGGCGGTGTCCAGGGCGTTGGCGCCAGCGGCGAGTTTCACCGCCAGACCCGACGCCGGCTTGCCGTTGTACTGGGCGTTGACGCTGTAGTTTTCACCGCCGAGGGCGACATCGGCGACATCCCCCAGGCGCACTTGCGAGCCGTCCTGGTTGACCTTGAGCAGGATCGCCTTGAACTGTTCGGCGGTCTGCAGACGGGTCTTGCCGATGATGGTGGCATTGAGCTGTTGGCCGGGCATGGCCGGCAGCCCACCGAGTTGCCCGGAAGCGACCTGGACGTTTTGCGCGGCGATGGCGGTTTTCACATCCACCGGGGTCAGTTTGAAGTTGTTCAGCTTCGCCGGGTCGAGCCAGATGCGCATCGCATACTGGGCACCGAACACCTGGAAGTCACCGACACCGGCGGTTCGCGAGATCGGGTCCTGCATGTTGGAAACGATGTAGTTCGCCAGGTCGTCGCGGTTCATGCTGCCGTCTGTCGAGACAACACCAATCACCATCAGGAAGTTCTTCACCGACTTGGTCACGCGAATACCCTGTTGCTGCACTTCTTGCGGCAGCAACGGGGTGGCCAGGTTCAGTTTGTTCTGCACCTGGACCTGTGCGGTATCGGGGCTGGTGCCCTGATTGAAGGTCGCGGTAATGGTCATGCTGCCGTCGGAGTTACTCGACGACTCGATATAACGCAGGTTGTCGATACCGTTGAGCTGTTGCTCGATCACCTGGACCACGGTGTCTTGCACGGTCTGCGCAGAAGCACCCGGGTAGGTCACGGCAATCGCGATGGCCGGCGGTGCAATGGCCGGGTATTGGTTGATCGGCAATTTGAGGATCGATAGAGCCCCGACCAACATGATCACCAGGGCGATAACCCAGGCGAAAATTGGGCGGTCGATAAAAAATTTCGACATGGTTTACTCCCCTTTGCTGCCTGCGGCTTTAACTGTGGCCGGGGCAGGCGCCGGGTTGGCTGCCTTCACGTTAGTGGCTTCGGTGGCCTTGACTTCAACGCCAGGACGCACGAACTGGAGACCTTCGGTGATCACCCGATCACCGGCTTTCAGGCCGTCTTCGATCAGCCATTGGCTGCCGACGGTACGGCTGGCCTTGAGCTGACGCAGTTCGACCTTGTTGTCCGGGCCGACGACCAGTGCGGTCGGGGTGCCTTTCAGGTCACGGGTCACGCCTTGTTGCGGGGCGAGAATCGCGGCGCTGTTCACACCGGCCTGCAATTGGGCATGCACGAACATGCCGGGCAGCAAGGTGTGATCCGGGTTCGGGAACACCGCGCGCAGGGTCACGGAGCCGGTGGTTTCATCCACGGTGACTTCCGAGAACTCCAGCTTGCCGTCCAGCTTGTACTGGCTGCCGTCTTCCAGGGTCAGCTTGACCGAGGCGGCGTTGTCACCGGCTTTCTGCAGGCGGCCGCTTTCCAGCTCACGGCGCAGTTGCAGCAGTTCGGCGGTGGACTGCGTGACGTCGACGTAGATCGGGTCGAGCTGCGAGATCGTGGCCATGGCATTGGTCTGGCCGCTGCTGACCAGCGCGCCTTCGGTCACCGAGGAACGACCGATACGCCCGGACAGCGGCGCGTAGACCTTGGTGTAACGCACGTTGATCTGGGCGCTTTGCAGGGCGGCTTCCGATTGCAGGCGGTTGGCGACGGCGGTGTCGTATTCCTGGCGGCTGACGGCTTGTTCATTCACCAGTTGCTTGTAGCGATCGGAAATCGACTTGGTCGATTGCAAGTTCGCTTCGGCGCTTTTCAAGGTCGCTTCATAGACCGACGGATCGATCTGGTACAGCTGCTGGCCGGCTTTGACATCGCCGCCTTCCTTGAACAGACGCTTGAGAATGATGCCATTGACCTGGGGGCGGACTTCGGCGATGCGGTAGGCCGTGGTTCGACCGGGCAGGTCGGAGGTCAGGGTAAAGGCCTGGGTTTGCAGGGTAACGACGCCGACCTGAGGCGCGGGAGGGGTGGCTGGCGCAGCAGCCTTTTCCTCTTTACATCCGCTGAGCAGCGATGCCAGGGCGACGGCGGTGACCAGAGCGGTAACAGCTGGCTTGAGTTGCATGAAGATCCTCGGGTCAGGCGCGCACGATGCACACAAGAAAAGTGGAAGGGTAGGAAAGGTGATCCGGGTGGATAAATAGGTTGCTAATGAATATACTTACATTCATGGTTGTTTGTAAATACTTGCGCTTTGCGCAGAAATAGTTACAAAGCATGTAATTTAGCCCGGGAAAAGGCACGACGATCGCCTCCCGCCATTAAGTCCTGATGAAGCCCGGCATTCGTCCGCGGCACCCTGATTGAGGTTTTACTGCCATGGCCCGTCGCACCAAAGAGGAAGCTCAGGAGACCCGCAGACAGATACTCGAAGCCGCTGAAAAGGCTTTCTATGAGCGTGGTGTGGCGCGCACGACCCTGGCTGATATCGCGACTCTGGCGGGCGTGACCCGGGGTGCCATCTATTGGCATTTCAGCAACAAGGCCGAGTTGGTCCAGGCGATGCTCGACAGCCTCCACGAACCGCTGGATGCCTTGGCCCGGGCGAGCGAGAGCGAAGAGGAAGTCGATCCGCTGGGCTGTATGCGCACATTGCTGATTCATGTGCTTCGTCAGGTTGCGCTGGACCCCCAGACCCGGCGAATCAACGAAATTCTGTTTCATAAGTGCGAGTTCACCGATGAAATGTGTGACCTGCGCCGTCAGCGCCAGGCCGCCAGTGTGGACTGCAATCTGAAGATCGGCTTGACCCTGCGTAATGCCGTTGCCCGCGGACAATTGCCCGAGCAACTCGACCCGGCCCGTGCCGCCATTGCCATACACGCTTACATCCATGGAATCATTGCTCAATGGCTGCTGGTCTCCGACAGCTTTGAACTGCAGACGGAAGCGGAGCGTCTGGTGGACGTCGGGTTGGACATGCTGCGCTTGAGTACTGGCCTGCGCAATTAAGTCAAAATGCGTATTTGATTCTAGTTGTATCAGAACTGGACGCGAACAAGGTTGACGTGTCGTATCGACGGGCCACAGCAGCGCATTATCTACCTGACCGCGTTATCTTGGTAGTTAGTAAGCTACGTATTTTGTAGCAAAAGTGTTGCGGGACGGTGAATGAATGTACCCGATTTGTTGCACAAGGAACTGAGCTGGCGCTCAAGGGCATTGCGATGACTGGCCGCAACGGGCCGGCGGTGGCCTGGGGGAAGGGCAGACGGCGGCACGGCTCGGTGTTTTTCCTTGCGGGCTGCGTCTTGACCCGGTGTTGACCACCGCGATGGTTCAGTGCTCGGTACGACTCAACTCATGCTGAACTTGACGTTATAACTGTAGGGCGGCGCCTTCAGGGTTTTGCTCAGGCGCGCCTTGCAGGAAGCCTGGCGCTCACCGATGGACTCGGCGTTCCTGATCCAGATGGGCAGGTAGTTGGGGCGTGGGGTGTGAGCGAAGCGTTCTTGCAGGGTATGTTGGGCGACGAATCGGCACTTGCGCGGCCCTGCCCCATAGATGAACCAGGCCCTTGGACCGTCCAGTACCAGTTCACGGCGTTCGCCGCTGGCGATGTTGAAACTTGATGGCGCGGCACCGCGCAGGTCGAGGCCGGTCCCCAGGAGTTCGAGGGGGTCGGGGGAGTCGTTGCTGATCTCGATGGACGTGACTATTTTGAAAAGGCCTGGTTTTGAGGTGTCGGGGTCTGGAGTGCCGGGGCCGAGCGTGTCGGCGTCAGGGCTGCCGGTGGCGAAGGCGGCCAGTGAAATCAGGCCCGAGAGCACGGCGCAGAGCAGGGTGAGGCTGATGGACTGCAGGAGAGGAGTCATCTGATTAATTCCTTTTAATGAGGTCTTTGAGGCAGCGTCATCCCATGACACTGCGCGCCTGGCCGGTTGCGGCGGGGTGCTGGGTAAGTATGGGGTTTGTTACCGAAAATACCCGGAGTAAAGGGCAGCGTCGTATGTAGGCTTATTCCCATATTGGAGTGAGCCACCTTAATGAGGTGGGCGAGTTGTCGGTGACTGTCCTGCCTGCGCCCACAAAAAAGCCCCGGCGCTTGCGGGCCGGGGCTTTCTGCTGGCTGGCGTTGTGGGGTAATGCTTACAGCGTCGGGTAGTCGATGTAGCCGACCGGGCCCTTACCGTAGAAGGTTTCCGGGTGCGCTTCGTTCAACGGCGCATCGGCTTTCAGACGGGCTGGCAGGTCCGGGTTGGCGATGAACGGCACGCCGAAGGCCACCGCATCGGCCTTGCCGCTGGCCAGCCAGGCGTTGGCGCTGTCCTTGGTGAAGCGTTCGTTGGCGATGTACGGGCCGCCAAATGCCGCCTTCAGTTGTGGGCCAAGGCTGTCGCTGGCCTCTTTCTCGCGGGAGCAGATAAACGCGATACCGCGCTTGCCCAGTTCGCGAGCGACATAGGTGAAGGTTTCCGAGAGGTTCTCATCGCCCATGTCATGGGAGTCGGCGCGTGGAGCCAGGTGCATGCCGACCCGGCCGGCGCCCCAGACTTCGATCACGGCATCGGTCACTTCGAGCAACAGGCGTGCCCGGTTTTCCACCGAGCCACCGTAGTTGTCGGTACGCTGGTTGGTGCTGCTTTGCAGGAACTGGTCGAGCAGGTAGCCGTTGGCGCCGTGGATTTCCACACCGTCGAAACCGGCGGCCTTGGCGTTTTCCGCACCGACGCGGTAGGCGTCGACGATGTCGGCGATTTCAGCGGTTTCCAGGGCGCGCGGGGTCGGGTAGTCCGACAGTGGGCGCACCAGGCTGACATGGCCCTTGGGCTGGATGGCACTCGGCGCGACCGGCAGTTCGCCGTTCAGGTACGAGGGGTGGGAGATACGGCCCACGTGCCACAGTTGCAGGAAGATCCGTCCGCCCGCGGCATGGATGGCCTTGGTCACGTTGGACCAGCCACGTACCTGGTCGTTGGACCAGATACCCGGGGTGTCCGGGTAGCCGACGCCCATCGGGGTCACGGAGGTGGCTTCGCTGAGGATCAGGCCGGCGGAGGCGCGTTGCACGTAGTACTCGGCCATCAGCGCGTTGGGCACGCGACCTTCATCGGCGCGGCAGCGGGTCAGCGGGGCCATGATAATGCGGTTGGGCAGTTCCAGGTCGCCGAGTTTGATCGAATCGAAAATAGTTGCCATGTGTACAACCCTCGTTATCAGTGATTAGCAGAAGTCAGTTGGTAGCTGGAGCCAGTTCGTCGTTGTCGCTCTGGCGAAAGGTGATCAGGGTCACCAGCAGTGCGAGGACCGCCAGTGCCGCGGCGGCCAGGGGCACGCTGGTGAGGCCGAAGCCGTGGGCGATGACGCTGCCGCCGACCCAGGCACCGAGGGCGTTGCCGACGTTGAAGGCGCCGATGTTCAGGGTCGAGACCAGGTTGGGCGCGGCCTGGCCGTAGGTCACCACGTTGATCTGCAGGGCCGGCACGGCGGCGAAGCAGGCCGTGGCCCAGAGGAACAGGGTGATTTCGGCGGGGATCAGCACCAGGCTGGCCCAGGTCAGCACGGTGGCCAGCACGGCCATGGCGATGAACACGCCGATCAGGGTGGCGGCGAGGTTCTTGTCCGCCAGCTTGCCGCCGATGATGTTGCCGACGGTCAGGCCCAGGCCCATCAGCACCAGGGTCCAGGTCACGCCCCGTGGCGAGACGCCGGTTACTTCGCCGAGCAGCGGCGCGATATAGGTGAACAGCGCGAACACCGCGGCGGCGAACAACGCGGTCATGCTCAGGGACAGCCAGAGTCCGGCACCCTTGAGCGCGGCCAGTTCGGCACGCATGTCGAGCTTTTCCTCGTCGTGTTTGGCCGGCAGGTAGCGGATCAGGCCGATCAGCGCGATCACACCGATCACTGTCACCGCCCAGAAGGTCGAGCGCCAGCCGGCCTGCTGGCCCAGCGCGGTGCCCAGGGGGACGCCGAGCACGTTGGCCAGGGTCAGGCCGGTGAACATCAGGGCCACCGCCGAGGCACGTTTGTCCGGGGTCACCAGGTTGGCCGCGACCACCGAACCGATACCGAAGAAGGCACCGTGGCACAGGGCGGTGATGATCCGGGCGAACATCAGTACGTTGTAGTCACTGGCGATGGCACAAAGCAGGTTGCCGACGATAAAGATCCCCATCAGCGCCACCAGGGCTGCCTTGCGCGGCAGCCGTGCGGTGGCCATGGCCATGAACGGTGCGCCGATCGCCACGCCCAGGGCGTAGCCGGTCACCAGCCAGCCGGCGCCGGGGATCGACACGCCGAGGTCCGCTGCCACGTTGGGCAGCAGGCCCATGATGACGAACTCGGTGGTGCCGATGGCGAAAGCGCTCAGGGCCAGGATGAGTAACGAGAGGGGCATCGGGTACGGTCCTTATTAGAGCTCTTGGCTCATGATGCGGAGGAATTCCTGGATGGTTTCCTCGTTGCGTTTGAAGAAGTGCCACTGGCCGGATTTCTGGCTGGTGATCAGCCCGGCGCGCTGCAGGGTTGCCAGGTGCGCGGAGACGGTGGACTGCGACAGGCCGCAGCGCTGGTCGATCTGTCCGGCGCAAATTCCGTACTCATGGTTGTGGTACTGCTCGGGGAACTGGTTTATCGGGTCTTTCAGCCAGCTGAGAATGTCTCGGCGTACTGGGTGTGCCAGCGCTTTTATTATTTCGTCGAGGTCAATGGGCATGGTCGTTGCTCGGGGTGGGTAAAACGTTATATCGCGATGGAGCGAAATATATATCGGTATTTCGCGATACACCAATATGATTTTGATCTGATCTCAGCGTTGTTCGCTATATCGGGTTATAACGATATAGGCCGGCGGGGTGCTAAGCTATCGTCCATGAATTATCTCGCACACCTGCATCTGGGCGGCCAGCGCCCGGAACAACTGCTCGGCAGCCTCTATGGCGATTTCGTCAAAGGTCGCGTGCAAGGGCAGTTCACTCCGGCGATCGAAGCGGCGATTCAGCTGCATCGCCACATCGACGTGTTTACCGATCGGCACCCTTTGGTGGGGCAGGCCCTGTCGCGGTTTTCCCTGACGCGGCGGCGGTATGCCGGGATTGTCCTGGATGTGTTCTTCGACCATTGCCTGGCGCGGGATTGGGCGCTCTATGCCGAGGGCGATCTGGACAGCTTCACCGCCCAGGTTTATCGCGTACTGGAAAACGAGCGGAATCTACCGGGACGCCTGGCCGAGATGGCGCCTTATATGGCGGCCAATGACTGGCTGGGTTCCTACCGTGATTTCGCGGTGCTGGCGCAGGTGCTGCGGGGCATTTCGCGACGCTTGTCGCGGCCTGAGGAACTGGTGCATGCGATGCGCGAGTTGGAGGGGTTGTATGAACCGTTGAGCGAGGATTTTCGGCAGTTCTATCCCGAGCTGCAGGCGTTTTCCCGCGCCCGCTCCCTGGGGGAACGCGATCCCTTGTAGGGGCTGGCTTGTCGGTGATGAGGCCAGTGAGCCTTGCATCGCCTGAACGATCGCTATCGCCGGCAAGCCAGCTCCTACAGGTTGTACGGTGTTTTCAGTATCTCAGTCGGGTGCGCACGAACGCGTTGATCAGGCCGCCTCGGCCTGGCACGGTACCGCACGCTTCACTGGCGCCACCTCGCCGAACAAGGCCATCTGCACCGCCTGCTGCGCCTGGAAGGCCAGTGCCGCACGTTCCTGGCCGTTGCAGGCGATCGGTTCGAGTATCTGGATCTCCACATCGCCCTGGTCATTGGAGAACAGGCGCATCAGGTGCGAGAGCAGATCGTCGTCGCCAATGAACGGGGCCAGCAGGTCGGGCTTGCCGTCGCGCAGGTAACGTATAGCCACGGGTTGCAGGGCCACGTCCGCATCAATCGCCGCTGACAGCAGGCGACCGTGGAAGGTGCGCAGCGAACGACCGTCGGTGGTGGTACCTTCCGGAAACATCAGCAATGGATGTTGCTGTTCCAAGTGACGGGTCATCTGCTTGCGGATCAGTTGGCTGTCACCCGAGCCGCGGCGGATGAACAGGCTACCGGCTTTCGCGGCCAGCCAGCCGGCCACCGGCCAGGTGCGTACTTCGGCCTTGGACAGGAAGGACAGCGGGGCCAAGCCGCCGAGCAGGGCGATATCGGTCCAGGACACGTGGTTGCTGACCCATAGCATCGGTTGGCTGGGCAGCTCGCCGCGCACGGTCACGCGAAAGGGCAGGGCATTGCTCAGGCGCGCCATGAAGAAGCGCGACCAGCGTTGCCGCCGGACCATGGAGTTGGCGACCCTCAAACGTTCGAAAACCCCGAACATGCTGGCCATGCTCAAACCGAGCGCTACCACCAACAGCACCCGGGCTATGCGGCCGTACACCCGTAGGCGGCTCATCAGACGGCCGCCTTGAAGTGCCGTGCGTAGCGTGGACACAACTCGTCGCGCTTGAGCAGGATAAATACGTCAGCCACCTGGAAGTCTTCATCCCAGCACGGCTCGCCGCAGATCTTCGCGCCCAGGCGCATATAGGCCTTGAGCAGCGGGGGCATTTCGGCGATGACGTTGCCGGGAATATCCAGTGATGGCAGCGGCTTTTTCGGTTCGGCGCGCAGGTGTTCGGTGCACAGGTAGCGTTCGCGCAAGCGCTGCATGATCGCCTGGGCCTGGATTCCGCCGTCCTGCATCGAGATGCTGGCGCAACCCATCAGGTAGCTGTAGCCGCCTTCATTGAGGACTTCGGCCAGTTCGCCCCAGAGTACGGCGATGGTGCCGCCGTTGCGGTAGGCCGGGTCGACGCAGGTACGGCCGATTTCCAGGATCGGCCCTTGCAGATGGCCCAGGCCGTGCAGGCTGAATTCTTCTTCGCTGTAGTAACGACCCAGGCTGTTGGCGGCCTTGTGGTCGAGCAGGCGGGTGGTCGCCACCAGGCGGCCGCTGTTCAGGTCGCGCACGCCGATATGGGCGCAGTGCACATCATAATCATCCATGTCCAGGCCCAGTTCAGCGCCCTTGAGCTTGGCATTGAATTCGCCGCTGAAGACGTTGAAGCGCAAGGCCTGGGCTTCTTGCAAAGCCGCGGCGCCCAGCAGGCGTTCGGCTTGCAGGCGGCGTTCACTGCCGGTGTCGCTGATGCGGGCGATCTGGGTCATTACGAGTCTCCGGTTGCCGGCCAGGGGTGCGGCCAGTCGACTTTGTTGTGCAAAGTCAGGCTATTTAGCCCCGGTGTCATCGCCATGAAGCTTTGGTGATGGTTGTATGACAGGGGGCCCGGAACGGGCCACTCAAGGTGCCGAGACCTTGAATACTCCCCAAAACCTGTAGGAGCAGGGCTTGCCCGCGAAGGCGTCTTTGAGAACGCTAAAAGCTTCGCGGGCACGCCAGGCTCCTACAGGTTTTATGTTCGACCTCGGAGAATCCGTGCACCCGGATTGTCATCAAACGCGCTTAGGCTGGTGCGAGGCTATTTCTGCGAGCGGGCGCCATGTCCAAGGGTTCGACCTTTTTTCCTGCCTTGTTGTTGGCGTTGAGCCTGACCGCGCGTGCCGAGGTCTGGCCAGCTGAAGACTGGTCTCAGGGCCCGCAGGTGTCCGGACCGGCGGTTGAAGCCCTGGAGTCCTACGCGTTTCCCGTCCGCGACGATGACACGCGAAAAGGTATTCGCAGCGATGCGCTGCTGGTGATCCGCCACGGCCAGATCGTCTATGAGCGCTACGCCGGTCCGACTACCGTCAACACCCCGCACCTCACCTGGTCCGTCAGCAAAAGTGTGATGGCCACCGTGCTTGGTGTGGCCTACGGCCAAGGCCTGTTCCAGCTGCATGACTCGGCGGCACGTTTCTACCGTCCCATGCGCGCCCATCCCAACGTGACCCTGGAGCACCTGATGAACTGGTCCTCCGGTATCGATTGGCAGGAGGACTATGAATACGCACCGCTGAAGTCGTCGGTGGTGGCGATGCTTTACACCCTGGGGCGCAGCGATATGGCCGGCTATACCGCTGCCCATGGCCAGTACAACCGGCCGGGGCAGGTCTTCCGTTATTCCAGTGGTGACAGCAACGTGCTGTCCGCCGCCTTGCGCCGGATCGTCGGTGCCAAGCGTTATCCGAACTATCCCTGGACCGCATTGTTCGAGCCGCTGGGCATTCGCAGCGCAGTCTGGGAACGCGATGCCAACGGGACTTTCGTCGCCTCGTCCTATGCTTATATGACGGCCCGGGATCTGGCGCGGATCGGTCTGTTGATGGCGCGCGAGGGGCGTTGGGGCGAACGGCAATTGCTGCCCAGGGCCTGGGTGAATTTCAACCTGCGGCCTTTCGCCGGCTACCAACCGGGCCAGGATGAAGCCGTGGGCGGCGGCCAGTGGTGGCTCAATCGTTCGATCAAGGGCGCCGCCAAGCCTTGGCCGGATGCGCCGCCGGACACCTTCGCCGCCCTTGGGCACTGGGGCCAGGTGTTGTACGTGATCCCCAGCGCTGATCTGGTCATCGTGCGCTACGGCGATGACCGCGACGGCAGCTACCGGCACAATGAACTGCTCAAGCGGGCACTGGCGGCGTTTGCACCGACGGTGACGCCATGAACGCCAGGGGATTTGTGCGGCGCCGTCCGCTGCTCAGTCTGTTGTTGGTGTCGCTGCTGGCCCTGGGCGCTTGGGTCTGGCATGAGCGGCAGGCCTTGCAAGCCTTTCCGCGGATCATCAGCGCCTATACCGCCAAGGAGTACTGTTCCTGCCGTTATGTGATGAATAACCCGGCGGACTATTGCCTGGGCTACGTCAAACAATCGGTGCCGGTCAGTGACTTCCACGATGATCCCCAGCAGCACCGGGTCACCGCCCGGGGATTGGGGCGTAGCAGCAGTGCGGTCTGGATCGGCCCGCGCGAGGGCTGCCGACTGGAGCCCTGATCCGTGGTTTGCCACCTCTATCCGGGGCGGGTAAGGTGGTGCCTACGTTCAATCAGGAGCTTGCATGCACCGGTCCCGCCTATTTCTGGCCCTGCTCGGGGTGCTTGCCCTGCCGGCCCAGGCCAATTGGTACCTGGACAATGAGTCCTCGCGCCTGTCGTTCATCACCACCCACAACGCCGATATTTCCGAAGTCCATCGTTTCCTGACCCTGCACGGCAAGGTCGACGGTCAGGGTGTGGCGACCCTGGAAGTGGAGCTGGAGTCGGTCAGTACCGGCATTCCCCTGCGTGACGAGCGCTTGCGTCGCGACCTGTTCGAGATCAAGACCAGGCCCGAGGCGCAGATTGTCGCGCAGATCAATGTCCAGCCGATCAACGACCTGGCCCCTGGCGCGCAATTGGAGTTGCGTCTGCCTCTGGTGGTGAAACTGCGCGGCAGGGAGCACAGCTACAACGCCGAACTGTTGGCAACCCGCCTGGATGACCGGCGGTTCCAGGTGGTGACCCTGGAGCCGTTGGTGCTGCGTGCCGAGGACTTCGATCTGCTACCGGGGCTGGCGACGTTACGCAAGGCCGCCGGTCTGTCGGCCATCAGTTTGTCGGTACCGGTGGGCGCGGTACTGATTTTCGCGGCGCGCTGACATGGCCGGGGCGATCTTCCCCTGGCGGACCGACAACGCCTTCGAGCTGTTGATCGATGGCCCGAGTTTCTTTCCGCGGATGCTCGAAGCGATTGCCCGGGCCGAGTACCAGGTGGAGCTGGAGCTTTACCTGGTGGAAGCCGGCGCCTGTGCCGAAGCCATGGTCCGGGCGCTGGCCGAGGCGGCCGAACGGGGAGTGCGGGTGCGTTGTCTGTTCGATGATTACGGCAGCCTTGCGTTTACCCTGGGCCTGCGTCGACGCTTGATCGAGGCCGGGGTCGAGCTGCGCTTCTACAATCGCCTGAGCTGGCGTCGTTGGGTGCGCAACCTCTACCGTGATCACCGCAAGATTCTGCTGGTGGATCAGTCCCTGGCGGTGGTCGGCGGTACCGGCGTCACCGATGAGTTCTGGGCCCCGGGCGAAGAACGCTTCGAATGGCACGAAGTCATGGTGCGGATCAGCGGCCCCCTGGTGCTCGACTGGCAACTGCTGTTCGACCGTCAGTGGCTGGCCAACGCGCAGCGGGCTGCCTGGAAACCTCTGGCGCCCTTTGGCCTGCCACGTCTGCCACGGGTTCCGCCGGCCGGACGGGGCCTGGGCCGGGTCGCCTACGCCGATGCCCGGCAGCACCGGGACATTCTGCGCTCCCTGGTGCGGGCGCTGAACAGCGGCCAGCGGCGCGTCTGGCTGGCGACTCCGTATTTTCTGCCAACCTGGAAAGTCCGCCGCTCCCTGCGCCGGGCGGCCAATCGGGGGATTGATGTGCGCTTGTTGTTGACTGGGCCGCGCACTGATCATCCGTCGGTGCGCTACGCCGGCCATCGTTATTATCCGCGCCTGCTCAGGGCCGGGGTGCAGATTTTCGAGTACCAGCCGTGCTTCCTGCATCTGAAAATGGTGTTGATCGATGACTGGGTCAGCATCGGCTCGTGCAACTTCGATCACTGGAACCTGCGTTTCAACCTGGAGGCCAATCTCGAAGCCCTCGATCCTTCATTGACCCGGGCGGTGGAGGCCAGTTTCCTCAATGATTTCACCCTCAGCGAGCCGGTCAGCTTGCAGGATTGGAAAGCGCGGCCGCTATGGCGGCGGGTCAAGCAGCGGCTATGGGGCTGGGTTGATCGGTTGGTAGTCAATGTGCTGGATCGGCGGGATTGATCGACTCCGGTCCAACAGGCCCCGTGCCCGGGAGTTCCAGTCGTGCCGAGCTGTTGCAGTGGTCAATGTTGCCGTGGCTGATTTTTGTCAGTTTCCTTGGCGGTGTCGTGGCATACGCTATCCTCATTGGTATTGTCGGTGCCCGGCCGGTCAGGGCGTTTTACCAGCGGCACGAGTTGATAATCACCCGCCTGTGTGGCGTTATGTTTATCGGCTTCGCCATCAACGCGCTGGTTCATGCATTGCCGGGGTTGATGCCGAACGAGGCTTGAATCTGCTGCAAGGGGAGGGCAGGAGGCCGGTATTTCCATGGATAGATACTGACGCTACTTTTTTGGGCGATCTCTTTCTGATGGAATCCAAGATTGTCACGCCGCTGGCCAGCTTTATCGACCTGTTGATGGACGCCGTGTGCGCGGTGGATATCGAAGGGCGATTCGTTTTTGTCAGCGCCGCCTGCGAACGGATTTTCGGCTACACCCAGAGCGAACTGATCGGTATGCCGATGATCGATCTGGTGCTGCCGGCGGACCGCGAGCGCACCTTGATGGCCGCCAGCGAAATCATGGGCGGTCAGCCCAAGCCGTATTTTGAAAACCGCTATGTGCGCAAGGACGGCCAGGTGGTGCATATCATGTGGTCGGCGCGCTGGTCCGAGGTCGACCAGTTGCGCATCGCCGTGGCTCGGGATATCACCGAGCGCAAACTGGCGGAGTCCCGGCAGGCGGCGCTCTACGCGGTTTCCGAAGCGGCCCACGTCACCGAGGATCTGCTGGCGCTGTTCCAGCGGGTGCACCAGATCATCGGCGAATGGCTGCCGGCGGAGAATTTCTGCGTGGCGCTGTACGATCAGCAGCGCGACCAACTGAGTTTCCCCTACCATATTGATGACCGCCGCCAACCGCACATGGTCGACCGTAACTGTGCCGAGGTCGTGCGCAGTGGCCAGCCCCTATTGCTGAACATCGAAGGCGCACCTTCGTGCCTGGGCGTGCCACTGAACTCACAGAACGGCACCATTGGAGCGCTGCTGGTAAAAAGCAGCGGTGGCGAGCGCTATACCGAACATGACCTGGAACTGCTGCAATTCGTCTCGGCCCAGGTCGCGGCGGCTATCGAGCGCAAGCAATTGCATGCACGCCTGGAGTACATGGCGCGCTACGACCAACTGACTCATCTGCCCAACCGGGCTTTCCTCCAGGAGCGCCTGAAGGCCGCGCTGGTCCGGGCTCGGCGCGACGGTGGGCTACTGGCGTTGCTTTATGTCGATCTGGACAAATTCAAGCAGGTCAACGACAACTTTGGGCATGCGGTCGGCGACCTGCTTCTGCAGGAAGTGGCGCGACGCCTGCAGCTATGTGTCCGGGAAACCGACACGGTGGCGCGTATTGGTGGCGACGAATTCGTCATCCTGCTGGAGTATCTACAGCAGCCGGAGCATGCCAGTCGGGTGGCCGACAAGGTCCGTCACCTGCTTGGCGAGCCCGTGCCCTGGGAGGCTTTCGACCTGAGTATCGTGGCAAGTATCGGGATTGCGCTGTATCCGGAAAATGGTGAAGAAGCACAGCAACTGTTCAAGCATGCGGATGAGGCGATGTATGGGGTCAAGCGGGGTGCGGTGACGCACTGACGGGGGGCAATTGTAGGTATTTGTATCTGACTTTGTACAAAATCGCTAAAGTTCGTTGGTTTCAGGTCGATGTCATGGAGACCTAAACCTGAATGAGCTTCTGTCATGGTTTCCATCAATAGTGTCACCATCAATACCCCTCCTGTCGTTCCCACCGCCTCTGCGTCAGGCACTGGGAAGTCCGCTGATACCGGTAAAGACGGCAAGACCGAAGGTAAAAGTTCGACGGGCGTCAAAGTCAGTCTGTCCGGTGCCGGGATCGATGCGTCCAAGGCCGCCCAGGCCCAGGCGGCGGCCTCGGAGCCGCCGGGTATCAAGCAACTGCGCAAGCAGATCGAGCAGATGCAGAAGATGATCGCCCAGAAACAGGCTGAACTGCAGCAACTTCAGGCGAACAAGAGCATGAGCCCGGACCAGAAGGCCGCACAGGTCAATGCCGTGAATACTGAGTTGTCGGCTCTGTATGGTTCGTTGGCCTCTCTGAACAACTCGTTGATCTCGGCCTTGAAGAAGCAGGCTGACAAGAAGTAAAGGCTGATTCAGGTGGCAGGGTGTGATCAGTGGTGACTCATCGCTTTTCAGGCGTTGCGGTGGAGAATGTCAGGCCAAAAAGTCACCACCGATGTGACACGCCCTGAAACCGTCCCAATTATCTGTCAATGCGTGATTTCGATATTGCGTGGGTGCTGGCTCGCCCAAGAACAGCAGCATCATTTAGGTTGTAAGAGTCAGTTCGTGGCGGGGGCCGAGTTGGGCCTGGGCGTTTGTATTCAAAAAGCTTAGGGAAGATGAAAGCATCGATTTTGATATCAAAAAAAATGCATTCATGTAGCAATATTTTGCGTTTGTCAGCCGGTTCCAGTGTTGCAAAAATGGCGACCTGATTTCCCAGGGAGTGCTCTTTTTGTGCCTCCCCCCGGTACACAGGCTCATTGATATCAATGAGCCTTTTTTATTAAGCGTGAAAAATGCTCAAGTCTGTCTTCTCAAGTTTTTACCCGGCATCATCCAATACAAGGCCCAGGGAGTGGTTGCGTGCGTCAGTCGGAGCGTGTGCGGGTGTTCTTGTTACGTCCCTGGTGTGCCAATACTTCTACGGGCTGCAGCTGACACTTCATCTTGTCGGGCCCGTCGGCGCATCAGCTGTTTTGTTGTTCGCTGTTTCTACAGGCACGCTGGCTCAGCCCTGGTCGATAGTCGGCAGCTATTTTGTCGCTACGGTGGCCGCGCTGATAGCCGTGTCGCTACTCGGCCATTCTTTTTTTAGCGCCAGTGTCGCGGTGGGCTTGGCGATTGGGGCGATGTGTATTCTTCGCTGCCTGCACCCTCCCGGAGGGGCGGTTGCGCTTTGTGTGGTCTTGTCTCAAGCCGATTTGGCGCCCCTGGGTCTGCATGTTTTTTATCCGGTGATGCTGAATGCCATGACGCTCTTGGGATGTGCGCTGGTCATCAATAATCTGACAGGTATGCGCTATCCCAAAGCCCATATCAATCCGGCGGCAGAGATCAATCACACCCGGGATATCCCTTCGTTCGAGAGGGTCGGTTTTAATAGTGATGACCTTGACGCCGCCCTGGCGGAGGTCGACGGATTTGTTGACGTAACGAGAGAGGACCTGGAAAGCATTATTCGATCCACTGAAAAGCACGCGTTAAGACGAAGCATGGGGGATATCCAGGCCTCGCAGATCATGTCGAAGGATGTGCTGTCAGGGACACCGCAAACCACGATCAAAGATGCGGTGCGGATCCTGATGCATCACCACATCAAAACCTTGCCCGTGCTGAATGAAGAAAAACATATCGTCGGCATTATCAGCCTGACGGATATCATCAAACACCCGGTCACCCGTCGGGGCAGCGGGTTGTCAGGCGTGTTCGGGGTCAAGAAAAAAACCGTATTGAAAGACATCATGCATGTCCCGGTGACCTGTGTGACGACAACGACCCACATTGTTGAACTGATCCCTTTATTGTCAACGCAGGGCTTGCACTGTATTCCGGTCCTGCACAATGACGTGTTTGTTGGGGTCATCACACAGACGGACTTGATCGCGGCCTTGCACCGCGATCTGATCGTGCACCTGCATTAGTCAGATCAGCGGGTCCCAGCGTTGAGACCAATCACTATCGCGAGTGACAATGTCTTTCAATAGTTTTATGGCGAGCTGCAGTTCGGCGGATGATCGGCTGCGGGAGTAGACCAGGAAGGTCGGGTAGCTGAACTCAGGGGCGGAGCTGACGCGCTCAAGAATGCCGCTGTCAATATAGGACTGCACGACTCGGGTTCTGAAGTAGCCCGATCCGCCATTGTCGAGAATATATTGCAGGGCTACGGGCCCCAGGTTGAAGGAAAGCGCCGCCTTGGCCTTCTCCGGCAGGGCCGCATCATGGGATTGGCGAAAACCATCGCCCCAGTCGATGTAGACATAGGGCTCAGGCTTGGCGATCAGACGGACCAGGATCAATTTCTCTTCGAGAATCTGCTCGACTTGCAGGTCGGGCCAGTAGGCCGGTTGATAAACCAGGGCGGCATCTAACAGGCCAAGCTCCAATTGCCGCAATAACATTGAGCCGTCCCTGATCTCGGTTTTGATGGCATGGGTCGGTATTGATTTCTGGATTTCACGAACCCAATCCAGGATCAGCGGATTGCATAAACTGACTTCGCCACCGACATGCAATATTTTATGAAAACCTTCGGGCAGGGGCAGATCCCTGATCGCGGCTTCCCAGGTTTGTACCAGCTGGTTGGCATAGACAACGAAGGCTTCCCCATCCGCCGTCAGTTTGGCCCCGGCTTTATTGCGCACGAATAACTTGCTGTTGAGGCTGTTTTCCAGCTTTTGCACGCGGGCGGTTATCGCCGTCTGGGTCACATGCAATCGCTGCGCGGCGGCAATCAAACTGCCGCATCTGACGATCTCCAGGAAGGTTTTAGCCAGCTCGATATCCATGCTTATGCGCCCAAAAATACCTTATGGAGCCATGCGGGGGCGGGCCTTGTAAAGATGAGTCCGGGGGCACTTTTTCAGATCTGCTGCCGGCCCTTGCCTGGGAGTGATGCCTTCCGAACAATGGAAGTTCATTTTGGGTAACCCTGTTCACCATCAAGACTATGTCGCCCGCCGGGATGCGTCTGAACATTCGTCTGTGGACGCGGGTTACCAGTGGGACCTGATCCGGCTCTTTTTGATCGGCTCTTTGCTGTCTTGAATATTCCTTTTCTGTGGCTTCACACTTCAATGCAGGCCAAGAAAGGGGGAGCAGTGCTCCCCTCTATGCCGCTCCTGGGGCCGTCAGTTTGTGACTGCTGGCGGTTCCTCTTCCAGCAGCGAATCCACCAGCCGTTGAGCCAGTTCGATCAGATGTACCACGCCCATCGCCACCTTGCGATGGGGGCCGGTGAGGTTGTCGGCGTTTTCGTAGGCCGTGGCGGCGGCGGAGTCCAGGATCGAACTGGTGTTGACCAGGGTTTCTTCGTGACTTTGAAAGGCATCTCGTTTTGCGGCGATGCTAGATCGTTTCGGTGGACTTTCTTGCGGTAGATAGTGGGATAAGGCGCGGTCGGCGGCTTTGGGGTCGATGGTTTCTATGTTGAGTGAAAGCGGTGGGTTGGGTGTGACTTTGTACATGACAGTAACTCCTAACGCATCAATGGGAGCTACCAGCTTTCGCGACTAAACGAATGGAGTGGCAGCTGTACGCAGGTTAGTCGACCGGAGCGTTAGGAACCCGGCGCACCCGAGGGTGCCCTGCGCACAGCCACCATAAAATACAGGCGTAAAAAAACACCTGAGGGAAGGTGGCGCATGCGCCTAACGACTGCCTGGGCGACTAAACCCGATCACTGATTTGGCAGTGACGATTTGAAGACTAGCCACCAGTGCTGGCAGGCGCAAGTGGGTTAGATTTTCTAGGAAATTTCAGTCGGTGGAAAGAGAGTTGTCCTGCTGGCTCGGCAAAATCACTAGGCATCTGAAGGCCTTACGATGGCGTACTCCCTTCAAGGTGATCTGCGAGGCCTGGACTCAAAATCCAGACCGTTTCACAATTGATCCGCACCATCTCATTCCGGGACTGAACACCTAACAGACAAACAGATACGATCAATGAACCCCGGCGAGACCGACTACACGCGCTCCGATCAGCGAGGTTCTCGCGGCAGCGGTGCACTGGTGGTCAAGGTCAAAACCACCGGGGTCAAAGAGCTGTATTACGTTCGCTATGTCCAGCAGAAGATCCGCCGCAAAAAGCTGGGCAATTGGCCGGACCTGTCATTGTCCGATGCGCGGCTCCTTTGCAGTGAGGCAGGCCAAACCGATGCGTTTGGTGGTTCATTGCCTCTGCTCCTCGATTCCTACGTTTCAAAACTGAAGGCCGAGGGGGCGGTATCGCACGATGACGTGAAATGGTCCTTCAAGAAATACATCACTGAGCCGCATCCAGAAATCGCAAAGCTGCCGGCCACCCTGATTGAGCCCGGCCACATCAAGGACATCTTGTCGAAGATAATTCAGGACGGCGTGACGACATTCACAAACCGTGTGCGGGCTAGGTTGCATCATGCAGCGTTCCAGCACGGCCTGAATCAAGAAAACAACCCTCGGGAGTATCTGAAGGACGGGATTCAGTTTGGGCTGAAACATAACCCCGTGGCGGGCGTCCCAGTGCAGAAAGATTGGGAGAAGCCCGGCGAGCGTGCACTATCGGGGGAAATTAAACCACTACAGTCGTGGTGACTTTTCCGGTCTCCAGGTATTGGATGTGTCGCGGGTCGACCGCCGCAGCGAAGTCGTCGACTTTCAGCCTGCGAGCGCTCTTGGCCAGCCGTAAGACGAACCAGTGCCTCTGGAAAACTTTTTTTCACATTGGTGAAAAGTGATTATGATGGCAACGTGCCAGATAGCGCCGTGGGGCTCATCAAGCCAGGTGCATGAAGCTTGCAGATTTATTTTCCATAGCCTGCTGGGTCTACTAGGGATAAGTAATGATTGATATCACGAAGATGGCGAATTCTGGATATTTGTTGTCACACGCTGAGTTCTACGGTAGAGATCGTAGTTTTACAAAAATCTTGGCGGGTAATGATAGAAAGGCTTTGGCTTCAGTTTTGTCTTGCCTGTCCTTTGTTCAGAAAGACGAGCTTAGTTTCCGCCAGTGGGGAATTCAAACGTTGTGCAAAACGGCCGCGAAAAAGTCTGCTGCAGCGGAGCGTGCTGTGTTCACTAGGCTTCAATGCTGGCGTTTGTGGTCGCTATTGTTTAGTGAGTGGATTCCAGGTAACAAATATATTACTCGAAGACGGGAGTTTGACGTTATCCATGAGGCGTTTGCTAAACTGAATGATAGGCCTGATCATGATGGTGACGATGGTCACCAGGTCTTTCTCAAGTCGATCACAGGGGATTCGCGGGATAACTATATTTCCAAGCTCGGGCGGACGCAAAGTATATTCTTTGCGGAAAGTCCCTTGACGCCATACATCAAGGTTTTCGAGGAGAGTATTGGAGTCTCGGTTGAAACTTATATAAACGTGATTTTCCACATCTTGGCGCGCTGGCACCAAATTCGTGAAGGTCAGGACATGTTGCCAAGTCTTGAGCGGTGGGCGATTTCGGAAAAATCTCTGAGCATGGAATTAAATATTTCAGTAGAAGAGGTGGCTGCAATCTTAAAAGAAATCTCGTTTACCGCAAGCGAGGGGAGGAGGTTTGCTGAGGAGTTTATTGAACAGCCTAGTGAGTTTATGTTCTTCAGGGAACATCCGCTTTTTGAAATTAAGAGTGGCTTGTTTATACCCGTGGAAGGTAAGCTATGCGAGGAATTGTTGTTTGAAAATTTGATGTATCGCATTCACAAGGCGAATGGAGAACAGAATAAATTCTTGGTCTTGTTTGGTGTTGAGTTTGAGCGATATGCGCAACAGTATGCTGCTAAGTTTCTTAAAAGTCTGCCTCATTATGAGCTGATCGACGAATTTAGCTTTGGTTCGAAAAAGAAAGGTGGTAAGTCTTCTGATATTATAATTTCAGTTCCTGCTGAACAGGCTGTGGCGGTATTTGAACTGAAATCGGCTCGTCCGTTATATGCTAGCTTGTCCCGCGATGGTGATCCAGAAAGCATTGAGAAGAGCATATACAAACTTTTTGAATATCCCATTATGCAAGCTTTCGAAGCTGTTCAAAAAATCATCAAGGCTGAAGCGCATCCGGCATTTACGAAGGATGCTAAGTATGCCTTTGTAAGCGTTACAATGAATAATTATCCCATGACTTTGTATAAGTTCAAATTCCTGGATGGATTTGGCAGAGATATGTCTAGTGCTATGTATTCATTTGATATCGAGACTTTTGAGGTCTTGATGCGCGCTGCACGGCATTCTGATAAGTTCAATGTGCTGCGTTTGTTGCATGAGTCCGGAAAAAAGCGAGGCGAGATGTCTGCGAAAACGGTGTTTAGTCGTTATATTGACTACATGGTTAGTGAGGGGTCTCCTCATGAAGAATTGTACCATGCTGTGCAATCGGATATTTGTAGCAAGCATTTTGCGTACTTCCAGCGCCCATGATTTTACTCGCGATTTGTGCCTGCAAGTTTAAGCTTTTGGTTTTGGCCTAGTTGTGGCTTGAACTGCCAATGATGACTCGAGTGGTCAGTTGAACTCTGCTGACCATTGAGGAGTTGAAGTGCGTGCATAAATGCGATTTGCACGCACTCAGGATCACTTAGGCCTCTTCATGCCTTGGCCGACATGCAACCTCCCTAGAGAACGGGCCCGATTTTTCCAGCTAGTGGAAAACTGATTTCCCCAGGTGGTGTTTTTCCACTACGTTGTGGTTACCGTGGAATCAGCGCATTCGACACGCCTGATGCGTTCTCAAATAACAAAGCCTGGGAGTCAGATCCCAGCAGACGGAGGTACTTGGAGGTGACCATGACACAAAAGCTTTTCACCCCACTCAAGGTCGGCGCGATCACTGTGCCCAATCGAGTGTTCAGGGCTCCCATGACGAGGCTGCGGTGCATCGAACCAGGTGACATTCTTACGCCTCTGATGACTGACTATCTATTACGCCCAGCGTGCTTCCCATGCTTTTGCATTCGTTCATCATCGGAGAAAGATCACGATTTCCTGTAGTGGCGCCTTCTCGATTCTATATTTGTTGGCCTTGCCCATACCACCAAAGTAGTTGGTGTGTCAGGATAATGGACGCCTGCCAATGACACCTTGGCCACCCCGGATTCCCGATCAAAATAGGAAAGGAAATGCCACCCACCCGTGGTGCTTCCTGGATGGGGGAAATTGATGGCGGCTTTCCCTGTTATGTAGTTTTTTTCGGGAGACGCGTTTGAGGTCAAAATCGAAGAGTGGCTTGTTCATGGCAAGCTTGCCTCCACGGTTAGCTTTGTTAAGCCTCGCGTTGGGCGCCG
>NZ_JALLIX010000064.1 GCF_023242365.1 Pseudomonas sp. MWU13-2100
AGTTGGCGGCTTTTTGTTGGGTGAAGGCCTTCAGCGTTGTAATGTCGTTGAAGGTCTCATCGCTTCAAGCATGCAGCGTTTCAGCGGCATACAGGGTGTTTTCCAGCAGGCAGGCGCGGGTCATCGGGCCGACGCCGCCCGGCACCGGAGTGATCCAGCCGGCGCGGGGCAGGGCGGTCTCGTAGACCACGTCACCCACCAGCCTGCCGTCTGCCTGGCGGTTGATGCCGACGTCTATGACGATGGCGCCTTCCTTGATCCACTCGCCTTTGACCAGGCCCGGCTTGCCGGCGGCGACCACCACCAGGTCAGCGCGGCCGACGTGGCCGGCCAGGTCCCGGGTGAAGCGGTGGGTGACGGTCACGGTGCAGCCGGCCAGCAGCAGCTCCATGGCCATCGGTCGACCGACGATGTTGGAGGCGCCGACAATCACCGCATCCATCCCGTACAGATCGACCCCGGTGCTTTCCAGCAGGGTCATGATGCCTTTCGGGGTGCACGGGCGCAGCAGCGGAATGCGCTGGGCCAGGCGACCGACGTTATAAGGATGGAAGCCGTCGACGTCCTTGTCCGGGCGAATGCGTTCCAGCAGCTTGGAGGCGTCCAGGTGTTCCGGCAGCGGCAATTGCAGCAGCACGCCGTCGATCTGTGGATCGTCATTGAGGCGATCGATCAGGTCGGTGAGCGCCTGTTGGGTGGTGTCGCTAGGCAAGTCATAGGCTTGCGAAATGAAGCCGACCTCTTCACAGTCTTTACGCTTGTGCGAAACATAAACCTGAGAGGCAGGATCGCTGCCGACCAGAATCACCGCGAGGCCCGGCGTACGCAGGCCCTGCTGGCGACGCTCGGCGACACGTTGGGCGATCTGCTGGCGCAGACGGGCGGCGATCGCTTTGCCGTCGATTAGTTGTGCAGTCATGACGGGTGATTAACCATCGAGAGGGGTTGAAAAAGAGTGCGCATTCTCGCATGTCGTGGCGCGAGGGCAAAGGCGCTTGGTCCGGATATTCCCCTAACCCCTTTATATTTCTGAGTTTTTTTCAAAAAGGAGTTGACGACCTTTCGGCTCGTCTATAACATCTGTCGCGCTTGTCGGGCATAGCCTAGCACTGGTTGAGAAGGTCGAGCAGAGTTGATGTCTGGCTCAGCAAGATTAAAGCACTTGGTTTGTAGTCGTCAGCGAATACAGATTAATAAGGCGCCCGTAGCTCAGCTGGATAGAGCATCCGCCTTCTAAGCGGATGGTCGCAGGTTCGAGTCCTGCCGGGTGCGCCATTAGGCAGCTTTGGCACAAGTAACGCAATATGGTGGGCGTAGCTCAGTTGGTAGAGCACAGGATTGTGACTCCTGTTGTCGTGGGTTCGATCCCCATCGTCCACCCCATATTTCGAAAAGGCGCCAGATGAACAGTCTGGCGCCTTTGCTTTAAACGCTTCATGCGCGGATGTGGTGGAATTGGTAGACACACTGGATTTAGGTTCCAGCGCCGCGAGGCGTAAGAGTTCGAGTCTCTTCATCCGCACCAAATAGAGTTTCATCAGGGCCGGTTGGCGCTGCTGAAACTGAGCAAGGAGGTCGATCTGATCGGTCTTTTTGAACAGGCAATATGGTGGGCGTAGCTCAGTTGGTAGAGCACAGGATTGTGACTCCTGTTGTCGTGGGTTCGATCCCCATCGTCCACCCCATATTCGAACAAAAACGCCAGATTAATCATCTGGCGTTTTTGTATCAGGTTTCGCCAAGGTCCGCTGACTTTTGCAGAACCCCGTAAAGAGGCCGCCTTGAGCGGCTTTTTTATTGCCTCGGGTTTCGCCATTCTTCGTTGTCTTGCACGCGTTTCCGGCTTGAGTGTCGTGGTAGTACTTTCGTCGGTTGAGATGGGCGACAAGATCGGATGAGCATTCATCCTCGAGCAGCGCCAGCCATCCGAAAGCCAGGCAGAAAAATCGAGGCGCAGCAGTGGCGGGATGGATCATCCCGGTCGGCCCCGTTGCGCGGGGAGGGGGCGACACGCTGGGGCTTGGAGCTGTCCAGCCTCACTGCCCGATAAGAGTGGGTGCCGGGGTGCGGTGCCAGCGTGACGCCGTCCGGCGCTCCTTCTATATATTAGAAAGGCGCTTGAGTGACCGCCTGTCCAGTAAGCCTGGCTCAAGGGTGGCTCATGTTCAATTGTGGCCCGCTGTTTTTAGCCGTTTTCAGTAGGGTGACTTCTTGAGTCCGACCCACTAGAATGCTTGCCCTTGCTTCTGAGGTCGGAAACGGCCGGCTAATGTCTGTGCAACGAGGAATATCCATGCAAGTTTCTGTTGAAAATACATCGGCTCTTGAGCGCCGCATGAGCATCACCGTGCCAGCTGAGCGCATCGAGACCCAGGTCAACAAGCGTCTGCAGCAGACTGCCCAAAAGGCCAAGATTGCAGGCTTCCGCCCTGGCAAGGTGCCAATGAGCGTGATTCGCCAGCGTTATGAGGCGGATGCTCGTCAGGAAGCCGTGGGCGATGTGATCCAGGCCTCCTTCTATGAAGCCGTGGTTGAGCAGAAGCTGAACCCGGCCGGTCAGCCTTCTGTCGAGCCGAAAGTGCTGGAGAAGGGCAAGGACCTGGAGTACGTCGCTACATTCGAAGTGTTCCCTGAATTCACCGTTGCCGGTTTCGACTCCATCGCTGTCGAGCGCCTGAGCGCCGACGTGGCGGACTCGGATCTGGACAACATGCTGGAAATCCTGCGCAAGCAGAACACCCGTTTCGAAGTGGCCGATCGCGCTGCCCAGAACGAAGACCAGTTGAACATCGATTTCGTCGGCAAGGTCGACGGTGAAGTCTTCGCCGGTGGTTCCGCCAAGGGCACCCAACTGGTGTTGGGCTCCAACCGCATGATCCCGGGCTTCGAAGACGGTCTGGTCGGCGCCAAAGCCGGTGAAGAACGCGTTCTGAACCTGACTTTCCCTGATGACTACCAGAACCTGGACCTGGCTGGCAAAGCCGCCGAGTTCACCGTTACCGTCAACACTGTGTCCGCACCGACCCTGCCAGAGCTGAACGAAGCCTTCTTCGCCCAGTTCGGTATCAAGGAAAGCGGCCTGGACGGCTTCCGCACCGAAGTTCGCAAGAACATGGAGCGCGAGCTGCGTCAGGCGATCAAATCCAAGGTCAAGAACCAGGTGATGGACGGTCTGCTGGCCGCCAACCCGATCGAAGTGCCGAAAGCCCTGCTGGACAACGAAGTGAACCGTCTGCGCGTGCAGGCCGTTCAGCAGTTCGGCGGCAACATCAAGCCTGATCAACTGCCGGCTGAGCTGTTCGAAGAGCAAGCCAAGCGCCGCGTCGTGCTGGGCCTGATCGTGGCTGAAGTGGTCAAGCAGTTCGAACTCAAGCCTGACGAAACCCGCGTGCGTGAGCTGATCCAGGAAATGGCCTCGGCCTACCAGGAGCCAGAGCAGGTTGTGTCGTGGTACTACAAGAACGACCAGCAACTGAACGAAGTCCGTTCGGTTGTGCTGGAAGAACAAGTTGTGGATACTGTTCTGCAGAAGGCGAATGTGACCGATAAATCGGTCTCCTACGAAGAAGCAGTCAAGCCGGTGGAAGCTCCACAAGCCGACTGATTTTCTGACTCGTTGGGAAATACACACCATAAGCCAGCCTCGTGCTGGCTTATGCGTATTCAAGACATGACTATTTGGGAGTGACTGCAGAGCATGTTCCGTAATTCTTATATTCAGCAGAACTCTGATATCCAGGCCGCAGGCGGCCTGGTCCCGATGGTTGTCGAGCAGTCCGCTCGTGGCGAACGCGCCTATGACATCTACTCGCGCCTTCTCAAGGAGCGGGTGATTTTTCTGGTGGGGCCGGTAGAGGACTACATGGCCAACCTGATCTGTGCGCAGCTGCTGTTCCTTGAAGCGGAAAACCCGGACAAGGACATCCATCTCTATATCAACTCCCCGGGCGGTTCGGTGACGGCGGGTATGTCGATCTATGACACCATGCAGTTCATCAAGCCAAACGTGTCGACCACCTGTATCGGTCAGGCGTGCAGCATGGGCGCGTTCCTGCTGACGGCCGGTGCCCACGGCAAGCGTTTCTGCCTGCCGAACTCGCGTGTGATGATTCACCAGCCTCTGGGCGGCTTCCAGGGTCAGGCGTCGGATATCGAAATCCATGCCAAGGAAATCCTCTTCATTCGTGAGCGTCTCAACACGCTGATGGCCAAGCATAGCGGGCGCACCCTTGAAGAAATCGAGCGCGATACCAACCGTGACAACTTCATGAGCGCAGAAGCCGCGCGTGACTACGGGTTGATCGACGAAGTGATCGACAAGCGCCCCGCTTAATATTAAGCCGCTCAAAATAGGGCTGGTCGGCTGCTCCGATCACCAGCGGGCTTGAAAAAGCCCGCAATAGCCTTCATCTTGTGTTGCAAGCCTATCGGATTTGGATCGAACGAATGACTGACACCCGCAACGGCGAGGACAACGGCAAGCTGCTTTATTGCTCCTTCTGTGGCAAAAGCCAGCATGAAGTACGCAAATTGATTGCCGGCCCCTCGGTCTTTATCTGCGACGAGTGCGTCGACCTGTGCAATGACATCATCCGTGAGGAGGTGCAGGAAGCACAGGCTGAAAGCAGCGCGCATAAATTGCCTTCGCCTAAAGAAATCAGCGGCATCCTTGATCAGTATGTGATTGGTCAGGAACGTGCGAAAAAGGTTCTGGCGGTAGCGGTCTACAACCACTACAAGCGTTTGAACCAGCGTGACAAGAAAAATGACGACGTCGAGCTCGGCAAAAGCAACATCCTGCTGATCGGTCCGACCGGTTCGGGCAAGACCCTGCTGGCTGAAACCCTCGCTCGCCTGCTGAATGTGCCATTCACCATCGCCGATGCAACCACCCTCACCGAGGCGGGTTATGTGGGTGAAGACGTGGAAAACATTATTCAGAAACTGTTGCAGAAGTGTGATTACGATGTGGAAAAGGCCCAGATGGGCATTGTCTATATCGACGAAATCGACAAGATTTCCCGTAAGTCCGATAACCCGTCGATTACCCGGGATGTTTCCGGTGAGGGCGTGCAACAGGCCTTGCTGAAATTGATCGAAGGCACGGTGGCTTCCGTTCCGCCCCAGGGCGGTCGCAAGCACCCGCAGCAGGAGTTCCTGCAGGTAGATACCCGTAACATCCTGTTTATCTGTGGTGGTGCGTTCTCCGGTCTGGAAAAGGTTATTCAGAACCGTTCTACCCGTGGCGGCATTGGTTTCAGCGCCGAAGTGCGTAGCAAGGAAGAAGGTAAGAAGGTGGGCGAGTCCCTGCGTGAAGTCGAGCCTGACGATCTGGTCAAGTTCGGTCTGATCCCGGAGTTCGTCGGTCGTCTGCCGGTTCTGGCCACGCTCGACGAGCTGGATGAGGCTGCGTTGATGCAGATCCTCACCGAGCCGAAGAACGCCTTGACCAAGCAGTACGCCAAGCTGTTCGAAATGGAAGGGGTTGACCTGGAATTCCGTGCCGATGCACTGAAATCCGTTGCCAAGCGTGCCCTGGAGCGTAAAACCGGTGCCCGTGGCCTTCGTTCGATCCTCGAAGGCATCCTGCTCGACACCATGTATGAAATCCCCTCGCAGTCCGAGGTGAGCAAGGTGGTGATCGACGAAAGCGTGATCGAGGGTAAATCCAAGCCGCTGTACATCTACGAGAACAGCGAGCCGCAGGCAAAGGCCGCGCCTGACGCCTGAGTGCGGCAGGCTGTGACCTGACAAGGGGCCCTCGGGC
This sequence comes from Pseudomonas sp. MWU13-2100, assembly GCF_023242365.1. GTDB lineage: Bacteria > Pseudomonadota > Gammaproteobacteria > Pseudomonadales > Pseudomonadaceae > Aquipseudomonas. Next base: position 5,768 of record NZ_JALLIX010000064.1, read on the forward strand.
CCCTTTTCTTTTGGCGCTTGTTTTTTTTCGAACAAGCCCCCATCTTGGTTTCAAGCTTATCCATCTGTTTCCGGCCGTACGGCCGCCGTAGAGGCGAAATCATGAAGACAACCATCGAATTGCCTCTCCTGCCATTGCGTGATGTCGTGGTGTATCCGCACATGGTGATCCCGCTGTTCGTGGGGCGCGAGAAATCTATCGAAGCCCTCGAGGCCGCGATGACGGGCGACAAGCAGATCCTGCTGCTGGCCCAACGTAATCCTGCCGATGATGACCCGGGCGAAGATGCGCTGTATCGCGTAGGTACAGTCGCCACCGTATTGCAATTGCTGAAGTTGCCTGACGGCACCGTCAAGGTGTTGGTCGAGGGTGAGCAGCGCGGTACCGTCGAACGTTTCAGCGAGGTCGACGGCTACTGCCGTGCCGAAGTGGCGCTGATCGAAGAGGCCGATGCTCCGGACCGTGAGTCCGAAGTCTTTGTCCGCAGCCTGCTGGCACAGTTCGAGCAATACGTGCAGTTGGGCAAGAAAGTCCCGGCTGAAGTGCTGTCGTCGTTGAACAGCATCGACGAGCCGAGCCGCCTGGTCGATACCATGGCCGCGCATATGGCCCTGAAGATCGAGCAGAAGCAGGAAATTCTCGAAATCGTTGATCTCTCGGCCCGTGTCGAGCATGTGCTGGCCCTGCTCGACGCCGAGATCGACCTGCTGCAGGTCGAGAAGCGCATCCGTGGTCGCGTCAAGAAGCAGATGGAGCGCAGTCAGCGCGAGTACTATCTGAATGAGCAAATGAAAGCCATTCAGAAGGAGTTGGGTGACAGCGACGAAGGTCATAACGAAGTCGAAGAGCTGAAAAAGCGCATCGACGCCGCCGGTCTGCCGAAAGATGCCATGACCAAAGCCCTGGCAGAGTTGAACAAGCTCAAGCAAATGTCGCCGATGTCCGCCGAAGCGACCGTGGTGCGTTCCTACCTCGACTGGTTGGTGCAGGTGCCGTGGAAGGCCCAGAGCAAGGTGCGCCTGGATCTGGCGCGGGCCGAAGATATTCTCGACGCGGACCATTATGGTCTGGACGAAGTCAAGGAACGGATCCTCGAATACCTCGCCGTGCAGAAGCGCGTGAAGAAAATTCGCGGTCCGGTACTGTGCCTGGTCGGCCCTCCTGGGGTGGGTAAAACCTCCCTGGCTGAGTCGATTGCTCACGCGACCAACCGAAAATTCGTACGCATGGCCCTCGGTGGCGTGCGCGATGAAGCGGAAATCCGTGGTCATCGGCGGACTTATATCGGTTCGATGCCAGGAAGATTGATACAAAAGATGACAAAGGTGGGGGTGCGTAACCCGCTGTTCCTGCTCGATGAAATCGACAAGATGGGCAGCGACATGCGTGGCGATCCGGCCTCGGCCCTGCTTGAGGTGCTGGACCCGGAACAGAACCACAATTTCAACGACCACTACCTGGAAGTTGACTACGACCTGTCCGATGTCATGTTCCTGTGCACCTCCAACTCGATGAATATCCCGCCGGCGCTGCTCGACCGGATGGAAGTGATCCGCCTGCCGGGTTACACCGAGGACGAGAAGATCAACATCGCCACCAAGTACCTGTCGCCCAAGCAGATTCAGGCCAATGGACTGAAGAAGGGCGAGCTGGAGTTCGAGGTCGAGGCGATTCGCGACATCATTCGCTACTACACCCGCGAAGCCGGTGTGCGTGGGCTGGAGCGGCAAATCGCCAAGGTCTGCCGCAAGGCGGTGAAAGAGCATTCCCTGGAAAAACGCTTCTCGGTCAAGGTCACCTCCGACCTGCTGGAGCATTTCCTCGGCGTGCGTAAGTTCCGTTACGGCCTGGCCGAGCAACAGGATCAGATCGGTCAGGTCACGGGCCTGGCCTGGACTCAGGTCGGCGGCGAGCTGTTGACCATCGAAGCCGCCGTGGTCCCGGGCAAGGGCCAGTTGATCAAGACCGGTTCCCTGGGCGATGTCATGGTCGAGTCGATCACCGCCGCGTTGACCGTGGTGCGCAGCCGCGCCAAGAGCCTGGGGATCCCCCTGGACTTCCACGAGAAGCGCGACACCCATATCCATATGCCGGAAGGGGCGACGCCGAAAGACGGCCCTAGCGCTGGTGTAGGAATGTGTACGGCTCTGGTGTCAGCCTTGACTGGGATTCCTGTGCGTGCGGACGTGGCCATGACCGGTGAAATTACCCTGCGTGGTCAGGTGCTGGCCATTGGCGGTTTGAAGGAAAAATTGCTGGCCGCACATCGCGGTGGGATCAAGACCGTCATCATTCCAGAAGAGAATGTGCGCGATCTGAAGGAAATTCCTGACAATATCAAGCAGGATCTTCAGATTAAACCGGTTAAATGGATTGACGAGGTCCTGCAAATTGCGCTGCAATACGCGCCGGAGCCCTTGCCAGATGTGGTTCCGGAGATCGTCGCGAAAGATGAGAAGCGCGACTCCGATTCTAAGGAAAGAATCAGCACGCATTAAGTACGGATCAAGCCTGGGTGGCTTCCTTGACAGCTTTTTAGAGCCCTTGTTATAAAGCGGCTCTTAAGTGTCTGTAGGCCATTCAGCACAGGTTTAGCTTTCACCCAAAAACTTAGAAATATACTCAATAGATATAAGGGGACTTAGAGTGAACAAGTCGGAACTGATTGATGCTATCGCTGCATCCGCTGATATCCCGAAAGCTGCTGCTGGCCGTGCGCTGGATGCAGTTATCGAATCCGTCACTGGCGCTCTGAAGGCTGGCGACTCCGTTGTACTGGTAGGTTTCGGCACCTTCTCCGTGACCGACCGTCCTGCTCGCATCGGTCGCAACCCTCAGACCGGTAAGACGCTGGAAATCGCTGCTGCCAAAAAGCCAGGTTTCAAAGCCGGTAAAGCACTGAAAGAAGCTGTCAACTGACATTCGTTCAAGCCTTTGCCTATCCGGGTCGGGTTTTTGCCTGATCTGGCCGCGGAGCGGTGAAGCGGTCGGCCATGGTCCTTTTCAGGGCCGGCCTGACACGCCGAGGGACGCGTATTCGAGCCCTCATCCGCTCCGCCAGTTACGAGAAGGCGCATCCTCGGATGCGCCTTTCTTCTATCCGGATTCTACCCACGCTCCACGGTTGCCCACATTGAAGTTCAACCGTTTCTGGGGGACGCATGCTGCAAAATATCAGGGACAATTCACAAGGCTGGATTGCCAAGACCATCATCGGGGTCATCGTCGCATTGATGGCGCTGACCGGTTTCGATGCCATTTTCAGGGCCACCTCCACTAGTCAGGACGCGGCCAAGGTCAACGGTGACGAGATCACCCAGACCGATCTGAGCCAGGCGGTCGACATGCAACGTCGCCAACTCATGCAACAGCTGGGCAAGGATTTCGATGCCTCGTTGCTGGATGAGAAAATGCTGCGCGAGTCCGCCCTCAAGGGGTTGATCGAGCGCAAGCTGCTGCTTCAGGGCGCCGAGAAGTCGAAGTTCGCTTTCTCCGAGGGCGCCCTGGACCAGGTCATCCTGCAAACCCCTGAATTCCAGGTGGACGGCAAGTTCAGTTCCGATCGTTTCGACCAGGTGATTCGTCAGCTGGGCTACGGTCGCCTGCAATTCCGCCAGATGCTGGCTCAGGAAATGCTGATCGGCCAGATCCGTGCCGGTCTGGCGGGCAGCGGTTTCGTCACCGATGCCCAGGTGTTGGCGTTTGCCCGTCTGGAAAAACAGACCCGCGATTTCGCTTCGCTGAATGTTCCGGTCGATCTGTCGGCGATCAAGCTGACCGATGACGAGGTCAAGGCCTACTACGACAAGCACGCCAAGGAATTCATGACCCCGGACCAGGTGGTCGTCGATTACCTGGAGCTGAAGAAGTCCTCGTTCTTCGATCAGGTCAGCGTCAAGGATGAAGACCTGCAGGCGCTGTATCAGAAAGAAACCGCGAACCTCTCCGAGCAGCGTCGGGCCGCGCATATTCTGATCGAAGTGAATGACAAGGTGAACGACGCACAGGCCAAGGCGAAGATCGAAGAGATCCAGCAGCGCCTGGCCAAGGGCGAGCAGTTCGATGCCCTGGCCAAGGAGTTCTCCCAGGACCCGGGTTCGGCCAGCCACGGCGGTGATCTCGGTTTCGCCGGCCCTGGTGTCTATGATCCGGCCTTTGAAAAGGCGTTGTATGCCTTGACCAAGGACCAGGTATCGGGACCGGTACGCAGCGAGTTCGGTTATCACCTGATCAAGCTGTTGGGTGTTGAGGCACCGCAAGTGCCGACCTTCGCCAGCCTGAAGGACAAGCTGACCCACGAGCTGAAAAGCCAGCAAGTGGAGCAGCGTTTTGTCGAGGCGACCAAGCAGCTCGAAGACGCCTCGTTCGAAGCCTCCGACCTGGCCCAGCCGGCTCAGGACCTGAACCTGAAGGTGCATACGTCGGCACCGTTCGGGCGTGAAGGGGGTGAGGGTGTGGCGGCCAACCGTGCCGTGGTGACGGCGGCGTTCAGTCCGGAAGTGCTGGATGAGGGGGCCAACAGCACCGCCATCGAGCTGGACCCGGACACCGTGGTGGTGTTGCGTGCCAAGGAACACCACAAGCCTGAGCAGCTGCCATTGACCAGCGTGGATGCGCCGATTCGCAAGCAATTGACCAAGGAGCACGCCACGGCGGCGGCCAAGGTCAAGGCTGATGAGTTGATCGCCAGTCTGCGTGAAGGCAAGCCGCTGCCGGCCGGCCAGACCTGGAAAACCCAGGAGGCCGTCACCCGCGGTCAGGAAGGGGTTGATCCGGCAGTGCTGCAAGCGCTGTTCCGCATGCCCAAGCCTGAAGGCAAGGACAAGCCGACCTTCAGCACCGTGACCCTGGCCGATGGTAGCCTGGTGCTCGTGCGCCTGAACGGCGTGAACGAAGGCGTGGCGCCAAGCGAGGAAGAGAAGGCGTCCTATCGTCGCTTCCTCGCGTCCCGTGTCGGCCAGCAGGACTTCGCGGCGTACCGCAAGCAGTTGGAAAACCAGGCGGACATCAAGCGCTTCTAAGGCACTTGATCCAGCCAGCGCCCGCTGAATAAAAAAGACCGCTCATCGAGCGGTCTTTTTTTATCGCCGGAAAGCCGGAGCCGTCGCCCTACGTGCCTACAGCGGGCTTGTCCCGGGTACCAGGAACGCCGCTTCCAGCAACTGTTTTGTATACGGATGTTGCGGTGCGGCAAAGATGTCCTTCGCGTCGCCTTGTTCGACGGCCTTGCCGTGCTTGACCACCATCAACTGGTGGCTCAGCGCCTTGACCACGGCCAGGTCGTGGCTGATGAACAGGTACGTCAGGTTGTACTTGATCTGTAACGAGCGCAGCAGTTCGACGACCTGGCGCTGCACCGTGCGGTCGAGGGCCGAGGTCGGCTCGTCGAGCAGGATCAGCGCCGGCTTGAGTACCAGCGCCCGGGCGATCGCAATGCGCTGGCGCTGCCCGCCGGAGAACTCGTGGGGGTAGCGGTTGCGGGTTTGCGGATCCAGGCCGACTTCTTTCAACGCGGCGATGATCGCCGCCTCCTGCTCCTGTTCGTTGCCGATCTTATGGATGCGCAAGCCTTCGCCGACTATCTGGCTGACGCACATGCGCGGGCTGAGGCTGCCGAACGGGTCCTGGAATACCACCTGCATTTCTCGACGCAGCGGCCGCACCTGTTTCTGGGAGAGGCAGCTCAACGATTGGCCTTCGAAACGGATATCGCCCTGGCTGCCGATCAGCCGCAGGATCGCCAGGCCGAGGGTGGATTTGCCCGAACCGCTTTCGCCGACAATGCCCAGGGTCTGGCCCCGGGGCAGGCTGAAGTGGATGCCATCCACGGCCTTCACATGGTCCACCGTGCTGCGCAGCAGGCCTTTCTTGATCGGGAACCAGACCTTGAGGTCGTCCACCTCCAGCAGCGGCTCACCGACTGCGGTCACGGCGGGTTCGCCACGGGGTTCGGCACTGAGCAGTTCACAGGTGTAAGGGTGTTGCGGGGCCTGGAACAAGGCTTCGCAGTCGGCCTGCTCGACGATCCGACCGCGCTGCATGACGCACACCCGGTGGGCGATCCGGCGCACCAGGTTGAGGTCGTGGCTGATCAGCAGCAGGGCCATGCCCAGGCGGGCCTGCAGTTCCTTGAGCAATTCGAGGATTTTCAACTGCACTGTCACGTCCAGGGCGGTGGTCGGCTCGTCGGCGATCAGCAGCTCCGGCTCGTTGGCCAGGGCCATGGCGATCATCACACGCTGGCGCTGGCCGCCTGAGAGCTCGTGTGGGAGGGCCTTGAGGCGCTTGTGTGGCTCAGGGATACCCACCAGCTCAAGCAGCTCCAGGGTGCGTCGGGTGGCCACCTTGCCGGTCAGGCCCTTGTGGATGCCGAGCACTTCGTTGATCTGCTTCTCGATGGAGTGCAGCGGGTTCAGCGAGGTCATCGGTTCCTGGAAGATCATCGCGATGCGGTTGCCACGGATGTGGCGGATGGTCTTCTCTTTCAGGGTCAGCAGGTCCTGCCCGGAATACTGGATCGTGCCGCTGGGATGATGGGCCAGGGGGTAGGGCAGCAGGCGCAGGATCGAGTGTGCGGTGACCGACTTGCCCGAGCCGCTTTCGCCGACCAGGGCCAGGGTTTCGCCACGGCGGATATTGAAGCTGATGTTTTCCACCACCCGCTGGCGCTGCTCGCCCACCACGAACTCCACCGAGAGGTCGCGTACTTCGATCAGATTGTCCTGATTCATCTTACTTCCTCGGGTCGAAGGCATCGCGAGCGGACTCGCCGATAAACACCAGCAGGCTGAGCATCAAGGCCAGCACGGCGAACGCACTCATACCCAGCCAGGGCGCCTGCAGATTGGATTTACCCTGAGCCACCAATTCGCCCAGGGACGGCGAGCCGGCGGGCAGGCCGAAACCGAGGAAGTCCAGGGCGGTCAGGGTGCCGATGGCGCCGGTGAGGATGAACGGCATGAAGGTCATGGTCGAGACCATGGCGTTGGGCAGGATATGGCGGAACATGATCGCGCCGTTCTGCATGCCCAGGGCCCGGGCCGCGCGCACATATTCCAGGTTGCGCCCACGGAGGAACTCGGCACGTACCACGTCCACCAGGCTCATCCAGGAAAACAGCAGCATGATTCCCAGCAGCCACCAGAAGTTCGGCTGGACGAAGCTGGCGAGAATGATCAGCAGGTAGAGCACCGGCAGCCCGGACCAGATCTCCAGGAAGCGCTGGCCGGCCAGGTCGACCCAGCCGCCGTAGAAGCCCTGCAAGGCACCGGCGATAACGCCGATGATGGAGCTGAGTACGGTCAGGGTCAGGGCGAACAGCACCGAAATGCGGAAGCCATAGATCACCCGGGCGAGCACATCGCGGCCCTGGTCATCGGTACCCAGCAGGTTGTCCGCCGACGGCGGGGCCGGGGCCGGGACGTGCAGGTCGTAGTTGATGCTCTGATAGCTGAACGGAATCGGTGCCCACAGGGTCCAGGCGCCCTTGGCCTTGAGCAGTTCACGGATGTACGGGCTCTTGTAGTTGGCTTCCAGCGGGAACTCGCCACCGAAGGTGGTTTCCGGGTACCGCTTGAGGGCCGGGAAATACCAGCCGCCGTCGTAATGCACCAGCAGCGGCTTATCGTTGGCGATCAGTTCGGCGCCGAGGCTCAGGACGAACAGCACCAGGAACAGCCAGAGTGACCACCAGCCGCGCTTGTTGGCCTTGAACCGTTCGAAACGTCGGCGATTGAGGGGGGATAATTGCATCTCAATGCTCCCGATGTTCGAAGTCGATCCGCGGATCGACCAGGGTGTAGGTAATGTCACCGATCAGTTTCACCACCAGCCCCAGCAGGGTGAAGATGAACAGGGTGCCGAAGACGATCGGGTAGTCGCGGTTGATGGCCGCTTCGAAGCTCATCAGGCCCAGGCCGTCGAGGGAGAAAATCACTTCCACCAGCAGGGAGCCGGTGAAGAAGATGCCGATGAAGGCCGAGGGGAAACCGGCAATGACCAGCAGCATGGCGTTGCGGAACACGTGGCCATAGAGCACGCGACGCTGGGTCAGGCCCTTGGCCTTGGCGGTGACCACGTACTGCTTGTTGATTTCATCGAGGAAGCTGTTCTTGGTCAGCAGGGTCATGGTGGCGAAGTTGCCGATGACCAGGGCGGTGACCGGCAGCGCCAGGTGCCAGAAGTAGTCGAGGACCTTGCCGCCAAGACTCAACTGCTCGAAGTTGTTCGAGGTCAGGCCGCGCAAGGGAAACCAGTTCAGGTAGCTGCCGCCGGCGAACACCACGATCAGCAGGATCGCGAAGAGGAACGCCGGAATCGCGTAACCGACGATGATCGCCGAACTGGTCCAGACATCGAAATGGCTGCCGTGGCGGGTGGCTTTGGCAATGCCCAGGGGGATGGAGACCAGGTACATGATCAGGGTGCTCCAGAGCCCGAGGGAAATCGACACCGGCATTTTTTCCTTGATCAGGTCGATGACCTTGGCATCGCGGAAGAAGCTGTTGCCGAAGTCCAGGGTCGCGTAGTTCTTGATCATGATCCACAAGCGTTCCGGCGCCGATTTGTCGAAGCCGTACATGTGCTCGATTTCCTTGATCAGGGCCGGGTCCAGGCCCTGTGCGCCGCGATAGCTGGAGCCGGCCACCGAGACTTCCGCGCCGCCGCCGGCGATCCGGCTGGTGGCGCCTTCGAAACCTTCGAGCTTGGCGATCATCTGTTCCACCGGGCCGCCGGGTGCGGCCTGGATGATCACGAAGTTGATCAGCAGGATGCCGAACAGGGTCGGGATGATCAGTAGCACTCGGCGAAAAATATAGGCCAGCATCTTATTGCTCCGCGCTCGTGCTATTGGTTTGTAGCGGTACCGCCGGCTTGGCATCCGGTTTGATCCACCAGGTGTCGAGGCCGATATCGTAGGCTGGCGAGACCTTCGGGTGGCCGATATGGTCCCAGTAGGCCACGCGCCAAGTCTTGATGTGCCAGTTCGGGATCACGTAGTAACCCCATTGCAGCACCCGATCCAGGGCGCGGGCGTGTTCCACCAGGCTCTGCCGGGAGTCGGAGTCGATCAGCGCTTCCACCAGTTCATCCACCGCCGGGTTCTTGAGACCCATGAGATTGCGGCTGCCGGGTTTGTCGGCGCTGGAGGATTTCCAGTACTCGCGTTGCTCGTTGCCCGGGGAATTGGATTGCGGGAAGCTGCCGACGATCATGTCGAAGTCCCGTGAGCGCAGGCGGTTGATGTACTGGGAGACATCGACCCGGCGAATCACCAGGTCGATGCCCAGGTCCGCGAGGTTGCGCTTGAACGGCAGCAGCACCCGTTCGAAATCGGTCTGGGCCAGCAGGAACTCGATGCTGGCCGGCTTGCCCTGGGCATCGACCATCTTGTCATCGACGATGCGCCAGCCGGCCTCCTGCAAAAGCTGGTAGGCGCGGCGTTGCTGCGGGCGAATCATGCCGCTGGCGTCGCACACCGAGGGTTCGAAGGCCTGGCTGAAGACTTGTTCGGGAATTTTGCCCCGCAGCGGCTCGAGGATAGCCAGTTGTGCGGCATCCGGCAGGCCGGTGGCGGCCATTTCCGAGTTTTCGAAGTAACTACGGGTGCGGTGATAGGCGCCGTTGAACAACTGCTTGTTGGTCCACTCGAAGTCGAACAGCAGGCTCAGGGCCTCGCGCACGCGGATATCCTGGAACATCGGTTTGCGCAGGTTGTAGATAAAGCCCTGCATGCCCGTCGGGTTGCGATTGGGGATCTGCTCCTTGATCAGCCGACCCTGGGCGACCGCCGGGGTGTTGTAGGCATTGGCCCAGTTCTTCGCGCTGTTCTCCAGCCAATAATCGAACTGCCCGGCCTTGAGGGCTTCCAGGGCCACAGTGCCGTCGCGGTAGTAGTCCATGACCATGGCATCGAAGTTGTAGAAACCGCGGTTTATCGGCAGATCCTTGGCCCAATAGTCCTTGACCCGCTCATAACGTACCGAGCGGCCGGCCCTGACCTCGGCCAGTTTGTACGGCCCGCTGCCGAGGGGGAGCTCCAGGTTGCCCTTGTTGAAATCGCGGTCGGCCCACCAGTGCTTGGGCAGCACTGGCAACTGGCCGAGGATCAGCGGCAGTTCACGGTTGGTGGTGCGCTTGAACTTGAACAGCACCCGCAGCGGGTCTTCGGCGATCACGTCGTCGACGTCGGCGTAGTAGGTCCGGTACAGCGGGGCGCCATCCTTCATCAGGGTCTGGAAGCTGAACACCACGTCTTCGGCGCGCATCGGGTGGCCGTCGTGGAAGCGCGCCTCGGGGCGCAGGTAAAAGCGCACCCAGCTGTTGTCCGGGGCCCTTTCGACTTTCTCTGCCACCAGGCCGTATTCTGTGAAAGGTTCGTCAAGGCCATGGCGTAGCAGCGTGTCGTAGATCAGGTCGAGGCCGTCGGCCGGTACGCCCTTGCTGATAAAGGGATTGAGGCTGTCGAAGCCACCCATGGCCGATCGGCGGAAGGTCCCGCCCTTGGGCGCGTCGGGGTTGACGAAGTCGACATGCTGGAAATCGGCCGGGTATTTCGGCGGTTCGTTGTAGAGCGTCAGGGCATGTTGCGGGGCGGCGACGGCGAGGCTCGCCAGGGCGCTGAACAGCAGGCCGCTGACGGGCAGGAACAGGACGCGCGAAAACATCATTGGGCTTTCTCCGAAGCTTTCATCCACCAGGCGCTCAGGCCCAGGGTGTACGGCGGCGTTGTGACGAAGGCGAACCGGTTGCGGTAGGCCAGGCGATGATAGCCAAGGTACCAGTTGGGAATCATGATGTGTTGCCAGAGCAGGACCCGGTCCAGGGCGCGACCGCCGGCAGGGTTTCGAGCAGGTGGTCGACCACCGGGCTGGCGACCCCTGCGTAATTCTTGCTGGCCTTGACGCCGGCCGGCCTGGCTGGAATGGAAGTACTGCCACTGCTCAAGTCCCGGGCTGAGGTTCTGGTCCAGGGTCATCAGGATCATGTCGAAATCGAACTGGTCGAGGCACTGTTTGTACTGGGCACGATCCACTGTTCGCAAGCGGGCGTCTACACCTATGCTCGCGAGGTTTTCGACGTAGGGCTGGAGGATCCGTTCCAGGCTCGGATTGACCCGCAGTATTTCAAAGCGCAGGGGCTGGCCGTTCTTGTTCAGCAGGCCGTTGGCCCAGTCGAAGTGGGTGAACCTGGCGGGGTGCTTGAGCGTGCCGAACTGCGCATAACCATGGCTTTCGCTGATCGTCGCGCTTGCGGGAGAGCTCAAGGCCAGGCTGATGAGCAGCAGGAGGAGGGGACGCGTCAAGGCAGAGATCCGATCCAGGCGGCTTGGGCTATAGGGCCAGTACCTTAACAGCTTGTATCGGGTGGAAAAAGGCGCGTCTCAACAGACTCGAACCCTGTGGGGGCGCGATATTTTGAGGGCGCCGAGTGTCAGCGTGGCGCGGAAACCGTGAGGATCTGCCCGGGTTTGAGCGCCTGGCCGGTGCGCGGGTTCAAACGCTTGAGGTGTTGCATCTCGACGTTGAAGCGCTTGGCGACGATATACAGCGAGTCGCCTTTCTGCACCTTGTAGGTGGTGGCCTTCTTGCTGGCCACGGCCTTGATGTTGTCCTGCATGACCAGGGTCTGGCCGACCTTGAGATGGTGCCCGGAAAGCTTGTTCCAGTGTTGCAGGTCCTTGACGTCGACCCGGTTGGCCTTGGCGATCGAGGTCAGGTTGTCGCCGGTCCTGACCTTGTAGCGACGGGTCAGGCGTGCCGGCGGGTTGCCGGCGAGGGATTCGAATACCGGTTTCTTCGGCCGCAGGCTGATCAGCTCTTCGGGTTTCATCCGCGACAGGCTGGCGGTCAGCAGCTGCGCCTTGGAACTGGGCACCAGCAGGTGTTGCGGGCCGTCCATCGTGGCCTTCTGCTTGAACGCCGGGTTGAGCTGGATCATCTCGTCTTCGTCGATCTCGGCCAGGGCCGCGACCCGGCTGAGGTCCATGGGCTGGTTGACTTCGATGGTGGCGAAATACGGCTCGTTGGCGATCGGGCTCAGGTTCACGCCGTAGGCTTCGGGGGCCATGACCACCTGCGACAGGGCCAGCAGCTTGGGCACGTAGTCGCGGGTTTCCTGGGGCAGCGGCAGGTTCCAGTAGTCGGTGGGCAGACCGAGCTTTTCATTGCGCTCGATGGCCCGGCTGACCGTACCTTCACCGGCGTTGTAGGCCGCCAGGGCCAGCAGCCAGTCGCCGTTGAACATATCGTGCAGGCGGGTCAGGTAGTTCATCGCCGCGATGGTCGAGGCGGTGATGTCCTTGCGCCCGTCGTAGAAACGGTCCTGGCGCAGGTTGAAATAACGCCCGGTGGACGGAATGAACTGCCACAGGCCGACGGCATCGGCACGGGAATAGGCCATCGGGTTGTAGGCGCTTTCGATCACCGGCAGCAGCGCAAGCTCCAGCGGCATGTTGCGTTCTTCCAGGCGCTCGACGATGTAATGGATGTAGAGGCTGCCGCGCAAGCTGGCGGTTTCCAGGAACTCGGGGTTGCTGGCGAACCACAGGCGCTGTTGTTCGATGCGCGGGTTCACACCCAGGCCGTCCTGCAACTGGAAGCCCTGGCGCATGCGTTCCCAGACGTCCTGGGGCGGCGTGTGCCTGGACTTTTCGCTGAGCCAGATCGGTTTCTGCTTGATCCGGGCACTGAGATTCGGAGTCGGTTCGGTGTTGCTGTCCACTGGGGTATGAAGGCTTGAACAGCCTGCCAGGGCGGCGGACACAGCCACGGCGATAGCTTGAGCCAATCGCGTCAATGCGTCTGAATGGGTGGGTTTACGGTTGGATGACGACATTGGCTGGAAGTGAGTTCCGGGCGAAAATGTCGGGCGATTCTAGAAAGCGCTCAGGGTGCGGTCAACCATTCAGATTTTTTGTGTCGACCGCGCCTCGCTCAGAAGCGGTCTTTCCAGAGGCGCAGGGCCGCAAAAACCTCACTCGGCGAGCCGTTGTCGCGGCCGCTCCGTTCGTCTGCTTTTTCTTTAACAGATGTTTCGCGGACACGCAGGAACGGGTTGGTCTTCAATTCCAGCGCCAGGTTCGACGGCAGGCTGATGCGTCCTTCGACCCGCCATTGGCTGACCTGCGCCACCCGCTCGGCAATGTCCGGGTTGTGCGGCTCGACCGCCTCGGCAAAGCGCAGGTTGCTCAGGGTGTACTCGTGGGTGCAGTACACGCCGGTAGCCGCTGGCAGCGCTGCCAATCGGCTGAGGGAGTGGTGCATCTGTTCCGGCGTGCCTTCGAACAGGCGGCCGCAACCGGCGGCGAACAGCGTGTCACCGCAGAACAGCAACGGGCGCGCGGCATCGTCATGGTAGAAGGCGATATGCCCCAGGGTATGACCGGGCACGGCGAACACCTGGAACTCGAGGCCGAGTACCGTGACGCTGTCATTGTCGTTCAGGGCCAGGTCGCGAGCCGGGATGTTTTCGCTGGCCGGCCCGATTACGCGGGCACCGCTGGCCTGTTTCAGGCGTTCGACACCGCCGACATGGTCGTGGTGGTGATGGGTGACCAGGATGTCCTCGAGTTGCCAGCCCGGATGCTGTTCCAGCCAGGCCAGCACCGGCGCGGCATCGCCCGGGTCGACCACGGCGCAGCGGCGGCGGGCGGTATCCTGTAACAACCAGATGTAGTTGTCGGTGAAGGCGGGCAGCGCGTCGATCTGTATCATGGTGCAATTCCCAAGCGCAAAACAATGGCGCATCTTAGTGCTTGTAAAGCACTTGTGGCGAGTTGGAGAAGGCAATGACCGATAAAGCGTTCGCTCAGGCTGATCCTGACTGGCTGGCACTGATCAGCGCGGCCCGTGACTGGCTGTCCGGCCCCCTCGGGCAGCTGCTGCTCGACGAGGAGCGGCGCATGCTCGAGGACGAGCTGGGGCGATATTTCGGCGGCTACCTGGTGCATTACGGTCCCTCGGCCGAAAACCCGCCGCAGGCCGGGCAGGTGCGCCGCAACGTGCGCCTTGGTGCGCCACTGCCGGGGGTGGAGATTGTCTGCGAGGAGCAGGCCTGGCCGCTGAGCGAGCATGCCGCCGATGTGGTGGTGCTGCAGCACGGCCTGGATTTCTGCCTGTCGCCCCATGGCCTGCTGCGGGAGGCGGCGGCGGCCGTGCGTCCCGGTGGGCACTTGCTGATCCTCGGCATCAATCCCTGGAGCGCCTGGGGACTGCGCCATGTGTTTGCCCATGATGCGTTGCGCCAGGCCCGCTGCATTTCACCCTCGCGGGTGGCCGACTGGCTCAATCTGCTGGGCTTCGCGCTGGAGAAACGCCGCTTCGGATGCTATCGTCCGCCGCTGGCGTCGGCCGCCTGGCAAGCGCGGCTGGCGGGCTGGGAGCGGGTCGCCGGCGGCTGGCAGCTGTCGGGTGGCGGCTTCTATCTGTTGGTCGCGCGCAAGATCGTGGTCGGCCTGCGGCCCGTGCGCCAGGTCCGCCGCGAACCGGTCGGCAAGCTGGTGCCGCTGCCGATGGCCAAGGTCAACCGGCGACAAAGCGAAGAGTAAGCATTTTTTTCCTTGAGGGTCGAGCCTGCTCGACCCGGGATGCGTCGGTCAGTTACCGACGCGCCACGGGGTCATTTTCGATGGAAAGGTTGTAATGAGCGATACTGTTGAACTCTTCACCGACGGTGCCTGCAAGGGCAATCCCGGCCCTGGCGGCTGGGGCGCGTTGCTGATCTGCAAGGGCGTCGAGAAAGAACTCTGGGGCGGTGAAACCAACACCACCAACAATCGCATGGAACTGATGGGGGCGATTCGCGGCCTCGAAGAACTCAAGCGCCCCTGCGATGTGTTGCTGGTGACCGACTCGCAGTACGTAATGAAAGGCATCACCGAGTGGATGGTCAACTGGAAGAAACGCGGTTGGAAGACCGCGGCCAAGGAGCCGGTGAAAAACGCCGACTTGTGGCAACTGCTCGACGAGCAGGTCAGTCGTCACACGGTGAAATGGAAATGGGTCCGCGGGCATATCGGCCATCACGGTAACGAGCGCGCCGACCAATTGGCCAACCGTGGCGTGGATGAAATACGGGGGATCAAACATGCGTAGCGTGGTGCTCGATACCGAAACCACCGGCATGCCGGTCACCGACGGCCACCGGATCATCGAGATCGGTTGCGTCGAGTTGATGGGCCGCCGCCTCACCGGCCGGCATTTTCACGTTTACCTGCAACCGGACCGCGAAAGTGATGAAGGCGCCATTGGCGTCCATGGCATCACCAACGAATTCCTGGTGGGCAAGCCGCGTTTTGCCGAGGTGGCCGACGAGTTCTTCGAATTCATCAAGGGCGCCCAACTGATCATCCACAACGCGGCGTTCGACGTGGGTTTCATCAACAACGAATTCGCCTTGATGGGCCAGCAGGACCGTGCGGACATCACTCGGCACTGCAGCATCCTCGACACCTTGATGATGGCCCGGGAACGTCACCCGGGGCAGCGCAACAGCCTCGATGCCCTGTGCAAGCGCTACGGCGTCGACAACTCCGGGCGTGAACTGCACGGCGCCTTGCTCGACTCGGAGATTCTCGCCGACGTCTACCTGACCATGACCGGTGGCCAGACCAGCCTGTCCCTGGCCGGCAACGCCACCGACGGCAACGGTTCCGGTGAGGGCTCGGGCAACCAGGCCAGCGAAATCCGCCGCTTGCCGGCCGATCGCCAGCCAGCGCGGATCATTCGCGCCAGCGAAAGTGACCTGGCCGAACACCTCGCGCGTCTCGAGGCGATTGCCAAGTCCGCCGGCGCGCCGGCGCTCTGGACCCAACTGGCAGAGGCTGACGCGCAACGCCACTGAGCGGCTCGCTGAAGATCTTTTGTGCACCGGCGATTGACCTTCTAAGCTGAAGGAGCCGGTGCAGCGGAGTCGACTGTCCGGGGACTGGATGTCCCATGGGCAGGAACTCGACGTTTCCCCTCCCGATCGTGCACCGTGACATCAAGGCTTGAGGATGATTGGCCCAATGCATTTAGTCACGAACCCGAAGTATCCCGAGGTCTCGGTCCGTGTGGCTGACGCTGGTTTCTCCGAGTACATCTGGGGCAGCGATTTCAGCTTTCAGGTCAAGGCCCATGGCCTGGCCGAAATCGGCAAGCGGGTCGATCAATGGCCACTGGTGCCGGTGGCGCCTTATCGCAAGTGTTATGGCATCGACCCCGAGGAGTTCGCCAGCTATCGCGCGGCGGTGGACAGCGAAATCTTCATGGCCTATCTGGACGGCCGCGCGGTCGGCCATGTGGTGGTCAGCACCAACTGGAACGGTTTTGCCCATGTCGACGAACTGGCGGTCGACGCTTCGGCGCGGCGCCATGGGGTGGCCCGGGCGCTGCTCGATGTGGTGCGCTTCTGGAGCCACAAGAAGAACTTGCCGGGGATCATGCTGGAAACCCAGAACAACAACCTGGGTGCCTGCCGCCTGTACGAACGTTGCGGCTATGTGTTGGGCGGGATCGATCATTTGCGTTATCGCGGGATCGACGCGCAAACAGCGGAGGTGGCGGTCTTCTGGTACCTGTTGTTTGCCGGGCAGCCCTGACGGGCGGCTCAGAGCAGCATCGCGGTGGCTTTCTCGCCGACGATTTCCAGCAGGGCCTTCAAGGCGGCACCCGGTTCGCGCTCTTTGAGGGTCAGGGCGTACAGGGTGACCCCGATGGCCGGTGACAGCGGGCAGACATCCAGCCCGCCGGCCCTGGCCCCAACGGCCGTGAACGGGTCGACGATCGCCAGCCCTTCACCGGCTTCGACCATGCTGCGCATCATCTGGTAGGTCTGCACACGGGTCTGTACCTGGGGCGCCGGGCGCAGGGCTTGCAGCTTGCCGTCGAGCATCAGGCTCAGGGTGTCCTGTTCCTCCAGGCCGACCATCGACTGCCCGGCCAACTCCTGCAGGGCGATGTACTTCTGCTTGGGTTGCAGCCAGCCGTGGGGGGCCAGCAATTGCAGCTTGCCCTCGGCCAGGGCCTGGGCGTGGATCTGTGGATGATCGGGGTTGTGCAGGCTCAGGCCCAGCTCCACCTCCCTGAGCAACAGATCGCGGACGATCTCGCGGGTGTGCTGGCTGGCGAGGGTGCAGGGGGTTTCGCGAAAGCGTCGGCGCAAGGCCGCGAGACTCTGGGGCAGCAGTTGCTGGGCCAGGGTCGGTGTGCAGACCACCCGCAAGGTGGGGTCCTGATGCTGGCGCAGGCTGCCGGCCAGTCGCCGTAGCGGTTCCACTTCCGCGTACAGACGGTGGAGCAGGGGTTGCAGTTCACGGGTCTCGCGGGTCGCCTGCATCCGCCCGCGCACGCTGGCGAACAGCAGGAAGCCCAGCTGCTGCTCGGCGTCCTGCAGAGTAGCGCTGACGGTGGCCGCTGGCAGCTGTAGCAACTCGGCGGCGGTGCCGAGGTTGCCGGTCTGCAGCAGGGCCTGGATTACTTCGATATGGCGTAAACGCATGCTTGAAGTCCGTGTCCAGCCGGGAGGGGGTCAGTGGACTGATCCTAACTCAAGTCTGCGCACATGACTTCAGTGGCGGCTGCACCTGTTGTCCCAGGTCAGGAAGCAGCGGTCGAGGTCTCGGGTTCGCGGGTGAGCGTGACCCCGGATTGAACCAGTTGGAATGAATTGTCGTCGATTTTGTTGACGCGATCGCCAATGGCCAGTTTGTAGGTGGTGACAGGCTCCGTGCCAGCCAGGCCTTCGGCTGAAGGCGTGGATTCCTGGAATTCATGCACGGAATAGACGCGACCTTCCGCATCCCTGGCATGAAATTGTCCGACGAGTACTGCGGCCATCTGTTTAGAACCTCTGGAAATGAACACCCGATTTGCGGCTCAGTAGACCGTGGTTTGGCGGGGGAAGTTTTGCATGCTGGAAAAAATAGTCTCTCTACTCTACAGGCTCCGGGTCGAAGAGGGGGAAAGCAGTGGACTGACGGGGGGGAAATCGTCGGACCAGTGGCGCCCGATCATCTATAACTACTGTTCCCTGGTCCAGATAGTCGAGAGTTCCCATGAACAACGTCTACACGGTCGCTGTCCTGGTCGGCAGCTTGAGAAAACAATCCATCAACCGCAAGGTGGCCCTGGCCCTGGCCGGGTTGGCGCCGGCGAGCCTGAAGCTTACGATCATCGAGATCGGCGACCTGCCGCTGTACAGTGAGGACCTCGATGCCGGCGAGCCACCGGCGGCCTACAAGGTTTTTCGCGAACAGGTCCGGGCCACCGATGCGGTGCTGTTCGTCACCCCGGAATACAACCGCTCGGTGCCCGGGGTTCTGAAAAATGCCATCGACGTCGGTTCGCGGCCTTATGGCAAAAGTGTCTGGGGCGGCAAGCCGGGCGCGGTGATCAGTGTCTCGCCGGGGGCGATCGGCGGCTTTGGCGCCAATCACCATCTGCGCCAATCCCTGGTGTTCCTTGATGTGCCGTGCATGCAGCAGCCGGAGGCCTACCTGGGTGGCGCGGGCAGTGCGTTCGACGAGGCGGGTCACCTGTCGGAGTCGGTCAAACCCTTCCTGCAGAGCTTTATCAATGCCTATGGGCATTGGGTTGAGCGCTACAGGAAGGCCTAGACTGGATTTTCCAGGCGCTGACGGATCAGCCCCTGGGTTTCCCGCAGCCAGGTATCAATCTGTGCCGCCGACAATTGCGCGGTGATGCAATAACGTCGCCCGCCCCAGACCAGTACCAGCCAGGCATCGATGGCTTGGTCCGAAGGCCTGGAGGGGAGGTCCGTGCAGGCGTCGAAGGCGTCCCGCCATTTCTGCGACAGTTCCTGGAATACCCGCTGGTGGTGCTTGGGTTCGGCGATCTGGTGCTCGAGCATCAGCAACGGGTAGTCGAACAGCGGCTGCTCGGGGCTTGCCGGATGACCGCTGAGCCGTACCAGTCGTTCTATGCGCGCCGGCCAACCCAGGCCTTCGGCATGGATCACCTGGTCATCGAGCTGACACAACAAGCGCTCGACGCTATGGCGCACATAACCGGACAGCAACGCGGCCTTGCTCGGGAAATAGTCGTACAGCGTACCGATGGCCACCCCGGCTTCCAGGGCTACCGCGCGAGTGGTCAGGGCCGGCCAGCCACTGCGTTGCCAAATCCGAACAAAGGCCTCGTAAATGGCCTCGACGGTGAAGATCGCCCGGGCCTGGCTCGGCCGCTTGAGCGGCTTGGCACGGGGCTTGAGGCTGTGTGTGGCCGGCTTTCCGGCGTTTCCGAACCCGTTCTTCATGGTCTGCCATTAAGCTGGTTCCACCCGCAATCGTCGCAGAGAGGAGTCTGATTATGCCAAGTGCCAGCACGGTAACACGACTGATCACCCGCAAGAACGAACTCGACCAGAGCCGGATCGAAGTGCAGGAACGGGCCCTGGTGGCCGGTCCGGGCGAGGCGATCCTCAAGGTCGAACGTTGCGCCCTGACCACCAATAACATCACCTATGCCGCCTATGGCGATTCGATGAACTACTGGGGCTTTTTTCC
>NZ_JALLIX010000065.1 GCF_023242365.1 Pseudomonas sp. MWU13-2100
CAAGGCATCAAGACCATCATCTATGGCGACGCGCCGATCTACCCGACAGAGCTGCGCAACGTACTGCTCAGGAACAACTACGGCGAGCTTCTCAAGACGGAGCTGCACCTGTGGTTGAAGGCCAGCGCCAATGACCCCAGCGCGCCCTGAAGAACATGTCCACGGAGACCCGGCCGCCCGGGTCCCTGCCCCTCCAAAAAAAGGAGCCGTCAGCATGACGCAAGCCAACGTAGCCAGTTTTCCAGAGACCAAGAGTCAAGACCTGCAAGCCTACGTCCTGGGCCTGATCTCAGTCGCGGCCTTTGCCATGACCCTGCCTGCGGCGAAAATGCTCGCAGGCGATCTGAGCGCCGTCCAGGTCGGGATCTTCCGTTCGGTGATCGCAGCCTTCGCCGCCATTCCCTTTTTGCTCATCGGCCGCGCCAGGTTTCCCAACCGCTCGCAGATCAAGCGCATGCTGCTGACCTCCACCGGAATCGTCTACGGCTTTCCGATCCTCACCGCGCTGGGCATGCAGTATGTACCCGTCAGCCACGGCGGCGTGGTCCTGGCCGCGCTGCCGCTGTCGACGGCGATCTTCGGCACCCTGATCACCGGCACCCGGCCCTCCAGGGCGTTCTGGGCGATCTCCAGCCTGGGCTTCCTGGTGGTCATGTCGTACACGGTGCTGAAGTCGAATGTTTCCGAGATCTACGTCGGTGACCTCGCCCTGCTCGGTGCCGTGGCGCTGGCCGGCTTCGGCTATGCCCAGGGCGGCGCGCTGTCCAAGGAACTGCCGGGTTGGCAGGTGATGTGCTGGACCCTGGTCATCAGCCTGCCGGTGCTGCTGCCGGCCAGCCTCTGGCTCTTCGACAGCCACACCATCGCCCGCCTGCCGGGCAGCGGGATCGCCGCTCTGCTGTTCCTGGCACTGGTCAACTCGCTGCTGGGCTTCTTTTCCTGGAACCGCGCCCTCGCACTCGGCGGCATCCAGCGCATCAGCCAACTGCAGCTGCTGCAACCGTTCTTCACCTTCGGTTTCTCGATCTGGCTGATGGGTGAGTCCTGGAACTGGCTGACACCATTGGTCTGCGCTATTGTGATCATCTTGGTATGGCTGTCCAAACGTACCTGAATCCCCGCCAGGTGGCCGAGCCGCCCTCATCCTTGAATGGAATCTCAAGCATGACTTCTTCGACATCTTTTTGTCAGAGCGGTGAATCGCAGCAGAAGGAGGCATTGCGGGATGAGCATGACGCCCATTTGGCCCACCCCTCCGCGCGGGAGGTCCTTGAACTGCTTGCCCCCAAGCCCGGCGAACTGCTCCTCGATGTCGGCTGCGGCGACGGCTACCTGAGCGAACAACTTCAACGCTGCGGAAATCAGGTAGTGGGGTTCGACAACGACCTCAGGCTGGTCGCGGCGGCCCGGTCCAGGGGGCTGGAGGTACGCCATGGCAATGCCGAGCAGCTGTACTTCTACCAGGAGTTCGACGCGGTCCTGAGCTATGACGCACTGCACTGGATGCAGCGCTCGGACCAGGTGGCCATCGGGATCTACGAAGCCCTGAAACCAGGGGGACGTTTTGTCGGCGAATTCGCTGGGGCCGGACACCAGAAAATCCTGCGGCGCACACTGCGCGATTCACTGGCGCGCAGATCCCTTGACTTCGAAGTCGCCGACCAGCTTTACCTGCCCACGGCCGGCGCCTATCAGCGGGTGCTGGAAAACGCGGGGTTCCATGTGAGCTCCATTCATTGGTTCGAACGCCCGGTGCCCCTTGATTGTTCGATTAGCCAATGGCTGCAGAGGTTCGGTGGCCGTTACCTGGCGCTGCTGCCGGTCGAATCGCAAGAAGCGTTTTTGAATGAAGTGAGCGAAGAGCTGGCCGCCGATTTCCTGGACAGTAACAATCAGTGGACGCTGGACTGCACATGCCTGCGGTTCAGAGCCGAGAAAAAGTGAGCGGGAGCTGTCCATGTCGACGAAAACCACTGGCTCCGCCCTGAAATCCTTTTATGCCGAGCCCACTGTGTGGCTGAGCGATGACGGCAGGCCGCTCTACTGGATCGAGAACATCAGGCTGACCATCAACGACTTGGAAGTGGATGACGAGCTGTGCATTCAGGATCTGCAAGACCATGATGAAGTCATCATCCTCGAAGGTACGCTCTTCTCCTATCAGAACCTGAGCGAAGTCATGAGCCTGGAACGCTACTTCAAACTCTGGCAGCGCAGCCTCGGCTCAGTCTTCCTGGGCGCCTTCATCCCCGAAGCCCAATATGAAAAGCTCAGTTCGATGATCGAAGCCGCCGGCGGCCAGATACTGCGCAGCACGACAAACGCCTGAGCCCGCGCGTTCAGGCATCGTGCCCGATGGGCAGCCGCGATGCGGCAAGACCGATATGCGCCTGGAGAAAGCGTTTGAATCCGGGATGATTGCAGTGACTGACATTGAAACGAATATGCTGATCATACTCGCCGGTATTGCTGAACAAGGAACCCGGCGCCAGCAATATGCCGGCGTGCTGGGCCTGTTCGACCAGGTTCGGGATATTCACATGCTCGGGCAAACGCCCCCAGAGAAACAGGCCATCGGCGCCGTGCTCGTCGAATACCACACCGACAGCCCCCAACCACTCCCGCGCCTTTGAGCGCTCCTGCATGACCCGCTGGCCCAGCGCATCCAGGTGATGCTGATAACGACCGGACTCCAGCGTGTAGGTCACAATGGTTTCGTCAATCGCCGACCCGCAGAGCAAGTCGTACATTTTCCGTTCCACCAGCCGCTCGACGAAGGCCATCGGCGACACCACGTAGCCCAGACGCAGCGCCGGGCTCAGGACCTTGCTGAAACCGCTGATATAGAAAGTCCTGTCGCAGCCGTCCAGGCTGGCGAGCCGGAGCGTCTGCCGGGACGAAAGCGCACCGAAAATATCATCTTCGATGATGTGAAAATCATACTGGCGGGCCAGCGACAGCAGCCTGAAGCCCTTTTCCGGAGACGTACTGCCGCCGGTGGGGTTGTGCACCAGCGTCTGGGTCAGGAACAGTTTCGGGCGATACTTGATCAGCATCGCCTCCATCGCCGCCAGGTCCGGACCGTCATCCAGGCGTGGCACCGTGATGATCTTGAAATCGCGCTCCTTGATCAGCTTCAGTTGCAGCAACAGGTAACTGGGATCCTCGACCAACAGGTAATCCCCGGGGCTCAAGAGAATACTGCGCAGCAGTGAAAAGGCATGGGTGGCGCCCATGGTGACCACGACCTGGCTGCTGGAGGCGTTGATATGGACCTCGCGCAGCTTGCGCGCCAGCACTGCACGCAGGTCCCGGCTGCCAGCCGCCGGCGCTGGAGTGCTGCAGGAAAGTGTGTTACGAATCAACCGGCCGGTCACCGACGCCGGGACCGCATCGGCGAGCCAGGCCGGCGGCAAGTAGCCGGAACTCACGGGGATCTCGTATTGCGTCGGATCCAGTGCACGAAAGAGAAAACTCGAGTGCTCACTGGACGGTGGCACCAATGTGTCCGTGTCCTTGAGCGCACCGACCAAATGGCAGGCCAGGATGAAATAGCCCGCCCCCGGACGCGACTCGATGATCTGCTGCGCCACCAGGTCTTCATAGGCACTGCTCACCGTGAAGACACTGACGCCCAGTTGTTTGGCCAGCGCCCGGACAGAAGGTAGCCGCCCGCCCTGGACCCACTGAAAGGATTCAATACGGGCAATGATGGCGTTTCTGATCTGGTCCACCAGCAGCGTCTTGCTGTTGCGGTCTATCTGAAACATGGCATTCCCTTGCTGAAACAGCCGCTGCCTGAAGGTGAGCGTCTCGATGGAACCGAAAGCAAGGGCAGTATCAGGTATCGATTTGTCCAGCTGCAAGCACTGTATCGGGGCACTGATACCGCCCAAGGACCAGACACCTTTCATGCCAGGAGCTGTCCAGTGAGTTCGATCTACCCTCAGCCCTGTCGCTCGCCTGGCGCCGCGTGCGCCGAGCCCTTCATGGAACGGGCCGGCGACGGCTTCGCACTGGGCGGTTTCGCCTGGCGTCACGACGACGCGGGCAGGACACGCCCCGTGGTGATCATCAACGCCGCGACCTCGGTGCGCTGCCGCCATTACTCGCGCTTTGCCGACTACCTGTTTGCCAATGGCATGGATGTCATCACCTACGATTATCGCGGCATCGGCGAATCGCGCCCGGCCACGCTGCGCGGGCTCAAGGCCTCCTGGACCGACTGGGGCGCGCTGGATTTCGAGGCCATGCTGCAACGGGCGACGCGCGAGCATCCCGGCCAGCCCATCGATGTGGTCGCCCACAGCTTCGGCGGTTGCGCGGTCGGGCTGGCGGCCTCGGGCCCGTTGATTCGCCGGGTGGTCACGGTCGGCGCGCAATTCGCCTACTGGCGCGACTATGCGCCTGCCAGCCGCTGGAAGATGTTCGGCAAGTGGCACCTGATCATGCCGCTGCTGACCGGCCTCTACGGCTATTTCCCCGGCAAGCGCCTCGGCTGGCTGGAAGACACCCCCGCCGGAGTGGTACGGGACTGGAGCACGCCGACCACCCGCTACGAAAAGCGCCCCAGTGCAAGCAAGCTGGCGGCATTGCCGTTTTCCCGGGTCAAGGCGCAAATCCTTGCAGTCAGCCTGACCGACGACCCGTTCGGGACCGTGGCCGCCATCGAACGGCTGCTGGCGTACTTCAGCGCCAGTGCTCGTACTCACCTGCGTATTGCGCCGGAAGATATCGATGAATCAGAGGTGGGGCATTTCGCTTTTTTCCGCAGTCAGTACCAGCAAAAGCTCTGGCCGATTGCGCTGCACTGGCTGGAGAACGGTGAACTACGGGCGGGAACGCCGGGGAAGATTGGAATTGCGGCGGCTCACGGAGGATAATTGCTCGCTTACCTCTTTGTGAAAGCACCCGAGCCCATGGCATCCCAGAACAAGCAAGACAAACGCGCGCAACGGGCGAAAGCCAAGGCCAAGCAGAACCGCACCCGCCGCGCCAGCGAGCCAGCCGAGACGCTGCCGGTGGACGACGACCGGATCGATTTCGCGTCGGTCGACCTGACGGATCTGTTCAAGAGAATGCGCGACGCCGAGCACGGCAGCCAGTTGGCCATGTGCAGCGTGTTCCTGGAGGACCCGCTGCTGGAACTGGTACTGGAGCAGGAAGGCGAGGAAGAAGCGACGGACTTTATCCTTTCGGCACTGATCGAATACCGCCAGTGGTCCACCGAAGCCACTGAAGAAGCGGCCCTGGCCTGGATCGAGAGCCCGGCCTTCCAGGCCGATTATGTGGCGGCCTCGCAGGCGCTACAGAAAGCCGCCGGCTAGCCGCCACAACGCCTCAGTTCAACACCACCCGCCCGGCTTTCTCGAGCCGGCGACGGCGCGCCACCAGCAAGCCGGCAGCCACCACCAGCACACTGAGCAAGCCCGTGGCGAGGATCTCGACGCGATGGGCTTCCTGGCACAACATCACCGCCAACACCGCGACGATGAACACAATCACCGCCCAGGTCAGCCCGGGGAACAGCCACATCTTGAAGGCGATCTTCTCGCCCTTGGCCATGCGCTGACGGCGCATGCGCAGCTGCGACACCGCGATCACCAGGTACACCAACAACGCAATGGCACCGGAGCTGGCCAACAGGAACTCGAACACCGCCGCCGGCGCGACATAGTTGGCGAACACCGCCAGGAAGGCCGCCGCCGTCGACAGCATCACCGCCCAGTAAGGCGTGCCGCTGTCATTGGTGCGCTTGGACACGGCCGGCGCATCGCCGCGCTTGCCGAGGGAAAAGAGCATCCGCGAAGCGGTATACAGCGCCGAGTTCAGGCAACTGGTCACTGCCACCAAGACCACCAGGTCAACGATCAGCTTGGCATTCGGAATGCCCATGCGATCCAGCACCACCTGATAGGAACCGACCGCCGCCAGGCTCGGGTCATTCCACGGCACCAGCGCGACCACGATAAAGATCGACACCAGGTAGAACAGGCCGATCCGCCAGATCACCGAGTTGGTGGCCTTGGAGATCTGCTTGCCCGGATCTTTCGATTCGGCCGCGGCAATGGTGACGATTTCCGTGCCCATGAACGAGAACATGGTGGTCAGCATCGCGGCCAATACCGCGCCCATGCCATTGGGCAAGAAGCCCACGGTGTCCACCAGATGCGACACACCGCTGACCTGGCTGGTCGGCAGCAAGCCAAAGATCGCCAGCACACCCAGCACGATAAAGGCGATGATCGCGATCACTTTGATCAGCGCGAACCAGAACTCGAACTCGCCGTAGTTCTTCACGCTGAACAGGTTGGTCGCAGTCAGCAGCAAGGTAATGATCAGGGTAAAGGCCCAGATCGCCACACTGGGGAACCA
This sequence comes from Pseudomonas sp. MWU13-2100, assembly GCF_023242365.1. Lineage (GTDB taxonomy): Bacteria > Pseudomonadota > Gammaproteobacteria > Pseudomonadales > Pseudomonadaceae > Aquipseudomonas. The sequence continues at coordinate 6,376 of NZ_JALLIX010000065.1, forward strand.
GGCATGCAGAATGGTTGCCGCGGCGTTGGCCTCCAACGGGATCACCAGCACCCAGAACCACCAGTACAGCCAGCCGATGGTGAAACCGGCCCAGTGCCCGATGGCACGGTCGGCGTAGGTCGAAAAGGAGCCGGTATCCGGCGAAGCCACGGCCATTTCGGCGAGCATGCGCATCACCAGCACCACCAGGGCCCCGGCGGCGGCGTAGGCCATCAGTACAGCGGGGCCGGCTTCGGCGATCGCGTGCCCGGAACCGACAAACAACCCGGCGCCGATCACCCCGGCAATCGACAGCATGGTCACATGCCGCGACTTGAGCCCTTGCTCCAGATTATTGGAATTATGCGTACTACTCATTGAGATTACCTTTGCAATGAAGAGCGCGCCCTACACATTGGAATGTGTGTCAAATGAATCCAACGGGGGCGTATTTTATTTTTTACGCAAAAATTGCGCCAAAATATTACATCGCCCCAGTTTCCGTGGCCTGGAAGCCCTGTCAGCGTGAAAACGTAACCCCTTGAGATTAATGGCTATTTGCCAAAGCGTTACCGAGGCACACAGATTTCCAGCGCGCTATCGCACCAGAAACACTCATAAAATAAAGTAACGCCCCATTTCAGGGCGCACCTATGCCCGCTCAGCGGGTTTACCCTTCCCAGCCCTGGCCAAAGCTGGCACCATCGCGCCTTTTTTTAAGCGACTGCCGAGTCAGGACGACGGATCAAACAGGCGTTCGGTTGTTGCCGGGGCGACAGACTGCTGTGCCGATGCGACAACCTGTCACCCATCCGTCCTGTAGCGGCTTTTCCCTATGCTAGCTTGGCGCTCGCCAGGAAGGCCGCCAATAGCAGGAGCACGACAGAACACCATGAGGACCGCACATGGCTGAGGCCACGCCCGCGCTTGAAATCCGCAACTTGCACAAACGCTACGGTGAGCTGGAGGTACTGAAAGGCATCTCGCTGACCGCCCGCGACGGTGATGTGATCTCGATCCTGGGCTCCTCCGGTTCCGGCAAGTCGACCTTCCTGCGTTGCATCAACCTGCTGGAGAACCCGCACCAGGGGCAGATCCTGGTCAATGGCGAGGAACTCAAGCTCAAGGCCGCGAAAAACGGCGAGCTGGTGGCCGCCGACGGCAAACAGATCAACCGCCTGCGCAGCGAAATCGGCTTTGTGTTCCAGAACTTCAACCTCTGGCCGCACATGAGCATCCTCGACAACATCATCGAGGCGCCACGGCGGGTGCTCGGGCAGAGCAAGGCCGAGGCCATCGAAGTGGCCGAAGCGCTGCTGGCCAAGGTCGGCATCGCCGACAAGCGCCATGCCTACCCGTCGCAACTGTCCGGCGGCCAGCAACAGCGCGCGGCCATCGCCCGGACCCTGGCCATGCAGCCCAAGGTCATCCTGTTCGACGAGCCGACCTCGGCCCTCGACCCGGAAATGGTCCAGGAAGTCCTCAACGTGATCCGCGCCCTGGCCGAAGAAGGCCGCACCATGCTGCTGGTCACCCACGAAATGGGCTTTGCCCGCCAGGTCTCCAGTGAAGTGGTGTTCCTGCACCAGGGCCTGGTGGAAGAACAAGGAACCCCGCAGCAGGTGTTCGACAACCCGCTGTCGGCGCGCTGCAAACAATTCATGTCCAGCAACCGCTAACGGAGCAACCCGCATGCAGACCTACAAAAAATTCCTCCTGGCCGCTGCCGTCTCCATGGCCTTCAGCGCCAGTGCCTTTGCCGAAACCCTGAAAATGGGCATCGAGGCCGCCTACCCACCGTTCAACAACAAGGATGCCAGCGGCCAGGTCGTGGGCTTCGACAAGGACATCGGCGACGCCCTGTGCGCCAGGATGAAGGTCGAGTGCACGGTGGTGACCTCCGACTGGGACGGGATCATTCCGGCCCTGCAGACCAAGAAGTTCGACTTCCTGATCTCCTCGATGTCGATCACCGAAGAGCGCAAGCAGGCGGTCGACTTCACCGACCCGTACTACTCCAACAAGCTGCAATTCATCGCGGCGAAGAAAGACGCCGAGTTCAAGACCGACAAGGCCTCGCTCAAGGGCAAGATCATCGGCGCGCAACGCGCGACCCTGGCCGGCAGCTGGCTGGATGACCATCTGGGCGACGACGTCACCATCAAGCTCTACGACACCCAGGAAAACGCCTACCTCGACCTGCAGGCCGGGCGCCTGGACGCCATCCTGGCGGACAAATACGTCAACTACGAATGGCTGAAGAGCGAAGCCGGCAAGCCTTACGAGTTCAAGGGCAACCCGGTGGAAGAGAGCGACAAGATCGGCATCGCCGTGCGCAAGAAGGACGACGCCCTGCGTGAGAGGCTGAACGCCGCGCTGAAAGAAATCATCGCCGACGGTACTTACAAGAAGATCAACGACAAGTACTTCCCGTTCAGCATCCTCTGACCTGCCCCGATGGCCGGCACCTCAACGCAAGGTGTCGGCTGTCCCTGGTAAAGCCTGCCTCTGCCCATGAATATCGACCTCTATGGATTCGGCCCGGCGCTCGCCGCCGGCGCGCTGATGACCGTCAAGCTTGCGCTCTGCGCCCTCTGCCTGGGACTGCTGCTCGGGCTGCTCGGCGCCTTGGCCAAGACCTCACCATACAAACCGCTGCAATGGCTGGGGGGCGCCTATTCGACCCTGGTTCGTGGCGTGCCGGAACTGCTCTGGGTGCTGTTGATGTATTACGGCAGCGTCAATTTGATGAGCGCACTGGGCGAGGCGTTCGGTAACCCCGAACTGGCCTTGAACCCGTTCGCCGCTGGGGTGATCGCCCTGGGCCTGTGCTTTGGCGCCTACGCCACGGAAGTGTTTCGCGGGGCGATCCTGGCGATTCCCAAGGGCCATCGGGAAGCGGGGGTGGCACTGGGCATGTCCAAGGTGCGGATCTTCGCCCGGCTGATCATGCCGCAGATGTGGCGCATCGCCCTGCCGGGCCTGGGCAACCTGTTCATGATCCTGATGAAGGACACCGCGCTGGTCTCGGTGATCAGCCTGGAAGAAATCATGCGCCAGGCGCAGAACGCCGTGCTGTTCAGCAAGCTGCCGTTCACCTTCTACCTGGTGGCGGCCTTTATGTACCTGGGCCTGACCGTCCTGGCCATGACCGGCATGCATTTCCTGGAAAAACGTGCCGCTCGCGGTTTTGTGAGGACCACATAATGGAATGGGAAGTCATCTTCAAATGGCTGCCGAAGTTTTTCCAGGGCGCGGTGCTGACCCTGGAACTGGTGGGCATCGCCGTGGTGCTGGGGTTGATCCTGGCGGTGCCGCTGGGCATCGCCCGGGCTTCGAAGCTCTGGTATGTGCGCTCCCTGCCCTACGCCTATATCTTCTTTTTCCGCGGGACGCCGCTGCTGGTGCAACTGTTCCTGGTGTATTACGGCCTGGCGCAGTTCGACGCGATACGTGACAGCTTCATGTGGCCTTATCTGCGCAATCCGTTCTGGTGCGCGACGGCGACCATGACCTTGCACACCACCGCGTATATCGCGGAAATCCTGCGGGGGGCGATCCAGGCCATCCCGCCGGGCGAGATCGAGGCGGCGCGGGCGCTGGGGATGTCGCGGGCCAAGGCGATGGTCTACATCATCCTGCCGCGCGCGGCGCGGATCGGCCTGCCGGCCTATAGCAACGAAGTGATCCTGATGCTCAAGGCCAGCTCGCTGGCGAGTACCGTGACCCTGCTGGAACTGACCGGCATGACCCGGACCATCATTGCGCGCAACTACCTGACGGTGGATATGTTCTTCACCGCGGGGGTGTTCTACCTGGTGATCTCGTTCCTGCTGGTGCAAGCGTTCAAGCAGGTGGAGCGCTGGATGCGGGTGGATGCCTGCCAGGGGCGGTGACTGGGTTGGCACAGGGGACTTGAAATCTCCTGCGCCCAGCCATGAAATTTTTGCTGGCCTCAAGGGCCTCTTCGCGGGCAAGCTCCGCTCCCACAGGGTTTTCAGTCGTGTTCAAGACTCAAGTACGACGCGAATACATTGTGGGAGCGGAGCTTGCCCGCGAAGACGCCAGCCCAGCCACCCCGGAACCCGCAGCATGCCCCCAATCCTCCAAGGCCCCGCCCTCAAAACCCGCTTCAAGGCCCTGGACGCATACCTCTCGGCACACCAACACCTGTGGCGCCCACGCCCATTCACCCACCTTCATCTGCCGTGGGAAAGCCAACACCCGGAACTCGCCACCTGGCTACGCCAACGCAGCCTCGACGACGCCGAGGCCAGCCACAACCACCCGGAACACCTCTCGGCCCCCGCGCCCTTCCCCGCGCTGGCGGCCGAGTCCGCGGCATTGGCGACCGTCGGAACCCTCCCCGACAGCGCACTGCCCCCGGCCAACCACCGCCTGAACGTCGATGTCCCAGGGCGTAAATGGCAACAGATCGAAGCCTTCGCCGCCCGCCTCGACTTCACCCAAGCGCCAAGCCACTGGCTCGACTGGTGTTCCGGCAAAGGCCACCTTGGCCGCCGCCTGCTGCAACCCGGCCAACAGCTGACCTGCCTGGAATACGACCCGGCCCTGATCGCCAGCGGCCAGCAGCTCAGCCAGCACCACCATCTGCCGGCCCAGCACCTGCAACAAGACGTCCTCGCCCCGGATGCCGCCGCCCATCTGAGCGCCGAACACACCCCGGTCGCCCTCCACGCCTGCGGCGACCTCCACGTACGCCTGATGCAACTGGCCAGCCACGCCGGCTGCCGGCAACTGGCGATCGCCCCCTGCTGCTACAACCGCATCAACGCCACGAACTACCAGCCTATATCCGCCGCCGCCCAGGCCTCGCCCCTGCATCTATCCCTGGACGACCTCGCCCTGCCCCTGAGCGAAACCGTCACCGCCGGTGCCCGGGTGCGGCGCCAACGCGACAGCTCCATGGCCCGACGCCTGGCCTTCGACCTGCTGCAACGCCGCCTGCGACAAACCGACGACTACCTGCCCACCCCTCCGCTGCCCAGCGCCTGGCTCGATAAACCTTTCGCCGACTACTGCCGCGACCTGGCCGCACTCAAGGAGTTATCCACAGTCGGCGAGCGGAATTGGTTGGAATTGGAAGCCGCGGGCTGGCAACGACTGGCACAAGTGCGCAACCTGGAACTGCTCCGCGGCTTGTTCCGCCGCCCGCTGGAACTCTGGCTGGTGCTCGACCGCGCACTGTTCCTCGAGGAGCAAGGCTATGCTGTGCGCCTGGGGTTATTTTGCGAAAGCCCGTTGACGCCGCGCAATCTTATGCTACTGGCAGAGCGCCATTAACCACCCTGGCGCGCAACACAGCCTGTGGATAAGTCTGTTGATGCTTTTCCCGCAGACACCCTGAAAACAACGCCTACAGAGCCAAAAGCTGACTGATCATTTTTTGCTCACAGAATAAAGCACCGGAAAAACAGATAGTTGCGGCGTGATGAGAACGCGTCCACAAAATTGCACTGCCAGCGCACCCACTATCGGTCACTTGTGCATAAGCCTTTTAGTCAACCGATATAACGCGCCTTTTTTCACATCCTGAAAACGCCACATCCCCTGTAGGAGCCGGCTTGCCGGCGATTGCGTCCGATCAGGCGAAGCAAGACTCACTGGCCTCATCGCCAGCAAACTGGCTCCTACCGGTTCTCGTCTCAACCTGAAGCCCCTTCAGCAACGCCTCCCGAGCGACCGCCAACCCTTGCTCAACCGCCTCACTACCACGCACCGAGCCTTCCAGATAGATAAACGTCAGCTGATGAATACCAATGGAACCAAGAATTGCCTTTAAATAAGGCGTGAGAAAGTCCGGCTGACGCGCCCGTTCGCCTTGGATAAAGCCTCCGGAACTGACCAGCACGAAGGTCGGGCGATCCTTGAGAAGGCCAAATTTCTCCCCCGCACTGTTCACCCCGAAGCTGCGCTGAATGCGCACCACATGATCGATCCACAGCTTCATCGCGGCGGGCAGCGTGAAATTGTGCAGCGGCGTGCACAGCACCAGCAGATCGCTGGTCTCAAGCTCGACGATCTGCCGCTCGGAGGCATGGATAGCCACGTTCTCCATACCGGCGACCGAGGTCACGGCCGTCGCGTAGTCGCTGCTCAAGGCGGGCAGCGGTTCGCCGCCCAACTGACGATGCATGACCGTACTGACGCCGGCCCAGTTGCCCAACACATCGGCCGCCAGGCGATAAACCCGGGCCGCCGTGCCATGGGGGCTGAAGTTCAACAACAAGGCGCGGCTCATAGCGTCGGCCCCGGATTCAGGTCCTGGGAAAAGTGCATGCCCTTGGCCAACAATCCCTGGCGGAAATAGAAGCGTTGCGCCAAAGGCATATGCATCCCGGTATCCAGCACCAGATAGCGATAACCCAAGGCCCGCGCATGACGACGCACTTCCTCCAGCAGCCCGGCGCCCAGCTCGCGACGCTGTTGCGAAGCCGTCACCACCAGGTCATCGACATAGACGAAGCGCCCATACAGGGTGTTCTCCGTCACCCGAAAGCCGGCCAGGCCGATCACCTGCCCATGCTCGCGCAGCGCCAGCAGGCGAAAGCCCTGCTCGCCCTGACGCAAGACCTGCTCGACGAAGGACTCCACATCGGACAGATGCGGGCGCAGCTCCTGCATCACGGCAAAACACTCACGGCACTGGGCTGGGCTTTCGACCAGTGCGTATTCGAGATCATTGGCCATGGGAGATTTCCTCCTGCTGACGCACACTGGCCGGCACCAGGCGAAAACTGACGCCGACGCGGTTTAGAGCGTTCATCAGGGCGACCGCCAGGGTCAGGTCGGCCACTTCCTTTTCGCCGAACACGGCGGACACGGCCTGGAAGTCCTCGTCGGGCACCTCGGTTTCGTGTACCCGGGTCACGCTTTCGGCCCAAGCCAGGGCGGCGCGTTCACGGCGATCGAATAATGCCCCGCCTTCGCGCCAGACCGGCACCAGCAGGACCTTGTCGAGGCTCACGCCGAGTTTGATCAGGTCGCGGGAATGCTGACTGATGCAGAAGGCGCAGCCATTGATCTGCGAAACCCGCAGGTACACAAGATCGATCAAATGCGCTTCGAGCCCGCAGCTTTGCAAATAGCTTTTAACGCCAAACAGCGCTTTGTAGCCCAGGGGCGCGGCGTCGAGATAATTGAGACGTTGAGTCATGGATGGCTCCCATTTGAGGTCGGTGGAATCATGGCCGGCAGTCTGCGGCGCGTTGGCATCGGCCAACAGGGCCAAGATCGAGCAAGCCGTTTGGGACATGAGCGCTGCTGATCCGCCCAGCCATGGGGTTAAACTGCGGCGGTTCTGCATGACCACGGAAAACGCCATGCCCATTGCCAAAGCCGCCACTGAACCGGGGTTGCCCAAATACCTGGTGGTCTATCGCCGTATTCGCAGCGCCATCGACGACGGCCAATTGCGGCCCGGTGACCGCGTGCCTTCGGTGCGTGCCCTGGCGGCTGAACTCAATCTGGCGCGGGGCACGGTCGAAACGGCTTATGAGCTGCTGATCAGCGAGGGCTACCTGACGGCGCGGGGGCAGGCCGGGACCGTCATTGCCCTTGATCTGCCGGTGACGGCGACTCCCAGTCCGCCAACGGCAAGCGCCGCGTCGAGCGAACAGGATCAACCGTTGCCCCTGCAAATGGGGCTGCCGGCGCTGGATGCGTTCCCGCGAAAACTCTGGAGCCGGCTGATCACCCAGCGCGCCCGGCAAACCGATATCGCCGGCCTGGGCTTCAGCGATCCGAGAGGCTACGCGCCGCTGCGCTCGGCCATTGCCACGTACCTGGGGTTGTATCGGGGGGTGCAGTGCACGCCGGACCAGGTGTTTATCTGCACCGGTTACAACGCCGTGCTCGAACTGGTCTGCGAAAGCCTGGAAATGACGGGTCAGGATTGCTGGTTCGAGGACCCGGGTTATGTGCATGCGCGGCAGATCCTGCTCAATCGTGGCGTAGAGCTGATACCGGTGCCAGTGGATGCCGATGGTTTGCGGGTGGAGCACGGTATTCGTCTGAGTCCGACGGCGCGGTTGGCGGTGGTCAGCCCGGCCCATCAGAGCCCGTTGGGCGTGGCCTTGAGCCCGGAGCGGCGGCGGGAACTGCTCGATTGGGCGCGGGGGCAGTCGAGCTGGGTATTGGAAGACGACTATGACAGCGAGTTTCGTTATAGAGGCCGGCCGTTGCCTGCACTGAAGAGCCAGGATGTGCATGACCGCGTGCTGTACGCCGGGACCTTCAGCAAGATGCTGTTTCCGGGATTGCGCCTGGCGTATCTGGTGGTGCCCCGGGAACAGGTCGAGCGCTTTGAACAGGTTGCCCGGCTGTGGCGCAATCGCTGCCCGGAACTGCTGCAGGCGACGGTCAGCGACTTTCTGAGCCAGGGGCACTTCACTCGGCATTTGAAGAAGATGCGTCAGCTGTACAGCGTGCGTCGGGCGTTGCTGGTCAAGGCGCTGGAAGAGCTGGGCGGCGGGATATTGAAGGTCGACCCGCAAGCTGGAGGGATCAATCTGCTGGTGCGGCTGTTGATTGGGGTGCCGGATTTCCGGATAGCCGAGCAGGCGCGGGTGGCGGGATTGTCGATTGAGCCGTTGTCGCGCTGGCAACTGCTGGGCGGAGAGGAAGGTGGGTTGTTGATGAGTTTTACCAACGTGGCGTCGGCCGAGCAGGCGGCTGAAATAGCGGGCCGGTTGCTGGCGGTGATCGCGGCGGCACGGGCGACGGATCAGGACAAGGCCCAAGGTTGTCGGTAGCGGCGGATCGCAAGAAAGCCGTCTTCGCAAAAATAGTCAAATATCAGGGGTTTACAGAACCTCGCCAATCGCTATAATCGTCGCCCTAACACGCCGGTATAGCTCAGTTGGTAGAGCAACTGACTTGTAATCAGTAGGTCCCGGGTTCGACTCCTGGTGCCGGCACCACATTAGGCTCCATTGCATTCCACCGAATGCTCTGGAAGCCCCGAAAACCCGCCCTTTGGCGGGTTTTTTCGTTCCAGGACCCTCTGTCGGGATCCAACAAAATCCCCCTTCCCCGAGGGTATGTTAGGGGTACTGCGATTTCCCGGTCAGGAGCGCGTACCCCTATGCCACGTCTAGCGATCCCCCTCAGCGACCTGCAATGCCGCACGGCCAAAACCCGCGAACGCGCCTACAAACTGTTCGACGGCGGCGGCATGTACCTATTCGTCAAACCCAATGGCGTGAAGACCTGGCGCTTAAAGTACACCAAGCCCAACGGCAAGGAAGGGACGCTCATCATCGGCAATTACCCCATAGTTACCCTTTCCGTCGCACGGCGTAAGCGAGACGAAGCCAAGGCGTTGCTGCTCGACAACCTCGACCCAATGGAAGAAAAGAAGAAGGCCAAGATCGTAGCCCAGCAGGCGGCACTGCTTTTCGAAACCGTCGCCCTGGAGTGGCACGCTGATATGTCCCGCCGCTGGACCGAAGGCCACGCAAAAACCGTAATGAGCCGACTGCGCACCCACGTCTTCCCACTGATCGGCCAACGACCTATCGCTGAACTCGATACCCACGACCTGCTAGAGATCACCCAGCGCATCAAGGAACGCGGCACCATGGATGTGGCGTTAAGGGTACAGAACTACTTATCCACCATCATGCGCGGGGCCAAAAGGGCTCGGCAGATCACCATGAATCCTGCACTGGATCTGGCAGGATCGATTCACGCGCCGCGCACAGTCCATCGCCCGGCCCTATCCCTCAACCGCCTACCCGAACTGCTACACCGTATCGACAACTACAACGGCCGCGAGCTGACACGCCTTGCCGTCCTACTCACGCTGCATGTATTCGTCCGCTCCAGCGAACTGCGCTTCGCGCGATGGAGTGAGTTCGACCTCCAACGCGCCATGTGGGAAATCCCCGATACACGCGCACCGATTGAAGGGGTACGCAACTCCACACGAGGGACCAAGATGAACGGCGACATTCAAATGGTCCCGCTGTCGCCGCAGGTCATCGAAATACTGGAGCGCCTGCGCAGCCTTAGTCGCTTTTCAGAGTTGGTGCTACCGGGCGACCACAAATACTGGAAGCCCATGTCCGAGAACACGGTGAACACCATGCTCCGCAACGCCGGCTATGACACGAGCAAGGACGTGTGCGGCCACGGCTTCAGGACCATGGCCTGTAGCGCACTGCTGGAGTCCGGGTTATGGACCGACGCAGCCATCGAAAGACAAATGAGCCACAAGGAACGCAACCGCGTGCGCGCCGCGTATATCCACAAAGCTGAATTTCTGGAGCAGCGCAGGCTGATCATGGCGTGGTGGAGCAACTACATCGACGCCAACCGCCATGGGCATGTGACACCCCACGAATTCGCTCACCCAGTCGGCGACAACATCACGACTCTACAAAATAGCCGTGGCGCATCCAAACGTGGGTAAGCCTGCGAGATCACCGTTGTCCGCCCTTCCACGCGGGTCCATCCAAGCGGGGCTGCAAAGCCGCCCTGCTTGGATGGACCTCACTTAAAAAATCTAAAGCCCACGCAACTGTCTGTGGAAAACCAATGATTTCCACCGGTGGATAATTTCATCCACAGCCACAGAATTCCCGCCAATTCGAGCCTTGACCCAAATTATCCACAGGCGTAGAAAAGATCGGGCAAAGCGCTGTCGTTGACAGCAATCCCAGGTAGCCCGAACCTTTGAGGCTACGCCACACAGTGGTGGTTCTCCCAAAGTGCGATTAGCGTCCGGCGGCTCGCACGGTCACAGCGATGTGATGGATGCCTACTTTTACCAGTGTGCCCACTGCGGCAACTCATTCCCTTTCATAGCTGCCCTGCAGCAACCTATCCGCTTGGCCATTTCCTTGCGCCAACCTGCGCCCGTCTCTTTCTTCCGGAAAGAGACGGGCGCCCCTACCGCTGCTGCAGCCCAACTCGTACAAGGCATTGCGGCATTTCCCCTCGTGACAATCGGCGTGACAAACACCGAAGTCACCAGCAACAGCGATGCAGATGATGGTGCCGCAGCCCAGGGAATGGACTGCACCTGACTGACAGTCAGACACGCCCCGGTCATCGCATCACTGCCTTCACCTAACTCAGGATCTCGCGGCGCTGGCCTCGTCAGCCAGTGCAGCCTCCACCCGCCCACTTCTTCGGAAGTGCTCAGGAGGCCAGATCATGAGATGCCCAAGCTCCCGGTCGTAAAGAGCCGTCAGTCCCGCGTTAGTGGACAACCCTCACTGGTCGCAGGGGCCTTGATCCCTGATAACACTCAACATTCTTGGCGGGATGACGTGGGGAAGGTTTTACAAGTTTGGCTTCGAGAGGAGTTTGGTCATGGGATTGGTCAGTAGAAGGAATGGACGTAATTTTGGCTATGGTCGGCAACTGAGTTATGCCGGGCCACAGGCGTTGCGCGATCTGTTTGGCTGCGGGCATTACGGGACCGTCAAAGCGCACAGTGATCGTTGGCAGGCATTCGTACACTGGTGCCGCTCAGACGATGGACCTGGACTCAACGATGCACGGCAGATAGATCGCCAGATCTTGCTGGACTACGCCGGACATCTGCGCCAACAAGTTGAACAAGGTGAGCTGGCCATCGCCACTGCGCAAAACCGGTTGTCCAGTGTGAATCGGACCATGGCCGCGCTTCGCGGTGATCAGTATGTGAAAGTGCCGAGCCCGAGCAAGGCGCTGGGAATGCGGCGCACCAGTATTCGTCGTTCAGCGCCGCAAGGCCAAGACCGCGAACAGGTGAGGCGGATCGTAGAGGTGCTTTGCGAACACCAGCAGCCGCGCGCTGCGGCCATCGCTCAGTTAGCACGAGCCACCGGCATGCGCTTGCGCGAGGCGATTTTGGCCGACCTTCCCCGTCTAAAACGAGAAGCCAAGCAATTCGGCAAGATCAACATCCAGGACGGCACCAAAGGTGGACGCGGCGGCGCAACCGCGCCTCGTTGGATCACGGTGGATGACCATATTCGCGAAGCGCTCAGGTACGCCGAACAGGTATCTCCCGACGGTAGCCGCAACCTGCTTGCACCGGACGAAAGATACCTCGATTTCCAACAGCGAATCGTTCGCCCCGCACGGGAGATCCTCCATAAGCACAACCTCAAAGGTTTCCACGAATTGCGGGCAGCCTATGCGTGCAAACGCTATGAGCAAATCACCCATCATCTCGCCCCTATCAACGGTGGCAGTTGCTACCAAATCGATCGACACCTTGATCGCGAGGCCAGAGTAAAAATCAGCTACGAACTGGGGCACGGTCGTATCGAAGTGGTCTCGGCTTACATCGGTAGCCGAGCATGAGCAAGGGATTCGATATGGAATTGTTCCTGGCTGGCGTCCTGACCGGGTCGTATACCACGCGCAAGCGTCATCTTCGCCAAGCGAGGGTCATTCAAGCGACGATCTCTGATCGCTGGCGCCGAGATAATCCATGGACCTGGCAACGAAAACATCTCGTGTGGTTCCTAAATCAGCAAGTGAACCAACGCGCCGAATCGACGCGCTATTACTATCTGCTGACCATGCATTTGCTCACTCTTCGCTTAGGAAAATCCTGGCAGTTCAAACCTTAAGCACATGTCAGCAATAGGTCTAGGCTGTGTCTGTGAAATCAATTGCAAATTAGAGCGGGTGAGCCTTGCTTAGCCATTAGCGCTTTTCGCAGAGCGCGGAACCATTGCCTCAATATGCTTTAACGATCATAATAATTCATGGCATATGGCTATCAACGCTCATTTCGAGAAATTTCAACAGGGAGTTCGAATGAAACAAGAAAATGGTATTGAAGAACGATTTATAGCACTTGATGATAATTCGAACGTCGAAACTCTACACTCGCTATTCAAAACGATCTGCATTTTTCTTGAATTAAATCCAGCCACCCCTCAAGTTTCTTTTCTTGACCAAAACAACAATAACACTACAAAGAAGCATGTAGCCTCTTACCTACTTCGAGTACTTAGCGGTAACTCTAAATTACTATGGGATGACAACTCCACAAGACACAAAGTCATTACCATTTTTAATGATGTCTTATGCAATCAGATATATAAGATATTAAAAATAGATGAAAAAAATAGCAGCCACGAGATATTTGCAGGGCTTCAGACTATTCACGCGAATACAATTGGTGAGTTCGATAAAATAAAAGTATCTATTGTGAGCATGGAGACCGCTATAAATGCTCGCAGAGGCTACATAAAACTTATTAGCAGTCCGCTCACGACAATATTTTCTGAAAGTCAGATATACGATCAGTCGCTAGTATCTAAAGAGCGTATAAACGAATTTTTTAATGCTATAGAGCAATATTCACAAGCTGACCGGGTTAATGCCCTTTCCGCTTTCACAAGACTTGAAGAGATATATCGTAGCTACATTATTGACATACAAAGGCACGGATCAAATATTTATGTTGCCACCATGATTGAAAACATTCTAGAGTCTGCCTTTATGACGGCTCAAATTGATTTTAATCATAGCGGATTGCAAAAGCCCGTAGTTCTTTCTCTGAAAGCATCTGAGCGAAAGTATCCTCTTCATGCAGTTGGTGAATCCTTTCCAATTAAAGTCTACCTTTATAACTCTGGTCCTGGAGTCGCTTTTGACACCACAATTAACATACTAGAATCAGATGTTGGTCTAGAAGTCGAAAGTGATGAGCTTTCTCTAGGCACTGTAGATGCTGGTCGCCACGAATTTATAATAAAAACGCACTCCGTAGTCGGAGGTACAAAAATCCCAAAAATCTTAGGCATATTGTCATGGGCTGATTATAAAGGAAAACGAATTGAGGTGGACTTTGAAATTGACGTTGTCCCTCAAAACGGAACTTTAAACTGGGATGAAATAAAAAGACAACAGCCTTATAGCCTAGAGTCGGTAGATAGCGAAGCAGATCTAGTAGGACGCAAAGACCTTCTTGAGAATATTTCATCAAAGCTATCCCTACGAAAAGGTGAGTCGTCAATTATTTATGGCCAAAAAAGAGTTGGCAAGACATCACTCGCACGAACCATTCAGCATAAATTTGAAGGAAAAGATAATCACGCTACTGTTTTTATCGAGACTGGTAGCCTGGACAAGACATCTCCAAGCAATTTCATCAACACTCTTGGCAAAAAAATAACTAAGAACCTAAGACGGGTGTTTTCGGTTGAAATTGATGACAGTGCATTTGCATCTTCTCTATACCCTCTAGTCTCATACATCGAAGACATAGTGACAGCAAACAAAGATGCTCGAATAATAATCATCCTAGACGAATTTGACGAAATTCCATCACAACTGTATCCATATACAGAAGAAGGTAATTCTTTTTTTCATAACTTAAGAAGTTTAAGTGGTGAAAGTGGTGAGGGCCGCGTCTCCTTGATACTTGTTGGTGGGGAGAACATGAGCGTGATTATGCAAAGCACGGACAAACTTAACAAATTTGACGCATCAAATGTCGGCTACTTTAACAAATCCGAATACTGGGAAGACTTTAAGGAACTTGTAACCGCCCCTGTCCGAGGGGTATTGGAGTACAGCGATGAAGCTATTCTCAAGCTTTATGAAGTGACAGAGGGCAACCCCTTTTATACAAAATTCGTCGCCAAGACCCTTTACAAAAAAATGTGCGACCGACGCTGCTCTTTCATATCGGTTGACGAAATGGAGGACGCGATTCACGATACAATCGTTAACATGGAGGCTATTAACTTAAATCACTTCTGGAGTGATGGAATAAGAGTTGAGGACACTGAGCGCAGAGACACTATAGAAACCCAGCGACGAAGACTGTTAATAGCATTTGCTGATAAATTACGCGAAAATAATTCAGTAGAAAAAACCTCTATCGTTAGCGACTTATCTCTTTCTGGAATTCCATCAAAAGAGATACTTGAAAGTTTTATAAGCCGCAATATTATCGTCGAGGAGGAAGGCCTGCTAAGGATAAAGCCAAGGCTTTTCGAACGATGGCTTACGGAAAAAGGCGTGTATAACCTGAGAGCTTCATTCGCGGATGAAGATGCTCAGACTGCATTTAATGCGAAAGAAAGTGCGGCGTATATATCTGAAAGTGAAATCATCACGCTTAGCGACAAGTGGGAGCATTATCGAGGAGCTAAAATTAGCCCGTCACATATCCGCGCATGGCTGGATCAATTTGAAAATAACATTGAGCGCCGCATGGCATTTAAATTACTTTTGAATTTGGATTTCTATGGTGAATCTAAGATTAGAGAAAAACTGAAAATCGTCCATGACATCGTTAGGCGTGAGGTCGTACACACTGTCAAAGCGGGTGAGCGCGTTCGTAAGGATATTTTGGTCAGCGCATTTGGCGCCTTATCCAAGAGCGGGCCGACATACATTAGAATGTATGCAACGGAGAACGGCATTACCGCTCATAGCATAAAAGCCTACAACGAGTTGCAAAAAAGTATTCTGGGCGATGAAAATATTAAGGCCCTAGTATTTATCGATGACATGGTCGCATCTGGGGGTACCGTGATTGGTCACTTAGATCAATTAAACCTCGACCTTGGTGAGATTCTGGGCGAAAGAGAAATACTGGTAGTTGTGGGCGTAATTTGCGGAACAGGCGATGGAATTGAGAACTGTCAAAACCACATTGACAATAGCAACTTTCCATTCAAAATTGTACTCAGGGTATGCGATGTTATTGACGGCGGACATAAGGCATTCACAGCTGAGTCGAAAATTTTTGAAGACCATGAAATTACCAAAGCTCTTTCAATGGCGAGAAAATATGGTGCCAGAATAAACAATAGGCATCCTCTCGGATACCATGATGGCCAACTGCTAATTGTATTTAAGGATAATTGTCCAAATAATTCGCTACCTATTATTTGGGGTAGTGCGAACGATCCAAAATGGACCCCGCTTTTCAAAAGAAACTAGAGGCATATTTATGGATGCGTTGCTAACAATGTGGTTTTTAATGTAGGCTAAGGAATTATTACTTTCAGTAATGCATAGTGTTTCAACGGCGCCAAGACTTGGCGCCTGAGGTATTTCAAACCCAGCCGTAAAAATTGCAGCGAGCATCAAGACTTATTAACCTAATGCGCCAGTGATCAGATAGAGACTGAGACATCCTCGGCAAAAGGACTTTGAGGCGATTGAAGATCCTGTCACGGAAGGTACACGCTAGGTACTCGGCCCGATTTCTCCTCCGGCTCAGCAGCACCCGCTGCTCATAGCAGCAGGACCGCACGCCATATGCAACGCCCATCAATCCCCTTAGCGACCTGCAAAACGCACGGCCAAATTCCGCGATCGGAGGTTGCCGAATGCTGGTAAAGAGTGCTGATAAGCTATGAATTCCGGGTTCGACTCCACTGAACGCCATAACTAGCTGATTTATTTATAGTTACTAGATGGGGTACGCCGAAATTTCCAGCGAACTCCAGATGCCCGAAAAACCTAGCCGCCCCGAAACATACCGTTCGTCTGGTGCCGGCACCATACAAAACAAGGCCTCGCAGCGATGCGGGGCTTTTGTTTATCTGCTGAACGTAACAAACGACGTAATAAGTGCTCTTGACCACTCCCTCCTGACACCGCCCTCACGAAACATCTTTCCACAATCCCTGCGTTGACCCTCCTTTTCAGCTATCTATCATGCCGCTCTACACAGCCGACAGCCTTGATTCGCGCAGGGCGCTGTTCATGGGGCAGCCCAAATGACAGACGAAAAATGCGAGCCCGAAATATTGCTTCTTCAGAAACGAAAAAACCCACCAAAAAGGCAGGTTTCTTCGTTGTTTCATATGTCCTCGGGGGGAGGCTTGCGCCCGCGTTTCCCGTGGCTCGTGAAAAAACTATAAGGATCGAAGCCTGTCATGTCAACGCAGATTGCCGATATTGTCAGATGCGCCTTGTCACCCGCTCGCATGGCGACCTATGAAGCCATAGCGCCCGACGCCGACGCGGCTTTGGCGTTGTACGCCTGGAATGCGCAGATTTGCGGAGCATTGCTACCTCCCCTGCATATCTGCGAGGTGGTCGTGCGCAACGCCGTAGCGGATGCGTTCGAGGCAACTCACGGCGCCAGATGGCCATGGAACCTCGGCTTCGAGCGCAGCCTCCCGCGCCAACTCAGCCCTGGCTATAACGCCTTGGGTGACCTGCAAGCAGTACGGAACAAAGTAAAGACGACAGGACAAGTCATCGCCGAGCTCAAATTCGTCTTTTGGGAAAAGACGTTCACCAGCAGGCATGACAGCAGGATATGGGAGCCACAGTTGATGCGTGTAC
>NZ_JALLIX010000066.1 GCF_023242365.1 Pseudomonas sp. MWU13-2100
GGGCGGTTTGACCCGCCCACATTTTTTCCCTAGTCCCTTTTTTCCCTTTCATCGTCCTGATGAATCGCATCCTGCGATGTTCCTTCCAGCAATCTGTCCTTGATCGCCGTGTCTATCCGTCGACACAGGGGCAATATTAAAGACTTTCTGAGTCGCCGCAAGTGGATCCAAAATGCCACCTCTTCGAAATTGGATCCATTTAAATAACAGAAAACCTATATATTTCAATTATTTAAATGAAATACTCGGTAATCGAGACGGCAAATTATCCTCGATCGCTTACGCGAGATGTAAGCAATGGCTTACACGCTCGCACAGGTAAAAAAGAACATATGGATCCAATCCTGGCCTGTGGTGCTGGAAGGCAGCAATGGAATCGAACAAACAGCGCCCATAAAAAAGGCCTCGATCAATGCGAGGCCTGCGAGGCGGACAGGACGGTTTCAACTCTGCGGCTTGAGCCCCTGGGAAAGGCCGAACATGAACAACAAAAGGTCGTGGTCGGGTTTGGCATCGGCCACCTTGACAACACGGGGCAAAGGACAATGCCCGGCACCAACCGCTGCCGTCAGCACCTGCGGACCGGGCTCCTCCCAAACCACCAAAGCCAGGGAAACCACCGCCAGCGCGCTGACCAGAAACAAACCTCGAGCGACTTCTAACTTCATTACCATAAACCTTTGATGGTATAGCTGAACGGCTATCCTCAAAATAGCTCAGTTTTCCCTGTGCCGTAGCCCCCAACGACGAGTGGCGTCGTAGCCTTTTGAGATCCCCCAAAGGATATCAGCGCTTATATGGGAACCAGAGACTGACCATTTCCGAGTGAAGATCTCGTCTGTACTCAAGCATCAGGCCCGCCCAAATCGACATGAAAACGGCAGCCATTGGGCGTCATGGTGGTCAGGCTGACGTGCCAACCCTGGTTTTCGCAGATCCGCTGGACCAGTGACAGGCCCAACCCGAGGCCTTCACCGCGTTTTTCGTTACCGCGCACGAAGGGCTGGAACATGGCTTCGCGCTGCTCTTCGGGAATCCCCACGCCGCTGTCTTCCACCACAAACCCGGCCGGTTCCAGGCTCAGGCGGATAAAACCCTGATCGGTGTAGTGCAGGGCATTGCGCAGCAGGTTGCCCATCACCGCGTGCAGAAAGGTGGCGTTGTAACGAGTATCCAGGGGGTTGCCGAGATCGACGATCAACTTCAGGCCCTTCTCTTCAATCGGCGCACGCCATAAACCGATCAAGTCATCCGCGACCCGACTCAGGGAGACCTGCGGCGACATACTGGCGTCCTCGCGCTGGGCCCGGGCGAGCATCAGAAAGGTCTGCACCAGTTCGCGCATTTCCTCGCAGGCCCGGGCAATGCGCTCGACCTGATTGCGCCCGCGCTGGTCAATAGCCGGATTTTCCAGCAGCAGTTCACAGGAGGTCGCCAGCACCATCAGCGGCGTACGCAGTTCGTGGCTGACATCGCTGGTGAACAGACGCTCGCGGGTCAGGGCGTCACGCAAGCGGCCGAGGGTGGCGTCGAAGGCCACCGCCAGCTCACCCACTTCGTCAGCGGCGTAATCCGGCGCCAAGGGTGGCGCCAGGCCGAGTAACTGATCGCGATGGCGCACCTGGCGGGCCAGGCGCACCACCGGGGCCATCACCCGACGGGCGAGGATCCAGCCGAGGAACACCGCCAGGGCCAGGGCCAGGACAAACCCAACCAGCACCACGGCAAACAGCACCCGCTCACGCTCTTCAAAATCACTCTGGTCCTGCAACAGCACGTAACGCCGACCGTCGACCACCTCGACGACGGCGTGGTAGGACAAATGGTCGCGAAACACCTCGTGGAACCCGGCGTCCAGATGACGCAGATCCCTGGGCAAGGCGAAGTCCCCCGGACCGCCGCTGAAATAGAACAGTTGATCGGGCTCGGGTCGATGGCTCCAGTCGTTGACACTGTCCATCAGTAACAGACGCTGGAGATCGCCCCCCAGGCCCGCGGAAATCAGCTTTTCCTCAACCAGGTGAACCGTAGCCACGATGCCCATGGCGAAAGCCCCCGCCACCAGGGCGCTCATCAGCGCAAAGGCAATGATGATCCGCTGGGCGAGGCTTTGTTTAAACTCCATCGCGGCCTTCGGCCAGGCGGTAGCCGACGCCATGCACGGTATGCAGCAAAGGCTTCTCGAAGGGCTTGTCGATCACTTGGCGCAATTGGTGAACATGACTGCGCAAGCTGTCGCTGTCCGGGCAGTCGTCGCCCCACAGGGCTTCCTCGAGGACCTCGCGGCGCAACACATGGGGGCTTTTCTGCATCAGCACCGCCAACAGCTTCAGGCCCACCGGGTTGAGCTTGAGCAGGCGCCCTTCGCGGGTCACTTCCAGGGTATCGAGGTCGTAACTCAGGTCGCCAACCTGCAGGGCCCGCCGCCCGCCGCCCTGGGCCCGGCGCAGCACTGCTTCGATCCGCGCTGCCAGTTCCGACAGGGCGAACGGCTTGAGCAGGTAGTCGTCGGCACCCGACTTGAAGCCTTGCAGACGGTCATCCAGTTGATCGCGGGCGGTGAGCATGATCACCGGGGTGTCGCGCCGAGCATCTTCACGCAGGCGCTTGCACAGGGTGAAACCATCGATCCCGGGCAACATGATGTCCAGCACGATCAGGTCGTAGTGCTCGGTGGCGGCCAGGTGCAAGCCCGACAAGCCGTCCTGCGCGCAGTCGACGGTATAGCCTTTAAGCCCCAGGTAATCAGCCAGGTTGGCGAGGATATCGCGGTTGTCTTCAACCAGTAGAATTCGCATGGGTACTCTCTCCGTACGCGGTAACGGCCGTGTCTTGGCCCGCGCAGCTTAAGGGCAAGCCTGTGGCAGCTACAAGCTGCGCGATAAAAGCAGCTGATGCGCCTATGACTTGCCGGCAAAAAGAAACCCCGCACAAGGCGGGGTTTCTTTGTAGCAGGTGGGGCCGACTTACATCATGCCGCCCATACCGCCCATGCCGCCCATGTCTGGCATACCGCCGCCAGCACCGCCGTCTTTCTTCGGTGCTTCAGCCACTGCCGCTTCGGTGGTCAGGATCAGACCGCCGATCGAGGAAGCTGCCTGCAGCGCCGAACGAGTCACCTTGGTTGGGTCCAGGATGCCCATTTCGATCATGTCGCCGTATTCGCCAGTCGCGGCGTTGTAACCGAAGTTACCTTGGCCGTTCTTGACTTCGTTGACCACGACGCTTGGCTCGTCACCGCTGTTGGCGGAGATCTGGCGCAGCGGCGCTTCAACAGCGCGACGCAGAACAGCGATACCAACGTCCTGATCGGCGTTGTCGCCTTTCAGTTCGCTGATGGCTTGCAGGGCACGGATCAGTGCCACGCCACCGCCAGGGACCACGCCTTCTTCAACGGCTGCACGGGTAGCATGCAGGGCGTCTTCAACGCGGGCTTTCTTCTCTTTCATTTCAACTTCGGAACCCGCACCAACCTTGATCACTGCAACGCCGCCGGACAGCTTGGCCAGACGCTCTTGCAGTTTTTCACGATCGTAGTCGGAGGAAGTCTCGACGACCTGGGCACGGATCTGGTTGATACGTGCTTCGATGTCGCCTTGTACGCCAGCACCGTCGACGATGATGGTGTTTTCCTTGGACAGGGTCACGCGCTTGGCGCTGCCCAGGTGTTCCAGGGTGGTGCTTTCCAGGCTCAGGCCGATCTCTTCGGAGATCACGGTACCGCCGGTCAGGACAGCGATGTCCTGCAGCATGGCCTTGCGACGATCGCCGAAGCCAGGTGCCTTGACGGCAGCGACTTTGACGATACCGCGCATGTTGTTCACAACCAGCGTCGCCAGGGCTTCGCCTTCAACGTCTTCGGCCACGATCAGCAGTGGGCGGCCGGCTTTGGCAACGGCTTCCAGCACCGGCAGCATTTCGCGGATGTTGGAGATCTTCTTGTCCACCAGCAGGATCAGCGGGCCGTCCAGCTCGGCGACCATGGTTTCCGGCTTGTTGACGAAGTACGGGGACAGGTAGCCACGGTCGAACTGCATGCCTTCTACAACCGACAGTTCGTTTTCCAGGCCCGAGCCCTCTTCGACGGTGATCACGCCTTCTTTACCGACTTTTTCCATGGCTTCGGCAATGATGTCGCCGATGGAGCTGTCGGAGTTGGCGGAGATGGTGCCGACCTGAGCGATGGCCTTGGTGTCAGCGCAAGGCTTGGACAGAGCTTTGAGCTCTTTGACGATGGCGATGGTCGCCTTGTCGATGCCGCGCTTCAGATCCATCGGGTTCATGCCGGCAGCGACAGCCTTCAGGCCTTCGTTGACGATCGACTGAGCCAGTACGGTGGCAGTGGTGGTGCCGTCGCCGGCATCATCGTTGGCACGGGAAGCAACGTCCTTGACCAGCTGCGCGCCCATGTTTTCGAAACGGTCTTCCAGCTCGATTTCCTTGGCAACGGAAACGCCGTCCTTGGTGATGGTCGGAGCGCCGAAGCTCTTCTCGATGATCACGTTACGGCCTTTCGGGCCCAGGGTCGCTTTTACCGCGTCAGCCAGGACGTTGACACCTTTGAGCATTTTTTTGCGGGCGGAGTCGCCAAACAGAACTTCTTTAGCAGCCATGATCGTAATTCCTTGAATACTTTGTCGTAGCGGGAAAAATGAGCGGGAATCAGCCTTCGATAACAGCGAGAATCTCGTTCTCAGCCATTACCAGCAGGTCTTCGCCGTCTACTTTCACAGTGTTGCTGCCGGAGTAAGGGCCGAACACAACCTTGTCACCCACTTTCACGGCCAGCGCGCGGACTTCACCGTTGTCCAGCACGCGGCCGGTGCCTACAGCGAGAATTTCACCGTGGTTGGCTTTCTCGGCAGCCGAACCTGGCAGCACGATACCGCCAGCGGTTTTTTTCTCTTCTTCGCTGCGACGGATGACGACGCGGTCATGCAGAGGACGAAGCTTCATTGTCGATCTCTCCTAATTATGGTTTTCAAGGGTCGATGTCGATACCGACCGGTTTAGCAAATCCGGCGTTGCCGGTTGCGGCTCGCCAAGCGAACCGCGAAAGACTGTCTGGCGATTTTCGCCAAAACCTTGCGGTGACCGTTACATAAGGTCGCCCAAGGTAATTTCAAGGGCAGGGTGACGTTTTTTTTACCTGGGGGTGTCGAAAACCAACACGGCACCCGAAGGTGCCGTGTCGTTGCAGTGAGGATCAGGAATCGCGGTGTTCGAACTCGCCTTCAATGACCTGGGGTTGCCGGCTGGTAGCCGGCGACGATCCCGACGGACCCCGAGCCTGCAAGTCGTCGGCAAAGGCCCGCTGACGCAACGCCTGCTCTTCGACGCGCCGACGCATGCGGTCGGCCAGCAGGCGACGGGTCATGGGCAACAACAGGACCAGGCCGACAATGTCGCTGATAAACCCCGGCAGCAGCAGCAGGCCGCCGCCCAGGGCCAGCATCAGGCCTTCGAGCATGGTCTGCGCCGGCAACTCGCCGCGGTTCAGGCTTTCCCGCGCCCGCAACGCCGTGGCGATCCCTGCGATCCGCAGGACCAGCACACCCAGCATCGAACCGAGAATGATCAGTGCCAGGGCCGGGAAAAACCCGATCGCGGTACTGACCTGGAAAAACACATACAGCTCTAGCACCGGAAACAGCAGAAAGAGCAATAAAAAAGCGCGCATCAAATGGTTCCTCTACGGAAGAATGCCTTCCACTTAACCTTAGATGACGTCGACAGTTCGTGAATTCAAGCTGAGGCGGTTTGCTTTTTTGGCCAATGCTCGGCGTGAGCCAGGGAAACCAAGGCTTCGCGAACTTGTGTCGGCGTATTGCAAGGCGCCTCGAAGGGCAACCAGTACAGCGCCTGGCCGATGCGCAGGTGCATGCCCTCGGTGTCGATACCCGCCAGTTGCGCCGGTACCGTATCCGGCAATCCGGCCAGGGCGACGTAGTGGGCAATGGCCTTCGCGTGGTCGCTGTTCATGTGTTCGAGCATGCCGATTTCGGCCTTGCCGGCGAAAGGGTTGGCCAGGGTGACCTGATCCAGCCAGTGGATCGCACCGAATCCGCCGATATAGCGGTGCCGCACCGGATTGAGCACCCAGAAGTCGAAATCATGGGCCTGATGGTAGTTCTGCGAGTCCGGAAAGTAGCGATAGTAACGCTCGGCCGCCGCTTCGATCGCCTCGGGATCGCTGAGCTTCTCGGCCTCGGCCAGGTAGGTCAGACGACCGACCGCCTGCACATCTTCGGCATCACGCTCACCCACCAGCAGGGAGCACTTGGGGTCTTTCTGCAGGTTATGGGTGTGCTGGGCGATCCGGCTGATCAGGATCAGCGCCCGCCCCTGGCCGTCAAGACAATAAGGCACCACGGAGCCAAACGGGAAACCGGGCATGGCCTTGGAATGCGTGGACAACACACCCCGGTACTCCTTGAGCAGCAGCTCACGGGCATTCTTGGCAACTTCAACGCTCACCTTTTGACTCCTCGTCAGAAACCGTCGACAAGCCCTGGGACTTGCGAATGAAAACCACTGAAAAATAAACGTTATCCACACCGGATGCCAGGGGCGTGGGCGGTGCGCTTACCAGACCACTCCGAAGCCCGCCGTATAGCGGGTCTTGTTCAGGCTGGTTTCCGCGTCGCCCTGGACCACGTTGCGCTCGGCCTTGAGGTTCAGCGAGGCCCATTCGGTAACTTTGTAGCGCAGGCCCATCTGGGCGTCGAGGGAATACTCCGAAGGCCCGCTCAGTGGCCGGCCGACTTCGCCGTTGGTGAAGAACTGCACCGTCTTGCCCACCAGGTAGCGGTTGTAGTCCCATTTCATGCCCAGCGAATAGAAGTTCTTCTTCTCACCATCGCTGTACTGGTAATCGGTATTGTTGACCAGCGAACCAAGGGAAAACGCCCCCAGCTCATTGTCCCAGAACTGGTAGCCCGGGCCGGTACCGACGGTGCGTTGGCGTGCCAGGTCTTCGACAAAGTCACGCTTATAGGTCAGACGCCCCTGCCAGAACCACTGCTCGGTGAAAAAGCGGTCCAGGGCATATTCGACGTTCCAGTTGTTGGTGGTCACGACATTGTTCTGGAACTCGCGGTTGTACTCACCCTGGGCGTTATGCCGCCAGGCGCCGTGGCGGGCGGTGGTCTTGAAAGCGATATCATAATCGTCGGTGTCCTGATCCGCCCGTTTGTAGTCCAGGGCCAGGTCGACATTGCCCTTCCACACCAGGTCCTCGATCACTGGCTGGGGCTTGACGATCTGCTTGATACTCGCGAGGTCGACGGTTTTCGGCGCTTCGCCGTTGACCAGCGTCACCTTGCCATCAGGCGCCGCTTTCAGGGACTTGGCTTTCTCCCCCGTGTAGGCATCCTGCTTGACCAACAGCTCCTGGTCGCTTTCCAGGGTCTTGACCTGCTTCCAGTCCACCGGGAGCGCTCCGGCGTAATCGGTCTGGATCAACAGTTTGCCGCCGTCGAACAGGCGGATCTTGCCAGTCAGGCGGTCGCCATTCTTCAACCAGACGGTATCGGCCAGCAACGGTGTCGAGGCACTGAAAACAGCAAGGCACAGCAAGGTTCTGGATAACATAAGCGCAGAGAAGACTCGGGGTTGCGAAAAAAAAACCGGCATCATCCCCCTGGGCAATGCCTTGACCGAGGAGTGACCGGCTGAACACACCTGAGTTCAATAATCACTCTCAATCCTAAGAAATAACCTACACGCGTAGCCAAAATCCCTGAACAGGATGGTCCTCGATGACTGAAGACGCTTCCCTCACCGAAAGCCCGGCGCAAATGCGTCGCACGGCCCTTTACCTGACGCTGGCGCAAGTCCCCGAAGGAAGGGTCGTGACCTACGGCCAACTCGCCGAGCTGGCCGGCCTGGGTCGCGCCGCGCGCTGGGTGGGACGGACCCTGAGTCAATTGCCAGCCGATACACGCCTGCCCTGGCACCGGGTGCTGGGTGCCGGTGGTCGGATCAGTCTGCCCGCCGGCAGCCCCTCCGGCGACGAACAGCGGGCCCGGCTGCGGACTGAAGGCCTCAGCGTGTTGAACAATCGTGTCGATATGAAGCGCCATGGCTGGCGCCCGATAGAGCACAGCGGTTAGAGTGCGCGCTTTGTTTCCGTCAACCTGAGGCAGACTCCAGCCCATGCCCCGTAAAACCTGGCGCGCCGCGCTCGCCGCTTATGCCAGCCCCTCGACACTCGTGCTCTTGCTGCTCGGTTTCGCCGCAGGCCTGCCTTACATGTTGGTGTTTTCCACGCTTTCCGTCTGGCTGCGTGAAGCCGGCGTGGCCCGTGAAACCATCGGTTATGCCAGCCTGATCGGCCTCGCCTACGCCTTCAAATGGGTCTGGTCGCCGCTGCTCGACCAATGGCGCCTGCCACTGCTCGGCAAGCTCGGACGTCGCCGTTCCTGGCTGGTGCTGGCGCAGATCCTGATCGTCCTCGGGCTGATCGGCATGGGGTTCTGCGATCCACAGAAGCATCTGTCCTGGCTGATCGCGATTGCCGTGATCGTGGCGTTCGCCTCCGCGACCCAGGACATTGCGGTGGACGCCTATCGCCTGGAGATTGCCAACGACAGCCAGCAGGCCGCCCTGGCCGCCAGCTATATGTCGGGTTATCGGGTTGCCGCCCTGCTGGCCACCGCCGGCGCGCTGTTTATCGCCGAAGGTTTCGGCTCTACCGGATTCAGCTACAAGCACTCGGCCTGGACCGGCACCTACGTACTGTTCGGCCTGCTGATGATTCCAGCGCTGCTCACCACCTTCTTCATGCGTGAACCGCCAGTACCGCTGCGCACCCAGCTCTCGGCCGGACGCTACAGTTTCGTGCACCAGTTGTCCTCGGTCTTCGTACTGATCGTGCTGCTGGTCTCGGTACCTGCGATGTTCACCCAGCTCTACAACACCGATTTCGCCAGCGTGCTGTTCCAGGGCCGGAGCATGCTCGACCTGTTGCTGGAAGACCGCGCCTTCCTGCGTGCCATCCTCTATACCCTCCTCACCACCCTCTGTCTGTCGAGCATGGGCCGCCGCGGCCTGGCACCGGTGCTGACGCCGGTGAACGACTTCATCGTCCGTTATCGCTGGCAGGCGCTGCTGCTGCTGGGACTGATCGCCACCTATCGGATGTCGGACACCGTCATGGGCGTAATGGCCAACGTGTTCTATATCGACCAGGGCTTTACCAAGGACCAGATCGCCGGGGTCAGCAAGATCTTCGGCTTGATCATGACCCTGGTGGGCGCCGGCATGGGCGGCCTGCTGATCGTGCGCTTCGGTATCCTGCCGATCCTGTTCATCGGCGGCGCGGCCTCGGCGGCGACCAACCTGCTGTTCATGCTGCTGGCCGACATGGGTCCGAACCTGAAGATGCTGATCGTCACCATCTCCCTGGACAACTTCAGTTCGGGCCTGGCGACCTCGGCCTTCGTCGCCTACCTGTCGAGCCTGACCAACCTGAAGTTCTCCGCCACCCAGTACGCCCTGCTCAGTTCGATCATGCTCCTGTTGCCGCGCCTGATTGGCGGCTATTCCGGGGTGATGGTGGAAAAGTTCGGCTACCACAAGTTCTTCATCATTACCGCCGTGATGGGCATCCCGACCCTGATCCTGATCGCCCTGCACTGGTATCAGTCCAGCCGTGGCGAAGGCGCGATACCCGCCACCGTCGGCGAAGAAACCCCGTAAACACTGGACCCCGCCGCCCTCTTCCCGGGCGGCGCGGCGACACGCCTGTACGTCGCCGAATCACACCCGTACAATGCCCAGTCATTTTCAGTCATCAGCAAGCGACAACGGCCAACCATGCGCACCAGTCAATATTTGCTCGCCACACAGAAAGAAACGCCTTCCGATGCGGTCGTGATCAGCCATCAGCTGATGCTGCGCGCCGGGATGATCCGTAAACTCGCTTCCGGCCTGTACACCTGGCTGCCCATGGGCCTGCGTGTCATGCGTAAGGTCGAAGCCATCGTGCGCGAGGAAATGAACGCGGCCGGCGCCCTGGAAGTGCTGATGCCCGGTATCCAACCGGCTGAACTGTGGCAGGAATCCGGTCGCTGGGAGCAATACGGCCCTGAGCTGCTGCGCCTGAAAGATCGTCATGATCGCGACTTCTGCGCAGGCCCTACCCACGAAGAAGTGATCACCGATCTGTGCCGCAACGAGCTGAGCAGCTACAAACAGTTGCCGATCAACCTGTACCAGATCCAGACCAAATTCCGTGACGAAATCCGTCCACGCTTCGGCCTGATGCGCGGTCGCGAATTCATCATGAAGGACGCCTACTCCTTCCACGTCGACCAAGCCTCGCTGCAAATCACCTACGATCGCATGCACCAGGCGTACTGCAACGTCTTTACCCGCCTGGGCCTGAAGTTCCGCCCGGTGGAAGCGGACAACGGCTCCATCGGTGGCGCCGGTTCCCATGAGTTCCACGTATTGGCCGAATCCGGTGAAGACGATATCGTCTTCAGCAACGGCTCCGAGTACGCCGCGAATATCGAGAAGGCCGAAGCCGTGCCTCGCGAAACCTCGCGCCCTGCGCCGACCGAAGCCCTGCGTCTGGTCGACACCCCTGACGCGAAAACCATCGCGCAACTGGTCGAAGGCTACAACCTGGCGATCGAAAAGACCGTCAAGACCCTGATCGTCCACGCCGAAGAAGAAGGCAAGCTGATTGCCCTGATCATCCGCGGCGATCACGAACTGAACGAAATCAAGGCCGCCAACCAGCCTGGCGTTGCCAGCCCGCTGGTCATGGCCTCCGACGCTGAACTGCGTGACGCCATCGGTGCCGGCGCCGGCTCCCTCGGCCCGTTGAACCTGCCACTGCCGATCATCATCGACCGTTCGGTCGAGCTGATGAGCGACTTCGGTATCGGTGCCAACATCGACGACAAGCACTACTTCGGCGTCAACTGGGAACGTGACCTGCCCGTACCGACCGTGGCCGACCTGCGCAACGTTGTGTCCGGTGATCCGAGCCCGGACGGCAAGGGTACCCTGGAGATCAAGCGTGGCATCGAAGTCGGCCACATCTTCCAGCTGGGCACCAAGTACAGCGAAGCAATGAAGTGCCAGGTACTGGGCGAAAACGGCAAGCCGGTGACCCTGACCATGGGTTGCTACGGTATCGGCGTTTCCCGCGTGGTCGCTGCCGCCATCGAGCAGAACAACGACGCCAATGGCATCATCTGGAGCGACTCCCTGGCGCCGTTCCAGATCGCCCTGGTACCGTTGCGCTATGAAACCGAACAGGTTCGCGAAGCCACCGACAAGCTCTACGCCGAACTGACGGCCGCCGGCTTCGAAGTGCTGCTGGACGACCGCGACAAGAAAACCAGCCCGGGCATCAAGTTCGCGGACATGGAACTGATCGGTATCCCGCACCGGATCGTGGTCAGCGACCGCGGCCTGGCCGAAGGTAACCTGGAATACAAGAGCCGTACCGAGGCCGAGGCGCAAGCACTGCCGGTCGCCGACGTACTGTCGTTTCTTCAGGCCCGTATCCGTCGCTGAGTCCAGATAGAGCGCCCATGTTCAATCGAAGTACTTTAGCCCTCGGGGGCGCCGCCTTGTGCGGCGCCCTACTGGTCAGCGGCTGCGCCAACCAGATGTCACAACGTAGCGAGCATGAAGAGCGCGTGGAACGCAAACTGCTCGCACACAATTTGCAGATCGATGTCGGCGATCCCAAGGTCCTCGAGTTGCCGCAACGTCGCGTGCGGATTCACGAGCAGAAGACCTTCGAAGTCACCGAGTTCGACGTCACCCGTCGCTATGACCGCTACACTCCGTATCAAGGCTGGCGCAAGGTCTATGAAATGCCGCTGGGGGCCGTGGCCGTGGTCGGTGGTGTCGTTGCCAACGTGGCGAACATCTTTGCCCTTGGCCACCTGCCGGACAGCATGACCCATGGCTGGCTCAAGGATGGCATCGATGGCATCAACCCATTCATGAACGTCGAGTCCGGCGGACGTGCCCAGCAGAATCTGGCCGGGGTCGAGGAAGTCCAGCGCGACAAGCGCATGGAATACTCGAGCCTGCCGTGGTCGGAACGACCGGTGGAAGTGCTCGCCGGTAAGCAGACCGCCGAGCTGACCACCGATCGTAATGGCGTGCTGCGCCTCAATCTGCTGGACAGCCCGTTTGCCGAGCAGGACCTGTATCGCATCGGCAACCTGCAGATCCGCGTGGAAGATACCCAGGGTCAAACCCACTCGGACGCGAGCCTGTCCATCGGCAGCAAGCTGCGCGGCAAGCTGCTGGAAGCCCATGACCTGATCTACAACGACCTGGAGGGTGACGACGTCAACCAATGGGTGCACCGGGTCAAGCGCCTGTCAGAGCTGGGGCTGGAGGACGAAGCCAGCGAACTGGAACAGAGCCTGATCGAACTGACCCGCAACGATCCCGAGTTGCAGCGTGAGTTTCTCCAGACCCTGACCAGGAAAGCCGGGCGACTGGTGGCGGACCCCGGGGCCAACTGAGGTGTTCGAACGAAACACAGGACCTGTAGGAGCCCGGCTTGCCGGCGATGGCGCCCGCGAGCTCAAGGGACTCATCGCCGGCAAGCCGGGCGCCTACAGGTTTGGCGGTGTATTCAAGAAAGCGAGCACCAGCCTCAGCCGCTGAACAACTCCAGTTGCTCATGCCCACCGCGCAAATCCTGCAAACGCACCCCAATCCCCAGCAGCCGCACCGGTCGCTCGCCCCTGGCAAAGGCCTGGCTCAGCAACTGCCGATAACTCTCCAGATCCCGCCCTGCCCCCGCCTGCTCCAGGGTCGTCTGGGTAAAGTCATGGAATTTCACTTTGACGAACGGCTTGCCCGGTCGATAGCTGCTGTCGAGTCGGGCAATGCGCCCGGCCAGGGTTTCCATCAGCTCGGGGAGTTTTTCCAGGCAACTGGCAAGGTCCGGAAGATCGGCGTCGTAGGTATTCTCGACACTGACCGACTGTCGCCGACTATCGTTGTGCACCAACCGCTCATCAATACCCCGGGCCAATCCCCACAGGCGCTCGCCAAAACTGCCGAACTCGCGGACCAGGGCCAACTTGCCCCACTCGCGCAATTGCAGGCAATCGACAATCCCCATTCGCCCGAGCTTGTCCGCGGTGACCTTGCCGACGCCGTGCAACTTGTTGACCGGCAAGCCAGCGACGAAATCCTCCACCTGATCCGGCGTGATCACGAACAACCCGTTGGGCTTTTTCCAGTCGCTGGCGATCTTGGCCAGGAACTTGTTCGGCGCCACCCCGGCTGAGACGGTGATATGCAATTGCTTCGAGACCCGGCGCCGGATGTCCTGGGCGATACGTGTCGCGCTGCCGGCAAAGTGCGGGCTGTCGGACACATCCAGGTAGGCCTCATCCAGAGACAGGGGCTCGATCAGGTCGGTGTAGTCGCGAAAGATCGCCTGAATATCCTTCGACGCCTCCTTATAGGCATCCATGCGCGGCTTGACGATGACCAGGTCCGGACACAGGCTCAAGGCATGTCGCGACGACATCGCCGAACGCACGCCAAAGGCTCGCGCCTCGTAATTGCAGGTGGCGATCACCCCGCGCCGATCCGCTGAACCGCCCACCGCCATGGGCTTGCCGGCCAGGCTCGGGTTATCACGCATCTCGATGGCGGCGTAGAAGCAATCACAGTCGACGTGGATGATTTTTCGTTGCGTCATGAAAACACGGGTTCATTCAGGGAGCGGAAACGCTACAGGCCAACAGTATCTCACTGACACCTGTATATAGCACCAGTAGTTTGATTCTTCCTCTTCAACTGTAGGAAACAGCACAGTTGAATTTAATTTCTCAATCAATAAGCATTCGTCGATAGAGCTGGAAGCCTTGCCCGGCATGGTCCCGAGGCTCGCCGCAGCCCCCGCCTCAAGCGCTAACCAATTGAACCATAAAGGGGTTTTCCTCAATTAAGGTTTGACAGCCCTGCGTTTCTCTGTAGAATACCGACACACAGACGCGGGATGGAGCAGTCTGGTAGCTCGTCGGGCTCATAACCCGAAGGTCGTCGGTTCAAATCCGGCTCCCGCAACCAAATATCAAAAAAGGCTACTCGAAAGAGTGGCCTTTTTTGTGCACGCCTGTTTTTTGCCCGCAAGCCTGAAAAAAACCTGCTTGCCGGATACTCACCGAAAGCGATCGGTTAAATCGAGGCTTTTCCGACTCCCGCAACCAACGGTACCGGTGATTCCGAACTTTCCGGGTAGCCGGCTCCATTGCGCAAGGATCGGCTATTGCTCAGATCCTGGAGTCGCCTTCGCGCGCAGTGATCACAGGCGCCTGAGGCCCACCCTCATGACTTTGCCCGACTGGCTCAGCGGCGCGAGTCGTTTGAGAACGACGCAATTGGCGAGCGAGGAAGCCTGTAGCCACAAGGGCTGCGGCGAAGCCGGAGGCCGCGCCGATGCCAAGCGCCCAGCGTGGCCCGCAATGATTGACCACCCAACCGACGATCGGCGCTCCGATCGGCGTCCCCCCAAGCGCGATACCGACGCGCAGCGCCATCACCCGCCCACGCATCGCCGGCTCCGTCGAGAGCTGCATCAGGCTGTTCGTGGTATTGGTGAACGTCAGGGCGGCCACACCGACGATCACGAGCGCACCGGCGAAGAGCCAGTAGCTCGGCGCAAGCGCGGCCAGTGTGCAGCCGAGCCCGAATACGCCCGCGCCGATCAGCAGCAAGCCGAACCGAGGCTTGCTGCGACCGGCGCCTAGAAACGCGCCCGCTACCGTACCGATCGCCATGATTGACGACAGCAGGCCATATCCGCGGGCATCGACGTGGAAAACCCCGACCGCCATCGCCGAGATAAAGATCGGGAAGTTCAGGCCAAAGGTGCCGATGAAGAACAGCATGACCAGGATCGACCTGAGGTCCGGCCGCGCCCACACATAGCGAACCCCTTCGGTAAAACTCCCCTTGATGCGCTGAGCCCTGGCGTTCGGATGAAGCTCGGCGATGCGCAGCAATGCCAGGGAAATCAGCACCGCCATGAAGGAGATGCCATTGATCAGAAAGGCCCAACCGCTTCCCATCGCGGCAATGACCACGCCGGAGACGGCCGGACCGAGCATCCGCGCGACGTTGAACGAAGTCGAGTTGAGCGCCACCGCATTGTGCAGACATTCATCACCGACCAGTTCCGCGACGAACACCTGACGCACCGGCGCATCGAACGCCGAGGCGCAGCCAAACAGGAAGGTGAAGATATAAACGTGCCAGAGCTGGATGACACCGGAGAGGGTGAGAATCCCCAGCACCAGAGCGAGGCCGCCCATGGTCGCCTGCGTGGCGATCAGCAGCTTGCGCTGATTGAAATGATCGGCGGCAAAGCCTGTCCATGGCAGCAAAAGGAGCTGCGGCCCGAATTGCAGCGCCATGACCAAACCAACGGCCGACGCGTCATGGTGAGTGAGCTGGGTGAACACCAGCCAGTCCTGGGCCGTCCGCTGCATCCAGGTACCGACATTGGAGACGAAGGCGCCGCCCACCCAGATCCGATAGTTGAACCCTCGCAGGGACCGGAAGACGCCCGCAAAGGCAGGCTTCACCGTTGCTCCGACTGATTACCGCCGTGGAAGCGACCAAAGTGCCGGGCGGAAAAAAGACCGATCAGGAGTGCTCCCGCGCCGAACGCGGCGACGTCGCCAGTGTTCCGCAAGGCAAAATCGCCAACACGGCAAAGAAGCAAATAGCCGATGACGATGTTTAAAAAGCCCCAAAGCACATTGACGCTCGACGACGAAAGACCTTCTCCCGGCGGCTTGGCGAACGGGCTCTGAAACGGCCTGCCCATCATGCCGCTAACAACATGAGGGATCGCATTGGCCAGGAAGCCGCCACCAAGGAAATAGGACAGAAGTGAAAACCAGGGCATCTCAGGCGCTCCCCATGGACAGAAGATCGACGATCTCCTGGGTTGTCCCCGTCTCACCGAGCCGCGGGAAGACACTCCTGATGCTGTATTCGTGGGCCTCGGGACGCGTGTCGGTCATGGCATCGAGGGCGAGGGTGACATTGAAACCCGCCTCATAGGCTTGGCGCGCTGTTGCCTCGACGCCGGTTCCAGTGGCCACGCCCGCGATCACTACCTGGGTGACGCCGCGTGCTTTCAACAGGGCTTCGAGATCCGTGCTGGCGAACGCTCCCCAAGTCCGCTTCGTCACGAGGATGTCGGTGGGTTGTTGGTTCAGCTCCGGAATGAGGTCGGCCCACCCTTCAAGAAGGGAACTCGTTTGACGGGACCGTTCTGTCCGGCCTGGTGCGCCGCCGACGACGTTGACGAGCACCACCGGCAGGCCGCGCTCGCGGAAAGCGTCGGCAAGCGCCCTGACCCGCTCGATGACTTCGCCAATCGGGTGGCTGACGGGAAGACCGACGATGCCTTTCTGCAGGTCGACGACGACCAGGGCGGTATTCGGATCGAGCGTCGTCAGCACCATGGATTCTCCCTCGAAATTTCGGATGGGTCGGGTTGGGCGTGAGCGCCACGGACTTCCGTTAGTCGTCGACAAGCCGCCTGAGCAACTCGACGGCCTGCGCCAGCTTGTTCTGCTCCTCCGGCGACAGACGCGCCTGGAGAGTCCGGGTCAGCCAGTCCTGGCGCGCCGCGCGCCCTTCCTCGACCCATTTGCGACAGGCGTCCGTGAGCGAGAGCAGCGTCTGCCGCCGGTCCGTCGGGTCCGGCCCGCCACTTACCAGACCTGCGCTCTCCAGCGCGGCGACGACCGAGCCCATCGATTGCGGACGCATGGCCTCTGCCCGCGCAAGGCTCGACGCCGTGGCGGGACCGTCCTTCTCCAAGCGAAGCAGCACAGACACCTGGGAAGGGGTCAGGTCGTTAACATTCGCTTGCTCGCGCAGTCGGCGCTTCAACTTTCCCATCAGGGACCGGAGGTCCTGCGCGAGAGCTGCGGTGCGTATGGTCTGGAAATTCTCGGACTGATCGTTCATGTCAGCCGTTATAGAGGATATGAAGACCACCTGTAAAGTAAAACTTAACAGTTTACCTGTACATATTGCACGAGACCCGAGGGCGCTGCCGCAAAAACGCTACATCCCCAAGACCGCTCGAAAGAGGGGCCTTTTTTGTGCGTGCCTGTTTTTGCCAGGACGTCTGAAAAACCTTGATTGTCGGACACTTACCGAAAGCAGCCGGCCAAATCGAGGCTTTGCGCATTATTTTGACCAAACGAGCCATTAACGGTTGACACCCCGCCGTTCGGCTGTAGAATGCCGCCACACAGACGCGGGATGGAGCAGTCTGGTAGCTCGTCGGGCTCATAACCCGAAGGTCGTCGGTTCAAATCCGGCTCCCGCAACCAAATATCAGAAAAGGCTGCTCGAAAGAGTGGCCTTTTTTGTATCCGCCGAAAAAACTTTCATCCAATCAAGGCGGCACGGATCGAACCCTCGACGGATACCGCAGTCAATGGCTGCACAGGCTAAGCTGAATCCGCAACAAACTTCCTCTACAACAGCCCGGGGCGTGGGTCGCCGTACAACGGCCAGACACGTTAATATTTGCAATTATTTTGTCCATAGGGATTGGTAACTTGGCTGGATACCCCCATCCTGTCGCGCACAATCCTAGAGGTGATTGATGCGCGCCAACTCGTCCGAACCACACGATACTGTTACAGCAACACACCCGATCACCGCCAACCGTCTCCGTTGGCTGGATCTGTTGAGCAAGTACCGGCAATCCGTCGGCTTGGCTATCACCCTGTTTCTGTTCGCTATCGCCCTGATTGCCTGTCGCCATCTGTTGATCGAGCTCGACCTGGACGCCCTGCACGATTCGATTCTCAGCGTGCCCAAGCCGGCCCTGGGCGGCGCATTGGCAGCGACTGCCATCGGCTTCGTTATCCTGCTGGGCTATGAATGGTCCGCCAGTCGCTATGCCGATGTGAAATTGCCTGCGCGCACACTGATGCTGGGCGGCTTCACCGCGTTCGCCATCGGCAACGCCATTGGCCTGTCGCTGCTGTCCGGCGGCTCGGTGCGCTATCGACTCTATGCCCGTTTCGGCCTGGGGGCCGCCGAAGTCGCGCGGATGACCCTGTTCGCCAGCCTCTCGCTAGGCTGCGCGCTGCCACCGCTGGCCGCCCTGGCGACCCTGAGCAACCTGCCCGCGGCGTCCGAAGCCCTGCACCTGCCCACCTACCTCCTCGGCGGCATTGCCTTGGCCGTGCTGGCCCTGGCCGCCCTGCTGGCGGTTGGCATCTACCGTCGGCGCCTGCCGGAACAACCGATCAAGGACAACCTGTTGGTCAAGGCCGGACGCCGCACCCTGCGCCTGCCCAGTGCCCGCCTGACCCTGCTGCAACTGGTGATTACCGCCCTGGACGTGGCCGCCGCGGCGACCGTCCTCTATCTACTGTTGCCCGAGGCGCCACCCTTCGGCGCCTTCCTGCTGGTGTACCTGCTGGCCCTGGCCGCCGGCGTGCTCAGCCATGTGCCCGGCGGCGTCGGTGTGTTCGAAGCCATTCTGCTGGCCGCCTTCGCCAATCAACTGGGTGCTGCCCCACTGGCCGCTGCCCTGCTGCTCTATCGCTTGATCTATGTGCTGCTGCCTCTGCTGCTGGCCTGCCTGGCCCTGCTGAGTACGGAAGCCCAACGCCTGTTGACCACCCGCCAGAGCATGCGAGTTGCCTCGGGTTTCGCGGCCCCCATCCTCGCCGTGCTGGTGTTCCTGTCCGGCGTGGTCCTGCTGTTCTCCGGCGCGACCCCGGAAATCGACACACGACTGGAAGGCATCGACTTCCTGGTTCCGGACCGCCTGATCGACGCCTCACACTTCGGTGCCAGCCTGGTGGGCGTGTTGTGCCTGCTGCTGGCACAAGGCTTGCGTCGACGCCTGTCCGCTGCCTGGATGCTGACCATGACCTTGCTGCTGGTGGGCGCCCTGCTCTCGCTGCTCAAGGGTTTCGACTGGGAAGAGGCCAGCATGCTCACGGCCACCGCCTGTCTGCTGGGGATTTTCCGCCGTTCCTTCTATCGACCCAGCCGCCTCACCGAACTGCCGTTCTCGCCGCTCTATTTAGTGGCCAGTCTCTGTGTGCTCGGGGCTTCGGTCTGGCTGCTGCTGTTCGCCTACCAGGACGTGCCCTACAGCCACGAGCTGTGGTGGCAGTTCGCGCTGGATGGCGATGCCCCTCGCGGCCTGCGTTCGCTGCTGGGGGCTGCCGTGGTGCTGGTTGCCGTGTCGCTGACCTGGCTGCTGCGTACCGCACGCCCGGTGATTCACCAGCCCACTCCCGATGAAATGGAGCGCGCGTTCAAGATCCTGATGGCTTCCGACCAGCCTGACGGCGGCCTGGCCCTGACCGGTGACAAGGCGTTCCTGTTCCACCCCACCGACACCGCCTTCCTGATGTACGCGCGCCGTGGCCGCAGCCTGGTGGCGCTGTACGACCCGATCGGGCCGACGCGCCAGCGCGCCGAACTGATCTGGCAATTCCGCGACCTGTGCGACACCCATCACGCCCGCCCGGTGTTCTACCAGGTGCGTGCGGAGAACCTGCCGTACTACATGGACATCGGCCTGACCGCCATCAAGCTCGGCGAAGAAGCCCGGGTCGACCTGCATCGCTTTGACCTCGAGTCCAAGGGCAAGGAGATGAAGGACCTGCGCTACACCTGGAACCGCGGTAGCCGTGACGGCCTGTCGCTGGAAATCTACGAGCCGGGGCAAGCACCGCTGGATGAACTCAAGGTCATCTCCGACGCCTGGCTCACCGGCAAGAACGTGCGCGAGAAAGGTTTCTCCCTGGGCCGCTTCGCCCCCGAGTACATCAACCACTTCCGCGTCGCGATCATTCATTTCGAGGGACGCCCGGTGGCTTTCGCCAACCTGCTCGAGACCCACAGCCATGAACTGGCCAGTCTCGACCTGATGCGTTCTCACCCCGATGCCCCCAAGCTGACCATGGAGTTCTTGATGGTTGGCCTGATTCAGCATTATAAGGCTCACGGATACGCACGTTTCAGCCTGGGGATGGTGCCGTTGTCGGGCCTGCAACCACGGCGTGGCGCACCATTGACTCAGCGTCTGGGTTCGATGGTGTTTCAGCGCGGCGAGCAGCTCTACAACTTCCAGGGCCTGCGTCGCTTCAAGGACAAGTTCCAGCCTGATTGGGAACCTCGTTACATGGCCGTACCGGCAGGACTTGATCCGCTGGTTGCATTGGCCGATACCGCCGCCCTGATTGCGGGCGGCCTGACTGGATTGGTGAAACGCTGATGATTCAACGCTCCTGGCGGTTTTTATTGGTAATCGTGCTGCTCCTGGCCGCGCTTGCGGGAGGTGGCTACTGGTTCTGGAACCGCCCCCCGCCGGAACCCACCCTTGAACATCTGAGCCAGGCTGACGGTTCGCCCCTGACCCGCCTGATTCCCGGCACCACGCCCAAGGCCCAGGTGGTCGTGGCGACCCTCGCCGAAGACGCTCTGAGCGACACCCAGTTGTCCGCCCTGAGCCGTAGCGGCGCGGCGCTGATCGTCCAGGTGATCCTGCCCAAGGACAACTGCACGCTGCAGCAGAAAGCCCTGGATAGCGCCTTGCAACAACTGCAGGGCCCGGCAACCCTGGTCAGCGGCGTTGGCCCGGGCGCATCCCTGGCCTGGAACTGGCTGGCGTCCCAGGCCAACGACAAGGCCCAGGCCATCTCGGTGGGCTTCGTCCTCGATCAACCGGATTGCACGGTCCCGGTACCGAAAACCGCGGCCCACGGCCACTGGCTGGTGGCCTGGAACGACGGTCCGGATGATCCGAGCGCCGCTTTCGTGCGCGACCAGCCGAATGCCGAAACCAGCATCAGCGACTACGACATCAAGCTGCCCCAGGTGCTGAACAACGAACTGCGCAAAATGCTGGTGGGTACGGACAACGGCGGCCTGGCCATTCCGGTGGTGGAAGTCCCGGCGGAGAAAGCCGGCGACACCGTGACCCTGTTCCTCTCCGGCGATGGTGGCTGGCGCGACCTGGACCGCGACGCGGCGGGTTATATGTCGAAGATGGGTTACCCGGTAGTGGGCATCGATACCCTGCGCTACTACTGGCAGCACAAGAGCCCGGAACAGAGTGCCGCCGACCTGACCGAACTGATGCAGCACTATCGGCAGAAATGGGGCGCCAAGCGTTTTGTCCTGGCTGGTTACTCCTTTGGTGCCGACGTCCTGCCGGCGATCTACAACCGCCTGCCGGAAAACGAGCAGCAGCGTGTCGATGCGATCATCCTGCTGGCTTTCGCCCGTAGCGGCAGCTTCGAGATCCACGTTGACGGCTGGCTGGGCAAGGCCGGCATAGAGCTCGATACCGGTCCGGACATGGCCAAGCTGCCGGCGGCCAAGGTGTTGTGCATTTATGGCCAGGACGAAGTGAAGGAGAGTGGCTGCACCACCGCTACTGCGGTGGGAGAGGCCGTCAAATTGCCGGGGGGTCATCACTTCGACGAGAATTACCCGGCGCTGGCCAAACGGTTGGTGGATGCTATCCAGAAGCGCCAGGTCAAAAGCGAGTAATGCGAGCCCTGTAGGAGCGGTGCTTGCCCGCGAAGCTCCTGGCGATCTCAAAGCCCCCTTCGCGAGCAAGCTCTGCTCCCACACGGTTCAGCGCCGGATACAGGTTTGGCGTACGACACAAACCTGTAGGAGCGGTGCTTGCCCGCGAAGCTCCTGGCGAT
>NZ_JALLIX010000067.1 GCF_023242365.1 Pseudomonas sp. MWU13-2100
TGGCCGGATGAGCGTGGAACAGGTGGCCGGATGTTGGTGGGCTGGGTGGCCGGATGGCGTGGAATGCGCAGGCTATGGTTCGCCCTTAACTGGTTCTTAAGGAAGAACTCTGCGAAACCAGGTGCCTTGACTAGCTCAAGATGATCGAAAAAATCACCCGATGACCGATGTCTAGCAGACTACTTGGGAGCGAACACTTCGCCACCACTATCCGCGCACCCTCCTTCCGGAAAAGCTGATACGGACAGCTCCTCATATTCCCATATCGTTCCCATCTGGCCCTTTTTCAGACGCCAAAAACCACAAACCCCCGACTTTCTCTAGGAGAATCAGGGGTTTGTGTTTGCAGAATGTGGCGGTGAAGGAGAGATTCGAACTCTCGATACAGTTTCCTGTATAC
This sequence comes from Pseudomonas sp. MWU13-2100, assembly GCF_023242365.1. GTDB lineage: Bacteria > Pseudomonadota > Gammaproteobacteria > Pseudomonadales > Pseudomonadaceae > Aquipseudomonas. The sequence continues at coordinate 401 of NZ_JALLIX010000067.1, forward strand.
ACACTTTCCAGGCGTGCTCCTTAAGCCACTCGGACACTTCACCGTATCTCGTCAAACCTATTCAGTCTGTCGAGGCGCGCTAATGTAGTCGAAAGCTTTTCCGATGGCAAAGGTTTTTTTCAGAATTTTCATGCGCTTAAGTCGATCAGTCGTACTCCTCCAGCCCCTCGGCCCGCGAAACAGGGCAAAACCGCCAATCTCCGGCCCGCCACACAGCGCTCTACCCTCTCCCCGGCAGGCGCACCGCAAGCCGCCAGTCCGGCCCGAACCCGGAAAACCCTGACTCACCAGTCAGTCACGGCGCTTTACCTGACCCCGGCGGCTGGGTAACGTCTGCTCCACTTCTATATAAGGAATTGCGTCATGAGTGAATTGATCTCTTACCACCTCGACGACGGTATCGCGACCCTGACCTTGAGCAATGGCAAGGTCAATGCCATTTCCCCGGACGTGATTGCCGCGTTCAACGCCGCGCTGGACCAGGCCACCGCCGACCGCGCCATCGTCATCATCACCGGCCAGCCCGGCATCCTTTCCGGCGGCTACGACCTGAAAGTGATGACCGCCGGCCCCAAGGAAGCCGTCAGCCTGGTAACCGCCGGTTCCACCCTCGCCCGCCGCTTGCTGTCCCATCCCTTCCCGGTGATCGTCGCCTGCCCGGGGCACGCCGTTGCCAAGGGCGCGTTCCTGTTGCTCTCGGCCGATTACCGGATCGGCGTCGAGGGGCCGTTCAGCATCGGTCTGAATGAAGTACAGATCGGCATGACCATGCACCACGCCGGGATCGAACTGGCCCGCGATCGCCTGCGCCGTTCGGCATTCCACCGCTCGGTGATCAATGGCGAAATGTTCAACCCGCGGGATGCCGTGGACGCCGGCTTCCTCGACAAGGTGGTGGCCGCCGATGCGCTGAAGGACGCGGCCCTGGCCGCCGCCCAGGCGCTGAAGAAGATCAATATGACCGCCCACAAGAACACCAAGCTGAAAGTGCGCAAGGCGCTGCTGGAAACCCTGGATAACGCGATCATTCTCGATCAGGAACATTTGGGCTGAACCTGGCGCGAGTGTAGGCCTTGAGCGCACAGGCGCGCTCAAGGCGGCCAAAAGCTTCGCGGGCAAGCACCGCTCCCACAGTCTTGGGTCGTATGCGCACGTTCGACTTGCCCCGCAGATCGTGAGAGCCGGATTCATCCGCAGCGCTCTAATCCGCACCCGCCGCCAGCAAACGGAAACATACGCTAAAACATCGCCATCTCCCGGCTACAGACGGCAATTGCCGAAAACAGTGCACATCCGTACACTGCGCCACCTTTTGTCCGGGCGAGACCTGCAGATGCTGTTTCTGGTACGTATGTTATTGATGACGCTGCATTTTGTGCTTGCCGGCGTGCTCGGTGTATTGCTCGGGCTGTGTCGCCCGTTCAATCCGGACAACAGCCGACTCTGCGCCCGCCTCTATGCCTGGCCTGCGATGCGCATCCTGCGCCTGCGAGTCAAGGCCGAGGTCAGTACTTTGACGAACAAGCCGCACGGCTGCGTGATCGTCGCCAATCATCAATCCAACTATGACCTGTTCGTTTTCGGCAATGTGGTGCCGCGACGCACCGTGTGCATCGGCAAGAAAAGCCTGAAGTGGGTACCGCTGTTCGGCCAACTCTTCTGGCTGGCCGGCAATGTGCTGATCGACCGCGGCAACGCCCACAAGGCTCGCCGTTCCATGCTGACCACCACCGAGACCTTGCAGCACAAGGACACTTCGATCTGGGTCTTCCCGGAAGGGACGCGCAACCTGGGCGAAGAGCTGCTGCCGTTCAAGAAAGGCGCGTTCCAGATGGCCATCGCCGCCGGTGTGCCGATCGTGCCGGTGTGTGTCAGCCGCTACATCAAGCACATGCGCCTGAACCGCTGGCGTGGCGGCAAGATCCTGATCCGCTCGCTGCCGGCGATTCCCACCGCCGGGCTGACGCTGGACGATATGCCCAGGCTGATCGCCGAATGCCGGGAGCAGATGCGCGCCTGCATCGCGGCCATGGACCAGCAACTTTCCCGCGAACTCCCACGCGTTTGCTGACTCTGATCAGGCAGGGCAGGATAAGCTGCACCGCGCCCCCTCCCTCAAAAAAGCAGAAGTGATCAGCACTATGGGTAGAGTCGTTGCCTCGGCGGTTTACAGCGCCGGCAGGAAAGTCCGGGATATCACCCTCGATGAAGGCAGTGCCTGGGCGGCCAGGCCCGACCACTTTGTCTGGATCGGCCTGGAAGAGCCCAGCGCCGAGGAACTGGCCAATCTGCAGAAGCAGTTCAATCTCCACGAACTGGCCATTGAAGACGCCCTGGAGAAACACAGCCGGCCCAAGCTGGAAAGCTTCGGCGATGCGCTGTTCATCGTCACCTATTCGCCGGTGCGCAACGAAGGCAAGCTGGAGTTCATCGAAACCCACATCTTTGCCGGCAACGGCTACATCATCACCTGCCGCAACGGCCACTCCAAGTCCTACGCCCACGTCCGACAACGCTGCGAAGCACGGCCGCTGTTGCTGGAACACGGCGAGGACTTTGTGCTGTATGCCCTGCTCGACTTCGTCACCGAGAGCTATCAGCCCGTCAGCGAAGCCATCCACGCCGAGATCGACGAGCTGGAAAAAAACGTGCTCACCAGTTCGCTGAACGAAGGCGATATCCAACGCATCCATTACCTGCGCCGTGATGTGCTGCGCCTGCGCCGCTACGTGGCGCCAATGGTGGAGATCAGCGAGGAAGTGTCACGCCTGGACTTCCCGTTCATCGACAAGAACATGCGCCCGTATTTTCGCGACGTGCAGATCCATGTCACCCGCCAGATGGAAGACCTGGCAACCCTGCGCGATATCGCCAGCCAGACCATCGAGATCGGTGTGCTGCTGGAAGCGGCGCGCCAGAGCGTGGTGCAGCGCAAGTTCGCCGCCTGGGCGGCGATCCTGGCATTTCCAACCGCCGTCGCCGGGATCTATGGGATGAACTTCCAGAACATGCCGGAACTGAGCTGGCACTACGGCTATTTCTCCGTACTGGGATTTATCTCGGTGGGCTGCCTGGGGTTGTGGGCCAGCTTCAAGCGATCCGGCTGGCTGTAGGGCCGCCCCGGCCCCCAAAGGCACCTCACCGATTCAGGCCGATGCCGCCTCGGGCTTATGCGCCACGAAACGCATCATCCATTCCGCGACGGTGGTGCCGTGATGCTCATGCACCAGGCTCGCCACGCCGTTGGAATAGATCTGCTCGCCAAGAAACTCCTGGCGAATATCCAGCAGCGCCCGGGAGTAATCGTGGATAAATTCCGGATGCCCCTGGAAGCACAGCACCTGGTCGTTGATGTGATACGCCGCAAAAGGACAGAAATCGCTGGAGGCAATCACCGTAGCGTTTTCCGGCAATGCGGTGACCTGGTCCTGGTGGCTGATCAACAGCGTCAGTTCTTCGCGCATCGGGCTCATCCACGGCGCCTTGGCGGCCATCCTGTATTGATGGGTGCCGACGCCCCAGCCCTGGATCGCCCGCTCGGTCTTGCCACCCAGCAACAGCGCCAGCAATTGATGGCCGAAGCAGATGCCCAACAGCTTGTCGCCGCGCTCATAGCGGTTGAGCAGGTAAACCTTGAGGGTCTGGATCCACGGATCGCTGCCGAAGGAGTCGGCCTTGCTGCCGGTCACCAGGTACGCGTCGAAGCTCAACTCGTCACTCGGGTAGTTGCCCTGCATCACGTTGTAAACGCTGAACTCGGCCGCGATCGGTTGATGGGAGAACAGGCGCTCGAACATCTGCCCGTAGCCCTGATATTGATCGACCAGTTCCGGGCGCAGGACATCGGTTTCCAGAATACAGATGCGTAACGACATAAAAATACCCGACACAAAAAGACAAAGAATGAAACCCGAGCCTGCCTTGAAACCCACTTTCAAGGCAAGCACAGAACGCATGCCCGCAAGCTCCGGTTCAGCTTGCCGGCAAATCGGCGAATCGGCGGCTGGACGGTCCCGCCGATCACACTCGGACGAACGGTAGTCTGCTAAGGGAAAGCCGCTTATCACCCCTGCACGTGTCTAGCAAAAGGCCCGCTAGCCGGCTGGCCATATGCCTCATGCCTTTTTAAAAAGTTTTCCTACTCACCTGATACGAAATGGTTCTAAGTCAAGTGTGACGCGGGCTCTAAGGTTAAGCCTGTAGCGATGGCCGTCGGGTCTTGCCGAGGCATCGCTTACATCAGCATCAGCATTGTTGTCAGTAGTCGTCGTCAGGAATAACAACAAAAGGCAGTCAGCCATGTTCAAACATTCGAAAATCCGTCAAGCCGGTCTCATCGTCATCGCCACCACGTTGCTGTTGATCCTGCCGAACCTCACCAAAGTGATCGGCTAGGCGCTCTCTGGCGTGTTTCCCGGCAACCCCGCGCCAACCTTCACAGGTTCACTACCGAAGTGCGGTTTTGTGTGCCAATCTTGAGCCATGACTCGATGGAGGGGGACGCATGCGCCACTGGATTGTCTTTACCGCGCTGCTCATCAGCTTTTCCGCCCAGGCGGGCATCATCGATGTGAATCGCGCGGTGGACGAGATCCGCGACGGTGCGCTGATTCTCGATTTGCGCAATAACGCCGATTTCGCCGCCGGCAATGTGCACAACTCGCTGCAAGTCGACCTGACCCTGGAAGACGGCACCGGCAACGATGCCGAGGGCCTGGCCTACCAGTTGCGCCAGGTGGTGTTCGACCCCAGTGCCACGGTGGTCATCTATAGCGACACCAACCAGCACGCCCTCGATGCCGAAGACACGCTGATCAAGCATGGCTACCTCGGCATCGTCAACGGTGGCAACTACGACGAGCTACGCGACGCGCTGTTCGACCATGTCGAAGACACCCCGAGCTGGGTCTTCGAAAACGACGACAACACGGCCGACGAGGCCGCCCCGACAGGTCCTCCTACCGAATGAAACCACTGATCCTGCTCAGCACCCTGCTGTTCTGCCCCGCCCTTTACGCCGCGCAACTGGAACTGCCCCAGGGCACCGGCAGCCGGACCTGGCAAACCGAGGAACTGCTGAGCCAGGCCCAGACCATCACCGTCAAGGATGATGTCTCCTACAAGCGCGATATGACCTATCGCGCCGTGCCAATGGCGGTTTTGCTACAAGGCATCCAGGCCGACGATCACCTGCAGGCCGTGGCGCTGGACGGTTTCGCCGCCGAGATGGCCGCCGCCCCGTTGTTGAATCGCCAAGGCGCGCAGGCCTGGCTGGCGGTGGAGGATCCGGGCAAGCCCTGGCCGCCACTGGCTGACGGCAAACCGAGCGCCGGGCCGTTCTATCTGGTCTGGACGGATCCGCAGGCAGGCCATGTCAGCCCGGAGCAATGGCCCTACCAGATGGCCAGTATTAAACGCCTGGCCCCGGTGGCCGAACGCTTCCCGGCCCTGCGTCCTGACCCCAAGCTGGCGGCCAGTGATCCGGTGAACAAGGGCTTCGCGCTGTTCCAGAAAAACTGCATGGCCTGCCATCGACTCAACGGCGCCGGAGACGCGCAAGTCGGGCCGGACCTGAACGTGCCCTACAACCCCACCGAATACTTCACCGCGGGTTACCTCAAGCGCTATATCCGCGACCCGCAGAGCCTGCGGCACTGGCCGCAGGCGAAGATGCCGGCGTTCGCCCCGGCGGTGCTGCCGGACGGCGAACTGGATCAGTTGGTGGCGTACCTGAAACATATGGCCAAACGCAAACAGCCGATCTAGGCCGCTATTGCTGCTGCACCGACAAGACCGGCAACACCGGCGTCGGCGACACCAGCACCTTGGCGTGCATCTGTTCGCAGCCACCGCCCCGGCGCATGCCCCGTACCGGGCAGGCATCGAGGTAATCCAGGCCCACCGCCAGCTTCAGATGGCGCTCCGGCCGGGACAACTGGTTGGTCACATCGAAACTGTACCAGGCGTCGTCCAGCCAGGCTTCGGCCCAGGCATGACTGGCCAGGTGCTCGCTGTTCTCGCTGTACAGATACCCCGACACATAGCGTGCTGGAATTCCCAGGCTGCGGGCGCAGGCCAGGAACGCATGGGTATGGTCCTGGCACACCCCGGCGCGCCGGGCAAAGGCCTGGGCGGCGCTGGTGTCGACTTCGGTGGCACCCGGCGTGTAGGTCATGTGCTGGTTCAGCGCCTGCATCAGGTCGATCAGTGCGCTGCGATCACGGCGCTTGCGGCATTGCTTGTCGGCGAAGCCGCGCAAGGCATCGTCCGGCTCCGTCAGGCGGGTCATGCGCAAGAACGGCAAGGCCGACTGGCTCTCGTGCTCGGCTTCGCGCTGCTCGTCGATATCCACCTGGCCCCGGGCGCCGATAATGATCGCTTCATGGGGCTCGTCGAGGGTCAGCACGTGAAGGATATTGCCGAACGGATCGAGCTGCGCCCGCACCGGACGCGGCAGGTTCAACTGCCAGCTGAGTACGTGCTGGCGCTCGCTGTCGTGGGGGGTCAGACGCAAATACTGGATGCTCGCCCGCACCTGATCCTCGTAGTGATAGGTGGTCTCGTGGCTTATGGAAAGTCTCATGCAGCCTCCAGGTAGGAACTGTGGATCGCGTTGCCCAGTTCGGCAACCAGGGGAATGAACTCGATCAGCCAGGTGTGCAGGCCTTCGTCGAGGATTTCATCGATACCGGTGTAGCGCAGTCGCGCATCCATCTCGGCGGCCAGGCGCTGGGCCGGCCGGCCGTTGATACCTGGCAGGCTGGCGAGGATCTGGTCGATTTCTTCGGTACAGGCGCGCAACGAGCGCGGCACATCGGCACGCAGCAACAGCAGCTCGGCGACCTGCCGCGCCCCCGGGGCGTCACGGTAGATCTCGGTGTAGGCCTCGAATGAGGACAACGCCCGCAGCAATGCACTCCACTGGTAGTAGGCGTGGGCCGTGCCGTCGCTGACCGCGTCGGCCTGGTCGCCGGCCATGTCGTAGCGGGCATCCAGCAGGCGCAGGGTGTTGTCGGCCCGTTCGATAAAGGTGCCCAGACGAATGAAACGAAAGGCATCGTTACGCATGATGGTGCCGTAGGACGCGCCGCGAAACAGGTGGGAACGTTCCTTGATCCATTCGCAGAAACGACTCATGCCGTAACGTCCCAGGCCCTGGTCGGCAATGCCGCGAATCTCCAGCCAGGTGGCATTGATGTTTTCCCACATGTCCGCAGTAATCCGCCCACGCACCGCATGGGCACTGGCCCGTGCCGCCCGCAGGCAACTGAAGATGCTCGCCGGGTTGGCCGCGTCCAGGGCGAAGAAGTGCAGCAGCCGGTCGGCATGCAGCTCGCCATGGCGTTCCAGGTAATCGTCCAGGGTGCCGGTGATCAACAACGGCATGGCCATTTCATGCAGGCCGTCACCCCGACCGTCCTGGGGCATCAACGACAACGAATAACTCACATCGAGCATCCGCGCGAGGTTTTCCACGCGCTCCAGATAACGCGACATCCAATACAAATCCGAGGCAGTTCTACTTAGCATGTCAGGCTTCCTTAATCCTCGACCACCCAAGTGTCCTTGGTGCCGCCGCCCTGGGACGAGTTCACCACCAGGGAGCCTTCGCGCAGTGCGACGCGGGTCAGCCCGCCCGGCACGACACGGGTCTCACGACCGGAGAGGACAAATGGACGCAGATCGATATGGCGCGGGGCAATGCCGCTCTCGACAAAGGTCGGGCAGGTCGACAGGGACAACGTCGGCTGGGCGATATAGGCATGGGGCTTGGCCTTGAGCCGGGCACGGAAGTTCTCGATCTCCGCCGCGCTCGCCGCCGGCCCCACCAGCATGCCGTAGCCGCCCGAGCCCTGGGTTTCCTTGACCACCAATTCCGGTAGATGCGCCAGCACGTGGGAGAGTTCCTCGGGCTTGCGACACTGCCAGGTCGGCACGTTCTTCAGAATCGGCTCTTCGTCGAGGTAAAAACGGATCATGTCGGTGACGAATGGATACACCGACTTGTCGTCCGCCACCCCAGTGCCGATGGCATTGGCCAGCACCACATTGCCGGACCGGTAGGACGACAGCAGACCGGGCACGCCGAGCATCGAATCGGGGTTGAAGGCCAAGGGATCGAGGAAGGCGTCGTCGAGGCGGCGGTAGATCACATCCACCTGTTTCGGGCCATCGGTGGTGCGCATGAAGACCTTGTCGTCACGCACGAACAGATCGGCGCCTTCCACCAGCTCCACGCCCATCTCCCGGGCCAGGAACGCATGCTCGAAGAACGCGCTGTTGAAACGCCCGGGCGTCAATACCACCACGCTCGGGTTGTCCAGGGGGCTGGAGCTTTTCAGCGTGTCGAGCAACAGATTGGGGTAATGGTCGATGGGCGCGATGCGCTGGGCGGCGAACAGCTCGGGGAACAGGCGCATCATCATCTTGCGGTCTTCGAGCATGTAGCTCACGCCGCTGGGGGTGCGCAGGTTGTCTTCGAGGACGTAGTAGCTGCCGTCGCCATCACGGACCAGATCGACCCCGGAAATATGCGAGTAGATATCGCGGTGCAGGTTCAGGCCCTGCATGGCCAGTTGGTATTGCTCGTTGGCCAGGACCTGTTCGGCGGGAATGATCCCGGCCTTGATGATCCGTTGTTCGTGGTAGAGGTCGGCGAGAAACATGTTCAACGCCTTGACCCGCTGGATGCAACCACGCTCCACGACACGCCATTCACTGGCGGGAATGCTGCGGGGAATGGTGTCGAACGGAATCAGCCGTTCGGTGCCTTGCTCGTCTCCATAGAGGGTGAATGTAATCCCGGCGCGATGAAACAGCAGGTCGGCCTCACGTCGCCGTTGTGCCAACAACTCCTCGGGAGTGTCGGCCAGCCAACGAGCAAATTCCCGGTAATGCGGGCGGACCTGGCCGCCGGCATCGTACATCTCGTCAAAATAGGTGCGGATCATGCCGTGCTCCTTGTCACCCGGTCACAAGGGCCTTCGCAAGGCCCGTGCCATCGGCATAAACGCTTTAATATCAACAAGTTGAATAATCATCCAACCTGCGCCGCACCATCACTGTGCAGTAAACGCCCCAATGTATTCAGCAGCGCCTCATTGCGAAGCAGGCTTTGCCTATCCACCAGCATAGCCAGAGTTTGCCCAGCTGCCCGGGCGGTCCTTTTTTGTGCGAGACAAACAAAAACGGCCAACCCTTGGGTCAGCCGTTGCTGGTTGAAAGAACTGCTCTCAATTGAGCGCCCGCACCGGGTGCTTGACGCCCCACCCTTCGATGGTACCGCCCAGGGGCTCGACCACCGCTCCGAAGTTCTGCTCGAAGTCACCGATACCGCCATAGGTGGCGTACATCACCTTGCTCAGTTCCAGGTACCAGGCGCCGTCGTCGCGGACACTGACCTGGGCATTCAAGGATTCACCGCGAAACTTGCCTGCCGCCCTGCGCGCCCGCTCCTCGTCCGGGAAAACGGCATAGAACTCGATGGGATGGATGCGTGCGAAATCGAAACCGCCTTCTTTCATGCGGCGCAGCACGTTGCTGCTGATGTCTTCTTGATAGGCTGTGCTCATGAAACGTCCTCCTCAGCAAGCGTTGGATAGACTTTCCGTACTCCCGAACCAGACACCGAACGGCACTGGCGATACGACAACCGGGAAACAAGCATGTAGCTGACAAGACCAGACCTATAGCGAATCATTCGCTGATCTCCCTTGCAGAGTAGCGCGATGACATCGCCTCTGCCAGAGGGAATACAGAGGAAAAAAGCGCTCAGGGTAAAGGGGTGATACTGAGGATCTGGATGCTGTTCTGATCCTTCAGGCTTTTGACGGTCGGCTCCGGAGTCCGGCCCTCCAGGTCATTGAGGTCCAGTGCGGCGGGAACCGGCAACAGCTTGGCGCGAATCAATCGCGCGGCCTGTTCCAGGTCCGGTTGGCTGGCACATTCGAAGTGCTCGGTGTCCTGCACGCCATGATCGTCGACGAAGGTAACTGCCCACTTGCTCATCGGTGCCTCCTCGGTAAAGCCCGGGAACGGGCTCACTACATCTGGACTATAGGGCACGGGTGATCGTTCAACCGGGTGTAAAGGCGCGGCACCTGAAGAACACCCAATAACCTGATGTGGGAGCGGCGTTTGCCCGCGAAGCTCTTGGCGGCCTCAAGGGCCTCTTCGCGGCGATCCGCTGCTGCGGTGAATCCGGCTCCCACAAGGTTCCTGTCGGACCGAGAATTCGCATACAACCGAAACCTGTGGGAGCGGAGCTTGCCCGCGAAGCTCTTGGCGGCCTCAAGGGTCTCTCGCGGCGGTCCGCTGCTGCGGTAAATCCGGCTCCCGCAAGGTTCCTGTCGGACCGAGAATTCGCATACAACCGAAACCTGTGGGAGCGGAGCTTGCCCGCGAAGCTCTTGACGGCCTCAAGGGCCTCTTCGCGGCGATCCGCTGCTGCGGTGAATCCGGCTCCCACAAGGTTCCTGTCGGACCGAGAATTCGCATACAACCGAAACCTGTGGGAGCGGAGCTTGCCCGCGAAGCTCTTGGCGGCCTCAAGGACCTCTTCGCGGCGGTGCTGCTGCGGCGAATCCGACTCCCGCAATGTCCGACAAGCCGAGTTGATCAGCCCCTCACTTCTCGGCGCGTTCCTTCAGGGCCTTGAGGGTATTGAACGGTGCATCGACCACGAACTTGTTGGCCAGCCATGAAGGCACGCTGCCGCCCGGCTCGGTGTGCACCTGGTAGGTCACTTCGGTCATGCCGCCGTCCTTGGGCACCAGCTTCCAGAAGCCCTCCACCTGGGCGACACGGACATAACCCTTCTCTTCCGGCAGGTAGGTCGGCACTTCCTTCAGCGTGCGCGTCAGGCTGCCGTCAGCGCCCTTGGTGGTGGTGATCTGCAAGATCGAGTCACGATCGCTGACCGGGAACGGTGCCTTGAACTGGGTGTAGGTCCAACTCAGGTCACCGTCCTTCTTCAACAGCTTCTGCGACTTGCACTCGTGAATCCAGACACAGGCGCCCACCACGTCTTCCTGCAGCGCCTGGATCTTCGCCACGGGCGCCTTGATCAAGGTCACGCCACGGTACGCCTTGTACCGGGAGTTGGCCACTTCACTCAGGGAGACCTTGATGCCGTCCTGGTCCTTGGCCGTTTCCCAGTTTTCCGCGTAGGCGGTACCACTCAACAGGACAGTCAAACCACAAACCACAGCCATTCGATGCAGCGAACTCATTGTTTTATTCCTTATTGTTGAAGTTCCGGTCATTGAACACACCTCACGCCGCTGTCATTTTCTCCCACCAGCCGATCAGGCGGATCGCCTCTTCCCGACTGCTGCCGCAAACCTCGGGATCAGCCTGGAAAGCCCCGCACACCGCAGGCCGCTCAGGTTTGCCAAACAGCCCGCACAACCCTTCGACCGAGAGTTGCACGCAACGTTCTCCCGCCGGCTTGCCGTTGGGCATGCCCGGAATCGGCGTACTGATGGAAGGGGCGATGCAACAAGCGCCACAGCCCTCACGGCACTTCATGACGACAAGCTCCTGATAAGGGAAAGGTGTGTGGGAGACAGAGTAACCGCTAAAACGGCTGTTTAAAATTGCTCGCACAACTGTTTTTCACGGAGAAGGCCCATGACCGGGCAGTCACCGACGAAGCGTCGGGCCGGGGGCCGCCGATTTACTGTTTGAATTCAAAATCCAGGGCCGCACCGTCGACCTCCTTGCGATTCTCGTTGCGCAACTGCAGGTCCATTTCATTCTTGAGCAAGCGCCCGTTGAGCTGGAAAGGCGTCTGTTCAGGCGTTTTTTCGAATAGTTGGGGCAACAGCGGCCGGCTTTTCGACAATGGCACCGTACCCACTGGCTCAAGGCGCTTGACCATCTCCTGGGGCAAGCTCAGATCCAGCTGCGCCGGTGGCAGCTTGGTATTCAGCGCGTCACTGGCCGGCACGGCCTTGGCGGCAATCGGTGCACGGCGCTTGAGCTTGCCCGGCGCAGCCTTGCGGGTCGCTGCCCGTTTGCTCGGCAGCGGCTTTTTCTTCACCAGCTTGACGTTTGTGACTGGACTCCCGAGCGGCTTCTTTGTCGTCGTGGGCATGCTTGTATCCTGGGCCTGTGTCGTCACAGCCATTCCTGCGCCCATGCCTGTCAGCACGATCATCAACAGCAAACGAATGGAGAAAGTCGCTTTCATAGGCTCCAGGACGTGGACGACAGAGGGCCCATATGCTCGCCTGTTGAGCGCCTCCTGACAAGCAGGCCGATCAACAAGACCGTCGCTGCCTGTCCCGCCGCCGTCACAGAAGGCCGGCCGCGGTCTCCTGGCACAGCTGGCTGGCGAGCATACCGAGGGTCATCAACGCGCGTTCGGCCTCGCGATTCCAGGGGATTCCGCAGTTGAGCCGGATACAGTGATTGAACTGCTCGGTGTTACTGAAGATCAGCCCCGGGGCGATACTGATGCCCTGCTGCAATGCCCGTACGTGCAACTCCTGGGTGTTGACCCGCCCGGGCAGGCTGACCCACAGGATGAAACCGCCCGTGGGCCGGGTCATCTGCGTCCCTTCCGGGAAGAACTGCTGCACCGCCAGCTGGAAGGCGCTGAGGTTCTTGCGGTACTCCTGGCGGATATAACGCAGGTGTCGGTCGTAGCCACCGTTTTCCAGGTAGGCCGCTACCCCCATCTGCGTCACGCTGCACGCCGAATGGGTGCTGAAGGTCTGCAAGCGCTGGATTTCCTGCTGGAACTTGCCGGCGATCATCCAGCCGATGCGCACGCCGGGCGACAGGGTCTTGGAAAAACTCGAGCAGTAGATCACCCGATCCAGGCGGTCATAGGCCTTGAGGGCCTTGGTCCGGCCGACTTCGAACATCAGCTCGCCATAGATATCGTCTTCGACGATCTGGATATCGAAGTCCGAGGCCAGGCGCAGCAACTGCTTCTGCCGCTCCTCCGGCATGGTCCCGCCCAGCGGATTGCTCAACCGGGTGGTCAACACCAGGGCCTTGATCGACCATTGGTTGGCCGCCAGTTGCAGGGCCTCCAGGCTCATGCCGGTGGCCGGATCGCTGGGGATCTCGATGACTTTCAGACCCAGCAGGTCGGCCAGTTGCAGCAGACCGTAATAGGTCGGCGACTCGGCGGCGATCAGGTCGCCCGGACGGGTCAGCACCCGCAACGACATCTGCAGGGCATCCACGCAGCCGTGGGTGATCACCACTTCCGAAGGGTCGATCACCACCCCGGCATCGCGCATGCGAATCGCCACCTGGCGGCGCAACGGCTCGAAACCGGGACTGAACATGTAGCTGAAGGCCCGCGGACTGTGGAAGCGGGTGACCTTGGCCAGTTGCTGGTGCAGCGCACGCACCGGCAGGTAATCCACCGAAGGCACCGCCGCGCCGAAGGGAAACACCCCTTCACGACGGGACTCGACCAGCACCTGCTGGATGATGCTGCTGCGGGTGACCAGCCCCGGCCGTTCGACCCGGGCGATATCCGGGGTGGGCGCGGTCAGGGCCGGAGTCTGGTGCACGTAGTAGCCCGATTGCGGACGCGCGCGGATCAGCCCCTGGTCTTCCAGGTTGGCATAGGCCTGCAGCACCGTGGCGTGGCTGACATTGAGCTGCGAGCTCATCTTGCGCACCGACGGCACCCGCTCGCCCGGCTGATAGACGCCCCGCCGGATATCCTCGGCGAGCTGCTGCGCAATACGTTGGTAGAGCAATAGGTTGGTCATGAAGCAGCACTCGGTTTCAACGGCATTTTTATTCTTGGAAGCAACAATACCGGAACAGTTTCAAAGTGTACTGGCACAGTTTCTACAATAGTCGACAATACAGTGACAAGAGAAATAAAACTGTACGGGCACAGCGATCCGCCGATATGCAGGCATAAAAAAACCCGGCGCCTTGCGGCTACCGGGTTTTCAGCAGGCGGTTCTCGCCGTCAGCGCGCCGCGCCCAGCTGGCCCTTCGCATCGGAAAAGACAATCTCGACCCGACGGTTCTGCGCCCGCCCACGCTCGGTGGCGTTCACATCCACCGGGTACTGGTCGCCGTAGCCCTCGACCTGGATGCGCTTCTCGTCGATCCCCAGGTCCACCAGCATATCGGCCACTGACTGTGCGCGGTCGCGGGACAGTTTCAGGTTGCCGTCGGTATCGCCGGTGCTGTCGGTGTAACCCTCGATGCGCACAATACGCCGCGGGTTGAGCTGGAGAAACTGCACCAGTTTGAGCACCGTGCGATTGGCCGAGCTCTTCAACTCCGCCTCGCCGGTGTCGAACAACACATCGCCGAGGGTCATCACCAGGCCGCGATCCTTCTGGTTACTGGTCAGACTGGCGATCTGCTCCTCTACCCATTTGCCCTGCTGCTGCACACTGAGCAATTTGCTTTCGCGTAACGCCAGTTGCAGACGCTGACGCTCCAGCTCCAGCTTGGTCGCCCGCTCCTGGTTCAGCGCGGTTTCGGTGTGCTCGCGGGCAATGTCGGCGTAACGCTCGCTCAGGTAGGCGTAGTGCTCGACGTCACCGGCGCTGCCCAGATAGCCCGACAGGCGCTCGGCCCGGGCCAGCGACTCGCCGGCGCGGATCACGTCCCTGGGCGCGTAGCGCAACACATTGGCATCTTCCTTGACCTTCTGAAAGCTCGCCGACGCCGCCTGCAAGGCCGCCTCGCTATCGTTCTGGCCGGCGCAGCCGTACAAGCCGACACAGGCCAGCAACAACAGGCCTGCCGTCCTTGCGCTCGAATGGATCATTGGGCGGCCTCCAGTTGCTTGTGCAGGCGCATAATGCGGGTGTTGAGCAGCGTGACCTGCGCCTGGCTCTTCTCGGTCAGCACCCGGGCTTCGGCCAGGCGCGCGTCCAGCTCGGCCTGTTCGGACTTGCGCCGGGCGCCACGGTAAGCCTGCTCGGCCATATTGGCCTTGGCCCGGCGGAACTTGTCCTCGGCCTGTTGCAGCTCCGGGACTTCGTTGGCGTTGGCCCCGACGGCATGGGCCTGCGCGATCGCGCGCTCGGTCAGGCGCATCTGCTCGTTCGGGGCCGGGTCGGTGGCGCAGCCCGCCAGCGCCAGCACGGCCAGGGCCGCAAATAGAGGTCGAATACTCACAAAAAAATCCCTACGGTTTGGGGGCGCTGACCGTTTGCAATTGCGCCTTCCAACGCTCCAGATTGCGTTGCAGCGCGGCTTCGGTCAGGCCGGAGGCGGGCAATTCTGTCATCTTTTTCGCCAACTGTCCGCGCAACCAGGGATCATTGCAGGCCGAGTTGTGGGAAATCGCGAGAAACAGCCCTGGCTGGTCGACCGGTTGTGGATAGGCCTTGAGGTCGTTGGCCATGCCCAGGGCCTGGGCCGTGACCATGCCGGCATAGCGCCTGGCCGGCACCTAGGCGCATCCACCAGCAGGTCCATGCGTCCGCTGCGCACCTCCTCCCGGGCCTCGGAGCGCTTGCCGCCATAAAGCACCTCGACCTAGAGCCCCAAGTCCCCCGCCACCTGGCGCGGCAGGTCGGCGCTGGCACCGATCAGATGCGCCGGGCCCTGCGGATCGCGCCACAGCGCCGAGACACGCCGCTGTCATAACGACTGGCAGCGCTCTCCTGTGGGAGCCGGCTTGCCGGCGCCTACAAGGGACACGAAGCATTCGATAAATGACCCGCAAAAAAAACCCGGCCAAACGGCCGGGTTCTTTTATAAGGCAAGCCGCTGGATCAGACCAGCTTCTCGAACTCAGGCACGGCTTCGAACAGATCCGCCACCAGGCCGTAATCGGCCACCTGGAAGATCGGCGCTTCTTCGTCCTTGTTGATCGCAACGATCACCTTGGAGTCCTTCATACCGGCCAGGTGCTGGATCGCGCCGGAGATACCGACGGCGATGTACAGCTGTGGCGCAACGATCTTGCCGGTCTGGCCGACCTGCATGTCGTTCGGTACGAAACCGGCATCGACGGCCGCGCGAGAAGCACCCACCGCGGCACCGAGCTTGTCGGCCAGGGCGTACAGGTGCTTGAAGTTGTCACCGTTCTGCATGCCACGGCCGCCGGAAACGACGATCTTGGCAGCGGTCAGTTCAGGACGGTCGGACTTGGCCAGTTCTTCGCCGACGAACGACGATTTGCCTGCATCGTGAGCCGCGGCAACGGTTTCAACCGCAGCCGAGCCGCCTTCAGCGGCAACCGGGTCGAAACCGGTGGCGCGCACGGTGATGACCTTGACCGCGGCGTTCGATTGCACGGTGGCAATGGCGTTACCGGCGTAGATCGGACGCTTGAAGGTGTCAGCGCTTTGCACCGAGATGATCTCGGAGATCTGGTCGACGTCCAGCTGCGCGGCAACCCGTGGCAGGATGTTCTTGCCGTTGGAAGTGGCGGCAGCCAGGATATGGCTGTAGCCCTTGCCCAGCTCGGCAACCAGCGGCGCGACGTTTTCCGGCAGTTGATGGGCGTAGGCGGCATTGTCGGCCACCAGCACTTTCGACACACCAGCGATTTTCGCGGCGGCTTCAGCCACCGCGCCAACGCCCTGGCCTGCAACCAGCAGGTGAATGTCGCCACCGATCTTCGCGGCGGCGGCCACGGTGTTCAGGGTGGCCGGGGCCACGACCTTGTTGTCGTGTTCGGCGATTACCAAGATAGTCATAGTCAGATTACCTTCGCTTCGTTTTTCAGTTTCTCGACCAGTTCTGCAACCGACTTGACCTTGATCCCGGCGCTGCGAGCCGCCGGCGCTTCGACTTTCAGGGTCTTGTTGGTGGAGGCGGTGGAAACGCCCAAAGCATCCGGAGTCAGCACTTCAAGCGGCTTCTTCTTGGCTTTCATGATGTTCGGCAGGGACGCATAACGCGGCTCGTTCAAACGCAGGTCGGTGGTGACGATGGCCGGCAGGCTCAACGACACGGTCTGCAGGCCGCCGTCGATTTCGCGGGTCACGGCAACCTTGTCGCCGGACACTTCGACTTTCGAAGCGAAGGTGCCTTGCGCATAACCGCTCAGAGCCGCCAGCATCTGGCCGGTCTGGTTGTTGTCGCTGTCGATGGCCTGCTTGCCGAGGATCACCAGCTGTGGCTGTTCCTTGTCGACAACGGCTTTGAGCAGCTTGGCCACGGCCAGGGAGGTCAGCTCTTCAGCCGATTCAACCAGGATGGCGCGGTCGGCACCCAGGGCCAGCGCGGTGCGCAGTTGCTCCTGAGCGGTGGACGGGCCGACGGAGACGACGACGATTTCAGTCGCCACGCCTTTTTCCTTCAGGCGTACCGCTTCTTCCACTGCGATTTCGCAGAACGGGTTCATCGACATCTTGACGTTGGCGAGGTCGACGCCGGAATTGTCCGCCTTGACGCGGACCTTGACGTTGTAATCGACAACGCGTTTGACAGCTACAAGAACCTTCATGGATTCCTCGTTACTCTCCGGTGAAAAGGAAATCGCCAGGACTGACCTGGCGGTTGATACTCAACGGCGCACGACTCCATAAGAAGCACAAGGGCACCTCCAAAAACGCCGGCATTTGAAGCGAAAGCACCGCCGCCGACCACCCTGTACCGTCCGTCGGACGTGACTGAGCAGTCATGGACCGTCAAGGCGTGTAAACTCCGCGCCAGAACGGCATGCCGCTGTACTTTCCACTGCCTTCGCCCGGTCTTTAGAGGGGCTCCTGAATCCTTGATTCAGCTTACGGCGAGCGCGAAACCGCCCGTATCTTGACCGGAACGCCCATTCCGGTCAATACGGCAAAATGGCCAGTCATAAGCCGCGCTTCTTTGATTTATCTAGCCTGCAGCGAATTCAAACAAACGTTTGTATTGGACGCTGGGAGTGGTGTAGATATAATGCGCCGCCTAGAGAGAAAGATGTCTCATCCGTGATCCTCTTCCCGACGTGGTGCAGGAATACTGGCGAGGGGCACCAAACCTCCAATTAGAAAAAAATGTGAGCCTTGAGTAGGAGAGAGTCTGTGGAACGCGAATACATGGAATTCGACGTGGTCATCGTCGGTGCCGGCCCCGCAGGCCTGTCCGCCGCTTGCCGGCTGAAACAGAAAGCGGCCGAAGCGGGTCAGGAAATCAGCGTCTGCGTCGTGGAGAAAGGTTCCGAGGTCGGTGCCCATATCCTTTCCGGCGCGGTGTTCGAGCCACGGGCCCTGAACGAACTGTTCCCGGACTGGAAAGAGCTCGGTGCGCCGTTGAACACGCCCGTCAAGCGCGACGACATCTACGTCCTGCGCAGCAACGCGACCTCGACCAAGGTTCCCGACTTCTTTGTGCCCAAGACCATGCACAACGAAGGCAACTACATCATTTCCCTGGGCAACCTGTGCCGCTGGCTGGCCCAGCAGGCCGAGAACCTGGGTGTGGAAATCTACCCGGGCTTCGCCGCCCAGGAAGCGCTGTTCGACGAGAGCGGCGTGGTTCGCGGGATCATCACCGGTGACCTGGGTGTCGACCGTGAAGGCCATCCGAAAGACGGCCTGTACACCCCGGGCATGGAACTGCGCGGCAAGTACACGCTGTTCGCCGAAGGCTGCCGTGGGCATATCGGCAAGCAGCTGATTTCGCGTTTCAAGCTCGACAGCGATGCGGATGCCCAGCACTACGGCATCGGCCTGAAGGAAATCTGGGAAATCGATCCGGCCAAGCATGAGCCCGGCCTGGTGGTGCACACCGCCGGTTGGCCGCTGGACATCATGAGCGCCGAGAACACTGGTGGCTCGTTCCTTTATCACCTGGAAAACAATCAGGTGGTGGTCGGCCTGATCGTCGACCTGTCCTACAGCAACACTTTCCTGTCGCCGTTCGACGAGTTCCAGCGCCTCAAGCACCACCCGGTGCTCAAGCAATACCTGGAAGGTGGCAAGCGCATCAGCTACGGCGCGCGGGCCATCTGCAAGGGCGGCCTGAACTCGCTGCCGAAGATGGTGTTCAAGGGCGGCGCGCTGATCGGTTGCGACCTTGGCACCCTGAACTTCGCCAAGATCAAGGGCAGCCATACCGCGATGAAGTCCGGCATGCTCGCCGCCGAAGCCGTGGCCGCGAAGCTGCTGGCCGGTGCCGAAGGTGGCGATGAACTGAACAGCTACGTCGAGTCGTTCAAATCCAGCTGGTTGTATGAAGAACTGTTCGCCAGCCGCAACTTTGGCCCGGCGATGCACAAGTTCGGTCCGATCGTCGGTGCCGGCTTCAACTGGCTCGACCAGAACCTCTTCGGCGGCAAGCTGCCGTTTACCCTGCATGACACCAAACCGGACTATGCCTGCCTGAAACTGGCGGCCGACTGCCAGAAGATCGACTACCCGAAACCGGACGGCAAGCTCAGCTTCGACAAGCTCAGCTCGGTGTTCATCTCCGGTACCAACCATGAAGAAGAGCAGCCCTGCCACCTGAAGCTGACTGACCCGAGCATCCCGCTCAGCAAGAACCTGCCGCTCTATGATGAACCGGCGCAGCGTTACTGCCCGGCCGGTGTGTATGAGGTGATCACCCAGGAAGACGGCGCGAAGCGTTTCCAGATCAACGCCCAGAACTGCGTGCACTGCAAGACTTGTGACATCAAGGACCCTTCGCAGAACATCACCTGGGTCACCCCGGAGGGTGCTGGCGGCCCGACTTACCCGAACATGTGAGTCTCAAACCGCACAAAGAAAGGCCCCTTCGGGGGCCTTTTTATTTACTTGAGGGAATGCAAGACAGCCTGTGGGAGCGGAGCTTGCCCGCGAAGCTTTCGCCGCCCTTGAGGCCCTCTTCGCGGATGAATCCGGCTCCCACAATCTCCGGGGCAAACCGAACGTTCGCACACGACCCAAGC
>NZ_JALLIX010000068.1 GCF_023242365.1 Pseudomonas sp. MWU13-2100
AGCTGATGCATCCTGGTGGGAGCGGTGCTTGCCCGCGAAGCTTTTAGCGGTCTCACGGGCCTCTTCGCGAGCGGTCGGCGTCCCGACAAGAGCTCCCACAAGGGCGATCTATGTTTTATTGGGGGGATTCGCGGTAACTGTGTGTAGGTCCTGGGCCATAACGATCAAGGTGCCGGCCCCATCCATGGTTATGCGTTATCTACTTCTATGCTTAGTTGAATGCGTGAGGGCGCTATCGAACGCCGATTTTTTCGAGCGTTGCGAACGAACCCTCGACGATCAGGAAAAAAGATTTCGCCGGTTGTCGATTCCGCGATGGCTCATTCGATTAGTCGACAGAGCCACTCATTGGCTTGTCTAAAATTGTCTAGCACTGTCATCAGGAGATATGACCATGCGATTTATGGTGATCGTCAAAGCCAGCCCGGAATCGGAAGCTGGCGAAATGCCCAGTCAGGAATTGCTGGCGGCCATGGGCGCCTATAACGAAGAGCTGGCCAAGGCTGGGGTGATCCTCGCCGCGGAGGGGCTGCACCCCAGTGCCAAGGGCGCCCGCGTGCAGTTCAGCGGCAAGCAGCGGAGCGTGGTCGACGGACCGTTCATGGAGACCAAGGAACTGATCGCCGGTTTCTGGATCTTCAATGTGCAGTCGCTGCAGGAGGCCATCGACTGGGTCAAGCGTTGCCCGAACCCGATGGTCAGCGACTCTGAAATCGAAATCCGCCAGGTCTTCGAGGCCGAGGACTTTGGCGAGTGTTTTACCCCCGAGTTGCGCGAACAGGAAGAACAACTGCGCGCGAAGATGTCCGGTCAATCCTGAAAACCTGCCAGAACGGGAGTTCTATCATGAGCCTGAAAATCATTCCTTACCTGACCTTCAACGGCAACTGCAAGGAGGCCTTTACCCTGTACAAAAAGGTGCTCGGCGGCGAGCTGTTTTCCCTGTCGTTCGCCGATGCGCCGGAAGAGGCCTGCGTGCCCAAGGACTCACCGAACCAGGACAAGATCCTGCACACCCGCCTGACGGTGGGGGATTTCAGCCTGATGGCGTCCGATTGTCCGCCGCACCAGCCGTTCAGCAAGATGCAAGGCATTTCGGTGTCGCTCAATGTCGACAACGTTGACGAGGCCAAGCGACTGTTCGCTGGCCTGAGCGACGGCGGCAACATCCATATGGCTCCGGCCAAGACCTTCTGGGCCGAGTACTTCGCGATGTTCGAGGACCGTTTTGGCGTGAGTTGGATGATCAATTGCGAGACGGGCCACTAAGCCTCTGAGATAAACCCGCTCCCGCAGCCAGGCGGTCAGCTGGGGGAGCGGACGGGCTCGTGAGGGAAGGGCGTTGGCGACACCTGCCGTTCAGGCAATTGTCGCTCGGGAGTGAGATACTGTGCCCGTTCGGTTCATGGGCGTGAAACAGCAATGACGATTTCAAACAGTGCCGCGCCGCAAGCTGGAACCTGCGTTGCCTTCGATTTTGACGGAACCATCACCACCACCGACAGCCTGCGGGATTTCGTCCGTTACCAGGTTGGTAACCGGCGCTTTCTGATCGGCGGCCTGCTGGTCTTGCCCTGGCTGGTAGGCATGTATACCGGACTGTGCAAGCGGGCCGAGGCCAAGGCACGGTTCCTGGCACTCACCCTGCGGGGCAGGACCCAGGTCGAGTTGGAAGAGGCGGCGGCGCGCTATGTTACCGAGCGCCTGCCGACGCTGATCCGTCCGGAAATGCTCGACAGGATCGAGGAGCACAAACGCCTGGGGCATCGCCTGGTATTGGTCAGTGCTTCACCCACGCTCTACCTCGGGCACTGGGCCCAGGCCAGCGGTTTTGCGGCGGTACTGGCCACGCAACTGGAGTTTCGCGACGGGCGGTTTACCGGACGCTTGGCATCACCCAACTGCTGGGGGCCGGAAAAGGTCCGGCAATTGCAGCAATGGTTGGGCGGTACGGGTGGGAGGGTGCTGTTTGCCTATGGCGACAGCCGCGGCGACCAGGAGATGCTGGCGTTTGCCGAACACGGCTGGTTGCGCGGACTGGGCGCCTTGCCTTCACTCGATGCCTGGCCGGATGGGTTGCACCACGGCTGACGGTCTGTCGCTGTCGAGCAGGCGACGCTCTTGCAACACGTTGATGAGGGCAACGCGAGAGGACGGGTCCAACTGATGTTCGCGTTCCTTGAGTTCCAGCAGGATGGGGCTGGACCAACTGCGGTAGGCACGCTCTGCAAGACGAACTGCGCTCATTTCTCTCTCCTTGTACAAAAGCCCGCTGAATAGACGGGCGACTCCATGAGCCAAAAATCCTAGCCGAGAAACCAGCGGTCCGCTACTGCTCCCGCCGTACGGTTGTCTGTTGACCTCGGTCAAGGTGTCGCTGGCGTGGCGCTTTACTGTGGCGGCTCCGGTCGGGCCATGGATTGCTCGTTGCAGCAGGGGCCCGGCGTATTGCTCAAGGAGGAGCTGCGTCATGCGTTCATTGAAAATCATTCTGCTGGCATCGGCATTCAACGGCTTGACCCAGCGCGCCTGGTTGGAGCTGCGCGAAGCGGGGCACATGCCGAGCGTGGTGTTGTTCAGCGACGAAGAAAGCGTCTGCCAACAGATCGAAAACAGCCAGGCCGCCCTGGTGATCTGCCCGTTCCTCAAGGATCGCGTGCCGGCCCGGTTGTGGCGGGACCCGCAGCGCCCGGTGGTGATTATCCATCCGGGAATTGTCGGTGATCGTGGCGCCAGTGCGCTGGACTGGGCGATCACCCGGCAGGTGCCGACCTGGGGCGTGACCGCCTTGCAGGCCGCCGAGGAAATGGACAGCGGGGCGATCTGGGCCACCTGCGAGTTCGAAATGCCGGCGGGCATGCGCAAGTCCGAGCTCTACAACGGCCCGGTGGCCGACGCGGCCATGACCTGCATTCACGAGGTGGTGGCCAGGTTCGGCAGCGACTTCGTCCCGCAGCCCCTGGATTACCGTTTGCCGCAGGTTCGCGGCCGTCTGCAACCGAACATGAAGCAGAGTGACCGGGCCTTCAACTGGCAGGACGACGCCGAACTGATCCAGCGGCGCATCGACGCCGCCGACGGCCAGCCCGGTGTGCTCGCCGAGCTGCTGGGCGAGCCGTACTACCTCTATGATGCCCATCTCGACAGCCGCCGTGGAACCCCGGGCCAATTGCTGGCGGTGCATGACGATGCGGTGCTGGTGGCAGCCGGGGACCGCAGCCTGTGGATCGGCTCGTTGCGACGCAAACCCCGGCCGGGAGAAGAAACCTTCAAGCGTCCGGCGCGCCATGTGCTGGCCGGTCGGCTCGACAAGGTGCCGGTGTTGAACTGGTCGATCGCCAGTCATCCATATTGCAAGGAGGCCTACCAACCGATCCGCTACCGCGAACTGGACGCTGTGGGCGAGCTGACATTCGAGTTCTACAACGGCGCCATGAGCACCGAGCAATGTCGACGGCTGGTCAGCGCCCTGCGCTGGGCCAAGGCACAGGGCACCGAGGTGTTGTTGTTGCGTGGCGGGCGCGGCAGTTTCTCCAATGGTGTGCACCTCAACGTGATCCAGGCCGCGGCGGTGCCCGGGCTCGAGGCCTGGGCCAATATCCGCGCGATCAACGATGTCTGCCGCGAGCTGTTGACCGCCCGGCAACTGGTGGTCAGCGGCTTGACCGGCAGTGCCGGGGCCGGAGGGGTGATGCTGGCCCTGGCCGCCGACGGGGTATTCGCCCGCAGCGGGGTGGTGCTCAACCCGCACTACAAGAGCATGGGCCTCTATGGCTCCGAATACTGGACCTACAGCCTGCCCCGCGCGGTCGGTTACGAGTGTGCGCTGCGGCTCAGTGAGGAGTGCTTGCCGATCAGTGTCGTCCAGGCGCGGGAGATGGGGCTGGTGCAGGATGTCGGCCCGCGTTGCCCGCAAGCCTTTGGCAGCTGGTTGATGGCCCAGGCGCAGCGTGTGGCCCGCGACCCGGTGTATGAGGTGGTCCGTGCGCGCTGGCGAACCCGGGATGTGGCGGACATGGAGCGCTGCCGCGACGAAGAGTTGGCCCAGATGCGCCTGGATATGGTCGAGGACCGCAACCGTTTTGCGCAAAAGTGCCGGCACTTTGTACTCAAGCAGCGGGTCTGCGGAACACCTCAGCGACTGCTGGCGCCCTGGGCGAACAGCGCCGAGGTGGTGAGCAGCTAGCGGGCGCTCTGCCGGCCCAGCACATGGGCGTGGCCGAGGGCCGAGACCAGCACCTCACTGCCGACCCTTGGCGCGTGCATGCCGGTGCTGCGCACTAGCAACGAACGCTTCTGGCCGTCGTTGGCGCGAGCTTTCAGCTCCACCGTCAAGGTGCAGGTGTTGCCGCCGAAGTCGCATTCGGTGACCACGGCCGGGTGGCCGTCGCCGTTCGCTTGCCCCGACAGGCGAGGCGCGAGCTGCAACTGCTCGGGGCGCAACATGATCTGCGCCTGGCCGTGGCGGCCCTCGTCGTTGACCGCCAGTCGGCCCAGCTCGCACTGGGCCCAACCGTTCTCGATCAGGGCGGGCAGGATCACCGCATCGCCGAGGAACAGCGCGGTGTCTTCATCGTCCGGCCGCAGGTACAGGTCCATCGGGTGTCCGGCCTGTACCAGCCGCCCTTTGCGCATCACCGCCAACTGATCGGCGAAGGACAGGGCTTCGGACTGGTCATGGGTGACCAGGATGGTGGTAACCCCAGCGTCGGACAGCAGCCGCGCGACCATCTTGCGCATGGACGCCCGCAGGCCGGTGTCGAGGGCCGAAAAGGGTTCGTCCAGCAGCATCAAGCGTGGGCGTTGCGCCAGGGCACGAGCCAGTGCCACCCGCTGCTGCTGGCCGCCGGACAGCTCATGGGGCCAGCGTTTGCCCATCTGCGGCTCCAGGGCGACGCTGTCCATCAACTCGGCGACCCGTTGTTGTCGGGTGGCTTTGTCGACGATGCCGAAGGCGATGTTATCGGCCACGGTCATATGTGGAAACAGCGCGCCGTCCTGCGGCACATAGCCGATCAGGCGCTGGTGGGCCGGGACCTGGGTGTGGGCATCCACCAGCGGCTGGCCGTCGAGGGTGATACGGCCGGCGTCGGGAAATTCGAAACCGGCGATCATCCGCAGCAGGGTGGTCTTGCCCGAGCCGGAAGGGCCGACGATGGCGGTACGGCTACCGGTGGCAATCGACAGGTTGATATCTTCCAGGGCCGCTTGTGCACCGAAGGACTTGTACAGGGCGTTGATTTCAAGAGCGTTCATCGGCCAGCCGTGCGTTTGGATTGATGATAGAGAAGCCCGGTCAGCGGCAGCGACAGCAGGATCATGAGCAGCGCGTAGGGCGCGGCGCCGGCATAGTCGATTTCACTGGTCATGGCCCAGAAACCGGTGGCCAGTGTGCGTGTGCCGTTGGGCGCGAGCAGCAGGGTGGCGGTCAGTTCGTTGGTAATGGCCAGGAACACCAGTGCGGCACCGGCGGCGGCACCCGGCGCGGCCAGGCGCAGGGTGATCGACCAGAGCGCCCGGCCGGGTGAGCGCCCGAGGCTGCGGGCGATGTTTTCCAGTTCCACCGGCGCCTGGGCGATACCGGCGCGCAAGCTGACCAGGGCGCGGGGCATGAACATCAACAGATACGCCAGCAGCACGGTGATCGAGGTCTGGTAGATCGGTCGGGCGAAGTTGATGGTGACCGTGACCAGGGCCAGGGCGACGACGATGCCGGGCAGGGAGCTGGTGATGTAGTTGCAACTCTCCAGCAGGCGATGCAGGCGACCGGGCGAGCGGATCGACAGCCAGGCCACGGGCACCGCCGCGCAGGTGGTCAGCAGGGCGCCGGCAGCACCCAGCAGCAGCGTCTGTTCCAGGGCCGGCAGCAAGTCGCCCATTTGCCAGACCTCGCGGCCACCGGCGATCAGCCAGTTGCCCAGGGTGACCAACGGCACGCCAAGGGCGAGTACGCTGCTGACGATCGGAATACTCAGTGCCAGCAGTTTGCTCCTGCGGCTCAGGCGTACCGTGCGTTGCTGTCGCGCACTGCCGGAACCGACCCGGGCGTAACGGGCCTTGCCCCGGGCGGCCGATTCGACGGTCAACAGGCCCAGGCAGCACAGCGCCAGGATACCGGCCAGGGTATGCGCCGCCGGGCCGCTGAAGGTGGACTTGAACTGGTCGAAGATCGCCGTAGTGAAGGTGTCGAAGCGGATCATCGCGTAGAGGCCGTATTCGGCCAGCAGGTGCAGGCCCACCAGCAGGGCGCCGCCACAGATCGCCAGGCGCAGTTGTGGCAGGACAATACGGAAAAATACTGCCCAGGGCTTGAGGCCCAGGGACTCACCGACATCCTCGATGGCCGGGTCCAGCCGCCGCAGGGTCGCGGCAATCGGCAGGTAGAGAAACGGGAAATAGGCAATCACCGAGACCAGCACCCCGGCGAATAGCCCGTGGATCGGCGGCACCAGGCTGACCCAGGCGTAACTGTGGACGAACGCCGGTACGGCCAGGGGCGCGGTGGCCAGCAACGACCAGGCGCGTCGGCCGGGCAGGTCGGTACGTTCGGTCAGCCAGGCCAATGCCAGCCCCAGTGCCACGCAGAGGGGAATGGTGATGATCATCAGCAACAGCGTGTTGGCCAGCAACTCGCCGACCCGAGGGCGCCAGACCAGCGCTTCAAGGGTCGCCCAGCCGGTTTGCCAGGCAGATAGGATCACGAAAGCGATCGGCAGCAAGGCCAGCAGGGACACCAGCACGGACAGCCCGATGATCCAGGCATTGCCCTGACGCCCGAAGAAGTTTCTGGATCGCTTGCGCGAAGGCACCGCAGGCGCGTGAGCGACTGCGGCGGGGTCCAGGGGGGAAATGGACTCTGGGATCAATTACAGGATTCCGGCCTGGGTCATCAACTCCACGGCTTTCTTGCTGTCGAGTTTTGATGCATCAACCTTGGGTGCGTCGAGGTCCTTGAGCGGCACCAGCTTGGCATTGGACTCGGCGCCTACGCCGACGGCGTATTCAAACGAGTTGCCGTTCTTGAGCACGGCCTGGCCACCTTTGCCGGTGACCCACTTGAGGAAGGCCTGGGCTTCTTCCTGGTGTTTGCTGGACTTGAGCACGCCACCGCCGGAGGTGCTGACAAAGGCGCCCGGGTCCTGGTGCTTGAAGTAGTGCAGCGAGGTGTTCTTGCTGTTCTCGCCGGTCTTGGCCTGGTCGCCGAAGCTGTAGTAGTGGTAGATCACGCCGCTTTCGACTTGCCCGGCATTGACTGCCTTGAGCACCGCGCTGTTGCCGCGATAGATCGAGGCATTGGTTTTCATAGCCTTGAGCCAGTCCAGGGTGGCGGCTTCGCCCTTGAGTTCCAGTACGGCGGCGACGATGGCCTGGAAGTCGGCACCGGCCGGCGAGGCGGCCCAACGACCTTTCCACTCGGGCGAGGCGAGGTCAAGCAGGGACTTGGGCAGTTGCGCTTCGCTCAGCTTGCTCTTGTTGTAGACGAACACGGTGGAGCGGGCGGCGATGCCGACCCAGTTGGCGTGGGCCGGACGGTAGGCGGCGCCGATCTGTTCCAGGGTGGACGGCGCCACCGGGGCGAACAGCTTGGCATTGTCCACCAGGACCATGGCCGGGGAGTTCTCGGTCAGGAACACGTCCGCCGGCGACTTGTCGCCTTCCTGGACAATCTGGTTGCCCATCTCGGTGTCGTCGCCGTTGCGCAGGGTCACCTTGATCCCGGTTTCCTTGGTGAAACCATCGACCCAGGCCTTGGTCAGGCTTTCGTGCTGGGCGTTGTAGACCACAATACCATCGGCGCTCGGGGCGGCGTAGGCGTGGCCGGCACTGAGCATGGCGCTGGCCAGCAGGGCGGTTTTCAGAAACGAAGGCAGACGGGGAATCATTGCGTGGGTAGCTCCTGCGGTCTTTTGATAGTCGAGGTGGCTGGCGTTTGACGGAGCATTTGCACCCGGTTCGCCGCACCAGTTAAACAATGGGAATCATTCGCATGTTTGTCTGGGCGGCAATCTAGAGGGTGAAATGAGAAAAAAACGTCAAAACAAGCACGGCCCCTAAACAAATCTTAATCAATGTCGTTCGTATTTTGACTAAGTTAACGCTGGAGATTGTGCCATGAATGCTTCGTCATCGGTGAATCTTGTCGAGCCTAGGGCCTGATTGGCGCGGCGAAGCGAATCACCAGTCGGGCAAAAAAAGCGCCGCTGAAGATCACCGCCAGCAGGCGCAAGGTCTGCATCGCCAGGACCAGGCCGACATCCGAGTGGGTATCGACCGCGATGATCGCCATGGTGTCGAGCCCACCGGGGCTGGTGGCCAGGTAGACCGAGAGGAAGTCCTGGCCCAGCAGTCGCGCCATGACCCAGGCCGAGGCCGCGCACAGGGCGATCAGGCTGACGGCGCCGAGGATCATCGCCGGCAGGCGCTTCCAGACATACAGCACGGTCGGGCGGTCGAAACGCAGGCCGACATAGCAGCCGATGGCGCCGTAGGCGATCGCCAACAGCCAGGCGGGCAGGGTGATATGCAGCAGGCCGGAGAGCTGCAGGCCGCCACCGAGCAGCAGCGGCACCAGCAAGGCTCCCGCCGGTATGCGCATGCCCAGCACCACGCCGAGCACCGCGGTGGCCAGGGTCAGGCCCAGATCGAGCAGGCTGAAGCCGTGCTGGGCGGCGCCCGTGGCGTGCAGATCGTTGCCGTAGGCCGGGGCTTCGAGCAGATGACTGACCAGTGCGCCGATCAGCACCACGCACACCACCCGCACATACTGCATGGTCGCCACGACCCGGGCGTCGGCGCCGAAATCATCGGCCATCGAAACCATGGCCGAGGCCGCGCCCGGCGAGGTGCCCCAGGCCGCCGTGCTCGGATGGATGCCGCCAAAGCGCACCATCGCCAAGCCCACCAGGGAGCTCAGGCAGATGGTCAGTACGGTGGCGACCAGCATCAGGTGCCAGGACTCGCTCATTGCGGTCAGCACCGCCAGGGTCATCGAGTGCGCGGCCAGCAGGCCGATGCAGCCTTGGCTCAGGCGGAAGGCTTCCTTGTGCAGGCGGATGTGCGCGCCGGCGACCCCGAAGGCGATCGCCACCAGCATCGGGCCGATAAATTGCCCGGCGGGCAGTTCGAAGTACTTGAGCAACTGTCCGCTGCCGCCGGCCAGCAACAGCAGGGCCAGCCATTGTCGCAAGCGCGACCAGGTGGACAGGGAAAACCAGGATGATGCGGACAAGAACACTCTCCAAAGCGCTGGACGCTCCTGTTGCAGGGCGTTGAAAGCGGCGCGGTAGGCAAATTATTGATAGCGCAATTGATCAAGTCCAGTTTCTAATTGTGATGAAACGATAACTTTGGTTGATCAATATGGATCTGCGTGACCTCACCTATTTCGAAACCATTGCCGAACTGGGTCATCTGGGCCGGGCGGCACAGAAACTCAATCGAAGCCAGCCGGCGCTGACCAAGAGCATTCAGCGGCTGGAAGAGTCATTCGGCACCAAGCTGTTCGAGCGCGAGGGCCGGCGGATCAAGCTGACGCCGGTCGGCGAGTTGTTGCAGCAGCGCGGTCGACAGTTGCAACAGAGCATTGCCGAGACCCACCGTGAAATCCGCGACTTCGCCAGTGGCGTGCTGGGCAATATCCGCCTGGGTTGTGCGGCGAGCATGGCCGAGTACCTGCTGCCGCAACTGACGGCGGCCTTGCTCGAGCGGGCACCGGAGATCACCTTGAGCCTGGCGATCGGCCAGGACGACATGCTGCGTGAGTCCCTGCGTTCCGGGCGTCTGGACATGGTGATCTGCCCGCTGTTCGACGATGACCTGCAACTGTTGTCGCATCCGTTGTTCGATGATGAAGCGGTGGTGGTTGCCAGTCGCAATCACCCGATTTTTGACGCACCGATTCGCTTGAGTGAACTGGGGCGTTATCGATGGGTGCTGCCGGCGACCGGGGTGTCGTCGCGGCGCTGGATCGACAATGTGTTCCTCGCCCACGATTTGCCGCTGCCCTCGGTGCAGATCGAGACCAATACGATTTCCCTGCTGCCGCGGTTGATCGGCCAGACCCGCTTGCTGAGCTTCCTGGCGCGGGAAACCCTGGAGGATGTGAAGGGGGCGACGCATCTGCGCGAAGTGCGGCTCAAGGAAACCACCATGAAACGTACCTTGGTGGTTTCCCTGCGGGCCGGCGCCTACCTGTCCCCGGCGGCCCAGACCATGCTCGACCTGCTCAAGCGTGATGGCCGCAGTTTTTTTGTGGCGCGCTGACTTGAGGCGCTGGAGTTTGTGGGGGCGCGCGCGTTACCTGTGGGAGTGGAGCTTGTCGGGTCGCCGCATCGCCGCGATGGGGCCCTTGAGACCGCCAAGAGCTTCGCGGGCAAGCTCCGCTCCCACAAGTTCTGTGCTCGACCACTCCGCTATGGCACGACAGGGATCCTGTGGGAGCCGGCTTGCCGGCGGTGGGGTCTTCGAGACCGCCAAGAGCTTCGTGGGCAAGCTCCACTCCTACAGGTTAGTGGCGTTTTTGCGATCCCATTTCCTTGACCGGCCGGCATCGGCGACAACTCCTCTGGTCTCCTGTCCAGCCTCGACTGACAGAGTCTGAAGATGTTTAATAGATATAATAAAAATATTTTAAATATCGTTAAGTAATAAGCATATGTTTGTGGTGAGAGATTAGGCACGCAACCCTAAAAATCGTTAGCCCTTACCCTCAGTGCGCCCGCTGCTGACTTCCGCCGGCACATCATCCCCAGCCATGCGCTTGCGGAACAACCCGGTCCTGGCCAACAGCAAGGTGGTCACCGGCACGGTGATCGACAGCAGGATCGGGATCAGCCAGGCATGGATCACCGGCTCCGACTTGAGCGCCGAAAAGTACAGGATCGAGGCCAGCGCCACGCACCAGGCGCCAAGGGTCGAAGCCAGCGCCGGCGGGTGCATGCGCTGGAAGAAGTCCTTCATGCGCAACAGGCCGATGGCGCCGCACAGGGCCAGCAGGCTGGCGGCCACCAGCAGCAGGGCCACCGGAATTTCAATCCAGAGCGATAACGCGTTCATTCGATTACCTCGCCGCG
This sequence comes from Pseudomonas sp. MWU13-2100, assembly GCF_023242365.1. Taxonomy (GTDB): domain Bacteria; phylum Pseudomonadota; class Gammaproteobacteria; order Pseudomonadales; family Pseudomonadaceae; genus Aquipseudomonas. The sequence goes on from NZ_JALLIX010000068.1 coordinate 11,073, forward strand.
CAGGAGGAATTTGGCCAGGGCAAACGAGCCGACAAAGCCGAACAGGGCAATCAGCAGCGCCGCTTCGAAATAGGTGTCGCTGGCGTAGCGGATACCCAGCGCCAGCATCATCAGCATGGCAACCAGGTAAAGGTAATCAAGGGCCAGGACCCGGTCCTGGGCCGACGGGCCCTTGAACAGCCGGACCACGGTCAGGACCAGCGCCACGCTGAAGATGAACAGGCTCAACAGGATCGCATTGGCGAGCAGTGCGCTCATTCGAAGATCTCCATCAGAGGACGTTCGTAAGTCGTCTTGAAGTGCTGGATAAAGGCGCTTTCGTCGTCGAGGTCGAAGACGTGCAGCAACAGGACGCCGCGGTCCAGGGCCAGTTCCGACCAGACGGTGCCGGGCACCACCGTGCAGATCATCGCCAGCACCGCCAGGCCGTTGGCATCGCACAGGTCCAGGGGCACCTTGACGAAGGCCGAGCGCGGTGCGTGGCGCCCGGCGTTGAGCACGCTCCAGGCGACGGCGAGGTTGGACAGCACCACGTCGGCACCGACCCGAAAAAACAGGCGCAGCATCACCCCGGGACGGCGGATACGGATCGGCCGCGGGCGCAGCGGCGCCATCATCACCGGGGCGAAGACGGCCAGGGCCGCCCCCAACAGCAGGTTACCCGGACTGACCGACAGGTTCAGCACCAGCCACAACAACCACAGCGCCAGGGACAGCCAGGGCGCGGGAAACAGGCGCTTCATGGTTGTACCCCCACGGCGGCGCTCGGGTTCGGCACCGGGCGGGTGGCCTGCACGGCGCTGATGTATTGCGCCGGGTGGGCGAGGGACTCAGCCGCCGCCTGGGTGTAGCGCAACAGCGGCTCGGCCTTGACCGTCAGCAGGATGCACAGGCCCAGCAGGGCGACGATGGGCAGGCATTCGAAACGCCGCAGGGCCGGCGACGGACGTTCCTCGGGGGTCCAGAAACGCGAGATGCCCATGCGCGAGAAGGCCAGCAGCGAGGCGAGCCCGGACAGCACCAGCAAGGCCAGCAAGGCCCAGGCCTCCATGGAAATCGGCGCGTCGATACCGAGTCCTTTCGGATTGAGCAGGGCGCTGAGCAAGCTCAGCTTGCCGATAAAACCGGACAGCGGCGGCATGCCGATGATCAGCAGGGCGCAAGCGATAAAGCTCAAGCCGAGAAAGGCCATGGTCCAGGGGATGACCTGGCCGACCACGGCTTTCTGTTCATCGTCCAGGTTGGTGCCGGGCCGTGGCTGCAAGGACTCCAGCGGCCGTGGCAGCGGGTCGATGTCCTCGTCCAACGGCAGTTCGTTGGCCGAGCGCGAGCGTTCGATCAGTTCGGCCAGCAGGAACAGCGCACTCAGGGCCAGGGTCGAGCTGACCAGGTAGAACAGCGCGCCGGCCGTGAGGTTCGGCTGGGCAAAGCCGATGGCCGAGAGCAGGATGCCCGCCGACACCAGGATGCTCAGGCTGGCCATGCGCTCCAGGCGCTGGGCGGCGAGGATCGCCACGGCGGCGCAGGCGATGGTCGCCATGCCGCCGTAGATCAGCCAGTCGCCGCCGAAATGCGCGGAGGCACCGGCCTCGCCGGAAAACAGCAAGGTCCACAGGCGCAGCAGCGTGTAGATCCCGACCTTGGTCATGATCGCGAACATCGCCGCCACCGGGGCGCTGGCCGCGGAGTAGGCGGGCACCAGCCAGAAGTTCAGCGGCCACATCCCGGCCTTGGCCAGGAAGGCCACGGCGAGAATCGCCGCGCCGGCATGCAGCAGGCCGCGATCGGCTTCCGCTACCAGTGGGATCTTCAGGGCCAGGTCGGCGAAGTTCAGGGTGCCGGTAACGCCATAGATCAGCGCCGCGCCGATCAGGAACAACGACGAGGCCAGCAGGTTGATCGCGATGTAGTGCAAGCCCGCCGACACCCGCGAGCGCCCCGAGCCGTGCAGGACCAGGCCATAGGAAGCGGCCAGCAGCACCTCGAAGAACACGAACAGGTTGAACAGGTCGGCGGTCAGGAAGGCGCCGTACAGGCCCATCAGTTGGATCTGGAACAGCGCGTGGAAGCTGGCACCGGCGCGGTCCCAGCGGGCCATGGCGAACAGCAGTGCGCTGACGCCGATGATCCCGGTCAACACCAGCATCAGCGCCGAGAGCCGGTCGACCACCAGCACGATGCCGAATGGCACCTCCCAGTTGCTTGGCAGGTAGACGCCGATGGAGCCGGTTTCGCCGGCCTGGGTGCCGATCAGCAACAGCACCGAGATGCCCAGGCCGACCAGGCTCGAGCCCAGGTTGATACGGGCCTTGAGGGGCCGGTGTTTCTCGCCGAGCATCAGCATCAGCGCCGCCGTGAGCAGCGGCAGCAGGATCGGGGCGATGATCAGGTGCGACATCGGGCTCATTCCTTGGGCTCCCGGCCATCGACATGGTCGGTACCGGTCAGGCCGCGCGAGGCCAGCAGCACCACCAGGAACAGCGCGGTCATGGCGAAGCTGATGACAATGGCGGTGAGCACCAGGGCCTGGGGCAACGGGTCGGTATAGTGGAGCAGGTCCTGGGGCACGCCGTCCTTGATCATCGGCTCCTTGCCGATAAACAGGCTGCCCATGCTGAAGATAAACAGATTGACCCCGTAGGACAGCAGGCACAGGCCCATCACCACCTGGAAGGTCCGCGGGCGCAGCACCAGCCAGACGCCGGAGGCCGCGAGGACGCCGATGGCAATTGCAATGACTTCTTCCATCAGGCGACTCCTGGCTTGGCTTGGGCGCCGAGTTGCTGGCTCGGCCGATGGGCGCGGACCGACTGGTGCGCCAGGGCGGTGAGGATCAGCAGGGTCGAACCGACCACTACCGCATATACACCGATATCGAAGAACAGCGCGCTGGCGACATGGATATCGCCCAGCAGCGGCAGATGCAGGTGCGCGGTGTGGGTGGTCAGGAACGGATAACCGAAGGCCATCGCCCCCAGGCCCGTGACCGTGGCGAACAGCAGCCCGGTGCCCATCCAGCGCAACGGCCGCAGGCTCATCTGCGCCTCGACCCACTGGGTACCGGCGACCATGTATTGCAGGATAAACGCCACCGACATCACCAGCCCGGCGACAAAGCCGCCACCCGGTTGATTGTGCCCACGCATGAACAGGTACATCGAGACCACGAAGGCGATCGGCAGCAGCAGGCGCACCAGCACCGCCGGCACCATCATGAAACCCAGGGCGGTGTCGCTGGCGCTGCGCGGGTTGACCAGGTCGGTGAGCACATCCGGGGCCAACTGGCGCTGCTGGTTGGGCAGTTCGAGGCTTTCCTTCGGCGGCCGGAAGCGCCGCAGCAGGGCGAACACGGTCAGCGCGGTGGCCACCAGCACGGTGATTTCGCCGAGGGTGTCGAAGCCACGGAAGTCCACCAGCATCACGTTCACCACGTTGCTGCCGCCGCCATCGGGCAGGGCGCGACTCAGGAAGAACGAGGAAATATCGTTGGGTGTCTGGCGGGTCAGCATGGCATAGGACAACAGTGCCATGCCGCCGCCGACGGCGCCTGACAGCAGCAGGTCGCGCAGGCGGCGAATCCGCGCCTTGCGCAGGCTGCTCGGCAGGGGCGAGACTTCTTCGATACGCCGTGGCAGCCAGCGCAGGCCCAGAAGGATCAACACCGTGGTGACGACTTCCACCACCAGTTGGGTCAGGGCCAGGTCGGGCGCGGAGAACCAGACGAAGGTGATGCAGGTCATCAGGCCGCAGACGCTGACCATGATCATGGCCGCCAGCCGGTGGTACTTGGCTTGCCAAGCGGCGCCCAGGGCGCAGGCGATGGCCAGCAGCCAGAGGGTGACGAAGACAATGGAACCGGGGATCTTCGGCCGGTCGCCCCAGGACAGGCTGCTGTGCAGCATCGGGATCAGGCCGCCGACCACCGCCGCCAGTACCAGCAGGAACAACTGGGTTTGCAGGCGCTGGGTGCTGACCCGGCGTTCGATGCGCCGGGCATAGCGCATGATCAGCACCAGGCTGCGTTCGAACAGGCGCTTGCCGTTGAGGCGACCGATCACTGGCGGACGGCTGAAACGCCCGCGCTTGAGTTGTTTGCGTAACAACAGGTAGAGCAGCACGCCGCCGGACATGGCGATCAGGCTCATGATCATCGGCGCATTGAGGCCGTGCCAGATCGCCAGGCTGTACTCGGGCAGGGTCCCGCCGACCACCGGCAGGGCCGCGGTGGCGAGGATCGAGCCGACCACCTGGGCCGGGAAGATCCCCACCAGCAGGCAGGTGAACACCAGCAGTTCCACCGGCGCACGCATCCAGCGCGGCGGTTCGTGGGGCGTGTGGGGCAGGTCGGTGGCCGGGGGGCCGAAGAACACATCGACGGTAAAGCGCAGCGAGTAGGCGACGCTGAAAGTGCCGGCGATGGTGGCGATGACCGGCAGGGCCATCTCGACCCAGGCGGTGGAATTGATGAACACCGTTTCGGCGAAGAACATTTCCTTGGACAGGAAGCCGTTGAGCAGCGGCACCCCGGCCATGGAGGCGCTGGCGACCATCGCCAGGGTCGCGGTGAACGGGATCAGCTTGATCAGGCCGCTGAGCTTGCGGATATCGCGGGTGCCGCTTTCGTGGTCGATGATGCCGGCGGCCATGAACAGCGAGGCCTTGAAGGTGGCGTGGTTGAGAATGTGGAACACCGCGGCCACGGCGGCCAGCGGGCTGTTCAGGCTCAGCAGCAGGGTGATCAGGCCCAGGTGGCTGATGGTGGAATAGGCCAGCAGGCCCTTGAGGTCGTTCTGGAACATGGCGCAGTAGGCGCCGAGCAGCAGGGTCGCGGCCCCGGCGCCGCCGACGATCCAGAACCAATCCTCGCTGCCGGAGAGCGCCGGCCACAACCGCGCCAGGAGAAACACCCCGGCCTTGACCATGGTCGCTGAGTGCAGGTAGGCCGAAACCGGGGTCGGTGCGGCCATGGCGTGGGGCAGCCAGAAGTGGAAGGGGAACTGCGCGCTCTTGCTCAGGGCGCCGATCAGGATCAGCGGCAGCAAGACCGGATACAGGGCGTGGGCGCGGATGCGATCGCCGGCCGCGAGCACAGTGTCCAGGTCGTAGCTGCCGACCACATGGCCGAGAATCAATACCCCCGCCAGCAGGCACAGGCCGCCGGCGCCGGTCACCGTCAGCGCCATATAGGCGCCGCGACGGGCGTCGCTGCGGTGGTGCCAGTAGCCGATCAGCAGGAAGGAGAACAGGCTGGTGAGTTCCCAGAAGAACACGATCTGGATCAGGTTGCCGGACAGCACCAGGCCGAGCATGGCGCCCATGAAGGCCAGGAAAAACGCGAAGAAGCGCGGCACCGGGTCTTCCGGCGACATGTAGTAGCGGGCATACAGCGACACCAGGGTGCCGATGCCCAGCACCAGCATCGAGAACAACCAGGCAAAGCCGTCCAGGCGCAGGACGAAGCTCAGGCCGAGGCTGGGCAGCCAATCGATGGTTTCGTGGATCACACCGCCATGGGCGACCTGCGGGTAGAGCAACGCCATCTGCAGGGTGCCGACCAGGGCGATAACACCGGCGAGGATGGATTCGCTGTTGCGTGCGTTATGCGGCAGCACGGCCGCCAGGCAACTGCCGATAAAAGGCAAAAGCAGTAGAACTATCAGGGACATAGGCTTCTAATCTGCAGGAGTTTGCCAAGGATCATACGTGGCACACCGGGGATCACCAACAAAGAACCTGTGGCAGAATCCTACAAGGTAGGTGGTAAATGCCTGATGCGCCTGCTTGTAATGGGGGTGTCGGTGAAGGGGTGGGGCTGAGCCGACGCTTTCGCGGGCAAGCTCCGCTCCCACAAGGTTCGGGTTGCCCCGGGTTTGACTGTACGGCGCAAGTACCTGTGGAGGTTGAG
>NZ_JALLIX010000069.1 GCF_023242365.1 Pseudomonas sp. MWU13-2100
CCCAACTGGCCTCCGCGTGTCGCGATTTGGGGTCTATAGGCCTGGCCAAGCACTTTGATCCAGTAGTGGTCGCCCGGCTCTACCGGAAGTGGCTACCAACAGAAAGCGCGGCACAGAGCCTGTTGACGCATATCAGCCCTTTGCGAAGGTTTCATCCGTATGGAGAGCTACCATCCACTGAGGCCGCCGCCAACAGCTTCATCAGTCAAATGGTGCGGTCACCACGCCGACACATTCATCCACTCAAACACCTGATGATGATTACCTGGCTATTCGGCGAGTTTTCGTCCTTTGCTCTGTGCCACGATGTCGGTTGCGCTCAGCGGATAGCGCCCTCGGCACTTCCGGCGTCACCCCCAATACCTGACGTTTCAGCACCACCGCCAAACAGAAAAGGTCATGCTCGGCCGAAGCGTCTCAAGCCTGAACTCAGGGCACTTTTACTAAATCGCCTTGCTGAAGGGACGGCAAAGGATGACATTTGCCGGGAGTTTCAACTCACCATATCCACGGTGAACAAGCTGCTCCGTGCCGAGCGTGACGTACAAGCGTCCTGGGCGGCACAACGGATGGCTCTCGATCAGGTTGGTCATCGCTTACGATGGACTGAGCTTCAGTTGCGGTTCCCATCGCATTCTCTCACTGAGCTTCGCCGCGAATGCCAATCGCTTTACAGCTGGCTGCACCGTAACGACAGAGAGTGGTTGAATGCGCAGGCGAGTCAAATGTCCAAACCTGCTAGAAACCGTAATCCGCGAGTCGATTGGGAGAGTAGGGACGATGGGCTGCAACGTGAGCTGGAAGCTGAGATTATTCGGAGGTTCGGATCGGATCAGAACCTGTGTCTCAAGCAGTCGCAGATTTTCTCCTTGCTCCCACGCCTTGCTCAGCGTCTGGAGCGGCGGGATCGATATCCGCGGACTCGGGCCTACATGAAGCTGCTGTCCAAACGATAGGGCCTTACTGATCGCCCTGCCACCGTGATCCATGTAAACCTTGAGGGCGTGAGCATGGGGGGCGATAGAGAGATCATGTTGATAGGCAGTGCTGTCGGAGTTGCTCGGATGTTTGGGAATGAGGTAGTGAACTTGAGTTATCCAGTGAGCCGAGGCGGGATTAACTCACTATTTGAAGCGGTTGATCACTCCTCGCGAATGTAGGGGATGTTCTCAAGCTCCACGACGTTGTTCAAGTGCTCAATCAGGGCTGTCCTGACCTTGCGAAGGCCGCCATTACCCAGACTTTTGTCAGCACTGTAAATCGACGCGTGGCCAGGATTGCTCGGCATGTCCACCGACTCCGAGACGGGTGATGGCTGGATCTCGAAGTAGTGTTGCCCTTCAGCGTTCCTGTCCTCTTTGAGCTTGGAATAGAAAAGCTGCGAGTATTTGGGAAACTCCCGCTTTTCAGGATTTTTTGCACGCTGGTTATCTACTCGATGCGTCAGCACAGACAGCGGCGTCAGCGTCGGGCGATCAACACTGAACCCTCGGTCTTTCAGATCATCGAGACTCACAGCAGTGGCCAGAAATACCTGGCCATCGTGCTGTTCTGGGCAAAAAAATGCTCTGACCAAGCTCTCGTCGTCGGACAGTGGCGGCACATCCATGAACTCAGTTTCCCCGGATAATCTTCAAAACCTGCTCTGGAAGGTGCTCAGTAAGAGAAGATCCATCACTCATGAACTCCTGGCCTACTGCTGTCTTGGCATAGTAGGAGTAGCTTCCGTCACCGTAGAAGCCCAGATCAATATAGCCGAGAGCATTCTTCCAGGAGAAGTTAACCTCGCCATCTGCTGCTGCCGTCACTGTGGGAAATTGAAACTCATCGGATGGCAGCACATTGCTCGAAAATTGCTCTGCCTCATCGATAGCCGCGCCGTCAGGGACTTTCGCGGTGTAGCCATCCCATCCTGGTTCCAAGTCGAGTAGGCCGCGAATCTTCGATAAGAGACTGTTTTTGAGGGTCAGAGCCGGGCGGAAGTCGTAAAGCGGGAACTGAGTATCTCTCGCTTGTCCGCGCAGCGTTCCCTGCACGTGGCTCCCGGCCACGAATATTCGCGAGGTCCAAGTGTACGAGGCGGAAAAACAATCCGTGCTTTTGACCGTTCTTTGAACCGTGCCGGCCTTCGCATAGATGATTTTGCTCTTACCCTTTTCCTTTACAGGCGGCAGCCATTTACCACCGCCAGTAGTGGTTTCTTGAGCGTTCGCAAACGGATTGCTGAGCATCGTCGCGTTCATTGCTTCCCTCCTACGACCAGGCTGAGACGACGGCAAGCTTCCTCAGTCAACAGGTCGTTGATCACCAGCTTGTTCTGATCGTGAAGCGGTTCAAAGAACTCATGGACCACACGAGAGAACTGGTCTGCGTCAACCGAACTGAGCAACGCATCCCTGTCTTCCTCTCGTCGCAGTACCTGGACATGATCGATGGTCACGTAGGTGTGGGGAGCTTTGTATTGAACCGCCACGGCTGATGAATTCACATTCAGGTGATTCAGGATCTGTTTCCCATTGGGGTGCCCCCAGAACCAGCCGGAATTGTTGTGCCAGCGGTCACCGGACTCAAAGCTTTTGCGGGACAGGTAGCTGCTGCTCGGGTTGCAGAGCAGGCGTAGGTCATAAGGACCTTCAGACGGCTCATACCGGAACTGATCTACAACCTTGAAGCCTAATGACCTTAAATCAAGCGCGGCCTGGGCGTGCATTGCCAGCTTATCCAGGAATTGGAAGGCCTGTTTCGACACGGCATCCCACCGGGTGTAGGCAGTGCAATGAATGGAAATCTGAACCCCATCGGTAATGCGCACAGCCCATTCAGGAGCCTCGGATTCTTCATCGCCTCCGTTGGAAAACGTGTACGTGAAGATCTCGCGCTGACTCGAAAGACGAGTAGCTGCATCGAAGCTCACCTCAATCGAGCCTGTCTTATCAACGCGAGCAAGGATATCGGCATAAGCGGCCGGCAGGTGTTCCTCGATTGCCTCGTCCGATAGAATCGGAGCTGCAAACTCGAAGAAAAACACTGTTTCAACCACGGCGTGCGCACCGTGAACCGGCTTGAACATGCCTGTACTCATGGGTAGGAAGCTCCGAATTCCGAGCATTGTGGAACGCTGGCCAAAGGCAATCGAGAAGGATGTGGGCTAGGCGTTAAGCCTTGCTGCGCGTCGATTTCCATTTGGCTGACTTCCTCGTCTGTAGTGTGGCAGATCCGACGACATTCAAGGGGAGAATTTCCCGTCAGGCTCTGGCCAAACGGCCACCTGAGGGGCCGTTGGCCAGAGCCTAGCTGCTCAAAATGCCTATGACAACCCCCCCTATTTGATTCCTCATTTCAAGAGATTTGGTTTCAATCGGGGAATCTTCAAAGCGAAGATTTGGAAAGCGAGGAGTGAGAGATGCTTGATACCTCGGTTGGTTTCAAGGTCGTGGTGGACTACCTGGAACGCGTTCGCTTGGGGGTGTACCAGTAGCGGCTGGCTTCTCTAGCAAATCGCGGTTGACCAGACCAGGCTGCCGGGGCCTAGCGTTTCAGATTGGACGCAGCCCTCTAACTGGAGGTTTTCGGACTACACTATCGTCCTGAATTTCAGTACTGGAGCGCCTTATGAATCGCATCGATGCTGACCTCATTTCTGAGCAGCTCAAGCTCTGCGAGCAGGCGAGCTTGTCATTCAAGTCCTATGAGGAGGCCAAAGGGCATGTTTCTGCGGATGAACTCGAAAGCCTCCACCTGAAGGCGGAGTTCCACTACGCTGCGGTTACAGCCTTCATACATCATGGCCTAGGCATCGGCGAAGAGATGCTCCAGTAGTATCTCCACCATCGTGCCGCTGGGAGCTACGCGTCGACGCATACGGACGGCGAGACTCTGGGAAAGGCGGCCTCGTTCATTGCAGGTTTATGAGGTCCTGAACGGTGATTTTCTGCCGTGTGCCCTTGCCGAGGAGAACATACACCGTGTTCTTGGTGAGGAAAAAACCCGGCTCTTCATAGCTCAATTGAAATGAGCTACGTAACCAGTCCCCAGGGTTGAAGCGCCCACGACTGTCATGCACAACGCGAAGCGCGTAGATCAACACCGGCTCCAAGCTACGGGAATGAAGTGCTTCAAGCTCCTCATCGGTGGTTTCCAGATCGAGTATCGTCCAGTCTTGCACCAGACAAAATGAGTGCTGCGGAAATCTGCCTAGCACCAGGGTGGCAGCCTCATCGGCTGACAGATCGCAGCCTTTCACTGTCTCCCCTTGTCCGCCGACGAGTTGCGCAAGGCGTGCGAGGTTCATTTGCGGTATGTCCTCCCCAAGAAATGAATGGCAAACCTGCACCGCTGCGCTCCGACTGCCCGGCCGGATGAGTGTGGAATAGGTGGCCGGATGTTGGTGGGCTGAGTGGCCGGATGGCGTGGAATGCGCACCCAGATCGCTAAATCCCCCGATATTACATTTCAATACGCCACCATTTCGCTTAGCGTATGGCAGATTGACTCCATTGTAAAAATGTTGCGGGGATCACATGGATGTACGCTATTGGGAAGGAGGTCTCCTTTCTTTTGAGATCGACGCTATCGACAAGATGGCCAAAGCATTCGGGCCCAAAGAGCTCCCTCCGGAACCTGGGTCAGGCTCCACGAAAGGGAAGTCGTTTGACGTTCTGAAACAATTGAAGAAACCTGAGGCAGGCAATGGCGTATGGCCTTGGCGCGGCTACGCCGGCTTTCGTTTTGCGAACTCGCGGGGCTCAGATGGCGAGTTCGATCTTGTCATCGTCACCCATAGCCTCGTTCTTGTTGTAGAGCTTAAGCACTGGCGCGGTGAGATCACCAACCACGGAGGTAAATGGCATCAAGACGGGAAGGAAACAGAAGTCTCGCCGGTAGACAAAACCCGTCGAAAAACCTTTGAGCTGAGGAAACGAATCAAGGGCCTAAAGTCTCAACTGCCTAATGGGAAAGAGCCCTGGATCGACTTCTGCATTGTGCTCACCGGCAAATGCACCTTGAATCTTCCTGAGGTCGAGATGCAGCATGTCATGCTGCTGGATGACTTTCTGGAAATGGCCGACCCTAAGCGGTTTAAAGACCGATTCAACGCACGCTCGAATATCGGCTTGAATGAGCATTTCGGCTTCTTCGATGACATCATCAATGAAGGCACGGTTAAGCCCAAAGAGCTTGTTGTCGATGACTACCGTGCGCAGTCTCAAGCGGTGTTCACACACCCTACAGAAGTCTACCGAGAGTACGACGCGGTCAATATCCATAACAAGGATGACCATGCGATGGTCCGGCTCTGGGACTTTTCGAAGCTCGATGACACCCGTGCTCGAACGGCTGAAGGACGGTACCGAATCCTCTCGCGCGAGAGAGATGTCATGGTCTACCTCCGCCTGCGCGATCAGGAGTTGATGCATCGTTGTGCTCGTCCTAAGCGTAATGCCAGCCCAGACAGTGTCACCGAGCAATATGCAGAATTGCTTGAAATGCCGGACGGGCATTACCGCCTAAACGAGTTCATCAACCGCTTTGTGGAGCGGATGACTGCGCTTGAGCGCGTCCAGCTTTTTAAAATCCTTCTGGCCCAATTTGCCGGACTGCACGGATTCAACATTGCTCACCGTGATTTGGGTGACCACAGTGTGTGGTTCTCTCCATCGTCATCGATCGCTCTTTCCAACTTCATCAGCGCCTATTACCAGCCTGTCGGTACTCTCGGCGATTTGCGTACCTTGCTGAGCATCGGTGCTATCGCGCTCCCTGAAGACCAGGACACTGCGATGGAAGGCAGTACGCCATTTCGTCGTGATGTCTTCGCGCTCGGGTTGATGGGTTGGCATCTGCTTCAGGCCCGTCCAATGCCTCTGAAGCTCGACGTCGCCTACGTTGCAGGTGTTCAAGCTCAGGTTGAGTCGTCAGAAGATTGGCCTGCCAAGGTACTTGTACAAGCGTTGCGGAATGATCCAAAGGAGCGATTCGATCACGCCAGCGCATTTCAGCAGGCATTGAGCGAGTCCACGCCTGACAACTCTGCCAGTTTTGAGTTTGATAACCGGCGGCTGGACGTTTTTTCTACCGATCTACGGCTGAGCTCCGCTTACCGGGAGGACGATGACCCTATCGCCGACACAGCTGAGAAATTGATTTATCGATCCGGCCCCCTGGTCGTGAAATCATGGCCGTCGATCAATGCCCGGGACCCCAAGGATGGCCAAGGGCCGATGTTGATGGCTTTCTTTGAAGTCCTGGAGCAGCTGAAAGGCAGCGGTTTCGCCTTTCTGCCAAAAATTGAACACTTTGGTTACGATCGCAGCGGTAACCCATTTCTGGCTCAGGAGCATGTCGATGGTGAGCACTGGGATGAGCTGAAGGGGTTGTCGATTGAAACCCGTATTGTCGTCGCCCATGGGCTCATCGAGGCAGTTGACGGGTTGCATGGCCAGCAATTGAGCCACGGCGATCTGCATCCACACAACGTCAAAGTCAATGTCGGTTCCGCTCCCGAAAAGACTCAGGTCTACCTGCTCGACTGTCCGGATTTCTCGGCTTCAGGCGCGTCACCGATCAACACCCGCTACAGCCCTGTATTGGAAAACTGCACCCCAGCAGAGCGAGACAACTTTGCTGTAATGCGAATGGTGTTTGAGCTCCTGGACATGGACTGGGAAGCGCCTTCGCAGAAGGATATTCCCGCCCTGAGAGCGGCTGTCGCGCACGAGATGGACACGGAATCCGGCTTTCTTTCCCTGGAGCGCTTCAAGGATGCTCTAGAAGCCGCTTTCACTCCTGCAAAAACGATTGAAACCGTCTCTGTCGTCCTACGAAACAGAAGTGGCGAGGCATTTGAGATACTGCCTGACAACGGGAAAGTATCTGTTGTCGTGAAGCCCGACCAAAGAGCCCCCACCAAAGCCCTGGAGGTAACGTTCGCAGGTGTTGGCGGGCAGTTACTGACTGAGTTCAATCCCGCTTCCAAGCAGTTTGTAAATGCGTTCAGGGCCGTTCAGGAGATGCGAGTTCCCGCCTATCTGGCGCGTCAGGCAAACCACCACATAGAGGCGCGGTTCAGTGTTTCGGGTGGTACCAGCGTCAATGTTTATGAGCTGACCAAGCTTCTGGCCAAAGACGAGGAATTTTTAAGCCTCGCCGCACAGGTGCATGACGCGGAAGTGCGTAAGCAAGCGGCGATTGAGGACGGTGAAAGCGTTGCGAACTCGATTACCGGTGAGGACGAGGACAACGGACTGGCCATAGATGAGGCGCAGCTAGAAGCTGTGAAAGTGCGGAGTTTCCCTGTCAGTCAGATATGGAAAACCATCACCTCTACTGAACTTGAGGCCCAGCCCTCTTTCCGTGTTTCCGAAGAACCACACTTCCACAAGGATGGCGTAGGACTTTTGATTCCCTACGCCATAGATGCGAAGGCCCTTGAGGGTTTTGAGGCGGGAGACAACATCCGACTGATCCTCAGAGACGGGGAGAAGGATATTGATATCGGTGAGATCAACCTAGGCATGAGCGTGCGTGATGCAGTCTACGTGCTTGCCTCCAGTCGTTCGAAACGCGTGCAGGCTGACTCTCAATTGTTCCTCCAAAGCCGGCAAAACAAGACATCAATGACGCGTCGTCGTGGTGCGATGGATCGGATTTTGAACCGGCAGTCAGTGCTGCCAGATTTGATGGATTACTTCGACGAAAAATGCAAGCTGGCACCAAGGGGGTATGCTGAAGAACCCACCGATGCGGACTTTGCAGTATACGAACGCACCACAGCTAGTGGCACGGTCATCGGACTGAATGAGGCCCAGCGCGCCGCATTTACGCAGCTTATCACTACAGGCCCAGTGGGCCTTTTGCAGGGACCTCCGGGGACAGGTAAGACAGAGTTTATCGCGGCCTTCATCCATTATCTGATCAGCAAGGTCGGGGTGCGAAATATCCTCCTTGTCAGCCAGTCTCATGAAGCTGTCAATACTGCAGCAGAACGGATCCGCGCGCACTGCCGTCGACTGGACACCGAGCTGAACGTTGTGCGCTTCAGTAACCGTGACCAGGTTGTCTCCGAGGAGCTACTGGACGTTTATTCTCGCAATATCGTCGACCGCCAGAGAAATGGGTTTAGCGCTGAACTTAAGGAGCGCGTGGGTTTCATGGCTTCGTCGCTGGGTTTGAGTAAGCCTTTTGTCCAGACGATGGTTGATGTGAATCAGCGAGTGTTTCACTTGGTCCGATCGTTGAAAAAGCTGGACGAGGAAATTTTGCGCGCTCAGGGAGACGGAACAGAACGAGTGGCTTTGCAAGCGCTGAAGTCCTCTCTGATGGGCGAGCTGAATCTAAATGCCAGCTTGTTTCTTGGTGAGCTGGGTGAGGGCGAAAGCAGGCCCCAAGAATTGCTGGAGCGCATCTATGATCACGTCCAGACGGTTCATGGAGTGCGGCCTCCGGAATTCAAGCACTGCCTTGACCTGATCCAACTTTCTCATGAGTACGTTGAGCGCCTGTCGAGCAACAGGGCCAATTATGATGAGTTCCTGATGCGGTCCAGGACATTGGTTTGCGGCACCTGCGTGGGTATCGGGCTGCAACATCTCAAGCTTGCAGAAACCCATTTTGATTGGGTCATCATCGACGAGGCTGCTCGATCGGCGCCGAGTGAATTAGCGATCGCCATGCAGGTGGGCTCTCGGGTTCTGCTGGTCGGCGACCACAACCAGCTGCGTCCTACTTATGAGGAAGAACATAAGGCAGCCATTGCCCGTTCCCTGGGCGTTACCACCAGCTCAGCTGAATTCCAGCAGGTCATGCGCAGCGACTTTGAGCGAGTGTTCCAATCCCAGTATGGGCGTGCCGCTCGGGCGACGCTTAATACACAATATCGAATGCTCCCTGCGATTGGCGATCTGGTTAACGAGATCTTCTATGACATCGACCTTGAGAACGGCTACAGACCAAGTCCTGCCTATTTTTCACAAAAGGTTCCTGAGTGCCTGTCCCATGTTGTCACTTGGATCGACACCAGCGAGTTAGGCAAGAAAGCCTACGACAGCGGCACGCTGAGCCTGTCTAACAATGCTGAAGCGGATGCGATCATACGGCTGCTGGAAGAAATCGCAGAGGACACCGAATTTTGCGCGGGCATGGCTATGGAGATGGCGGAGTCGCAAGAGCCTCCAATCGGGGTCATCTGCATGTATCTCGATCAGCGAAAACTAGTAAGAAAGAGATTCGCCGAGAAAATCTGGTCGGAGGAGTTCCGCAAGCTGGTAAAAATCGAGACCGTCGACAGTTATCAGGGTAAAGAAAACAACATCATCATCGTTTCCCTGACTCGGGCCAAAGCGGATCAATCACCTGGCTTTTTGGCGACCCCAAATCGTATCAACGTCGCGATGTCACGCGCAATGGAGCGGTTGGTCATCGTAGGCAGTTTGAGCATGTGGAGCGGCAGGAACGCGAGGCTTCCATTGGGTCATGTAGCCAGCTTTATCCAGACGAAACAGGATACGATCAACTACTGCATCAAACCAGTGACGCGGGCCAGGAGGGTTGTCTGATGGAGCTTAACCCAGTTGTTCTATTCGAGCTGGACGTCGTGGTGCCTGCGCAACAGTTTCGTATTGAGTACACCCTTGTGGACAAGGGGGGGCTGCCAGTCGTACCGGAATTTCTTCTGCGGCTGCTCAAGATTTCGGCGCTGCTGCCAGCTGAAATCGCCAATTATTTCGGGTTTACGGCTCAAGAGCTCAGTTTTGCAATCACACCGTTTCTACAAACGGGGGAGCTTAAAACGCGCCCTGATGGACGAATAGAGCTGACCGATAAAGGCCGTGGCTTGTTTGCCGGAAAACATGAGTCACCGATTGTGAAGCGCAAGGAAGAGCGCGAGCAGATGTTCGTGTTTGAGCTTCTGGCGTTTACTTGCCTTGGAAAAAGCCTTGGAGATGCCGACTCCAAACGTTGCCTGGAGTTGCAGGCGCCAAGCGATACGCTTTCCGAGTCCGGTGCGAAGGCCGTCGGTGCGTTCATGCGTCAGATTTACGACATTTATCGCGCTGGTCACCTGGGCGGGCAGACGCAGGATGCGGGGCCGCCGGAGCTCTACAAGGTCGCAGGCGTTCAAAAAGTAAGGGATGGCTGGGAGAAGATAGAAGAGCGTGTAAGCATTGATGCCGACTCTCGGCAGGTACGCTTTGTAGCGAAGGAAGGCCTGCGCGAAAACGAGATCTACATGCGTCAGCGTACGGAGCAGTTGAGCCGCATGCTGGGTAGAGCAAACCTTGATCAGGTTCTTCAGCTCGCCGACATCCTGGGAGATTCGGATGCCTACGACTTTGTGTCTTCAAGCGGTATGGACCTTTCTGCCCTGTACCACAGCGCCAGTGCCGTTGCGCGGGTTAGAGAATCTTCCGGGCTGCGACTTTTTGGGGCTCTTCAGTTGCAGCAAAACTGGGATAGAGTTTTCTCAGTGCTGCGCAAATATCAGAAAGCGCTTCAGAGTGAAACGCAAGCCACCCCGATTAGCCTCTCCTGGCTGGCTCCGGCCTCACATGAACTCTGGGGACGCTCGGCCAGGCATGCTCAGCTTTGCAGTGCATTTTCTGATCTCTCAAAAACAAAAAGCAAGGGAAGCGGGAGTGATGGAAAACCGGTTTTCGACGCTAAGATTTTGATCCCAGTTTCTGCCAGCGATGATTGGCCGGCGATCAAGCGCGCAAAAGGCGACTGCAACAATGCCAGATTGCTTCTGTGCGGCTTTGTTGAGTCAGAGCAACTGGCGCCGCTTGAGGCGATGATCATTCACGGAAAATGCGCGGTCGTGATTTACCACTTGGTTTTGCCGACGTTGTCTCCGGTGCCTATTCCATTCGGATTCATCACGGAGGATGCTGCCAAGATCCTTAATATTGAAAACCTGATAAACCGCACGATGAGCGAGTACGTCACCGGTAATACGCAGCGTTACCTCGGTAGCTTCGAACGACCCGCCGCCTGAGTAAGCCATACCGCAGATGGGGGAGGAGGAAGGCAACCTCCTTGTAGTCGACGCGCAGAAGAAAACTTTCGGAAGCAGCATTTCACAGCTGACCAAAAGTGAACACCCTCCGCAAGACGTGCTGGTGCGGTTCCAAGCCTTGCTTAGCCGAGCAAGGCCACGGTCGATCTCTTGCGATGTCAGTCTCAGCTTAGGCTGTGGAGGTACAACAGAGGGTGTTTTTCGTGCCATGGTCTACGCAGTCCAGACTACGCCTGCAAAGTCATTAGGAATCTCAACCTGACCACGCTTCAGTGCACAGACTCTTGCGCGACCTAACCGCTGACATCTAGCACGTAGACACTTAAAACATAGTTACCGCTTACCATAGAACCCAGCGATCTCAACAATTTGGGAAAAAACACCGCGAAACCCTGAGAAGTCAATATTTGAGAACGGCGGAGCACCACTCACAATGTAATCGGCAAACTTATTTTTTGGAAGCGCAATATTTCGTCTCTCTACTAAGTCGATCACATTATCGTCATATATTAGCGACTGCTTGTTCAGTCGACAGAAAAGAGGTGCCTCGCCTTTGAAGCAACCAAGCGAATCAAACTCTTCCTTAGAGTACAATCGCCGGCCTTGATTGTCGTGAAGATATAGTTGTGAGTCCTTGTAGAGATGCTCGATACAAATAATGTCAGAGTCTCTGAAATCTGGTACTGGAATGATGAGACTGAAAACGTTGTTGGTATGATCGCGATAATTGCCAGGAGACCCACCCATTTCGGAGATGATTGGGCGCTCGTCGCGGTCAAAAATACAAATTGTAAGATACTTTTGAGGCGCCTCACTTAAATGCTCGCAAAGCGCTTTAAGCACAGAGCTTCCAGGCTTACGAGTATTCCTGAAAGTAAGGTTAAGGTTAGTGAATTCGCCGCGAGCTTTGAAAGACTTTAGCGCTGTTTCAAGATGCTTACAGTCTGTTATGCCTTCTGTGTATACATGGATTTCATCAGTAAGCGACCGGAGAATCTTTCTTTCATCGAGACGATAAGTGGGGTCAAGGGCCTGCAGCTTCTTGGCCAGGGTCAAGAATACCGGATCATTGTAGCCCTTGACGTGGCCAATATGGTTAATTTTTCCTCTAATTACCCAGCTTAGCCTCGGCAAGTCATCGCCCCACCTGTTGCGATCATCTATGTGCTCGCGCCAATATTCTTCAGCTTGCTTTAAATCGTATTTGTCCCATGCATAAAGGGCTGCTCGGACTGACTTAATATACTCCTTGGGTACATTGAGCTTACGATTTACAATCACGCCGGTAGCCAATTGCCTTTCAGCTCGGTTGCGTAAAATCGTCTTACCCTGGTTCAGCTGAAACCCAGCGCCCACAATTATCTCAAGGACTTCATCGCTGAGCTTCACTACCCCGTTGGAACCGCGCTCAGCGATGGCTGATGGAAATAAGCTACCATTATTTGAGATGAACACATCGTCGGAATAACGTGTGTAATAGCATTTATTCTGCGAGGCAAGCTCTTTCAGTTTGTAATCAAGGCCACGACACAAAATATTACTGATTATCGGACTGGTCGGGGCGCCCTGGGTTAATCTGCCGGCCTTGGTACAAAGCCGAGCGATTGTCTCCGCTACATTTTTGGAAAAACTGAAAGGAGGATGACGAAAAAGACCGGCTACTCGTACTGCGGAGATAGTATGGAAAAAATCTTTGAGGTCAAATCGCAATAACCATCGCTGGTTGGTGTGAACTGCGGCGTGCTCAACGATACCCCTGCCTTTTACATAGGCAAAAACGCAACTACGCGCCTTATAATTAGGCTCGATTAGCTTTACAATATTCTTTTGTATGTCTTTGAGACCCTTCACAGGGGCCTCAATGACTCTTACTCCGCCATTCCGTTTAGAGATATTGAAGGTTTTATATTTGCTTTCTTCATCAAGATAATAAGCATAATAAGTGAGCTTGTTCACCGAAATGCCCAATAAGGCCGCTAATTCTTTATTCGAAGAAATGCTGATCTTAGGAAACTGGTCAAAAGGTAGCGATGCGTCCATTGCAAAAACCTGAATGGGGGGGGTGGGTTACTCAGGACTCCAACATCCGCCAAAGTACACGGCGGCGCGACGCGAAGCGTCAAAGGTAAAAGCGCTACAAGCTGAGACGTATACATCTCAGAAATGCGAGTCCTGAGCCCCGGCTAAATACTATCGAGAGAGGATAGATCAGGCAAGCTGCTCGTTCCGAGACATAGCCTGCGGCAGAGGACAAATAGTCATTCATGATTAATCAATCTGGGGCAAGGTGGTACTCAAAATCAGGGTGCGTTTTTACCCTGAGCCAGTCCTAGGGCGTTGTCTTTGTGCCTGTCGCCATCTGCGAATGGCCTGTTCAAGCATTCAGCGGCCTTGTGAGATCGGGTGGGTGATGGTATCAAAGCCCTAAAGCCTGCGAAGGAACACGGCATGCATCAGGTCTTGGTGATTGACGACGCGATCGTGGATATCGAACAGCTCGTCATGGCGCTCAGGTCACATCACATCGTTGTGCTCAATTGCACCATGCGTCGGACGGCTGAGAAGCTACGGCACGAAGCCGAACAGGTGATGAGCCGCAGCAAGCGCGAGGAGCCTTATGTCGATTACAACGAGTTCGAGATCACCGTCGAAGCTGAAAGGTGGTTTGCTCCCACCATGTCTCATTCCGAGCTCAATGACCTGAATCTGGCGGATACTTGGAATCTGGTGGAGCGCGCCATCCGGGTATGGGTGTCGCGTGGGCGGGCCAATCACTTTCTCTACACCAATAGATCACGAACCGTTGCGGCTTCGGCGGGCTGACGCGCCGAGCGCCAAAGCCCCGATCCGTCGAGGCTTGTTGCCGCCACAACCGCAGTCCGCCGGTAACTAGCGGGCAAGCGGGTTCAGCGCGATCCAGGCATTGGTGCCATTGTTGGCTTGGGTGTAGTGATGGTTATGTGCCAACAAAGTCTCGGAGCCAGCTGTGACAGAATACTCAAACTGCGAGTCATCTATCAGCAAGCCTGAACGAGCCATAGGCAATCCTAGGTGGCCGCGCATCACCTGCTAGCTATGATGACTCTAAGTTATCTAAATTGGGGACCGTATGAAGCAAACCGAAATTGAGCCGCTTTTAGCGACGGTGTATACGGTCCTGCGTGCAGAGGGTGCTGATGAGGCGGCTGAGGTAGTCCGCGGTCATCCTGCGAATGCGGAACTGACGGGTAACGACAACTGGAATGGCGGAACCAATTATTGGGATATCCACTTCATCATTCCTGCGTTGGAGTACGCTAAGCTCGGGGTCAAACGCGCCCAACTCCAAGAAAGGATCACAACCGCGCTGAGGACGGTAACCGAGCACGAGCAAAACGACGCGTACTCGGCGCTTATCATTCCTGCACGTGAATTCCATGCGGATTGGCGTTCCGGGAGGTCTTCCAACCTGCCGAAATCGGTGCGGCAAAACATCACGGACGGCCTACGTCTAGAGAACGTGAAGTGGTTTGGTGAGCTTAATGATGTTGAATTTCTGAGTCGGCTGTATGAGCTTGAAAGCCTTCCTTCCAGCGACAGTCGCTACAAAGACGCCGCTGGCGACATTTGGCAGCATCGCTATAACAACGATGACTGGGACGATGACTGGATCTTCAGCGACTCTCGATTCAACCTCTTCGATGGGAGTGCAGAGACATTTCTCCGATTTCTCTGCGAAACGGTGCACCCCGTAGTTCGCCCTCAGCGGGAAGAAGCGATTAAGCTTGTTGAGCATTTCAACGATCAACTCCAGAGCACAGGTTGGGAGTTGTACCAAGAGCAGCAAATCGCCGGCCGCCCACGCTTTTCCTACCGGCTTATAAGCAGCGCTTCGACAGAATCGAACGCAGCCAGGTCGGTCATGCGAGCGAGAGTAGTTGTCGAGGCGTTGAACGCTGGATGGATGGCGAAGCAAATTGAGCGTCTGGAATATGCCGTCGATTCAGACCCTGAGTTGGCGATTGGGACAGCCAAAGAACTGGTGGAAAGCTGCTGCAAGTCCATTCTCACGAAACGAGAAATTCAGTTCACCAAGGCCGATGACTTAGGCAATCTGACGAAGAAGGTTACCAAAGCATTGCAACTGGTTCCCGACGGAGTCAGTGAAGCAGCTAAGGGCGCTGAAAACATCAAGAATATTCTCCGCAACCTCACTCAGTTGACCAGTAATCTCACGCAACTGCGAGGGTTGTACGGTACTGGACATGGTAAGGACGGCCAACATCGCGGGTTGCAGCCTAGGCATGCTCGACTTGCGGTTGCCGCAGCGGTGACATTTATCGATTTCGTATCAGAAACGCATCGATACCGAGAAGCTTCGGAGCCGCAGAGTTGAAGCGCTTGGCTAACTGCCAGGCTTTTACGGTTTCGCGACGTGTTTTGGACCTGGGCTGACCCTATGCTGCACCACCGGACTCATGACGAGATCTTGTCCGATGAGACGAGCATAGATGCTCAATTAAGTCTGTCGCGCATGGGTAACATCCAGATTTCATCGGTGTGTACTCTGGCTCGGGTACCCCACTTGAACCTGGAGGCGGCCTCAACTGATCAGTGGCTTCGCCCAAGGTCACCCCGGCGATTGGGAAACGCTATGCGGCTACAAGTAGACGCACAACGGATGGCGATCTGAGGTGGCCCGCTCTAAGCTGCCAGCCATCAGTCTGCCGTTGCTCAAATCATGGGTTAGCCTTACGATAAGGTCACAACCCCTCAGGAGGGATTCAGATGCTTGTATATAGCAACTCGTCTGCCTCGGACCAGCAGAAACCAAAACGCCGTGTACACAAGGACACACTCGATCCTGTTGCCTTGGTTTCGGAGGCCGCCCGCGTTGGCGATTCGCACTTCCAGCGCTTCGTCGAAACCGGGAAGCTTCAGCGCTCCCCCCGGTCGCAGAAGGCACATCCAGTAGTTCGCCGGGAATGGCAGGAGCCATCTCTCTAAGTGAGGGTGTGTGCAGTACGCAAGGATTTTCGTAACGCCCGAATTCATGGAGCTCCCTACCTGGTATGAGCTCTTTGTCGACTTCTACAACTTCAAGGTCTGCGGCGACCACCCCGCCTACTGGGGACGGGACGCTACGCTCTATCAGAAACCTCTTGGCAAGGTTCAACTCACCGACTCCCCTGTGGCTCTCCAACGCTGGGAGAAAATTTCTGATCCTTTCTATCGGAAGGTGAAGGTTTCGGAAGGTGAGCACGATCTCTGGCTGCTGTACGCCTACGACGCACTCACCAACTGCTACCTCATGCTTGATGTCTTCGGGCCGAATGCACACGAGCACCCGAAGTTCCAGGCCTATGTTCGCGAGCTTCAGGACAAAATTGTCCAACCTTGGATCAAGGGCCGCTATGACGCGGCTTTCGAGCCGCCTGAAGACTACGAACCTTAGCCAGTAACCCCCGGTTGTCACCGAGCGTTTTCGCGGCTTCCCCGAACGACCGGTGGATATTGGTGGAATTGGAGACGAGGAATTGCCGCGACCGGCAGCCGGGCAGCTTCCGCTGCCGGAGACGGTCGGCTACCTCATGCGCCAGCTGAGACAGACTTTAATGTTTTTCAGAAGCGCAAAGCCCCTCAGGCGGCGCAGTGAGACAGACTTTAAAACACAACCTGGCAGGCTACAGACCCCAAGCCACGCTGGCCGGCGAGACTGACTTTATTGTCTACGACCATCGGTAAAAAAGCCGCCTGAAA
>NZ_JALLIX010000007.1 GCF_023242365.1 Pseudomonas sp. MWU13-2100
GCGGCCTCACTGACAACACATTCACCCGAGGATGAACCCCATGCCCGCCTTCCATAAAATCCTGATCGCCAACCGCGGTGAAATCGCCTGCCGGATCATCCTCGGCGCCCAGACCCTGGGCTATCGCACCGTCGCCGTATTCAGCGAAGCCGATGCCCAAGCCCGCCATGTCCACCTGGCCGACGAAGCGGTCTGCATCGGCCCTCCCCCGGTCGCCCAGTCCTACCTGAACAGCGCCGCCCTGCTCGACGCCGCCCGTAAAACCGGCGCCGATGCACTCCACCCCGGCTACGGCCTGCTCTCGGAAAACGCCGCCTTCGCCCAGGCCTGCCTGGACGTCGGCCTGACCTTTATCGGCCCCAGCCCCGCTGCCATCGCCCTGATGGGCAGCAAGCGCCTGTCGAAAATCACCATGCTCGCCGCCGGCGTGCCATGCATCGCCGGCTACCACGGCGCCGAACAGGATGACGCAACCCTGGCCCGCGAAGCCGAACGCCTCGGTTATCCGCTGATGATCAAGGCCAGCGCCGGCGGCGGCGGACGCGGCATGCGCCGGGTGCAACGACCCGAGGAACTGGCGCAACAGATCCATTGCGCCCGCTCGGAAGCGCTGAACGCCTTCGGCAGCGACGAACTGATCCTGGAACAGGCGCTGGTCGAACCGCGTCATGTGGAAATCCAGCTGTTCGGCGACCAGCAGGGCCAACTGATCCACCTCGGCGAACGGGACTGCTCGATCCAGCGCCGTCACCAGAAAGTCATCGAGGAGGCACCCTGCCCGGTGATGACCGCCGAACTGCGCCAGGCCATGGGCGAAGCGGCATTGAAGGCCGGCCGTGCGGTGAACTATGTCGGCGCCGGCACCGTGGAGTTCCTGCTCGACACCCGCGGCCAGTTCTATTTCCTCGAGATGAACACCCGCTTGCAGGTCGAACACCCGATCAGCGAAATGATCACCGGCCTCGACCTGGTGGCCTG
Organism: Pseudomonas sp. MWU13-2100; assembly: GCF_023242365.1. Classification (GTDB taxonomy): domain Bacteria; phylum Pseudomonadota; class Gammaproteobacteria; order Pseudomonadales; family Pseudomonadaceae; genus Aquipseudomonas. The sequence goes on from NZ_JALLIX010000007.1 coordinate 979, forward strand.
GCAGATCAATGTCGCCGCCGGCCTGCCGCTACCGTTGCGCCAGGAACAGGTCGAATTCAAGGGCCATGCCATTGAAGTACGCCTGTATGCGGAAGATCCGACCCACGATTTCCTGCCGCAAACCGGGCAGGTCCTTGGTTGGGAACCGGCGCCGATGGCCGGCGTACGGATCGATCACGGCCTGCTCGAGGGCGACACCATCAGCCCGTTCTACGATCCGCTGCTGGGCAAGCTGATCGCCCACGGCGCGACCCGCGAAGAAGCCCGGCGCAGGTTGTTGCGGGTGGTCGAGGATTGCGTGTTGCTGGGGATTGCCAGCAATCAGCGTCTGCTGGCCCAGATGCTGAAGCATCCGCGCTTTATCGAGGGCCGGTTCAGTACCGCCTTTATCGACGAACATTTCTGCGAACACCCGAGCCATGCCCCCTCGACGGTAGAGCTGGCCCTGGCCAGCGCGCTGTTCTATCGGCAGCCGGCTGACCGGCATGCGCCGGGGCTTTCGGGTTGGCGCAACACCGCCAGTGTCCCGCGTCCCTATCGACTGGCGCTGGAAGACGCCCGCTTCGACCTGCTGCTCAGCGACCGCCCCGGCGAGGCCCTGCGGGTCCAACGGGGCGATGAGCGCGTCGAATTGCGCATACTGGAACGCGATGCACGCTGGGTACGGGTGCAGATCGACGGTGTGCTCCGGCGCTACGCCTACCGCCTCGACGGCGACCAGCTCTGGCTCTTCACCAGCCCGGGCAGCCTGCACCTGCGCGACCGCACCCACACGCCGGTGCAAGCTCCGGGTGCTGTCGCTGGCGGCACGCTGCAGGCACCGATGGACGGCGCCATCGTCCAGGTGCTGGTCAGCGAAGGCGATACGGTCTGCAAAGGCCAACTGCTGCTGGTCCTGGAAGCCATGAAAATGGAGCACCCACTCAAGGCCGGGATGGATGGCGTGGTCCGCCAGGTGCGCGTAATCCAGGGCGATCAGGTGAAAAACCGCCAGATCCTGCTGGAAGTCGAATAAGCCGCTAGGCGGATCAAGCGCCTTTGGCTACGCTTGAGTCCGACTAGGATGCTGTATTCGGAGCTTGCGATGGCCCACTGGCTGGTGATTGATCTGGAAGCCACGACGGACGATGGGGGCTGGCCGCTGGCGGAGATGGAAATCATCGAAATCGGCGCCACCCTGGTCAACCGTGAAGGCCGCGAGCTGGACCACTTCCAGCGTTTTGTCAGGCCCCTGCGCCGGCCCTTGCTGACCCTGTTCTGCCGCGAGCTGACCCATATCAGCCAGGCCCAGATCGACGGTGCCGCGCCACTGGGCGAGGTCTGGCCGTTGTTCGAGCGCTGGCTGGGCCAGCATCAGGGCCGACTGGAAGGCTGGGCCAGCTGGGGCGACTACGACCGCCGGCAACTGGAACAGGACTGGCGGCAGCTCGGCGTGTCGAGTGCCCTGGACCAGGTGCCGCATATCAACCTCAAGCAGCGCTTCGCCAAGGCCCGGCGCCTGGAGCGGCCGCTGGGCCTGAACGGCGCCTTGCAACTGGCCGGGCTGCAATTCAATGGCCAGCAGCACCGGGCGCTGGAGGATGCACGCAATACCGCGCGCCTGCTGCCGCTGAGCCTGCCGAGCTGATGACAGCGGCCCTGTGGCGGCCCCTGTGGGAGCGGAGCTTGCCCGCGAAGCTCTTGGCGGTCCTGAGGGCCTCTTCGCGGGCAAGCTCCGCTCCCACAGGGGGCCTCGGCGCTGATGAAATCCGCAGCACCTTCTTCAACGCGTGACGAGGCAAAACGCCTTGGGCATACTGGTCGGCCAAATTTTTCAGCTCATTTCGAGGAATCGCCCATGTTTAAAGTCAACGAGTACTTCGACGGCACCGTCAAGTCGATTGCCTTCGCACAAGCCGAAGGCGCCGCCACCATCGGCGTGATGGCCGCGGGCGAATACGAATTCGGTACCGCCCAGCGCGAGATCATGCACGTGATCTCCGGCTCCCTGACCGTCAAGCTGCCGGACAGCAGCACCTGGGAAACCTTCGAAACCGGCAGCCAGTTCAACGTGCCGGCCAACAGCAAGTTCCAGCTGAAAGTCGCCGTGGACACCGCTTACCTGTGCGAATACCGCTGAGTCCGGGCGGCAAGACACCCGAACGGCGCCTATGGGCGCCGTTTTTTATGCCGTGCTACTTGATCGGTCAAGCTTCAGTCGCCGTGTCCCCCGGCACGAATTCCGCGCCCCGCGCATTGAACTGCAATGCCGCCAGCCGCGCGTACAGCGGGTTGCTCGCGATCAGCTGGGCGTGGGTGCCGATCGCCACCAGCTTGCCCTGATCCATCACCGCGATCCGGTCGGCGTTCTGCACCGTGGCCAGGCGGTGGGCGATCACCAGGGTGGTGCGCCCGTGCATCAGGCTCGGCAGCGCTTGCTGGATCAAGTGTTCGCTCTGGGCATCGAGGGCACTGGTGGCCTCGTCCAGCAGCAGGATCGGCGCGTCCACCAGCAACGCCCGGGCAATCGCCAGGCGTTGCCGTTGGCCACCGGACAGCCCCAACCCACCATCCCCCAGGTGCGTGCGGTAGCCCTCGGGCATTTGCTCGATAAACTCGTGAGCATGGGCGATACGCGCCGCCTCGCGGACCTGGGCATCAGTGGCCGCCGGATTGCCGTAGCGGATATTTTCCTCGACGCTGCCGAAAAACAGCGCCGGGCTTTGCGAGACCAGCGCAAAGCAACGGCGCAGGTCCTGCGGGTCCAGTTCGGTCAGCGGCTGACCGTCGAGCAGCAGACGACCCTGTTGCGGATCGTAGAAACGCAGCAACAGGTCGAACACCGTGGACTTGCCCGCCCCTGACGGCCCGACCAGGGCCAGGGTTTCCCCGGCCCTGACCGTCAGGTTCAAGCCGTCTATGGCATGACTGTCCGGACGTGAGGGGTAGCTGAAACGCAGATTCTCCAGCACCAGGTTGCCGCTGACCCGCTCGGCCAGCTTCACCCCGCCGCCGACCGGCGCGGTGATTTCATTGCTCGACTGCAACAATTCGCCGATCCGTTCCCCGGCCCCGGCGGCCCGCTGCAACTCACCGATCACTTCGCTGAGGGTACCGAAGGCGCTGCCGACGATCAGGCTGTAGAAGACAAAGGCCGCCAGTTCGCCGCCGGAAATCTTCCCGGCCATCACATCCATGCCACCGACCCAGAGCATCACCGCCACCGCGCCCAGCACCAGCACGATCACCAGGGTAATCAACCAGGCCCGTTGCACGATGCGCTTGCGCGCCGTCTCGAAAGCCTGCTCGACGGTCACCGCGAAGCGCTGTTCATCCTGGGCCTGGTGGTTGTAGGCCTGCACGGTCTTGATCTGGCCGAGGGTTTCGCTGACGTAGCTGCCGACATCGGCGATCCGATCCTGGCTCAGGCGCGACAGGCCGCGCACCCGGCGGCCGAAGATCAGGATCGGCGCCAGCACCAGCGGCAAGGCGACAACCACGATGCTGGTGAGTTTGGGGTTGGTGATAAACAGCAGCACCACCCCGCCAATGACCATCAAGGCGTTGCGCAGGAACAGCGAGAGCGACGAGCCGATCACCGACTGCAACAGCGTGGTGTCGGCGGTCAGGCGCGACTGGATTTCCGAACTGCGGTTGTTCTCGTAGAACCCCGGGTGCAGGTAGATCAAGTGGTTGAACACCTGCCGACGAATATCCGCCACCACCCGCTCGCCGATCCAGGACACCAGGTAGAACCGTGCGAAAGTGCCCACCGCCAGGCCCAGGACCAGCAGCATGAACAAGCCGATGGACTGGTTGAGCAACTGCGGCGACTGGGTCATGAAACCCTTGTCCACCAACAGGCGGATGCCCTGGCCCATGGACAGGGTAATGCCGGCGGTAACGATCAGCGCCACCAGGGCACCGAGCGCCTGCCAGCGATAGGGGGCGACAAAACGGCTGGCCAGGCGAATGGCACGGCGATGGCGGGCAGAGAGCATTGGCAAGGAATCCGTTAGGCGATGAAGACAGAGCCTACACCGAACCGGGAGGAAACTTGTGCAAAACGCAATCAATCGGATTAATTATGACCGTGCATGCTAATCCCTAGAAAGTATTGGTCTAAAGCCTCTCTGGCGGTGACGGGCGGTTTCTGTTGCACTGGAGACGTCGCCTTGCTTGTAGCGTGTTGTAACAGGCTGGTCATGCGACGCCTATAATCTCTAGATGAACCTGATGACGAAACCTGAGCGAGGAGACAGGCCATGGACTTGCAAGACAGCAGCAGCAACCAGATTCCGGTGATTCGTCCCTGTCCGCAGAAGTTGGGTTGCGCGATTATCGACGCCCAGGGTCGTGAAGTACCGATCACCGAAGAAATGATCCAGGACGCTTGCCGCGAACTGGAACAGCGCTTGGTCAAGCCTGCCGAGCAAGACTGACAGCCCGAACTCCCCCTTGACCCGGACTTGCTGCCGGGTTTTTTGTGCCTGCTGAGTTGAAAACGCCGCACTACCTTGTGGGTAGCCGGTGACGATGCCAGTCTCAAGGGCCCCATCGCCGGCAAGCCGGTGCCCACATAGGTAGTGGCAGCACGATATTTTGTGATGAGGCGCAGACCCGCGCAAGCCGGCTGGCCGACGATGATGGTCGGACAGACGATGCAAACCGCCGGAAATCCCACACATTTCGCTTATAGCAGCACGGCGCCCAGGGCCAGCACCAACTGGCGCAACGCCGCGTCATCGCCGTTGATCTTCACCGGCAAGCCTTCGATTTCCCGACGCTCGGGATAGTGTTTGCGCAGCAGGTCGAACGCGACTTTCTGCTCGGTCACGCTGCCAGTCAGGCTGCGGCGCAAATCCGCATCGTCGCGCCGCGGATCGTAGACCCCACGACAGATCATCGCCATGGCCCAGGCCGGATCGCTGCCGGCATTGAGGGTGACCTGTGCCAGCCAGGGCTTGGGCAGCAGTTCATCGAGAGCGATCGTGGGCACCTGGTCGAGGAAGGCGCAGAATGCCTGATAGATCTGCGCAGTACCGCGTTGCTTGCCGTCGAGGCTATACCCGGCGATATGCGGCGAACCCAGCACGCACAACTCGGCCAGCGCGACATCCACTTCCGGCTCGGCCTCCCAGACATCCAGCACCGCCTGCAGGTCGTCACGGGCCAGCAGCACTTCGCGTAACGCGGTGTTGTCCACCACCGGGCCGCGTGCGGCGTTGATCAGCCAGGTACCGGGCTTGAGCTGCTCCAGGCGCTGGCGATCGAGCAGATGCCAGGTGGGTTGCTCGCCCGTACGGGTCAAGGGCGTGTGCAGGCTGATCACGTCGCACTGCTCGATGATCTGCTCCAGGCCGACATAATCGCCGCCTCCAGCCGCCTGGCGCGGCGGGTCGCAGACCAGGACGTTCCAACCCAGCCCTCGCAGGACCTTGATCAGGCGTCCGCCGACTTCACCCGCGCCAATCACCCCATAGGTGCGTGCGGTCAGGTCGACGCCTTCGATTTCCGCCAGGGTCAGCAAGCTGCCCAGCACATAGTCGACCACCCCACGGGCATTGCAACCGGGAGCGCTGGACCAGTGAATGCCGGCCTCCCGGAAATAGTCCAGGTCGAGGTGATCGGTGCCGATGGTGCAGGTGCCGACGAAACGCACCGGGCTGCCTTCGAGCAACTCGCGGCTGACCTGGGTCACCGAACGCACCAGCAGCACATCCGCCTCGGCCACCGCCGCCCGGTCAATGCCGCGGCCAGGCAAGCGGCGGATCTCGCCGAAACCGGCAAAGAAGGCATCGATCAGGGGAATATTTTCGTCGGCAACAATCAGCATGGCAGGCTCCTTGGACAAGGGCGCAGTGTAGGCGCAGTCAGCATCCGAGGGCCAGCCAAGCGTCCCTCCATGGTCCTGGCGGGAGCGTCGACCTTACAAATGAGCTACAACCGGCGATTACCTGACCCTTGCGTCAACCGGTAGAATCGACGGTTTTTCGCGTCACGCCTGGATACATCATTGGTGAACAGCCTCACTGCAACACCTGCTAGCCCCCCGCTGAGTCGCCCCGCCCGGGTGCGCCTGGAACTGCGCAACCTGCTGGGCCTGGCCCTGCCGATCATTATCGCCCAGCTGGCGCACACCGCCATGGGCTTCGTCGACGCGGTGATGGCCGGCCGGGTGAGCCCGCGCGACCTGGCGGCGGTGGCGCTGGGCAATTCGATCTGGGTGCCGGTGTTCCTGCTGATGACCGGCATCCTGCTGGCAACCACGCCCAAGGTCGCCCAGCGTCATGGCGCCGGAACCCCCGCCGAGATCGGCCCGCTGGTGCGCCAGGCCCTGTGGCTGGCGCTGGTGGTGGGCCTGGCGGCGGGGGTGATCCTCTACAATGCCGAGCCGGTCCTGCACCTGATGAAGGTCGACCCCGAGCTGATCGGCCCGTGCATGGACTATCTGCGCGGTATCGGCACGGGCCTGCCGACGGTGGCGCTCTATCACGTGCTGCGCTGCTGCAGCGACGGCATGGGTCGCACCCGCCCGAGCATGGTCCTCGGCCTGTGCGGGTTGGCGCTGAATATTCCGTTGAACTACGTGTTCATCTACGGGCATTTCGGCGTACCGGCCATGGGCGGACCGGGCTGCGGCTGGGCCACGGCGATCGTGATGTGGTGCATGCTGTTCGGCATGGCCGGCTGGGTACGCTGGGCCAAGGTCTATCGGCCGAGCCAGGTGTTCAGCCATTTCGAGTGGCCGCAGTGGGCGGTGATCAAGCGTTTGCTGAATATCGGCCTGCCCATCGGCATTGCGATATTCGCCGAGGCCAGTATCTTTTCGGTGATCGCCCTGCTGATCGGCAGCCTCGGGGCCACGGTGGTGGCCGGGCATCAGATTGCCCTGAATATCAGCTCGCTGGTGTTCATGGTCCCCTATTCCCTGAGCATGGCCATTACCGTGCGGGTCGGCCAGGCCCTGGGCCGCGAACAGCCCCGTGAGGCGCGCTTCACCGCCGGGGTGGGCGTGGCCACGGCGCTGGCCTATGGCTGTGTGTCGGCGAGCCTGATGCTGCTGTTCCGCGAGCACCTGGCGACCATCTACACCAATGATCCGCGGGTGATCCAGGTGGCGACCATGTTGATCGTGTACTCGGCGCTGTTCCAGATCTCGGATGTGATCCAGGTCACGGCGGCCGGGGCCTTGCGTGGTTACCAGGACACCCGGGTGACCATGATCCTGACGTTGTTTGCTTATTGGGGCATCGGTTTGCCGGTAGGTTACGCCCTGGGCCTGACCGACTGGCTGGGTCCGCCCAATGGCCCCAGCGGGTTGTGGCAGGGTTTGATCGTGGGCTTGTCGTGCGCGGCGGTGATGCTCTCGATCCGCTTGGTGCGCAGCGCGCGCCGAAGAATCCGGATGCACTCGGCGCGGTCGCTATAGGAGCGGAGCTTCTGTGGGAGCGGAGCTTGCCCGCGAAGGGGCCCTCAAGACCGCCAAGAACTTCGCGGGCAAGCTCCGCTCCCACAACAAGCGCTCGGCGTTCCTAGTCGAGCTTCTTGCGAATCCAGTACAGGTAGATACCGGCCTCTTCGCGCTGTTCCACCAGTTCATGGTCAAGGAAGACACAGAACTTGGGAATGTCACGACGGGTCGACGGATCGGTGGCGATCACCTTGAGCAGCCCCCCAGGCGGCAGGTCGCGGATGTGCTGGTGCAACATCATCACCGGCTCCGGGCAATTGAGCCCGGTGGCGTCGAGGGTGCCGTCAACGGCGGGGTCGTGGGGCTGGGTCATTCTTCACTCCTGAAACCAGGCCGGCATTATCTAGCTTTTTTCACATCCAGTCGACGCAGGTGGCAAGTCACTTCCTCACGGTCGTGGTACAGCTGCTTGCAACCGATGGCCACCCGGATGCCGCGGGCCTTGAAACCCTCTTCGATACGCTCCAGCAACCGCCGGACTTCGGCATAACGCTGTTTCATCGGCAACTTGAGATTGACCACCGCCTCGCGGCAATGCCCCTCGCCGATCCAGGTCTCGAGCAAGGCGGCGTTGCGCGCCGGTTTCTCGACAATATCGCAGACCATCCAGTCCACCGGCTGTTTCGGCTTGAAGGTGAAGCCATCCGCCATCAAGTGTTGGACCAGGCCGGTGTCCATCAGGCTTTCGGCCATGGGGCCGTTATCGATGGCCGTCACCAGCATGCCCCGGTTGACCAGTTGCCAGGTCCAGCCGCCGGGCGCGGCGCCAAGGTCGACACCCGTCATGTCGCTGTGCAGGCGCTCGTCCCACTGGCCGCGGGGGATAAAGTGGTGCCAGGCCTCTTCCAGCTTGAGGGTCGAACGGCTCGGGGCGCTCCTGGGGAACTTGAGCCGGGGAATGCCCATCGGCCACATCGCCGAATTGTCCGCCTCGGCCAGACCGAGAAAGACTTCCCGCCCGCTCTTGAAGGTCAGCAGCAGGCGCGGCTTGTGCGCATCCTCCACCAGCTTGCCGGCCTGGGTCAGGGCCTTGCGCAACGGGCCTTCGAATTTCTTGCAGAAGTTCGACAGTTCCTTGCCGTCATTGGTATCGACCACTTCCAGCCAGAGACTGCCGCAGATCGGCCATTGCGCCAGCTCGGCGAGGATCACACTGATGCGATCGGTTTCCGGCAGGTCGATAAAGCGCCCACGCGCCCATTGCCGGGGAAAGATCAGCTCGGCGAACCGCAAGCCGGCCATCAGTCGACGCGCGCCGTCGTCGTCACCGCAGACGAACTCGGCGCAGGCGCTGTTGGCCTTGGCCTTGGCGTAGCCCGGGACGTCCAGGTGCGCGGCGTGCTCGGAAATCTCCGAGCAGACTTCACCTTCGAAGCCGGGACGGCAATGCATAAAGAGGGTGTTCATGGATAACTCCTAGACAGTCTGCGCTATGGCGAGGGGGCTTGCCCCCGCTGGGGCGCGCAGCGGCCCTAAAATCGACAAATGCATTGTTCCAGACAGTACACAATCAGGGATTTACGACTACTTCGCAGCCGTACGGGGCGGTGCGGCATTCCGACAAGCCCCCTCGCCACAAACCGGCGCATCATAGCCGAGTTCGGAACCTTGGACTTGCCCATAGAGTCCAGTAATTAGCCAGTTTTCCCAATCGGAGCTAGGTTTAAGGCTCTGTTCGTTCCACCCGGCCCGTGCCGTGCGGGCCTCAAGGAGTCATTTCATGTCCTCCCTCGATAGCCTGAAAACCCTTAAAACCCTGGCGGTAGGCGCCAGGACCTACCACTATTTCAGTCTCCCGGATGCCGCCAAGTCCCTCGGCAACCTGGACAAGTTGCCGATGTCGCTCAAGGTCCTGTTGGAAAACCTGCTGCGCTGGGAAGACGGCAAGACTGTCACCGGCGCCGACCTCAAAGCCATCGCCGCCTGGCTCAAGACGCGCAGCTCCGACCGGGAAATCCAGTACCGTCCGGCCCGGGTGCTGATGCAGGACTTCACCGGGGTACCGGCAGTGGTCGACCTGGCCGCCATGCGTGCCGCCGTGGCCAAGGCCGGCGGCGATCCGCAGCGGATCAACCCGCTCTCCCCGGTCGATCTGGTGATCGACCACTCGGTGATGGTCGACAAGTTCGCCACCCCGGCGGCCTTCGGCGAGAACGTCGATATCGAAATGCAGCGCAACGGTGAACGCTACGCCTTCCTGCGCTGGGGCCAGAACGCCTTCGACAATTTCAGCGTGGTGCCGCCGGGCACCGGGATCTGCCATCAGGTCAACCTCGAGTACCTCGGCCGTACCGTCTGGACCAAGGATGAGGACGGCCGCACCTATGCCTTCCCCGACACGCTGGTCGGCACTGACTCCCACACCACCATGATCAACGGCCTCGGCGTGCTCGGCTGGGGCGTCGGCGGCATCGAGGCGGAAGCGGCGATGCTCGGCCAGCCGGTATCGATGCTGATTCCCGAAGTAATCGGCTTCAAGCTCACCGGCAAGCTCAAGGAAGGCATCACCGCCACCGACCTAGTGCTGACGGTGACCCAGATGCTGCGCAAGAAAGGCGTGGTCGGCAAGTTTGTCGAGTTCTACGGCGACGGCCTGGCCGAACTGCCCCTGGCGGATCGCGCGACCATCGCCAACATGGCCCCGGAATACGGCGCCACCTGCGGTTTCTTCCCGGTGGACGAGGTGACGCTGGATTACCTGCGCCTGTCCGGCCGGCCAAGCGAAACCGTCAAGCTGGTCGAGGCCTACAGCAAGGCCCAGGGCCTGTGGCGGCTGGCGGGCCATGAACCGGCCTTCAGCGACAGCCTGGCCCTGGACATGGCCAGCGTCGAAGCCAGCCTGGCCGGGCCCAAGCGCCCGCAGGACCGGGTGTCGCTGCCGGATGTCGCGCAAGCCTTCAGCGACTTCATGGCGCTGCAATTCAAACCGGCGCACAAGGACGAAGGCCGCCTGGAAAGCGAAGGTGGCGGCGGTGTCGCGGTGGGCAATGCGGATATGGTCGGCGAAGCCGACTATAGCTACGAAGGCCAGACCTATCGGCTGAAGAATGGCGCCGTAGTCATCGCCGCCATTACCTCCTGTACCAACACCTCCAATCCCAGCGTGATGATGGCCGCCGGTCTGGTGGCAAAGAAGGCCGTGGAAAAAGGCCTGAAACGCAAACCCTGGGTCAAGAGCTCCCTGGCCCCCGGTTCCAAGGTGGTGACCGACTACTACAAGGCCGCCGGCCTGACCCGTTACCTCGACGAACTGGGCTTCGCCCTGGTGGGCTATGGCTGCACCACCTGCATCGGCAACTCCGGGCCGTTGCCCGAGCCGATTGAAAAAGCCATTACCCAGTCCGATCTCACCGTCGCCTCGGTGCTGTCCGGCAACCGCAACTTCGAGGGCCGGGTGCATCCGCTGGTCAAGACCAACTGGCTGGCCTCGCCGCCGCTGGTGGTGGCCTATGCCCTGGCCGGCAGCGTGCGCATCGATATCAGTCGCGAACCGCTGGGTGAAGACCAGGACGGCAAGCCGGTGTACCTGCGGGATATCTGGCCGAGCCAGAAGGAAATCGCCGAGGCGGTGGCCCAGGTCGATACCGCCATGTTCCACAAGGAGTATGCCGAAGTCTTCGCCGGCGACGCCCAGTGGCAGGCAATTGCAGTGCCCCAGGCCGCCACCTATGTCTGGCAGAAGGATTCGACCTATATCCAGCACCCACCGTTCTTCGACGATATCGCCGGGCCCCCGCCGCTGATCGAAGACATCCAGGGCGCACGGATACTGGCCCTGCTCGGCGACTCGGTGACCACCGACCACATCTCCCCCGCCGGCAATATCAAGGCCGACAGCCCCGCCGGTCGTTACCTGTGCGAACTGGGCGTGGAACCGCGGGACTTCAACTCCTACGGCTCACGCCGCGGCAACCACGAGGTGATGATGCGCGGCACCTTCGCCAATATCCGTATCCGCAACGAAATGCTCGGTGGCGAGGAAGGCGGCAACACCTTCCATGTGCCGTCCGGCGAGAAGCTGCCGATCTACGACGCGGCCATGCGCTATCAGGCCGAAGGGACGCCCCTGGTGGTGATTGCCGGCCAGGAGTACGGCACCGGCTCGAGCCGTGACTGGGCTGCCAAGGGCACCAACCTGCTGGGGGTCAAGGCGGTGATCGCCGAGAGTTTCGAGCGTATCCACCGTTCCAACCTGGTGGGCATGGGCGTGCTGCCATTGCAGTTCAAGCTCGACCAGAACCGCAAGAGCCTGCAGCTCACCGGCAAGGAAACCTTGAGTATCGGCGGGCTGAGCGGCGCCGACCTGCAACCGCGGATGAACCTGCCGCTGACTCTGACCCGTGAAAACGGCAGCCAGGAGAAAATCGAGGTGCTGTGCCGGATCGATACCCTGAACGAAGTGGAATACTTCAAGGCCGGGGGGATTCTGCATTATGTCTTGCGGCAATTGATCGCTTCCTGATCGGTGCACTGCCGTTAGTCTGATAAAACACCGGCCCCGGCCGGTGTTTTTTATGTGGGGGGACAAGTGTGGTACTCGAGTGCCAATTAAAGTCAACGAAATAAGGCGCCACTTTTCGTACACTGCTAGGCTCAAGCCTTTGTTGCTGCAAGCGATTCACCTTGAGGTCAAGTCCACTAACGGCTAGATGCGACCCGCCCCTCAGTGTTGAAAAATGTATTCAATATTTCCCCAACCCTGCCGATATTCCGTCAAAGCCTTGCGGATAGAGAAACCATGCGTAATAACCAACCCATTACCCAACGAGAACGCACCTTCCCCGCTCAGCAACGGTTGATTTCCACTACCGACGCCAAAGGCGTGATCACCTACTGCAACGACGCTTTCGTCGAGATCAGTGGATTTTCCCGTGAAGAACTGATCCGCGCACCGCACAACCTGGTGCGGCACCCGGACGTTCCCTCGGCGGTGTTTGCGCATATGTGGAACACTCTGAAACAAGGCCTGCCATGGATGGGCATTGTCAAGAACCGCTGCAAGAATGGCGACCATTATTGGGTCAATGCCTATGTGACGCCCGTTTTCGAAGGCAACCAGGTGATCGGCTACGAGTCGGTGCGGGTCAAGCCCACCCCCGAGCAGATCCGCCGTGCCGAGGCGTTGTACCAGCGCATCAACCAGGGCAAGTCGGCCGTACCACGGCGCGATAAATGGCTGCCGGTGCTGCAGGACTGGCTGCCATTCATCCTGGTCAGCCAGGTCAGCTTCCTGATCGGCGTCTGGCTCAACTCCCACTGGGGCTTCGCCCTTGCCGCGGCGATCTCGGTGCCGCTCGGCCTGATGGGCCTGAGCTGGCAGCAACGCGGCCTCAAGCGCCTGTTGCTCCTGGCCGAACAGACCACCTCCGACCCGCTGATCGCGCAGATGTACACCGACAGCCGTGGTGCCCAGGCTCGTCTGGAAATGTCCATCCTGAGCCAGGAAGCACGCCTGAAAACCTGCCTGACCCGCTTGCAGGACACCGCCAAGCACCTGACTCACCAGGCGAAGAGGTCCGACGAACTGGCGCAGAAGAGCTCCACCGGCCTGGATCGCCAGCGCCAGGAAACCGAGCAGGTGGCCACCGCGGTCAATCAGATGGCCGCCACCACCCAGGAAGTCGCCAGCCACGTCCAGCGCACGGCCGATGCGACCCAGGAAGCCAATCGCCTGACCAGTCGCGGTCGCGATATCGCCGGGGAAACCCGCGAGGCCATCGAGCGCCTGTCGGTGGTGGTCGGCGAGACCGGCAGCACGGTCACGCAACTGGCCAAGGACAGCGACGAGATCGGCGGCGTGGTCGATGTGATCAAGGGGATTGCCGACCAGACCAACCTGCTGGCCTTGAACGCAGCCATTGAAGCGGCCCGCGCCGGGGAAATGGGGCGTGGTTTCGCGGTGGTCGCCGATGAAGTGCGACAACTGGCGCAGCGCACCAGCGAATCCACCGGGCAGATCCACGCCCTGATCGCCAAGCTGCAACAGACTGCTGGCAACGCCGTGCAAACCATGGACGCCGGCCACCGCCAGGCCCAGGAAGGCGTGGAGCGGGTCATGGAAGCCGATGCGGCGCTGGTCGGGATCAGCGAAGCGGTGGCCAATATCACCGACATGACCACCCAGATCGCCGCCGCCACCGAAGAGCAAAGCTCAGTGGCCGAAGAGATCAGCCGCAATATCAGCACCATTGCCCAACTGGCCGACCAGACTTCGGAACAGGCCCACGACTCGGCGCACTTGAGCGAAGAGTTGACCCGCACCGCCAATACGCAATATTCGTTGGTGGCGCGTTTTAATCGGTAACGGTTAAAACGTTGTACAGAACCCGATGATGAATAGTCATCGGGTTTTTTATTGCCCAAAGAAAACCCCGCTGATTCTTCTTTTAAAGTAAGAAACTTCCCAATCAATACAGACCTTTAACTGACTCCACATACAACCCTCAAACCCACACTCTGCAAAACCCTTGACAAGTCCTGACGGTTACTATTCGTTAAAGATCTGGCATGACACCGCATAGATAGTTACCACGCCTACTTGAGACTTTCATGCCTTATTTGCCAGAGCCGCACGTACCGATGCAAAACACTCACAATAATCGGTAAATAGTCTGACCGTGAAACTACCTGACAACACTCAATTAGATAGCAGGACTATCCTTATGATGGATCTAGTGAATACCCAACAGTCTCGCTTCATGAAAGAGGACCTTATCGCTCCCCGTGTCGAGCAAGCCGCCCCGGAGGATGGACTGCTGCCGGCCAGCGAACTGGACACCCCGATCACCGTCTCCTTGCCCCTCTGGCCGAATGCGCGACCCGACGACTTCTACCAGCTCACCTGGGACAACGCATTGATTGGCGAACCCATGAAACTGGCGCCGCCGCTGCAACCTGGCGATCTGTTGTATGCGCAAATCCCGGTCGCCACGCTCGCCGCCGAAGGGACCCATCAGCTCGGTTATCGGATAACCACAGGCCCCGACACCATCGCCTATCTGTCGCAAACCACTCCTCTTGCCATTGATCGCAGCCCACCCGGTGGCACACTCCTGGCCGCTCTTATCCTTCCTCCCCTCGCCCTCGACGGCCTGAGCAACAGCGAACTCGTCGCCCTGGGCAACCAACTCACTGTCACGGTCCCCGGCTACTTCGACATGCAGTGGGGCGATGTCATCCAAAGTTACTGGGGCGAACACGCCGGCCCCAGCCATAAGGTACAAGCCGATGAACTGGGCAGCGATAAAGTCCAACTCAGCGTTGACCGACACTTCCTCGAACACCTGGGCAACGGCGAGTTCGCCCTCAGCTACAGCATCCGTGATCGCGCCGGCAATACCTCCGTGCGCTCGCAAGCGGTGATGCTCAAGTTACAGTTGCAGCAAGTACCGACCAATCTGCAAGCGCCCTTCGCCCTGCAGATCGAAAACGGCCAGGTGCATGATGCCCATGCTCGCGTCGGCGTGAAGATTGCGGTGCCCAGCTACCAGCATGTCGCCATCGGCGATGAGATCTGCGTGCTCTGGAACGGTGAACGGGCCGCTGCCCGACGCGTCATCACCGCCCACGAACTGGACAAGCCCTTGCTGCTGAACGTCGTCGCGCGGTATCTGGTGATTTCCCGCCACGGCGACGGCCCGGCCCGGGTGAACTACCAGGTGCGCCGTAATAGCAAGGTGTTTACCTCACCGGAGCTGGAACTCGAGGTTTTCTTGCAACTACCCGGCCCGCAGGACCCGACCCCGCAGACACTGGTCAACGAGGCCCTGGCCGCACCGCTGATCAAGGGCAAGAATCCGCATGGCCGGCGGCTGGACAACTACCTCGATGAAGACAACGCGCAACTCTCGGCCGACGCGGTCATCGCCTGGCGCAGAGCGTTCCAGGTCGGCGACCGGATCAACCTGTTCTGGGGACAATCCGGCCAGCCGCTGGTACATCCGATTACCCAGCGCGATGTCGAGGCCGCCTGCTATCTGGTGATCAACGTGCCCAACAGCCTGATTGCCGAGCAAGGCTGCGGGGTCGATATCAGCGTGCAGTACACCGTGACCCGGGAAGGTAACCCGAACACCTCCTACTCGCCCAAGCAATCGGTCGCAGTGATTTTCCAGATGCAGTTGCCGGGCGGCTCGGCCGGCCTGATGGAGCCGGTGTTCACCGCGGCCAATGTGCTGAATGTAGTGGACCCGCGCAAGGATCCCGAGGGCACGGTGCTGCTGGTCAGCCCCTATCGCAACATGAAACTCGGCGACCGCATCGTCCTGCGCTTTTGCGGTTTTGACGCGCTGACCGGAGGCAACGAGATCGAGGCCGCGAGCTTCAGCGCCGAACGCCTGGTCGGCGAGCACGAGCTACGTAACGGCTGCCGGTTGCGAGTGCCACTGGCGCGCCTGATGGCCATCGGGCACGGTCGTGGCCGCGCGCGCTACGAGGTGATCAGCGAGCTGGGACGGGTCATCTCATTGCCCGCCGATGTCTATATCTCGTCACGCGCGAGCGTCATGGCGCGTTGAACGCCCGTCATGAAAAAGCCCTCGGCGATCCGTCGTCGGGGGCTTCGATAGCGGCTGTCATCCATGACGACAGGGATCAGAAGGCGTAGCGCAGGCCGAGATTGACACCCCAGGGCTGCTCGATGTGCTCGCCCTTCATGTAGTCGAAGTCGGCGTGCAACTGCAGGTCCTTCGAAAGCGCCGCGGAAACCCCGACACCCAGTTCGCCACGGGTGCCGAACAGGCTGTTGTCAAAGGCCGTGTCATTGACCTTCACCGTATTGTCGTTGCGGGAAAATTCATGGGCCATGGCCACCCGCAAGTAAGGTTGCAGCAAACTGCCGTCGCGCAGTTCGAGATTTCGCCCCAGAGTCGCGCCAGCCTTGCCGAGCACGGAAACGGTCCGGCCGTTATCCACTCTCAGGCCGTTGTCCAACTGGTGGTTATCCCCCTTGACCAGCACCGAGGACAGCTGCGCGTAAGGTTCTACAAACATATCGTCACGCAACTTGATGTGTTTGCCGAACTCCAGCGACCCGCCGTAGGCGAAGTTGTCGTAGTCACCCTTGGCCTTGGTGCCGTTGGTCATCGAGACATCGGCCTGGTTATCGAAACGGTTCAACTTGAGCACGCCGTCGAGGTAGTAGCCGTCCTCGCGCAACCAGGTGCCGTAGGCCCCGAGGGAGTAGCTGTCCACCGTGGCGGAGGTACCACGGCTCAGGCTCAGGTCGGAACGACTGTGCCCAGCCATGACCCCGACCAGCAACTGTCCATCACTCACCGGTACCGGCAGATCGACCCCGAAAGACAGGCCTTTCTGCCGCTGCTTGTAGCCGAAGCCCGCCTCGGCGGTGACGTTGTACTGGTTGCCGTAGCCGCGGATCCAGCCACCGCCCTCGCCACTGGTGCGGATTTCACCCATGCGGCTGCGCAAGGTAGCCAGCTCACCGTACCAGATGGTCGGCCCGACGCTGAATAACGCCAGCGAGGCTTCGGTCGAGGGGCTGATGGTCTTGCCAGTGCCGACGATAAACCAATCGTCGCCCTGCTTTTCCAGCTGATAGGAGTAGACGCCCAGGTCGACGCTGCCACCGACCACCTCGAACAGCGCATCGCCGCCTTCGGTATGTACGACGTGCAAGGGCGTGATTTCCGGGGAATTGGGCTCCAGCCCGGTGTTCTGCACATTCAGCAGGAAATTGCCGTGGGCCTGGCCATTGATGTCCAAGCGATCACCCATGTTGTCCTGCAGGTTGACGTGCATATTGAACATGCCGCTCCCGGACAGCTCGCCCAAGGACAAGGTGTAGAACTGTTCGGCCGACCCCAGGGTCACGCTCCCCCCGTCCATGGACAGCGATTTGACCTCGGCATCGCCGGTCAGCGTCCAGTTCGCTCGACTGTTGATCGCCACGCTGTTGGTGTTGACCAGGTTGCCGAACAGTCGAGCACCGTTTTGCAGGGTGACATCCAGGGTGCTGCTGTCGTCGGCCACCAGGTCACCACGCAACAAACTGCTATCAGCGGTGAAACCCATGGTGCTGGCGCCCGACACGTCCAGCAAGATACCGTTGCCGGCCAGCAGGCTCGCACCGTTCTGCACGGTGATTTTCGCAATCGTGGCCTGGTCCGCCGAGATGGCCGGGCCGGTCAGACCTTCAATCGTTGAATTGTCGACAACGATTTCGGCTTCCTGGGGAATGATCGGCCCGCCCGGCGCCGCCGTTCGACCGTCGAGTTGCAAGCCGATTGAATCACCCTGCACATAGCTGTTGTTGGTCATGTTCAGCGTAGCCCCGAGCAAGCGGATACCCACACCGCCCACACCGCCATAGTCGCTGCCGAACACCCGGGTATTATCGAGGCTGAGCTGCCCCAACGCCGCCACCGCAACCCCTATTCCAGCCCCGGAAAGCGTGCTGCCCTGGATATCGGCCCTCGAGGGGGTTTTCGCACCATTCGATGTCAGGGTGCTCAGCAAGAGCGCCGTCCCGGTAGCGTTGCTGACATCCGCTTCACTAAGGGTTGCCTTTGCCGCAATCAACTCGATCCCTTCGCTGACCTGGCCACCGTTGACTATCACCTGGGATCCGACTCCCTGAACCCTGATACTGGTAGCCGCGCCACCCTCGGCAATTTCCAACACCCCCCGGTTGATCACCTGCCATGAAGTCACCTCGCTCTCGGCCGTCACCGTTTCTCGGCGATTGTCCACCATCCCCAGAGGTTCATTGTCCGAAGCCTCTTGGCCCAGGCTCAGCGGGGAACCCAATACCGCCCCCATGAGGCAAGCCGCTTTCCCGAGGCCTTTATATCGATAGCAAAACGGGGTCAATCGATCAGTCGTGCGCAACATTACTTCTTCTCCACTAAAAGAAGTAATAGTTTGATAAGGCTCGAGCACGATTTAATATTAAAAAAGGCCGTCAAAAAAGTCAGAACTTTCCTAAAATTCACACAGTACCTTCCCACACAAAGTGGATCCTTTCAAAAACTTCGAGGCCTGAAAAAACCAAAGAATAGTGCTTGACACCTTTCCGACACCTCTATTACGTGAGTCCCGAATAGGAAAACGCCTATCGATAAAACCTGAAGTAACACGGCCCTGACCCATCAACATCCGACACGGTCAGTTGCCCTGCCTTCATTCATTTCCAATCAGGAACAGCAATATGTGCACAAACAAGAAGCGCCTTATACTCACGCAAAATAGTTACATCCGCGCCGGTCACAAGAATCTGGATAAACCTGATGTAGCGAGCGCATTTCCGGACGGCTTATTGCCCTTGAGTGCACTCAACGCGCCACTTCCCGTTACCTTTAAATTATGGGACGACGCCACGACCGACCAGACCTATCAATTGTTCTGGGATGACAATGCCGTTGGCACACCCACCGACGTCCTGGACGAAGACCTGGCAAATCCGGATGAATACCTGAGCCTGGATATTCCCGTGGAGCTGCTGGTTGAAAAGAATGACCCGCTGAATCCAACCGATAAAAAATACAAGCTCCGTTATGACCTCTACGACAAGATCAGCAAAGAGACAACCCCCTCCTTCGACACCCTGATCGAAGTCGATACCACCCGTCCCGGCCTGCCGAGCCATGGCCCGATGGCCTTCCCCAAAGAGGTCGATGACGGCCTGACCTCCGCGGAATTGACCGCGCTGGGCGATACCCTCGATGTCATCGTGAGCAGCTATAGCACCATGGCCCAAGGTGATTTCATCGAGACGTTCTGGGGCGACATCCCGGGCCCCACGGCCACCGTGCAGATGAACGATATCGAGCTGGAAGAAGTGCCGATTTCATTCAGTCGCGCCTTTCTTGAAAACGTCGAATCCCAGGTCGGCAACGCCCTGTCGGATGTGACCTATATCGTCACCGACCGCGCCACCAACGTCTCGCCGCGCTCCCTGGCACGGCAGATCCGCTTGCTGCTGGCCGAGATTCCCAACGACTTGCCGCGGCCGATCGTCGAACAGGCCAGCCCGGCACAGGGTGGGTTGATCGATTACAACGATGCCAAGGCCGGTGTCACCGTCGATATCCCTCATTACATCGGCGCCCTGCCCGGCGACCTGGTCACGCTGTATTGGGGCGACAGCAACCCGTTGCCGGCCATTCCGATCCAGGATGGCGACGAAGACCAGGATCCGATTCTTTCTCCGGTCCTGCAATTCGACATTATCAACCGCTTCCCCGAAGCCACGGTCAATGTCCACTATGAAGTGCGCCGCAATGGCGAACTGAAGGGTACCTCGCTGGTCCTGCCGGTGGCGGTCTACCTGACCCTGCCGGTGCCGGAGGAACGCCTGCAACCGCTGACGATCCAGGGCACCAGCGACAACCCCAACCGCGACGACAACGTCATCGACCCGGACGACTATGAACTGGATGCGCGGGCCATCTTCCGCTGGGTCAACGGACTGCGGGTCGACGACTACATCAACCTGCACTGGGGCCAGCAGCAGGTGCCGCAGTGGTATCAGATCACCCAGGCCGACTTCAATGCCGGCGTCGATTTCGACATCGAGGTAGGCAATACGGTGATCAAGGCCGAGGGTACGGGGGCCGCTATCCCGGTGACCTACACCGTCACCCGCGACAGCAACCCCAACCCGGCACTGGCGCCGAGCCAGGCGGTGGTGGTTCGCTCGAAAATGGAACAGCCCGGTGGCGATCTCGGCCTTCTGGAACCGGTGTTTACCCGACTGTCCGACGCCGGCCATGTCATTCCGAGCCTGAGTCCGGACGGCACGCCGGTACTGGTCAGGCCTTATGACAATATCCGCCTCTACCACGACATTGCCCTGACGTTCGAAGGATTCGAACTGGATGGCACCCCGATCCCGGCGGCCCGCTATGAAAAGACCGACACCATCAACCCGACCAATATCGACACCGGCCTGACCTTTCTGATTCCGCTGGCCAACTTGATCAGCATCTGCAAAGGCTATGCAGAAGTTACCTATCGGGTCGAACCGCGTCCTGAACATAACCAGGAACCGGCCAACTCATTGGTGGGCTCGGCACCGGTCAGCATGAACAAACCCGGTGTCGGCTGCAACTGACGCTGCAAAGTTACATCCATCTGCAAACCCGACAAGCCCTTTATAAGTAAATACTTATCAAGTGCCTCAGTGTGTCTGCGGCCTTCTCTACAAGGCCGCATTCAAATAAGGAAAATACAATGACCATTACAACTTCGCGCACACCCATTTTCGATAAACCGGATGTTCCCGACGCCTTCGAAGATGGTTTATTACCCCTCAGTGCACTGAATGCCCCGGTCCTGGTCACCCTCAAGGTCTGGGACAATCCTTCAACCAGCGAAACCTACCAATTGCTCTGGAACGAGGAGCCTGTCGGCAATAGCAAAGCGATCAACCCCGAGGACAGGCCCGGCGACCCGCTGGAACTTTATATCCCCCTCGACGCACTGGTCGAGGGGAAGTATCAGCTGGCCTATCGTGTGACCGATACTTTCAGCCAGGAACACAGCGACTCCTTTCCCTGCCCCCTCGAAATCGACACCACCGCCCCCGGTTATCCCACTACCCTCGCGCCCCTCGATTTCCCCACGGCCGTCAACGACGGCCTGACCTCGGAAGAACTGACGCAACTGGGCGAAATACTTCCAGGTACCGTCCACGGCTACAGCGGCTTCGCCATCGGCGATCGGATCAGGACGTTCTGGGGGGGGACCGAAGGTCCCGGCGGGAAGGTCGAAGAGGAGGATATCGAGCCCCGGGAGCTGATCATCGAATTTCCCCGCGCCTTTCTCGAGTCGCTGGGCGATTTCAACGGGCCGGTGTTCTACACCGTCACCGACCGGGCCGAGAATGTCTCCCAGGACTCGACCGCCACCGACCTCCTGCTGTTGCTCAATGAGCCGGTGACTGACCTCCCCGCGCCGATCATCGACGGCTACATCGGGCCCATCGACCACCAGCAGGCGCAAGCCGGTATCGAAGTATCGATTCCCACCTCGGACCTGGTGGAGGGCGGCGACCAGATCCTCCTGCACTGGGGCGATGAGGCCCTGGGCCCGTTCGATCCGGAATCCATCGGCCAAGCGATCATCCTGCGCATCGATGTCCCCTTCGAGACCGTCGATGCCGCCGGCGACGGCGCCATCCGGCTGAGCTATGACCTCAACCGTGGCGGTCATGTCATCGGCTATTCATTGCCACTGGATATCGTCGTCCGGGCCCGGCTGCCGGTCCCCGGCGAACTGCAGCGGCCAGTCATTCGCGGCGCCTCGCCCGGGGCTGTGGATAACCTGATCGACGAAAATGATTTCGAGCGCGATGCCAGCGTCATCCTTGCCTGGAACCCCGGTTTCAGCGAAGGACAGTTGATCCAGCTGTCCTGGGGCGCACAGCCGATGTTCGAACCGCCTTATCCCATCAGCGCCAGCGATATCGCCGCCGCCCGCGACCTGAACCGCCCGGTCCCGGGCAGCCGATTCCGGCCGGTGGGCACCGGCAGCGATATCCGCGTGCGGTACAGCGTCAGCCAGGCCGGCAATCCGAATACCTCGAGATCACTTGAGCAAAGCATCATCGTCCGCTCCCGCGAAGAGCTGCCCGGCGGACCGGCCGGCCCACAAGCCCCGCTGTTCACCGAGCTGAACGAACATGGCGCAATCAACGCGCTCAACGGCCAGGACGGCGCCCCGGTCCACATAGCCCCGTATCTGAACATCAAGCCGGGCGATGTCATCCATTTCCTCTACGAAGGCTTTGACCAACTGATTGGCGGCAATCCGAAGAACCAATGGCCACACACCTCCGAACCGCTGAGCGAGGAACAGACCCGCAACGGCTACGACCTGCGGGTGCCGCGAACGGTACTGGATGCCACCTGCTACGGCCACGCCGAGGCCACGTTCAGCGTCGACAGCGTGACCGGAACCGGCCGTTCGAAGCGCCAGAGCGCCTATCTCGATATGCGCGTGGCCGGCGTCTGTCCGCCGGCCGTTCGCCCGTGAGCTGCCCATCCTTTTTCCCGGAGCCCTTGTCATGTCCAAGCCCATCAGCGCACGAAACCTGGATCGCCCGCAGATTCTCAGCAACAGCCCCGCCGGCGTCGGTGCCATCGACGTCGAAAACCCGGAAAAGCCCCTGGCGGTACTGGTCGGGCCGTTGAACCTCAAGCCGCGGGATCGTATCGACCTGTACTGGGGAAACGTTGCCGAGCCAACCGTCAGCTACGAGCATCCCCTGGATGCCCCGCTCGACAATGCTTTCGTGACCCTGTCCGTCGAGATCCGCCACCTTGAATCGGCCAGGGACCCGCTGCCGGTCCGTTACAACTTCACGTCGTTTCCCGGTGGCAGTACGGAAGAGTCCGATAGCACCTTGATCCGGGTAAAACTGGAGCCCCCCGGCGGTATCGATATCGATCCGGCGACGCCCTATGAGAACGAAGCCCTGCGCCGGCCACAGGTCCAACCACCGGGCGTGATCGTTACCCCGCAGGGGGTTCGCGTGATCGTCGCGCCCTACCTGCATATGAGCGAAGGCGATCGGCTCAGTGTTATCTGGGACGAGCGGAACATCGACCACCCGGCCTTGAACGCTACGGAAGTCGACCGGGAGGTGCTCGTGGCAATCCCGGCGCAGATCATCGAAGCCGCTGGCAATGCCAGCGCCCTGCCAGTGCGCTATGAGATCCGCGATGTGGTCGGCAACTGGTCGAAGCGTTCACCCGCCAGCGAGATTGCGGTCAGTCTCGTCGCGCGCTGAAGTGCCCACGCCGGTGGCCCAGAACCAGGCAACCGGCGTTTTTACACCACCTGACGCTGGATAAAGTCGTGGATTTGCTGCGCCGCCGTGTCCAGATGCTGTTCATGGCTGAAACCGCTGGCCTTCAGCGGCTTGAGATCATGATCGGCCGCTGCCAGCCAGCTCACCTGGACCTGTGGCGACAGCGCATACCCCTCAACCGCAGGCCGATTGCCCAGAGCATCGCGTTCGCCCTGCACGATCAGGGTCGGCGTGGCGAGCTCCGCCAGATGTGCCACCCGTGGTTTTTCCGGCTTGCCCGCTGCGTAGAACGGATACCCCAGGCAGACCAATCCAGAGGCACCGAGGTCGTCGGCCAACAGGCTGGCCATGCGCCCGCCCATGGACTTGCCGCCGATAAACAGCGCCCCCCGGACCTCGCGCCGCGCACCTTCGTACACCTCACGCCAACACTCCAGCAAGCGGGCCTGAGGATTCGGCGGACGCTTGCCGCCGTCCAGGCGCCGTTGCGCCATATAGGGAAACTCGAAGCGCAGCACAGCAATGCCGCATGTCGCCAGGCGTGCGGCCATGGCGTTCATGAAATCACTGTCCATCGGCGCGCCGGCGCCGTGGGCGAGGATCAGCGTGGCGAGCGGACCAGCCTCTCCGCCGGGGTTGTACAGATAGCCCGGTTCCATGGCCCAGGGGGCCTGGGAAGGGGTTGCTGGCGGGGTCGACATATCGCCTCTCATCTCACTGTCCGCACCGACAACGAACCCGCGGGGAGCCGCGTCGGCAACCTAGATATGTAACGCATCACTGCGCCGCTTTTGCTGAAAATGAAAACACCTTATCTGCCTGCCCAGACACTGCAAGGCCGGCGGCGCCGACACGGGACGTTCCCCTGTCCATTTCCAGACGAGTATTGCCATGCCTCAAGACGCCCTCACCCACGCCGAACAACCCGGCGCCAGCCGCTTTCAAGTGCGGAGCCAGGTCTCCTCCGTGCGCCCGGCGGCCGTTACGCCGCTGCTCAGCCGGGCCTTTGCCAGCCTCGACGAGGCCGTCAAGTATGCCCACGACCAGGCCGCTTTCAAAGGTTCGAATCGACAGTCGTCGTTTATCCTCAAGCATGCGCAAAAGGCCGAGTTCAGCGTGACCCAAGCACAGCTCGGCGCACCGGCGCCCTTCGACCCGGCCGCGGTCTTCGGCCGCGACGCCCTGGGCGAATTGCAGTTGCCCGCGGGCTTCAGCCTCGCCGCTCTCTACTGCCAGGCCGAGACCGCCCACGAACAACTCCCCCCCAGGGAACGCTGGCTGTATGAGAATTTTTTCAGCCCCTACGACCTGCTCGCGGGGCTCTATCAGGCGCGCCGCGCACGTCCCGCAACGGCCACCGCGCCCCCACTGCCGTTGTTCTACGGCCCCCCGGACGGTGCATTGCTGGCTTATCGCTCCGAAGACCGCGAACTGGAGCAGGCACTGTTGCCCGAAGGGGCGGACTGGCAGGTGCGGGCCAGGCATTATCGCGAGCAACTGTTGAGCGGTGCGCTGCCCTGCCGTCAATTCGTCCGCACCCTCGCCGCCGCCGGCCAGTTGCAGGTGCTGCGGACCAGCTCTCTATGGAGCCGCATGGGCTCGGTCGACCCTCTCCGGTGGGCACCGTTCGCCGATGCCGTGCTGCCGGAACTGGGCCCGGCCTTTCTCTCGGCGGACGACGCCGCCCGCCATGCCCAGCAGTTGATCCAGGGCGGCACCGACAAGGCGTTCAGCGGGTTGATTTTCCAGCGCCAGGACGCAACCTTTGTCGCCACGCTGCCGACCACCGGCAAGGTCAACCGCTTCAAGAACGATAGCCCGTATCCGCTCACCGAAACCGGTATTGCCAGCTTCCCCGCCGGATACCAGTTATATGCCGTGTACCGCTCCAACATCAGCCTGTCGGCCATCAAGGAGCAAAATGCCGGCCAGCCCGACCGGTCCTCGACGCTCTCCGAACAGGAAAGCCGCCTGCGACAGAAAAGCATTACCCCCGACGAGGTCCTTACGACCCTCCTCGCCCGGTCGCAGGGGGTCAGGGCGTTTTATGTCCTGATGACCAATGCCAATATCATCAAATACATGCCCAGCGGCTCTGATGAAGAGGACGCCTTGATCCCGCGCCTGCTGCCCGGAAACGATCTGAGCAACCTGGATCAGCTACTACCGAGCGAGTTCATCAAGTCCCTGGCCAAGACCGGCGGACTCTACGTGGTTCGCGGCGATCCCTACTGGGGTCAGCCAGGCAAGGTGCCTGGCGATTGGGCGCCCTACCCGCCGAAGCACGCCTCGTCCCCGGTGCTGCCGGCCTACGGGCCGCTGTTCGACAGCGCGGATGCCGCCGCCCTGTATGCCAATGAACGGATCAACGGCCAATGCCGCGACCGGCAGATCGGCTTCATCATCAGCGACAGCCACAATCGCTACGTGGCCAGCGAACCGCTGACGGTCAGGGAACCGCTGTTTGCCGCAGGCATGCTGCCTGACGCCGCACGGTCCTTGCCACCCGGTTATCGCCTGGCCGGCTTCTACTACAGCGCCGCGCTGTATCCGCAACGCCTGCCGTACAAGGACATCTGGATGTACCGCAACTTCTTTCTGCCCGATGAGCTGCTGGCGGCGCTCAAGCAGATCGAAGCGTACCTCCCGGCCCCGGGCACGCCCGCCCTGCCCTTGTACCTGAGTAGCCACGATGGCGCGCAGTTGAAATACCTGTCGCTGGACATCGCCTTCGACAAGTTGCTGCTGGCCGGCAGCGAGCCCCTTCCGAGCTATGGCGAACGCCTTACCAAGGGCATACTCACACCCCTGCACCTCATCCACTCGCTGGCCGAGAGCGGCGAACTGAGCGTGCTGCACCCCAGTGAACTGTGGGGCTCACCGGGGCGGTTAAGCAACGCATGGCACCCCTATCGTCAGTTGCGCCGGCGCGCCCTCGGCCCGCTCTTCGCCAGCGCCGACGACGCGGCGCGCCACGCCCATGGACAGATCCCCCGGCGCTACGACAAGGTCTATGGCGGGGTGATCCTGAAACGCGCGGACGGCCTGTTTGTCGCCACCGCACCGCTGGTTTCCCCCACCGAGATCTTCGACCACACGTTGATCTTCCCGATCAGCAACGGTTTCCCCCTGGAAGATCACAGCCTGGTCGGGACCTATAACTCGCGCCTGGGCGCGCTGGATTTTTCGCTGCCGGAAAGCGAAGGCCGGCTTTACCTGAATCTGTTTCCGACCTGGGATATCTACCGGGCGATCAGGGATCGCTCGATTCCTCTGCGCTACTTCTCGGGCCAGGACGGGGCCTTGATCCGCTACACCAGCCGACATTCCCCGGACGAAATCGAACTGTTCAAGGCGCTCTCGCCTTCGGCGGCCAGCCCGTTGAACCTGCTGGACAATCCCACCGAGCAGCGCTTCAAGAGTGGCCTGGAGCAAGACAAGGGCGCCGTACTGAGGTTCGTCCGTAGTCTGGTAAAAGTCGCTGAGCTGCGGGTGCTGGTCAGTGGTCGCGAAGTCTGGACCACCCCAGGGAAAGTGCTGTCGATTCGGGACACCGCCGCCGGCGTGGACGTCGAAACCGATCAGGCCCCCATCGCCCGGCACGCCCCCGTGTTCAGCCCGGTGTTCATGGCAGCCGCCGATGCCGTGCGCCATGCGCTCAGGCACGCCAATCAGAGAGCCCGGCGCAGCTTCGGCTTCATTTTCAAGAAAACCGAAAAGGAATACGTCGCCACCGCTCCCGCCCTCGATACCAGCGCGGACTTCGACCGAACGCTCATACTGCCGCCGGAGATCGCCGTCCTCAGTCTGATTCCCGGTTTTGTCCTCGATGGCCTCTATATGGCGGCTCCACGCTTGGAGGCGCCGCCCGGCGATCCGGTCTACCAGCATTTCATTTCGGCGCGGGACTTCGCCCACGCCATCAAGACCGCCCGTGAAACAGCGATCGTGCCGGAACATCAAAACAGCACCCAGCTTTACCTGTCGAGTGTCGACGGGAGCTTGTTGCACTATCAGGTACCCCTGGTTCCCGATGCCGATGAAGTACTGCTCGGCAACGTCTTTCACAACGACGGCATCGATACCCAGGACCAGCTGGAGAACGGCTCGCTGTCCGGCCGCGACTATGTTCGTCGTGTGGCGGCAAGCGGCAAATTGACGGTCTTGCGGCCCGGTACACTGTGGCGGCAGACAGGCCCGGTCAGCGCCACCTGGGACCCTTCCGACAACGCGTCAGGCGCAATCGAACGTTATGCCCTCGGCCCGCTGTTCGCTCACGCGGACGATGCCGCACGTTATACCCATGGGCAAATCGGTCGCGGTCGGGGCGCGTTGCTGGTCGATGCGATCTACCGCACATCCGCCCCCGACGGCTATGTCACCCTCGAGCCTTTCGTCGATGGCCAGGCGATCAAGGTCACCCGGACCCTGGCCGATCTGAAAACACAGGCATTGGAGCAACAGCGCCTGGAGCTGACCTTGGGCAAAACCCCACTCGACAGTATCCACTATGCCAAACCGCTCGACCCCGCCCGCTACGAGACCGACGACACACCCTGTTTCGACTTCTTCTGCGTCGAGGATATCTGCTTCGTCACCCGGACCCTGCTGGCGGACAATCTCTTCCTCAACGGCATCTACCACTCCAGCCAGGAAGGAGCCCTGCTCAAGTACGAACCCAGGGACTCCAGAGCACAACGGGACTTGTGCACCCCCATCGAACCGGGCAGCGACACCGGCAACGGCATGACTCTCCCCCATGCCCGGTTGATCAACGCTGTCGCCGGCGCGGGCAAGCTGAGCGTGCTGGAAACCAGCCCGCTCTGGCCAGAACCAGGCCCGATCGACGCCAACTGGACACCGCCGTGGGCCGTCGCCGAGCGACGTCCGCGCGCCACCCGGGACCTGGTACCGCCGCTGATCAACAGTTTCAATATCGGCGGCGTCGGCGCCACCGACGTGATCGACCCGCAACGACCGCTGCCCGTGGTGATCGCCCCGTTGGACCTGAAGCCCCGGGATCGAATCGACCTGTATTGGGGCAACCATGCCGATCCGGTCGCCAGCCACACCCAAGGCAGCGAGCCCGGCGCCAGCCATCTGACCCTGCGGGTCGAAACCCGCTGGATCATGTCGGCGCCCGAGCTGACAGTACGCTACGTGCTCACGCCCTTCCCCGGCGGTGCGCCGGAAACCGCCGAGACCCGGGTCCGGATCAAGCTCGACGTACCCGGCGACCCCGACACCCAATCCGCCACGCCCACCGTCAACGACAAGCTCGAACTGCCGGTGATCCTGCCGCCCGGGGTGATCGAAGACCCGGAAGGGGTCAGCGTGCTGGTCAAGCGCTACACGAACATGGCCGCCGGCGATGCCATCACCGTGTCCTGGCATGGCCGTCTGGTGCGGCACCCGCCCTTGGTCGCGCCGAGCGACGAAGTGCTGGTACCGATCGATCCGGCGATTATCCGCGAGGCCGGCAACTCCGACGCGATCCTCGTGCGTTATGAGATCCGCGACGGAGTCAACAACTGGTCGCGCTGGTCGCGCCCGGCCCTGGTCGAAGTCGGCATCGGCGATCCGGACCTGCGCGCCCCGGTGGTCCCGCGTGCCCAGGCCATGCAGCTGAACCTCGACGCCCTCAATGGCGCCGA
Source organism: Pseudomonas sp. MWU13-2100 (assembly GCF_023242365.1). Taxonomy (GTDB): domain Bacteria; phylum Pseudomonadota; class Gammaproteobacteria; order Pseudomonadales; family Pseudomonadaceae; genus Aquipseudomonas. The sequence continues at coordinate 29,858 of NZ_JALLIX010000007.1, forward strand.
CGTGCAGACCCTGGTGCTGCGCCATGAAGGCATGAGCAGTGCCCAGACCCTGCGTCTGCTGGTCGAACGGGAAACCGCCCTCGGCGCGACGCTGCCCGCGTACAGCGCGGTCAAGCCTGGCAGCGACAGCGATGCGTTCGTGTCCTTCGAGGTGCCGAACGAGCAGTTTCTCCTGATCATCCAGGGACAGGCGCGGTTCTACTACTACGTCGAAGCGCCCAACCAGCCTACACGCCGTTCCAAGAGCCTGTCGTTGCAGATCGTCGGCCGCGCCCTGATGCTCAAGCCGCCACGGATCCCCGTGGCCGAAGCGAACGGCAACGTGCTCGACCCGACGCAAACCGGCGTCATTGCCCGGGTGGAAGCCTACTCGTTCAGCGCCGTGGGCCAGACCGTCAGCCTGATCTGGCTCGGCGTCACCGCCGGCGGCATGGAGGTCCTGCACGAACAGAGCCAAGCGGTCATCGAGACCGACAAGGACCTCGACTTCACGATCCCGGACGACCAGCTCAGCGGGCTGGCCGGTGGCTCGGTCGTGGTGCGCTATGCCGTCAAGACCCTTGCCCCGGAGCCGATCATTTCCCAGCCGCTGTTGCTGCCGGTCAGCGCCAGCCCCCTGGATCTGCCGCGCCCCGAGGTACTGGAAGCCCATGACAGCGTGCTGTTCCCCCTCGAAGCACTCGCTGGCGCGACGATCCGGGTGAGCTATGCCATGGAGCCTCACGACAGTATCCAGGCCTACTGGCGCGGCACGCCCGGCAACGGCAGCCCGACGCTCGAAGCCAAGCCCGGCAGCGCCGAGGGCAGCGTCGACTTTGCCGTTCCCGTGACAGCCGTCAGCGCCAATATCGGCAAGCGTGTCGAGGTGGGCTATAGCGTCACCCGCCAAGGTATCGCGGCGCCCTCGAAGGTCCTGCCGCTGGACATCTTGCCCATCGCCCACGAACAACTGCAGCCACCCTTCGTCCGCGAGGCAGCGGACAATCTCCTGCTGGACCTCAACACCTTTGCCGGCGCGGCCCACATCGAAGTCAGGAAGTGGCCGCACATCCAGGTCGGACAGCGGATCTGGCTGCGGATCGAGGGAACCCGGGATGACGGCCGCCCGTTCAGCTTCACACTCTGGAACGCGGAGGAAGTCAGCACTGTCACCGATCTTGTCGAAGGCCTGCTACCACGGGCGCAGCTCGATCAACTGAGGGACCTGAGCGGCCTGACCTTCACGTTCAAGGTCGCCTTCGACGGCAGCAGCGACGAATCGGGCGCCTTGACATTCCCCCGGCTGTCATTGACGGTCAGGGCTCGCAAACGAGCGCCGGAACTGCTCTTCGACAGCAGCCCCGTCAGCCTGCCCGGCAAGATCTACCTGATCCCCTGCCACCCGCAAGTGCTGCCGCTCTTCGGCCCCGGCACGACCCTCCGGCGCGCGGCCAGCGGCGGTGTGCCCGGCTATCACTACAGCAGCGACAACCCGCGGATCGCCGTGGTCGACAGCCATGGCAAGGTCAGCGTACGCGGCAATGGCCAGACCACGATCCGTGTCAGCGACCGCGCCGGGCAGCGCAAAAGCTACCCGCTCAGTGTCAGTGGCGTGGTCCAGTGCTACAACCTGGGCGAAGGCAGCAGCGAAGAGACCCTGCGCAAGGCCCGACAAAAAGGCCTGGACGTTCCGTCGCTGGACGAACTGATCAGCATCCGCACGGCCTACGGCAAGCGCTGGCCGTTGCAGTCGCCGCTCAAGCCGAAAACCTGGTCCTCGACCACCAAAAGCGCGCTGGGACTGGTGCATGCGGTACTGGATATGACCCTGGACGTGGTCGAGCCGGATCGCCCCTATATCAAGATCACCGCCGGCCTGGGCCTGATCCATGAGGCCAGCGGCCTGGGCATCGGGCCTGCGCTGATCAGCGACTGCAAAAAAGCCCGGGGCCTGCCCGCCGATGCCCGGGAACTGGAAAAGCCAAGGGTCGAGGCGGCCCTCGACGACGGCCAGGGACTCTTGCCGGTCAGCGCGCTCGACGCCCCGGTCCCGGTGACCTTCCCGGTCTGGGCCAACCCCGCCACGGATGAGACCTATCAGTTGCTCTGGGGCACGGAACTGCTCGGCAGCCCGATGTTCATTGCCCCCGGGGAGCATCCCGGCGACACCTTGAGCCTGGATATTCCCGTCGCGGCGCTCACCCACGGCCAGCATGAACTCAGGTACCGGGCGTACAGTACCGTCAGCCAGACCTGGACGGATTCGTTCCCCAGCCTGCTTGAGGTCGACCGCGAAAAGCCCGGCCAGCCGTTGCTCGCCGCCATGGCTTTTCCAGCGCTGATCAACGACGGCCTGACCTCGGCGGAGTTGACCCAGTTGGGCAATGTGCTGCCGGGCACCATCGCCAGTTACAACGGTTTCGCGCTCGGTGACCAGGTCACAACCTTATGGGGCGATGTCGAAGGACCGGGCATGCTGGTCATGGAGCTCAAGACCATTGTCATCGAATTTCCCCGTGCCTTCCTTGTCTCACTGGGGCCTGACGCCGATTGGCCGGTGACTTACCGGATCAGGGACCGGGCCGGCAACCTTTCGGAGCGTTCCGAACCGGTCACGGTCAAGTTACGGCTGTCGGGCGCCGAGCGGCCCGAGCTGGTGTTCGACCCGCGTCCGGTCACCCTCACTGGCAAGATCTACCTGATCCCCAGTCACCCGGCAGTGTTGCCCGCCTTCGGCCCGACGACTTCGGTACAACGCCAGGCCAGCGGCGGCACCCCCGGGTATACCTACACCTCGGACAATCCGGCGATTGCCGTGGTCGACGCGTCCGGCCTGGTCACGGTGCGTGGCAATGGCAGTACCCGCATCAGTGTGCGTGACCGCGACGGACAGACCAAAAGCTACAGCCTGTCGGTCAGCGGCGTGATCCACTGCCATGCCCTGGGGCTGGGGAGCTTCGCCAACATGTCGGCCTTGGCCAACGCCGGGCAGCGGCGGCTGCCGGCCCGCGCCGAACTCGCACAGATCCATCGCCTCTATGGCAACCGCTGGCCCCTGGGCGTCCAGCGCGAATGGCTGGAAAACACCCCGCGGGAGGCGGAGTCGAGCACATCACGGGATTTCGGCCTGACCTGGTCCACCGACCGCGCGACCCAGGTGCCGCCGATCAAGTACTACACCGTGCACCTGCCCAGCGGCAAGGAGTCGATCCTGTTCGATCTGAGCAGTGCCTATGGCCTGGGCCTGAGCTGAGCCGGGACCTGCGCCAGCCTTGAGGCTTAAACGCAGATCCTGTGGGAGCGGAGCTTGTCGGATCGCCGCGAAGCTTTTAGCCGGCTCACGGCCCTATTCACGGGCAAGCGCCGCTCCCACGCCTGCCCCATTGACCCCCGTCAATACCACCCGCTGGCTATTTGCCCATGCTTGGCTGGCTTTTAGTCTGCCTATAACTCCAGATCCCGCGAATGCAAGAGCGCCGGCCGGGTCTGAACCGTGGATGGGGAACCATGAACACTTCAATCAGTACCGCCTACAACTACAAGGTGGTCCGCCAATTCGCCATTATGACGGTGGTATGGGGCATCGTCGGCATGGGGCTCGGGGTTTTCCTCGCCGCCCAATTGGTCTGGCCCGAACTCAACTTCAACCTACCGTGGACCAGCTTCGGCCGCCTGCGCCCGTTGCACACCAATGCGGTGATCTTCGCCTTCGGTGGCTGTGCACTGTTCGCCAGTTCCTACTACTCGGTGCAACGTACCTGCCAGACCCAGCTGTTTGCGCCAAAGATCGCGGCGTTCACCTTCTGGGGCTGGCAACTGGTGATCCTCCTGGCGGCCATCAGCCTGCCGCTGGGCTACACCAGCTCCAAGGAATACGCCGAACTGGAATGGCCGATCGATATCCTGATCACCATCGTCTGGGTCGCTTACGCCATTGTGTTCTTCGGCACGTTGGCGAAGCGCACCACCAAGCACATCTATGTCGGTAACTGGTTCTTCGGCGCTTTCATCATCACCGTGGCGATCCTGCATATCGTCAACAACCTGGAACTGCCAGTCAGCCTGACCAAGTCCTACTCGATCTACTCCGGCGCTACCGACGCCATGGTCCAGTGGTGGTACGGGCACAACGCAGTGGGTTTCTTCCTGACCGCCGGCTTCCTCGGGATGATGTACTACTTCGTGCCGAAACAGGCCGAGCGCCCGGTGTATTCCTATCGCCTGTCCATCGTGCACTTCTGGGCGTTGATCACCCTGTATATCTGGGCCGGTCCCCACCACCTGCACTACACCGCCCTGCCGGATTGGGCCCAGTCCCTCGGCATGGTGATGTCGCTGATCCTCCTGGCCCCGAGCTGGGGCGGCATGATCAACGGCATGATGACCCTCTCGGGGGCCTGGCATAAGCTGCGCAGCGACCCGATCCTGCGCTTCCTGGTGGTGTCCCTGGCGTTCTACGGCATGTCGACCTTCGAAGGGCCGATGATGGCGATCAAGACCGTCAATGCCCTCTCCCACTACACCGACTGGACCATCGGCCACGTTCACGCCGGGGCCCTCGGTTGGGTGGCAATGATCTCCATCGGCGCGCTATACCACATGATCCCGAAAATCTTCGGCCGCTCGCAGATGCACAGCATCGGCCTGATCAACGCGCACTTCTGGCTCGCCACCATCGGCACCGTGCTCTACATCGCCTCGATGTGGGTCAACGGCATCGCCCAGGGCCTGATGTGGCGCGCGGTCAACGACGACGGCACGCTGACCTACTCCTTCGTCGAAACCCTGGTGGCCAGCCACCCTGGCTACGTCGTCCGGCTGATCGGCGGGGCAATCTTCTTCAGCGGCATGTTGCTGATGGCCTACAACACCTGGCGTACCGTGCGCGGCGCGCAACCCGCCGCCATGACCGCCGCCGCGCAGATGGCCTGAGGAGCTCGCCATGAAACACGAAGTGATTGAAAAGAACGTCGGCCTGCTGATGCTGCTGATGGTGCTGGCCGTAAGTATCGGTGGCCTGACCCAGATCGTCCCGTTGTTCTTCCAGGACGTCACCAACAAGCCGGTCGAGGGTATGAAGCCCTACACCGCGCTGCAACTGGAAGGTCGCGACATCTACATCGCCAACGGTTGTGTCGGCTGCCACTCGCAGATGATCCGGCCATTCCGCGCCGAAACCGAACGCTATGGCCACTACTCGGTGGCGGGCGAAAGCGTCTGGGACCATCCGTTCCTCTGGGGCTCCAAACGCACCGGGCCGGACCTGGCCCGGGTCGGCGGCCGCTACTCCGATGACTGGCACCGCGCGCACCTGTACAACCCGCGCAATGTGGTACCGGAGTCGAAAATGCCGGGCTACCCCTGGCTGGTCTCCACCCCGCTGGACAGCAGCCTGACCGAAACCAAGCTGCGGGCCATGCGTACCCTCGGCGTACCTTATACCGACGACGATATCGCCGGCGCCGTGGCCAGCGTCAAGGGCAAGAGCGAGATGGACGCCCTGGTCGCCTACCTGCAAGTGCTCGGCACTGCGATCAAGAGCAAGAGGTGAGTCATGGATATGAGTACCGGAATGATCCGTGGCCTCGGCACCCTGGTGGTCTTTATCGCCTTCGTCGGCCTGGCCCTGTGGGTGTTCAACGCCAAGCGCACACCCGAGTTCGCCGAGGCCTGCATGCTGCCGTTCGCCGATGACGAGCCGCTTCCCGCCCCCCCTGAAGATCCCACTGCAACAAGGAGCACCCGGCCATGACCACCTTCTGGAGTGCGTATATCTGCGTGCTGACCATCGGCAGCCTGATCGGCCTGACCTGGTTGCTGGTCGGTACGCGCAAGGGTGAAACCAAGGGCAGCGTCGACCAGACCATGGGCCACAGCTTCGACGGCATCGAGGAGTATGACAACCCGCTGCCGCAGTGGTGGTTCATGCTGTTCGCCGGGACCCTGGTGTTTGCCGTCGGCTACCTGATCCTCTACCCCGGCCTGGGCAACTGGAAAGGCATCCTGCCCGGCTACGAGAACGGCTGGACCGGCGTTCATGAGTGGGAAAAGGAGATGGACAAGGCCGATGCCAAGTTCGGGCCGATCTTCGCCAAATTCGCGGCGATGCCCGTGGAAGAAGTGGCCAAGGACCCGCAAGCATTGAAAATGGGCGGGCGCCTGTTCGCCTCCAACTGCTCGGTGTGCCATGGCTCGGACGCCAAGGGCGCCTATGGCTTCCCGAACCTCGCCGACAACAGCTGGCGCTGGGGCGGCAGTGCCGACACCATCAAGCAGACCATCATGGGGGGACGTATCGCGGCCATGCCGGCCTGGGGCGAAATCCTCGGTGAAGCCGGCGTGAAGAATGTCGCCGCCTATGTCAGGCATGAGCTGGGCCATCTACCCTTGGCCGAAGGTAGCGATGCCAACGTGCAGGCCGGCCAGCAGATTTTCAGCACCACCTGCGTGGCCTGCCACGGCGCCACCGGCCAGGGCACCCCAGCCATGGGCGCACCGAACCTGACCGAGCCGACGGCGTTCATCTACGGCAGCAGCCTGGCGCAATTGCAGCAGACCATCCGCCATGGTCGCCAAGGCCAAATGCCAGCCCAGAGCGAAATGCTCGGCAATGACAAGGTGCAGTTGCTGGCCGCCTATGTGTTCAGCCTGTCCCACGGCAATCAAGGAGAAAACAAAGCGCAATAAATACCGGATATCCCCTGCCGCATCGATCAAGGTGCGGCAGTTCCCCGCCTGTACGCGACCCAGTGTCGCACCTCTCCTTTGGTCCGCCTACCCACTCCCGGGAATCGGTACTAAGCTTTGCAAACTTCGATCAAAGCGTACCCCCGTCGCCTACCGGTCGATCCGGGTGTTTCCGAAGGCGCGCTTTGACCTTACATCGAGCATGGAAAGGCCGCAGAATCAGCTTTGCAAGGTATTGACCTGGGTCACGGCGCGTTGCAAAGACCCTACATTTTATCCATACTTGCGGCCGATTTTACTCCTAATAAATATACCCAAACCGTGGAACCTTAGAATGAGCACAGCAATCAGTCCGACTGCTTATAACTATAAGGTAGTCCGCCAGTTCGCCATCATGACGGTGGTCTGGGGGATCCTTGGCATGGGGCTCGGTGTCTTCATCGCCTCGCAACTGGTCTGGCCGGAGTTGAATTTCGGCCTGCCGTGGACGAGTTTTGGACGCTTGCGCCCGTTGCACACCAACCTGGTGATCTTCGCCTTCGGTGGTTGTGCATTGTTTGCCACCTCCTACTATGTCGTGCAGCGAACCTGCCAGGTGCGACTGATCTCCGACGGCCTCGCGGCCTTCCACTTCTGGGGTTGGCAGGCGGTCATCATCGGCGCCATCATCACCCTGCCGCTGGGTTACACCACCACCAAGGAATACGCCGAACTGGAATGGCCCCTGGCTATCCTGCTGGCGATTGTCTGGGTGGTCTACGCCCTGGTGTTCTTCGGCACCATCGTCAAGCGCAAGACCAAGCACATCTATGTCGGCAACTGGTTCTACGGTGCGTTCATCATCGTCACGGCGATGCTGCACATCGTGAACCATGCCTCCCTGCCGGTGAGCTTCTTCAAGTCCTACTCGGCCTATGCCGGGGCGACCGATGCGATGATCCAGTGGTGGTACGGGCACAACGCGGTGGGCTTCTTCCTGACCACCGGTTTCCTCGGGATGATGTACTACTTCGTACCGAAACAGGCCGAACGGCCGATCTACTCCTATCGCCTGTCCATCGTGCACTTCTGGGCGCTGATCACCCTGTACATCTGGGCCGGCCCCCACCACCTGCACTACACCGCCCTGCCGGACTGGGCCCAGTCCCTGGGCATGGCGATGTCGATCATCCTCCTGGCCCCGAGCTGGGGCGGCATGATCAACGGCATGATGACCCTCTCCGGCGCCTGGCATAAGCTGCGCACCGACCCGATCCTGCGCTTCCTGGTGGTGTCCCTGGCGTTCTACGGCATGTCGACCTTCGAAGGGCCGATGATGGCGATCAAGACCGTCAACTCATTGTCCCACTACACCGACTGGACCATCGGCCACGTGCACGCCGGGGCCCTCGGTTGGGTGGCGATGATCTCCATCGGCTCGCTGTACCACATGTTCCCGAAAATCTTCGGCCGGCCGCAGATGCACAGTGTCGGGCTGATCAACGCGCACTTCTGGCTCGCCACCATCGGCACCGTGCTCTACATCGCCTCGATGTGGGTCAACGGCATCACCCAGGGCCTGATGTGGCGCGCGATCAACGACGACGGCACCCTGACCTACTCGTTCGTCGAAGCGCTGCAGGCCAGCCACCCCGGCTATATCGTGCGTGCCATCGGCGGTGCGTTCTTCGCCAGCGGCATGCTGCTCATGGCCTACAACGTGTTCCGTACCGTTCGCGCCTCGGACCCGGCTGAAGCTGAAGCCGCCGCTCAGATCGCTGTCGTTGGAGCTCACTGATGAAGCACGAAGTAGTCGAGAAGAATATCGGCCTGCTGGCCTTCTTCATGGTCATCGCCGTGAGCATCGGCGGCCTGACCCAGATCGTCCCGTTGTTCTTCCAGGACGTCACCAACAAACCGGTCGAAGGCATGAAGCCGCGCCCGGCGCTGGAGCTGGAAGGCCGCGACATCTTTATCGCCAACGGGTGTGTCGGCTGCCACTCGCAGATGATCCGCCCATTCCGCGCCGAAACCGAACGCTACGGGCACTACTCGGTGGCCGGTGAAAGCGTCTGGGACCATCCGTTCCTCTGGGGCTCCAAACGCACCGGGCCGGACCTGGCCCGGGTCGGCGGGCGCTACTCCGATGACTGGCACCGCGCGCACCTGTACAACCCGCGCAACGTGGTGCCCGAGTCGAAAATGCCGGCTTATCCGTTCCTGGTGGAAAACAAGCTCGACGGCAAGGACACGGCGAAGAAAATGGAAGTCCTGCGCACCCTCGGCGTGCCTTACACCGACGAAGACATCGCCGGGGCCAAGGATGCCGTGAAGGGCAAGACCGAAATGGACGCGCTGGTGGCCTACTTGCAGGGCCTGGGCACTATCATCAAAAGCAAACGGTGATCTGGATGGATATCGGGATGATTCGTGGCCTGGGCACCCTGGTGGTGATGGTGGCCTTTATCGGCCTGGCGCTGTGGGTGTTCAGCCCGCGACGCAAATCGGAATTCGAGGACGCAACCCTGTTGCCTTTCGCGGATGACCCCGAAGCCATCAAACAGGTCGAAAAAGCGTCTAGGAGTAACAAAGAATGACTACGTTCTGGAGTCTGTACGTCACAGTCCTCAGTCTGGGTACCATCTTCGCCCTGACCTGGTTGCTGCTGTCCACCCGCAAGGGCCAGCGCGCCGAACAGACCGACGAGACGGTTGGCCACTCCTTCGACGGTATCGAGGAGTACGACAATCCGTTGCCCAAATGGTGGTTCATGCTGTTCGTCGGCACCATCATCTTCGCCCTCGGCTACCTGGTCCTGTATCCGGGCCTGGGCAACTGGAAGGGCCTGCTGCCAGGCTACGCCTACCTGGACAACGAGAAGCAGACCGCCTTCGCCAACGGCCAGACCGGCTGGACCGGCGTGCACGAGTGGGAAAAGGAAATGGCCAGGTCGGATGCCAAGTTCGGACCGATCTTCGCCAAATACGCGGCCATGCCCATCGAGGACGTGGCCAAGGACCCGCAAGCGCTGAAGATGGGGGGGCGCCTGTTCGCCTCCAACTGCTCGGTGTGCCACGGTTCCGACGCCAAGGGCGCCTATGGCTTCCCCAACCTGACCGACGAGGACTGGCGCTGGGGCGGCGAGCCGGAAACCATCAAGACCACCATCATGGGCGGCCGTCATGCGGTGATGCCGGCCTGGGCCGAGGTCATCGGTGAGCAAGGCGTGGCCGATGTCGCTTCGTTCGTGCTGACCAACCTCGACGGCCGCAAGCTGCCGGAAGGCGCCAAGGCCGACCCGGTGGCGGGGCAGAAACTCTTCGCCGCCAACTGCGTGGCCTGCCACGGTCCTGAAGGCAAAGGCACCCCGGCCATGGGCGCGCCAAACCTGACGCACCCGGCGGCGTTCATCTACGGATCGAGCTTCGCGCAGCTGCAACAAACCATCCGTTATGGCCGCCAGGGCCAGATGCCGGCCCAGGAGCAGTTGCAGGGCAACGACAAGGTTCACTTGCTCGCCGCCTATGTCTACAGCCTGTCCCATGGGGATAACAAGCCGGCTGAATAAGCACCATGTTGTCGGCTCGAGGGAGAGAGCCGAACACGATCCTTGTGGGAGCAGAGCTTGCTCGCGAAGAGGCCCTTGAGGCCGCTGAAAGCTTCGCGGGCAAGCACCGCTCCCACAGGTCAGGTAGCGTTTTCAATATCCCATTCCCCTTAATTGAACGGCATTGGGGCAAGTCCGCTCGCCCCCCCCCCGTTCATGATCAATCATCTATAGTCAATTGACTTGGATCATGTCTTGTTACATCTGCTACACCATACTGAGCGCAGACCCAACGCGACCAAAGGTCGCACCCTTGGAGCGCAGGGACCGGCGTATCATTGCGCCACTGCACTACTCTTTTGATCGCGGTCGGCACGTACTGACCGAGGCATTTCCCCCAGCCGTGGGACGCAATGATGAGCAATCAGATTCCGGTACAAGACGTCACTCCACCTGCCAAACCCGCCAACGCCACCGTCGACCTCTACGCTTCGCGAGAGAAAATCTATACCCGCGCCTTCACCGGCCTGTTCCGCAACCTGCGGATGGTGGGTGGTGCCGGCCTGTTCCTGCTGTACTTCGGTACCGTCTGGCTGAGCTGGGGCGGACACCAGGCCGTATGGTGGAACCTGCCCGAGCGCAAGTTCTTCATCTTCGGCGCGACCTTCTGGCCCCAGGACTTCATCCTGCTCTCGGGCCTGTTGATCATCGCCGCTTTCGGCCTGTTCTTCATCACCGTCTATGCCGGACGGGTCTGGTGCGGCTATACCTGCCCGCAAAGCGTCTGGACCTGGATTTTCATGTGGTGCGAAAAGGTCACCGAAGGTGACCGCAACCAGCGCATCAAGCTCGACAAGGCGCCCATGGGCGCCAACAAATTCCTGCGCAAGTTCGCCAAGCACAGCCTGTGGCTGCTGATCGGCTTTGTCACCGGCATGACCTTTGTCGGCTACTTCTCGCCGATCCGCGAACTGGTCATCAGCTTCTTCACCGGCGAAGCCGATGGCTGGTCGTATTTCTGGGTCGGCTTCTTCACCCTCGCCACCTACGGCAACGCCGGCTGGCTGCGCGAACAGGTGTGCATCTACATGTGCCCCTATGCGCGCTTCCAGAGCGTGATGTTCGACAAGGACACCCTGATCGTCTCCTACGACCCGCGTCGGGGTGAAGAGCGTGGCCCGCGCAAGAAAGGCGCCGACTACAAGGCCCAGGGCCTGGGCGACTGCATCGACTGCACAATGTGCGTGCAGGTCTGCCCGACCGGCATCGACATCCGCGACGGCCTGCAGATCGAATGCATCGGTTGCGCCGCCTGCATCGACGCCTGCGATAGCATCATGGACAAGATGCAGTACCCCCGCGGCCTGATCAGCTACACCACCGAACACAATCTTTCCGGGCAGAAAACCCATAAACTGCGACCGCGCCTGATCGGCTATGCGCTGGTCCTGCTGACCATGATCAGCCTGCTGGTGACAGCCTTCTTCCTGCGCCCGCTGGTGGGCTTCGATGTCAGCAAGGACCGTGTGCTGTACCGCGAGAATGCCGAAGGGCGGATCGAAAACGTCTACAGCCTGAAGATCATGAACAAGGACCAACGCGACCACACCTATGTCCTGGACGCCAGCGGCTTGCCTGACCTGAAACTGCAGGGCAAGCGCGAAATCCACTTGGCCGCCGGTGAAATCTTCAGCATGCCGATGGAACTGTCCAGCGCCCCCGACAAGCTGCCGTCGAGTACCAATGAGGTGAAATTCACCTTGCGCGACGCCGATGACAACAGCGTTCATATTGAAGCCAAGAGCCGATTCATCGGCCCGCAAATCCGTTAAGGAAAGACACGATGCCCGCAGCCACTGCCGCAAGCCCCTGGTACAAGCACCTCTGGCCCTGGATCCTGATCGGGATCATGGCCTGCTCGGTGACCCTGACCCTGTCGATGGTGACCATTGCGGTAAAGAACCCGGACAACCTGGTCAATGACAACTACTATGAGGCTGGCAAGGGTATCAACCGCTCCCTGGACCGCGAACTGCTGGCCCAGAGCCTGAAGCTGCATGCCAGCGTGCATCTGGATGAGGTCACCGGCGAGGTCGACCTGCGCCTGCTGGGCAACAGCCAACCGGCCAGTGTCGAGCTGAACCTGATCTCGCCGACCCAGCCGGAGAAGGACCGCAAGGTCACCCTGAACCGTAGCGCCAGCCAACCGGGGCGCTATATCGGGCAACTGGCCGACAAAATCGAAGGTCGGCGTTTCGTCGAGTTGCTCGGGGTCGAAGGCGACAAGACCTGGCGCCTGTTCGAAGAAGAGCAGATCAGCCAGGACAAGGACCTGAAGCTGGGCGACGAACCGCTGCAAGGCGCAGAAGAACGCTCTAAATAAATGCCCTCTTCCCTGACGGACAAACGCCTGTGGCGAACCCGCTTGCCACAATTGCTTGACCGATGGCGCCCATGACCAGTCCTGTTCCCTGCTACCACTGCGCCCTGCCCGTCCCCTCCGGCAGTCGCTTCACCGCTGTCGTCCTGGGCGAACCCCGCGAGTTCTGCTGCCCGGGTTGCCAGGCGGTGGCGCAGGCCATTGTCGCCGGTGGACTGGAACACTATTACAGCCATCGCAGCGAAACCTCGGCCAACCCCGAGAGCCTGCCGGTGCAACTGCTGGACGAACTGGCGCTGTACGACCGCGCCGATGTGCAAAAACCCTTTGTCCGCCACGACGGCGAACTCGCCGAAGCCACCCTGCTGATGGAAGGCATCAGTTGCGCCGCCTGTGGCTGGCTGATCGAGAAACACCTGCTCGGCCTGCCCGCCGTGGCCGAGGCGCGGCTGAACCTGTCCAATCACCGCCTGCAAGTGCGCTGGGCCGACAGCCAACTGCCGTTGAGCCAGATCCTCGGCGAACTGCGCCATATCGGCTATGCCGCGCATCCCCACCAGGCCGATCAGGCCAGCGAACAACTCGCCAGCGAAAACCGCAAATCCCTGCGCCAACTGGGCCTGGCCGGCCTACTGTGGTTCCAGGCGATGATGGCGACCATGGCGACCTGGCCGGAATTCAATATCGACCTCAGCCCGGAGCTGCACACCATCCTGCGCTGGGTAGCGTTGTTCCTGACCACGCCCATTGTGTTCTATAGCTGTGCGCCGTTCTTTCGCGGCGCCTTTCGCGACTTGCGCACCCGTCACCTGACCATGGATGTCTCGGTCTCGCTGGCCATCGGCAGTGCCTACTGTGCCGGGATCTGGACCGCCATCACCGGGGTCGGCGAACTCTATTTCGACGCCGTGGGCATGTTCGCCCTGTTCCTGCTCGCCGGCCGCTACCTGGAACGCCGTGCCCGCGAACGCACCGCCGCCGCCACCGCACAACTGGTCAACCTGCTGCCGGCGTCCTGCCTGCGTCTGGGGGCCGACGGCCAGAGCGAACGTATCCTGCTCAGCGAACTGCGCCTGGGCGAACGGGTACTGGTGCATCCCGGCGCCGTGCTGCCGTCTGACGGACGGATTGTCGAAGGTCAGTCGAGCATCGATGAATCCCTGCTGACCGGTGAGTACCTGCCGCAGCCGCGCACCGTCGGGGACGCGGTCACCGCCGGCACCCTGAACGTCGAGAGCGCATTGACCGTCGAGGTCCTGGCCCTCGGCCAGGACACCCGCCTGTCCGCCATCGTCCGCCTGCTCGACCGCGCCCAGAGCGAAAAACCGCGCCTGGCGCAGATCGCCGACCGCGCCGCGCAGTGGTTCCTGCTGTTCTCGCTGATCGCCGCGGCGGTCATCGGCCTGATCTGGTGGCAGTTGGACCCGACCCGGGCGTTCTGGATCGTGCTGGCGATGCTGGTCGCCACCTGCCCGTGCGCCCTGTCGCTGGCCACCCCCACCGCCCTGACCGCCGCCACCGGCACCCTGCACAAGCTCGGCATGCTGTTGACCCGCGGCCATGTGCTCGAAGGCCTGAATCAGGTCGACACGGTGATTTTCGACAAGACCGGCACCCTCACCGAAGGCCGCCTGACCCTGCGCGCCATCCACCCGCTCCGCGAACTGGACAGCGAGCGCTGCCTGAGACTCGCCGCCGCCCTGGAAAACCGCTCCGAACACCCGATTGCCCGGGCCTTCGGCCGCGCCCCACAGGCCGCCGAGGAGGTCCAGAGCACGCCTGGCCTGGGTCTTGAAGGCCGGGTCGGCGAGCAGTTGCTGCGGATCGGCCAGGCGGCCTTTGTCTGCGAACTCGGCGCCTGTCCACTGCCACCGACGCCGGACGAAGCCGGACAATGGCTGCTGTTGGGCGACAGCCAGGGACCACTGGCCTGGTTTGTCCTCGACGACCGCCTGCGTGACGACGCCCCCGCGTTGTTGGCAGCCTGCCGGGCGCGGGGCTGGCGCACGCTGCTGCTGTCCGGCGACAGCTCGCCGATGGTCGCCAGTGTCGCCGCCGAACTGGGCATCGATGAAGCCCGTGGCGGCTTGCGCCCGGACGACAAATTGCAGGTACTGCGGGACTTGCATCGCCAGGGGCGCAAGGTGCTGATGCTCGGTGACGGCGTGAATGACGTCCCGGTCCTGGCCGCCGCCGATATCAGCGTGGCCATGGGCACGGCCACCGACCTGGCCAAGACCAGTGCCGACGCGGTGCTGCTGTCCAATCGCCTGGGCGCCCTGGTGCAAGCCATCAACCTGGCCCGCCGAACCCGACGGATCATCATCGAGAACCTGATCTGGGCCAGCCTGTACAATGGGCTGATGTTGCCGTTCGCCGCCCTCGGCTGGATCACCCCGGTGTGGGCCGCGGTCGGCATGTCCATCAGCTCGCTGACCGTGGTCCTCAACGCCTTGCGCCTGACCCGCCTGCCCGGCGCTCCGGCGCTCAATGCCACGCCAGATATCCGCCCGTTGCCGGCCTGAGCCGCGCGGGCATGGAGTTCCCATGCCAGCTCTCTACATCATGATCCCCGCCGCGCTGCTGATCGTGGCGATCGCCGTCTATATCTTTTTCTGGGCGGTGGACAGCGGCCAGTATGACGACCTCGAAGGCCCGGCCCACAGCATCCTGTTCGACGACCAGGATCCCAAGCACACCGCCGCCGTCGAAGAAAGCAAAGCCACCACGGACAAGCACGACAAGGCCCCGCCCCATGCTTGAGCTCGCGCCCCTGCTGGTCTCGGCGCTGATTCTCGGCCTGCTCGGCGGTGGTCATTGCCTGGGCATGTGCGGTGGCCTGATGGGCGCCCTGACCCTGGCGATTCCTGCGGAGCAACGCAGCCGGCGCTTTCGTCTGCTACTGGCCTACAACCTGGGACGGATTCTCAGCTATGCCTGCGCCGGCCTGCTGATCGGCCTGGCCGGCTGGGCCGTGGCCAGCAGCCCGGCGGCGCTGTTCCTACGGGTGATCGCCGGCTTGTTGCTGATCAGCATGGGCCTGTACCTGGCCGGCTGGTGGAGCGGCCTGACCCGTATTGAAAGCCTCGGCCGTGGCCTGTGGCGACATATCCAGCCGCTGGCCAACCGCCTGCTGCCGGTGTCGAGCCTGCCTCGCGCCTTGCTGCTGGGGGCGCTCTGGGGCTGGCTACCGTGCGGACTGGTCTACAGCACCCTGCTCTGGGCGGCTAGCCAGGGCAATGCCGTCGACAGCGCGCTGCTGATGCTGGCCTTCGGCTTGGGCACCTGGCCGGTGCTGCTGGCCACCGGGCTGGCGGCGGAACGGGTCACGGCCGTGCTGCGCAAACGCAGCGTGCGCATGAGCGGCGGCCTGCTGGTGATCCTGTTCGGCCTGTGGACCCTGCCGGGGCCGCACCAGCACTGGTTGATGGGCCACTAACGGCCGTTGATACAGGTCAAGATGGCGATTGCGCGCAGCCCCTAGACTCCGGACATTGCAGCCAATCCGGGGGAATGCCCGCATGCTCGACGCCATCCGTTGGGACTCTGATCTGATCCATCGCTACGACATCGCGGGACCGCGCTACACCTCCTATCCCACGGCCGTGCAGTTCAACAGCCAGGTCGGCACCTTCGACCTGCTCCACGCCCTGCGCGACAGCCGCAAGGCCCTGCGACCGCTGTCGCTGTACGTGCACATACCGTTCTGCGCGAACATCTGCTACTACTGCGCCTGCAACAAGGTCATCACCAAGGACCGTGGCCGTGCCCTGCCCTACCTGCAACGCCTGGAGCAGGAAATCCAACTGGTCGCCTGCCACCTGAATCCCGCGCAGAAAGTCGAGCAACTGCACCTGGGCGGCGGCACCCCGACCTTTCTCAGCCACGACGAACTGCGGCAACTGATGACCTGCCTGCGCCAGCACTTCAACCTGTTGGATGACGATTCCGGCGACTACGGTATCGAAATCGATCCACGGGAAGCCGACTGGTCGACCATGGGCCTGTTGCGCGAACTGGGTTTCAACCGGGTCAGCGTCGGTCTCCAGGATCTCGATCCGGACGTGCAGCGGGCGGTCAATCGCCTGCAAAGCCTGGAGGAAACCCGGGCGATCATCGAGGCGGCGCGGACCCTGCAGTTCCGTTCGATCAATATCGATCTGATCTACGGCCTGCCCAAGCAGACCCCGGACAATTTCGCCCGGACCGTCGACGAGGTGATCAACCTGCAACCGGACCGCCTGTCGGTGTTCAACTACGCCCACCTGCCCGAGCGCTTCATGCCGCAACGCCGGATCAACAGCGCCGACCTGCCGGCGCCGGCCGACAAGCTGGAAATGCTCCACCGCACCATCGAGCAGCTCACCGCCGCCGGCTACCGCTATATCGGCATGGACCACTTCGCCCTGCCCGACGACGAACTGGCGATTGCCCAGGAAGAATTGACCCTGCAGCGCAATTTCCAGGGCTACACCACCCACGGCCATTGCGACCTGATCGGCCTGGGCGTCTCGGCCATCAGCCAGATCGGCGACCTCTACTGCCAGAACAACAGTGACCTGAACCAATACCAGAACACCCTCGCCAGCGCGCAACTGGCCACCAGCCGGGGCCTGCTGTGCAACGCCGACGACCGCCTGCGCCGGGAAGTGATCCAGCAGATCATCTGCAACCTGACCCTGGAGTTCGCGAGCATCGAGCGCCAGTTCAATATCGACTTCGGCGGTTATTTCGCCGCGCTCTGGCCGCGCCTGACGGAGATGGCCGCGGACGGTCTGATCGAACTGGACCACGAACGCCTCACGGTCCTGCCGGCGGGACGCCTGTTGGTCCGCTCGGTGTGCATGGTCTTCGATGCGTACCTGGAGCAGCAGAACCGTCAGCGCTTTTCACGGGTGATCTGAAACGTCGAGCGTTTTTTGGCAATCACCCTACCTACTTGGGTGCGCCATTTTGGCACAGGCTGGTCGGAGCGCCCCTTGCTGGGTTACCCTTACGTCTTATGTGTGTTTTCCCACAAGGATTTAAGAAATGTCCGACCCCGTGAAATTGCGCACCCATAGTCAGGCCCATTGCAAGGATTGCAGCCTGGCCCCTCTTTGCCTGCCACTTTCGCTGAATATGGAGGACATGGACGCGCTGGACGAGATCGTCAAGCGCGGCCGACCACTGAAGAAAGGTGAATTCCTGTTTCGCCAGGGCGACACCTTCGGCTCAGTCTATGCCGTGCGCTCCGGCGCGCTGAAGACCTTCAGCCTGAGCGACGGCGGCGAAGAGCAGATCACCGGTTTTCACCTGCCGAGCGAACTGGTCGGCCTGTCGGGCATGGACACCGAGACCTACCCGGTCTCGGCCCAGGCACTGGAAACCACCTCGGTCTGTGAAATCCCCTTCGAGCGCCTGGACGAATTGGCCCTGCAACTGCCGCAACTGCGCCGACAGTTGATGCGGGTAATGAGCCGGGAAATTCGCGACGACCAGCAGATGATGTTGTTGCTGTCGAAAAAGACCGCCGACGAGCGCATCGCCACCTTCCTGGTCAACCTGTCGGCGCGTTTCCGTGCCCGGGGTTTCTCGGCCAACCAGTTCCGCTTGAGCATGTCGCGCAACGAGATCGGCAACTACCTGGGATTGGCGGTGGAAACCGTGTCCCGGGTCTTTACCCGTTTTCAGAGCAGCGAGTTGATCGCCGCCGAAGGCAAGGAAGTGCATATCCTCGACCCGATCCAGCTCTGTGCGCTGGCTGGCGGCTCGCTGGAGGGCTGATGCGGTTGTAGCGTTCGGAGGACGCCAAGAGCTTCGCGGGCAAGCTCAACTCCCACAAATATGCAGTCGTATGCGAACTCTGGGTTCGACACGCACATAGTGGGAGCCGGATTTATCCGCGAAGAGGCCCGCAAGACCGCCAAAGACCTCGTTGGCTAGCCCAGCACTTCGCTCAACGGAATGAAGTTCACCCAGTCGCCTTCCACCAGGGTGCTGCCCTCCAACACCTCGACCAAACCCTCGGCCCAGGCCGCGCTGCGCAGCACGCCGGAGCTCTGGTTGCGGTAGATGATCGCCCGGCCGTTTTCCAGGCGCCCGCGCAGGTATTCGCGGCGATTGCCCGGCTTGGGCCAGACAAAACCGGCCGGCACCTTGAACCGCAACGGCTGGACCGCCTGTACGCCCTGGCGGCGCAACAGATAAGGCCGGGCCAACAACGCAAAGGTGACCAGGGTCGAAGCCGGATTGCCCGGCAAGCCGATCACCGGCACCCCGCGAAAATGCCCGAAGGTCAACGGCTTGCCCGGTTTGATCGCCAGCTTCCAGAGCTCCAGCTCGCCCGCCTCGCGCAAGGCGATCCCGAGGAAATCGGCTTCGCCCACCGACACTCCCCCCGTGGACAGGATCAGGTCGACATCGGCCAACTGCGTCAGGCGCTGGCGGGTCGCCTCCAGATCATCCGGCAAAATCCCGGCATCCAGCACTTCGCAACCCTGGCGCGTCAACCAACTGCATAACAACACACGGTTGCTGTTGTAGATCTGTCCCGGCCCCAGCGGCTGGCCCGGTTCGACCAACTCGTCGCCGGTGGACAGCACGGCCACCCGCACCCGCCGCCGCACGTTCAGTTCAGCACAGCCCAGGGACGCCGCCAATCCCTGCTCGATCGGCCCCAGACGGGTCCCGGCGCTCAGGACCACTTCGCCCAGCGTGGTTTCCTGGCCCTGGGGCCGGATGTTCTGCCCAAGCGCCAGCGCTTCGATCAAGCGCACCCGCCCATCCGCAAGCACTTCGGCGTTTTCCTGCATTTCGACGCAATCGGCACCCAGCGGCACCGGGGCACCGGTGAAGATCCGCGCGCAAGTGCCCGGCTGCAAGGGTTCCGGGGCCTGCCCGGCAAAAATGCGCTGGCTGACCGGCAGCGGCTCGCCGTGCCAATCGGCCAGGCGCAGGGCGTAACCATCCATGGCGCTGTTGGGCCAGGGCGGCAGATCGAGGCCGGAAATCAGGTCTTCGGCCAGCACCCGTCCGTCGGCCTGAGCCAAGGCTACGCGCTGCGCCTCACGGATCGGCGCCGCCTCGGCCAGCTCGAGCAGGCGGGCCAGGGCGACTTCCACAGGCATCAGGGCTGCGAGCTTGCCCGGCTTACCCACGGGATTCACAAGGCGCCGCCTGTTTCAGATGGGGGACGAAGTTGCACGGGCGATGACGCGAGTCCAGCTGCTCGGCGAGGATCCCGTCCCAGCCGGTACGCACCGCGTTGGTCGAGCCCGGCAGGCAGCAGACCAGGGTCCCGTTGGCCAGGCCGGCCAGCGCCCGGGACTGCACGGTGGAGGTGCCGATATCCGCCACGGAGATCTGCCGGAACAGCTCGCCAAAGCCGTCGACTTGTTTATCCAGCAGGCAGGCCACGGCTTCCGGGGTGCTGTCGCGCCCGGTAAAACCGGTGCCGCCGGTGATCAGCACGACCTGGACCAGGTCTTCGGCAATCCAGGTGGCGACCTGAGCGCGAATCCGGTAGAGGTCGTCCTTGAGCAATACCCGCTCGGCCAGTCGATGTCCGGCGGCGGTCAGGCGGTCAACGAAGACCTGCCCCGAGGTATCGGTGTCAAAGGTACGGGTGTCACTGACGGTCAAGACCGCGATGTTCAGCGGTACGAAAGGTGTGTCAGCCTTGGCTTTCATAGGCTCGGTCCAGTTGTAAGGAGGAACAGCCAGGTGTTATATCACAGCGTCCCTTTTCACCGCTGCTGTCGAGACTCTCCATGCCCGTGAACGACCTTTCCATTCTGCTCCTGGCCGGCGGTCGCGGCCAGCGCATGGGCGGCCAGGACAAAGGCCTGCTGGATTGGCGCGGGCAACCGCTGATCGCCCACCTGCACGCCGTGGCGCGGCCGTTCACCGATGACCTGATCATCTCTTGCAACCGCAACCGGGAGCGCTATGCGGCCTATGCCGACCGGCTGGTGAACGACGACAGCGACGATTTCCCCGGCCCCCTGGCCGGCATTCGCGCCGGCCTGGCGGCGGCTCGCCATGGGCATCTGCTGGTGCTGCCCTGCGACGTCCCGCAGATCGATGCCAGCTTGCTCACGGCCATGCTCGATGCCGTTCGCCGCGATCCGACCCGGCCGCTGATGCTGCGCCAGGGTGAACACTGGGAACCGTTGGTGTGCGTGATCCCCACGGCCCACGCCGGGGTCTTCGAAAGCGCCTGGGCCCTGGGCGAACGCAGCCCGCGCAAGGTCATGCTGCAACTGCAGGCCCAGGCCCTGCAGTGTCCGCCGGATGATCCCAGATTGGCCAATCTGAACACCCCGGCGCTGCTGCAATCGGTGAATCACTCGCCTGATCGGCCTGCGTAAGGAACTTGCTGAGCCTATATCCGTCAGAAACTTCAATCAGTGTTGTAATCCATCAGCGCTGACATCAATCAACGCTATCCTCAAAAAACACCTTTTCCGGAGAAGTACCATGACGCAACGGACTCTTGCCGCACTCCTGCTGACCACCGCCCTCGCCGCCCTCGCCGGTTGTTCGTCACCGACGGTGATCACCTTGAATGATGGGCGCGAAATCCAGGCGGTGGACACCCCGAAATTCGACGAGGATTCCGGGTTCTACGAATTCAAGCAACTGGACGGTAAAAAGACTCGCATCAACAAGGATCAGGTGCGTACCGTCAAAGAGCTGTAAACCCTCGAACGTTCAACACGGAGCCCGCCTTGCGCGGGCTTCGTCGTTTTTGCCCGGGCGCGACAACGCACAGGCATAACCCTCGGGTACGGCCTATTCTATGAGAATCCCCCACCCGCGCTCATTCCCCTTCCGGGAGCTGAATCATGAAAGTCCTGATGCTGCACGGTCTCAATCATCACCTGTTCGGCAAATGCGAGCCGATCCGCCATGCAGGCATCACCCTGGAACAGATCGACGCACGCCTGCGCACGCTGGCCAGGGAGTTGGACGTGGATGTCACCAGTTTCCAGACCAACAGCGAGGGCGCGATGTGCATCCGTATCCGCCAGGGCGCCCGCGAACAGGTGGACGCGGTGCTGATCAATGCCGGCGCCTGGGCCCACAGCAGCTACGACATTCGCGATGCCCTGGCGCACTTGTCGGTCCCGGTGATCGAGTTGTACATGGCCAATATCCATCGCAACGAACCCTTGCACCAGCCGTCGGTGCTGGCCGAAGTGGCGCGCGGGCAGATCTGCGGTTTCGGCGTCGACAGCTACCTGCTTGGCCTACGGGCGGCGGTGAGCGCGGCCCAGACCTGCCATTGACGGCCGCCGGCATCACCAGTGCAGGACGATCTCGCTCTCGAAGCGGCGCTCCTGGCCGCTGAGCGGATCGCGAAAGCGCAGGCCCTGGGCCAACAGCTTGAGGGGGTTGGCGTGGTCATCCACGGCATCCTTGAGCACCTGCGGATAAAACGGGTCATTGCAGATACCCGCGCCGAGTGCCGCCATGTGCACCCGCAACTGATGTTTCTTGCCCGTAACCGGATACAACCCGTAGCGCCACAGCCGGCCATTTTTTTCCGCGACCTCGACGGCAGTTTCGGTATTGCTGGTACCGACCCCTTCGCGCATGCGGAAAAACGGCTCGCCTTCCACCAGGCGGCTTTTGTGTACCAGCGGGAACGACAGGTCCGGCAAGGCCCGGGCAATCGCCTCGTAGCGTTTTTCAATCTGCCGGGTGGGAAACAGCGACTGATAGGCCGAACGAGTCGCGGGATTGGCCGAGAACAACACCAGGCCGGCCGTGTGCCGGTCGATCCGGTGCAACGGCACCAGGTGCGGATTGTCCAGGCAGTGGATCAGCCGTCGTAACAAAGTCTGCTCGACATACTCGCCGGCCGGCGTGACCGGCAGGAAATGCGGCTTGTCCGCCACCACCAGATGTTCATCGGCGTAGAGAATCGTCTCGCTCACCGGAATCGGCGTCTCGTTCGGCACCTCGCGAAAGTAGTGGATGCGCAAGCCTTCGCGGTAAAGCAACTGCGCACTGATGGCCACGCCCCCGGCGTCCAGCACACGGCCGCGGGCAATACGATCGAGCCACTGCTCGCGACTGATTGCCTTGAAGTGTTCGCACAGGCAGTCCAGCACCGTGACCCACGAACCGGGTGGCAGGTACAAGGTGCTGGCCTGGTGCTCGGCGGCATTGAAGGGCAAGGCGGACATGACAAGACTCGGACGGCTGGGCAAGCCGGCATTATCCCGCAAGACCCCGGCAGAACCTAGGCTTGCGATAACGCAATCCAGGTGCCAGTCGCCCTGCCCGCGCCTCAGGCCGAGGCGATCTTGCTGCCCAGCCGCTTCGCACCGGCCGCCTCGGTGTAGTCCTTCAGCCAGCGCAACACATCCACCGCCTCCCAGCGTCCCGGATCGTAGAGGGCGTACAACAAGCCCTGGTAACCCACCACATCCAGTTGCCGGTGATAGCCCGCCCGCTGGAACAGGGCTTCGATTTCCGCGAAACAGGTGTTGAAATGCAATTTGTTGAACGGTGTCTTGCCTTCCGTTACCAGCCCGTCGAGTCGCAACTCGAGTACCGCCTCACGCACCACGTCAGCGGACATGCGGTTCACGCTGGATTTCAATTGTTCGACATTGAGCATGCTTTAACCCTCTTTATCTCTCTGGATTCCGTTCCCGGGTGCGCACGCCAGGGTGGGCATCCTGTCCCAACACCGGAACGAAAACTGTATAAACATACAGTAACTTATTTTTTGATGGCCCGCCAACCGATTGCCGCCTGCCGGCAGCCTTCATGACTCCCTGGGATGGACTTTGCCATAGACGTTGCCGCCGATGAACGAGCCCACCGTGCCGAGGATGACCATGGCATAGGTCCCACCATCGATCTTTCCATACCAGGTCAACGCCGCGGTGCTTACGCCAACCACCACGGTGGCCAGGAACTTGCGACCGCCCAGTTGGTTGACCAGCAGAATGGACCTCCCTTTCATTTCATTTCCTCCCTTGCAGCACTGGAACGTGCTGCCTCAAACATCATGCAGCGACGTAAGCACAGTCGTTTTTCCAGCGCAACCGCGGGTAATTTGATGAAACAGAAGGGCCGAGCGCAGCGGCCAGCGCTCAATGGCGCAAAAGCGCCCGCTCAGGCGAGGAAAGAGGATCAGCGCAGAAAGGTCACGACCTGCTCGACCTCGAAGGGCCAGTCCAGCTCGGCCCCCGTGTCCACCCGGCGCAGAACCGGGATACGCAAGCCATAGGCTTCGAACAGGGCTTCGCTGTCGGCGATATCCACCAGTTCCACCAGCAGGCCGTGATCGACCAGAGGCATCAGCACGGCTTCGGCGACTTCACAGAGGTGGCAACCCAGGGTGCCGAACAGTTGGCATTCAGGAAGCATGGCAAGGGCGTCCGGGACAAGATAAAGACTTATTCTAGGTCCGCCACCCGGGCCAGTCGAGCCGATCACACGGCCCTCAGAGAATGAACCGCACGCGCCGGCTGGCAAGGATCAGCAGCGGTGCCGCGACGAAAGCCAGGAGCAGCACCACCGCGGTCAGGGTATTGCCGTACTCCAGTCCCGCCGACAACGCCCCGTAGAGGAACAATGGGTGCACGTAGTAGAGCGCCGAGGAAAGCTTGGCGTTGAGGGGGCTGGTGGAGGCGCGGAAGAACACGAATGGCAGCAGGAATAACGCCGACGTGATCAGCGGCAACGACACCAGGAAATCGAAGTTCTGCCGGGCATCGGCCTGATACGAGTAATTCAGCCAGGCTTCGCCAAGCAGCAGCGCCACACCGATCGCCAACGCCAGGCAGACCTTCACTCGGGTAACCCGTTCCGGCACCCCGTGACGGGCCATAAGAAACCCCAGCGCCATGAACGGAAAGCCCATGAACAGGAAATTCCGGGCGGTATAGTCGTTCTGGTTGAAATGCTGGAGAAAGGCGTTGGGCAGCTCGAAATAGACCCGTGCATATTGCAGCACCAGCCCGACCAGAAAGGCACTCGATGCCAGCGCCACCAACTGTCCGGTGGGTCGTTTGCGCAACAGGTACAGGAGCAGGCCGCCGCCGAGCATGCCCACCAGATACCAGAGGTGAAAGTAGCCGATCACGAACTGCTTCAGTATTCCCAGCACACCGCCGACACTGCCCAGGGCGGCAAAGCTCACGTAGATCGGGCTGTAGACCAGCATCCAGAGCAGATACAACTGCAAGCCACGCTTGAACCAGAGCCCGAACGAGTGCCCGGAGGCGAGGGTCTGCCACAGGTAGTAACCGTTGATGATAAAAAAGGTCGGCACCGCCACGCGGAACAGGCCATTGCACAGCAAGTAACCCACAGCGGTGTAGTTACCGCCCATGAAATGGCAATGCAGTACTACGACAAATATCGCCAGCAGGACTTTCAAGGCATCCAGATTGCCGTTGAGGATTTTAGGCACCGTCCTCACCTGCCGTCCGCCAACGGATCGGACGGTTTGCGGGACGAGGCGGTGCGAAACCGTCGTTTACAGTAACTCGTCGCCCGATCGAGCACCGGCTTCTCGAAAAAGCTGTAGCCGACCCAACCGTAACCCCACACCGCGAACATCATCAGGACCAGGAACACCAGATTATCCCCGATATGGTTCGGCCAGTTGCCGATGATCTGCCAGGCCCTCCCCACCACGCCGAGCACCAGCAAGTGCGAGAGATAGATCGTGTAAGACATATCACCGGTGAAAACCAGAAAGCGCGGGCAACGGATCAACTGGCGCCGCTCCAGCAAGGCCAGGGACAAGGTCAGGGCACCGAATACCAGCCCCACCAACAGCATCCTCGGCAAGCCCTCGGTGGAAAACAGTTCATAATGCCCGATCACGGCAAAGCCCGGTACCAACGCCATCGCCAGAACCAGCCAGAGCCCGACGCTCGGCACTTTTGAACTGTGGCGACCGTAGAAGAACAGCGCCGCCGCACTGCCGATAATGAACTCCAGGGCATAGGGGTGCAGCATAATCTTCAGGGCCGAGGAGTAGTCGCGCCAGGAGTCCAGCAGGTTGAACGCCACCAGCGCCACCGCCCAGGCCAGCAACAACAGCGGCAAGCCGCGCTCGTGAAAACCCAGCAGCAGGCTGAACACCAGGTAGAACCACAACTCGAACACCAGCGACCAGGCCACCATCACCAGCAGCACCCGGTCATTGGGCAGCAGCAGGAACGAGTACCACAGGTTGGAGCCACCATGGGAACTGTTGACCAGCAGCGGCTGGACCAGATAGACCCCCAGGGTGATAAAGAAGTACAGCCAGTAGTTGGGGTAGATCCGCGAGACCCGGTTGAACAGGAAACGCTGGGCCTGGACCCGGTCCTGGAAACGGCCACGGGTGACGATCACCATGACGAAGCCGCTGATGACAAAAAACAGGTCCACCCCCAGCTGGAAAAAATCCACCCACCCCGGCAGCAAGGTATCGCCACCGGAGTATTTGTGCTCGACCGCCGCCATGTGGAACAAGACCACGCCCAGCACTGCCGCGCCCCTCAAGCCTTGCAGTGAATACAGACGCTCCATAGACCTCTCCGCTCGGCCGGGATTTGGCCGCACGCCCCCAGATGGGGGTTGAGCATAGCGAAATGAGGCGGATTAGTCCTGACTCACCGCACCGATCTTGTGAATCGACAAGTCGGCACCGTAGTACTCCTCTTCCTGGCTCAAGCGCAAGCCATGCACCGCCTTGATCGTGCCATACACGGCAAAGCCACCGATCAACGCCACCACCACCCCCAACGCAGTACCGATCAACTGGCTGACCAGGCTGACCCCACCCAGGCCGCCCAACGCCTGCTGGCCGAAGATCCCGCAGGCAATTCCGCCCCAGACCCCACACAAGCCGTGCAACGGCCAGACGCCGAGCACATCGTCGATTTTCCACTGGCTCTGGGCCGCGATAAAACACCAGACGAACAACCCGCCCGCCACCAGACCAGTCACCAGCGCCCCCACCGGGTGCATCAGGTCGGACCCGGCGCAGATCGCCACCAGCCCGGCCAGGGGGCCGTTGTGCAGGAAGCCCGGGTCATTGCGGCCGATGATCAGCGCCGCCACCGTGCCACCGACCATCGCCATCAACGAATTGACCGCCACCAGCCCACTCACGCCCTGCAGGGTCTGCGCGCTCATGACATTGAAACCGAACCAACCGACGATCAGGATCCACGAACCCAGGGCCAGGAACGGAATGCTCGACGGCGCGAATGCCACAAGCCGCCCCTCGCGGTAGCGGCCTTGACGCGGCCCCAGCAACAGCACCGCCGCCAGCGCCAGCCACCCACCCATGGCATGCACCACCACAGAGCCGGCGAAATCATGGAAGCTGGCACCAAAACGCGCCAGCAGCCAGGCTTGCAGGCCAAAATTACCGTTCCAGACCAGGCCTTCGAAAAACGGGTACACAAAGGCCACGATCAAGGCAGTGGCGCACAACTGCGGGGCAAACCGCGCGCGCTCGGCAATGCCGCCGGAAATGATCGCCGGAATCGCCGCCGCGAAGGTCAGCAGGAAGAAGAACTTCACCAGGCCATAACCGTGGTCGCCACTGATTTGCGCCGCCGGCTGCAAAAAGCTCACGCCATAGGAAACCCAGTAGCCTATAAAGAAATAGGCCAAAGTCGAAATCGCGAAATCGCTGAGGATTTTCGACAAGGCATTGACTTGGTTCTTTTGCCGAACGGTACCGACCTCGAGAAAGGCGAAACCGGCGTGCATGGCCAGAACCATGACCGCGCCGAGCAGAATGAACAGGGTGTTGGAACCATGGACCAGAGTGTCCACAGCGCTTTGCAAGTTTTCCATGGAGACGGCAGACCTGAAGTCAGGGAAAAGCACCAAAGCAGTTCGGTTGCCGCGCATTTCGCACCAGATTGGCGCCATCCGAGCCAAGAGCGAACCGCTTTGGCGCAGGGCGAAACACGAAGCTCGAGGAGCCCTTGGGTTTTTTCCGCGTTTTTTGATTATTTGAGGTATGGTTTTCGCAGGCCGGGGCTTCAGGACGCCCAAATACAGCGCACCTGCCCGGCACAACGCACCAGCACAAAGCAAAAGCTGTACCAGCCAATCGCAGTGAACCTTCAGACAAGGCCCGCACTCGAAACCTGCACAGACTTTTCACGGACGCTTTTTCACGGAGAACACCTGATGGCCAGCAAGACAGCACAGACGGCTCAAGAAATACTGATGGCGGACTTTCAGACGTTGGTCAACGACACCGAACGCCTGCTGGAGCACACCGCCAGCCTCGCCGGCGACCAGGCCGACGAACTGCGCAAGCAGATTCATGAAAGCCTGCTCAAGGCCCGCGAAACCCTGCAACTGACTGAAGCCTCGCTGCGTGATCGCCGCCAGGCGGCGGTCGACGCGACCGAAGCCTATGTCCAGGCCAAACCCTGGCAGTCCATCGGGATTGCCGCCGGTATCGGCTTTATCGTCGGCCTGCTGGCGACGCGGCGCTGATATGGCGGGGGATGAATCGAGCGGCGGCGGCGCCTCGACCCGTCGCCTGGGCGCGGCTTTCCTCGGCCTGCTGCACAGCCATGTGGAATTGTTCGGCATCGAACTCCAGGAACAGAAAGCCCGGACCGTCAGCCTGTTGCTGTTCGCCGGGCTGGCCCTGGTGTTCGGCATGTTGCTGCTGGTGGGGCTCTCGGCGCTGGTCATGATCCTGCTCTGGGACACCGCGCGCCTGGCCGGGATCATTGGCCTGTGCGTGTTTTACAGCCTGGCTGCGCTGTTCTGCGCCCTGCGCCTGAAAGCGGCGATCTTCGATGAGTCGTCGCCCTTCCACGCCACCCTTGAAGAGTTGGCCAACGATCGCGAGCGACTGCTGCCATGAGCCTGCCCGACCTGACGCACATCCATACCCGGCGTGATATGCGCAAGGCGTTGATCCGCCTGCGCATGGAAATGCATCGCCAGGAAATCCGCCATGAGTCCCGCGAACTCCTGCAACCGTTGCAGCGCATACGCGGCCTGGGCCAGAACTGGCAGGCCAACCTGGGCCTCAAGCACGCGCCCTTGTGGGGAATCGGCATCGTCACGCTGCTGGGTTTCATGGGCGGCAGGGGCGCCAAGGGCGGCGGCGTGGACAGCCTGTCGCGCTGGGCGCGCCTGGGGGCCAGCCTGTTGCCGCTGATTCGGCTGGCGCTGCGGGGCACCGCGTCCAAACCCTGACGCCAGAAAAGCTGGCTGCATTCTTGCAGTAGCCATCGAGTTGAGCGCGAACCTTCGGGCTCGCGCTCAATCTGCCTTGCCCGCCGCAGCCAGACCCACAAGACCCAGCCCAAGGAGGCACCGTGATCGACGGGCAACCGCTCGCCAGCTTTCAGCCGTTCATCGATACCGCCACCGGCCGTATCGCTGGTGTCGAGGCCCTCGGCCGACTGCGCCAGGCCAATGGGCAACTGACCTCCGTGGGCCCCCTGTTCGCCGATCCGCGAACCCCTTCCGCCGCGCTGCGCCGCCTCGACCGCCAGATCCGCGACAATGCCCTCAGCCGGCTGCATGAAGCGCCCCCGGACTGGTTCCTGAGCCTGAACATGTCGCCGCGCTGGATCAGTCGCCTGAGCGACGGCCAGGCCCTGCCAAGCCTCAAGCAACTGGCGCAGCACGCTGTCGATCCACGGCGCATCGTCTTCGAAATCACCGAACTGGGAGGCGATAGCCTGCGCCTGGGGGAAGTGGTCAAGCGCTATCGAGAAGCCGGCGCGCGCATCGCCATCGACGATTTCGGCGCCGGGTATTCCCAACTCGATCGGGTCCTGGCCTTGCAGCCGGATATTCTCAAGCTCGACATGCGCCTGTTCCAGGCTGCGGCCCGCGGCGGCCCCAGCAGCGAAGTGGTCAAGGCCCTGGCGCAAATGGCGGAAAAGACCGGCTGCTGGATCATCGCCGAAGGCGTGGAAACCGAGGCCGAGCTGAATTTCGCCCTGGAATGCGGCTCGCGCTACGTCCAGGGTTATCTGTTCGCCAAGGCTGAGCTGGATTTCTTTGCCACCGATGCCTTTGTCGCCCGCTTCGCCGAACTGCGCGAACGCTATGTACAGCAGAAGCTGGCCGAACGCGCGCGCCTGATGAACCTGCGTCAGCAACTGGGCGGGCTCATGGCCACGCTGCAGAACTGGGCCCAGGGCCAGGCACCGCTCAGCCAGCTGCCCCAGCCCGACGGCTATCCCTGGCTGCTGCGCTTCTACCAATGCGATCGCCACGGCACCCAACTCACCCCCAATCTGGAATGGCGCCACAACGCCTGGCAGGCCGACAGCAGCTACCTGGGCCACAACTGGTCCTGGCGACCCTACTTCTATCACCTGCTGGCCGAAGGCTGGGACGAGCGTCGGCTGATCCTCTCCAGCACCTATAGGGACGCCACCAGCAATCAGTATTGCCTGACCGCCGGGCAATTCTTCGACAACGGCCAGCGATTGCTGCTGATCGATATCGACGCCGCCGGTTTATAAATCTGCTTGCATGGTTTTGCTTGCAGGCCGGCACACTAAACGGGAAGCTGGGAGCTCAGTCACCGACGGAGAGCCCCGCCTTGGATTGGCACACCCTGCTTACCCGCGAACGCCTCGGGAAATCGCTGCACAGCCCTGAAGAACTGGGCCGCAGCCCCTTCCACAAAGACCACGACCGCATCATCTTCTCCGGTGCCTTCCGGCGCCTGGGGCGCAAGACCCAGGTCCACCCGGTGACCAGCAACGACCATATCCACACCCGCCTGACCCACTCGCTGGAAGTCAGTTGCGTCGGTCGTTCCCTGGGCATGCGCGTTGGTGAAACCCTGCGCGACGCCCTGCCCGACTGGTGCGAACCGAGCGACCTGGGCATGGTCGTGCAATCGGCCTGCCTGGCCCACGACATCGGCAACCCGCCATTCGGCCACTCCGGCGAGGACGCCATTCGCCACTGGTTCCAGCAGGCGGCGGGGCGCGGCTGGCTCGACGGCATGAGCGTGGCCGAAGGCAACGACTTCCTCAATTTCGAAGGCAACGCCCAGGGTTTCCGGGTCCTGACCCAGCTCGAATATCACCAGTTCGAAGGCGGCACCCGCCTGACCTACGCCACCCTCGGTACCTACCTCAAGTACCCGTGGACGGCGCGCCACGCCGACTCCCTGGGCTACAAGAAACACAAGTTCGGCTGCTACCAGAGCGAACTGCCGATCCTCGAGCAGATCGCCCACAAGCTCGGCCTGCCGCAGTTGGAGGAACAGCGCTGGGCGCGCCACCCGCTGGTCTACCTGATGGAGGCCGCCGACGATATCTGCTATGCCCTGATCGACCTCGAAGACGGCCTGGAAATGGACCTGCTCGAGTATGCCGAGGTCGAGTCCCTGCTGCTCGGCCTGGTGGGCGACGACCTGCCGGAAACCTACCGGCAACTCGGCCCGCAGGACTCCCGGCGACGCAAGCTGGCGATCTTGCGTGGCAAGGCCATCGAACACCTGACCAACGCTGCCGCCAGGGCCTTCGTCGAGCAACAGGATGCGCTGCTGGCGGGAACCCTGTCGGGGGATCTGGTCGAACATATGCACGGTCCGGCCAAACGTTGCGTGCTCAACGCCAAGGACATCGCCCGCAAGAAAATCTTCCAGGACAAGCGCAAGACCCTCCATGAGATCGGCGCCTACACCACCCTGGAAATCCTCCTGAACGCCTTCTGTGGCGCAGCCCTGGAACAACATGGCGGGCGCACGCCGTCGTTCAAGCATCGACGCATCCTCGACCTGCTCGGCAACAGCGCGCCCCAGCCCGAGTGGCCGCTGCACAGCTCGTTCCTGCGGGTGATCGACTTCATCGCCGGCATGACCGACAGCTATGCCAGTGAAATGGCCCGGGAAATGACCGGTCGCTCCAGCCCGGTTTAAGACCCCGCCGCCCGCCCCCGATCAGGGCGGGCCGGTTAGCGGGATAAAACCTACACCGGCGAGAGAACGAGCTGATTGATCATGGCTTCGGCCCACTGAAATAATTGCTTTCCTCTTATGTCTGCCGTCCACACTCAAGCTGACCTGCCATTCAACAAGCGCCCGATTCCAGGCATATTTTCCTACACAGCGCCTACCTATGTAGCCTTGTCCCGAGTCGACAGGTCGCCCGGAAAACACCATGCCCAAACACAACTTACGCGTGTTGCTGGTAGAGGATCACCCCTTTCAACTGGCCGCCACCCAGAGCCTGCTCAACAGCTATGGCTTCCACGCCCTGACACCGACGCTCAACGCCCGGGAAGCCATGAGTGCGTTGAGTTCGGCCCACACGCCGTTCGACCTGATGCTGTGCGACCAGTGCCTGCCGGACGTCCTGGGGCTGGACCTGATCGAAACCGCCTGCCGCAGCGGCATGATCAAGCAGGCGATCCTGCTCAGCAGCCTCAGCAGCGAAGAACTCGCCGCCCTCAGCGCCCTCGCACTGGAGCGACAACTGCCATTGCTCGGCTGCCTGAGCAAACCACTGAACGGCCTTGCCCTGCAGAGCGCGTTGGGCCTGGACCGCTATCCCCACGAGGCCTGCGGCCCCACTGAGTCCTAGCCATCCACCAAGCCTCACTTCAGCGCGCCGCCCCCGGTTCCGCCCCGGAGCAGCCACGATAAAACGCACCGATAAACATGTAGGACACTTCCCAAAAGATTATAAGACCTTATAGAGCGTTAGCCATTCCGTATAACCACACCACTCGACACTGCACAGCTCTTCTCTTTCAAACTAGCACCATCCGTAAGTCGAAACCCTATTTAAAGTAGGAATATTCCTATACTACCTCTGTAGGGCCTTCCCTTCATGCGCCCGCTTGTCCAACTGAGCTAAGGTTCGCGCTTTCCAAACAGCTCGTATGGGACTTTATTATGAACTCGGTTTTTATCGTCGACGACCACCCTGTTGTCCGCCTGGCCATCAGGATATTGTTGGAACAAGAGGATTGTTATGAAATAGTCGGGGAAACCGATAACGGGGTCGACGCGATGCAAATGGTCCGCGAATGTATGCCGGACCTGGTGATCCTCGATATCAGTATCCCCAAACTGGACGGCCTGGAGGTGCTGGCCCGCTTCAACGCCATGAATTCACCGCTCAAGACCCTGGTGCTGACGGCGCAGACCCCCAACCTGTTCGCTATGCGCTGCATGCAGTCCGGTGCCTCGGGTTATGTCTGCAAGGCCGAAGACCTGAGCGAACTCCTGAGCGCGATCAAAGCGGTACTGTCCGGCTACAATTACTTCCCAAGCCAGGCGTTGATCGGTGCGCGGAAAGAGGGACCGGAGAATCCGGAGATCGAACTATTCAAACTCGTCAACGATCGGGAACTGATGGTCCTGCAACTCTTTGCCCAGGGCCGGACCAACAAGGAAATCGCCAAGGGCATGTTTCTCAGCAACAAGACCGTCAGTACCTACAAGAAAAGACTTATGCAAAAACTCAAGGCCAAATCCTTGGTAGAGCTTATCGAGATGGCCAAACGCAACGCGGTAGTGTGAGAAAACCAATGCCCATGCGCATAAAGGACTATCTGATGGTGATCACAGGCTTGTGTCTGTGCCTGTCAGCGCTTGCAGAAACCCCAGGTGTCACCCACTTCTCATTACTCAGCCGCTCAAGCGCCAGCCACATGGAGGTCGCGCTGGACAAGGAGCAACGGCGCTGGGTCGAAGACAAGCGTGAACTGGTGCTCGGCACCTCTGCCCCGGACTACCCGCCTTTCGACATGACCGTCAGCGGGCGTGACTATGAAGGCATCACCGCCGACTACGCCGGTATTCTGGCCAAGGCCCTGGGCCTGCCGATCAAGGTGCAGAGCTTCGCCACCCGCGAAGCCGCCATCAGTGCTCTCGAACAGGGCCGGATCGACCTGCTCGGCAGCGCCAACGGCTTCGAGGCGGTGAACAAGAACATCGCGCTCTCGACCCCTTACGCCATCGACCAGCCGGTGCTGGTCACCCGTGAAGACGAAACCCGCGCCCTGAATAATGGCCTGGCGGGGATGCGCCTGAGCATGGTCTACCACTACCTGCCGCTGGACGAGATCAAGAGCCTTTATCCCAATGCCACGTTGCAGTTCTACCCGTCCTACCTGAACGCGCTCAACGCCGTGGCGTTCGACCAGGCCGACGTGTTCCTCGGCGACACCATCTCGACCCACTACCTGATCAACAAGGGCTATTTGCGCAATGTGAAAATGGCCAACTTCGGCAAACACGAGGCCTACGGTTTCAGCTTTGCCGTGCGCGGTGACAATGCCGTCCTGCTGGG
This sequence comes from Pseudomonas sp. MWU13-2100, assembly GCF_023242365.1. GTDB lineage: Bacteria > Pseudomonadota > Gammaproteobacteria > Pseudomonadales > Pseudomonadaceae > Aquipseudomonas. The sequence goes on from NZ_JALLIX010000007.1 coordinate 63,693, forward strand.
CGCCATCAATGCGACCCTGAAGGCGATTCCCACCAGCGAGCGCGAGAATATCGCCCGCCGCTGGAGCGCCGGCAGCGATATCCTGCTGACCGACCACAAGTTGCAACTGACCGCCCGCGAAGAGCGCTGGATCAAGGAGCACCCGGTAGTCCGCGTGGTGGTCAACGAAGCCCTGGCACCGATCACCTTCTTCGACGCCGACAACAGCTTCCGTGGTGTCACCGCCGACTTGCTGGAGCTGATCCGCCTGCGCACCGGCCTGCGTTTCGAGGTGCAGCGCTCGCGCAGCCTGGACGACATGATCAACCGGGTGAAGAATAATCAGGCCGATATCATCGCCGCCATCAGCCCGACCAATGAACGCGAGAACGTCCTGCATTTCAGCCGGCCGTACATGGAAAACTCATTCGTGCTGCTGACGGCCAAAGGCCGCGACAGCGTCAACAACCTCGATCAGATGCAAGGCCGACGCCTGGCGGTGATCCGCGGCAACCCACTGATCGAGTACCTGCGCAGCGACTTCCCGCACATCAAGCTGATTGAAACCGACGACAGCCTCAAGGCGGTCGAACTGCTCGCCCAGGGCCAGGCGGAAGGTGCCGTGAGTTCGCTGGTGATCGCCAACTACCTGATCGCCTCGCAGACCTTCGACGACAAACTGCAGATCAGCGCGACCATCGGCACCCAGCAGGCGATCTTCGCCCTGGCCACCGCCCGCGGCGCCACGGAACTGAGCTCGATCCTCGACAAGGCGCTGCTGAGCATCGCCCCGGACGAACTGGGCATCATCAACAATCGCTGGCGCGGCTACACCCCGTCGTCCGACAGCTACTGGCGCAACTACCATCGGCTGATCCTGCAGATCGTCATGGGGGCCGGCGCGCTGCTGTTGCTGTCCCTCGGCTGGAACGCCTACATGCGCCGGCAGATCCGCCAACGGCAACTGGCCGAACGGGCCCTGAGCGACCAGTTCGAGTTCATGCGCGCGCTGGTCAATGGCACCCCGCACCCGATCTATGTGCGTGATCGCGAAGGTTTGTTGCAGACCTGCAACGACAGTTACCTGCAAGCCTTCTCGACCAAACTCGAGGATGTGATCGGCAAGCGGGTCATGGATGCCTACCAGGGCAACGCCTTCGAGGCCCGGGAATACCAGGCCGATTACCAACGGGTGATGGACGAAGGGACGGCGCAGATCTGCGATCGCACCCTGCATATCGGCGACCGCCGGATGACCATCTACCACTGGATCCTGCCCTACCGCAACTCGCTGGGCGAGGTGCAAGGCATCATCGGCGGCTGGATCGATATCAGCGAACGCCGTGAACTGTTCGACGAACTGCGCGCGGCCAAGGATCAGGCCGACAGCGCCAACCGCGCCAAAAGCACCTTCCTGGCGACCATGAGCCACGAAATCCGCACGCCGATGAACGCGGTGATCGGCATGCTCGAACTGACCCTCAAGCGGGCCGACCAGGGCCATCTCGACCGCCCCGCCATCGAAGTCGCCTACACCTCGGCCAAGGACCTGCTGGAACTGATCGGCGATATCCTCGACATAGCCCGCATCGAGTCGGGCCGCCTGAGCCTGTCCCCCGAGCGGGTCAACCTCAGCGAACTGGTGGAGTCAGTGGTCCGGGTCTTCGATGGCCTGGCGCGCCAGAAGCAACTGGACCTGGTGGTGCAGTTGCCCGAACGGCAGAGCATCGGCGACATCCTGATCGATCCCTTGCGTTTCAAACAGATCCTTTCCAACCTGATCAGCAATGCCATCAAGTTCACCGAGCAAGGCCAGGTCACGATCTCGTTGCTGATGCAGACCGCCGCGGTGGCGAAACGGACGAACATGACCCTGACCGTCCAGGACAGTGGCATCGGCATCAGCGCCGCCGATCAAGCCCGGCTGTTCGAACCCTTCGTGCAGGCGGACAACTCCGGACACCTGGCCCGTAGCGGCGCCGGCCTGGGCCTGGTGATCTGCCGCAGCCTGTGCGAAATGATGGGCGGCAGCCTGAGCCTGTCCAGCGTGCCAGGCGAAGGTACCCGCGTGGTCGTGGCCCTGGAACTCGACAGCCTCGAAGCCACGCAAGGCATCGCCCTGCGCGATCCGGAACTGGCCCCGGCATTGCGCGCCCTGAATGTCCTGGTGGTGGACGACCACCCGGCCAACCGACTGTTGATGTGCCAGCAGTTGGGCTTTCTCGGCCACTCGTTCAGCACCGCACAAAATGGCGCAACCGGCTTGCAGACCTGGAAAGACGGACATTTTGACTTGGTGATCGTTGACTGCAACATGCCGGTCCTGAACGGCTATGAGATGACTCGTCGCCTGCGCCAACATGAAGCCAGCCATGACCTCCCAGCCTGCACGGTGTTCGGCTTCACCGCCAATGCCCAGCCCGAGGAACGCACCCGCTGCAAAGAAGCCGGCATGAACGACTGCCTGTTCAAACCCATCAGCCTGACCACCCTCAACCAGAAGCTCGCCGACGTCACGCCACGCCCACGCCCGGCCGCCTTCAGCCTCGACGGCCTGCACGCCCTGACCGGAGGTGAACCGCTGCTGATGCACCGCTTGATCAAGGAGCTGCTGAGTAGTTGCCAGGCAGACCGTGAGGAACTGCTCGGGCTGCCCATCAGCGGCGACCTGATCCCACTGATCGACATGGCCCACAAGATCAAGGGCGCGGCACGGATCGCCCAGGCCCACGAGTTGGTGGAACACTGCACGACCCTGGAACAACAGTGCCAGGAGGAAGCACCGACACCACGGATCGAAGTCGCCCGGCAGGCGATAGCACGGGCATTGCTCGAACTCGAAACGGCCCTGCGTGAATACACCGACCTGTCGTCTGAAAAAATGCCTGGCCAGGAGCACACCTGACAGCGGACATTGACTATCCTTGGGCGCTGAGCAGTGCACCCGACACCCAGGGAGATTGGCGATGCCCCGCCCCATGCAACGCGAAAGACGCCGGCTGGCGCTGCACGTGCACATCAGTATCCTGTTCACCTGCTTGCTGCTGTTGACCGGCACCTTGCTGGGACTGTTCAACTACCGGCAAACCACGCAAATCATTCTCTCCAGCAGCGAAAGGCTGTTCGGTCAGGTCCGAGATGATGTACAGCTCGATCTGCAACATACCTACCAGCCGATTCGCCATCTGCTGAGCCTGCTGGCCATCGACGATCGCACCCAGGCCCTGGCGCTGGAGCAACGGTTGGCACTGCTCAAGCCCTTCACCCAGGCCCTTAACGACAACCCGAACCTGGCATCGCTTTACCTCGGATACGCCGATGGCGACTTCTTCATGGTCCGGCCGCTACGCGACAGCGCCCTGCGCGCCTATTTCAAGGCGCCGGAAAATGCCGCCTTCCAGGTCTGGAGCATCGAGCGCGATCCCGGCACCGAAGGGGTCAAGTCCGAATCACTGTTCTACGACGCCGCCTTGCAACTGCTCAGCCGCCAGGACAATCACCGCGAAGCCTACGATCCGCGCGTACGCTCCTGGTTCAACAGCGCCCTGAACGAGAGTGACCAGATCACCACCGCGCCCTACCTGTTTTTTTCCACCCACAATGTCGGAACCACCCTCGCCCGGCGCGGCAGCGCGAACGTGGTGATCGCCGCCGACCTGACCCTGGCGGATCTTTCCGCAACCCTGGACAAACACAAGGTCACCCCTTCGACCGAAATCGTCCTGTTCGATGAAAACGACCATGCCGTGGCCTACCCCGACTACAGGCGGCTGATCAGCAACAGCAACGACGCGCACCTGCCCCGGGTCCAGGACCTGAGCCCGATCCTGCGGCGTTTCATGGAGCCGGGCAACACCCAGGAACATCATCTGGACAGCGCGCAACGGCAATGGATAGTCGCCCGCACGCCACTCGCCGAAGGCGGCCCCAACGGCCTGCAACTGGCCGTGCTGGTGCCGGAAGACGAACTCCTGGCGGACGCCTACCGGATCCGCTGGCAGGGTGCGCTGATCACCCTGGCCACACTGTTGCTGTGCCTGCCCCTGGGCTGGCTGACTTCCCGGCTGCTGGTCAAGCCGTTGCACGCCCTGGTGCAGGAGGCCAATGCGATACGCAGCTTCAACTTCAACCATCCGGCAACGCCGCGTTCGCCGGTGCTGGAAGTCGACCGGCTGGCGACCTCGATGACCCGCATGAAGCAGACCCTGGCGAGTTTTTTCGAAATCGCCTCCAGCCTCTCGGCGCAAACCCGCTTCGACCCGCTGTTGCAACGGGTACTCGAGGAAACGCTGAAAATCGCCCAGGCCCGGGCCGGGCTGATCTACCTGCTGGACAGCGACAGCCGCCAGTTGGAGGCCCATGCCCTGATCATCGATGGCGTCCAGCAGGATCCCCGGCACTTCGATATCCACAGCGCCACCGAGGCGGACGAACAACGCCCGGCCTGGCTCAAGACACTCGACCAGCAGGACAACGTGGTCGCCACCCTCGGCTTCGAGCAGGCGGCCGGCTTGCAAAAGGTCATGCTCGCCCTGGAAAGCCCACGGATTCACCTGATCGGTATCCGCCTGCACAACCGCCATGGCGAAACCGTCGGCGTCCTCGCCCTGCTGCTGCCCGACAGCGGCACCGAGGCCGATATGGAGAACCTGCAACCGGACCGCATCGCCTTTATCAGCGCCATTTCCGGCACCGCCGCCGCCTGCATCGAGAGCCAGCGCCTGCAAGCCCGGCAGAAGCAGCTGCTGGACGCGTTCATCCAGTTGCTGGCCGGCGCCATCGATGCCAAGAGTCCCTACACCGGCGGCCACTGCCAACGTGTCCCGGCGCTGACCCTGATGATCGCCCAGGCCGCCGCGACCAGCCAGACACCGGCGTTCGAGGACTACCAGCCCAGCGAAGATGAATGGGAGGCGCTGCACGTCGCCGCCTGGCTGCATGACTGCGGCAAGGTCACCACTCCCGAATACGTGGTCGACAAGGCCACCAAGCTGGAAACCCTGTACGACCGCATTCACGAAATACGCACCCGCTTCGAAGTGCTCAAGCGCGATGCCTGGGTCGACTATTGGCAAGGTCGGGCGCTGGGTGGTGACGAACCGGCCTTGAGCCGCGCGCGTGACGCCAGCCTCAAAGCCCTCGACGAGGACTTTGCCTTTGTCGCCCACTGCAACCTCGGCGGCGAGGCCATGGCCGAGGCCGACCTGGAACGCCTGCAGCGTATTGCCCGACGCACCTGGACCCGCACGCTGGACGATCGCCTCGGGGTGTCCTGGGAAGAAAACCTGCGTCAGCAACGTCGCCCGGCGGTCCACCTGCCGGCCATCGAGCCACTACTGGCGGACAAGCCCGAGCACCTGTTCGAACGCAACGCAGCCGAACTGATCCCCGCCGACAACCGCTGGGGCTTTCAACTGGACGTACCGCCTTACAAGTTCAACCGGGGGGAGTTGTACAACCTGAGCATTGCCCGCGGCACGCTGACTCGCGAAGAGCGCTACATCATCAACCATCACATGGTGCAGACCATCCTGATGCTCGACCAACTGCCGTTTCCCGGGCACCTGGCCGCTGTTCCGGAGATCGCCGGCGGCCATCACGAAAAAATGGACGGCACCGGTTACCCCAAGCGCCTGAAGCGCGAACAGATGAGCCTGCCGGCGCGGATGATGGCGATTGCCGATATCTTCGAAGCGCTGACCGCCGCCGATCGCCCGTACAAAAAGGGCAAGACCCTGAGCGAAGCACTGGGCATCATGGCTGGCATGTGCCGCGACGCCCATATCGATCCGGAACTGTTCCAGCTGTTTATCCGCGAGGAAATCTACTTGGAGTACGCCCAGCAGCACGTCCTGCCCCAGCAGATCGACACAGTGGATGCCGAATCGCTGCTGGAAAAGGCCGGCCTGGGCGCCTGAGTCGCCTCAGCAGTCGGTCAGGCGCAGGAAGATCGCCGCCAGGTGCTCGATGCCGGCCTGGTCTTCGAGGGTGAAACGGGCCAGGCGCGGGCTGTCCAGGTCGAGCACGCCGATCAGGCGGCCATCCTTGACCAGCGGCACCACCAGCTCGCTGTTCGAGGCGCTGTCGCAGGCGATATGCCCGGCAAACGCATGCACGTCTTCGACCCGCTGGGTTTCCCGGGTGGCCGCGGCAGTCCCGCAGACGCCCCGGCCAAAGGGGATGCGCACGCAGGCGATCTGGCCCTGGAACGGCCCGAGGACCAGTTCCTCATGGCGATTGAGGTAGAAACCGGCCCAGTTCAGGTCATCCAGCTGATTGAACAGGAAGGCCGAGAACTGCGCGGCATTGGCGATGAAATCCCGCTCGTCCGCCAGCAGCGATTCCAGCTGTGCATGCAGCAGGCCATAGCCCGCCAGGCCCGCCCCGGTGTTCTGCAAATCGATCACGGTGCCTGCTCCAGCAACTTCAAACCCACCCAATAGCGGGCAAACTGATAAGCGCAGCGGCCGTTGCGATTGCCGCGTCCGGTCGCCCAGCGCACCGCCTGGATATCCAGTTCCTCGTCACGCTGCCAGGCAAGGCCGGCCTTGCGCGCCAGCTCGCCGACCCAGTGTTCGACCACGCTGAGGAAGTGCTCCTGGGTAAAGGGATAGAACGACAACCACAGGCCGAAGCGGTCGGACAGGGCAATCTTGTCCTCCACCGCTTCGCTGGGATGCAGTTCGCCGTCGACGCGTTTCCAGTTTTCGTTATCGCTCTCTTTCTCCGGCACCAGGTGCCGGCGGTTCGAGGTGGCGTAGAGCAGAACGTTGTCGGGGGCCTGTTCGAGGGACCCGTCGAGGACACTCTTGAGCACCCGGTAGTCGCCTTCGCCGGCCTCGAAGGACAGGTCATCGCAAAACAGCACGAAACGCTGGGGCAGCTTTTGCAACTGCTCCACCACCCGCGGCAGGTCGGCCAGGTGATCGCGCTCGATCTCGATCAGGCGCAAACCCGCCTTGGCATGCTCGGCGAGCAAGGCACGCACCAGCGAGGATTTGCCGGTGCCGCGCGAACCCCAGAGCAAGGCATGGTTGGCGGGCAGGCCATCGAGGAACTGGCGGGTGTTGCGCGCCAACTGCTCGCGTTGCTTGTCGACCCCGATCAGGTCGGACAAGCGCATGTCCAGGCTGACCTCCAGCGGCAACAGATAACCGCTGCGCCCTTCACGCTGCCAGCGGGCCGCCAGGCAGCCGTTCCAGTCGATGGCCTGGCGCGGTGCCGGCAACAACGGTTCGAGACGGGCGAGCACCGCATCGGCACGCTCAAGAAAGGCATTCAATCGAGAATCCACGACGTTTCCTCAGGCAAGTTCATACGATGATGTCGCGTTGGCACCTTCGGGCGCCTGCTGGCTCTGGCAGACTGCACAGCGCGCGTATCGAATCCCCACTGCCGGTGCACGCATCGGATCAGCTATGCTTGCCGGGCGAAGGGAAAGGAAAGTGGTACACCACCCCATGGATATAAAATTCACCCACCGCTTGTCCTACAAACAAGCCCGGTTGACGGTGCTGGTCGGCTTCATTCTGGGAACACTGCTCAGTCTGCTGCAAATCGGCATCGATTATGCCAGCGAAAGCGCCTCGATCAACCGTGAAGTCCTTTCCCTGCTGGAAATCAGCCACAATCCGGCGTCGAGGATCGCCTACAACATCGACGCCGAACTGGCGCAGGAACTGGCTCTGGGCCTGCTGCACTCGCCGGCGGTGCTGCGCGCGCAGTTGATCGACAACAACAATATGGTCCTGGCCAGTGTCGAGAGACCACGCCAGGAGGGTAGCTATCGGCTGATCAGCGATTGGCTGTTCGGTGCCGATCGCACCTTCGAAGACCGACTGTTTCTCAGCCATTTGCCAGACGAATCCCTGGGTACCTTGCACCTTGATATCGACACCTACACCTTCGGTATCCGCTTCCTGCATCGAGCCGAGATCACCCTGCTCAACGGCTTTTTCCGCAGCCTGATCCTCACCGCCCTCCTTCTCGTGCTGTTCTATACGATGCTGACCAAACCCCTGGTGCGGGTGATCGAGGCGCTCAGCAGCAGCACCCCGGGCCAGCCGAAACAGGCGCGGCTGGAGTTCCCTCCCGGCCACGAACACGATGAAATCGGTGTACTGGTGAAAGTCGCCAACCAGCAATTCGAAAACATGGGCACCGAGATCCAGCAGCGGCGCAGCGCCGAAAACCGCCTGACCGACTATCTGGGTCAGTTGGAGAATATCGTCTCGGCGCGCACCACCGAACTCAAGGCCAGCAATGCGCGGCTGAGCCAGTCCAACGAAGAACTGGAAGCGGCACGCCGTACGGCCCTGGACATGGCCCAGGCTCGCTCGGCGTTCCTGGCCAACATGAGTCATGAAATCCGCACGCCCTTGAACGGCCTGCTGGGCATGATCGCCCTGTGCCTGGACAGCCAGCTGAATGCCGAGCAACGCCAGCAATTGTCGATTGCCCACGACTCCGGCAAGGTCCTGGTGGAGTTGCTCAATGACATCCTCGACCTGTCGAAATTCGACGCCGGACAACTGGAGCTGGAACGCATCCCCTTCGACCTCGGCGCCCTGGTCGAAGACACCGCCAACCTGCTCTCGCAAAACGCCGCGCCCAGCGTCGAGCTGGCCTGCCTGATCGACCCGCAATTCCCGGCACTGGTGCTCGGCGACCCGACGCGGGTGCGACAGATCGTCAGCAACCTGCTGTCCAATGCCCTGAAGTTCACCCGCTTCGGCCGGGTCGATGTGCGCCTGAGCGCTCGTGAAAACGGCGTGCGCATCGAAATCTGCGACACCGGCATCGGCATCGCCCAGGAGGCCCAGGCCAAGATCTTCCAACCCTTCACCCAGGCCGGCGCCGGCATCACCCGCCAGTTCGGCGGCACCGGCCTGGGGCTGACCCTGACCTACAACCTGTGCGAGGCCATGAAAGGCCGCCTGACGATCAGTTCCGAAGTGGGCTTCGGCAGTCAGTTCTGCGCCGAACTGCCGTTGCCGGGGCACACGCCGGCAGCGACACCCCGACGCCTCACCGGCAAGGTCATCGCCGTGACGTCGAGCACCAGCGGCCTGAGCGAACTGCTCGGCAGCCAGCTTCCAGTCTGGGGGCTGGACTACCAGCGCTACGGACTGGACGACAGCCTCGCCGGCGTCAGCCCCGACCTGTTGATCACCGACTGCCCCGAATGCCTGTTCGGCCTGCGGCCGGCGATCAGCGCGCCGATCCTGCTGGTCACCGCTTATGGCAACTTCATGCCCACCGAACAGGCCAACGCCCTCGCCCCGCTGCAACAGCAGGCCCGCCCCCTGGCGCGCAACGCGCTGTACCAGACATTGGCGCGGATCCTGCTGCCCGACGACCCGGCCGAACTCAACGTGCAGCCGCGGGACAGTCAGCCGCTACGCCGGGCCCGCATCCTCTTGGTGGAGGACAATCCGGTCAATCAACTGGTGGCCAAGGGCATGCTCGGCAAGCTCGGCTGCGAAGTGACGGTTGCCGCCCATGGCGGCGAGGCGCTGAACCTGCTGGAACAGCAGGCGTTCGATCTGGTGCTGATGGATTGCAACATGCCGGTCATGGACGGTTACGAAGCCAGCCGGCAGATCCGTCGCAGCGGACGCTGGCCAAACCTGCCGATCGTGGCCCTGACGGCCAACGCCATGCCCGAGGAACGTGAGCGCTGCCGGGCCGCGGGCATGAGCGATTACCTGGCCAAGCCCTTCCGCCGTGAAGAATTGATCACCCTGCTCGAACAGTGGGTACCGGCTACAGCCGCTTGAGCTGTGTCAGCAACTGGTCGAGGCCGTCACGCAGTTCGTCCAACCGGGTCAGGTCGACACCGCTGTCGCAGAGCAGGCGAGTCTTGATCGGCAGCACCTGCGCGCGCAGGGCCACCCCGGCGGGACTCAGGCTCAGGTGCACTTCACGCTCGTCGAGGACCGAACGACAGCGCTGCACCAACGCCATCTGTTCGAGGCGCTTGAGCAGCGGCGTCAGCGTCCCCGAGTCCAGCAGCAGGCGCTCACCCAAGGCCGTGACCGTCGGTTGCGCCGGCGGGGTCGCATGCCACTCCCACAGCACCAGCATCGCCAGGTACTGCGGATAGGTCAGGCCCAACTGCTCCAGCATCGGCTTGTAGCCTCGAATCACCGCCCGTGAAGCGGCGTAGAGCTTGAAGCAGAGCTGGGAGTCGAGGCTCAGCGCATCGCTGGACAGGTCGCTCATTTGAGCAGGGCTTCGATCTCGCGGGTGAGATTCTCCGGCTTGGTGGTGGGCGCGAAACGCTTCACCAGGCGGCCGTCCTTGCCGATCAGGAACTTGGTGAAGTTCCACTTGATACCCTGGGACCAGAGCAGCCCCGGCGCGCGCTTCTTCAACTGGACAAACAGCGGGTGGGCGTCGTCGCCGTTGACATCGATCTTCTTGAACAGCGGGAAACTGACGCCGTAGTTCAGCTCGCAGAACTCGGAAATCGCGCCTTCGTTGCCCGGCTCCTGCTTGCCAAATTGATTGCAGGGGAAACCGAGCACTACCAACCCCTTGTCCTTGTAGGACTGCCAGAGTTGCTCGAGCCCTTTGTACTGAGGGGTAAAGCCGCATTTACTGGCAGTGTTGACCACCAGGATCGCCTTGCCGGCGAAGTCACCCAGGGTCTTTTGCTCACCCTTGATGGTGGTGCAAGGGATGTTCAACAGGTTATCGCTCATGACAGTTCCTCCAATGAATGTCGAACAAGGTAGCGAGCAATTGAATTGTACACAATTTAATAACCGGGATTGATGACCCCTTATAAGCCAAGACTACCCCGCCTTATCCGCCGGGCGTGGCGCGGGCCCTGAATTCAGGGACGCCGCGCAGAACCGGACTCAGCCGCGTGGCACCAGGTCCAGGCACACGGAGTTGATGCAGTAGCGCAAACCGGTCGGCGGTGGACCGTCGGGAAACACATGCCCCAGGTGCGCGTCGCATTTGGCGCAGACCACTTCGGTGCGGATCATGCCATGGCTGATATCGCGGATCTCGACCATCGCGCTGTCGCCGATGGGCTGGTAGAAGCTCGGCCAGCCGCAGCCGGAGTCGAACTTGGCGCGGGAATCGAACAGCGGCTCATTGCAGCAGATGCAATGATAGACCCCATCGGTCCTGGTGCCGTTGTATTTGCCCGAAAACGGCCGCTCGGTGCCTTTGAGCCGGCACACGTTGTACTGCTCCGGGTCGAGCATGGCGCGCCATTCGTCCAGGGTTTTTTCCAACTTTTCCATCGTTACACCTCGGCGGCTGAAAAACCCCGATCTGTATCTTTTCCACGGATCGGGCGGCACGTATGATTGCGCCTCGTCAAACGCCAGTCTGGCACCCGCGTCCGACGCATTCAAACGGATTTTCCAAGCCAGCGGCCGGGGACCACGGGACGAGGTGAAAACGCAGTATTGCCATAGCGGCCTCGACGAGACCGCCTGGATCGTCCATTTTCAGGATCACATCGCCATGCAGGTCAGCAAATCGAACAAGCTCGCCAACGTCTGCTACGACATTCGCGGCCCGGTGCTCAAGCACGCCAAACGCCTGGAAGAGGAAGGCCATCGCATCCTCAAGCTGAACATCGGCAACCCGGCGCCCTTCGGTTTCGAAGCCCCGGACGAAATCCTCCAGGACGTGATCCGCAACCTGCCGACCGCACAGGGCTACAGTGACTCCAAGGGCCTGTTCAGTGCTCGCAAGGCGGTCATGCAGTACTACCAGCAGAAGCAGGTCGAAGGTGTCGGCATCGAAGACATCTACCTGGGCAATGGCGTGTCCGAGCTGATCGTGATGTCCATGCAGGCCCTGCTCAACAATGGCGACGAAGTGCTGATCCCGGCGCCAGACTACCCGCTGTGGACCGCCGCCGTGAGCCTGGCCGGTGGCAGCCCGGTGCACTACCTGTGCGACGAGCAGGCCAACTGGTGGCCGGACCTCGCCGACATCAAGGCCAAGATCACCCCCAATACCAAAGCCCTGGTGATCATCAACCCGAACAACCCGACGGGCGCGGTGTATTCCAAGGAAGTGCTGCTGGGCATGCTGGAACTGGCGCGCCAGCACAACCTTGTGGTCTTTTCCGACGAGATCTACGACAAGATCCTCTACGACGATGCCGTACACGTCTGCACCGCGTCCCTGGCACCGGACCTGCTGTGCCTGACCTTCAACGGCCTGTCCAAGTCCTACCGGGTGGCGGGTTTCCGTTCCGGCTGGGTGGCGATCTCCGGTCCCAAGCACAATGCCCAGAGCTACATCGAAGGCATCGACATCCTGGCCAACATGCGCCTGTGCGCCAACGTGCCGAGCCAGCACGCGATCCAGACCGCCCTCGGCGGCTATCAGAGCATCAACGACCTGGTGCTGCCGGCCGGCCGCCTGCTGGAACAGCGCAACCGTACCTGGGAATTGCTCAACGACATTCCTGGCGTCAGTTGCGTGAAGCCCATGGGCGCGCTCTACGCCTTCCCGCGGATCGACCCGAAAGTCTGCCCGATCCTCAACGACGAGAAGTTCGTCCTCGACCTGCTGCTGTCGGAGAAGCTGCTGGTGGTCCAGGGCACGGCGTTCAACTGGCCGTGGCCCGATCACTTCCGGGTGGTCACCCTGCCGCGGGTGGATGACCTGGAACAGGCCATCGGACGCATCGGCTCGTTCCTGAAAACCTACCGCCAGTAATTTCCTACACGCTCCTGCGACTCATCCGCGAGTCGCAGGAGCGTGTTTTCCACCCGTTTCTTTTTGTATGTCTTTGCGTCAGCAAAGCGCCGGCCAGGGAAACACCCTCACCGCGAGCGCCCCCCCCCAGTTTCAAAGGGGCTGCCAGCACTGCGAGGTCCCTGGAACCCAAGCTTCCCATTAGGAAATGACTGGCAAGCGGCTAGAATCAAGCTGTAGGACACAGTTTGAAATAGTCACCCGGTTGAATAGGTCGCGACTGCACCTTATATACCCGCATGACGCTACATCTTTAGCTGAGGAGAAACTTTCAACCATGATGCGCATCCTGCTGTTCTTGGCCACTAACCTGGCGGTCGTGCTGATTGCCAGCATCACCCTGAGCCTGTTCGGCTTCAACGGGTTCATGGCGGCCAACGGGGTTGACCTCAACCTCAATCAGCTGCTGGTCTTCTGTGCGGTCTTTGGTTTCGCGGGTTCCCTGTTCTCGCTGTTCATCTCCAAGTGGATGGCGAAGATGAGCACCGGCACCCAGATCATCACCCAGCCTCGTACCCGCCATGAACAATGGCTGCTGCAAACCGTCGAGCAACTGTCCCGCGAAGCCGGGATCAAGATGCCCGAGGTGGGTATCTTCCCGGCCTACGAGGCGAACGCCTTCGCCACCGGCTGGAACAAGAACGACGCGCTGGTCGCGGTCAGCCAGGGCCTGCTGGAGCGATTCTCCCCCGATGAAGTGAAGGCCGTGCTGGCCCACGAGATCGGCCATGTGGCCAATGGCGACATGGTCACCCTGGCGCTGATCCAGGGCGTGGTGAACACCTTTGTAATGTTCTTTGCGCGGATCATCGGCAACTTCGTCGACAAGGTCATCTTCAAGAACGAAGAAGGCCAGGGCATTGCCTACTACGTGGCGACCATCTTCGCCGAACTGGTCCTGGGTTTCCTGGCCAGCGCCATCGTCATGTGGTTCTCGCGCAAGCGTGAATTCCGCGCCGATGAAGCCGGTGCCAGCCTGGCCGGGACCGCCGCGATGATCGGCGCCCTGCAACGCCTGCGCTCCGAACAGGGCCTGCCGGTGCACATGCCGGACACCCTGAACGCCTTCGGCATCAACGGCGGCCTGAAACAGGGCCTGGCAAAGATGTTCATGAGCCACCCGCCGCTGGAAGAACGTATCGAAGCCCTGCGCCGACGCGGCTGATAACCACTCTGATGGCACCGCTTATGAGGGGACTGTTGTTGTGCTTGCCCGCGAAGCTTTTGGCGCCCTCACAGGCGCCTTCGCGAGCAAGCTCCGCCCCCACAACAGCCAACAGCGCGGTGCTTCCAGAGTCATCACCAGCCTGCCTCCTGCCCTGATCAGCGCAGGCTTATCTGTTTCCTACGAAACCTTCTCCAACCGGTAGACCCGCTCGTCGAGCCGAGTCACACCGGCCTGGAGAAACTTCCAGCTCTCACCGAGTACATCCTGTTCATCCTCCACTTGAAGCTGCCACTGCGGCTCCAGCAAGCGCCGGACTTCCCCATCGAGCAAGGCGAACGGCGGCCCGTCGAGCTGGACCTGGTCGTAGTCGAGGGTAATCAACAAACCCTGGGTACCCACCGCCAGAATCCTGTTCAAATGCGCCGTATAACGCTCGCGCATCGGCGGCGGCAGGGCGATCAGCGCCGCCCGGTCATAAAGCCCCACGCAGTCGGCAACATCCGACGCCGTCAATGCGAAGAAATCCCCGCACCACAGCTCCAGCGGGCCTGCCTCATAGACCATGAACGCCCCCTGCTGACGTATCAGCGGCTTGAGTTGCTGCTCGGCAAAAAAAGCCTCCACGGCCTTCTCCGACAACTCCACCCCGAGCACCCGCAGGCCCTGAGCCGCCAGCCACGCCAGATCGAGGCTCTTGCCACACAAGGGCACCAGCACCCGCGCCCCTATCGGCAGCGCCAGGTCGGGCCAGAAGCGCTGCAAATGGGGGTTGACCTGCTCCAGGTGAAAACCGATCTGGTTGTGCTCCCAACGTTTGTGCCAAAATTCCGGCTGCATATATTCACCCTGAAAATTCGATCAAAAAGCCCTAAAACTTATATTAGATTTAGATCAATGATCTGATTGAAGATGGCGTCATCTTAACTTGACGCCCAGGACTTTCATTATGCTCCCCAGCCTGTTCATCTCCCATGGTTCACCCATGCTGGCCCTGGAGCCCGGCGCCAGCGGCCCGGCCCTGGCCCGCCTGGCGGCCGAGTTGCCGCGACCGAAGGCCATCGTCATCGTCTCGGCCCACTGGGAAAGCCAGGACCTGCGGGTCAGCAGCAATCCGCGACCGGAAACCTGGCATGACTTCGGTGGTTTTCCACGGGAACTGTTCGCCGTGCAATACCCGGCACCCGGCGAGCCACAGCTGGCCGCCGAGATTGTCGCGCTGCTCAACGCCGATGGCCTGAGCGCCCGCCTCGATGACCAGCGCCCGTTAGACCATGGAGTCTGGGTACCGTTGTCGCTGATGTACCCGCAAGCCGATATCCCGGTGGTCCAGGTGTCCCTGCCGAGCGGCCAGGGGCCTGCCCTGCAGACCCGCATCGGACATGTCCTCAGCGGCCTGCGGGCACAGGGCATCCTGCTGATCGGCTCCGGCAGCATCACCCATAACCTCGGCGAGCTGGACTGGCATGCCGGTCCGAACAGCATCGAGCCATGGGCCAAGGCCTTCCGCGACTGGATGGTCGACAAGCTCGCCACCGATGACGAAGCCGCCCTGCACGACTACCGCAAACAGGCGCCTTACGCCGTGCGCAGCCACCCCAGTGACGAACACCTGCTGCCGCTGTACTTCGCCCGTGGCGCTGGCGGCCAGATGAGCATCGCCCACCAGGGGTTCACCATGGGCGCGTTGGGTATGGATATCTATCGCTTCGGCTGACCATCTCTTATGGATATTGTGCAACACGATCCTTGCCGGAGCCGATTTGCCGGCGATACGGCGCATCAGGCCGCTAAAAGCTTCGCGGGCAAGCTCCGCTCCCACACAAGCCGGCTCCCACAAAATTCTGCGCAGCAGGAGATTACCCGGTGAATACGCAGACTCCGTAAAGCAGGCAAAAAAAATCCCCGAACCAGTCGGGGATTTTTTTATCGATCAATCAACCCGGGGGTTGATCAATCTTCGCGGTAGCGACGCAGCTTGAGCTGCTTGCCAGCCACGCGGGTGTCTTTCAGCTTGGTCAGCAGACGCTCCAGACCATCTTCCGGCAGTTCCACCAGGCTGAAGCTGTCGCGCACCTGAATGCGACCGATCGCTTCACGCGCCAGGCCACCTTCGTTGAGGATGGCGCCCAGCAGGTTCTTGGCGGCGATACCGTCACGCGCACCCAGCGCGGTACGGCAGCGGGCACGACCTTCGGCCAATGGCACCGGTGCACGACGCTCACGATCGCTACGCTCAGGACGGTCACCGGAACGCTCCGGACGATCGCCACGCGGCGCATTGTTCGGCACCAGCGGACGCTCTTTCTCGATCGCCGCCAGGGTCAGCGCCTGGCCATTGGTGGCCTTGCGCAGCAGGGCCGCGGCCAGGGCGCGCGGGCTGCAACCGATGTCGGCGGTCAGGCGATCCAGCAGTTCACCGTGGGTCGACTCGGCATCGGCGACCAGTGGCGACAGGCTGTTGGTCAGTTTCTTGATGCGCGCATCGAGAACAGCCTGGGCATCCGGCAGGCGGACTTCGGCAACCTTCTGACCGGTCACACGCTCGATCACCTGCAGCATGCGGCGCTCACGCGGCGTCACCAGCAACAGCGCACGACCTTCACGACCGGCACGGCCGGTACGACCGATACGGTGCACGTAGGACTCTGGATCGTACGGCATGTCGACGTTGAACACGTGGGTGATACGCGGAACGTCCAGGCCACGGGCGGCAACGTCGGTCGCCACAACGATGTCCAGACGGCCATCCTTGAGGGAGTCGATCACGCGCTCACGCTGGTTCTGGGCGATGTCACCGTTCAGCGCAGCGGCTTTGTAGCCTTTGGCTTCCAGGGCACTGGCCAGGTCCAGGGTCGCTTGCTTGGTGCGCACGAACATGATCAGGGCGTCGAAATCCTCGACTTCCAGCAGGCTCAGCACAGCCGAGGTCTTCTGGTCGGCGTGAACCAACAGGTGAGCTTGTTCGATCGCGGTAACGGTCTGGGTCTTGGTCTGGATCTTGACGTGTTGCGGATCGCGCAAATGGCGTTCGGCAATGGCGCGGATCGACTGCGGCAGGGTCGCCGAGAACAAAACGGTCTGACGGGTTGCCGGCAAGGACTTGAAGATGACTTCCAGGTCGTCCATGAAGCCGAGCTTGAGCATTTCGTCCGCTTCATCGAGAACCAGGTGGTTCACGGTGGCGAGGACTTTTTCGTCACGACGCAGGTGGTCACACAGACGGCCCGGAGTGGCGACAACAATCTGTGCGCCATTACGGATTGCTTTCAGTTGTGGGCCCATGGGCGCGCCGCCGTAAACGGCCACAACGGTAACGCCCGGCATTTGCTTGGCGTAGGTTTCGAAAGCGGTTGCTACTTGCAACGCCAACTCACGGGTTGGCGCCAGGATCAGGGCTTGCGGTTCGCGCTTAGCAGGATCGATACGATGCAGGATCGGCAGGGCGAACGCTGCGGTTTTACCCGTACCGGTTTGCGCCTGGCCAATCATGTCGTGGCCGGCCATGATGATCGGGATCGATTGCTGCTGGATAGCCGAAGGCTCTTCGTAGCCTGTCGCGGTGACGGCTGCAAGAATATTCGGATTAAGATTAAAAGCGGCGAAGCCGCCGATTTCCTGGGTCATGGGTCTGCCTCTAAGTGCATCCGCAAAGACCCATGCTCCAAAGCTGCGCATGCCTTGTAAGACTCTGAGAGTCACCCTGGCAGCTTTGTCGGCGGGGATTTGCGAAAACGATTGAATGAAAGAATCGTCAAGGATAGTCCGCATGGCGGACAGCAGCCGAAGCTGACTTCGGGGAATTGCATTACCTAAACGCGGCCCGGTTAAAGGCCGGCGCGCACTATACCGGAATTGGTGAAAAAAGGGAGATTTATTTATCTGGAAATGCTGCTGCACGCCTCTCTATGGCGGGCTTTACAGATAACCGAGTAAAGGTTTGCCTCTGGCCCACCTTGCCGGGTGGGCCTGCCGACTTAAACGGTTCACTCGTCGGAATCTGCCAATGAACCTCAAGCGATCTCCAGAGCGCCATAAAACCTGTAGGAGCCGGTTTGCTGGCGATCGCGTTTCTCCAGGCACCGGCGATGTCGACTGGCGGATCGCATCGCCAGCAAGCCGGTTCCTACAGGTCGTTGTCCGTCTTCAGATCCGGGTGGCGAACAAGGCCTGATGCACCCGGCACTGCTCGGCCGTGAGCATGAACACGCCATGCCCGCCGCGCTCGAAGTCCAGCCAGGCAAAGTCCACCTCGGGGTACAACGCCTCGACATGCACCTGGCTGTTACCGACCTCGACAATCAACAAGCCCTTCTCGGTCAGATGATCCGCCGCCTCGGCCAGCATCCGCCGTACCAGGTTCAGGCCGTCTTCGCCGCAGGCCAGGCCCAGCTCGGGTTCGTGCTGGTATTCCTGCGGCATGTCGGCGAAATCCTCGGCATCCACATAAGGAGGATTGGAGACGATCAGGTCGAAACGCTGGCCGGGCAGGCCGTCGAAGCCATCGCCCTGGACCGTGAACACCCGCTCGTCGACGCCATGGCGCTCGATATTCCGATTAGCCACTTCCAGTGCTTCGAAAGACAGGTCGGCCAACACCACTTCCGCCTGCTGGAATTCATAGGCACAGGCGATGCCGATGCAGCCGGAGCCGGTGCACAGGTCGAGAATCCGCGCCGGCTCGTTCGCCAGCCAGGGGGCGAAGCGACTTTCGATCAACTCGCCAATCGGCGAACGCGGAATCAGCACCCGCTCATCGACGATAAACGACATGCCGCAGAACCACGCCTCGCCCAGCAGGTAGGCGGTGGGCACGCGGTCTTCGATACGCCGCTTGAGCAAGTGTTGCACGTGGCTCAGCTCGTCGTCTTCCAGGCGGCAGTCGAGGTAGCTGTCGGCGATTTCCCAAGGCAGATGCAAGGCCCCCAGCACCAACTGACGCGCCTCGTCCCAGGCATTGTCGGTACCATGACCGAAAAACAGATCCGCGCCATGAAAGCGGCTGACAGCCCAACGAATATGGTCGCGCAGCGTGCGCAGGCGGGAAGTGATCACGGGGATAGGCTCCTGAAAAAAACGACGGGCGATTCTAACAGCCAAACCGCTACCCGGCGAAAATAAGGCCAAAAGACATCATCGAGCGTCGTTTCGGGTGCGGGCAAACAACCCTTGACACGGCTACAGCCCAATAACCACGCCGCCTGCACGGGTTGCGATTCACATACGCGCTCAGCCGGAGGACAATGCGGTAAAAGCCCCACTCAAAGGAGCCCCGAATGTCCGTTCCAAAGACGATGTTTCAACTCAGCGGCCGTGGTTATGCGGCCGCCAATCTGAGCCATGCCAGCCTGTTGATCATCGACGCCCAGAAAGAATATCTCAGTGGCCCGCTGGCCTTGTCCGGCATGGACACTGCCGTCGACAATATCAAGCAATTGGTTGCCGCCGCCCGCCAAGCCGGACGCCCCATCGTGCACATCCGTCACCTGGGCACCGTGGGCGGCCTGTTCGACCCCCAGGGCGAGCGCGGCGAGTTCATTCCAGGACTGGAGCCCCAGGGCGACGAAACCCTGATCGGCAAGCTGCTGCCCAGCGCCTTTCACGGCACCGGCCTGGAGAAACACCTGCAGGAACTCGGCTCCCTGGACCTGATCGTCTGCGGTTTCATGAGCCACTCCAGCGTCAGCACCACGGTGCGGGCGGCCAAGAACCTGGGCTTCCGCTGCACCCTGGTGGAAGATGCCTGCGCGACCCGCGACCTGCCCTACAAAGGTGAAGTCATCAGCGCCGCCCAGGTCCAGCGTACCGAGATGGCGATCATGGCGGACAACTTCGCCACCCTCGCCCAGACCAAAGACCTGATCGGCTAGCCGCTGCGATGGGCTGTCCTGACGACCGCCCATCCATTACTCCAGTCAATTGCGTCTCATTTTCCGATTTCCCGGACGCATCAGGAACAAGCCGACCATCTCTCGGTCGAAGGGCCGATACTCATAGAGGAAATCGGAATGAAGATATCCGATGGTTTTGACGCTCGCCGCCTGCGCCCCCGGGGCCGGAGCACCTGGGGTTCGCGCTTGAGCGCTGCAATTGCGGCACTGTTGGCCACCCTCGGGGTGTTGCTGGTGATGGCTGGCGCGGCCAGTCTGCTCGGCCACGCGCCGGCACTGGGGGATTTGAATGCCACGCCGACCGGTTCAGCGGTGGTCTTGGGCGTGGGCGTGCTGACGCTCTGGTTCGGGGTCTGGCTGTGGCGCCGCAGTCGGCGGCGGATGCGCCGCGGCCACGGGCTGAACATCGCTCCCCACCTGATGAAAAAGCACGACTGATCAAGCACCTGCGTGCAATCGGCTGTGACGACACCCCGGGGACTTGGGTAAACTGCCAGGCCCTGCGGAGGCTGACATGCAAGACGACGACTTTTCCCTGTTCAAAAGCGAGATCCGTGGCGTCAAGCCGATCAAGCATGACCGCGCCGATACCGGCAAGCCCAAGTCCGACCGCGCGCAGCTGGCCAAGCTGCGCCAGGCGGCCACGGTGCGGGTGCAGGACACCGCGGTGGACGGGCTGTCCGACCAGTTCGTCATCGACGTCGGACCGGAAGACGACCTGCACTGGGCCCGCGACGGGGTCCAGGAAAGCCAGATGCGCAAGCTCAAGATCGGCCAGATCCCGTTCGAAGGCAGCCTCGACCTGCACGGCATGAGCGTGGAAAAAGCCCGGGAAACCCTCTGGGCCTTTCTCGCCGAGGCGACCAAGTTCGAGATCCGCTGCGTGCGCGTCACCCACGGCAAGGCGGTGCGCCTGGACGGCAAGCGGCCGATGATCAAGAGCCACGTCAACACCTGGCTGCGCCAGCACGCCCAAGTCCTGGGTTTCACCTCCTGCCAGCCGAAACATGGCGGCGCGGGCGCGGTGTATGTAATGCTCAAGCGGACCATGATGGAAGGTCGCGACGAGTAACCGGACTGTCATCGAATTTGCAGGCGGCTGCCAGCCGCCGTATCCTTGTTCTTTGCGTAAACTCCCACAGGTAGCTTCATGTCCCTGGAACAGAATTACACCGAGATCCTCGGCCAACTCGGCGAGGACGTCTCCCGCGAGGGTCTGCTCGACACACCCAAGCGCGCCGCCAAAGCCATGCAGTACCTTTGCCGCGGTTACGAACAGAGCCTGGAAGAAGTCACCAACGGTGCCTTGTTCAGCTCTGACAACAGCGAAATGGTGTTGGTCAAGGACATCGAGCTTTACTCGTTGTGCGAACACCACCTCCTACCCTTTATCGGCAAGGCCCACGTGGCCTACATCCCGAGTGGCAAGGTGCTGGGCCTGTCCAAGGTCGCGCGCATTGTCGACATGTACGCCCGCCGCTTGCAGATCCAGGAAAACCTCAGCCGCCAGATCGCCGACGCGGTCCAGCAGGTGACCGGTGCCCTGGGGGTCGCGGTGGTGATCGAAGCCAAGCACATGTGCATGATGATGCGTGGTGTGGAGAAACAGAATTCGTCGATGATCACCTCGGTGATGCTCGGTGAGTTCCGCGAAAACGCCGCGACCCGCAGCGAATTCCTGGCGCTGATCAAGTAAGTCCTGATGCAGTAGCGGTGAGAGGGCTGCCTGCGTGGGGACTGTGCTCGTGTGGAAGCGGTATTTGTGCGGGAACAATGCTTGTGTGAGAGCGGTGTTGGTGGGGGAACAATGCTTGTGTGGGAGCGGTGCTTGTGTGGGAGCGGTGCTTGCCCGCGAAGCTTTTAGCGGCCTCACGGGCCTCTTCGCGCGCAAGCTGCGCTCCCACACAAACGGCGCTCCCACATCAACACCGCTCCCACACAAACGGCTCTCCCACACAAGCTCAACCCCCGAAATTTCGCTCCCACACAAGCACCACTCCCACAAATTTCGCTCTCACCCAAGCAGCGCGCCCGCCACTATCAGGTAAGCTGCCCCCCTTCTCCACCGCCCGCGAGGCTATCCCGTGTTCGTCAAAGCACTTCGAGTCGGCCTGGGCCAACTCATCATCTTCATCGATTTCCTCACCCGCCCGAGCAAGCAAAAGCGCTCCGCGCCAGACCAGGCCAAGGTCGATGCCGCGGCCCGGGAGCTGACCCTGTATCAGTTCCACGCCTGCCCGTTCTGCGTAAAAACCCGCCGCACCCTGCGCCGGCTCAATGTACCGGTGGCCCTGCGCGACGCAAAGAACAACGAACAGGATCGCCAGACCCTGCTCGAGCAAGGCGGCAAGATCAAGGTGCCCTGCCTGCGCATCGAAGAAAACGGCCAGACCACCTGGATGTACGAGTCCAAGGTGATCATCGATTATCTGCAGAAGCGTTTTGCCGCGGCCTGAAGCAGGGCGCCTTTAATTGCGGCAGCCGTTGGTTTCATCCCGGCATTCGGTATAAGCCTTCAACTGTGCCGCACGCTGCCTGGTCAGTTCAGTCTTGCACTGCAGATCAAGCAGCGGCCAGATTGAACCGCCGTCCGCCGGTTCGCCATTGCGATACAGGCAATCGGCGTCACGAAAAGCCAGCCACTTGCGCTGCGCCTCCTTGAGCGCGGCCTTGTTGGCCGGGTTCTTCAGGTAGCCCATCTGGGTCTTGTAGTACGTGTTCAGGTCGTTGTCGGCCTGCTTGAATTCCTTGCCCGCGCATTCATTCATCGACGCCTGACTGGCATCGCAGTTATCGGCCGCTTGCGCGCCCGTGGCCAGGCCGAGAACCCCCAGCGCAAAAAAAGCCAACATGGGATAACTCATGCGGTATTCCTTGTTCGATGAATAAACAGATGACTTACCTCCTGTAGGGGTCGGCTTGCTGGTGATTGCGAGCTGACAACCGGCATCTCTGTCGCCTGACAATCCACTATCGCCAACAAGCCGGCTCCTACGGGGAGGGTTTGCGTCATCCAGAAGCTTGCGTCATACGTCGGATCGTCAATCCAGCATGCCGACATGCTTCGGATGGCTGGCCACCCGCCGCAGCCAGGCCTGGATACCCGGGTAGTCGCTCAGGTCGAAGCCGCCCTGATGGGCCACATGGGTATAGGCATACAACGCGATATCAGCGATCGAATAGTGCTCGCCCACCAGGTACGGGGTTTGCTGAAGCTGCTTTTCCATGACCTTCAGCGCCTTGTGCCCACGCTTCTGCAGCTTGAGGTATTCCTCGCGACGCTCCTCCGGCAAGCCCAGGTAGAACTCGATAAAGCGTGCCACCGCGATATAGGGTTCGTGGCTGTACTGCTCGAAGAACTGCCATTGCAGCACCTGGGTGCGCAGGCGCGGCTCGCTGGGCAGGAACTCGCTGCCATCGGCCAGGAAGTTGAGAATCGCGTTGGACTCCCACAGGCAGGTGCCGTCTTCCAGCTCCAGCACCGGCACCTTGCCGTTGGGGTTCTTCGCCAGGAACTCCGGGGTCTCGGTGTCACCCTTGAGGATGTCCACCGGGTGCCAACGATATTCCTGCCCCAGCAGGTGCAGCATCAACTTGATCTTGTAGCAATTGCCCGACTGGTAATCGCCATAAACCTTGTACATGGCCCTCCCCTTAAGCCGCTTGTGCGACCTGTGCATGACGGATGACAGCAGCCAGGCGCTGGAGACCTTCGTCCAGGCGCTCCGGTGCGATGTGACTGAAATTAAGACGAAGATTACCCGGATTACACTCCGGTTCGGCAAAAAAAGGTTCACCGGGCATGAATGCCACATCCCGACTCAATGCCTCGGCGAGCAAGGTACGGGTATCCAGCGGTTGCTTGAGGGTCAACCAGAAGAACAAACCGCCCTGTGGCACCTGCCAATCGGCGAGGTCACCGAAGTGCCGTTCCAGGGCCTGTTGAAAGGCATCCCGTCGGGCCCGGTAAAAGTCCCGGAGTTGTACCAGGTGCTGGCGATATTTTTCCGTGCCGATCCACTGCAACGCCTGCCACTGGCCGATGCGGTTGGTGTGCAGGTCCGCCGACTGCTTGAGCTTGAGCAGATGGGGAAACAGGTCCGGGCTGGCGATCAGGTAGCCGACCCGCAATCCGGGGGCCAGGGTCTTGGACAGCGTGCCGGTGTAGACCCAGCTGCTGTTGCGCAAACGGCTGACAATCGGCCGGGCGCTGCCGCCGTCATAGGTCAGCTCGCGATACGGTTCATCTTCGATCAGGGTCACGCCGAACTCGTCGAGCAAGGCGGCGACGGCCTCGCGCTTGGCTTCGCTGTAGCGCACGGCGGACGGATTCTGGAACGTCGGAATCAGGTAGACGAAGGCCGGCTGGTGGTTTTCCAGGCGCGCACGCAGTTGGGCCAGGTCGGGACCATCCTGCTCCAGCGGAATGCTCAGACAGTCGGCGCCGAACAGCTGGAAGATCTGCAACGCGGCAAGATAGGTCGGCCCTTCGAGAAGGATCTCGGTGCCCTTGTCGATATGCAGCTTGGCCACCAGATCCAGGGTCTGCTGGGAGCCGCTGACCACCAAAACCTGGCTCGCCTGACAGTCGACTCCCAGCGCCCGCGCCTCGGCAGCCAGCACCTCGCGCAGCGCCGGCTCGCCCTCGCTCATGCCGTACTGGCCGAGGGCGGGCGGCAGGCCCTCCCAGTCCAGGGTCGGTAACATGGCTTCGGATGGCAAGCCGCCAGCAAAGGACATCACCTCCGGACGCTGGGCGGCCGCTAGGATTTCACGAATCAGGGAGCTTTTCAGACGGATCACGCGTTCGGAGAAGGCCATGCGAGGTCACCGGTAGCTAAGTGAGCGAAAAGTACGTCAAACTGCTTGACCGAAATTACGCCGCCGCGAGCAGATACGTCAATATGCTTGACCTTAAAAATTCGAATGCCCAGCAAGACGCCATGCAGGCCTTTTTTTTCGGTTACCAGGCGTTCACCGCCAAGGCCGACGAAATGCTCGAGCGTCGTGGCTTGAGCCGGGTACACCAGCGCATTGTGTTTTTTATCGCCCGTTATCCCGACGTGAGCGTCAAGGAGCTGCTGGCCTTGCTCGGCGTCAGCAAGCAGGCGCTGAACATGCCATTGCGGCAACTGAGCGAAATGGACCTGGTGCGCAGCCTTGCGTCCGAGACCGACAAGCGCAAGCGCCTGCTGCGGTTGACGACGGAGGGTGAGCAGTTGGAGGCGTCGTTGCGCCGCGAGCAGGTAAAGTTATTGCAGAAAGCCTTTGCCCAGGCCGGCGAAGCCGCGGTGGACGGCTGGCTGGCGGTGAACCTAGCGCTGGGAAAACACCGTCCTTCCTGATACCCCCCTTCCTTGATGAACACCACCCGTGGCGAGCGGGCTTGCCCGCGCTCGGCTGCGAAGCAGCCGTAAACCCTGTGACTGCGTTCTGCCTGACACAATGAAGTCGCTGATATTGGGGCCGCTTCGCAGCCCAGAGCGGCGGTGCGGCGTTCCGACAAGCCCGCTCACCACAAAGGGTCAACCTGCTCTCACCGTTCAACCACACACATCGCACACATCTCATCTATCGCACACAAATAAAAAAACATTATTTGCTTTATTTGTATACAAAAGCATAATTCGTTTCGTGCGAGTTCCTGACTTTATAGTCAACAAACCCGTGCTGCCTCAAAGAGCCGCTGCCCACCCCGCGTCCGGCTCTGGAAATAACAATAAAACTCTTGAGGAGTACTCGCTGTGGAAAGCCGCAAATCCGAAGCCCCCCTGCTGGACCTGTCGCCACCGTCAAGTTCCGGACTGCTGGAACGCCTGTTCAAGCTCAGGTTGCATGGCACCACGGTGAAAACCGAACTGATTGCCGGGGTGACCACCTTCATCACCATGGCCTACATTATCTTCGTCAACCCGAACATCATGGCCGACGCCGGTATCGACCACGGCGCGGCCTTTGTCGCCACCTGCATCGCCGCTGCCCTCGGCTGCCTGCTGATGGGCCTCTATGCCAACTGGCCGGTGGGCCTGGCCCCGGGCATGGGCCTGAATGCATTCTTCACCTACACCGTAGTCGGCACCATGGGCTACCACTGGGAAACCGCCCTCGGCGCGGTGTTTATCTCCGGCGTGCTGTTCATGGCGCTGACCCTGTCGAGAATCCGCGAATGGCTGCTCAACAGCATCCCCCTCAGCCTGCGTCATGCGATGGGTGCCGGGGTCGGGCTGTTTCTCGGGGTGATCGGCCTGAAAACCGCCGGAATTGTCGTCGCCAGCCCGGCTACCCTGATCAAGCTCGGCGCCCTGCATGAGCCCGGTCCGCTGCTGGCGGCGATCTGTTTCCTGATGATCGCGATCCTCAGCTACCACCGGGTCTTCGGTGCCATCCTGATCAGCATCATCAGCGTGACCCTCGCCGGCTGGGGCCTGGGCCTGGTGGAATACCACGGCATCTTCTCCACGCCACCGAGCCTGGCCCCGACCTGGATGGCCATGGACCTGAAGGGCGTGTTCAACGTCAGTATGATCAGCGTGGTCCTGGCCTTTCTCTTCGTGCACATGTTCGACACCGCCGGCACCCTGATGGGGGTCGCCCAGCGCGCCGGTCTGGTGAATGCCGACGGTCGTATCGAGAACCTGTCCCGGGCGATGAAGGCGGATAGCGTCTCCAGCGTATTCGGTGCGGTGGTCGGTGTGCCGCCGGTCACCAGCTATGTGGAGAGTGCTGCGGGTGTTGCCGCGGGTGGTCGGACTGGTCTGACCGCTGTTACTGTAGGCATACTGTTTGTCGCGGCCATGTTCTTCGCCCCGCTGGCTGGCATGATCCCTGCGTACGCGACCGCCGGCGCGCTGATTTACGTAGCGATGCTGATGATGAGCGGCATGGCGCATATCGAGTGGGACGATGCCACGGACAGCATTCCGGCGATTGTCACCGCGATCATGATGCCGTTGACTTTTTCAGTCGCAGACGGGATCGCCCTGGGCTTTATCACCTATGTGGCACTGAAGGCGGGAACCGGCAAGTTCAAGGATATTTCCATCAGCCTGTGGGTGCTGTGCGCCATTTTTATCGCCAAGTTCATCTTCCTGTAAGAGAACCCGAGCGGTAGTGACCAGCCCCATCTCGATGGGGCTTTTGTACGAAGGGAGAAACCTGATGAGTCTGGAAACCTGGTTGTTGTTCAGCAGCGCCGCCCTGGTAGTGATCCTGATCCCCGGGCCGCTGTCACTGCTGATGATCAGCAACAGCCTGAATTATGGATTGCGCCGCTCATACCCGGCCTTTCTCGGTGGGGTCAGCGCCTCGATCTGCTTGTTGAGCGCTTCAGCCCTGGGCCTGGGTGCGTTGCTGCTGGCTTCGGAACAGTTGTTCAGCGCGCTGAAGATTGTCGGCGCGCTGTACCTGTTCTATCTCGCCTGGCGGAGCTGGCAACAATCGCGGCAACCGGCGCGGGCGGCGAATGTGCCCGAAACCGCGCCGGTCCCGCGCTTTCGTGCCCTGTTTGGGCGCGCCTTCGTGCTCGGCGCCAGCAACCCGAAGGACATCCTGTTCTTCGCCGCCTTCCTGCCGCAGTTTCTCAGGACCGACCAGCCGTTTCTCGGCCAGTTGCTGGTGATGATTGCCACCTGGACCGTGCTGGACCTGCTGTGCAAGCTGGCCTACGGCCTCGGCGCCCATGGGGCGGCGGGTTATTTGCGCAGCGGCAAGGGACAGAGCTGGTTCAACCGGATCAGCGCCGGGTTGTTCGGTGGTGCGGGCGCGGTGTCATTGTTGAGCCGTTAGATGTGTAGTGCCGTACTGGCCTCTTCGCGGGCAAGCTCCGCTCCCACAGTTTTGTGTCTGTACACAATACCGCGGTTGACTCGGACATTGTGGGAGCGGAGCTTGCCCGCGAAGAGGCCAGTGCATTCACCACCACAACCACCTGTAAACCCAATCGCGAGACATAAAAAAGCCCGCAGTGAACGCGGGCAAATAACCAAGGAAGCTTTGGCGCAGATGCTTGGGGGAATCTAGCTGCCTCGGTAGGTTGAATAGCTGTAGGGCGAAATCAGCAACGGCACGTGGTAGTGCTCCTGCTCGGCGTTGATCCCGAAACGCAGCACCACCACATCGAGGAACGCCGGCTCCGGTAGCTTCACGCCACGGGCCCGATAGTAGTCGCCGGCATGGAACTGCAACTGATAGACCCCGGAGCGGTAATCGCCCCCCTGCAGTAACGGTGCAGCGCAGCGCCCGTCATTGTTGGTCAGGACGCTGGCGACCAGCTCCAGCTGTGCGCCTTCGACCCGATACAGCTCGACCTTGATCGAACTGCCGGGGCAGCCATGTGCGGCATCCAAAACATGTGTAGTCAAACGTCCCATTGATTCTGCGGGCCGGCCCACCCTTGCGGCAGATCGGGCCTCGCGCCTCCCGGAGTCAGTGGATAAAGGAGAAACCGGCCCTGGCGAAGTACCAGCTGACGCGGCTCGAAAATTATTAAGACACTTTTACAAAATATTGTACACAATAAATTCGAGATTTTTTCCTCCACCTCCAGCCCATCCCCACGAGTCATGAATAAAGCGCAATCGCCTGCCAGCGCAAGGTCCACAAAGTATTAACTGACCGAATAGGCAGGTTTCTTGCAGGGTTTCCCAGGGCGAAGCGTGCGGTCATTCAGCAGAAAGAAATGCAAAAAAACGGGCTTACAAAATGAATATAAAGTTGTATACAATCACCTCATCGCCGTGACGCTACCCGGTTTTGACGGGGCACCACGCAACCGTCACCACGAACAAGAAGGAAGACTGCAGTGAGCGCCGACTACCCACGCGACCTGATCGGTTACGGCAGCAACCCGCCTCACCCCCACTGGCCAGGCAATGCCCGCATCGCCTTGTCCTTCGTGCTCAACTACGAAGAAGGCGGCGAACGCAACATCCTCCATGGCGACCCGGAATCCGAAGCCTTCCTCTCGGAAATGGTCGCCGCGCAACCCTTGCAGGGCGCACGCAACATGAGCATGGAGTCGCTCTACGAGTATGGCAGCCGTGCCGGCGTGTGGCGGATTCTCAAACTGTTCAAGCGCTTCGATATCCCCCTGACCGTCTTCGCCGTGGCCATGGCCGCCCAGCGCCATCCGGAGGTGATCCGCGCCATGGTCGAGGCCGGCCACGAGATCTGCAGCCATGGCTATCGCTGGATCGACTACCAATATATGGACGAAGCCCAGGAGCGCGAGCACCTGCTCGAAGCCATCCGCATCCTCACCGAAATCAGTGGCGAACGCCCCTTGGGCTGGTACACCGGACGCACCGGACCGAACACCCGCAAGCTGGTGATGGAGGAAGGCGGCTTCCTTTATGACTCGGACACCTACGACGACGACCTGCCCTACTGGGAACCCAACAACACCACCGGCAAGCCGCACCTGGTGATCCCCTACACCCTCGACACCAACGACATGCGCTTCACCCAGGTGCAGGGCTTCAACACCGGCGACGATTTCTACCAGTACCTCAAGGATGCCTTCGATGTGCTCTACGCTGAAGGCGAAGACGCGCCGAAAATGCTCTCCATCGGCTTGCACTGCCGCCTGATCGGCCGCCCGGCACGCCTGGCCGCCCTCCAGCGCTTCATCGAATATGTCAAAGGCCATGACCGGGTCTGGTTCAGTCGCCGGGTCGATATCGCCCGCCACTGGCACGCCACCCAGCCTTTCCAGGGAGCTGCGAAATGACCGCCTTCCAGACCCTCAAGCCCTCGACTTTGAGCCGAGAAGCCTTCGTCCAGGCCTTCGCCGATATCTACGAACATTCGCCCTGGGTCGCCGAAAAGGCTTTCGACCTGGGCCAGGACACCGACCTCGACGAGGTCGAGAGCCTGCACCAGCGCATGAGCGACATCCTCTTGAGCGCCGATCGCGCCAGCCAGTTGGTCCTGATCAACGCTCACCCGGACCTGGCCGGCAAAGCGGCTGTCCAGGGCCAGCTTACCGAAGCCAGCACCAACGAACAGGCCGGCGCCGGTATTCAGCAATGCTCGAGCGAGGAGTTCCAACGCTTCACCGAGCTGAACGACGCCTATAAGGCCAAGTTCAAGTTTCCCTTCATCATGGCGGTAAAAGGCAGCAACCGGCATCAGATCCTCGCCGCGTTCGAAGTGCGCATCCACAACCCGGTGGACACCGAGTTCCAGTGCGCGCTGGCCGAGATCAACAAGATCGCCCTGTTCCGCCTGCAGACCCTTTAGCGAGCCGCGCCTGAACCCGGCAAGCCTCCCCAGCCACTCATTTAAAGGCAGACAAAAAGCATGAAAGCTTACGCCGTACCTTTCGAGAAGTTCGTCAACCTGGCCGACGCCCGCCTGGGCACCAAGATCCTCTCGGTCACCGACGACTGGTTCGCCGACGCCAACCGCCTGTTCCAGCCGACCCCGGCGGTGTGGAAGGAGGGCGTGTTCGATGACAACGGCAAGTGGATGGACGGCTGGGAATCGCGCCGCAAGCGATTCGAAGGCTACGACAGCGCGGTGATCCGCCTCGGTGTGGCCGGCTCGATCAAGGGCGTGGACATCGACACTTCGTTCTTCACCGGCAACTATCCGCCATCGGCCTCGCTGGAAGCCTGCTTCCTGAGCCAGGGCGAACCGGACGAAAACACCCAGTGGGTCGAAGTGCTGTCCGCCGTCGAGCTGCAAGGCAACAGCCATCACTACCACGAGATCAGCAACGACCAGGCCTTCAGCCACCTGCGTTTCAATATCTATCCGGACGGCGGCGTGGCGCGTCTGCGGGTCTACGGCATTCCGTTCCGTGACTGGACGGCGGTGGCCGACAACGAACAGGTCGACCTGGCGTCCGCCCTCAACGGCGGTCGTGCCCTGGCCTGTTCCGACGAGCATTTCGGCCGTATGAGCAACATCCTCAACCCGGGCCGTGGCGTCAACATGGGCGACGGCTGGGAAACCGCACGCCGGCGTACCCCGGGCAATGACTGGGTGATCGTGGCCTTGGGTCATCCGGGCGAAATCGAGCAGATCATCGTCGACACCCTGCACTTCAAAGGCAACTACCCGGACAGTTGCTCGATCCAGGGCGCGTTCGTCAAGGGTGGCACCGACAGCCAGATCGAGACCCAGAGCCTGTTCTGGCGCGAACTGCTGCCGAGCCAGAAACTGGAAATGCACCAGGAACACAGCTTCGCCGAACAGATCAAGGCGTTGGGGCCCATCACCCACATCCGCCTGAACGTGTTCCCGGATGGCGGTGTGAGCCGGCTGCGGGTGCTGGGCAAGATTGCAAAATAAAGGTCATGCACGACCTTGTGGGAGCGGAGCCTGTATAGCACTGGAACTTTTGGGAACAGAGCCTGTACAGGACTGGAACTTGTGGGAGCGGAGCTTGCCCGCGAAGGGGCCCTTGAGGCCGCTAAAAGCTTCGCGGGCAAGCTCCGCTCCCACAAGCTCCGCTCCCACACAGGTACTGCTCCCACACAAGCTCCACTCGCACAAATCCGCATCCACGGGATAGCGGTGTAGCCATTCACAAATATGAGATCAAGAAGACCCGCATGCGCACACTGACGATTGAACCGCTGAGCAAAGAAGCCTTCGCCCCTTTCGGTGACGTGATCGAAACCGACGGCAGCGATCACTTCATGATCAACAACGGTTCGACCCAGCGCTTCCATCGCCTGGCGACGGTGCAAACCGCCACGCCGGACGACCAGGCGATCATCAGCATCTTCCGCGCCGACGCGCTGGAAATGCCCTTGACCGTGCGCATGCTCGAGCGCCATCCGCTGGGCAGCCAGGCTTTCATCCCGCTGCTCGGCAACCCCTTTCTGATCGTGGTCGCGCCCCTTGGCGATGCACCGGTATCAGGCTTGGTCCGCGCCTTTGTCAGTAATGGCAGGCAGGGCATCAATTACCATCGCGGCGTCTGGCACCACCCGGTGCTGACGATCGAAAAGCGGGATGACTTCCTGGTGGTTGATCGCAGTGGCTCCGGCAACAACTGCGATGAGCATTTCTTCAAAGAGGATGAGTACCTGATCCTCGCCCCCCACCAATAAGAGAAGGTCTGATCACTCCCGAAAAAGAGTGACAGGCGAGAGGTAAAAACTGTGCAAGCACATCTGATGGAATGGCTGAACCTGAGCGTGCGCTGGATTCACATGATCACCGGCGTGGCCTGGATCGGTGCATCGTTCTACTTCGTCTGGCTGGAGAACAACCTCAACCGGGTCAACCCCAAGGACGGCCTGGCCGGCGACCTCTGGGCGATCCACGGCGGCGGAATCTACCACCTGGAAAAATACAAGCTGGCCCCACCGACCATGCCGGACAACCTGCACTGGTTCAAATGGGAAGCCTATTTCACCTGGATGTCGGGGATCGCGCTGCTGTGCGTGGTGTTCTACTCCAACCCGGTGCTCTACCTCGTCGCCCCCGGCAGCGGCCTGAGCGGCCCCGAGGGCGTGGCCATCGGTATCGGCGCGCTGATCGCCGGCTGGTTCGTCTACGACTTCCTCTGTGACTCGGCCCTGGGCAAGCGCCCCGCCCTGCTCGGCCTTATTCTGTTCGTGCTGCTGATTGCCGCCGCCTACGGCTTCAGCAAGGTGTTCAGCGGTCGCGGTGCGTATCTGCATGTCGGCGCGATCATCGGCACCATCATGGTCGGCAACGTGTTCCGCATCATCATGCCGGCCCAGCGCGCCCTGGTCGCGGCCATCGCCGAGAACCGCGCGCCGGATCCGACCCTGCCGGCCAAGGGCTTGTTGCGTTCACGGCACAACAACTACTTCACCCTGCCGGTGCTGTTCATCATGATCAGCAACCACTTCCCGAGCACCTATGGCAGCCCGTACAACTGGCTGATCCTGGCCGGGATCGCGGTGCTGGCGGTATTGGTGCGGCACTATTTCAACACTCGCCACAATAGTCACAAGTTCGCCTGGACCTTGCCGGTCGCAGCCCTCGGGATGATCTGCCTGGCCTATGTCACCGGTCCCGCGTCGACCCCGAGCGCACCGCCGGTGGCCAAGGCCCCGGCGCCGATCGAATACCAGCCGCTGCCGGAAACCGCGTTGGGCGGCAAGCCGGCCGAAGCCCCCCCCGCGGTATCCGCGGCGCCGGCAGCTGCCCCCGCGCCAGCCCAAGCTTCGGTCCCCGCTCCGGCGCCAACGACAGCGACCACAACGAGTGCCGCTGACGTCAGCTTCGACAAGGTTCACCACGTGATCCAGGAACGCTGCGCGGTGTGCCATTCGGCCCAGCCCACCAGCCCGCTGTTCAGCTCGGCGCCGGCGGGTGTGATCTTCGATACCGCGCAACAGATCCAGCAACTGGCCCCGCGTATCCAGGCCCAGGCCATCACCACCCAGATCATGCCGCTGGGCAACATCACCCAGATGACCCAGCAGGAGCGTGACCTGATCGCTGCCTGGATCAACCAGGGGGCGCGCACCAACTGAACATCGGTGGCGAGTGGGCAAACCCTGATGCTATTCAGTCAAGGCCGAACAGGGTCCCTGTGGGAGCAGAGCTTGCTCGCGAAAAGGCCCTCGAGACCGCCAGAAGCTTCACGGCGGTGCGGCGATCCGACATGCACCGCTCCCACCAAGGCGGCGCGTTCAAGATCCCAGGTCCTTAGTTGAACAGTATCAGGGCTTCAAAAGGCCCCTTCGCCACCTGGCTGCAACCGCTTCAAAAACGCTGTATGCAACCACACAGCGCTAAAACCACAAGAATAAAAAAGATCCGAGGTGTTGCATGTCCGAGTTATCCGAACCGCGCATCCCCGCCGCACCCGCTATCCAGCGCCTGCCCCTGTTGCAGTTGATCCTGGTGGGCCTGCAACACGTTCTGCTGATGTATGGCGGCGCCGTCGCCGTACCGCTGATCATCGGACAGGCCGCCGGCCTGGGTCGTGAGGAAATCGCCTTTCTGATCAACGCCGACCTGCTGGTGGCCGGTATCGCCACCGTGGTGCAATCCCTCGGCATCGGTCCCATGGGCATCCGCATGCCGGTCATGATGGGGGCCAGTTTCGCCGCCGTCGGCAGCATGGTAGCCATGGCCGGCATGCCCGGCATCGGCATGCCCGGGATCTTCGGCGCGACCATCGCCGCCGGTTTCTTCGGCCTGCTGATCGCTCCGTTCATGTCCAGGATCGTGCGCTTCTTCCCGCCCCTGGTCACCGGCACCGTGATTACCGCCATCGGTCTCTCGCTGTTTCCAGTGGCGGTGAACTGGGCCGGCGGCGGCAGTGCCGCGACACAGTTCGGCTCGCCGATCTACCTCACGGTGGCCGCGCTGGTACTGGCTACCATCCTGTTGATCAACCGTTTCATGCGCGGTTTCTGGGTGAATATCTCGGTACTGATCGGCATGCTCCTGGGTTATGTGCTGTCCGGCGTCATCGGCATGGTCGACCTCAGCGGCCTGGCCCAGGCGCCCTGGTTGAAAGTGGTCACCCCGCTGCATTTCGGCGTGCCGCAGTTTCACCTGGCACCGATCCTGTCCATGTGCCTGGTGGTGGTGATCATCTTCGTCGAGTCCACCGGGATGTTCCTCGCCCTGGGCAAGATCACCGGCCAGGACGTCACCCCGCGCATGCTCCGGCGTGGTTTGCTGTGCGATGCCGGAGCGTCGTTCCTCGCCGGCTTCTTCAATACCTTCACCCACTCCTCCTTCGCCCAGAACATCGGCCTGGTGCAGATGACCGGCGTGCGCTGCCGTTCGGTGACCATCGTCGCCGGGATCTTCCTGATCGTCCTCAGCCTGCTGCCCAAGGCCGCGTTCCTGGTCGCCTCGATTCCGCCGGCGGTGCTGGGTGGCGCGGCCATCGCCATGTTCGGCATGGTCGCCGCCACCGGGATCAAGATCCTCCAGGAAGCCGACATCTCCGACCGACGCAACCAGTTGCTGGTGGCGGTGAGCATCGGCATGGGCCTGATCCCCGTGGTACGGCCGGAGTTCTTCGCCCATCTACCGCTGTGGATGGGCCCGATCACCCACAGCGGTATCGCCATGGCGACCTTGAGCGCCGTGTCCCTGAACCTGCTCTTCAACGTGCTGGGGGGCGCGGAACGGGCGGCACTCAGCGGGCATGTTCACTCGCACTGAAGCCCTTGCCGGCGGAATCGAGCGCTCTGGCACGGGGCGCTTGAGCCCTGCGGCGCGAGTCAGTATGCTGCGCGCCCGCTCGAATCCGCTCAAACAAGCTATCACCACCGACACCTGAGCCAAGCGCCAGCCGATCCCGGCGCGGCCCCCCTCAAGGCCTATCGAAGCACTCCCGCTCGACTGTCCCACGGACAGCCGGACGAGGCGTCTTTGACCTTTTTTTGCCTTGATCCAGTCCCTGCCAAGAGCAGGCAGGCTGGCCAATCGGTGGTGGTACACAAAGAAAAAAGGCGCCAGACCCAGAACGCCGAACGACGGAAATCGTGGAACCACTGACCTTAAGGAGCACACCGATGAAGCGCACTTGTACGAGCCTGATATTGTCCGCCACCCTGCTGGGCACGGGAGCCGCCTGCGCAGGCGACCTGCTGCAATGGCAGAACAACAGCCTGACCTACCTGTACGGCAAGAATTTCACCGTCAACCCGCAGATCCAGCAGACCGTCACCTTCGAGCACGCCGACGCCTGGAAGTACGGCGACAACTTCTTCTTCCTCGACCGGATCTTCTACAATGGCAAGGCCGATACCCGCCTCGGCCCGAACACCTACTACGGCGAGTTCACCCCGCGCCTGTCCATGGGCAAGATCTTCGACCGTTCGTTCGCCTTCGGCCCGGTCAAGGACGTGCTGCTGGCCATGACCTACGAGTTCGGCGAAGGCGACACCAACGCCTACCTGTTCGGCCCCGGTTTCGACCTGGACGTCCCGGGGTTCGATTACTTCCAGCTGAACTTCTACCAGCGCCATACCGACAGCAACCGCCCGGGCAGCAATATCTGGCAGATCACCCCGGTCTGGTCCTACACCTTGCCGGTGGGCGGTTCCGATGTGCTGATCGACGGCTATATGGACTGGGTGGTGGACAACGACCGCAATGCCCAAGGAACCTACCACGCCAACCTGCACTTCAACCCGCAGATCAAGTACGACCTGGGCAAGGCCCTGCATTGGGGCGAGAAGCAGCTGTACGTGGGGATCGAGTATGACTACTGGAAGAACAAGTACGGCCTGGAAAGCACCGGCGAGTTCAAGACCAACCAAGACACCGCGAGCCTGTTGATCAAGTACCACTTCTGATGCTGTCGTGAGTCCTGCGGCGCCGGGTCGGCCGCCATCGCCGGCAAGCCGGCTTGTACAGTTGTGCGCATCAGCACAGATCGTGGCCATGCCCAAAACCCTGCGGGAGCCGGCTTGCCGGCGATGGCGGCTGAGGAGATGGCGCAGGGTTCAAGGACCTGACCGGGCGCTCCTGCAATATGCCCATGCAGGCGTGTGGAAGGGCCATTCTTGAGCCTTGCGCAACCCCGGTGCTACCATGCCCAACCGCCCGGGCCGGCAAGGAAAAACCTGGTTTATGAGCACCATCCGCGAACGCAACCGTGAACTGATCCTGCGCGCCGCCAGCGAAGAGTTCGCCGACAAGGGCTTCGCCGCCACCAAGACCAGCGATATCGCGGCCAAGGCCGGCCTGCCCAAGCCCAACGTCTACTACTACTTCAAATCCAAGGACAACCTCTACCGCGAGGTGCTGGAAAGCATCATCGAGCCGATCCTCCAGGCCTCGACGCCGTTCAACCCGGCGGGCGTACCCGCCGAGGTGCTGGCCGGCTATATCCGTTCGAAGATCCGCATCTCCCGCGACCTGCCGTTCGCCTCCAAGGTCTTCGCCAGTGAAATCATGCACGGCGCGCCGCACCTGAGCCCCGATCAGGTGGAACAGCTCAACGCCCAGGCCCGGCACAATATCGCCTGCATCCAGACCTGGATCGACCGCGGCCTGATCGCCCCGCTCGACCCCCATCACCTGATGTTCAGCATCTGGGCCGCGACCCAGACCTATGCCGATTTCGACTGGCAGATCTCCTCGATCACCGGCAAGGCCAAGCTGGAAGATATCGACTACGAAGCGGCGGCACAGACCATCGTGCGGTTGGTGCTCAAGGGCTGCGAGCCGGACCGATAGACCGCGGCGCGCCATTCGCGGGCAAGCTCCGCTCCCACAGATTCCCGGCCGCACCGAATATTTGTGCGCGAGCACGGACATTGTGGGAGCGGAGCTTGCCCGCGAAAGCGTCCGCCCAAACAACAAAAATCAGACTGACACCCCGGCATCCGCCACCAACCCCAATGCCTCGACCGCACTGATCGCACACTGCTCGTCGATATCCGAAGTATCCCCGGTGATCCCGATGGCGCCGATCACCTGCCCGCCCTGATCACGAATCAACACCCCGCCCGGCGCCGGCACCACGCTGCCCTGCCCCAGGCTGTTCAACGCCGCCACGAACGCCGGCCGCTGCTGCGCATCCAGCGCCAGCAAACGCGAGCCCTTGCCCAGGGCGATCGCCCCCCAGGCCTTGCCGATGGCGATCTGCGGACGCAACAGGCTAGCCCCGTCCTCGCGTTGCAAGGTCACCAGGTGACCACCGCCATCCAGCACCGCAATGGTCAGCGGTGCTGCCGAAATGGCCCGGCCGGCAGCAATCGCCTCACAGGCCAGACTGACTGCGACGTTCAAGGTTAAAGCGCTCATGGTGCCGTCCTTATCGAGTGAGGGAGAGCCGTTGACGCTCAGTTTCCGAAGGCGTCCGGCCAGATTAATAGAACACAATATAATATATTTTTGTATACAAAAATACGACGAAGTCTACTCAAAATCCAGACAAACGGCCTCAGAACCGATCTGCCAGTCATTTTAGAAAAGGCATTGACCAGCGCCACCCAGCGTGAATACACTCGCCACACAGCAACTTGTATACAATTATAAAACGCAAGAGGCACAAAATAATGAGCAAAATGAGAGCAATCGAAGCTGCCGTCCTGGTGATGCGCCGCGAAGGGGTGGACACTGCCTTCGGCATTC
The DNA here is from genome assembly GCF_023242365.1 of Pseudomonas sp. MWU13-2100. Taxonomy (GTDB): domain Bacteria; phylum Pseudomonadota; class Gammaproteobacteria; order Pseudomonadales; family Pseudomonadaceae; genus Aquipseudomonas. Next base: position 101,508 of record NZ_JALLIX010000007.1, read on the forward strand.
CCGGTGCCGCGATCAACCCGCTGTACAGCGCGTTGCAAAAGCTCGGCGGTATCGATCACGTCCTTGCTCGACACGTCGAAGGCGCCTCGCACATGGCCGAGGGTTACACCCGCACCAAGGCCGGCAATATCGGCGTGTGCATCGGCACTTCGGGCCCGGCCGGCACCGACATGGTCACCGGCCTGTACAGCGCCAGCGCCGACTCGATCCCGATCCTCTGCATCACCGGCCAGGCACCGCGGGCACGGCTGCACAAGGAAGACTTCCAGGCCGTGGACATCACCAGCATCGTCAAGCCGGTGACCAAGTGGGCAACCACCGTGCTCGAACCCGGCCAAGTGCCTTACGCCTTCCAGAAAGCCTTTTATGAAATGCGTTCCGGCCGCCCCGGCCCGGTGCTGATCGACCTGCCGTTCGATGTGCAGATGGCGCAGATCGAATTCGATATCGACGCCTACCAGCCGCTGCCACTGGCCAAGCCAAGTGCCACCCGCATCCAGGTCGAGAAAGCCCTGGCCCTGCTCGACCAGGCCGAACGTCCGTTGCTGGTGGCCGGTGGCGGCATCATCAATGCCGACGCCAGCGAGTTGCTGGTGGAGTTCGCCGAACTGACCGGCATTCCGGTGATTCCGACCCTGATGGGCTGGGGGACGATTCCCGACGACCACCCGCTGATGGTCGGCATGGTCGGGTTGCAGACCTCCCACCGCTACGGCAACGCCACGCTGCTCAAATCCGATCTGGTGCTGGGCCTCGGCAACCGCTGGGCCAACCGGCACACCGGCTCCGTGGAGGTCTACACCGAAGGACGCAAGTTCATTCACGTGGACATCGAGCCGACCCAGATCGGCCGCGTATTCACCCCGGACCTGGGCATCGTTTCCGACGCCGCCGCGGCCCTGACCGTGTTTATCGAAGTGGCCCGTGAATGGCAGGCCGCCGGCAAGCTCAAGGATCGCAGTGCCTGGCTCGCCGATTGCCAGCAGCGCAAGGCCAGCCTGCAGCGCAAGACCCACTTCGACAACGTGCCGGTCAAGCCCCAGCGCGTCTATGAAGAGATGAACCAAGTGTTCGGCAAGGACACCTGCTACGTCAGCACCATCGGCCTGTCGCAGATTGCCGGCGCGCAGTTCCTCCATGTCTACAAGCCGCGGCACTGGATCAACTGCGGCCAGGCCGGGCCCCTGGGCTGGACCATTCCGGCGGCGCTGGGGGTGGTCAAGGCCGACCCGAATCGCAAGGTGGTAGCCCTGTCCGGCGACTATGACTTCCAGTTCATGATCGAGGAACTGGCAGTCGGCGCGCAGTTCAAGCTGCCGTACATCCACGTGGTGGTGAACAACTCCTACCTGGGGCTGATCCGCCAGGCCCAGCGCGGCTTCGATATGGACTACTGCGTACAGCTGTCCTTCGACAACCTCAATGCACCCGAGCTCAACGGCTATGGCGTGGACCACGTGGCTGTCGCCGAGGGCCTGGGTTGCAAGGCCCTGCGGGTGTTCGAGCCGGAGCAGATCCAGGGCGCGCTGCGCCAGGCCCAGGCCATGATCGAGGAGTTCCGGGTGCCGGTGATTGTCGAAATCATCCTCGAACGGGTGACCAATATTTCCATGGGCACCGAGATCAACGCCATCAACGAGTTCGAAGACCTGGCACTGGTCGGCAACGATGCGCCGACGGCGATTGCGCTGCTCGACTGATCCCACACTTGCAGGAGACTGGCTTGCCAGCGCTGGCGCTATCACCTTCACCGCTGTTATCGCTGTGCCGGCAGTCAGCCCAAACACTTTGTATCGATTTGCAAGGAGACGCCCATGCCACGCTTTGCCGCCAACCTGTCCATGCTGTTCACCGAGCAGGATTTCCTGGCCCGTTTCAAGGCCGCCGCCGCTGCCGGTTTCAGCGGCGTGGAATACCTGTTCCCCTACGACTTCAGCTCCGCCGAGATCAAGGCGCAACTCGACAGCCATGGCCTGACCCAGGTGCTGTTCAACCTGCCGGCCGGCGACTGGGCCAAGGGCGAACGCGGCATTGCCTGTCACCCGGACCGGGTCGAGGAGTTCCGCGCCGGGGTCGACCTGGCCATCGCCTATGCACAGGTACTGGGCAATACCCAAATCAACTGCCTGGCCGGTATCCGCCCCCAGGGCTTCGACGACGCCTTTCTGGAAAAGACCTTCGTCGACAACCTCAGGTACGCCGCCGGCAAGCTTGAAGCCGTCGGCATCCGCCTGGTGATGGAAGCGATCAACACCCGCGACATCCCCGGCTTCTACCTGAACACCACGGCCCAGGCCCTGTCGATCCGCCATCAGGTGGGCAGCGCCAACCTGTTCCTGCAATACGACATCTACCACATGCAGATCATGGAGGGCGACCTGGCGCGCAGCCTGTCCGAGCACCTGGCCGAGATCAACCATGTGCAGCTGGCCGACAACCCCGGACGCCATGAACCGGGAACCGGAGAAATCAACTACCGGTTCCTGTTCGAGCACCTGGAGCGCATCGGTTACCAGGGCTGGGTCGGCTGCGAATACAAGCCGCTAACCAGCACCGAAGCCGGGCTGGGCTGGCTGAAAACCCATAACGCGATATAAGAAAAAGAGGACGTTATCATGGCTAAAATCGGTTTTATCGGCACTGGCATCATGGGCCATCCCATGGCCGCCAATCTGCAAAAGGCAGGTCACAGCCTGTTCCTGTCCCACCACCACGACGCCGCCCCGGTCGACCTGATCAATGCTGGCGCGGTGGCCCTGGCGAGCCCGAAGGAAGTCGCCCAGGAAGCCGAGTTCATCATCGTCATGGTGCCGGACACGCCGCAGGTCGAGGACGTGCTGTTTCGTGCCGACGGCATTGCCGCCAGCGTCGGCCCGGGCAAGATCGTCATCGACATGAGCTCGATCTCGCCCACCGCCACCAAGGCGTTCGCGGCCAGGATCAACGAGAAAGGCGCGCAGTACCTCGACGCCCCGGTATCCGGTGGTGAGGTCGGCGCCAAGGCCGCGACCCTGAGCATCATGGTCGGCGGCGACGCCCAGGCCTTCGCCCGCGCCCTGCCGCTGTTCCAGCACATGGGCAAGAACATCACCCTGGTCGGTGGCAACGGTGACGGCCAGACCGCCAAGGTGGCGAACCAGATCATCGTCGCCCTGAATATCCAGGCGGTCGCCGAGGCACTGTTGTTCGCCGCGAAGAACGGCGCTGACCCGGCCAAGGTCCGTGAAGCACTGATGGGCGGCTTCGCCTCGTCGAAAATCCTCGAAGTGCATGGCGAGCGCATGATCAAGGGCACCTTCGACCCGGGCTTCCGGATCAGCCTGCACCAGAAGGACCTGAACCTGGCCCTGGCCGGAGCCCGCGAGTTGAATATCAACCTGCCCAACACCGCCAATGCCCAGCAGGTGTTCAACACTTGCGCGGCCATCGGCGGCAGCCAGTGGGACCATTCGGCGCTGATCAAGGGCCTGGAGCATATGGCGAATTTCTCGATTCGCGAGCGTTAGGCCCCTCCCGGCTGAACGCAGTCAACTGTAGGAGCCGGCTTGCCGGCTCCTACAATGTTGCGTCGAACACAAATCCTGTAGGAGCAGAGCTTGCTCGCGAAAGCGGTCTTGCGCCCTCAAAGAATCCCCCTGACACACACCATGCCGAACACGTCCCACTGCCCCGACTGGGCAACCGCCCTGCTCAACGGCTTCAGCCAGATCTTCCTCCAATGCCATCCGCTCTGCGGCCTGTGCTGCCTACTGGCGATACTCCTGGGCGCCCCGACCCTGCTCGGCGGCGCGTTGCTCGGCGGTCTAGCCGGCCTGCTCACCGCCCAGCGTCGCGGCTACCCCAAGGCCGAGCGCCAGGCCGGTCTCTACAGCTACAACGGCGTGCTGCTGGGCCTGCTGATCAGCCTGCGGTTTCCCTGGTCGATACTGATCCCGCCGCTGATCATCGCCGCCTCCGGCCTGAGCGCGATTCTGGTCCGGCAATGGCTCAAATACACCGGCGACGCGCGGAGCCTGCCGGCCTACACCGCTCCCTTTGTCGGCCTGAGCTGGTTCTTGCTGGCGTTCACGGCCCCGGCCCAGAGCAGCGTGACAGTCCCCCTTGATGACGCCTTCGCCTACGCCAACACGGCTTTCATCGGCCTGGGCCAGGTCATGTTCCTCGACCAGCCCCTGGCGGCCTTGTCGATCCTCATCGGACTGCTGCTCGCCAATCGCCGCGCCGCCTTCTGGGCGGTCCTCGGCAGCACCGTCGGACTGGCCTTCACCCTCCTGCATGATCCGGCGTCCGCCACCCAGCTCGGGCTGGCCGGCTACAACCCGGCGCTGGTCGCGCTTGCCCTGAGCCAACGGCAGCGAACACCCTGGCCCGTGCTGATCGGCATGCTCCTGGCGAACCTGCTGACACCCGGTTTTTCCGCCCTCGGCCTGGCGCCGCTGACCGCGCCCTTTATCCTTGCCTGCTGGCTGGTTCGGGCCGGAGCCCGTGTATTGCACCAGACAAGCAACAGTAGACCGCAAGCCCAACGCTGGCCGGCAAAGGAAACGGGATCCTGAAAGCGCCGCAAAGCCTTGTGGGAGCCGGCTTGCCGGCGATGAGGCCCTCAAGTCATGCATCGCCCCTGAGAACGCCATCGCCGGCAAGCCCTACAAGAGAGCGCAGCCAATGCTCCCCCCAAAGCCCCCCGGCTTGCGCAATGATCGGCAATCCCCCACGCTTCCCGCATCCATAAGCTTGGGCAACACTTCATGAACAGTAACAACGACTGGCGCCAGCGGCTCTACGTCATGGTTTTCCAATCCGACACCGTCGCCGGCAGGCGCTTCGACAAAACCCTGCTGCTGATCATCCTCGCCAGCCTGGTGATCGTGATCCTCGACAGCATCGAGAGTTTCCACCAGACCTTCGCCGACGCCCTGGCCTATATAGAATGGGGCTTCACCATCATTTTCGCCATCGAGTACCTGCTGCGCCTGTACTGCTCGCCGCGGCCGCTGCGCTATGCCTTCAGCTTCTACGGGCTGGTGGACCTGCTGGCCATCGTGCCGGGGATCCTCGCGCTCTACTACAGTGACGCCCAATACCTGCTGATCATCCGCATCATCCGCATGCTGCGGATCTTCCGGGTACTCAAGCTCGGCCCCTACCTGAAACAGGCGCACTATCTGCTCGACGCTCTGCGCGGCAGCAAGCAGAAAATCCTGGTGTTCCTGCTCAGCGTCTGCACCCTGGTGATAGTGTTCGGCACCCTGATGTACGTGGTCGAAGGCCCGGAACATGGCTTTACCAGCATTCCCAAGGGCATCTACTGGGCTATCGTTACCCTCACCACCGTGGGTTATGGCGATATCGTGCCCAAGACCGTGCTGGGCCAGGTGATTTCTTCCCTGGTGATGATCACCGGTTACTCGATCATCGCCGTGCCCACCGGGATCTTCACCGCCGAACTGGCCAATGCCATGCGCGGCGATTCGCATAAGCACGACTGCCCGACCTGCGGGAAAAACAGCCACGAACCGGAAGCCTCTTTCTGCTCCCGTTGTGGGAATGCGCTATACAAGAAAATAGAATAAGCAAAGTATTTTTTAATCTTTAAATGACTATACCTGCGCCGTTATAGTTGCCGGCAAATTACCCCTCTCTCAGCTGAAACAAGGACTGCGCAGTGAAAAAAATTTTTGGCGCCTCACTTTTGGCCGCCGGCCTGGCCTTTGGCAGCCTGGCCCAGGCCGCACCGACTTTGCTGAACGTTTCCTACGACGTGATGCGCGACTTCTACAAAGACTACAACGTGGCGTTCCAGAAACACTGGCAGGCCGAGCACAATGAAAACATCACCTTGCAGATGTCCTTCGGCGGCTCCAGCAAGCAGGCGCGTTCGGTTATCGACGGGCTGCCGGCGGACGTGATCACCATGAACATGGCCACCGACATCAACGCCCTGGTGGACAACGGCAAGCTGGTCCCGGACAACTGGGTCACCCGTCTGCCGAACAACAGTGCGCCGTTCACTTCCGCCACCGTGTTCATCGTCCGCAAGGGCAACCCCAAGGTCCTGAAAGACTGGCCGGACCTGCTCAAGGACGGTGTCCAGGTGATCGTGCCCAACCCCAAGACCTCGGGTAACGGCCGCTACACCTACCTGTCGGCCTGGGGTTATGTGCTGAAGAACGGCGGTGACGAGAACAAGGCCAAGGAGTTTGTCGGCAAGCTGTTCAAGCAGGCTCCGGTGCTCGATACCGGCGGTCGCGCGGCGACCACTACCTTCATGACCAACCAGATCGGCGACGTGCTGGTGACCTTTGAGAACGAAGCGGAAATGATTGCCCGCGAGTTCGGTCGCGACCAGTTCGAAGTGGTCTACCCGAGCGTGTCCGCCGAAGCCGAGCCACCAGTGAGCGTGGTGGACAAGGTGGTCGACAAGAAAGGCAGCCGTGCGCTGGCCGAGGAATACCTGAAGTACCTGTGGTCGCCGGAAGGCCAGGAAATCGCCGCCAACAACTACCTGCGCCCGCGTGATCCGCAGGTGCTGGCCAAGTTCACCGACCGCTTCCCGAAAGTCGACTTCCTCTCGGTGGAAAAGACCTTCGGCGACTGGCGCACGGTACAGAAGACCCACTTCAATGATGGTGGCGTGTTCGATCAGATCTATAACGGCAAGTAACCGTCACCACGCGCTATTGAAAACACCGCCCCCCTCCAGGCGCCAGCTTGCTGGCGATGGCGCCCGCAAGATCAATGCAAGACGCCAGGGCCTCATCGCCGGCAACCGAGCGTCGACCGGCCGCTCCTACGAATCGGTGGTGTTTGCAAAATAACGCCTCCGTCTCTCACATCGGCGGCTTGAGCCCATTCTCACCCGCGGAAATCCCCGCTGCCGTCAGCTTGCCATCCGCCCCCTGCTGGGCAAACAGCACCACCTTCACCCCCGGCTTGAGCAGGCTGCGATCACTGGGTACCAGGTTGACGATGGGCACACCCTCCGGAACCACGACCGTCTTCTCACCGCCCTTGTAGCTCAGGGTCAGGGTCCGTCCATTGGCGACCTTCAACTCACCCACGCGGCCATTGGTCATGGTGCTGCCCTGCGCCAGGTCGAAAGGCCGGTGGCCATCCCCGGTGCCAGCCATCTCGGGCGGAAAGACATGCACTTCCATCGCCGTCAGCGTACCGTCCGGGCCCGGCATCGCCGCCGTGCCGATGTAGCTGCCGGGCTTGATATCCGAGAGCTTCGCGAGGGCCACCCCGCGAACCTGGGTGTCCTTGGTCATGCCGACCGTGACATTCTCGTTCGCGAGGGTATGCACCTTGAGCGCGTCCGCCTCGACCGCCGTGATCTCGCCACGCACCGCAACCCGCTGGGCCGGAGCATCGGCGGCCCGCGCAACGCCGACTGACATCAATACCGCCAGACTCATCGCCGAGGCCAACGCACCGCGGCCAGCCAATTTGCCGAAAATCGAATTCATGGGACGTCAGATTCCTTGGATGGGAGGTGAACGGTTCTCAATTCAACAGGACTGTTATAGCGCCGATCGCAGGACTCGGGGATGAAATATTGTCCTCACGGTTTCCCCCTCCCCTCAAAGGGCCTGTTTCCAGGCATCGCGAAATAACGTCCCATCGAGCAGGAGGCGGCTTCACAGCCGCCGTCCTCTCACACCACCGTACGTATGGTTCCGTATACGGCGGTGCAGGCTCAGGCTCGCCACCCTCAGTTTTGGCTGCTTGTGCCAACTCATCCCATAACCCAAGTAATCGCAGACCCAAGGCCGTGCTACGCGGCTCTTTTCCCGATTCAGCATCAGTTTCAAACGCTGGCTCAGGAAACGCTCGACGCTGGCCATTACTCGTTCGCCTGCACGGCAACTGCGCATATAGATGTTCGCATCGTCGGTATAGCGCACGAAACGTATTAATATCGTGCATAAGAGCGCCGGTTTTTAGATGTGTTTGCTCGCACGAAAATCATCCATAAAATCGGCGTTCTTGTTTGTGTCTTTCCCGAGATTCCGTGAAGAACCTTAAATATTCGTTCCTGGGAGATCGGCTCGATCTCGGCGGCGTTGCCGGCAGTACCAAATCATTAAAACTGTGCTGCCCCACATCTAGAAAGAAATACCTCTCATCAAAGCCTCTCCTAACTTACAACCCCTGAAGAACACGAAAGCTTTGTAGGAATCAGCCTTCGATCCAAAAAATAAAAGACTACAGATAAAACCGAAAATGGGGCAATTGACTAAATGAGCGATGAGGGAAATTATTAAATCAGCGGAAAAACCGCTCACCTAACAAAAGGACTATTCAAATGGACACATCATAATTTCACTTACCCAACCAGTCAGCATCACCCCACGAAAATCAACAACGGACGGAGTGTAATACCCGATTGAGCGGGTATTCTGGATCATACTAATTGAGGTATGCCATGCAAATCGATCTTGAAACAATTAAAAACAACAGAACCGTAGTACTTGAAGCAATTGCGCCAATATCCGCGCTCGTTATTCAAGCGTATAGCAATCTAACCGCCGCGAGCAGTGGAACCTTACCGTGCACAAGCTGTTGCACTCAATGCTGGAACACCTGCTGCAATGCGACCTATTCCTGAGGCTGGTCAAGTTGAGTCGGCGGCGGCATTGTCGCTGCCGACCATAACCATTAAGGTATCCCAATATGAACGATGCTCAAGGTGCTACCGCCTCGGCAGCCATAGATTTCTTAACGCTTAATTCCTCCGCAGAAAATCTAACTACCGACTGCCCTGTCTGGCCATTTCTAGCTTACTACGTAGAGAAAACTAAAAGAAACCTGACTCAAATAGAGAAGCTCGATCACGAGGAAGGCAAGGCCATTATAAATGGTTACGTCGGCAACCTCTCAACTCGTATTACGAACACCGCGCAGAATGTACTATCTGTCGAACGAGACATATTAAATCAAACAATTAAACCCCACAAACTTGGCGTATTCGAGCATTACGCAATACTTAGAAAAAACAACGAATACCTTCTTAATATTCTTGAGTCATATCCAGAATTAACGCGAACCCTACAAAAAATAACCGATAACTTCATCGATCAGACTTACCTACTAGCCCTGCGACTAACAGAGGACAAACCCGGATTCAAAGCTTTAACCAGTTTGAGCTCCGCTCACTTACTCCTTGAGTGCACCCCCTCCGAGGGGGAAACCCATAATGGCTCGCTCACCGCCTGCACTTTAACATTTACAAATGGTAGCAAGGTCGTTTACAAGCCGCGAAATCTTGACATTGAAAACCGCGCCTCAATGCTTTTGGAGTACCTTTCAAAAAAAGCTGACAGTCACTATTCAGAATGGAAAATCCCTTTATACATAGTTCATCCAACACACGGCTGGGCCAAATATTTTCCACAATTGCCCGCCAACGATATTGCGGACGTGCAGACCTATTATAGACGGGCCGGTTTTTTATTAGGATACTGTACGGCATTCACAACATCCGACATTACATGCGACAATCTGATTTGCAATACAAGCCACCCTGTCCCTATTGATCTAGAAACCATTTTTTATTGCGTATTGAACATTAGTAGCATTCCCAAGGAAGTTCGCTGGAATAGCGCCCAAACCAGCATTCTTCCCAATTGGACATGGAAGGGTACAGATGGCATAGGGGTAGACTTAAGCGCTTTGGGCGGATTAAAAGAACAATATGTAAGCCTCAACTTGTATCAGCACTTGGAAGATGATAAGGATAATGGGCGATTTGGCACGGACGGTGTAAAAATATATCCTGGAAAAAACGTCTTATACCTTAATGGCTGCATCGTCAGCCCGTGGGAATATGAAAGAGAAATCCAGGAAGGTTTCACTTGCTTCTTCGAAACGTTAAAAAAACATCAGGCGTATGTCATCAAAAAAATTCGATCATTCAAAGGGCTTACGTGCCGCTACGTCCCCCGACCTACTGCCACTTACCATTATGCAATTCAGTGTTCGCTTCATGCGTCCCTGATGTGTTCAACGGAAAAACGAAAAGCTTTTCTGACGAAAATCCTTGATAACGATAATGCGCCGGCAGTGGGTTTTTTACCTGCGGAAGTCAATGCACTGTTGAATATTGATATTCCTTACGCAAAAAGCTGCGTTGGGGAACTTTCATTTTCCGAACCCCATTACTCAGGAAAGGGGCACTTGCCGCCCGGTAGCTATCTGGACGGGCTTTCAAATAGCATTAGCTACATTGAAAACTTTACGGAGGCCAGACGCCGTTTCGAGATATCACAAATAAGCAATACGCTGACCGCTATGCGGTATATGTACGAGCATGATCGCAAGCTAACAACGTATACTTTTAGAAAAGAAGACAATATCAACGATACGTGTTCCTCTATTCAAGAAAAACTTGAAGACATAAGATTCGCCCAAAATTCAAACATAGATTTCTTAATAGAAAAAATCTCATATGAGCTTTCAAATAATGGCCTCTGGTATGGATTTCATGCATCACCAGGTGGATATATCGAGTACTCTGAGCTTGGAGAGGATCTGTATTATGGTCTATCGGGGATGGCTTATGGTTTAGCAATGATACATCAAAACAAACCCATTCCAAAAGAAAGCATTCTGAATATATTGAATGAAGCATACAATCGGGTTAACAAAAAGCTTCATAATAGAGGTACACACTTAGGTGGCTCACATTTTGGCCTCTCATCTTCAGTTCTCCCGCTGATCATAACCCTGAAATATTTCGAGGACAACCGGCACGACGAATTATTGTCGCAATACAAAAGCTACTTCCATAGTGCGATCTCAGAAGATTGGTGGCAAAAATATTTTTGGGGGGCGGACCTCCTTTCAGGAATGTATGGCACTCTTAGTGTTTTGACCAAGCTATACGAACTGACTAAAGACAATGACTTTCGTGAACTAGCATGTAACTTATACAAAAAAATCGATTCAGAGCTGGTGCTACTAAACGGCAAACGTCTTGTACAATTTGACAGATCAATTACAACTCGTAACGACTCACTTCTTTCGGGGCTTTCTCATGGTGTCATGGGCTGCGCCTATTCAATATTTTATTTTTACAGAACCATTTCAAAGAATCAAAAAATCTACAATACCTTTGTAGACTTTCTGGACTGGGAGTTGCAACAATATGATAAAAACATTAAGAACTGGCCGGACTATCGCAGAAGGTCAGAGTCAACAAATGGAGAGTTCTCTTGGAGCCATGGACTACCAGGAAACTATCTTATTCTCCAATATTTTTCGGAGCATCATGTCCCGGAGGCATTGGAGTTCATTAGAAACAATCCACCCTGCTCCTTTTTCAGCTACGAAAACCTGCGTCAGCGCAAGCGCCCTATCAATGACTCGATTTGCCATGGCGCCTATGGCCTACTCAATATTATAAAGAGCGTCTACCCTCCGTCACTGCTCGATCAAAGGGTTTACACCTGGCTAAATACATCTCTCTTAGCAGAGCACGACACAAGAGAGCTACGCACAAGAGCGGCCGATCCATTAGGCCTATGGGTGGGTAAAACGGGCGCCATTTTAGGTGCTCACGGGGTTTTAAATGAATCGTTTAAATTTCCTTTTCTCATCCACCAAATGGACTACTTACAATAATGATTCAAAATTTCCGTTTTATCGGCCTTGGCGGTGTCGCTGCGTGCATAAACTTGAGCACCCCCTTTTTTTTGGGAAAACTTATCGACCACTACCACGCACACAACCAACTACAACTTTCCTATCTTTTAATCGCCTGCAGCGGTCTTATCCTCGCGCCCTGCTTAAAACTAGTCAACAACATTTATTTAGCGCACACCAACTCTTCAACAAGAATTAAACTAAAACAAAGGTCTCTAGAGGTCCTGATTAAGCACAATAAAAACTCCCCATCAGAGGGGGATATTATCGAGTACATTGATAACGACACGGACAACTCCATCTACCTGCATCACAGCCTATATTATGACGTTAGTACGAGCCTCACCGCAATAATCATTGCCTTCATCGCAATATTTAGCTATCAGCCCTCGCTTTCCATAGCGCCAACTGCGGCTATTTTATTCGCCTCTTTAATTTATTTTTTGACTCAGAAAAAAATGAAGACGGCTTATGGAAAATACATAGAAGAAAACACATCTCTCATCAGCAAAATATTATCCAGAACGAAAACCAAAGACAGACCTCTTTTTACAAAATTCAAAAAACACAAAGCACTCGTACTTCACGTACTATGGCGCACACAGTTAAACATATCATCTTTAAATGCAATTTCTGGATTATCTTCGCTGATTGGCCTATCTGCGATTTTATATATCGGAAGCACACTCATAACGGCCAACACTTTAACTCTAGGCGAGCTAATCGCGTCAACCCTGTATATTGATCGCATATTAATACCACTTAGATTTTTGGTTGGAATATATTTTTCAACCCCTGAAGCTTTTTACAGACACTCAAGGGTGCGTTTATTACACAAACGAGATGGCGCACATGACTAAAATAATAAAAGTTTGTCGAGCGCTCATTATTACAAGCTTGGTGCTATCGCTGACAACAGCACTACTACAATTTCTAATACCTTATATTATCAGTATAAACATTAAGGAAATCTCAAAACCTGACCAGTTTTTTTTAACCATAGCGCTATTGATCGCGGTTTTCTCGCTAAAAAGCGTTACGCAGTGCTTCTCCGAAACGCTAAATCAATATATAAAATCAAAAATACGGCTCCTAATAATTGAATATATTTATGATAATATATTGTCAACTGACCAGGGAAAACTGGCCACCCTTATAAAAGAAGACTCCGAACGCATCGCTTCAAGCGCAATACAAATCGTTGAACTGGCAGGCGCGAGCAGTCTGACTATAATTACATTCTCCATGCTCATTCTTGAAAATCTCTTTATGGCGCCTCCCTTATTAGCACTCTTCGCCTTCTCATATATCCATGTCACCCACTCCTCCAAAAAAATAACACACGCGTACACAACCGAAATCGAACAAGAACAACGATATAAAACCTCTATTATTGAGCTAAAGCAAGCTTCTTCAGAAAGCCTTCGCCACTTCAATCATAAAATGATCATGAGCAATCATCACCTAAAGAACGCTATCGGCACCAAATATCGATATGAAAAAATCAGTATCTATCTCAGCAGCGGCCCTGAAATTTTCATAGCTGTCATCATCGCCATATCACTATTCCTTATCTCCACACTTTCTCCAAAAACACTCGGAGCTGATTTGATTTATTACCTAGGCTATATAGGAATGTTTGCACTTGGCGCCAACCATTCCATACAAATCGCGCTGTCGTTGATCGGAACAAAAAATTCATTACACAGGGTTTTCAACTATACTCATGAACAATCTATTCGTTAAATCCATACGACTCAAGGCCGACACGTTTCCGGCTAACCCAATCGCGGGTATTTTTCCGTTGGATCTGAACCATCCCATAACCCTTATCGCTGGAGATAACGGCGCAGGAAAATCCACACTCCTGGAGGCCATTGCCGTCAAATTGGGCTGCAACCCTGAAGGAGGAGGTAAAAACTTCAGATTCAATACAGAATCCACCCACTCAGATCTGCACAACCACATTATTATTTCCAAAGGCTATCGAAAAGAGAAAGATCTTTTCTTTTATCGGGCGGAAACTTTTTATAATTTCAGCTCAGAAGTGAGGCGATTGGACAGTGCGGGTAGCTTCGACCCTGAAATAAAGTCCTATTACGGAGGGCGGGACCTACATACCCTCTCTCATGGCGAAGCAATGGAGTCACTTTACCAAAACAGATTCAAAGCCAATGGCATTTACATATTGGACGAGCCCGAAGCCTCCTTGCACCCCTCTCGCCAACTCAGCCTGGCACTTAGAATCGTTGAGTTATCCAAACAGGGTTCACAATTTATTATCGCCACACATTCCCCTATCATGATGTTCATTCCGAACGGCGAGCTCATGCACTTACATGATGGAGTTTTGGCATCGGCTAACGCTTGTGACATGGAGGCTTACAGTATTTATAAGGCCGTTATAAACTCCAACGGGCAATATCTGGAGAAATTAATTTCTGATAACGAATAATTTTTTTGATCGAAAGTTCCTGATTTTGGCTGCTTGTGCCAACTCATCCCATAACCCAAGTAATCGCAGACCCAAGGCCGTGCTACGCGGCTCTTTTCCCGATTCAGCGTCAGTTTCAAACGCTGGCTGTTGCAGCAGTGCCTGCTGGATCAAGCGATCCACGACGTTGGGGATGCCCAGTTGTCTTGTGCCGCCTTTGGGTTCGTCAGCCCAGCATTTTGCCTCGGGCTTCCTTCGGATTCGCAGTCACCCGCGACACCCTTGCCTCTGGCTAACACTTCCCCTTGCCGGGTGTGTAGAGGACTTTCACCTCCAAGTCGTCCGACTTCACCACCACAGTGAGCCGAACAGCGCCAGTCACGGCGCTACGCGCCATGCCTGGCGCCCCCAAAAAAACGGCGACCTGTCGGGATCGCCGTTTTCGCTCACTGACCGAACTGTTTGCTCAGTCCCGGTGGCACGCCATGGATATCGGTGTCTTCCCACGGTCCGCTGGGGCTGATGGAGCGGCTCCAGCCGTTGTTCCAGCGGTAGTAAGTGCGCTGGCGATAGAAGGTGTTGGTCTGGTTGTCGAGGACATAGACGCCCATCTGCCCGTCCCAGTGGCTGTTACCACCCGGTGGCGGGGCGAACGTCGGCGAGAAGCTCGGACGTGGTTTGCTCGATGGGACCGGTTTACCCGGCGTGTACGGTGGATACGGTTGGGTCGTCGGACCGGAAGGCGGGATCGTCGGCCCCTCCGGCGGCGGGCGATGGACCGCACAAGCGCTCAGCCCCAGGACCAGCGTTAACAGGGTGAGGCGAGCGATGGCGGTCATGGCGATTCTCTATTTATCAGGGCTGTCGATGGTCAGGTTCTGCTGCGCGGAGGTGCTGCTGGCCAATGGTTGGCTGCGCCCGATCCACTCGCCCGCCGTCGGTTGGCCGGCGCGGGAAATCCGTGCAACCAGTTGGACTTCAGGAAAGTTCGACAGTTTCAATTGCGGCATCATCGCGTCGCTGTCGCCCAACTCCACTGTCGCTGGCAGGTCGGCGACGGTCAGGCGCTTGGCCGCCAACGGCGCGGGCGGCCCCTGGGTCGCCCGGGCGAAGATGAAGACGCTGTCGCCCGGCTGCACCTTGGCCTTCAGTGCCGCCGCCAACTCGACTCGCACTTTCAACAACGCGCCTTTGACCACGGGCGCCTCGACGACCTTGCCGCCGCTGGCCACCAGCTTTTCACTGGCGCGATCAATACCGCCCTGCAACGCGGCACGGGAATTATCGTCCGGCGGTAATTGCGCCAGCAGACGTTTCCAGTAGTCGATGGCTTCCTGGTAACGCTGCCCTTCAAACGCCGCGATCCCCAACAAGCCCAGGCTGGTGACTTCCTTCGGATCGATCTTGAGCGCTTCATCGGTCAGCGCCTGGACCTGCGGCGACCACTGCTTGCCATCGGCAAAGTACTGCGCCTGGGCCCACTGCCCGAGCAGCTCCGGCTGGCGCCCGGCCACCTTGACGGTACGCTCGAACACTTTCGCCGCATCGGCCGCACGGTCCTGGGCCATATAGGCACGTCCGAGGAAATACAGGCCCTCGGCCGAATCCGGCTGGGCCGCCACCGCCCGCTCCAGGCGCCGGGTCATCTCTTCCACGGACTGCGGTGCCTGGGCGAATTCACGGGTCAGTTCGACCTTGTCGCTGGCGCCAAAATGCAGGTACAACGCCAACCCCAGCACCGGGACCAGCAAAGCCGCCAGCAACGGCAATGGCTTGCCCAGTCGCGAAACACGGGCCGGTGCCACGCCTTCGGTATCGGCCAGCAATTCACGGGCCGCTTCCGCCCGACCGCTGTCCATTTGCTCGGTGCTGAGCACACCTTCGACCTGCTGCGCCTGCAACTCGGCGACACGCTCCTGGTAGAGGGCGACGTTCAGCGCGGTGCGATCTTCTTCGCGCTGCACGCGGCGTTCACGCAAAATCGGAATCAACAGGAAACTCAGGGCAATCAGTAACAACAGACCTGTAGCGAGCCAGAAATCAATCATTCGGTTTTCTTATCCAGCAGGTGGTCGAGGCGCTGGCGCTCCTCGGCGGAAAGCGCGTCCGGGGCAGCAGCACCCTCGGCGCGACGGCGGCGGATGATCACCGCGATCACGACAAAACCGCCCAGCAGCAGGCCGGCCGGGCCGAACCAGAGCAAGGCGGTCTTGCCGCTCAGGGCCGGCTTGTAGCGCACGAAGTCGCCATAACGGTCAACCATGAAGTCGATGATCTGCTGATTGTCCTTGCCCTCGCCGAGCATGCGGAAAATCTCCCGGCGCAGGTCGGCGGCAATCGGTGCGTTGGAGTCGGCGATGTCCTGGTTCTGGCACTTGGGGCAGCGCAGTTCCTTGGTCAGATCGTGAAAGCGTTCACGTTCGGCATCGTTGGCGAATTCATAGGTGTCGATGGCGGCATGGGCCATTCCGACCAGACTCAGGCCCAGGGCGGCCGCGGCTAACCAGCGCTTCATGGGCGGGCCTCGTCCACCAGCGACTGATACACCGTCGCCAGTTGCTCACGCCAGACCGTCTCGTCGATCACACCGACGTGCTTGTAGCGAATAACGCCCTTGGCGTCGATGAAGAAGGTCTCCGGCGCGCCATAGACCCCCAGATCCAGGCCCAAGGTACCTTGCTCGTCGCGGATATCCAGCTGGTAGGGGTTATGGAAATCCTTCAGCCACTTCAATGCCTCGGCATTGTCATCCTTGTAGTTGATGCCATAGATCAACACACCCTGCTGGGCCAGCTTGTTCAGCACCGGGTGCTCGACCCGGCAGGAAATGCACCAGGTGCCCCAGACATTCACCAACGCCGGCTTGCCATGCAGGTCGGCCACGCTCAGTTGCTTGTCGCCCTGCACGTTGGGCAACGCGAACGCCGGAAACGGCTTGCCGATCATCGCCGACGGCAGCTCGGAGGGATCCAGGTACAAACCGCGATAAAGGAACACCGCCATCACCAGGAACGCCGCCAGCGGCAATACCATCAACCAACGCTTCATGCCGTCGCTCCACTCAGGCCCAGCGCTTCACGCACACGGCTCTTCACCTTGACCCGATAACGCCGGTCCAGCGCCGCCAGTGCGCCGCCCAAGCCAGTCAGCAGACCGCCGAACCAGATCCAGCGCACGAACGGCTTGACGTGCACCCGCACCGCCCAAGCGCCGTTTTCCAGCGGCTCGCCGAGGGCGACGTAGAGGTCACGGGTGAAACCGGCGTCGATCCCGGCTTCGGTCATCATCGATTGCTGCACGGTGTACAACCGTTTCTCCGGGTGCAGCAGCGCCACTTCCTTGCCGTTTTCAATCACCCGGATCGTACCTCTGTCCGAGGTGAAGTTCGGCCCTTCGACATGCTTGGCGCCTTCGAAGATGAAGTGGTAACCGCCCAGCTCCATGGACTCGCCCGGCGCCATGCGCAGGTCGCGTTCGGCGCTCTCCTGGCTCGACAGCACCACGCCCAGGGCGCAGACCACGATCCCCAGGTGCGCCAGCTGCATGCCCCAATAGCTGCGGGTCAGGCTCGGCAGGCCCTTGATCAGGCCCTTGTTGCGGGTCTTGTCGAGGATGTCGCGGACGCCGGCCAGCAGCACCCAGGCGGCGAGCAGGAAGGTCGCCAGCACCGCCCAGTTGAAATCGCCATAGACCAGCCCGGCCACCACCGCCAGGGCAACGCTACCCAGCAACACCGGGGTCAGCATGCCCACCAGCCATTTCACCGGGGTGTCTTTCCAGCGCACCAGCACGCCGACCGCCATCACCACCATCAAAAGCGCCATCAATGGGATGAACAAGGCATTGAAGTACGGCGGCCCAACCGACAGCTTGGCGCCACTGAGGGCATCGAGCACCAGCGGGTACAACGTGCCCAGCAGGATCATCGAGGCCGCCACCACCAGCACCAGGTTGTTGCCCAGCAGCAGGGTTTCCCGCGACCACAAATTGAAGCCGACATGGCTTTTCACCACCGGTGCGCGCAGGGCGAACAGGGTCAGCGATCCACCGACCACGAACAGCAGGAAGATCAGAATGAACACCCCGCGCGCTGGGTCGGAGGCGAAGGCGTGCACCGAGGTCAGCACCCCGGAACGCACCAGGAAGGTTCCCAGCAGGCTCAGGGAAAACGCCGCGATCGCCAGGAGCACGGTCCAGCTCTTGAACACCCCGCGTTTTTCCGTGACCGCCAGGGAGTGGATCAGCGCCGTGCCCACCAGCCAGGGCATGAACGAGGCGTTTTCCACCGGGTCCCAGAACCACCAGCCGCCCCAGCCAAGTTCGTAGTAGGCCCACCAGGAACCGAGGGTGATCCCAACCCCCAGGAACGCCCAGGCGACGATGGTCCAGGGCCGCGACCAGCGCGCCCAGGCCGCGTCGAGACGCCCGCCAAGCAAGGCGGCGATGGCGAAGGCAAAGGCCACCGAGAAGCCGACATAGCCCATGTAGAGCATCGGCGGATGGACGATCAGGCCGACGTCCTGCAACAACGGGTTGAGGTCACGACCGTCCGCCGGAATCTGCGGCAGGATCCGCGAGAACGGGTTGGAAGTCAGGATCAGGAACAACAGGAAGCCGGTGCTGATCATGCCCATCACCGCCAGCACCCGGGCCAGCATCACCTGCGGCAGTTGCCGGGAAAAGACCGACACGGCAAAGGTCCAGCCGCCGAGGATCAGGGCCCAGAGCAGCAGCGAGCCTTCGTGGGCGCCCCACACGGCGCTGAACTTGAAGTACCAGGGCAAGGCGCTGTTGGAGTTGTTGGCGACATAGCTGACGGAAAAGTCGTCGGTCATGAAGGCGTAGGTCAGCACCCCGAAGGCGAACACCAGGAAAGAGAACTGTCCCCAGGCCGCCGGCCGCGCCAGGCTCATCCACAGGCGGTCACCGCGCCAGGCGCCGAACAGCGGGACGGTGGCCTGCACCAGGGCGAAACACAGTGCAAGGATCATGGCCAGATGGCCCAACTCAGGAATCATCGATCAACCCTCCTTCGCTTGCGTCGGGGCGGATTGACCGCTGTCTTTCAACGCCTTGGTGACTTCCGGCGGCATGTACTTCTCATCGTGCTTGGCCAGTACTTCGTCGGCCACCACCACGCCGTCGGCGTTGAGCTTGCCCAGGGCAACAATGCCCTGCCCTTCGCGGAACAGGTCCGGGAGGATGCCGCGATAGGTAATGGTGACGGACTTGTTGAAATCGGTGACCACGAACTTCACGTCCAGCGAATCGCCGGAACGTTGCAGCGAGCCTTTCTCGACCATGCCACCGGCGCGAATCCGCGTGCCATGGGGCGCTTCGCCGTTGGCGATCTGGGTCGGCGTGTAGAACAGGTTGATGTTTTCCTGCAGCGCACTCAAGGCCAGGCCCACGGCAGCGCCGACGCCGACCAAGATGGCGAGGATGATGATCAGGCGTTTTTTGCGCAGCGGGTTCACTTGGCATTCTCCCGGCGCAGACGACGCGCCTCTTGTTGCAGGTAACGCCGCCGGGCCAGGATCGGCGCCGCGACGTTCAAAGCCAGCACGGCCAGGCAGATGCCGTAGGCCGACCAGACATACAGGCCGTGATGACCCATGGCGAGAAAATCGCCGAAGGTGGCAAAACTCATCGAGCCACCCCCAGCTCGCTCAGGACTTCGGCCTTGACCCAACTGGCCCGGGCCTCGCGCTTGAGCACTTCGAGGCGCATGCGCAGCAGCACCACGGCGCCGAAGAAACAGTAGAAGCCCAGCACCGTCAACAACAGCGGCAGCCACATCTCAGCGGGCATGGCGGGTTTCTCGGTCAGGCTGAAGGTCGAGCCCTGGTGCAGGGTACTCCACCACTCCACCGAGTATTTGATGATCGGGATATTGATCACCCCGACAATCGCCAGCACCGCGCAGGCCTTGGCCGCGCTGTCGCGATTGGTGATGGCGTTGCCCAGGGCGATCAGGCCGAAATAGAGGAACAGCAGGATCAGCATCGAAGTCAGGCG
Organism: Pseudomonas sp. MWU13-2100; assembly: GCF_023242365.1. Taxonomy (GTDB): domain Bacteria; phylum Pseudomonadota; class Gammaproteobacteria; order Pseudomonadales; family Pseudomonadaceae; genus Aquipseudomonas. Next base: position 121,606 of record NZ_JALLIX010000007.1, read on the forward strand.
CGCATCCCAGACCCACCACGCGCCCCAGGTCGGCTTGCCCCAGATGGCCCCGGTAACCAGGGCCACGGCGGTCATCCAGGCACCGATGGGCGCGGCGCATTGCAAGGCGACGTCGGCCAGTTTCATCTTCCACACCAGCCCCACCACCCCGCAGACTGCCAGCATCACATAGCAGGACTGGGCCAGCATGGCCGCCGGCACGTGGATATAGATGATGCGAAAGCTGTTGCCCTGCTGGTAGTCAGGCGGCGCGAAGGCCAGGCCCCAGACCACGCCGCTACCGATCAGCAGTACGGCGGCCACGCTCAGCCAGGGCAACAGGCGCCCGCTGATGCCATAGAACCATTTGGGCGAGCCCAGCTTATGAAACCAAGTCCAGTTCATCACGGTACATCCAAGGGTCTTCGCTGGTCATCAACGGACCAGACCTCATTATTCGCCGACGCTGATCTTCAGGCCAGCCGCTATTGCAAAAGGTGTCAGGGTCACCGCCAGGGCGGCCAGGCTACCGAGCCAGAGCAGGTAACCGGTGGCCGGCATGCCCTGCAACGCGGCCTGCAAGGCCCCGCTGCCGAGAATCAGTACCGGGATGTACAGCGGCAGGATCAGCAGGGCCAGCAGCAGGCCACCGCGCTTCAATCCCACCGTCAGGGCCGCCCCTACCGCACCGAGCAGACTCAGTACCGGCGTACCCAAGAGTAGCGATAACAGCAGCACCGGCAAGCAAGCAGTCGGTAATCCGAGCATCAGCGCCAGCAAAGGCGCGAGCAGAACCAGGGCCAGGCCGGAAAAAACCCAGTGTGCCAGCACCTTGGCCAAAACCAGAAGGGCCAGGGGGTGCGACGAAAGGACCCACTGTTCCAGGGAACCGTCCTCGAAATCGCTGCGGAAAAGCCCGTCCAGCGAGAGCAGGACCGCCAACAGGGCCGCCACCCAGACCAGTCCCGGAGACAAGGTTTGCAACATATTTGTCTCGGGACCGACCGCCAACGGGAACAGTGCAATCACAATGGCGAAGAACACCAGTGGATTGGCCAGCTCCGCCGGACGGCGAAACAGCAGGCGCGCTTCACGGGCGAACAACAGGCCGAAGACACTCATGCGGCCCACCGCCCCAGGTCGAGATCGCGGTAACCGGCGGGGACGCGGGTCAGCGTGTGGTGGGTGGTCAACACAATCATGCCGCCGCGCTCGCAATGGCCGGCCAGGTGTTCTTCGAGTTGGGCGACGCCCTGCTTGTCCAGGGCGGTGAAGGGTTCATCGAGAATCCACAGCGGCGGGCTGTCCAGGTACAACCGGGCCAAGGCCACGCGGCGCTGCTGGCCGGCGGACAGGGTATGGCAGGAGACATCCTCGAAACCGTGCAGCCCGACCGCCGCGAGAGCCTGCCAGATCGCCTCGCGCCCGGCCGGCTGATGCAGGGCACAGAGCCAGCGCAGGTTTTCTTCGGCGCTGAGCAGATCCTTGATCCCGGCAGCGTGACCGATCCACAACAACATCCGGGCCAGCTCGTTGCGCTGGGCATTCAGCGGCTGCCCGTTGAGCCGTATCTCACCGGCGGTCGGCTGCATCAGGCCGGCCAGCAGGCGCAACAGGCTGGTCTTGCCGCTGCCATTGGGACCGCTGATCTGCAACAGGTCACCGGGACGCAGCTGCAATTCGAGGTGCTCGAAAAGCAGCCGCCCGTCCCGTTCACAGGCGAGCGCCAAGGCTTCTAGAAGAGGGCTGGTCAAATGATCGAGGCCTTTTTACAGTTCAAGTCGGCACGGGCGCAGCCGTTAAAGTGAAGCAGAATAAATGCTTTTGCAGCTCGACCTACAGAGCTGTGTCAATTTTTGCGCTATTTTGGACACACTTTCGGAGATGGACCGCATTATACATGCGATGCCCTACTCCAAAGAGGGCTATTTCGACAGGCTGCGACCCGATGACAGGCGAAATCAACATCCTCCCGCTGCCCCAGTTGATCCCGGCCAACAGCCGTCCGATGCTGCTGGCCAGCGAACTGCTACAGCTGACACCGCCGCTGGCAGGCCTGATCGCGCCCGGGCAGAGTGCCGAGGCCGAAGTCCTCTCGCTCAAGCAAACCGACCAGACCTTCCAGATGCTGCTCAAGGTCACCACCGACAGCGGCCAGCAAACCACCGTGCAGGTCAGCGGCAACCAACCGCTGCCACAAGGCGCCAGCATCGCCGTGACCCAACCGTCCCCTGGCAACCTGGCGATCACCGTGCAGCAGGCGCTGAGTGCCAGCATCGCCGCCCTGACCCGCCTGGACACCACGCAACTGCCGGTCGGCACTCTGCTGCAAGGCAAGGTCATGACTGCCCAGCTGTTGCCACAAGCCCCCGGACAGCCGGCGGTCTATCGTTCGCTGGTGACCCTGCTCAACACGGCCCTGAGCGGTACTACCCTGACCCTCGACAGCCCGCAGCCGCTACGCATCGGCAGCCTGCTGAGCGCCCTGGTGCAAGGCGCGCAGAGCCTGAGCCTGGTGCCGTTGGCCGCCCGTCAGGACCAACTGGCGGTGGCCCAACAGTTGATGACCCAACAAGGCCGGCAAGGTTCGCTCGACAGCCTGATCAGCACCCTGCAGAACCTGACACAAAACACCGAATTGCCCGACGACCTGCGCGCGGCCATCAACACCCTGCTGACGGACCTGCCCGACATCAATCAGTTGAGCAACCCCAAGGGCCTGGCCCAGGCCCTGCAAAACAGCGGGCTGTTCCTCGAAGCCAATCTGTTGCAAGGGCAGAACCCGGCGCTGACACCGGACCTCAAGAGCAACCTGCTGCGCCTGATCGCCCAGATCATGCCGCAATTGCCCGGCAGCCCGAGCTTCGACCCCGGAGCCGCCGCCGCCCTGCTCGCCCGCACATTGCCGGGCTTTGTCCGCAGTGCCCTGGGCACCCTCGGCCAGGTCGGTGAAACGACCCAGCCGATCAGCTTTCCGCTGCCCGCGCGCCTGCTGCAAAGCCTCGCCGCCGATGGCGACCTGGAAGGCCTGCTGCGCCTGGCCGCGGCGGCCGTTTCGCGCCTGCAAAGCCATCAGTTGTCAAGCCTGGAGCAAACCGGACGCACGCCGGAGGGCAATCTGCAGACTACTTGGCAACTGGAAATCCCCATGCGCAACCTGCACGACATCGTGCCCTTGCAGATCAAGATCCAGCATGAGGAAAAGGAGCCGCCAGCCGAGCAGGAAAAACGCGAAAAGCGCGAGCAGAAGGAACAACTGTGGCGAGTGGAGTTGGCCTTTGATCTCGAACCGCTGGGGCCGCTGCAAGTCCAGGCACAGTTGCTGCGCGGCAGCCTGTCCAGCCAGTTGTGGGCCGAACGCCCCTACACCGCCAGCCTGATCGCCAGCCAACTGGGCGAGTTGCGTGAACGTCTGCGCGCCTCGGGCCTGAATGTCAGCGACCTCGATTGTCATCAGGGCAGGCCTCCCCAGGGCAAGCAAACCCGACTGGACCAACGCTGGGTCGACGAAACCGCATGAAGAATCCCAACACCCCACGCCAGGCCATCGCCCTCAAGTACGACGGCCAACAAGCTCCGACCCTCACCGCCAAGGGCGACGAGGAGCTGGCCGAAGCCATCCTGAAGCTGGCCCGCGACTATGAAGTGCCGATCTACGAGAATGCCGAGCTGGTGAAACTGCTGGCCCGGATGGAGTTGGGCGACAGTATTCCGGAAGAGTTGTACCGGACCATCGCCGAGATCATCGCCTTTGCCTGGAAGCTCAAGGGGAAATTTCCGGCCGGCCAGGATCCCGATGCGGCGCCCGTGGAGAAGGATATTACCGGGCGTGGGGAGGATTATTGATTCAGAATGGGATTGGGTAAAGACGACAACCTGACCTTTTATTGAGCACTTACAAACGGCTTGACTTATAAGAACATGGACACCCCCATCCTTCCGATGAGAAACACAAGTAAAATCAAAAAGAATATTCGAATAAAGCCACTCCCATAACGTAGTGCTAAAAAAACCCCAGTCATAGAGCCTGCCATATTGCAGACGGCAACGACTCCACCTAGGGTCCATAAAACGTTACCCGACGGGATAAAAAACATGAGCGCCGCGCTAAATGTCCCTAAATTAACCAGCTTTGCTGAAGCTGATGCATTTAGAAAATCGAATCCAAAATACCTTACAAAAACAAAAAGCAGAAGGCTGCCGCTACCGGGCCCGAACACGCCATCGTAAAAACCGATCAATCCGCCAAAAAAAAACCCCAGCAGAACCTCTTTCTTTCCGATTTGAATATCAGAATTGACTCGACCCAAATTTTTTTTAAAAAAAGTATACGCAGCCATCATTATCAAAACAAAGAAAGCAACATACTCCATAAGCCTCTTTGGAACGAGCGAAACAGAGAGGGCACCCAAAAAGGAAAATATAAAAGCTGAACACATAATTGGAAGCATAAGCTTCCATAGGATTTTTATTCTCTTGAGATAGGTAAATACGGAAGAAAAATTACCCGCTAAAACCGCCAATTTATTGGTTCCAAAAACCGTGGCCAAACTGTATTGAGGTAAAGCGTGCAAAAGTGCAGGTAGCTGTACAAGTCCACCGCCGCCAACGGCCGCATCAATCAAACCACCGCAAAAAGCAAAAAAGCCCAACACAATTAAGGTGTGTTCAAAATCCATATAACATACCCAATCAGGGTTTGCGTTCTTGACTAGGCATTATGAATGCCTACTCAGGGGACGCTACGCGGGTTAGAGGCTCCGATCAACCTACTATACGTTTTGTGGGTTTCACTCCACCCATTGAAAAACTTCAAAACACCAGCGTCTGCCTAGTCTTTTTTGAGAAAGGCTTTGACTGTATTTTCGGCGTAGGCCTGAGCTGCTTGAGTGGTCGGATGGCAAAGTACTTCGCGCATTGCATTTTTGCAACGATGTTGAACTCATGATTTCGTTTTTTATTTTTCAGGCCTTATCGGCCCGTCCTGAATAAAATTTACTATTTAAGCGCTAATGTATTTTCATTTTGTCAGACCCCGTACTGGTCAATTTCAATTTAGATAGACACACTCATTCTTGTCAACTCTTCAACGTGGGACGAGGGTGCTCCCAAAGGATTTCCCCCCCCTAAAAAGACCGACACGTAAGATATTTCATACAACACATGCAGCAGGCAGTTTAAAGCAACCGCTCTATATTGCGATTTACCTGTAGGACCCGCTGTCATCCAGGCACGCTCACACCGAAACTAATAGCAACAATTGAATGGTAATTCTTCCTCCCGCACAAAAATCACCCCAAACATCAAGACGGCGATAGATGTGTTGAGTGGAAGCCTATTTTCATCTTTGCAGATCCGTCTTCCCGCAAAAACTTCGCCCTTATTCCTACATCTCCCTACAGCCCGACAATAGAGGGACTTGTAGCCTGATTCTGATTTTGCTTTCGAGCATTCAACACTACCACCGACGGGTCCACACTTCGTGCTTTCCCCTTGCAGGAGGCACAACGGATGTTCACCTCGGCACCTCGCTTCACCTTCAGCCTTGTCGGCCTCGAACAGGGACTGGAAGTCCTGGCGTTCAAGGGTACGGAAGCTATCAGCCAACCCTACCGTTTCGAACTGGAACTGGTCAGCCGGCAGCCGGACCTCAACCTCGACGAGCTGCTGCATCGGCAGGGTTTTCTCGCCTTCAACAACGGCGGCACGGGCATTCACGGCCAGATCTACGGTATCGGCCAGGGCGATACCGGCCAGCGCTGGACGCACTATCAGCTCACGCTGGTGCCGCAACTGGCCTATCTGGGGCATCGCTTCAACCAGCGTATCTTCCAGAACCAGAGCGTGCCGCAGATCATCGCCCAGGTGCTCAAGGACCACGGCCTCCTCGGCAATGCCTTCAGCTTCAACCTCGCCACGCCCTTCCCCGCCCGTGAATACTGCGTGCAGTACAACGAGTCCGACCTGGACTTCATCCAGCGGCTGTGTGAAGAGGACGGCCTGCACTATCACTTCCAGCACAGCGCGCAGGGCCATCACCTGGCCTTTGGCGACGATCAGACCTATTTCCGCCAACTGCCCGACAGCGTGCCGTACCGACCAGACAGCGGGATGGTCGCGCCATGGCCCTGCATCCAGTCCTTCGACCTGCGCCTGGAAACCCGCAGCACCCGGGCAACCTTGCACGACTACGACTTCAAACAACCCGCTGCTCGGCTGGAAAACAGCGCCTGCGTGCTCCACTCCCTGCCGCAGCCGGACCTTGAGGATTACCGCTATCCCGGTCACTACAACCGCGACGAACAGGGCCGGCAGCTCAATCGTCGCCAGTTGGAAGGCCATCGAAGCGACAGCCGCCGGGCATCGGGCAAGAGCAATGAACCACGACTGGTCAGCGGACACTTCCTGCTCCTGGCCGACCACCCACAGCCAGACTGGAACACGCTCTGGCTACTGACCCAACTGACCCACGAAGGCAAGCAGCCGCAAGTGCTGGAGGAGTTGGCAACGAATCCGAGCGATGCCGTCTGCGATTTCCGCCAGGGCTACCGCAATACCTTTCTCGCCACTCCCTGGGAGGTGTTCTTCCGCCCGCCGCTGCAAGCGCGCAAATCCCGTCGCCTCAATACCCAGACCGCCATCGTCACCGGGCCACCCGGCGAAGAAATTCACTGCGACGAATATGGCCGGGTGAAAGTGAAATTTCACTGGGACCGCTCGGACGAAACCGGCGCCCAAAGCAGTTGCTGGTTACGGGTAGCATCCAGCTGGGCCGGTCCCGGTCATGGCGCCGTGACCTTGCCCCGCGTCGGAATGGAAGTGCTGGTGACCTTTCTCGAAGGTGATCCCGACCAGCCGCTGATTATCGGCTGCCTACCCAACCAGCGCCACCCGCCGGTTTACCCATTACCGCTGCACAAGACCCGTAGCGTCTTCAAAAGCCGCAGCAGTCCGGGCGGTGACGGCAGCAATGAACTGCGTATTGAAGACCGCAGGGGCGAGGAACAGATCTACCTGCATGCCCAGCGCGATTGGCAACAGCATATCGAGCGCAATCTTTCGCTCACCGTGGGTCATGAACGGCATGAGTACGTGGCGGCCAACAGTTACTGCGAACTCAAGGCCCAGGAGCATCACACCGTTCACCAGGACCGCCGTGTCGAGGTGAAGGGCGATGACAGCCTGTTGGTCGGCGAGAGCCAACAGGTGAAGACCGGGCTGGGTTATTTCGTCGAGGCTGATCAGGAAATTCACCTTAGGGCCGGGGTCAAGATGGTGATCGAGGCGGGAGAGCAACTCACCCTCAAGGTCGGCGCGCATTTCATCAAGCTCGATGCCAACGGCATCACCTTGAACGGACCGGAGGCGAACGAGGACGCGGGTATAGGCTCGGGGCCGAGGATCAAGGGACCGTTACTGCCGGGAGCGGTGGAGCAAACGCTGCCGTTGGGCCTCGAAACAGTCGTCGCCGATGGAGGGCGGGAACAACGCCAGAGAGAACTGGCGCTTGATACGGGTTTTTCCGACTGACCGCCGTCACGCAGCGGCCAGCCGCCTAGGTCGCCGGCCGAATCTCGCCAATCAAGGTCTGCAACGAATAGCCCAGGCGCGGCGCCAGTTCATCGGCCCGCTCCTGTAACGCACGCATATCCAGTTCCTGATCGAGGTCCGCCGGCACGATCAGGATGACATTGCCCTCCTTCACCGGCAGCTCCCAGTAGTGCCGGTGGTAAAGCCCGCGCAACAACGCGGCGCCCAGCGGTTTGCCGTCATCGGTGGCCCATTGGTTGATCACCAGCCAGCCACCGGGGTTGAGTTTCTTCTGGCAGTTTTCCAGAAAACTCCAGGCCAGATGACCGACAGCGGGGCCGACATCGGTATACAGGTCGACGAAGATCAGGTCGGCCGACTCCGCGCTCTCCAGCAGTTCCAGCGCATCGCCGACGCGGATATACAGGCGCGGATCGTCATCCAGCCCCAGGTACTCGATGGCCAGGCGCGGCACCTCCGGGCGCAGCTCGATGGCTTCGACATCCTCCAGCGGCAGGAACCGCAGGCACGCCTGGGTCAAGGTCCCCGCCCCAAGCCCCAGGAACAGCGCGCTCTCCGGCGCCTCGTGGCACAAGGCACCGATCAGCATGGCCCGGGTGTAGTCGTATTCCAGCCAACTGGGGTCGGCAGTGAATACGCAGCTCTGCTCAATGGCATCGCCAAATTCGAGAAAGCGGTAATCGTCCACTTCAAGGACTCGAATCATGCCGAAGGCATCGTGCACTTCGGCGAGCAGACGCTCCACGCGCTCCTCAGCCATTTCATATCCTTGCAAGCGGGAAAAGCGCAATTGTCAGCCAAGCCGACAGAGCAGGTCACGCACTAATTACTGCTAACATGGGTCTCCCACCGTCAAACCTCGAGTTCATGATGAGCCAACCCTGGAGCCCCGACAGCTGGCGCGCCCTGCCGATCCAGCAACAACCCCAGTACCCGGACGCCGCGCACCTGCTGCGCGTCGAGCAAAGCCTGGCCAGTTATCCGCCGCTGGTGTTCGCCGGGGAGGCCCGCGAATTGCGTCGTCAGTTCGCCGAAGTCACCCAGGGCCGTGCCTTCCTGCTCCAGGGCGGCGATTGCGCGGAGAGCTTCGCCGAGTTCTCGGCAGCGAAGATTCGCGACACCTTCAAGGTGCTCCTGCAAATGGCCATTGTCATGACCTTCGCCGCCGGCTGCCCGGTGGTCAAGGTCGGGCGCATGGCCGGGCAGTTCGCCAAGCCGCGTTCGGCCAACGACGAAACCATCAACGGCGTGACCCTGCCGGCCTACCGTGGCGATATCGTCAATGGCATCGGCTTCGATGAAAAAAACCGCGTGCCGGACCCGGACCGCCTGCTGCAGTCCTACCATCAGGCCACCGCCACTTTGAACCTGCTGCGCGCCTTCGCCCAGGGCGGCTTTGCCGACCTGCACCAGGTGCACAAATGGAACCTGGATTTCATCGCCAACTCGGCCCTGGCCGAGAAATACAGCCAACTGGCCAACCGTATCGATGAAACCCTGGCCTTCATGCGTGCCTGCGGCATGGACAGCTCGCCGCAATTGCGCGAAACCAGCTTTTTCACCGCCCACGAAGCGCTGCTGCTGAATTACGAAGAAGCCTTCGTGCGCCGCGACAGCCTGACCAACGATTATTACGACTGCTCGGCCCATATGCTCTGGATCGGCGACCGCACCCGCCAGCTCGATGGCGCCCATGTCGAGTTCCTGCGCGGGGTGAACAACCCGATCGGGGTCAAGGTCGGCCCCAGCATGAACACCGACGACCTGGTCCGCCTGATCGATATCCTCAACCCGGACAACGACCCCGGCCGCCTGAACCTGATCGTGCGCATGGGCGCGAACAAGGTCGGCGATCACCTGCCGCAACTGATCCGCGCCGTGGAGAGTGAAGGCAAAAAGGTGCTGTGGAGCTCCGACCCGATGCACGGCAACACCATCAAGGCTAGCAGCGGCTACAAGACCCGGGATTTCGCGCAGATCCTCAGCGAGGTGAAGCAGTTCTTCCAGGTGCATCAGGCCGAAGGCAGCTACGCGGGCGGGATTCATATCGAAATGACCGGGCAGAACGTCACCGAGTGCATCGGTGGGGCGCGGCCGATTACCGAGGATGGATTGTCGGATCGTTATCACACCCATTGCGATCCGCGGATGAACGCCGATCAGTCGCTGGAGCTGGCGTTTTTGATTGCCGAGACGTTGAAGCAGGTGCGGCGTTGAGTCAGTAGGTTTTTTGTTGCCTGTGAGGGTCTCTTCGCGGCGGTGCGGCGTCCCGACAAGCTCCGCTCCCACAGGTTTTGTGGCTACCCATAAAACTCCGGAACGGCTCCGATACTGTGGGAGCGGAGCTTGCCCGCGAAGAGGCACTTCCAGACACCGCCATACCAGCGTTTACAACAATCCCCGCAACCGCTGCGCACTGACCCGCTGACAATTGAGCTGAATATCCGCCAACCCCAGCCAATCAGCCAACTGCCGCAAATTGACGGCCAACGCCGCCATCCCCGCCTCATCCAGTCCCTGCTCTTCCTCATGCACCGCATGCACGGCCAACCGCCCGAGCGCCCGCTCCGCCCGCAGGTCAACCCGCGCGGCAATCCGTTCGTTATGCAGGAACGGCAACACGTAATAGCCATACACCCGCTTGTGCTGCGGCGTATAGATCTCCAATCGATAACGGAAATCGAACAACCGCTCGGTACGACTACGCTCCCAGATCAACGAATCGAACGGCGACAACAACGCACTGGCCTCGACCCGGCGCGCAACCTTGGCATCGGGCAAACAATACACCGGCTGGCGCCAACCCTGCACCTCGCCCACCTGCAACTCGCCCGCCTCGACCAATTCCGCCAGACGCGCACGGCTGTCGGCCGGGTCCAGGCGAAAGTAGTCACGCAGATCTTTCTCCGTCGCCACCCCTAGCGCCGCCGCGGCCTGGCGCAACAAGCCGCGCTGGGCCTCGGCTTCGTCGATCAACGGCTGTGCAAGCACCGCCGAGGGAATCACCCGCTCCGGCAGATCGTAGAGTCGTTCGAACCCCCGGCGTCCGGCCACCGTCACTTCACCGGCGGCGAACAACCATTCCAGCGCATGCTTCTCGGCACTCCAATCCCACCAAGGGCCGGCCTTTTCCTCACGACTCGACAGGCTGCCCGCACCCAACGCGCCCCGCTCCTCGACCAGCGCCAGCACCCGGCGAATGGTCACCTGTTGCTCACGACCGAAACGCGCCATCTGCTGGTAGATTCCTTCGCCCCGGGAGGCCCGCTGCATGCGCCAGCGCATCAGCGGATACAACGACATCGGCAGCAATGACGCTTCGTGCCCCCAGTATTCGAACAAGGTGCGCCGTCGCCCCTGGCTCCAGGCGGCCTGGTCGAGCAGGTCGGGGGCATAGTTGCCCAGGCGCGAGAACAGCGGCAGATAATGCGAACGCACCAACGCGTTGACCGAATCGATCTGCACAACACCCAGGCGCTCGATCAGCCGATTGACCTGCACCGGCTTGATCGACGCCGAGGCTCTACGCCCCTGGAACCCCTGGGCGGCGAGTGCCAGGCGCCGGGCTTGTTTCAATGAAAACGACAGGTCTGCGGGCATGCACGCCTCCTTGTGAACCCGCAAACTACCGCAGTCGCCCCCTGCTTGTGTAGCGCCATCAACGGCCCTTGCCCAGCGGATCGCTCCAGAAGTGCCGATGGGTTTCCTGCTCGACATCGGCGCGGCTGAGGCCCATGTCCTTGAGCGCATCGTCACTCAATGCCGCCAGCACCTGGCGCTCGCGTGACACCTCGTGCCAACGGACAAGCCGTTGCCACAAGGCCCGCGGCGACAGCGCCGAATGCGCGCCAGCATCGATCAACAGATAACCTTTTTGACCTTTCATCATCCTGCCCTCCAGTTGGGGATGACTAAAGTCTGTACCTGGCGCTAAGATCAATCCAACGAATGTTTCTTATGCAATACATCTCGGAGATTGATGAATTGTCCAGCTACCCGAGCATCGACACCGACGTTCTGCGCACCTTTGTCGCGATTGCCGACCAAGGCGGCTTTACCAAGGCCGGCGAGTTGGTCAACCGCACGCAATCAGCCGTCAGCATGCAGATGAAACGCCTGGAAGAGGATGTGCTCAAACGCCAGTTGTTCGAGCGCGACGGACGCCAGGTGCGACTGACCGCCGAAGGCCAGGTACTGCTCGGGTACGCCCGACGCATCCTGAAACTGCACAGCGAAGTGTTCAACACCCTGCGCGAGCCGCATATGGTCGGCATGGTGCGGATCGGCGTGCCCGACGACTATGTCATGCGTTTCCTGCCGGGGATCCTCTCGCACTTCGCGCAGTTCTATCCGTTGGTCAAGATCGAAGTGAACTGCGAATCGTCCACGCAACTGCTGCAACGCCACGACCTGGACCTGACCATCGTCACCCGCAAACCGGGCAATGAACTCGGCCAGTTGCTGCGCCAGGAACGGCTGGTGTGGGCCGAAGCCCAATGTTCCGCCAATCACGAACAAACGCCCCTGCCATTGGCCATGGACGGTATCGATTGCTTCTGTACCCAATGGGCCTGCAATGCCCTGGACGCCCGTGGCCGGGACTATCGTCTGGCCTACAACTGCCCGAGCCTGTCGACGATCATGGCGGTGGTCAATGCCGGCCTGGCGATGACCGCCCAGTTGGAAAGCCTGATTCCCCAGGACTGGCGGATTCTCGGCGAAGCCGAGGACTTGCCCCAGTTACCCCTGCTCAACATCATGCTGGTGCGCAACCTGAACAAACCCTCACCGATCACCGAATGCCTGGCCGAGCACATCGTCGAGGGCTTCAAACTTTAAGCGCGAGCAATCCGGCGCAGATCATCAGGAAGCCACAGAACAGGACGCGCAAGAGTTTTTCCGACAAGGCGTGGGCAACCTTCACCCCCCAACTGATGCTCAGCAGGCCACCCACGGCCATTGGGACGCCCATCCTCCAATCGACCTCATGATGCGCCGCATAGGTAATCAGCGTGACACTGGTACTGGGCAGCGCCAAGGCCAGCGACAACCCTTGGGCGACCACCTGTGATGTGCCGAAAACGCTGGTCAGGAACGGCGTCGCCACCACCGCCCCGCCCACACCGAACAGGCCGCCCATGGTCCCCGACGCGGCGCCCAGCAACCCCAGCCAAGGCCAGGGATAACGCATCCGCGCATGGACCAGCGCCGGCGCCATGAACACCCGCACCAGGGTGTAGAGCGACAAAGCCAACAGAAAACCGACAAAACCCAGGCGCATGCTCCGTACATCCAGCCCCACCGCCCAGAGTGCGCCGACCCAGGCAAAACAGAAACTCATCAGCACCAACGGCAACGCATGACGCAACTCGATACGATTGCGCTGGTTGTAGCGATACAACGCCAGCACCACATTGGGTACCACCATCACCAGTGCCGTGCCCTGGGCCAACTGCTGATCAAGGCCGAACAGGATGCCCAGCACCGGGATGGCAATCAGACCGCCACCAATGCCGAGCACGCCACCCACCGCCCCCATCACCGCGCCCAGTACCAAGTACTCAATCAATTCGATCACCGCCGTCTCCCCGCTCAATGGCCCCATGCTACGCAGTCCGCTCTAGCGTGGAAACGCACAGCAACGCACAATGGTTATGCCAATCTCGCACAAGCAATCCCGTATGAATCCCACGACCCTGACCGATCAACTCGGCCTGTTTCTCGATGTGCTGGAAACCGGCAGCTTTTCCGCCGCCTCCCGCCTCTATCCGTTGACCCCATCCGCCGTGGCCCGACGGATCGACAGCCTGGAAAATTCGGTCGGCAGCCGCCTGTTCATTCGCAGCACCCATGCGGTACGGGCCACGCCCGCCGGCCTGGCATTCGCCGAGCGGGCCCGGCGGATCGTCGCCGAACTGCGCCTGGCCCGGGCCGAAGCCGTGTCCCTGAGCAACGCCCCCGAGGGGCTGATCCGGGTCGACGCGCCGGCGGCTTTCGGTCGTCGTCACCTGGCACCGGCGATTGCCGACTTCCTCACCGGATACCCGGGCCTGGATGTGCAATTGCACCTGATCGACAGCTTCGTCGATATGCAAGGCTCCAACCTGGGCAAGGTCGACCTGGTGCTGCGCGCCGGACAAATGGCCGATACCCGTCTGGTGGCCACGCCCCTGGCGAGCATCGTACGGATCGCCTGCGCCAGCCCCGCCTATCTGAAAAATCGCGGCACGCCGACTCACCCAAGCGAGTTGAGTACCCATGACGGCCTGGACTGGGACGCGCTGGCCCCGTTCATGGCCTGGCGCTTCGTACAGGGCGGACAGATGCAACTGCACCGTCCACAACGTGTCCGCATGACCTCGAACAACGCCGAGGCGCTGCTGTCCGGGGCTCTGGCCGGCCTGGGCATCGCCCATCTGCCGACCTGGCTGGTCAGCGAATACCTGCTGCGCGGCGAACTACTGCCGCTATTCTGCGAAAACGGCCTGCCGGCGCCGGAAAGCTCCGGTGTCTATGCCCTGCGCCTGGAACAACCGGCCAACTCCCGCAGCCGCTTGCTGCTGGAGTTCCTCAAAGGGCGCTTCAGCCCCATACCGCCTTGGGACCTGGCCCTGCAAAGCGGCCTGGGATGACACTAGGCCGGGAAAATTCTCTGGCGCATTAAAGATTCGACCGCTAGATTCATCGAACGTAACGCACAAGGCTTTAGTGATGACCAGCAACCGCGACAACTGTGACGACCTGCTTCTGGACAACCAGGTGTGCTTTGCCCTGCACTCCACCTCATTGTTGATGACCAAGGTCTACAAACCCCTGCTCCAGGCCCTCAACCTCACCTACCCGCAATACCTGGCGATGATGGTGCTCTGGGAAAAGGACGGCCTGACCGTGGGCGAGATCAGCACGCGCCTGCTGACCGACCCGGGCTCCCTGACCCCCTTGCTCAAGCGCCTCGAAAGCGAGGGACTGCTGAGCCGGACCCGGAGCAAGGAGGACGAGCGCGTGGTCATCGTCGAATTGACCGAACAGGGCCAGGCCTTGCGCGAGCAGGCGCGGGGCATCCCGCAGTGCATTCTCGCCGCCAGCGGCGATTCCCTGGAACGCCTGCGCACCCTTCAGGCCGAGTTGGTGGCCCTGCGCGGCCATCTGCAAGACAGCCTCTGACCCTGATGCCAGCCAGTTAAGGCAGAACACGGTCCTTGTGGGAGCAGAGCTTGCTCGCGAAGAGGCCGTTGAGACCGCTAAAAGCTTCGCGGGCAAGCAGCGCTCCCACAGGTTAAGTGACGTTTTCAATATCCCCCCTTAACTGACTGGCATTAAGGCAAGCCCGCTCGCCACAAAACCGTGTTCCGCCTCAAATTTCGCCTCTTTTCAGCGCTTCGCGCTGATCGCCGGCAAGCCGGCTCCTACAGAAAAGCCCGATCGCTCCTAGCCGCAAGAGCGATCCGGCTCGCCGAACCCCCTCGCGGTTACCGTTAGCATCCCTCCCTGATCCAGCCCCAAAAAACCGAAGCCAGTCTTTTTTGAAAATTTAACTTGCGCGCAATATATTTGCGAGATACATTTATCTCGCACTTAGTTAACGCGCAAACAATTAGCGCACAATACACGAACCTGAAACGACGAGGCTCATCATGCAAACTCTCTATACCGCAATCGCAACCTCCACCGGTGGCCGTGACGGCCGTGCGGTTTCCAGCGACCGGATCCTCGACGTCAAGCTCGCCACCCCGAAAGAACTCGGCGGTGCCGGCGGCGCGGCGACCAACCCGGAACAACTGTTCGCCGCCGGTTACTCGGCCTGCTTCATCGGTGCCCTGAAATTCGTCGCCAGCCAGAGCCAACGGCAGATCCCGGCCGACGCCGCGATCACCGCCCATGTCGGCATCGGTCAGATCCCCGGAGGTTTCGGCCTGGATATCGACCTGCACATCAGCCTGCCGGGCCTGGAACAAGCCGAAGCGCAGAGCCTGGTCGACGCCGCCCACCAGGTCTGCCCGTACTCCAACGCCACCCGTGGCAATGTCGACGTCCGCCTGCACGTCACTGTCTAACCACCTCGTCAGTCAAGGATCCGAACATGAACACTTTCAGCAAAGTCCTGACCGGTACCCTGCTCGCGCTGTCCGTCCAGGGCGCCTTCGCCGGTGATGTCGAGCACAACACCCAGGCATTTCTCAATGCCTTGAACAGCGGCGGCGGCAAGCCGATGGAACAGATGACACCGACCGAAGCACGCGCCGTACTCTCCGGGGCACAGTCGGGAGTCAAGCTGAATCTGCCCCGCGCCGATGTCAGTCAGAAGACCATCCAGGTCGACGGCAAGCCGCTGGAGCTGACCATCGTCCGCCCGGCCGGGGTCAAGGGCACGTTGCCGGTGTTCATGTTCTTCCACGGTGGCGGCTGGGTCCTCGGGGATTTCCCGACCCACGAGCGACTGGTGCGTGATCTGGTGGTCGGATCGGGTGCGGCGGCGGTGTTCGTCAATTACACGCCGTCTCCGGAAGCGCACTACCCGGTGGCGATCAACCAGGCCTACGCCGCGACCAAATGGGTGGCGGAACACGGCAAGGAGATCAATCTCGACGGCAAGCGCCTGGCCGTGGCCGGCAACAGCGTCGGCGGCAATATGGCCGCGGTGGTCAGCCTGATGGCCAAGGACAAGGGCACGCCGACGATCAAGTTCCAGCTGCTGCTGTGGCCGGTGACCGATGCCAATTTCGAGACGGCGTCCTACAACCAGTATGCCGAGGGCCACTTCCTCAGCAAGAACATGATGAAATGGTTCTGGGACAACTACACCACCGATGCCCGGCAACGCGGCGAGATCTATGCCTCGCCGCTACGCGCTACCACCGATCAGCTCAAGGGCCTGCCGCCCGCGCTGATCCAGACCGCCGGCGCCGATGTACTGCGGGACGAGGGCGAGGCCTACGCTCGCAAGCTGGATGAGGCCGGCGTACCGGTGACCAGCGTGCGCTACAACGGCATGATCCATGACTTCGGCTTGCTCAATGTGGTCAGCCAGGTGCCGGAAGTCCGCTCAGCCATGCTGCAGGCGTCGCAAGAGCTGAAGGAACACCTGAAATAGGTCCCTCCCCCAGCAGGAGCCGGCTTGCCGGCGATGGCGTCCTTGAAGTCGATGCAACACTCAAGGGCCTCATCGCCGGCAAGCCGGCTCCCACGGGGAATCGCGGTGACTTCCCAGAAACAAGCAGACACAAAAAAGCCCGGAGCATGTCCGGGCTTTTTTGTTCGTGTGGCGAAAAGCAGTGCTTATTTAGCACGACCTTTGTAGGAACCGCCTTCACGGGTATCGATCTCGATCATGTCGCCGATTTCGATGAAGTCAGCCACCGACAGTTCGGTACCGTTCTTCAGTTTGGCAGGCTTCATCACCTTGCCGGAAGTGTCGCCGCGAGCGGAACCTTCAGTGTAGTCAACCTGACGCACGATAGTGGTCGGCAGCTCTACGGAAACCAGGCGGTCTTCGAAGAATACCGCTTCGCAGACGTCGGTCATGCCTTCTTCCACGAATGGCAGAACAGCCTCGATGTCTTCGGCGTTCAGCTCGTACATGGTGTAGTCGGAGGTGTCCATGAACGTGTAGGAGTCGCCGCTGATGAAGGACAAGGTCGCTTCTTTACGGTCGAGGATCACGTCGTCCAGTTTGTCATCGGCGCTGTAGACGATCTCGGTCTTGTAACCGGTCAGCAGGTTCTTCAGCTTGGTCTTCATGATCGCGCTGTTGCGACCGGACTTGGTGAATTCAGCTTTCTGAACCAGCCAAGGATCGTTTTCGAGACGGATCACGGTCCCGGGTTTCAGTTCTTTACCAGTTTTCATTGCGAATATCCGAATTTGGATGGGATGTACATAAATCTAGGCCGCGTATCATATCCAATTTAGGTAAAGCTTCACCAGCGCCGTGGCAAGATCGGGCCGCGAACCTTGTTCCAGACACCAGCGCTCGGCGTGTTCGGCCAGCTCCCGCTCGTTTTCCAGCAAGGTTTTCCAGGCCGACGCCATGTCGCCCGCCGTATTCCAGGCCCGCCACCAGCCCTCGAACGCCGCCTTGGCCGGTGCTGACAGCCCTTGGGTATACAACCCGAGAAAGGCCTCCAGCTTGTCCAGGTGAACGTCATCCTCCTGGCGATAGATGTGCCAGAGCAGCGGCCGCCCTGCCCATTGCGCCCGCACGAACGAGTCTTCACCGCGCACCGCGTTGAAATCGCAGCTCCACAGCAGGCGGTCGTAATCCTCCTGGGGGACGAACGGCAACACCTGCACCGCCAACTGACCACGGACCTCACGGGCGCCCGCCACCAGGCCCTCGACGCCCAGCCAACGCTGGACATCGGCCAGGATACGCCCCACCGGCACCAGCAGGTGCGTCGGCCGGATATCGGTCGCCAGGGCATCGAGCCAACCGGCCAGCCCCTCGTTCTCGTAGGCGAACAACGAAATCAGCCGTGCACCGTCTGTCGGTTCGACGCCGAGTCCACGCAGGAAATCAAAACGCGCCCGCGGATCCTGCACAAAAGCCCGACGCTGCTCCAGCAGCCCGGCCTCCCGCAGCAGGCCACCCGTACCGACCTGGAAGCCGGGGAAAAAGAAGAACTTCTGCACCTGCTTGAACTTGACCGACGGCAACCCGTGGCAGCCGACGATCCAGTCTTCGGCGCTCAGATAGTCGAGATTGAGCCATAACGGCGCCTTGTCCCGTTGCGCCATGGCCTCCATGTACTCGTGGGGCAACGCGCAGGCAAAGGCGCCGATCACCACATCGGCCGCTGGCACAAGCGACCAGGGCGCCGACCAACGGCAAACCTCGACCCCACGCTGCGACTGCCGCTCGAGCCCGACATCGATCGCCGGGCACAGATGCTCGAAAGCCCGCAGATCATCGACCCACAGACGCACGGCACAGTCATGCTCGGCGGCCAACTGTCGGGCCAGACGCCAGGTCACCCCGATATCGCCGAAGTTATCCACAACCGTACAGAAAATATCCCAGGTGGCCTTCATTCCAGGCTCCGTTTGGCAAAAGCGCCGATTGTCCGCATAAATCTGCGCGTGCAGAAGAGCCGATGTTGATTAATCTTCATGCGACAATGCGCCTTTGCTCCGAATCGCCCTGCCAGGAGGTCACCATGCCTTACCGCCGACAAGCGCGTCGCCCCATTTATGTCACCCTCAATCCACTGCAATTGACCGCCAGCATCGCCCTGGGCCTCTGGCTCGGGGTCATGGCCCTGGCCTTGACGGCCTGGGTGGTGGCGCGGATCTTTGTTCCGCAGCCCCTGGCACCGCTGGCCGAAGCCGCCCGTCAACTGAGCAACCCGGCCCCCGCCGTCAACACGCCGGCACCACAAAGCGGTGGCGATTCGACGCAGATGTTCGAGCAGTACAAACAGAACCTCTCCAAGAACGAAGAACAGCAGCGCCTGGAACAGGCCCGCAGCAGCTACCGCAATCTGTCCAACCCCAAGTGCCAGTTCTGGCTGCAGCAGGACCAGACCGCCCCCACTGACAAGAGCCGCGCCAACGTGCTGCAGTTCTGCAATTGAGCGACATCACCGTGATGGACAAGCACGCCGTGCATCAACGGCTCCTCGAATTGCTGGAAATCGATCTCGACGTCCTGCAACGCGCGGCACAAACCGCCTACGAAACCGCGACCCACGAAGAAAACGTCGCCGAGAACAAATACGACACCTTGGGCCTGGAAGCCTCGTACCTGGCCACCGGACAAGCCCGGCGCATGGAGGAAATCCGCCAGGCTCTCAAGCGCTGCCGGGAACTGCCCCTGCGCCCGTATAACGAGCAAAGCGGCATCCAGTTGGGCGCCCTGCTGGCTCTCGAGGCTGAGAACGGCAGCGAACAATGGCTGTTCCTGGCGCCCGATGCCGCCGGGCTCAAGGTCGAGGAAGGCGGCCAGTCGATCACCGTGATCAGCCCGCACTCGCCCCTGGGCGGTGCCCTGCTGGGCAAGCAGGACGGCGACGAAGTGGCGATCAAGGTCGGCGGCGTGGCCCAGCGCTACAGCATCATCCGAGTGGAGTGAGTGCTTCTACTTGGTCGCCGCCATCAGGCGATTGACCTCACTGCGGACCATGCTGGTGTATTCCGGCGGCGACAGGGTGTCGAGTTCCGCGCGCACCCACTCCGCCCACTTGCCCTTGCGCTTGGCGCGCTCGCCGAACAGACGCGCGGCCTCGCCCTTGGCCTTGCCCAGGTTGCTCTGCCAGAGGTCGAACAGCCGGGACTTCTCGTCCTCGAGAGCGGCACGCTCAGCCAGGGACTTGTTAGCCAGATTGAAGCTCATTGGAAAATCCTGCGGTGTAAATAGAGGTATATCTTACACCGTCGATGGAAATATCCTGCCGAGGATTTTGGCCCGCCCCTGGGCCATGGCGGAAAATTTTGCAACTTTCAGCAGCCCAGCCGACTCAGATTGTTAATCCCCTCATTCACTTGAAAGGAAGATCACCATGGCCCGTAAATCCGCCGTACAAGCCGCCGAAGACCAGATCAAGGACCAGGCCTTCAGCGAGCTGCAAGCACTGATCCAGGAGTCGGAGAGGCTATTGAAGGAAAGCGCCTCGCTGGTGGGCGAGGAAGGCGAGAGCCTGCGCACCCAGATCAGCCAGAAGCTCAAGCAGGCGCTGGACTCCGTGACCCACGTGCGGGAAAGCACCCAGCCGGTGGTCGAAGCGACCGAAATCTATATCGGGGGGCATCCCTGGCAGACCGTGGCGATTTCCGCCGGCTTCGGCCTGGTGGTCGGCCTGCTGCTGGGCCGTCGCCACTGATCGTCGCCGTTTGAACGGTCCCTTGCCGCCGCGACAAGGGACACTTCCCCCGCAGCTCTATCTACCACCCCAGTCCCCCGCCACTCGATAGCGTTTTTGCCATTCCCCGCAAAGCCTGGCCTGCCAGCGCCCAGCGGTTCGTCAGTACGCACGAAGGCAAAACCATGACCCTCGATTCATTTCCCTACGAGTTTTCCGAAGTCCTGGAACAGCGCGACGCCCCCAATGCACGGGAAAAAGCGCTGAAAATCACCCAGGCTGATCGCATCTGGTTGAGAAACGTCCTGCTTCCCAACCAAGTCGCCCGCCAGGCGCTCAAAGACCCGATGCTTGTCGAAAAAATCATCCTCAGCCCATACGGCGCAGCGCTCGTGGATCTGGCGGGGACCTTCCTGATGAGTCCGCGCACGCAGGACTGCTCGTATCTCTACAGTCCGAGCTGGGGCCTGGAACATTTCGAAACAAGAACCGGAGCCATCGACGCCGTGCTCGAGCGCCTGACAAGCGAGGCACAGCGCGACGAGTTGCTGCGTTTCGTCGCGCTCGATATCAAGATCAACCTCAAGTTCGACGCTGACCTCAAGCTCAAGACAGAACCTATCGAAGGCGCGGTGTTCCTCGACCGACGCCGCTCGATCGATTCCCATGAAAAACACAACCTGCAGGCCTTGAACGAGGAATTGCTCAAGTTGCCCAGCCTGGCCGCGCTGCTCGACAAAATGCTCAACGATGAGCTGGGTCGCCGCTTTGCCAACGTCAACCTGGCGACCGTCAAAATGCTCAGCCATGCCAGCGCCAGCCGAAGCGACAACGATGACGATGACGCCAGCGAACCGCAACGCCCGCCCGCCGCGCCTCACTCGTTGAGCGAGGCGCTGCTGTCACACTATCGCACCGGAGCTTGGCCCGCCGATCAGCGCCGCGTCTTCGTCGCCCCTGGCTACAACGCGGTGCCGGCTGATATCGAATATTGGGAAAATGCCATCACGACAATCTCCGGCAGCCTGAAGGCGCGCTTGCAAAGCGAGCTGGAAAGCTACTGGAACGCCAAGATGGGCAACGGCTACTCACGCCGGTGTTTTTTTGCCGAGGTCATGGGCAGTTGCTGGCGCACCGAACTGTTCAAGCAATTGCAATGGGACAGCATCGGTCCCAGGACCCACTACTGGCTGGCCGGCCTTTATCCCTACAGGTCAACACGACTGCCGCAGACCCACATCAAGAGCCTGGGCTACACAACCACCAAGCCCTCCCAGGCCGCACTCGCCAATGCGTTCCTGGTCAGCGACCCATCCGTCACCGGCTCACTGTTTGTCTACAGCTACGGCCGACTGGTCGAACTCAATGGCCAGGACGCCCTGAACCACCATCTGCTGCTGGAGTTGCACGCTGTCGAACGCCGTGACGAACTGGCAGAAACACTGTCGCTGAGCGAACTCACCGATCTGCGACAGTTCCCCGCACAGACCACACAACTGGCCCCCCTCCCCCTGCCAGTCTTCGCAAACCGGCTGGAGGCGATCATCGCCAAGCAACTGGAAAACATCGATTACGTACTGACCCGTCACAGCCGGAGCAAAGGGCAACTGAATCTCGCGGCGGCCCTGGAGGTTGCCCTGGACGTACGCCAGATGATCAACAGCAAACTGCAGTCGATCAATCCCCGCGGGGACTGGAGTATCCGTCTCGACCTGTCGACAGACGATCAGCCTCGGCCATTGCCCCTCCCCGAGTCGCTGACCAGCGCACGGACCCGCGCCAAAGAGCAGTGGCGCGCGCTCGAGATACTGAAAACCCGGCTCAACACCGAACTGGCCAGACGTCCCGGTCTCATGGCATTCGCACAAAGCGCGCTGCAGCAGGAGTTGGTCAAGATGAAGCGGGCCGAACTGGACCCCTCGACGGTTTACATCAACCAGTTCGAAAGCGACTGGACCGAGCAGCAGGCCCCCCAGCCCATCACCTCGATCACCCTGCTCGAATATTTTCTGGAACGCTCGGTCGGCTTGGCCCCGCCACTGGCAGAGGCCCCGAACAGCGGACTGTTCGGTCACGGCAAGGACGGCAGTTGGTCAAGGATCGCCAACCTGGACAGCGCGATCGCCAATCAACTCGTCGCGGCCGCGCAGTTGGGCTTGCAGCCAGGCTTTCTGCACGAGCAGCGCTCGATCTATACGCAAATCAGCGCACTGATCAGCGAAGCCCTGGAAAAGGGGCTGCGTTACGAAGCACAGCAACGGGTGCTCGCCGGCACCCTGGAGGACAGCGCCCGGGAGCTGCTCGAAAGTCTCCTCGACAGCCCGGACAGCCCAGGGCGCAAAGGCTTGCGGGGCTTCATTGCGGATGCCTTCGGCCTTACGCTGATAATCGATGAGCAATCGCTGCCGCACACGTTGTTCAATTGCTTTCTGATCACCGAGCGGGGTGGGCTGGATCCGCTCAATTCGGGAAGCGCACTGGTGTGGACACCGGCCACCGGACTCGAAACATTCGAGTCACTGCACTGCGCCGAGAGCGAACTCAATCGACGCCTGCACACCCCGGAGCAATGCTCTTTGCTGTTGGAAAACCTGGCCGCGGACCGCCCCCTCGCACTGCGCTCGACGAGCCGCCCGTACCACGGCATGAGGATCGGCTTCGAGCGCATCAGGAACAACTTCCTCAGCGACCGCGTCCATTCCGTGGTCGACAAGGCACTGGGCGATATCGCCCTGGCCAGCACGACACAGTTGCCGGCCGCCAGCCTGCAACATCAGCTTGAGTCCTGCCTGCTCCAGCACGCCTCGGTGGCGCCCCTGGAAAAGGCCCTGGAAGCCGCACAGAACACCTGTTTCAATGCGGCACTGCCGGCCTGGCTGGCAAGTGCCGACGCCGAGGCACAACTGGCCCTGGCCACCCTGCTGGACCAGTACCGGCAGCATATCGACGAGCCCCTGGACTACCATCACGGCATCCCCACCATTGGGCACTTTGCCTGGACAAAAATCCGCGGTCTGCTGACCCGCGACTTTCCCTCGCTGCGTTTGAGTCGGGATACCGTGCAGCTATCGGTACTGACCCCGGATGCCAAGAGCGCCGGACTGCTGGCGCTGAGCGACTACGCGCTGCTGCATCGCGACGAAAGCGACAGCGCCGCGATCACCCTCTCGGGGACCCGCGTCCTCCCGGAGGACTTGACGGTCACGCACTTGAACAGCCTGATCAAGGAGGCGGACATCGGCACGCATTATGCGGCGCTGCTGGACTCGCATCTGTCTCACGGTGAGCGCCGGGTCCCCGAGCGTCAAGCGCTGTTCAGTCCCCACCTGATCTGGCAAAGCCTCGAACATGCGCTATGCCAGTACCTGCGCAAATCACTGTCGGCCCAGGCCCACGGCTTTATCAAACATGTGCTGGGCATGCCCGACGGTGTGGCCCGTACCTTGTTCGCGGACAGCAAGATTGTCGTGCGTCCACTGGAACTGCTGCGCCGGGCCCAAAAGGTCGCGGACACGGCCCTGGGCCTGTACCTGATCGGACGACCCGATACCCAGGGGCCGCTCGTGCTCTACAGCCCGTACGACGAGCACGCCGCCTTCCGGGAGTACACCAGCGAATCGACCTTCATGAACGAACTCGGCCGTCCCGGGCCCCTGCGGCAGTTGGTACTCGACAGGCTTTCCAATACCGTGCGCCAGCACTACACCGAACAGTTATTCAGTCTCCAGGCCGTCAGCGTCACCTGGAACATTATCGAGGGTAACTTCCTGCACCGGCTGTACAACGACATGACTGCCCTGCTGAAAACACAGCTGGGGTTGCAGAACGTCAAGGGACAGCACTCGGCATGGAGCACTGTGGTTGCCGTGCTCGGCAACCCACTCCAGCAGGGCGCCCGATTCATGCTCGGCCGCTTGCGCATACCCTGGCTGATCTGGCAAACCCTGCCGCAGTTCAAGGACGCCGCGGACAATGCCTGGCAGGGTCACTGGCGCGTGGCAATGGAGGAATTCATCGGTGCCCTGACGCAAGTGGCGCTGTCACGAAAGGCTCCGCTCTCAAGCCCCCTCGACAGCCTCCTACAGCCAACCGAGACACCTGGCAAGAAGCCAACCGAGCCGCCTGGAGCTCCGCCAACCCCGCTCGCGGCGCCCTTCCCACCGCAGCCCGAGTGGGGAGACATGGCTCTGACCCAGGAACAGCAAAGCCGTTTGCTGAGCTATGAAGTCCACGACATCGCCTTGAAGGATCTGGAGCATGATCGGTCTTTGCAGATCTACACCGACTCGGCCAGCCAGCAGCAGTACGCCTGCGTGCGCGGACGAGTGTTCCGGGTCCAGGCCGAGGACGGACGCTGGCGGATCGTCGGCGATCAGGAAAACGGACCGTGGCTCAGGAAGGATGCGCAAAACCTGTGGGACATGGACCTCAAAGGCCGCTTGCTCGGTGGCGGGCCTATCAATCGGCTGGTCAATCGCATCAGCGCCCGACAGACCGTGCGCACCGAAGTGAAGGTACAGGCCGTGGGCATGCAGGCAATCAGGCGGCTCTATCCGGACAAGGCCCGGCAGCTAAGGCAGGCCCACGCCCTGGCCGTCACCTATCTGAAAAACGCCCGGCAACACTTGAAGTCGCTTGCGGCCAATACCCGCTTGGACAAACAGCGACATTTTTACCTCAAGGAATTCCTGGGGCTGAGGAGCATCAGCCAAAGCCTGAACCAGAGAATCGCCGGCATGCTGGATAAATTGCTCATGGAGCTGCTGTCGCCCGCCCGCTCGCCTGACCTCTCCAAGCTCTATGTCGTCGGGGCCGCCAGGCAACCGGAGCGATTGTGCGCGGCTTTCGTGGTGCTCTGCGACCGGGCCCAGAAAATCTATCTGAATGAACTGTTTTTCGAGCCCCGCCTGCAAGACTATGAACCCATCAGGCCGAGAACCTTCAACACCGTGCTGCATAACATGGCCTGTATTCTGATCCATGAGTTCAGCCACGTCGTCTTCGATACCGTCGATATCGCCTACCTGGACGCCTTCCGGCCCTTCTATGATCTGATTGACAACTCCACCACACCAGGGCGTGAACGCCAAATGGGCTTGAAAGAGCTTCAGGAAACGGCACTGTCACAGCACACGCCCGCCACGGAGTTGTTCAAGGTTCTGGACGAGGTCAGCGATACCTGGGAAGACATCCACGGCGAACCGTACCGACGGGTACTGAAACTGACCCGGACCGCCAACCTGGACGATGCACGCTGGGAGTTTCTCTACGACGGCGCGCGCAGAGTCGATGTCATCCTGGCCAATGCGGACTCCCTCGCCCTGCTCATCAGCTACCTGGGACGGCCCCTGGAGTTCTACCCGATTTTCAGTGGTCCGCCGGCCTGAGTCCAATCCCCAGGCGCGAACGGCTTGCCCCTGTCGCTCATGACGGGGGCCTCTTCCCCCCAGCACTATCTAATGCCGTCCAACGAATGGGTCCCTGTAGCGTTTCTGTCCTTCACCAGCGCGACCTCGCCCCGGCGAAACGCGCCTGTCGTCAACCTGAACGAAGGCACAGAACATGTCCGAGCAACCCTCCGTCTATTACTTGTCACAGGCCCTTGAGCTGCGTGATACCCCCAGCGAACTGGAGCAATCACTTCATATCGAGACCGCCGATCGCAACTGGCTGCGCAACCTGTTTCTGGCCAGTCAGGCTACCCGCCAGGCACTCGATACCCCCATGTTCGTCGATAAACTCTTCATCGTGGCGCAAGGCTCTCCGGCGGCCGACCTGGCCGGCGCTTTCCTGGTCAGCGGTCCCCCTGGGCACCCGGTGTTCCTCTGTACCCCGGCGTTCGGCCTGGAGCGCTTCGACGCCCGCGACCAGGTGCTGACGAAACTGCTCGAACGCCTGAGCCTGGCCGCGCAACGCGACGAGTTACTGCGCTTCGTCGCACTCCGGATCAAGTCCGCAATTGGCTACGACCCACCGCCCGTCCTGGTCTCGGAACCGATCCGGGGGCTGGTCCTGACCGATCGACGCCAATCCATCGAAACCTACTTCGACTACACCCTGAAAAACCTGCATGACGAATTGCTCAACTTGCCCACACTGAAAGCACTGCTCAACCAACTGTTCGAGAGCAGACTGGGCAAGCGCTTCCCCCAGGTCAGCCTGACGGCCCTGAGGGTGATCAACCATGAACGTCCGATCGCGGACGAGCACACGCCGCCGCTGCCGCAACGGCAGGTTTCAACCCGCTTACTCAGCGAGACCTTACTGGAACACTACAACCGCGGCGGTTGGCCCGCGGGCCAGAGCCGCGAATTCATTGCCCCCGGCTATACCTGCTCGGCGGCCGATACCAGCGTCTGGGAGAATACCCTTGCGAGCCTCTCCGGCCAGTTGTACAGCCACCTGGAAAGCGCACTGCGAGCCTTCTGGAACCAGCCCCTCGACAATGGCCAACCACGCCGGGATTTGTTCATCGATACCCTGGGCACCCGCTTCCGTGCCGAGCTGCTGCAACAGGAACAAGACTGGAACAGTCTCAGTCCCGAGGACTTCTACCCACTGTGCGGGTTTTACCCTCTGGATGCCTCAAGACTGCACGAGCTGACGCCCTATACCCTGGATGTCAAAACCGACGAACTCTCGTGCGCACCGGCCAATGCCTTTGTCGTGCGCAGCGAGCGTCGGCAGCACCCGGTTTTCTTCTTCTATGGCGCCGCCCGACTGCAGACGTTCGAAAGCGAAGCCTCACTACTGACCTCGGTCAAGACTCTGCTTCAGGACCCGGTTCAGGGCAATGATCTGCGTCATGGCCTGTCACTGCGCGAACGCGCCGGCCTGAAGAACTCGGAGACCGTCAGCGTCGCACTGGCACCGGGCAACCCGTCGCTCTTCAAGGAACTGTTCAATACCATCGCCGCCAAGCAACTGGATAACGTGACGTACGTGCTCGAGCGCTATCGCGCCAGCAACGGCGCGCTGGCCCTTGCCGCGGCGTTCGAGCAAGCACTGGATGTTCGCGCCTTGATCGACCCGCGCTTGGCTGCACATGGCCCGCTGGGTCGCTGGAGCCACCGTCTGGATCTATCGCCCAGCGAGAAGGCCGTGACACCGGGCTTGCGACGAACCCTGACGCCGACCCTGGACACCGTCAGATACCAGTTGAAAACCCTGAATGAACTCAAGGGCAAAATCACCACGGGCCTGAACCGGCGCCCGTCCCTCAAGGCCTTCATCCAGAGCGAGCTGTCCAGGGAACTGAACCTTGCCCATAGAGGCAACCTGTCGCCCGTCAACCTCTACATCAATCAGTATGCGTCCGCGCTTCCCGCACTCGGTGAAACGACGCTTGTGCCCAGCCACTCGCAGAGTCTGGTAGAACACTTTCTCGAACGCCTGACCCAGCACACTGGCGCGCTCCCCCAGGCCTCCCACATCGGCCTGTTCAGCAAGGATGTCGAGGGCAACTGGGCGCGGGTTGCCAACCTGGATATAACGCTGCTCAATACCCTTGTCGACAAGACCCTGGCAGATTTTCTCGGCCACTATCTGCGTCAGCAGCGCTCGCTGTATGGCGAGCTGTCCGAATCCCTGAGCGAGGCCGTGACCAGCGGATTGCGCCGCGAAGCGCAACTCAAGGTGCTGCACAACACCCTGAGCGAAACCGACCTGGAGCTGCTCGACAACATTCTCGACAGCCATCGACGGGACCAGCGCCCGGGCTTGCGCGGCTTCATTCCGGATGCCTTCGCGCTGACGCTCAAGACCGACGCAGCGTCTGTGCCGGTCAAGCTGCGCAACTGCTTTCTGCTGACCGAGCGGGGCGGCCTGGACACTGAACACTCCGGCACCGTGCTGCTATGGACGCCGGTCCAGGGAGCGGAAGCCTTCCACTCGTTTCACGCCGCCGAGGTCGAACTGCATCGGCGTCTGCATGACCCCGTGGAGCGCCTGTCCCTGCTGGAGAACATCGCCAGAAGCGAACGACCGGCAAATCTGCCCATCCCGCAGAACCACCCCAGCCACCACCGGGCCTATCCGGCCCTGGATTTTGAATTGATTCAAAACGGCTTTCGCGGCCATCAACAACACTCGCTGGTCGACAAGGCGCTGGGCGATCTGACCCAGGCCACGGAGTCAACGTTCGTGGGCGAGCACTTTGACCAGCACCTGCAGTCCTGCCTCGACAGCCACTCGACGGTTCCGATGCTGGAAAAAGCCATCCGGGCCGCGGAGAACGCCGCCCTGCACCTGGCCTTGCCAACTTGGCTGGCCAACACCAGCGACAGCCGCCAGTTCGCCCTGGCGTCCCTGCTCGACCGCTATCGCCAGGATGCCGCGACCACGGCGGACTATCACCAGGACATTCCCGATATCCGCGACAACGCCAGGACCAAGGTCACGAGCCTGCTGTCGCGGGACTTTCCGACAGCCCGCCTGGACCCCGACAAGATCAGCATCGCGCTGACGCGGCGCAATACCGCCGAGGTCATTCGCGAATCGCTGACCGACTTCGCCCTGCGGCACTTCGATGACATCGACCACGGTTCGATCATCGTGCGCCTGCTCGAAGGTGTCCTGCCCAGGGCATTGACCCCTGATCGTCTCAAGACCCTGGTACAAGAGGCCGCCGTTGGCAGCCACTATGCGAACCTGCTCGATTCTTATCTGTCCGACCGTCAACGCCGTCCTGCCTTTCGCCAGCACTTTTTCTGGCAAAGCCTGCTGCACGCTTTCAGCCAGGTGCTCCAGAACACCCTGTCCGCCAGCGCCCACGGTTTTATCAAACACCTGCTGGCGATGCCGGACGGTCTCGCCAGGAAAACCTTGAACGGACAACGCATCGACCTGCGTCCGCTGGAGTTGATCAGCGATGCCCAGTCGAAAGCCGACCCCGTGGCCGGTTTCTACCTGATCGCCCCGCAACCCGGCGAGCACGGCCCGCGAATCCTGTTCAGCCCACAGGGCCCGCAACCGATTTTCCGGGAGTACCCCGATGAGGCGGCATTGCTGGCTGATCTCAAGGACTCGGAAAGCCTGCAACAACGGGTCCTCGACAGGCTTGCCCCGGAGCGGCGCGAGCACTACGCACAACAGGCATTAACGGCGCAGCGAGCTCCCCTGGCGCTCGCTGACAATCCGCTGCGCGGCAATCTCTTCCAGCAGCTCTACCGGGATACAACCGCGCTGCTCAAGGACATGCTCGGCCGGCAGAGCGTGCAGGACCAGGGCTCGGCCTGGAGCAACGCCTTGTCCTGGCTCAGGAGTGGCCTTGACCAGGGCGAGACATACCTGCTCGGCCGGTTGCGCTTGCCGCTGCTGATCTGGCAGACCCTCCCGCAACTCAGGGATACCGCGGAAAAAGCCTGGCAGCACCGTTGGAGCGAGGCGATCGAGGCGTTCGCCATCAGCCTTGCGCAACTGGCGGTGGCACGCCGGGGATGGGGCCGCTCGAGCTTGGCCGGCATCGCCCATAGCGAACTCAGGAAAGCCATCGAGTCGCCCTTTCCCGTGCCGGCCTGGGGTAACAGACGCCTGACGCCCGGACAACAAAACCGGATCCTCGAGCATGAAGCCCATGAGGTGGCGCTGGAGGAGATGACCCTGGATCAAGCCACCGGCCTGCACCGCGAATCGACGAGCGGCAACACCTTCGCGGTGGTCGGCGGGAGGGTCTTCCAGGTCCAGCAAGAAGACCGGCGTTGGCGCATCGTCAAGGATCGCGTCCGCGGTCCCTGGCTGCAACAGGACCGACACCAACAGTGGTCATTCGACCTGCAAGGACACTGCATCGAGGACCTGAAACCATGAAACTGTTCAATCATTGCGTGAACCAAAAAGCGGTCCGCGAGGAAATACGTGTGCAGGCGGTCGGGATGGACAATATCCGTCTCCTCTACCCCAATCGGGCGCGCATGATTCGCCATGGCCACGAACAAGCCGTGGCCTATCTGAACGCCGCCATGATGAACCTGGACCGGCTTTTTTTCGATACGCCCAAGGATCAGAAGCGCCGTCTCTTCATGGAAGAGTTCTTCGATACGTCGCCGTTGAATGAACGCACGATAATGAAAGTCAAATTCCGCGCGCACATGTTGCTTGGGGAACTGCTCAAGCCATCGCTCAGTCCCGAGACCTCGTTACGCTATGTCGTGGGTTCGGCCCTACATCCGGAGCAGGGCACCCAGGCGTTCACCTTGCCCAGCGAAACGACCAGGAGAATCTATTTGACCGAACGTTTTTTTGATCCCGGCTTCCAGGCCTACTACCCCACGCGCCTGAGAACCTTCGACATGCTGGGACACAACATGGCAGCGGTCCTGTTGCATGAAGTCAGCCATCTGGTACTCGACACCCTCGACTTCAACTATCTGGACTCGAGCCGGCCCTTCGTGGATCTGCTGGATACCAGCACGCTGGTGGGAAGGCTGCACCACGACGCCATGGAGCGCGTCCAGAAGCACGCCTTCTCCGCGACCACCCCCGCCAGCGAACTGTTCAAAGAACCCGACGATGACGACTTGCACTGGAACGACGTGGTGGGAAGACCTTACCGGCGAGTGTTGCAACTCACCGGAGCCCGGGGTCTGGCGCAAGCCCGCAGAATTTTTTTCTCGGATAAGCAAAAAAGAGTCGATGTCATCCTGGATAACGCCGACTCCCTGACCTTACTGCTCACGCATCTGGGAAGACCGCTCGAGTACCACCCCCTCCCCCAGCGAGAGGCCAACCGCGCGCCTGCGCTGTCGCACACCCCAGGCGGCAATGCCTACTGAGCAGCCAGTTCGCGCAACTGTTGCAGATCGCCCTCGGCCAGGACGATCCCGTCGCGCAGGGACTCGGCCCGCTGCTGGTGGCGCCGGTCTCCCGGCAGGCGTTGCAGGCCGACACCCTGCATCTGGCTGACCAGCGTCCGGGCGCGCTCGGCGAAGTCCTGCCCGGCCGCCTTGGCCGGGTCGATGACAATAATCAGCTGCCCGGTCCAGGGGGTCTTGGCGCCGGGGTGTTTCGACCAGTCGAACTCGAACGAAAAGTTCCCGCCGGTCAGGGCCGCCGCCAGCAACTCGACCATCATCGACAACGCCGAGCCCTTGTGGCCGCCGAACGGCAGCAGCGCGCCGCCGTCGAGGATCGCCTTGGGGTCGCAGGTCGGCTGGCCGTCGCGGTCCACGCCGATGCCGGGCGGCAGGCTGCGGCCCTCGCGGGCGGCGATTTGTACATCGCCATGGGCCATGGCGCTGGTGGCCAGGTCGAACACGATCGGGTCGCCGCCGGCCCGCGGTGCGGCGAAGGCGATCGGGTTGGTCCCGAACAGCGGGCGCTCGGCGCCGTGAGGCACCACGCAGGTCATGCTGTTGACCACGCTCAGAGCCACCAGCCCCTGATACGCGAAGGGCTCGACATCCGGCCAGAGCGCGGCGAAATGATGGGAATTGCGAATCGCCAGCACGGCGATCCCGGCATTGCGGGCCTTTTCCAGCAACAACCCGCGGGCGGCGGCCAGGGCCGGCTGGGCGAAACCGTTGGCGGCATCGACCCGGACAAAGCCGGAAGCGACATCTTCGACCAGGGGAATGGCCTTGCCATCCACCCAGCCGCTGGCGAGCGTGGAGACATAACCGGGAATCCGGAATATACCGTGACTGTGGGCGCCGTCGCGCTCGGCGCCGGCGCAGTTCTCGGCCAGCACCCGGGCGACTTCCGCCGAGGTGCCATGCCGCCGGAAGACCTGGGCAAGCAATGCCACCAGATCGTCATAGGAAATAGTTTGACTAGCCGTCTCGCGGGGTACAGACATCCGAAGCTCCGATTCCGATTTAATTATTATTCGATCGATGAGAGAAAAGCAGTGCTTGGGCAGGCCTCCAGACTATCCGGCGGCGAGGGACCGCTTGTCAAACAGGGCATCGAAGCGTTGGCCCGACGACTGCCCGGCGCACGGCCCGATACGGTTTACACAGACGGTAACGTTTACCGTCTACACAGCCCGTAACCCGAGCTCGATACTAGACTCCAACAACGCGGCCGCTTCCCTTCCCGGCCCGGAACTTTGGAGGACGAAATGAACGAACACAATCTCAACGGCAAGGTAGCCCTGATCCAGGGCGGCTCGCGTGGCATCGGCGCCGCCATCGTCAAGCGCCTGGCGGCCCAGGGCGCGGCAGTGGCTTTCACCTACGTCAGTTCCGATGCCAAGGCCAAGGCCCTGCAGGACAGCGTGATCGCCGACGGCGGCAAGGCCCTGGCGATCAAGGCCGACAGCGCCGACGCCGTAGCCATTCGCCATGCGGTCAGCAACACCGTCGAAGCCTTTGGCCGAATCGACATCCTGGTCAACAATGCCGGCGTACTGGCCATGGCACCGCTTGACGAGTTCAAGCTGGAAGACTTCGACCGGACCCTGGCGGTGAATGTGCGCAGCGTCTTTATCGCCACCCAGGAAGCCGCCCGGCACATGGGCGAAGGCGGTCGGGTGATCAACATCGGCAGCACCAACGCCGAGCGCATGCCGTTCGCCGGGGGCGCCCCGTACGCCATGAGCAAATCCGCGCTGGTGGGCCTGACCAAGGGCCTGGCACGGGATCTCGGGCCACGGGGCATCACCGTCAACAACGTGCAACCCGGTCCGGTGGACACCGACATGAACCCGGCCGACAGCGATTTCGCCGGGAGCCTGATCAGCCTCATGGCCGGTGGCCGTTATGGCCGGGTCGAGGAAATCGCCAGCTTCGTCGCCTACCTGGCCGGGCCGGAAGCCGGCTACATCACCGGGGCCAGCCTGACCATCGATGGCGGGTTCAGCGCCTGAGGCGCGGTTGTCCGAACTGACGCCTTCGCGAGCAAGCTCGGCTCCCACAGGATTGCGCTCGTGCACAGAACTCCGGTTCGATCCGCAAACCCTGGGAGCCGAGCTTGCTTGCGATAGCGTTCTCCCTCACGACACGGCATCCCGTCCGGCCAACGCCTGCTCCAGCAACAGCAGAAATGCCGCGGCCGCAGGCGTCGGCGTATGCGACCACACCGCGTACAGGTGACGCGACGGCGCGTCGGACACCGCCAGCGTCACCACGCCCTCGAAGCCCTCGGCGATCTTCTTCGGCACCAAGCCCAACGCCAGCCCCCGACGCACGAACTCCCCCACCAGCATCACATTGCCCGCCTCGAACTGCACCCGATGGCGCAAGCCTGCCGCGGCAAAGGCCTCATCGGTCTGACGGCGCCCCGCCGTACCGGCCTGGAAATCCACCAACGGCTGGTTCTCCAGCTCCGCCAGCGGCAGACGCTCGAAACGGGTCAACGGATGCCCGGGCGGCAGCACCGCCACCAACTCTTCCTCCGCCAGCAAACGCTGCGCCAGGCCCTCGATCTTTTCCCCAGGCCATAAACCGACAAACGCCAGGTCCAGCCGTCGTTCACGCACATCGAGCATCAGCGACTCGCTCTTGCTCATGTTCAAGTGAATATCCACCTGTGGATAAAGTCCGTGGAACCGCGCGAGCAAACCCACCAGGTCGACTTCGGTCAGGGACGAGATCTTGCCGATGGACAGGCTGCCGCGCACCTCGCCGGAAGCCGCCGCCACTTCGGCGACAATCCGTCGGGTTGCCTCCAACGCCGGTCGCGCACTGCGTACAAACGCCTCGCCGGCCGCGGTCAGGCGCACCTTGCGCGAACTGCGCTCGAACAGCGACGCGCCGAGATCCTCTTCCAGACGGGCGATCTGATGACTGAGGGCCGACTGCACCACATGGCAGCGCTCGGCCGCGCGGGTGAAGCTGCCCTCGTCCGCCACCGCCAGGGCATATTCGATCTGCTTGAGGTTCATCGCCTGTATCTCGTTTCAAGATGGATAGAATGAAAACAATGCATTGGCGTCATGCTAGGACATTCCAGATAATTCGCGCATCGAATTCCTACTCAGAGACAGTCAATGTCCGACACCAACGTCACACACAAACCTTTGAGTTCTGCCCTGATCCTGCTGATGTCGATCGCCACCGGCCTCGCGGTCGCCAGTAACTATTACGCCCAGCCGCTGCTGCACACCATCGCCCAGCACCTGGGCCTGAGCACTGGCACCGCCGGCACCATCGTCATCACCGCCCAGCTGAGTTACGGCGCCGGACTGTTGTTGCTGGTACCGCTGGGGGATCTGTTCGAACAACGCCGGCTGATTTTCATCATGACCCTGCTCAGCGCCCTCGGGCTGCTGATCAGCGCGTTTTCGCCGAGCCTGCCCTGGCTGCTGTTCGGCACCGCGCTGGCAGGCCTGTTCTCGGTGGTGGCCCAGGTGCTGGTGCCCATGGCCGCCAGCCTGACCGCGCCGGAACAGCGCGGGCGGGTGGTCGGCACGCTGATGAGTGGCTTGTTGCTGGGCATTCTCCTGGCGCGCACGGCGGCCGGCTTGCTGTCCGATGTCGGCGACTGGCGCAGCATCTACCTGCTGGCCGCCGGCCTGATGTTCATTTGTGCTTTTGCCTTGCTACGCGCCCTGCCGGAACATCACCAGCACGCCGGACTGAGTTATCCGGCCCTGCTCGGCTCGGTGTTCCGCCTGTTCGTCGAGGAGCCGGTGCTGCGGCTGCGCGCCGTCATGGGCCTGCTGACCTTCTGCCTGTTCGCGTTGTTCTGGACGCCCCTGGCCTTCCTGCTGGCAAGCCCGCCCTATGGCTATTCGGACGGGGTCATCGGTCTGTTCGGCCTGGCCGGCGCCGTCGGTGCCATGGCAGCCAACCTGGGGGGACGCATGGCCGATCGCGGCAAGGGCGAATTCGCCACCACCCTGGGCCTGCTGGCGTTGCTGTTGTCGTGGCTGCCACTGGGCTTTGCCGGGCATTCGCTGGTGGCGCTGCTGATCGGCGTGCTGGTGCTGGACTTTGCCGTGCAACTGATTCACGTCAGCAACCAGAACGCCGTGTTCAAGGTCCGCCCCCAGGCGCGCAACCGCCTGAATGCCGGCTACATCACCTGCTATTTCATCGGCGGCGCGCTGGGCTCGCTGCTCGGGGCGCAGTTGTACGGGCCCTATGGCTGGAACGGCATCGTCACCGCCGGTGGTTTTATTTCCGCCCTGGCGCTGGGGATCTGGGTGGTGATGCAGCGCCGCAGCGGACTGTCGGTGTCGGCCGCCTGAACGACAACGCCATCAAACAACCGCCCAGTCAATTGCCGGCAACCCCACCGGTGTCAGAGGGAAATGCTTGAGCGACTGCACGATCCGATCCGCATGCTGGTATTTCTCCGCCGCCATCGCCGGATCGGGCACCGCCACCGCATACATCCCCGCCGCCTTGGCCGCTGTCACGCCGAACGGCGAATCCTCGAACACCAGGCAGTCCTCGGCCGCCACCCCCAGGCGCTTGGCCGCCAGCAGGAAAATATCCGGGGCCGGCTTGGCTTCGCCGACCTCCGGGTCATCGGCGGTGACAATGGTATCGAACAGCGCAAACCACTCCCGGTGCAGGGTAGTCTTCAACTCGAACGAGCTTCGCGAGGAACTGGTGCCCACCGCAATCGGGATCCCGTGGGCCGACAGATGCCGCACCAACGCCTCGGCGCCGGACATGGAACCGGCCTTGGGAAAACGCTCGCGCATCAGCGGTTCGCGCACCGCCAGGAACTCCTCGGGGCTCAACGGCAGCGCCATGGCCTCGACCACGTAACGGGCCAGGTCGCCGGCGCCACGGCCGATGATGTGCTGCTTGTGATCCCAGCCGAACGTCCGACCATAACGACCGACGATCAATTGCGTCACCTCGGAGTAGATACCCTCGGTGTCGAGCAGCAAACCGTCCATATCGAAAATCACGGCCTTTACCGGGCCCAGGGTAGAGAGTGCTGCGCTCATGGCATCCGCCGTAAACAGGGTAGAAAGCCTGCTAGCGTCGCAGAGCCGGGCGATTCTTTCCATACGAGAGTGAAGTCGCTAGCATGGCCGCTGTATTTTCCAGGCCCGCGGGCCCGCCGACGGCTGCCGCCCGGCCATCCAACAGAGATGCCAGCATGATTGCCAAAGAATCCCGAAACGAGGTCGCCCTCGCCAAGTTCCTCGACGCCCACCCGCACCTGCGCGAAGAAACCCGCGACCTGAGCCCGAAAGAGCAACAGCAACAGTTCCAGTGGGCTTTCGAGGATGAAGCCGAAAACCAGGGGATCGAAGCCTGGGAACTGACCCTGCAACTGGTGGCCGAAACGCCCGAGGAACTCAAGGCCATGCGCCTGGAAGTCCACCGCGAAGTAGCCGAGGCCCTGGGCATGGACTGGGACGAGTACCGCTCGTTCAATGAAATCAGCGAAGACTGAGCCGTTCGTCGCGCCAACGGCACTTGGCCCGGCGGCTGGGGACCAATACCAGGTAAGGACTCTTTATCGACAAGGATACTCACCATGAATCCGTCCCCCATTGCCAAGCTGGCCCTGGCCGCGCTGCTGTCCTCTCTGTCCCTGACAAGCTTCGCCGCCCGGACCAGCACCGGGCCGACCGATCCGCTCGAGAGCCGGCAACCGCCCCTGGCACCGGGCGGTATCAATGCAGGCAATAATCCGCTGATCAACAACGGCGCCATGCCGCCCGGCACCGACAGCGGCATCGACCCTCGGACCCAGGGCAATGACCCGGGACGCCAAGGCGGTGTGAACACCGATGGCAATGGCCCCGTCGGCAATGAAGCCCGCAGCAACCCCGGGGGCTCCGGTGACTCCGGTGACTCCGGTGCCAAGAAAAACCTTCCGGGTAGTGGTACCGAGCAGCAATGATCTGCCCCGGGAAAAGGCCGGCTGAACGCCTGTTTCGAGCCTGTACGCCCTGACGGACGCCTAGAGAAGTTTGGCGGGCATTTGCCCCGCCAATTGTCCCCCGCCAATGAAGAACCCCCGTTGATTGGCCACCAACTCGGTGCGCAATTCGCCCACCAGGTTGGAAATAGCCCTGGCGCTGGTCAAGCTGACCGTGGAAATCCCGGTCACCAGCAAGTCCACCCTCCCCGTTTCCGAGTCGAAGACCTTCACCGTCAGTGAGCTGTCATGGCTCACCGTACATTGGCAGCGAAGGGGTAAAAAACCGAGTTCAATGATGTTGCGCAGTTCAAGAATGGAAATCACATCAATACGTCCCTATAGAGTGATGGAAAGGTAACCGCGCAAGGCAATCCGTGCGTCCTTGTCAACGCCAGAAGTCCAGCGCTTCTGGCACGGGCCTTCGATAGAGGCCCTGGCGACCATCGTAGCCATTTGACGCCACTTAGTCGCCATCACCGATCGCTTTTACTTGCGTACGCAATTGCTTACACCGACGCCATCATCTCCAGTATTCCGATGCCCCCCGGCACTCGCTCAATTGCCCTTGTGATGACTCATCTCCAGCTTCCTGGCCATGTCCAGGTGCATCTGCAACTTGGGCAAGGTTTGTATGGCAAACGCCTTCAATTCCGGGGACGCGGAATGTTCGGCCTCATCCTTGAACAGCTGGATCGCGTCCTCATGGGCTTTGATCTGATTGGCCACATAGGCGATATCGAAGGATTCGCCTTCCTGCACCTGCAGCATCAGCTTGCGCGCCCGGTCGAGGATTTCCGCCTCCGGGGCCATGGGCAGGTCATGATGGGCGGCGATGGCCTTCAGGTCGCGATTGGCATCGGTGTGGTCCTTGATCATTTCCACGGCAAAGCTGTTGATGTCCGTGGATGTGGTTTTCTGGATCGCCAGGCGGCTGGTCTCGATCTCGGCAATCCCGGATGCCGAGGCCGTATCGATAAACTCCGCGGGGGTACCGGCACTGACCGGCCCCGCGAGGCTCGCGCCCAGCAGCAGGACAAGCGAGGTGAGACGTAACAGGGGGGCCTTTCGGCTCATGGGCTTTCTCCAGCACTTTAAGAAAACAGGTGGGCTGAAGGATTGGAAATAATTGAGCGGGCAAGGTTTAGAAAAAAATCACGGGACTGACGAACGGTGATCGGCACAGCAGGTATCCTGCCGGATTGCGCGGCCATGAGCGGCTCAATTCCCAGGCAAAAAAAAGCCCGCGGGAGGGCGGGCAAGGGAAGCTTTTGAACGAGCGCAAACACTATAGACGCTGCTTGCAGAGCGTTTCGTGAAAAAAAATTCATGTTTGACCGACGACTGACAGAAAGGAACAGGCATGCTTTGGGTGGTCATGCTCGGCGGAAAACATCCGCGGGCAAAAATAGAAGTGCACGATGTGGCCTTTGTGCTGGCCGACAGCCTCGAAGCCACCTACCCGCAACTGCGCCAGGAGTGGTTCGGCAGCCCGGCCGGCCTGCACATCGATGCCTGGATGCAGGTCGACGGCATCGACGGTTGGAAAGTCGAACTGAGTAACCTGGCGCCCGCCCCCGGCTCACCGCGCCTGTATTTCATCAACCTGGGCGGCTACGAAGCCCGGACCTTCGGCGAAGCGCACCATTACCTGCTGCTGGTGGCCCGCGACAAGGCCGAGGCCAAGCATCTGGGCAAGCGCCGGATGCTGGCAGGCTGGGACCAGGCGCACACCGATGCCCTGCTGGATATCGACGACTGCCTGCCCATCGACCAGGTCGGCGGACGTTATATCGAACTGGTGCAGGGGCCGCATCGCGGCATCGTGCAGGGCAATGACTATATCGTCCTGCCCTGAGCGCGACCTGACACCGATCAACGAAACTCGATGCCCGGCAAATCCATTTCAGGCACGTCGCTCAACAGGAAATCGCGAAAGGCCAGGATGCGTTCCTTGCGCAGGCTGCTTTTCAGCCAGACCAGGTAGTAAGCCTCTCCCGAGCCGACGGCGGTCTTGAATGGCAGCCCGAGCAAACCGCCACGGACATCCTCGAGGATCAGGTACAGGTCACCGATCGAAACACCATGTCCGCGCATGGCGGCCGAGATCCCCTGGTCCAGGGTACTGAACAGCTTGCCGCGCTCCACCTTCGCCTGCCCTTCCCATCCCATGCCCGCCAGCCAGCGCCGCCAGTCGCGCCGGTCCGTGGACGAGTGGATCAGTTCGTGCTGCTCCAGGGTATCGAGACTCCACGGCGCCGTCCCCAGAAGCTGGCTCGAACAGATCGGAATCAGCCACTCATCGAACAGCTTGCAACACTCGACCTGGGCACCAAAGCGTCCGTCGCCCAGCAGAATCGCACAGTCGTAGGGTTCGGTGTGGAGGTCCACGGTGTCGATGTCCATCCACACACTGGACAACTGTACCGGCAAGTCGGGGTTGACCTGCTTGAGATTTTCCAGCGACTGCAACAGCCAGCGCATGGTCAGACTGGAGGGCGCCTTCAGCCGGAGTTGCTCGGCAGTGGCGCGAAAAGGCAGACAGGCCTCCTCAATCACCTTGAACCCGGTTTTCAAGCCATGGGCCAAGCGTTGTCCGGCCTCGGTCAATTGCAGTTTCGGGCCGTTGCGCTCGAACAGGTGACAGCCAAACAGCGCCTCCAGGTTGCGAATATGTCGACTGATGGCGCTCTGGGTCAGCGACAACTCCTCGGCGGCGCGGGTAAACGAAGAGGAGCGGGCCGCCACCTCGAAGGCACGCAGAGCATAGAGCGGTGGGATACGTTCGGCCATGGTCGAGCCTCACTATGATTAATAATCATAGTGAGGCACAGATTTATCCATTTTTCAAACACCTCGCGCGCCCTCAGGCTTGGCGGACTCGATTCTCCCGTGCAGGCGCCCCACCATGAACGTCTCGTTGCTGCTGCTTTACCTGCTGAGCATTTCCCTGCTGATCGTGACACCCGGCCCGGTGGTCGCGCTGTTGGTCAACACCAGCCTGGGCGCGGGCAGCGGCCGGGCGCTGCTGACGATGCTCGGCACCAATGGCGCGTCGCTGGTACTGGCGCTGCTGGCGGCGCTGATCCTTGGCGGAGGTCTTTCGCTGAATCTGCAACTGATCAATGTCGTCAGCCTGAGCGGCTGCCTGTTTATCGGTTACCTGGGGGTAAAAAGTCTCCAGGAAGCCCTCTCGACAGCCGTCGACGACAGCGTACAAACCATCAGGAGCGAACGAGGCACCGGGTTCGTCAACGGATTCCTGGTGGGTATTTCCAACCCCAAGGAGATCATCTTTTTCGTCT
This sequence comes from Pseudomonas sp. MWU13-2100, assembly GCF_023242365.1. Lineage (GTDB taxonomy): Bacteria > Pseudomonadota > Gammaproteobacteria > Pseudomonadales > Pseudomonadaceae > Aquipseudomonas. The sequence continues at coordinate 162,005 of NZ_JALLIX010000007.1, forward strand.
CGTTCTTCCCTCAGTTCATCCAGGTCACGCCATCCTTCGGCCATAGCGTGGCGTTGCTTGCGCTGCTCTGGGCGGTGATCGACCTGGCGGCCATGACCTTCTACATCCTGCTCGCCCGCCAGGCTTTTGCAATCCGGCACAAGGCAAAGATCACCTTCGCTTCCGGCATCCTGCTGCTGCTCATGGCGCTATTCGGGGTGTTGTACGCCGCCAGGGCCCTGCTCGCCAGCCTGAATTGAAGCGCGTGTTTTAGTCATGATTCGGTCAATGAATGATGATTAGCGACGCGCCGCCGTTCTGCTAGGGTCTGTTACCTGGGTCAGGGAGTACGGCGGATGAACGAATTCGAACAACGGATCTTGTCGGTCAATGGGATCGAACTGAGTGTGCATGTGGCCGGCCCGCTCGACGGCCGGCCGGTGTGGCTGCTCCACGGTTTCCCGGAATGCTGGCATTCCTGGCGTAACCAGGTACCGGCGCTGGTACAGGCCGGTTATCGGGTGTTTGTCCCGCAGATGCGCGGTTATGGGCGCAGCAGTGCTCCAGCCGACGTGGCCGCTTATGAGCTGCTGACACTCTGCGCCGATATCCAGGGGGCCATGGATGTATTCGGGCACACGCAAGCCTGCATCGTCGGCCACGACTGGGGCGCGCCGGTGGCCTGGCACCTGGCGTTACTGGAGCCGCAACGGGTCAAGGCGCTGGTCACCCTGTCGGTGCCCTTTGGCGGACGCCCAAGGCGCCCGGCGACCGAGCTGATGCGCGAACACTATGCCGATCGCTTCAACTACATCCTCTATTTCCAGGAACCCGGGGTCGCCGAACAGGAACTCGACGCGGATATCGACCGGAGCCTGCGGGCATTCATGGGCGACACCGAATTCCTCCTGCAAACCAAGGCGGTCGATGCACGCTTGTTTGACGCTGTGGAAGTGGCCACGGAGTTACCCGACTGGTGTGCACCCGAGGATTACCAGGTCTACCTGCAGACCTTTACCGGCCAGGGCTTTCGCGGCGCGCTGAACTGGTATCGCAACTTTGAACGCAACTGGCAGCGCACGGAGTTCCTGGCTGGCGCGCAGGTCCGGCAACCGACGTTGTTCCTGATCGGTGATCGCGACCCGGTGGGTGTACTGGAAGCCCACACCATCAAACGTATGCCGGGGCTGGTGCCGCAACTCGAACAACAGCTGATCGAGGATTGCGGGCACTGGATACAGAGCGAGAAAGCCGAGGCCGTGAATGCGGCGATGCTCGGCTTTCTTGGCCGGGTTTATGCCGAGGGTGCCGGGACCGCGACCTGAGGCGACGGGGGTTTTTCTGCCGCCGCGTTCGGAATTCTTTTGCAGCACGACAATACATTCGGTAACAGCCTGTCTAGGCTTGGGAAAGCGTCGTTCGGATGGGCATCATTTCTTCCGAAGGACAAGTTGCCGCACCACCAGGTTTAATCCAGACTGCCTTATCAATGGCTGATCCAGCGCTCGGGAATGCAACCGTGACCCATCGATTCTCGCTCACATCCAGAATGACGCTGTTCATTTTCATCATGTGCGCAGTACTGGTCGGCTCCGATATCTGGCGCAGTTTTACCGCGCGTTCGGTGCAACTGGGCGAGGTGACAACCGCCACCGCCAATCTTGCCCGCGCGATGGCTCAACACGCCGACGACACCATCAAGGAAGCCGACCTCGTACTGAGCGGAATTGTCGAGCGCGTCCGACATGACGGCACCGCCCCGCCGGTACTGGAGCGCTTGCACCAACTCTTCAGCGCGCGGCTCAGCGAGCTCCCGCAACTCGATGGCCTCTATCTGTTCGACCGCAACGGCGAATTGATCGCCAGTTCATCACCGGGGCCATTGCGCAGTTATAGCAACGCCGATCGTGAATACTTCATCTTTCATCAAACTCATCCTGATCTAAGCGTGCATATAGCCTCTCCGCTACGCAGTCGCTCTACTGGAAAATGGACGATTCCCGTGTCACGGCGCATTGACAATCCAGACGGCAGTTTCGCCGGGGTCGCCAGCGCCACGATCGATATTGATTTTTTCTCGCAGTTTTATAATCGCCTCGAGATCGGGCAAGAAGGCGCCGTTGCCCTGGAGTTTGACTCAGGCGCCATGGCCGTCCGGCGTCCATTCGAAGAGCGCCTGATCGGTGCGGACATGACCAGCACCCGACTTTTCCAGGAGCACAAACGACAACCGGAGAGCGGTATCTTTTCCATTGCTTCGGCTCAGGATGGCGTTGTCCGCCTGAATAGCTACCGCAGCCTGCATGACTATCCGCTGTTCGTCGCCGCGGCACTCTCGAAGGATGAAAACCTCGCCGCCTGGTGGTCGGATACGCTGTGGCATGCCGCGGGTGTGGGTTTGCTGGTCTGCGTGCTGGTGATTTTCGGTCTGCGTCTGATTCGCCAGGTGAATCTGCAAAGCAAAACGGAAAAAGAGCTGGCCGCGAGCCTGGAAACCACACGGGCGATCCTGGAGACCGCGGCCAACCCGATTATCACGGTCGATGGCGCTGGCAAGGTGCGATCGCTCAACCCTGCCGGCCAACGGGAGTTCGGCTACGACCTGGAGGAAATACTCGGGCGCAATATCAGGACGCTTGTCCCGGAGTCTCACCTCGCCGCGTACAACGAATACACCGCCGCGTTCTCGCAGCAGGGCTTCATCGAAAGCGGCAGCAGCGTGGAATTGCTGGGCTTGCGCAAGAATGGATCGACCTTTCCCCTCTACGCCTCCACCAGCGCCATGAAAGGCACCGACGAACGCTGCTTCGTTTGTGTCATGACCAATATCACCGAACAGAAGAAAGACCGCAGCGATCTCGCCGCGACCCGTGACCACCTGCTGTTGGCTGCCGATATCGCCGAGCTCGGCATCTGGTCGTGGAACCTTTGCAACAATACCTTGCATTGGAATGATCGCATGTTCGAGATCTATGGCTACTCGCAGACGTTGCTCGAACATGCTCTGAACTTCGAGCACTGGCGCTCGCGGTTTCACCCGGATGACCGGGATATCGTCATCGCCGCGCTCAACGCGGTGATCGATGATCGCGAACAGCGCCTGCCATCGTTCCGGATCGTACTGCCCGACGGACGCGTGCGTCACTTGGAAACGCGCGTCCGTGTCGAGCGCGACGCCAAGGGTACACCGGTCCTCATGACCGGGATCAATCATGACGTGACGGCCCAGCATGAGATGGAAGTGAGCCTGCGCCATGCCAAGGAGCAGGCCGACGCGGCGAGTGCCGCCAAGTCTTCATTCCTGGCGAACATGAGCCATGAAATCCGCACGCCCATGAACGCCGTATTGGGGATGCTGCATCTGGTGCAGTTCACGCCCCTGAACTTGCGTCAGCGTGACTATGTGAGCAAGGCCCAGTCCGCGGCCCAGTCGTTGCTCGGCCTGCTCAATGACATTCTCGACTATTCGAAGATCGAGGCAGGTAAGCTCCAGCTGGATCCGCATCCATTCGACTTCGAACCCTTGATGCAGGACCTGGGCGTCGTATTGGCCGGCAACCAGGGCCAGAAGGATATCGAGGTGCTGTTCGATATCGATCAGGCCCTCCCCGGCGGTCTGATTGGCGACAGCCTGCGCTTGCAGCAGATCTTGATCAATCTCGCCGGCAACGCCCTCAAGTTCACCTTGAAAGGACAGGTCATCGTCAGTCTTGAGCTGCTGGAGCGCAGGGATTCGGCGGTCCAGGTTCGAATTGCCGTGACGGACAGCGGCATCGGCATGAGCGCCGGGCAGATAGAGCATATCTTTGAAGGCTTCAATCAGGCCGAAGCCTCTACCTCACGTCGCTTCGGCGGCTCGGGTCTCGGTTTGGTCATCTGTAAGCGCCTGGTCAAACTGATGGGTGGCGACCTGCTGGTACAAAGCCGTCCGGATGTGGGGAGCCGATTCTGGTTCGATGTCTGGCTGAAGGTGGACACAGGCACAACCACAAGAACCATCCCCCTGCCCGCCGACCATTCGATGCGGGTGCTGGTGGTCGACGACAACCCGATTGCCGCCGAGTTGCTGATGCGCACGGTGGCCGCCCTGGGCTGGCAGGCCGATCTCGTATCCTCGGGTCTCGACGCCGTGAGCAGGATAAGTGAGGCCCTCCATCAAGGAGAGCGCTATGACGTGGTCCTGATGGATTGGCGCATGCCGGATTTGAATGGCATGAGCGCGGCCAAGTTGATTCGCGAACTGAAAGGACGGGTACCGCCGCCGGTGGTCGTCATGATCACCGCCTACGGCCGCGAAGTGCTCGCCGAGAGCCATGATCAAGGCGATGCGCCTTTCGCCGGCTTCATTACCAAGCCCGTGACGCCCCGACAGCTGACCGAGGTCATTTTACGGGCATTGCGAGGCGTCGACACGCCGACCGAGACTCCAGCGTTCGAACACAAGCCTTCAAGGCGCCTCGCGGGTCTCAACTTCCTGGTGGTGGAAGACAATGCCTTGAACCGTCAGGTCATCGAGGAACTGCTGAAGTCGGAGGGGGCCTGCGTGCAACTGGCTGAAGGCGGTTTTGAGGGGGTCAACTGCGTGATAGCGGGGAACAAGTCCTTCGATGCCGTGCTGATGGATGTACAGATGCCTGACATCGATGGCTACGAAGCGACCCGGAGAATTCGAGCCAATCCTCGCTTTACCACGCTGCCCATCATTGCGATTACCGCCAATGCGTCCTCTTCCGATCGGCAAGCCTGCTTGCAGGCGGGTATGAACGGGCATGTCGGCAAACCGATCGATATCGAACATCTGGTTTCGGTGCTGCGAGCGCAACTCGATGGAAAAGAGCCGCCGGCACCGGTCGCCGCGCCAGCCGTGGATTATCAGCTCACGGAACAGGATGAACTCATTGAATCCCATGCATCGATCGTCAAGCGTCTGGATGGAAACCTGAACCTGATACGCAGTGTCCTGAAGATCTTTGGTGCCGAGATGGAAAAGCAACTCGCGAACCTGGACGAACAAATAGCGCAAAAAAACCGGATGGGCGCCGCCAGCGTCTTGCATGCCATCAAGGGCAGCGCCGGCACCATGGGTGCCCTCGCGCTTTCAAGAAGAGCCGGCCAGCTTGAACAGATGCTCAAAGGTGGCGCCGCATCGGCAACCGCCGATCCTCTGGTCAATGGGTGCAGCGCTGAGCTGCGGCAATTGATAAAGGCCAGCCTTGAGCAATTGACGACAGCGTTCGCCGAGCCCGTGGGGCCGATTGAACCGGCTGGAGAGGCGTTGCCTTTGACTGAATGGCGGGCACATTTAAACGAGATATTAGCGCTGCTGAATGCTTCGAACCTGCAAGCCATTGCGGCAGCTGAAGCACTGCTGAGCCAAACGCCAGCGGAACGACTGGCCCGATTCAATCCGTTTATCAAACAGGTCAGAGCGTTGGATTTTACAGCGGCGGCACAGAGTGCCTATGAAATGCTGGAGCAAGCCTGACCATGGAGCGAATTCTCGAAGATTGGCTGCTTCATGCAAACCGACGCCCCAAGATTCTGATTGCGGACGATCAGCCCTCTAATATCCGGGTGCTGTACGAGCTGTTTTCCGCGCAGTGCGACATCTTTATGGCGAGCAACGGCGAGCAGGCGCTCCAGCTATGCCAGGCCGAGTTGCCGGATCTGATTCTGCTCGACGTCGTGATGGAGGATATCGATGGTCACGAGGTGTGCCGTCGACTGAAGGCCGATCCATTGACGAGCACGATACCGATCATCTTCATCACCGCGCAGAACCAGGCCGCGGATGAGGTCATTGCACTAGGACTAGGGGCGGTCGACTTTATTGTAAAACCCATCAACTCGGTTATCGTCCGCGCCCGGGTCCGAACGCACCTGACCTTGAAGTTGCAGGGCGACTTGTTGCGTGCGAGTGCCTTCCTGGATGGTTTGACCGGCGTGGGCAATCGACGCAAGTTCGATGACGACCTGCTCACCAATTGGCGTCAATGCCTGCGCGACAAGACGCCCATCTCGCTTATCCTGCTGGATATCGATTACTTCAAACATTACAACGACCGCTATGGCCATCAGAGTGGCGACAGTTGCCTGAAGTTGGTCGCCAAAACGATTGCCGAGTCCCTCAGACGTCCACATGACAAAGTGGCAAGGTATGGCGGAGAAGAGTTCGCCTGCATTTTGCCAAAAACGAAACGTGAAGACGCGGTCAGGATAGCCGAGGCCATGCTGGGGCGTATCCGGGCGCTGGATATCGAGCATCGAGGCTCGGACGTTGATCACGTGGTCACCTCCTCCGCGGGCGTGGCGACGCTGCTACCCACCCTCAGCAGCACTCCTGAGGTGTTGTTGACGGCGGCGGATGTGCAGCTCTATGAGGCGAAGCGTGGCGGGCGGGCGCGGGTTTGCGCAACCCGCGAAGAGTAATGGCCAATCGACGAGCCATCGCCGAACACCACTTCGACCATCCGCTTGCCGACTCGTCCGCACATTTGCACTGAAAGTTTTCTGGTAGAGCATGGCGCTTTGCCTTGATTGAACTACCGTCAAACAAAGAACAAGCCATACCGGCTTGAATTACCCACGCATTGTTCAGCGATCAGATAGCGGAGCAGTCAGACCAGCGTCTGACGTCTGGTCGTGCGCGGTATCGAGGATATTGCGCAAACCATTGGTGGTTGGGCTGGCCTGGAGCAAACCAGGTCAACCCACAGACGGCCTGTTCGGCGAGGATGTACCTATGAACGATCGTACTCTGCCCGTTCGCAACACAATTACTCATAGTCTGTTGTTGCTGGTCCTTGGTATGGACGCAGCTCATGCCGCCGCGGACAACTGTTCGCAATTGGCCAGTTTGCCCAGCGCGTTCGAGGTCGGCCAGGGACTTCAGGATGAACTGCGCATGCCGGTCGCGATTACCCAACTGGCAGTGGGCGACCCGAAAATTGCCGACGTACAAGCCAGCGGCGGTAGTGCCTTTATCCTCACCGGCATCACTCCGGGCACCACCAGCCTGATGGTCTGGACCAGCTGTTCGCCGACACCGCGTCAAAGCATGGTGTTCGTCAAGGGCAAAGCCACTGCGGCACTGACCAGCCTGTCGACGATGCCTTCCGAAGACCCGCTGCTGCCGAGCCAGGTGCAAACCGATATTCGCTTCGTCGAAGTCAGTCGTTCCAAATTGAAAGAGGCCAGCACGTCGATCTTCGGCAAAAGCGGCAATTTTCTGTTCGGCTCGCCGGGCACTGTGCCCGGAGTGACGGTGACCCCCGGCCGCATTGGGAGTCTGGCGCCCAACATCCCGTTGAATAACGGCACTTTCAATATCGGCTTTGGCGGCGGCAACGTACTGGGGATGATCAATGCCCTGGAAGGCAGTGGCTTTGCCTACACCCTGGCACGGCCAAGCCTGGTGGCCCTCAGCGGCCAGAGTGCGAGCTTCCTGGCCGGTGGTGAGGTGCCGATTCCGGTGCCCAGTTCAAGCAGCAACAACATCTCCATCGAGTACAAGGAGTTCGGCGTGCGCCTGACCCTGACCCCAACCATCATCGGCAAAAATCGGATTGCCCTGAAGGTGGCACCCGAGGTGAGCGAGCTGGACTTCACCAACGCCGTACAGATCGCCGGCACCATTGTCCCGGCGCTGACCGTACGGCGTACCGACACCAGCATTTCCCTGGCCGATGGCGAAAGCTTCGTCATCAGCGGCCTGATCAGCACCAACAACAGCTCCCAGGTGAACAAGTTTCCGGGGTTGGGTGATATCCCGATTCTCGGCGCGTTCTTTCGCAATAACACCATCAACCGTGAAGAGCGCGAACTGCTGATGATCGTCACCCCGCACCTGGTTCAGCCATTGGCAGCCAACGCACAACTACCGTCGTTGCCTGGCGAGCAGCTACGCAACTACGACCCGAACTTCTACCGTATGTACTTCCTCGATGGTGGCGACTTCGACAATCGCATGGGCCTATCGCAATAAGTCCGAGCCTGAACCCAGAGGACACTCAATGAAAGCGCTTATAGCCATAGCGGCGACAGTGATGCTCGCAGGTTGTGCCAGCAATGGCCTGTCCTCGCGACCAAGCAGCTGCGCCAGTCCCAGTTCGGATCAGCAGTTGAGCCTGAACCTGGCCGACGACATGACCAACGATGGTCGTTTGTATGCCAGCCTGGCGAACCTGGAAGGGCTGCCCGACAACCTGGTTCAGGTTCGCCTGCGCAAGGCGCGGATACTGCGCCTGCTCGGGCGTAACGACGCCGAACCCTTGTATCAGGGCCTGCTCGGCACTTGCCTGGCCGCTGAAGGCGAGCATGGCCTGGGCCAATTGGCTGCGGCCAGGAACGATAACGCGGCCGCCATGGAGCACCTTGAGCGGGCGAAGAAGATGGCGCCCACCGACGAAAAAATCCGCAATGACCTGGGGGTCGTCTACCTCAATCAGCAACGGATCAATGAAGCACGTTTCGAGTTTCTGACCGCCATGGAGCTCAAGCAGTCCGATTCACTGGCGGCGCTGAATATGGTGACACTGCTGATCTATCAGGATAACTGGAAGCAGGCAGCCGAACTGGCGAACCGCACCAACCTGAGCCCCAAGCAGGTCACCGACGCCCAAGCTCGCGCGGCGAGGCTCAAAACCCCAGGCAAGAAAGCGCTGGCTTCGCAGGGCAGTCGCACGGCCGAGGTAGTGGATACCTCAACCAGTGCGATCAAGTAGAAAACACGAGGAATCGAGATGAATACCAAGAGGCTGTTGATAGTGTGCATGGCTTGCCTGTCCACGACCGCCTGGGCTATTGAGCCGGGGCCCTCTTCAGCGCCGCAACAAGGCACTGAACAGTGGATGCAACTACAGATTCGCGGCGTGGTGGCCTCACCCCGACTGCAAAGCGTTTCGGCCACCGAACGTGATCTGGCCATGCAGCGCTGGCTGAATAGCTTCACCTATCCGATTCCCGAGCATTTTGATCAAAAGGCATCGGGAAACATGAGCAGCAAATGAACCACCTCGGTGGCTGAGTGCTGCTTACCTCACGGAGTCCCGAAAGCGTTGAGCACCCCGATCATGGCCGGGCCGATCGCGATCAGGAAAAAACTCGGCCATAGACAGAAAATCAGCGGGAAGATCAGCTTGGTACCGATTTTCGCGCCCATTTCTTCGGCCGCCTGCGTACGCCTGTCGCGGAACTCATCGGCATAGATGCGCAGGGTATCGGCCACGCTGGTGCCGAAGCGGATGCTCTGCCCCAACAGACTGACCAAGCCTTGCACATCTTCCAGCCCGGTGCGCACGGCCAGTTGCTTCAGCGCTTCGGTACTGCTGATGCCGGCACGGATTTGCGCATTGACCAGAGCCAGTTCCTCGGCCAGCTCGACCTGACTGACCGACATCTCTTCAGCCACCCGCTCAATGGTCGTCGGCAAGGCCAGACCCGACTCCACGCAGACCACCATCAGATCCAGCGCATCCGGAAAGGCCGCGCGCAGCCGGCCTTGTCGCAGTTGCTTGCGCTTACCGACATACAGTCCAGGCAGCAACCAGCCAATACCTGCTATCAGGATCAACAGCAGCAGGCCCGGGGCCAGGGAAAGCCTGGGAATCAGTGGTAACACCAGCAGCGCAAGACCGACCAATATCAGCGGCAACAGCAAGCGCACCGCCCAGTACATCTGCACCGCCGAAGACGAACGGTATCCCGCGTGTATCAACAGCAGTTGGGTGGCCGACGCCTGGGCGGCTTCGGTTGAACCAAAGTGCTGACCGACCCGTTCCAGCAACAGTTGCAGACTACCTGGTGCATCGGGTCCCGCCGTGCTGCCGAAATGCCCCCGTTTGATCAGCGCAAGACGCCGTCGCATCGGATCCTGAAGCCCCAGAAACAGTAGCATCAGGGTAACCACCGCCAACACCGCACTCAAACCGATCGCACTGACGAACAACAGGCGTGCCAGCGCCTCATTACTCGTCAGCCGACTGAACAACCCGAGTATATAGTCCATGACCCGCACCTCCGCGTAGCGAAAACCACTTAAACCTGAATCCGGATGATTTTGCGGATCCAGAGAATCCCGACCAACATTGCGCAGAATGCCCCGATGATCAGCTTATGGCCGAGCGGATCATTGCTCAGTACCGGCAGGTAGCTGGGGGTCGTGACCAGGATCGCCATTGCCAGTACAAAAGGAATGGAGACCAGCACCCAGGCCGACATTCGTCCCTCAGCCGACAAGGTCTTGACCTTGCGCTGAAAGCGGAAGCGCCCGCGGATCAGGCGACTCAAACGCTCCAGCACCTCGGTCAGATTACCGCCGGTCTCGCGATGAATGAGGATCGACGTCACCAGCATCATCACCGTCATGCTCGGCATACGTTCCAGCAGACCGAGCATGGCCCGGCGTACATCATTGCCATAGTTGATATCGGCGAAGGTCAGGCCAAACTCATGAGCCACCGGCCCCTTGTGTTCTTCGGCGACCAAACGCAGGGTTTCGTTGAATGGATGACCGGCGCGCAGCGCCCGGCACATGGCATCCAGCGCATCCGGCAAACCCTCTTCGAACGCCGCAAAGCGTTTGTTACGGTCACGGAAGATTTTCAGCAGCGGCAGCCAGGCCAGCACCACGGCAACCGCCAGCGCCATCCACCAGGGTGACGCCAGCAACCAGACCAGGGCTGCGCCCCCCACCCCCAGGGCGATCCCGAGCAATAGCACCCGATAGGCCCGATAGTCATGTCCGGACTGCTCGATCAGTTGTGTCAGATTCGCCATGAATGGCAGTTGCTCAAGCATGGCCTCCAGTGGCGACAAGCGGGTCAGGTATTTCTGCCGCAGCACGGTCTGCATATTCGGCAGATTGTTGGCTTTCTCCAGCACGTGCAAGCGACCGCGAATGCGCTTGCGCATCTTGCCCGCCTCCCCGAACACCGGCACCGTCACGCCCTGGGCCAGGAGGAAGACGGCAATAAACACCATGCCGAGAAAGATCAGAATGAATTCACCCGATATGGTGTTCATGACTGCCGTCCCTCCATCCATTCAGGCCTGAACAGGGCGAGCGGCAACTCGATGCCACGCTTGGCCAGCACATCGCGAAAGACCGGGATCATGCCGCTGGGTCGATACTCACCGAGCACTTCGCCCTGTTCACCCATGCCACTGCGGGCAAAGGAAAAAATTTCGGTCATGGTGATGATCTCGCCTTCCATGCCGTTGATCTCCTGCACGCTGACCAGGCGCCGCTTGCCATCCTCCTGACGCTCCAGCTGGAGCACCACATCAATGGCCGAAGCAATCTGCTGACGCATGGCCTTGATCGGGAAAGTCGCACCGGTCATCGACACCATGTTCTCGATTCGCCCCAGCGCATCGCGCGCGGTATTGGCATGGATCGTGGTCAACGAGCCGTCGTGGCCGGTGTTCATCGCCGTCAGCATGTCCAGCGCCTCGGCGCCACGCACTTCGCCGATCACAATGCGGTCCGGGCGCATCCGCAGACTGTTGCGCACCAATTCGCGCTGGCTCACCTCACCACGCCCCTCGACATTCGAAGGACGGGTTTCCAGACGCACCACATGCGGCTGCTGCAGTTGCAGTTCGGCCGAGTCTTCAATGGTGACGATCCGCTCGTTTTGCGGAATAAAGCTGGACAGCACATTGAGCATGGTGGTCTTGCCGCTGCCGGTACCACCGGAGATCAATACGTTCAGGCGTCCACGCACAATCGCCTTGAGCAGCAAAGCAATGGCCGGGGTCAAGGTCCCCACCTGGATCAGGCTGTCGGTATTGAGCAGGTCCACGGCAAAGCGCCGGATCGACATGCTCGGTCCGTCGATGGCCAGCGGCGGGATAATCGCGTTGACCCGCGAACCATCCTTGAGTCGGGCGTCCACCAATGGCGAGGACTCGTCGATACGCCGCCCCAGGCTGGAAACGATGCGGTCGATAATGTTCAGCAAATGCTGATCGTCGCGAAAGCGCACATCGGTTCTCTGCAACTTGCCGAAGCGCTCGACATAGACCGAGGCATGGCCATTGACCAGAATATCGGACACGCTTTGATCGGCCAGCAGCGGCTCCAGCGGGCCAAGACCAAGCACTTCGTCGGTGATCTGCTTGATGATCAACTGGCGGCTGACCGAACTCACCGGTGCTGAGTGCTCATCCAGCAGACGCTGGCAAATATCACGAATCTGCCGTGTCGCTTCAGCCTGTTCGAGCGAGTCGAGCAAGGACAGGTCCATGACTTTAAGCAATTGCTGATAGATCTTTTCCCGCCACTCGGCCTCCACCGGGGTGACCTGGCTCTTGGTCTCATAAAGAATGTCCGGTGCTGCACGCTCCCACGCCATCAGTTCCTCAGCCGGATCCGGCAGGTCGTCGCCCTGCTGCCCTACCAACGATACGACGGGTTTGCCGGACTGTTTGCGCAAGCGGTTACGAAAGTCGCTGATCATGGGTTATCCCCTGAAAAAACGGTTGAAGGCGCGTTTGAGCAAGCCTTTGTTCCCGGCCATCCGTTTGCCGGCCAACTGCTCGGTCATCTCGCGCACGGCGAGGGTGATTGGCGCCCGCGGTGCGTGTAACCCCAAAGGCACGCCAGAATTCTGGCTCTGGCTGACCAGATTGAAGTCATTGGGCAATTGCAACAGATTGGCGCAACGCAGCGCCTCGCCGACATCCTTGAGACTGATCGCTGCCGCCTTGTCGTAGCGATTGACCACCACCTGCAGTTGATCGCCGCGCACGCCCAGGTCTTCGCGAAGAATCCGCATCAGGGAACTGGCATCACGGAGATGGCTGACGCTCTGTTGCACCACGACATAGACCCGATCCGCCTGTTCCAGCACGGAGCTGGTCAGGTGGTCGATCTGTCGTGGCAGGTCAACCACCACCCAGTCATAGCTTGAGCGGGCCAACTGCAACAAAGTATCGAGTTGCTCGGACTGGGCATCCTGCGGCAGATACAGCTCGCCGGCCCGGCCACCGAGCACATGCAAGGTCGGACTGAAGTGGCTGCAAAATCCACGCAATGCGACACCGTCCATTGCCTCGACCTGCTGCAACACCTCCAGATGGCTATGCGACTGCGCCACATCCAGGTAATGCGTCACGCTGCCAAATTGCAGGTCCATATCCAGCAACAGGGTATTGCCGCCCTTGACGCTGAGCTGGTGGGCCAGGTTGCAGGCCAGCAAGCTGGCGCCGGAGCCGCCCTTGGCGCTCATCACGGCGATCAGTTTGCCTTCCACCCCACTGCTGACCCGGACCTCCATGACCAGACGATTCAAGGCGGCAACCAATTCCGCCTCGGCGATCGGTTCCGGCAAGACATCACGAGCACCGGCCTGCATCGCCAGGCGCATGCCCTCCTGATCACTCAGCGAGCCGCACACCAACAGCGGCGGACGCTCATGGGCCGGACGCTGTAACAGTGCCGCCAGTTCCTCGCGCCACAGGTGGCTGACGCGCACCAACAACAGATCGGGCATCCGCTCCAAACCATAGAGCGGGTCGACATGCCCATTGCTCACCAGGCGTGTGCTCACTTCCAGGCTCGGTACGCGTTGGCAAACGCTTTGCAGATCACCTAACGCCGTGGCATCACGGCTGCTGATCAGCAATCGCAGCCCGGGTTTGCCGGTCGCGAGGGTTAACGGAGTTTCCTTTGTATTCAGCATGGAGTGACCTCCCCTGATTCGGAATGATGCCCAAGGGCTTCGCGTGGCAAGGTCGCCCTGAAGGTGGGCAAGGCAATGGGTACGCCAAACCCGGGAATGAACAAATTGAATACGTAGCCTTGCAGGCTCAACTGGACATAGCGGATGGCACGAAATCCAGTGGTGCTGGTGGTGTCGGTGGGGTTGGTCACTACCGTGCCGTTGGCATCCAGGTAGGTCAGCGTCAGGTTGCCGGTGCCCAGATTGGTGATCAGTTGGCTGGTGCCCGTATTGCCCGCGGCGTTGAAGATCGCCCGCTGCAACACGATCGGATCGCTGATATTGCACACCGCCGCCAGGCGTGCGCCGCGCCGCACGGATTCATCGAGGGCATTCACGGTGAAGTACAGGCGACCCATTTCCAGCACGCCGAACAACAGAATGAACACCAGCAAGCCGATGAAGGCGAACTCCACCGCATACACCCCGCGCATCTGTCTGCGATTCATCACAGAACCCTCATGACAGTCGTGGCGACCAGCGGAATACTCAGCGCAATCGGATTGGGAAACAGTCCTCTGATCGAGCCGCTGCAGTTGCCTGCGCCAATCACCGGGCAGAAGGTATGTCGGATGGTGACCTGCACATGGTCGGTACCCAGTACGGAGACTGTCACGTCAGCGCTGGTCAGCCCTGACACCACCGCGGTCCCGGTACTGGCGGGGACGCCATAGACCGCCACATTTTTCGTCTGGGTCTGCAGCGTGCTACTCAGGGCAACAGTACCGAGCGTCGAATTCCAGGCCTGGCTGGCCACGTAACGGCCGGCATCGCGGCTGGCCTGCAACAGGGTGTTGTACTGAAACAGCATTCGGCCGAACTCACCGAGGGCCAGTAACAGCAGCAACAGCAACGGCAGGACCAGAGTGAATTCCACCAAGGCCACTCCTTGTTGGCCCCTTGGTTGTTTAAACGCGTGAAGTGCCATGACGCCCCCTACGAGTCGTTGCTCGGAGTGCCGCTGCCATTGATATAGGTTTTGTACAGCTGAATGATCTGTGGACCGGAATCACCGGAAGGATTGGGACCCGGCACGTTGTCGCCTTCGCATTCCTGGACAAACTGCCCGAAGATCTCCGAGGTACTCCCCGTGCCACCGGCCGGCTGCACCACGAAATAGCAGCCAAACCCCAGGACCGGAATCGAGGTGGCACCATTGTTCTGCCCAGTGCAGTTGCCAATCACGACTTTCAGCATCCGTCGTTCGAAGACCCCACCGCTCTGGCACCCCGTGCCTGAGCCGGCAACACACCCGGCGGAACTCGCCAGCCAGTCGTTGTAGCCCAGGAGCGCCGTACCGCCAGCGGAGAGATTGCCGTTACTCGACGTGACCGGCTGGCCGTTGTACTCCGCACGGTTGTTTGAACTGTTCCAGGTGATCGCGGGCGTGCTGTAGCTAACGATCAGGTCTGGCGGATACTGCGCGGCACTGAGCCCTCCGGAGTACTGGCCGAAGCGGGTATTCAAACCCTGGTCCGTCGGGCCGACTTTGTTGCCCGGCGAGGTCGTGACATTTTGTCCGACGCTGCGGCACACCAAGCCGCCTCCGGCCAGATCCTGCCTGACCGCGCTGCCGCCCGAGCCAAAGTCGAGCAGTTGAAAGTTGCCTGGGCCAATGGCGGAAGTAGTGCCAGAGCCCGTTTTCAGATCCTGCAGATCACCAAAGCGATAGCCCCAGAACAATCCGCTACTCGGGTTGTATTGGGTCGGGTCGCCACAGACCATCAGCGGCGCGAGATCGCAGGGGCTGGTGGGGCTCGGTCCGGCAGTGGCCATCGCCGCCACCGCCTTGTTGCCCAGACCGCCGGCCCCCAGCAACTGGGCGAAATTCCAGAAAAAACCGCTCAAGCGATAGTTCGCTACCGTTACCCGAACATAAGTGGCATTCGCCGGCCCCGGATAGGAGAACGGCCCGTAAACGCTGTTGGCCAGTTCCACCACCGCGAAGGTGCCCGCGCTGCCGCCGATGGCCGTGGCCAATTCGCTGTTTCCGGCGGCATTGGCATTCAGTGTCAACGTATTCAGCGCGGCAGCGCGCGTGGTGCTGGCAATGCCGACGCCACCGGTGACCTGACTCAGGGTTTTGGCGCCACTCAGGGCCGCGGCGTCCACCGCATTTTGCAGGCGGGTCTTGTTCAGCAGCAGATGGCCGCCGTCCAGTGCCAATGCCGCCATGATGCCGATCGCCGCCAACGCGATCACCATCAGTACGGTCACCGATCCCCGCTGGCGCCTTGGCGTTACCGAAAACGGCTGTTGAATTCGAGGACACATCATCAATCCCTCACTTGCCGATAACATCGCCTGGGTGTCCAGG
The DNA here is from genome assembly GCF_023242365.1 of Pseudomonas sp. MWU13-2100. Lineage (GTDB taxonomy): Bacteria > Pseudomonadota > Gammaproteobacteria > Pseudomonadales > Pseudomonadaceae > Aquipseudomonas. Next base: position 178,025 of record NZ_JALLIX010000007.1, read on the forward strand.
CACCTATTAGGTCCTGTCAGTGCACATTGACGATATGGGCTTCGGTGCCACGGATAACCGTGATAGCGCCGCCACCGCTGCTACGGCGCACCACGTGCCTTGGCGCCGTTTCGGTGACCATCGCGACGGCCTGCGCCACAGGCGCCACAGGCGCAACGGTCGTCGGCTTTTTCTCGGTGTTCAGCGGATTGCGCAGGGTCAGTTGCAACTTTCCTTCGGTCTGCGCCGTGACCAGGGCTTCGGCCTCGGCGGTCGTCATTTCCAGTGTCACAGCACGCACCACCACCGGTTGCGTCTTGTCGGTGCCCGCGGTCTGATCCACCGCCAACACTCGCAGGTTCTCGAGGATGGTCCTGGACACCGCATTGTTGCTGTTGCCATCGGCGTGTTTGGTTGCCAGCACATCGACCCGGTTACCAGGCAACAGGAACCCGCCGACACCGACCACATCGTCCACCCGTACCGAAATAGCACGTTTGTCGGGAGCAATCAGCGAGGCCAAGGTGCTCCCCCCCAAGTGCTCGCTCAGTCGCGCACCGCGCACGATGTCACCGCGCAGAATGTCGAAGGTGGCGATCTTGCCCACCGCCTTGTCGCTGGAATCGAAGGCATCGTCCGGGATCGTATCCATGGGCATGCGTACGGTCGTGACCTGTTGGGCCTCGACCATCTGCCCGAAGGGAATCTCGACCGTGGCGACCACCACGCTGCGCAGGTGATCATCCGGGCTGGCATTGAGCCGTGCGCTCAGCCAGGAGTTGGCCATCCAGGCGGCTCCCAGGCCCATGACCAGGGAAATGCCAATCAGGGTTGCGGTACGAGAGCTCATATCTGTATCTCCTACTCAAAGAAAGTCGAGCTGGACGAAGTAGTTGCGCCAGGCCCATTCCAGTTCCTGCGGCGACAGAGGCCCGGAACCGCCCTGGTAACGCTGACGATCGAGCGCCATGCTCAGCAGATCACGGGGATGGCAAGGCACCAGGGGCATGCCCTCAACGGCATAAAGTTTCTGCAGGGCATAGCGCACCAGCGCAGGGTCATAGCGAATGCCCAGGCGCTCGGACTCCTGTTGCCAGATCCGTTCGTACTCATCGGGCTTCAGGTAACCGAATTGCAGCTTGTAGCCAATCCGTCGCAGGAAGGCCTCGTCGGCCAACTCCAGGGGATTGAGGTTGGTGGAGAACACCAGAATCAGATCGAACGGCAGTTCGCAATGCCGGCCGCCGCCCAGATTGAGGAAGTCGCGCTTCTCCTCCATCGGGACGATCCAGCGATTCAACAGTTCGGCGGGTGCCATGCGCTGGCGACCCATGTCATCGATGATGAACAGGCCATTGCTGGCCTTGAGCTGCAAGGCGGCCTGGTACTGACGGGTGAAAGGGTCATACCGAACGTCCAACTGCTCCATGCTCAACTCACCGCCGGTGATGACGATAGGGCGTTTGCAGCAAAGCAATCGACGATCAATCCCTTCGTTGAGCATCAGATTGTTCTGTTGACCGTGGTCATCGAGGCGCTGATGCACCTGAGGGTCATAAATCTCGATCACCGACTCATTGATCACGATGGCCTGGGGCACCCAGATGGCCTCGGCAAACAGGCGAATCAAGCGACTGCTGACATAGGTCTTGCCGGTACCCGCAGGGCCATAAATCATGATCGCGCGCCCGGAGTTCAGCGCCACGCCCAGTTGGTCAAGCATCCCCTCGCAGAGCACTATGCCGGTCAGCGCCGTGCGCATATCGTGAGCATTGATGTGTCCGTGGTGAATGGTCTGCACCTTGAGCAGCGAACGGTAGGTACTCACCGGGAACGGTGCCGCACCGATATAGCCGCTACGCGACAGGGCATCGCGGGCGGCCCCGCGACCGCGTTCAGTCAGGCCATAACGCAGCGATTGCCCGCCCGTTTGTGCACCCAACTGCCCCAGCACCTCGACCCGCCCATCCTTGCGTAGAAACGCCAGGATCTCTTCCATGACCGCACCGGTCAGCGCCAGGCGCTCGACCAGCCGCGACATGTCCAGCACGCCGGCGTCGTACAAGTGCTTGCACACCAACTCACCGAGAAAACTATCCGTCAGACCCGTCTCGCTGATAGTGCACGGCTGGGGGGCCAGTCGCTGCACCGCTTCCCGCTCACTGTGGTAGGCATCACTCTCGACGACGTGCATGACTAACCTCCCAACCCATTGGCAAAAAGTTGCCAATGAACGGTGTTTAAAGTACCGAGCAAAATGGCAATCGAATAAGGGAACGGCTTGCCGGCCACTTCATCTGAAGTCGGCGCCAGGTAGGCCTGCGCCCTCAGAATCAGCCAATAGCGCCCCAGGGTCTTAAACAATTGACCGCGAACCAGCACTATCAGAAAACCGCACACGCCACCGGCGATCAGGCTGAATAACGCGGCCCATATCGCGTAATGGAAGGGTAAAAAACTGCCGACCACAGCCATCAATTTGACATCACCGGCAGCCATGCCACCGAGCGCGTACATGGGCAGGAACAGCGCAAAACAGATCAAGATGCCTAACAGGCTGTTACCCAATCCGCTTACCCCCCCTGCATACATCTGACCGACCAATCCCAAGGCAAGTCCCAACAGGACCAGGGTGTTGGGAATACGGTGGTGCAGCAGATCGCTCACCACCGCCACGCCCAGCAGTCCTATCAGCAAAACAGTCGAAACCAGCATTTCCATGGACATGGGGCTTCTCCCTACAAGGGATTAATCGTCAGCACGCAACGTTGCTATTGACGATTTGGCACAGTGCCGTGATCTTGGCATTCACGCTGCCGCCCAGTAGTGTGAACGCGACAGCCACAGCGACCGTAATCAACCCACCCGCCACCGCATATTCCACAATGGTCAGGCCATCTTCATCTTTGGCGAACTTTCGTAGTGAAGTTCCTATTGTTTGCAGAGTCATGTTTCTCTCCCACTCCAGCGGTCAAACCGCTCAGTACATACATTGGTAGAGGTCACGCGAAGTCCATTGAGCAAGTTGCCCGGCAGCCTCATCAGCAAAGATAAAAACAGCCGCCTGTTCCCTGGGCATCGCCGTGTCACCCAACGGCAATTGCCTATCAGCAGGCAGCGCCTTTGACCGCAGCACACAGCGCTGTGATTTGGGTATTCACCGCACCACCCAGCTTCACGAATATGGCCGCGACCGCCACCGTGATTAACCCGCCGGCCACGGCGTATTCCACGATGGTCAGGCCGTTTTCATCTTTGGCGAACTTCATTACCGAAGTTTTGATTGTTTGCAGAGTCATTTTGTACACCTCATTTCGATAGTTGCTCTTCCAGGGAAAGCAGCTGTTTTTGCACTGCTTGTGACTACCTTAGTCAGGGCAATACCAAGAGGGTTAGGAGGATTTTGCGTATCGCTAGGACTTTTTTGCGGGCATCGCCAACGAGCGGGTTATTGGCCCCTGGGGAAGGAAAAGCAAAGACTGAAACAAGAAGTGACTCGCCAATAGCACTTGGTTGATTCACAAGCGACGAACGGTTAATCCTGAGTGCAACGCCAACAGGCCAATAAACAACTGCCCGGCCCCGACCGCCAGGTAAGATATGGATCGTATAGAACTAAAACACGACTTACTTAGCATGATTCAGTCTGAAAAGTGATATCAAATTGACAATACTACTCAGTGGATGGCGGCACGCACCTCAGAGCCCAGCACATGACGTCTAACGTGACCAGGAAACCATCACTACTGTGGTTCGATCGGACCCACGATCACTCCACAAGCGAGCTCATCACGCAGTTTGAGCACGCCTGCGACTGCAAACTGGCGAAAGAATCGGTGTTCTCCAGCCAGATGCAGGCCGACATGATCTGCATCCATTTCGATCGCCCGGATACACCGGGCCTGAGGATGTTGCTGGAGACCAAACGCAGCGCCCCCGCCATCCCGATCACCATGTTCACCGTGCAACACTCCGAAGAACTGGCCGTCTGGGCCATGCGTTCCTGTGTCTGGGAGTACCTGGTGTTGCCCCTTTCGGTCTCCGAGAAGAATCGCTACCTGGCGGCTGTAGCCCAGCTCCACAAGCTGCGGCAGCATGTCAAAGACCAGCGCAAGACGCTGCAGATCGACCATTCCCCGACCCTGCCGGGCAGTATCCGGATGACCCCGGGCCACCAGAAACACCAGGCGCTCAGCAACGTACTGCTGTATATCGACCAGCATTTCCGGGACAGTATCGACCAGAAGGAACTGGCGCAGCGCTGCGGCATGACCGCCTTTCGCTTCAGCCGCCTGTTCAAGGAAGCCTACGGACTCGGCTTCACGGATTACATCTTGAACAAGCGCATGAACTTCGCCAAGGAACTGCTCGACAACAGCCAGATGCCCATAACCAGCATCGGCTATGAAGCCGGCTTCAAGGATCCTTCCTACTTCGCCCGCGCCTTCAAGCAGTTCGCCAACTGCACACCCAGCGAATACCGCCTGATGCGCCAGCGCGAAGTGCCTGTAGTCGCGGAACCGATGCAGGACACTGCGACCATTGAAATGCTCGATAACCTGGTTCAGAGCCTCGGCGGCTGAAACGTTGGCGATTCCTGTGCTCCAGCGAGGCCCCAGCGAACGGATAACCTCAACGCCGGGCCGGAACCCGCCGCGGTTCACTTCACTGGCGGGTCATTCAGTCAGTCTGCTGTATGGGCCGGACGAGACGTGGGGCAGGTGGCGGGAAATGCCGATCCCCCATTCCACCTTGCCTTGTCAAACCTTGAAATGACTGACCATCATCTGCAGCTGATTGCCCAAGCGTGCCAGTTCGACGCTGGAGGCGGCGGTTTCGTCGCTGGCAGCGGCGGTCTGCTCGGAAATGTCGCGCACGTTGACGATGCTGCGGCTGATCTCGTCGGCCACGGCGCTTTGTTGTTCGGCGGCGGCGGCGATCTGCTGATTCATCGACTGGATGTTCGACACCGTGCGGGTGATATTTCCCAGTGACACGCCAGCTTTGCGCGTCAGTTCAACACTGTTGTCGGTCAGGCCGCGACTGTTGTTCATGACGTTGGCCACCTGCTGGGTACCGCTCTGCAGGCCGGCGACCAGCCCTTCGATTTCCTCGGTGGACTTCTGGGTGCGCTGGGCCAGGCTGCGAACTTCGTCGGCGACCACGGCGAAACCACGACCGGCCTCACCGGCACGGGCGGCTTCGATGGCGGCGTTGAGTGCCAACAGGTTGGTCTGCTCGGCCACGGCCTTGATCACGTCCATGACACTGCCGATCTTGTTGCTTTCCTGCTGCAGGAGGGTCATGGCCTCGGTGGAGCGCAGCACTTCCGCCGCCAGGCGCTCGATCTGCGCGATGGCCTCGGCCACCACCTTGTCACCTTCACGGGCTTGGCCATCGGCGTCCGCCGCGGCTTGCGAGGCTTGTTCGGCGTTGCGTGCGACTTCCTGCACGGTCGCGGTCATTTCCTGCATGGCGGTGGCGACCTGATCGGTCTCGACTTTCTGGCTGTTGACGCCAATGCTGGTCTGCTCGGTCACGGCCGACAGCTCTTCGGCGGCACTGGAGATCTGCGTGACGCCATCGCGAATCCCGCTGATCAGATTGCGCAGGGTCTCGCCCATGTGTTGGATGCCTTGTTGCAGCACGCCCAGTTCATCGCGACGGATGACCGTCAGGTGATGGGTGAGGTCGCCCCCGGCAATGCGTTCGACGACGCCCAGGGTTTCGCGGATAGGTCGGGTAATCTGGCGAGTGATGATGACGGCGGCCAGGATGCCGAACAGCAGGATCAACAGGGTACTGCCCAATTGCAGCGTGCGCGTCTGGACGACTTCGCCATTGCGGTTGTCCAGTTGCCCCTGGTAAAGGGCATCGCTGTGAGCCGAGATCGCGGCCACTTGGTCGGCCAGATCCTTGTCCGTCAGGGTAACGGTGTTGCTCGCCGTTCTGTAGGCCAGAAAGGCCGCTCGGTAGTTACCCAGGGAGGTTTCCATCTGGCGCCAGGCATCCGGTTGAAACGAGCTGAAATGTTCGCTCGGTTGTTTCAGGCCATCAATGGTTTTATCCAGTTGCTCGAAAGCCTTGCGCTCGGTCTCAGGCGTGTTGCTGGCAATGTAACCACGCACTTCGAAACGGCTCAGCAGGAACTGCTCCTTGACTTGGGTGATGGCCTGGAAGCGTTCGAAACGATCCACCTCTTCCGGGGGCAATTGCAGCACGCTGGCACGGATCGAATCGATCAGCTTGAGGGCCCCTTCGCCGCTGTCGCCGAAGGCTTGGCGTGCACTATTGCGGGCTCGATAGGCGTCATGCATTTTATTCAGCGACTGCTGGAATTTGGCGATGATGGCCGATTGTTCCTGGAGTATTTTGACAAATACCGGGCTCTTGAATGTGCTGATCAGTTTTTGGTCCTGGGCGCTGAATGCATCCATGTTGAGCTGAACGTTCTGTGCAGCGGTTTCATCGCCATTGCTCAGCGTGTACTGAAGACGAGCCACGCGTACTTTGTCCAGCAGCGTGTTCAACAAGGTGATGTCGCTCATTCGGTCGCTACGCCAAATCAACTTGTCCAGGCTGCTCCAGCCGGTCAGGGCAAGGACCGTGGTCAGTGCCAATACCAGGCCGAAGCCCAGGGCCAGCTTGAGGTTGACGCTGATATTGCCGAACCATTTGTTCATTCAATCCCCCACAATGCATTCTGTTTCTTGGTTTTCGGGGGTAACAGGGAGCTGTTCCCGGGGACCACCGGTGATTTGTCCATGGCAGCTACAGGCGCGATATTGCTTCGAAGGAACGTCTCTATTGGTTTTCTCTCGATGTTATCCACATCTGGTTTGGTGGCGATAAGAGTAGCCGCTACTTGCCCCAAACGGATCCATACGGATGGAGTTGCTGAGGCGAGTTGTTCGGGATTCTCAGAAACCACTCTCAGATAGGTCGAAAGCAAGGCAAGCCCCGCTGGGATAGGAGCTTTTGCTGAGGATACTCAGAACCGGAGCCCGATAATAGCACTAAGCCATCACCCTCAAAGAGGTTTCGCAGAGTGGCAACGCGGAACCGGAATCCCGAAGTCCGTCAGCGGGTCCGCCGGTTGGTTCAGTTACACCACTTCCCGGGACACGATCACGTA
>NZ_JALLIX010000070.1 GCF_023242365.1 Pseudomonas sp. MWU13-2100
TCTGTCGGGACGCCGCATCGCCGTGAAGAACGTCCCGACAAGCTCGGCTCCCACAAGATTCGGGTTGCCCCGGGTTTGACTGTACGGTGCAAGTACCTGTGGGAGCGGAGCTTGCCCGCGAAGAACGATCACGCGGTCTAGCTATTTGTTCGGATCCAGGCCTTCAGCTTCCGCAGTCTCTTCAACAGCCTCGACCCGCTGCTTGCCCTTGGTCTTCAACTCACTGACGATCACCGCCGCCACGATCAACGCCGCCCCCAGCAGTGCGATCCCCGGCAACCGCTCACCGGCCAGGCGCCCGGCAATCCCCGCCCAGACCGGCTCTCCGGCATAGATCAAGGTGGCGCGGGTCGGCGAAACACTCTGCTGCGCCCAGTTCATCGCCACCTGGATCGCCGCGCTGGCGGCGCCGAGGCCGACCGCGCTGGCCAGCAGCAGCCAGGAAAACTCCGGCAACGCCTCCTGGGTCGGCACGATCATCAGAAACGCCAGGATCGACGCCGTGGCCAACTGCACCACGGTCACCCGGCGCACATCGACCTTGCCGGCATAGTTGCTGATCAGGATGATCTCGGCGGCAATCGCGATGGCGCTGATCACCGTGGCGATCTCCCCGGAGCTGAAATTCAGCTTCGCACCGTTGGGCCCGGACAACAGCATCAAACCGGTAAAGGCCAGCATGATCCCGATACTGGGCATCAGCCCCGGACGTTTGCCCAGCACCAGCCATTGCAGCAGTGGCACAAAGGGCACGTACAACGCGGTGATAAACGCCGACTGGCTGCTGGGAATGCTTTGCAGGCCGACGGTTTGCAGGCCGTAGCCGAGCATGATCGCGCTGCCGATAAAGAACCCCGCCTTCAGCTCGAAAGCGGTGATACCGCGCAGGCTGCGGGCCGAGAACAGGGCGACGATGCTCGCCGCCGCGGCAAAGCGCAGGCCGACGAAGAACATCGGGCCGCTGACGGTCATGGCGTTCTGCACCAGCAGGAAGGTGCCGCCCCAGACCATGGTGATCAGGATCAGCACGCACTCGGCCTTGCTGAACCGCAGGGTCGAGGCAAACGAGGTGTTGGAGTTCGCCGCAGTCATGGCCTTGCACACTATCCGGGTGAGACGCACAATGCGCCGAAGCTGGGCAGTATACTGCGCAAACCAACCAAGTGAGCAATATAGTGCACAAAGAAACTTCGCAACGGGCTTCGGTGCTGCAACACGTCAGCTTGAATGTGCGTCGTCTGCGCCATGCGGCTCAGTTGAGCCAGAGCGCCTTATCGGAAAAATCCGGGGTCAGCCGGCGGATGCTGGTGGCGATCGAAGCGGGGGAAAAGAATGTCAGCCTGACCACTTTGGACCGGGTGGCCGAGGCGTTGGGCGTGGCTTTCAGCGACTTGATCCAGGCGCCGGATGCCCGCGACCCGAGTCGGATCAACGAACTGGCCTGGGCCGGGGTGATTCCGGGGAGCAAGGCGGTGCTGCTGGCCAAGGCCATGGCCAGCCGCGAAGTCGAGCTCTGGGAGTGGCGCCTGGAACCGGGCGAGCGCTATGACTCGGAGCCGGATTGCGACGGCTGGAGCGAGCAGATCTACGTGTTCGAAGGCTGCCTGACGGTGATGCTCGGCGAGCAGCCGCGGCGGGTAGCGGCAGGGGAGTTCTTCATGTTTCCCAGCAACCAGCCCCATGGCTATCGCAACGATGACGAAGTGGCGACGCGTTTTATCCGCAACGTGGTGTTGTAGGGGCAAGTTTGCTTGGGATGAGGTCTGAAAGCCTTGTATTGATTGGTCGGACGTCATCGCCAGCAAGCCGGCTCCCACAAATCTCGGTTCTGTCGCAACAATATCGGTAGGCGCCAAAACCTGTAGGAGCTGGCTTGTCGGCGCGTGGCCGAGGCCGGCGGATATCCATCCAGGGGCGAGGTATCGGGACCTGGCGGCGTTGCTGGAGAAGAGCCTGCGGTCGGCCTGATATGGAGTGGGGCAAGTGCTCTTGTGGTGATTTCAGGACCCTTTCGCGGGCAAGCTCCGCTCCCACAAGGTTCGAGTTGCCCCGGCTTTAATGTACGACGCAAAAAAAAGGTGGGAGCGGAGCTTGCCCGCGAATGCAGCCCCCGCGGTGCTGATCGGCAATCAGCTACCGGGACGCCTGCCGGACTCACCGAGGCAAAGCGTGCTCGCCTTCGCCGGCCTCAGTGGCGACGGCCAGGCGCCCCGTCCGCTGGTGTTGTGGCGCGTAGCGACTGCCCCGCCGCAGTTGTGGAGCGAAGAGGACAGCCATTGGCCGGGCCTTGATGACGCGACTTTGGTCTTGCTCGACGAGCCTTCCATGGGCCTGGCGCCTATTATCGTCCAGGAAATCTACGAGATCGTCGTTCAGCTCAATCTTGAGCAGCAGGTCAGCTTCCTGATTGCCGAGCAAAACATTAATGTAGCGTTGAAGTACGCGACCCGGGCCCATGTGCTCGGCACCGGCCGGGTGGTGCTCAGCGGTACGGCGGATGAATTGCTGACCAGGGTGACTTGCACGACTGCTACCTGGGCAAGCACTGACAAGAGCGTGAAGAATGAGTGAAACCCCGAGCGAACAGGCGACAGACGCCATCCCGGCTGCCGATGTGTTGATCGTCGGCGGGGGCCTGAGCGGTGCGATGCTGGCAGTGCAGTTGCTGCGCCTGCCGGGACAGCGGCGGATCCTGATCATCGAGCCGCGTGCCGAATTGGGCCGGGGCGAGGCCTACAGCGCCACGGAACTGGGGCATACGTTGAACGGTAACGCGGCGCGAATGAGCGTCGACCCGGACAATGCCGATGACCTGACGCAGTGGTTGCAGGCTTATATCGCCGACGGTGGTTGGCCGGAGTCGGACCAGCAGCATGTGCCGGTCAGCGAGTTGTTCATGCCCCGGGGGATCTTTGGTCTTTATGTCCAGCAGCGCCTGGCTGAAGCCCGCGAGCAGGGCGCGACCTGGGGCTCGACGGCCGAGCATGTGCGGGGTGAAGTGGTCGATCTGCAAAGCGACAGTAATGGGGTGCTGCTGACATTGGCCGATGGCCGGCAACTGGAAGGTGCCAGTGCGGTGCTGGCGACCGGCATGTTCCCGGCGGCGCGCACCCGGCAGAAACAATCCAGCGGCTTGAACGCGGCGGCGGTGGACCCTTGGGATGTGGCGAGCATGTCGCGGATCGATCCGCAAGGGACGGTGCTGATCATCGGTTCCGGGCTGACCATGGTCGATGCCGTGGTTTCATTGGAACAGGCTGGGCATCGTGGGCCGATCCGGGTGATTTCCCGGCACGGGCTGTTGCCCCATGTACGGCGTCAGCCACCGACCTGGGTGGATTTCCTGGCCGCCGATCAGAGTATTCGCAGTCCACGGCAGTTGTTGCGCGAGGTGCGTCGCCAATGCATCTTCGCGTTGGAGGCCGGGATTGACTGGCAGGCGCCGCTGGACACGGTGCGGGCGCATATCGGACGGCTCTGGAGTCAGGCCAGTGATGTTCAGCGTCGGCAGTTTGTCCGACATGTGCGGCCGTGGTGGGAGAGCCATCATCACCGTTCGCCGCCGTTGAGTGCCGAGCTGGTGGAGCGTTTGTACAAGGAAGGGCGGTTGACCATCGAGGCGGCGTCGCTCAAGGGGCTGGACGAGCCACGGGACGGGCAGGTGAGTATTTCCATCCGCCCACGGGGGGAGTCGCAGACGCGTACGGTCACCGGAGCGGCCTTGATCAACTCCACGGGCATTGAATATGACTGGCGCCGGGTGGATCGCCCATTGCCGCAGCAATTACTGGCGCGGCGACTGATCCGGCCGGGGCCGCTGGCGTTGGGGATTGCGGCGGATGTCGGCGGTGCGGTGGTGGATGCCGAGGGCGCTGTCTCCACGCGGCTGTTCACCATGGGGCCACCGTTGCGCGGCATGTGGTGGGAGAGCACCGCGGTGACTGATGTTGCCAGCCAGGCGAAGGCATTGGCGGCGCGTCTGGCACGGCTGACGGCGGTGCAGAAAGACCGGGGTTGACCTAAAAATTATTAGAATTCAGGGGGTTGCCAGTGTCATTCAACTAGGACATAATGCGCGCCATCAGCTCGGACGGCAACGTCGCGAACGCTGTAGAATCAAGGAGTTGCGGCAAGCCAGTCTTGCAAGGGCGCTCGATTCGACCTGAGGCCGAGTAGCAAAATGGTTATGCAGTGGATTGCAAATCCATCTACGCCGGTTCGATTCCGACCTCGGCCTCCACTATTCAAAAGCCCCGTAAATCAACAGTTTACGGGGCTTTTTCTTTGCCTGAGATTTACAATCGCTTCCGCAACTCGGCGTCATTTGGTCGGGTTCACGATCTCGCCAACGCGGCGGTAAACCTCCCTCGTCATCTCTTCTTTCGAGTGTCCCAGCAGCCTGCTGGCGTGGCCGATGTCCTCAATCTCGCTGGCGGCTTTCGGCCGAATGTCCCTGAACTGGAATTGCCGGATAGTTGCTGCCAGCTCGTCATCACCAGAGGCTGCGGCCGTCATCGCCGCCTTTTCTCTTGCTTCATCCCACCTGTTCCGAAGCATGGGGTAGCTCATGCGCAGACCAGATTGATTTGTTATGAGGATTGAGTTTTTGATGCCAGCGAGATTCTTCCTCTCCAGAAGCCCGTCAATGAACAGGCTGAGGGCGGGTCAGGCGACCTGGACGGTCATCTCGGGCGCGTAGTCGATCCAGCCAATCTTCGGTGCTTTGGTCTTCTTGCTGATGATCGGATTGCCCTCGGCATCCGTGATCACGCATTTCGCCCTGATGCGGAGCGACCGACACTTGCAGTGTTTTTTGGTAAGCGCAACGAACTGTTCGGCGTACTGAGGGGCATCAAATGGCTGGCTGAGCTGGCGGACTTTCTCGACGCGCATGATCTTGGCGGCCTGCGCTTCGACGGCCAGATTCCACTCAGGCTTTATTTTCCGACACTGTGATAAGGAAGTGAAAATAAATCCGCCCCCGCTCTCGCCTTTGAGCATTTCCAGATGTCGATGCTTGCGCAGTAGAATGGATGGGGATTATTTGCTCATCTGATCCATCATGAGAGCAGATGGGATGAGTAAGGTGTTGGTGTAATAGGCTTTGTATCCATATGCTGTTATGCGAACTTTACAAGGTATTAATATGTTGGTTGCAATTAGTGGCTTGATCACGTTATAGCTATTCTGATCAAGTTGGGTTCCATCCAGGTTGGTGTGATAAAAGATAAGCTCTGTGATAAAGGCATAGCTAGTTTTGCTTTCGCTCTTTGCGGTTACTCTGCCCTCGGCTTTTACATTGATGGAGTGATTTGCTGAGAAGTCTAAGTCATGGTCTAGAGAACAGGTCAGCATGGGGGTTAACTGGTTCGCATTTTCGTAGATGTTGAACGCTTTCAGTAGGTTGATGTTTGAGGTGAAAGTGATTGTGTAAAGACTGTTTGGTCCGAGTTCAAAAGATGACAGCGCCAAGTCGGCTGGCGGGATGCTTGCTGTTTTTGCACAGGCAGTGCATAGAAGTATCGATGCGTAAATGAGGCTGCGAAATATGGTCATTGGCCAAAAATACCATTGATGGAATCAAATATAAGGTCGCAAGCGGACTTTGTTCCTTGAACGGGTTCTATGAACATCCAGTCTGCGGAGGCGTGATGAATATCCATTGTTTTGTTTGTTGTAGGACCGTTGGTAATTATCCAGCGCCCTCCAAATTCTGCTACGCCATCGGATGTGTCTGGCTTGCTTGAGCTTGCCCGAATATTGATCCAGGTTTCGGCAATAGGGGAGGCTTCGGACTTGTAGATGTCTGACCCCATCCACACCCAAAATCCTTCTCCTACAGGATCCAGTGTGACCAAGAATTTAATGGTGTAGCCGGCCTCTGATAATATTCTAGATAGGTGTGCTCCATTCCATCCGCCAAGGCTGTGCCCAACTATGTAAATCGGGCATAATTTACTTGGTATGTTGGCAATAAAATTGGTTTGGATACTACCAGATCCTCTCGCAGCGTTATAGCTTTTTGGCCAGCTTGTATATTTTTTCGACAAGGGCTTCATCGCGCTGATTCTTGTGTCGAGAATGTTTCTGGCGCTGTCGATGTTATGAAAGGCACCTTGAAAATAGTAGCTTTCTTGGTCTCCAGCTCCACCAATAAAAAATACAATTGCCTTCTTCTCTGCGATAGGTACCGACTTAACCGTCGTATCATGTACTGTCGTCAACGTATGCGTTGCCACCAAACTTGCTGTCTTACCACTCGGCAAAATGATTTTCTCAGCTTCCATGTTCTTAATCTTCCAAAAATAGTTTGACGCTTTCAGCCAGATGCGAGCTCACTACATGGGTGTAGCCCAACGCATCACTGACCCCATGTTCAATGCTGCCGTCGGCGCGCTGAATACCGTAGGCATGGTTTGGCATGGATTCACCCGTAGCTTCGTCGACCAGTTTTATCTTGTCGCTGAAGTGTACTGGCATTGGCAACAGGCCGCTGAAGGGGGCTGGCACGAAGGCGTCACCGATAATGATAGTGCTTGCGCCTGCCGTCACCGTATTGCCATGGGCACCGATGCTGTCGACGGTGGCGGCATTGAAGCCATTGATAAATACGGTTGAAGAGACACCGCCGGTAATCGCGCTTCCACACGCCGAGGTGTCATTCAGACGGGCAGCACCCAGGCCTTCGAAGATCACATCGGATGAGCCGCTTACCAGCGAATTGGTGCCGTGACCCGAAACTGGGCACACGGTGGGGTCGGTGATGCGCGCAGCAGGTTTGCCACTCATGGGAAGGTCCTTCTCAAGTGTTCAAAGGGGGTAGTAGAGCTCAATGGGGGCATCTGAAAATCGCCAGCATTCATCCACAGGGTTGTACATGGCTCGGTGGTTTTCTTGGGGCGGACGGCAGACCTTGAATGCTTGCCAGGCGAGCTCGGTGCAGTCATCCATGGCGTGAGCGGAATAATCATCAAGCTGGTTGAGCCAGGCGTTGTAATTGGGCATGTCAACGCTGCGGTAGGCATCAAGCAGTGTCTGCGCGACTTCCTCACCCCAATGCAGGAATCGCCCAGGTGCCCACGGGCCGGTCTGGGCATAGACAAACCAGCCCAGGCTCGACAAGTCACCATTTACCAACCGTAACGTGCCGCGCTGTGAGGTAAAACCACAGGTGATGTGGACGGTCAGCCAGCCCTGGTGTTGTTGGATAAATCCAGTGGGATCGAATTGTGCCAGCGGTATGACACGAAAGTCCGTGTCAGGTATTGACCTGGCGACCAACTCAGCGTCGAGCCTTGAAACGAAGGCTCGAATTGCCTTCCCTTCGCCGGACTCCGCGCAAAGAATTTCAACCGGCGTGCTCGCAGGCGTGTCGCTGAATCCGACGATGCGAACCAGTCCATAAAGACGCAATGAGGTTTTCAGGCCGCTGGGATGAAGCAAGGTATCGGGTGTGCAGGCGCAGGGGATAGGCACGTCCATGGCTGAAGATCGCATCAAATTTTACGGTCCTTGTAAATTTGCGTCGCGGAGAGTGCCCTAAGTAGAAGCCGGGCTCAACAATCTTTACAGCGTTTTGGCTGGCATCCGGTCAATGACCGCCGATTACGTGGGCCATACCGCCCTGGCGTTACAGCTCTGCGTGGAGCATCTGGCGTGGATGACCCATTCGCGACGCAAGTTCATCTGTGTTGGTGAGGGGAGGTTTGATTTGTGTTCGTTCGGCAGGACGCCGGAGGAGGGGCGGAATCAGTTCCGCCTCCGCCGCTGGGCATCCCTAAAATCATAAGCGCACCTGTTGAAAGGCGACGGGGTAGTGGCCTTTTGCTAAAGTCGGTTTTTTTATGGATGAAATCAGATGAAACGGATGTTGCTCGTTGGGCTGGTGGCTGTGCTGTTGGCGGGTTGTGGGGACCCCAGGCTCGATGCCACAACGGAGGCGACGTTGCAGGAGTCCACGAAAAAAGTGGCTGAAAAGCTTTCTCCCGAGGAAAAGAAGCAGTTCGCGGCCGACCTGATGCTGATTACCTTGAGCAAAATAGATCTTGTGAACAAGTCGGCGGACGTCATGCAGCAGGAGATCGATTCGAGCATGAACGGCAAGACCGCGGCCGAATTGCACGCATTGGCCAACAACATTCGTGTTGAAAGGGAGAAAAAACAAAAGGAGTAGGCCTGGCTGGAGATCAAGGCGCTGCAGGGCACGGGTGCCACTGCCAGGCAATGCGTGAAAATAAACTTTTTCGAACCTGGGGGATCAACAGTACAAGGGGGAGACTTAAATCGGGATGCCACCGTTATATGGCATAGCTCTCAGTGGTGGCATCCATGCATGGGTTCTGTACGAGCCCGGGAGTCGTCATCATGAAAACCTTGCGCTTACTTGCGGTATCGGCAGCCGTCATGGCTGCGTTGACCGGCCTGTCTGCCACGGCAAGGCAGGCGGTCAGTAACGAGCCGATAGACCCCTCCGCGGTGCAGTTGGAACAACAACAGCAAAACGGAATCGCCTACCTGTCCGGCGGTATCGGTCTCGATGAAACGAGGGCCATTCAGCAGGCCAAGGGATACAACCTGCATATGACCTTCTCCACCGGTCCGGGCAATGAATATGTGCCGGATATCAACGTGACGATCCAGAACATGCAAGGGCATGCGCTGCTGAGGCTGAATGAGGTCGGCCCTATCGTTTACGCTGAATTGTCACCCGGAAAGTATGTCATCGTCGCTACTCGTAATGGGCAGGAGCAACGAAGTACCGTTGAGCTCAAAGGCGGAGCTGTTCGTGATCTGAATCTCCACTGGAGCGATGCGACATAATCGCTGATGCCAGGAGGTCATTGGTACTTCTTCAAGCGTTATAGCTCGCAAAAAAGCCCAGCCCGAGGCTGCAATGCAGCCCCGGGCTGGGCTTTGTGGGTTTTGGGATTCGTCTGGCTTGGCGAATACTCGTTTTCGGCCCAAAGCCGCCGGACAGGAGCGCGCACGTCCGCCCAGATAGGCCTTCCTGACTCCTTCCTGGGAAGTCCTGCTACCGACTTGCACCTACGTCCTGGTGACCAGCAGGTATCTCATATTGAATGAGGATCGCATTGGCCAGCTCGTCGTCACTCGCCTTGAGGCCAGGGTGGTCATATCGAATCTGATCCAGCTCTGACTCCAGATAGGCACCGCGAATCGCTCCTCCACTGGCGATGAAGCTGGAGGCGTCATCGCGGACAGGGGTCGTGATCTTGTGGTCCCGCAACGTGGAGTAAAGCGACACGGAAATCCCTGCTGAGGTAGCAACATCGCCCGCATCTATATCGGGTCTGTGAGCCATGGCCGAGCCAAAGGGCAGACAAAGCGTTAGTAACGGGATGAGGAATATACGGCGCATGGCGTGTCCTCCAAAACTACGAAGCCTAAATGGCCTGCCATATACTTTTGGACGGGCGGTGCCAGCTAGGAGTTCCCTGAGGATGAAAGGGGACGGGTGAAAGGGAAGGTTTATTTTTCCGTCATTGTGATAAGGACGTGAACGTAAATCAGCCGCCATTTTCCGCATTTTCTGGGCCATGGTAAGGTGGCGTCCACTTTCAATACCGCCCCTGTGAGCATCTGGTTTCGATGATCTTCGGTCCTGATCCGTCCGTCATTCTGTTGATTTTCCTACTGGTATTGCTGGCCGCGCTGAGCGGTATCGGGTTGCTGTGGGTCCTGGCTGCCTTGCTGTTCGCGCCGACGCGCCGTCATCTGCGGCGCAATCCTCGGCGTTATGCGTGCTTGATCGCGGTGGCCCTGATGTTTGTCGGGCTGGGCGGAGTGATGTGGCGGGACTTCCAGCGTATCGATGATGAGCAGCAGGCCCGGCAACAGGCGCTGAACCCTCGACTGCAGGCGGATCTGCACCTGGGCGAGCTGGATTTTCCAGCGGGCAGTCAGGCCCATATCGGTACCTTGGAACCCCAGAGTTGGGACGGAAAGCCCCAGGCACACGGTCTTGAAAGCTTGAAGTCCATTGAGCTGCCCGCATCCCTAGAGGTTCTGGGATTGCCAGTGGTGGCGATCGATTTTGCGCCGGACTATGACAACTCCCGTGTCCACCTGGAGCAAGACCACTTCGTGCAAGGCTGGCACTGTGTCGCTGGCAGTTGGGTGAACTTCAAGCGGGAAATGGAGGACCTGTACCGGCCAAGCCGCTGGCATTTTTTCGGATGCGACCTGGTTCCAGGCGTGAGTATCGCTGGTGTGAGCTGGCCGGTGGGCACGGTGCTGCATGGCGCCGGTTCGGGCTGGATGCTGAGGGCCGAGGACGCGGACAACCTGGACATTGCCCTCGATGGACTTCAATTGGCCGCCTTGCGCATGACCCTCGATCCACAGCTTCGGCCCGAGCGTTGGGAGGGGCAGTTGGCGCAGCCCGCCACGCTCGGGGACTGGCGTTATCCGAAGGGGACGCGAGTACGGGGAGATGCCCGTGGGGCCTGGCTGTTCAGCCCTTCCGGTGAACAGGACGCGGTCAATCTGCGCACGGGTGAACAAGTCGCCCAGGGCCGCTCTCTCCTCCAGCGGCGCGGCGCTGAGGCTTCGGTGAGCATCAAGGCCAACAGTGAGGTCGGGGTGATCGACTGGTTGGTGATTACCCCGCAGTGACACTGCCGGGCAGCCATGTGGATCAAGCGGTTGTGGTGCTGCGGCCTGCGCTGACCCGGTTAAAATATCCTGGCACCAATAAAACATTTGGTCCCTCGTGGCGGCGGCGCGGGTACGTGGTCCTGAAGCCTGGCGCGCCGGACTCGTTCATTCTGAACGATCCCGTTGCGGCGAAAGTGTGCAAAGCGAGTTAATCGGGTTTTGCCCGGGGTGCTTTGGGAGTGCTGTCCATCGCCCTGCTGTAGCGCACACCGGCCCTGACGCTCCAGACCCTGTGTAACCTCTTTGGATCGAGGTAATTCCGCTTATGGGGACTTCATTGATCTGGCCGCTGTAGGTCGTCGATTCAAGAAAAGCTTTTCCGGCCTGAGTGTCTGCATTCCTCAGTTTTCCTGTATGCATTGGGGCGACATGGCTCCAGGAAATTGCCCCAGATGCGAAGGTATTCACCCGTAGGCATAGTGTTAAGTTCTTCAGAAAAGTTGCTCATTCTGGTTCCCTCAGAAAGTGATGAGCATTAACTACTGCCTGAAAAATATAACCGCTCAGTTATATGTCATTAGATTTTTTGATATTTTTCATATAGCGTTTTATTTTAGATAGGTGCTGATTTACGCTAGGCACCTCACCTCTCAGGTGCCGTTGTCGATAGTCAGTGCAGTGACAACGGCGCCAGTACCGCGAAGAGCCTGCGTGCAGATTAAACGTGAGTCACGGACAGCCGGCTGATAATGCAAATCGAGCCATCGGTGGTGGGCGTGGCATCCGTATAGTCAATCTGATTGTAAATGCCGCCATGGAAATCAAAGGATTTGAACAGCCAGGAGCTTCCCAATTGAAGCGTTGGAGAGGAGGCGGCCTGAGCGCCGATGCTGGCGTTTACGACAACAGCGCCAGCAGACGTGCTATGGATGCTCACCTTGAACTTCGCGCCTAACGCAACGTTACCCAGCAGAAATACAGGTGTGGGATCGGCCCCGTTGAAGTCCTTTCGAAACGCATAAGTCAGCGAACCTTTCTCCCAGAACACCTTGATTGCCGGGTCTACATCGTCCTGAACGTGCATCTGTGAAACCACTACCTTCTGGGCTGAATTTACCTTCACCAGTGTCATCTCTTGCCGGTTCCAATGGTGGACGGCGCTAAGCAGGGTCCAGTAAATCGACTCTTTCCATTCGCAGCGCGTTCGATGTGTGCTTTTGCTCGATGCGCCCTTGGTGGGGGCCGTGAGCTGAATAGATCCATCGGGCAGCCGGATGATTACGGTAGGGCACTCTTCCAGAGCCTTGGTGCCGTTCAACTCAAGTGCTACCGGGTTGGTAGCGGATGTCGGCAACGGGGTGGCAATGTCGAAGTGACTGATATCTACAGTCATGATTGTCGTCCTTGTCATGGGGAGTGAAGAGGGTAGCGTCCTGCTGAAGAGCGATTATAGACCACAGTTTTGTCCGCATCAGAGTTGGTTGAGAGGCGGCGTAGAGCCTCTCAACCTCCTTGATTCTCACCGCGTCCAAGCGGCCAGCCTTTGGGATCAACTTGAAGGTTTTGAAAAGATATTTACCAGGTTTTCATCTGGGTCACGGAGCAGGAGGGAGGTATTGCCCCATGGCATTACCGTTATTGGCATCACAATGTCCGCGCCACTGATCCGAAGTTGCACGGCCTCGACATCATCTACTTGAAATTCAAGGATTGCCGAGCGATTGTTGGCTGCGACGGCCAATCCATCATTATGAAGGCGGATCAAACGTTCATCGCTTATCGCCAGGACTACTCCGTCGAAGTGAATTTCGGCGAATCCATCAGCCAGATGCCTGGGCTCGAGGGTCGAGAGATTTTGATAAAATTGGACGAGTTGTTCAAATTGATGGGTTACGAGGCGAACAGACGAGAACTTCATGATTTGACCTGGCAGAAATGAGAGGCCTCACTCTACGTCAGGCCTCTGTCAGTTTCTGACAGTAGCGTTTTGCCAAAAAACAGAAAAGCAGCGAGTAGTTGAATGTCAACCCTCAAAGGTTGCGCGCTCAATTTTATAGAAAAGGTTTTCTTGCGGGCCTATAGTTAGCTGTTTTATTAATTTATGGGAGAGCTTCCCACCGATCTTCTCCATTGCCCGCTGCGAGCGAATATTTTGACTGGCGACGTGGAACCAGACGGTGTCGACCCACTGAAAGGCATGCTTGAGCATCAGGTGTTTAAGTTCTCCATTGGCACGGCCTCCCCATTTTTCCCTGAGGTTTGGATGGCTCGCTTGCAGATCAGCTCCTTCCGATATAGGGGGCTGACAAGGGCTCAGTCAAAGCGCCAATGCGTTGAGCACATGTACAGGATCGTTGTGAATGGCCCTCAAAAGTGCCTTGGCTGGACCAGTGGGCTCACGTCGGCCTTGCTCCCAGTTACGTAGGGTACCCAACTGAACATCGATCATCGCGGCGAACTTGGCCTGACTCAGTCCGGTAGCCTTGCGAATCTCTTTGATCTGCAAGGCGTCGACAGTAAATTCACGGGAGGGCTGACGCTCACCACGCACGATTTCGTCCATTTGCTGCACGCTTTCCATCAGCTCATCAAAGAATTTGCTCATGGTCATCTCCATTGTTCAATGACTGCTTTCAACGCCTTGCGTTCGTCGACGGTCAGGTCTTGCTGCTCATTCTTGGGGTAGATCATCAGCATTGCTATCTGTGATGCTGAGACAAAGTGGTAGTAGATCACTCGAGCACCGCCCCTTTTACCATGGCCTTTGGCAGCCACGCGGATTTTCCTGATTTCCGGTTAGGCAGTAGCGCTGTTCAGAGCTCTTGCTTACTGCAGGCCTAGGTACGAAAAAGTGCTTCGTCCCGCCTGCCGCTCATTGATGGTCAGGTAGCTTTGGTTAGCCTGATCCAGGCGGTTTCTTGTTCCTAAGGTGCAGCTCAGCAGTTGCCCCATTAACACGGGAATAACCTTCTAAAAAAACTGATATTTCCCACGCGTTTCAGGCATGGGAGAATATTGCGTGCGCCAAACGTCAGGGCTACTGTTCAAGTGTCGCTGCCAATTCAGCGATACGGGTTTTGCAGCCCGGAATAACAGAGTTCCTTTTCGTAACCGAGGAGCTTTATCGTGACCAAAAAAATCACTCCCGATTCGTCTGCGGTCCGCAGCGCGCTCAGCACCACCGACAAAGACATCTACTTGCGTAAGATCTCTGATGTTCCTTCCAACGGAACAGAGGAGGCCTCGGCAGACACGTCCCGTTTGCTCGATACCCTCGCGTTCACCTGCTCCAAACCCGTCACTCCCGAAGCCCCCTACAAACCCACACTGTTTGCCATCCAACCTGGTATCAATGCCCAGGACGCCCTGACCTACGTTTCCAATCTGCTCGAAACAGCGGAACTCAATGGCGATGAAATCAGCCTGCACACCAACCCCGTCGAACGGGCGTTGTTCTGGGGCATGCTGCATTCTGTGGAGGTGGCGCGGGCGGTGGTGGATGCCCTGCTTGCGGGAGCGTCCCTGTCTGATCAGCTAGCGTCAGCCGTGGACAGTCATCTGATGGATTGAGATGCTATAGGTTGTAGCTGATGCTCTGATCAGCAGGCTGGGCGGCTAGGAAAGAGGGGCGGGCTCAAAGAACGTGACCGAAAGGATTCGCCCCTTTTCCACAGACGCCCGTGTTGTGGCCCAGTTGCAGGCTGTCAAATACAACGGAAGTTACCCATTTTTTTCAGGAGCACGCCATGAGCAGCACGCAAGCCAATGGTTCTTTTGACATTAAGCTGAACCCCGAACCCCTCAGCGATATTGCCGTGGGGACAGGTCTTGGGCGCATGTCCCTCGACAAGGAATTTCACGGTGACCTGGTGGCTACCAGCCAAGGTGAAATGCTTTCTTTCCGTAGCGCTGTACAGGGCTCTGCAGGCTACGTGGCGATGGAAACGGTCACCGGCACGCTTCATGGTCGTCAGGGCAGCTTTGTATTGCAACACAGCTCCACCATGACTCGCGGCGTGCCAGAACAATCCATCAGTGTTGTGCCAGATTCCGCTACTGGGGATCTCGTGGGGCTTGCCGGTCGCCTGGTGATCACCATCGTTGAGGGTCAGCATTCCTACCAGTTTGACTACTCACTGTCCTGACATCAGCCGGGAGAGGCGAGGGTGGTCGTGCTTCTCCCTCATGCTTCACGGATAGCTGACCGCCTGCACCCAGTTCGCGCCCTTGCCGGACGGTGCGCTTGCATTGCGCGTGAGCGTGCCGTGTAGCGGATCGATGGCGTACACCCCCACTTCAGGGCTTTTCTCTCCGGTAACCAGCAGCCATTTTCCCGATGGGTCGACGGTGATTCCCCGTGGTTGCTGTTCGACCTTGATGTTCTGCAGGAAGCTCAGCTTGCCGCTTTTACCGTCTACCGAAAAGGCACTGACCGTGCTGCCGGTGCGTTCCGAGGTGTAGAGGAAGCGCCCGTTGGGGGTGAGCTTGATGTCGGCCGCCCAGATCAAGTTGGCCGCCAGCGGCGGTGGGGTCGGTTGACCAGGCTTGATCATCGGCCGCACGACGCCGCGGACCAACCCCGAGTCGGCGGGGATTGCATTGACCTCAGAGCGCGCGCTCAGGCGTCCGCTCTTCGGGTCGACGGAAAAGGTGGTGACGGTGCCGGCCATCTCGCTGAGCAGGTAGAGGAAGCGGTTGTCAGAGGACATCACCGGGTGGCGCGGGCCACTGCCCTTGGGCATGTCGATATGGCCCAGTGGCGTGAGCTTGCCGCTGACAGCGTCGAATTTGAACTCCAGGTACTGATCGGAACCCAGGTTGGCGGCGTACACGAAGCGATTGGTCTTATCGACAATGATCGAGTGGGCGTTCGGGCCGGTCTTGATAACTTGTCGTACATCATCGGTCACGACACCCTTGGCATCGATCGCATTGACACTGATCAGGTCCTCGCCGTACGACGCACCGAACAGGTAGTGACCGGCCTTGTCCGTGGAGATGTAGGCCAGGCTGTCGGCAACGTTGGCGTTTTTCAGGTGCTTGAGGGCTCCATTGGCGGGGTTGATGCTGAAGGTCGCCACCGAATAGGGTTTGGCGCGGATGGACGCATAGAGCTTGCTGTGGTCGGTACTCAGCGCCAGGGGCATGACGCCCGCTCCGGCTTCGGTGGTGGCCAGAGGCTGCAATTGCCCCTTTGCCGACAGTTCATAACTGCTGAGCGTACCGTCGTTGGCGTTGGAAACGTAGACGTAGGTATTGGCCCAGGTCAGTGGGGCGGTCGCCAACAGTGCGGCGCTGACGAAGCCTTGCAGGATCTTGACTCGATTCATTCGAAGGGTGCTCTTTTATTGTTGTTTTGATTGTCTGTTGTCGTACAACTAGGCTTGATTGTTAGTCGGTCATGCTTCCCTTGTCAATCCTCGGCTGTAGGCGGTTTACAAAGGGGGGGCAAACCGCCAGCACGTTGAGCGCCTGCGCGGGATCGATGTCTGTAACAACTCCGGCTCCGGTTACCACGCCGATCCTGCCCAGGACCGCCTGCCGCATCTGCACTTTTGGGAGCGGGGGCTGGTCATTCCGTTGCAGCCAGAACGCGGTGGGCTGGGATGGGCGGGTACCTGAGCCCTTCAGGTGGAAAGGGATACACCCCAGCGCTTTCGGCCAGACAGCAAAAAGCCCGCGTG
>NZ_JALLIX010000071.1 GCF_023242365.1 Pseudomonas sp. MWU13-2100
TTTTTTTTGCCTGCGAGTATCTGCCACCGCGGCAATGACATTGGCGTGGTTCAAGCAGTACGGGGATGACGTGACGGGAGCCGACACGGAAAAGGCCTTCGAACAACTGGTCAGGACTAGACACATTCCAGATGCATTTCCGAGCGGCGAATTATGATGGGGTGCTGGATGCCGGGACTGCGGCAGCGCTGGCGGCAAGGTACTTCCGCGGGTCAGTCGAGGCCAACTGAGGCAAACCCGCCACGGGGCTTGCCCCTATAGCGCTTATTGGAAACACCGCGAAACCTTGCAGGAGCTGGCTTGCCGGCGATGGCGGTCGATTAGACACTGCAAGGCCCACGGAGCTCATCGCCGGCAAGCGGGCGCCGACAATGCTTGTGTCGAGTCAAGAATTTACATACCCCTCAATCCTGTGGGAGCGGTGCTTGCCCGCGAAGCTTTTGCTTCCGACGGCCTCAAGGGCCTCTCCCACAGGTGCCGCGTTGTGCCAGGCAGCGCCGTTATTCAGGCCATGTACTTCTGCAGATTCGCCATCATTTCCCGCAGGGCTTCGGGTGTGTCCTGCGGATGCACCGCACCTTCGAAATCGCAGATCTGCTTCCAGCTGGCCGCCACATCTTCCACGGAAAAACCATTGTGCGGGTCGAAGCCGGCGCCCAGGCTACGCTCCCAGCGGGTCTTGCCGATCCAGCCACCACCGACTTCGAACAGGCCGGAAGTTTCATCGCACTGTTCACTGCCGAGGAACACCACCAGCGGGCTGATCAGCTCCGGCTTGAGCAACTCGAAGACCTGCGGCGGAATCAGGCCTTCGGTCATGCGCGTGCCGCCCGTCGGGGCAATGGCGTTGACCAGAATATTATTCTTGCGGCCCTCGATGGCCAGGGTCCGGGTCAGGCCATACAGGCCGAGCTTGGCCATGCCGTAGTTGGACTGGCCGAAATTGCCGTAGATGCCGGAAGTCGACGCGGTGAAGATCACCCGGCCGTAATTCTGCTCACGCATATGCGGCCAGGCCGCGTGGGTGACTTTGTAGGCACCTTCGACATGCACCCGGTAAACCAGGTCCCAGTCGGCATCCTCCATTTTCAGGAAGGTCTTGTCCCGCAGGATCCCGGCATTGTTCACCACCACGTCGATACGACCGAAGGCATCCAGGGCGTTCTGCACGATCTTGTCGCCATCGGTGACCGAGTCATGGTTGGCCACGGCGGTACCGCCGGCCTCGCGGATCTCGGCCACGACCTTGTCCGCCGCCGAGGCATTGGCGCCTTCGCCATGGGCCGAGCCGCCGAGGTCGTTGACCACCACTTTCGCGCCATGCCGGGCGAACAGCAGTGCATGGGCACACCCCAGGCCGCCGCCGGCTCCGGTGACGATCACCACTTTATCTTCGAAGCGTACAGACTCACTCATACAGGACTCCAGCCAGGACCGATGGAAATAGACGCCGAGTGTCGGACACCCGGCCTTTGGTCACAATAAAGTCGGCCAGGGCTGAATGGTACGCGATAAGGCAGCAGGATAGTCCGGCCCTGACCGCGACCCTCACGGTTGACACCCGCTCCCCGGGACAATCCCGGAGAGTGATCTCAGAGCCTGAACCCAGGGTCTTCCTTGTCCAGCTTGCGCAACAGTGCCGGCCAGGCCAGCGCCCCGCCCATGCCCTGGGCGCTGCGGGTCACCGCGGCGACCATGGCCTTGGCCCCGGCGAGTATTTGCGGCTCGATGGCGATCAGTGGCGCCGCGCCATTTTGCGCCAACACCTGAATATCGCAGGCACGCTGGAAGGTGAACATCATCAGGAAGGTGTCGGCGATGGTCGAACCACAAGTGAGCAAGCCGTGGTTATGCAGCATCAGAAAGTTGTGTTCGCCAAGGTCGGCCTGCAACCGCGCCTTCTCCTCATGGTTGAGGGCGACCCCTTCGTAGGCGTGATAGGCCAGGCTCGAGAGCACGAACAGCGATTGCTGGCTGATGGGCAGCACGCCCTGTTGCTGCGCCGAGACCGCGACACCGGCCGCGGTGTGGGTGTGCAGCACGCACGTTACGTCGTGCCGCACTTCATGAATGGCGCTGTGGATGGTGTAGCCGGCCGGGTTGATCTCGTAGGGGCTGTCCAGCAACTTGTTGCCGGCCTGGTCGACCTTGACCAGGCTCGAGGCGGAGATCTCGTGAAACATCAACCCGTAGGGGTTGATCAGGAAATCCTCGGTGCCCGGCACCTTGGCCGAGATATGGGTGAAGATCAGGTCGTCCCAGCCGTGCATCGCCACCAGGCGATAACAGGCCGCCAGGTCAACGCGGGTCTGCCATTCGGCGGCGCTGACTTGGCTCTTCACATCCGGTGCGGCGGTAACAGGGGCTGCGTTCACGGCACTGACCTCGGTGGTTTGCGGTTTTTATTCTAGTACCGACCAGTCTAGAGCAGCCCGCTGCCGCAACGGAGTTGCCTTGCCAGCCAGCTTGATGACTCAGCGGGTCAGCGAGGTCGTCGCAGACGAAATCAGATCACTGCCGCCAACAAGGGTGCGGCAAACAGGTTCAGCAGGCCGGTCAAGACCATCACCAGTCCCGCCACCGAGCCTTCTTCGCCGCCCACTTCCCGGGCGCGACTGACCCCGGCACCGTGCGCCCCCACACCGAACAACGCTCCGCGGGCCAAACTGCTGCGCAGCGGCAACCATTTGAGCAACAGGCCGCCGAGAAATGCTCCGAACACCCCGGTGACCATCACGAATACCGCGGTCAGCTCCGGCACGCCGCCGAGGTCCTGCGCCAGCGGCATGGCAAAGGGTGTGGTGATCGAGCGCGGCACCAGCGACAGCGCCAGGCTGTTATCCAGCGACAGCGCCCTGGCCAACCCGTAGGAAGTGCCGATAGATGCCGCGCTGCCGGCGAGCATCCCCAGCAGCAATGCCGGGCCATGGCGCATCAGCATCTGCCGCTGCTGCCAGATCGGCACCGCGAAGGCCACGGTAACCGGTCCCAGGATCAGCATCAGCCAGTGGGTATCGCGCGAATATTCGGCGTACGCGGTGTGCAACGGCACCGCCACCACTAGCAAGACGAACGGCACCAGGATCAGCGGCGACAGCAGGTAGCGGCCGGTGCGGCCGTACACCCAGCGGCTGAACACATAGGCCAGCAGGGTCAGACCCAGCCAGAACAGGGACATCCACTCAAGCTTCACGACGGGCACTCCAGCGACAGACGAATTCGACGGTAAAGGCGGTCGCGAGCATCACCGCCAAGGTGCTGACCCCGATCACCAGCAGGATCCGCCAGCCGTCCTGGCGCACCATCGCGCCGTAGTCCAGCAGACTCATCAAGGCCGGGATAAAGAACAGCAACATCTCCGCCATCAGCAGCCCGGCCCCCAGTTGCAGGGTGGCGGGCTTGACCCAGCCGGTGGCGAAAGCCAGTAACAGCAACGCCAGGCCGATCACCCCGCCGGGAATCGGCCAGTGGCTCCAGGCGGCGAACAGCGTGCCCAGCTGATAGAGCCCCAGCAATACCGCCAGCTCGGCGAGCAGGCGGCAGGATTTTTTCAGCAACAGACGGTTCATCGGGTTCAGTCCTCTCAGGAACTCGATTTTAAAGTTGTCGCTACCATCCCAAAAGCGAATTGTTAGACTGGCAGCCATTCCACTTTGGAATCAGGCTATGGAATTCAAGCAACTGCGCAGCTTTATCGAAGTAGTCCGCCAAGGTGGTTTCACCCAGGCGGCAAAAACCCTGCATATCAGCCAGTCGGCGGTGAGCAAGCAGGTCGCCCAGCTCGAACACGACCTCGGCACGCCGTTGCTCGATCGCCACGGCTCGCGGGTCCTGCTGACGGCGGCGGGCGGCGTGGTGCTGCAACGGGCCGAAGAAATGCTGCGCCTGCGCGACGGGCTGCTCAGCGAACTGGATGACCTGAGCCACCTGGCTCGCGGTGAACTGCGCCTGGGCTTGCCGCAGCTGGGCGGCGATACCCTGTTCGCCAGCCTCTTCGCCGAGTACCGGCGGCGTTACCCGAATATCAGCATTCACCTGCTCGAAGGCGGCAGCCTGAATATCGAGCCGGCGGTGCTGAGCGGCGAACTGGAGCTGGGCGGCAGCCTCAGGCCGAGCGACCCGGTGTTCGACTACCAGCCGTTTTGCGATGAGCCGCTGGATGTGTTGCTGGCGAGCGATCATCCGCTGGCCGAGGAAGGCTCCATCCGCCTGGAACAATTGGCCGATACGCCGTTCCTGCTGTACCAGCGCAGTTTCGTGCTCAATCACCGGTTGATGGAGGCTTGTCGGCAGGCCGGCTTCACCCCGAGGGAAAGCGGGCGCAGCGGCCAGGCGGACTTCCTCGCCGCGCTGGTGGCCGCCGGGCAGGGCGTGGCGCTGCTGCCCAGCGTGGTCGCGCGTTCGCTGATACGGCCCGGCGTGGTGCGCCTGACCTTGAGCTCACCGACTGACCTGCGTTGGGACATCGCCTTTATCTGGCGTCGAGGTGCCTACCTGTCGAAGGCCGCCCAAGCCTGGCTGGCGCTGTTGCGCGAGCGGCCGGTCATCAGTCGATACAACACGGCCTCGTAGGAGCCGGCTTGCTGGCAGGCCCTAGCGCAACGCGCCGATGTACTCGGCCAGCCACGGTTCGGCGTCGGTTTCCGGAGTCACGCTTTCGCTGGCATCCAGACGCAGCATGTCCCGGACTTCCCGCACACCCAGCTCGGCAAACAGCTCACGCATCAGTTCACCGCCGCCGCAGAAGGTGTCGCCGTAGCTGGAGTCGCCAAGGGCGATCACTCCACCCGGCAAGCCACGCCAGGCCGCCGGCAGTTGGTCGCGGATGGCGTTGTACAGCGGCTGGAGATTGTCCGGCAGCTCCCCCATGCCCGTGGTGGCGGTCACGGCCAGGAAGGCCTCCGGGGCAAAGGCCTGGACATCGGCCAGGGTCGCCCGCGGGTTGTGCCAGGCTTGAAAACCGGCCTCGCGAAGGATTTTTTCAGCGTGGCGGGCAACTTCTTCGGCGGTGCCGTAGACCGAGCCGGAAAGAATGGCGACTTTCATCAATCTGATCCTGATGCTTGATAAAAAACCCAGGATACCAGCAGATGAGAGACTTTCTCACAAAACCCGCCACTCACCGCAAGCAAAGGGGATGGATTATTCAAGATGATGTTTTAGACTTCGACACATTCGTCAATGGACTGCGAGCGCTCTGAAACATGATAAATCCCAAACTGTTGCAACTGGTGATTGACGCGTCGAACGACGGTATCGTGGTCGCCGAACAGGAAGGCGAAGACCATATCCTGATCTACGCCAACCCGGCATTCGAGCGCCTGACCGGCTATACCAACGAAGAAATTCTCTACCAGGACTGTCGCTTCCTGCAGTCGGGCGATCGCGACCAGCCGGCACTGGAGCTGATCCGCCAAGCCCTGCACACGCGCAAGCCGTGCCGACAGATCCTGCGTAACTACCGCAAGGACGGCAGCCATTTCTGGAACGAGCTGTCGCTGTCCCCGGTGTTCAACGAAAGCGACCAACTGACCTACTTCATCGGCGTGCAAAAAGACGTGACGGTCCAGGTCAAGGCGCAACAGCGGGTGGCCCAACTGGAAGCGCAACTGGCCGAAGTCCAGGCCGAGCTGGATGCGCTCAAGGCAGCAGGCGGCAAACCGCGATAACCCGGGTACAGTCCCTCCGGCCGGCGAAGGAGGACGCCTGATCGTCGATCAGGTGTCGAGCCGCCCCGCCAGCAATTGCTGCAAACGCCGACGCATCAGCCGGCCGTCATTGCCCAGGCAACCGATACTCGAACCTTCCAGGCGCTCCTGCAACAACTCTGAGACATCCCCGGCCAACATCACCGCGCAGTCCACCGACAACGCCAGGCGGTTGAGCCGGCGTGGCAGATCCGTCGTCGGCGAACGGTTGGAATACAGCACCAATGCCTCCGGCCGGACCTTTTCACAGACCAGGGTCAGTTCATCGAAGGGCTGGCCGACCGCCAGGACACTGACGGCGTGATCGCCGTCGCCCAGCAACAGACCGGCCACCAGCAATTCGAGTTCACGGCATTGATCCGGTAAAGCGGCGAGCACGATGCGTTGGGAGGGTAACCCGCGGAACAGGTGCAGGCGCTGCAGGACCCGCGCGCGCAGGAACGCATCAAGAAACAACCACTCGCTGGCCTGGCCAAACTCACCACTCTGCAACTGCAGGCGCTGCCACAGCGGCAAGAGGATATTCTGGAACACCACGGTCAGCGGATAACTGGAAAATACCTGCCCATAGAGACGCTCGAGAGCCGGCTCGTCGAAAGCGCTGACCGCCGCGCGCAATTGCGTCTGCCAGTCGTCCCATTCCGTCTGGACAATCGATTGCGCCGCAGTGCCGGACGGGGTGTGGATGGGCGCGGCCTGGACCGCGGTCTTCGCCAGGATCTTGCCCACTTTGCTCACCGCCACGCCGCGCTCGATCCAGCCCATGATGGTGCGGACCGTCTCGATATCGCTCATGGCATAGAGCCGATGCCCACTTTCGGTGCGGGTCGGCTGGATCAGACCATAACGTCGCTCCCATGCCCGCAGAGTGACCGGGTTGACGCCGGTCAGGCGTGAGACTTCGCGAATGGGAAACAACTCTTCCTGTTTCAGCGCCCGCAACAGCGGCGCGGCAGGTTCAAGTTCGGTCATGACGGGCATCTGTCACACATTTATGGGTAGGATTTAGCAGATATTCTAGCCCACTGGATCCAACTCTCTGCAAATCATACGCAATTCGACTCACTGGCTTGGTGCATTTCCCGGGAACAGGGAATAATTCTTGCCTGTCCAAACGCGCAGCCCACCACCCCGGCGCTGCGTTGTGCATCGGCCCTACCCGGGCGGGATGCTTGTCTTACGGAGATACATGATGTCTACCTCACCCGTCACCATGATGGTTGCCCGGCGCGTTGCCGATGGCCGCTACCAGGACATACTCGCCTGGCTGCACGAAGGCGAATTGCTCGCCACCGACTTCCCCGGTTACCTTGGCTCCGGCGTGCTCGCCCCGCCGCCCGGAGACAACGAATTCCAGATGATTTTCCGCTTCAGCGATGCCACGACCCTGGCCGCCTGGGAGCACTCCGCCTCACGCAAGGCCTGGCTGGCACGCGGCAGCGACCTGTTCGCCGGGCCACAGGAGCGGCGGGTCAGCGGCATCGACGGCTGGTTCGGCGCCGCGGGCCAACGGCCGCCGCGCTGGAAACAGGCGGTGGCGATCTGGCTGGCGTTCTTTCCGGTGTCGCTGCTGTTCAACTTCGGCCTGGGGCCGCTGCTGGCCGAACTGAGCCTGGCGCCACGGGTACTGGTCAGCACCCTGGTGCTGACACCGCTGATGGTCTACTTCTTCATTCCGTTGTCGACCCATCTGCTGGCGGGCTGGTTGCACAGCACCCCAGCCAAGGCGCCGGCGGGCGACACCACCCCTGCCAGGCATTGAAACATCACCCTCCTGCGGGCTTTGGGTGAAACACCGGCTCCGACAATAAACGCGTTGATCACAATAACGTATCGAAGAGCAGGATTGGCGGCGTTCACAAGACCCCACTCTCATTGACAGGTCGGTGCAACAGCGTCACCCGCCACTCGCAACAGTTGTACAAGCCCAGTGGCTGGTATAGTTTTGACTTCAACGTCCACCGACGCCTCTCCACCGCTTGCCACGAGCCTTCGATGCCACCGTCTTGTGCCCCAATCCTGATTACTGGCGCCGGCCAGCGTGTCGGCCTGCATTGCGCAGAGCGGCTGCTGGCCGACGGCTACCCGGTGATCTTCAGTTATCGCAGCGAGCGTCCAGGCGTCCAGGCCCTGCGCGACCTGGGCGCCACGGCGCTGTTCGCCGATTTCTCCAGCGAAGCCGGGATCCTGGCCTTTATCGAAACGCTGAAGCAACACACCGACTGCCTGCGGGCGATCGTCCACAATGCCTCGGCCTGGCTGGCGGAAACCACCGGTAACGAAGCCGTGGCCTTTACCCAGATGTTCAGCCTGCACATGCTCGCGCCCTATCTGATCAACCTGCATTGTGCCGAGTTGCTGGAGCGCTCGCCCATGGCCGACATCGTGCACATCAGCGACGACGTGACCCGCAAGGGCAGCAGCCAACATATCGCCTACTGCGCCAGCAAGGCCGGCCTGGACAGCCTGACCCTGTCCTTCGCGGCCCGCTACGCGCCACGGATCAAGGTCAACGGCATCGCCCCGGCCCTGCTGATGTTCAACCCCGACGACGACGCGGCGTACCGCGCCAGGACCCTGGCCAAATCGGCCCTGGGTATCGAACCCGGAGCCGGGGTGGTCTACCAGAGCCTGCGCTACCTGCTGGACAACCCCTATGTCACCGGCACAACCTTGACCGTCAACGGCGGCCGGCACCTTAAATAAGCCGCCCCGCGAGGAACCCTTTCCATGAGTGTCACACTGCCCGAGCATTACCGCGAGATCCTTCTGGGGCTGGGCGAAAACCCCGACCGCGAGGGCCTACTGGACACCCCGAAACGGGCCGCCAAGGCCATGCAATACCTGTGTCACGGTTATGCCCAGAGCCTCGACGAAGTGGTCAACGGTGCGCTGTTCGCCTCCGACAATGACGAGATGGTCATCGTCAAGGACATCGAGTTGTACTCGCTGTGCGAACACCACCTGCTACCCTTCATCGGCAAGGCCCATGTCGCCTACATGCCCACCGGCAAGGTCCTCGGGCTGTCGAAGATCGCCCGGATCGTCGACATGTTCGCCCGCCGCCTGCAGATCCAGGAAAACCTCACCCGGCAAATCGCCGACGCCATCGAGCAGGTGACCCAGGCCGCCGGCGTGGCGGTGGTGATCGAAGCCCAGCACATGTGCATGATGATGCGCGGCGTGGAAAAACAGAATTCGACCATGAACACCTCGGTGATGCTCGGCGCCCTGCGCGACTCGAGCAGCACCCGCATGGAGTTCCTGCAACTGATTGGACGGAGCAAGTAGCAATGCCACAACTTCAACCCGGCATGGCACGCATTCGGGTCAAGGACCTGTGCCTGCGTACCTTTATCGGCATCAACGAGGACGAGATCCTCAACAAGCAGGATGTGCGGATCAACCTGACCATCCTCTATGCGGCCCAGGAAGCGGTCCGCGACAACGACATCGATCACGCCCTGAACTACCGCACCATCACCAAGGCGATCATCCAGCATGTGGAGGGCAACCGCTTTGCCCTGCTCGAACGCCTGACCCAGGAATTGCTGGACCTGGTGATGAGCAACGAAGCCGTTCTGTATGCCGAGGTCGAGGTCGACAAGCCCCACGCCTTGCGCTTTGCCGAGTCGGTATCGATTACGCTCGCGGCGAGCCGTTGAGCCACTGAGGCGTCTGGCGTTCACCGCGCCAGGCTCTTATCATCGAGCCCTACTTCACCTGAACAGAGCCCATCATGACCGAGCAAGAACGCCTCGAACTCGAAGCCGCCGCCTTTCGCCGGCTGGTCGCCCACCTGGACAGCCGCAAGGATGTGCAGAACATCGACCTGATGAACCTCGCCGGGTTCTGCCGCAACTGCTT
Source organism: Pseudomonas sp. MWU13-2100 (assembly GCF_023242365.1). GTDB lineage: Bacteria > Pseudomonadota > Gammaproteobacteria > Pseudomonadales > Pseudomonadaceae > Aquipseudomonas. The sequence goes on from NZ_JALLIX010000071.1 coordinate 9,576, forward strand.
GTCCAAGTGGTACAAGGCCGAAGCCGATGAGCGCGGGGTCGAGGTCAGCCTCGACGACGCCCGTGAAGTGGTCTACGGAATGCCCTATGCCGAGTGGAAAGCCCAATACCAGCAAGAGGCCAGCGCCGAACAACAGGCGGCGTTCGCCAAAGGAAAACCCCAATGATTAGGCGCTTGCTCAGTGCTAACAACAGGCTAGCTTTGCGAACAAGGAATTAAAAAGCTCAACACAGTCCTGGCCAAGTACTGGTCGTGCGCTGTACGACTTCTTCAGCTTCCTCCAGGCACATGACCTCGATTGGCGCGACGATCTGATCGATGCCGAACCAATTCTTCGTCGCTACCCCAGCAAAGTATGAAGCTGTTGGTGCAATTCACCGGAGCTCAACTTCATCTCATCAATGAAGGCCGTAGCGACTGATGTCTGTGGCCGATACAGCGGTGTGATGAGGTTGACGGAAAATGGTATCGAAATCGAAAACCGCCGCAAGCACACACCCAGATCGGCAAAACTCAAGGCCGTCAGTGGGTTGATGATGCCGACCCCGACGTTTTGCTGAACGAAGAAGCAGACGGCCGCTGCGCTGTGGGTTTCTATGACCGTGCGACATTTGACCTGGGCGTCGGCAAGTATCTTGTCGAGGATGATCCGGTATGGGTCCTGACCCGACAGGCTGACCATGTTGATACCGGCCATATCCAGAGGCGTAATCACCTTTTTGCCGCACAGCGGATGACTGGATGGCAGCACGCACACTTCATCGCCTGTAAAAATGCTTTCACATCGAGTACCAGGCGGCGTTTCGCTGTTTTCAGTCAGCCCGAAATCATGCCGTTGGGCGGTCATCCACTCCTCGAGCAGCGGGGACTCCTGCGGGGTGATGTTGATGTTCACTTCCGGGAACGCCTCGATGAACCGACCACACACATAAGGCAACAGGCTCTGCGAAAAGGCAGGTAAGCATGCGATCGTCAGACTGCTCTGGAAGTTCTTGATCGATTGTGCCGCATTGTGAATGCGTTCGAGCCCGTAATAGGAGGTTTTCACTTCCTCAAACAAGCTCAGCCCCTGAGTGGTTGGCTGCAAGCGCGCTTGTGTTCGTTCAAACAGTTTGAGCCCTAGGACATGCTCGAATCGAGCGATTTCACGGCTGACGGTCGGCTGTGAGGTTTTGAGCAATGCCGCCGCCTTGGTCACGCTGCCGGTGGTCATGATCGCCCAGAATATTTCGACTTGCCTGAAACTGAATTTCACTCTATCCCCCAAGGCAGATACAGCCTGAATCCATTGAAAAGCGCCGGCGAGCATAGCATGCGGGGCCGTTTCAACCTTGTTCAAGGTATATCAGAAATGAAAGACAGCTAAAAAGAAATGATATTTTGAATGTGGTGGCCATGTAATTACACTGGCCCGATAAATAAACCTCTACCACTCTGCTCCCTTCAGATGTGCGCTCGGGTGCCTGTTATTCAGCGGCGCCGATAGGGTCATCGAGAGCCTGCGGGGGTGAGCAAGGGGCGGATCAAGTTTGCCAATGGATTAACTGGAATCGACCCATGTGAGGGGTCAGCTTATGGACATGCATGATTTGATCGGCATTGGTTTTGGTCCTTCGCATATTGGCTTGGCGGTCTCGCTTTATGAAGATTATAAAGAAGAGACCGAAGGCAAAAAAATCACGTTTTTTGAAGCCAAGAACAAACATGGCTGGCACCAGCCGATGATGTTACCCAGTGCCAAGCTGCAAATTTCTTTTATGAAAGATCTTGGTTTTTTGCGCAACCTGAAAAGTCATTTCACATTTGTGAATTATTTGCATGAGCATCGCCGACTGGGTTCTTTCGCCAACCTGCGGGACTCAACCCAGCCGCAAGGAATTTGATGATTACCTGCGTTGGGTGGCCGGCCACTTCAATCATGTGACACGTTATTCATCATGGGTTCAATCGGTTCTACCGGTCAAAGAAGATGATCAGGTCGTCGCTCTTGATGTCACCGTCAATGACACGCTGACGGGCAACATACAGGTCGTCAGGACACAAAACCTCGCCATCGCTATTGGCGGTGAACCGGCAATGCCGGTGGCGTGCGCCAGCCCAAACGTCTTCCATTCCTCGCAGTTGCTGGAAAAGCTGCCGGAATACGATGAAAGCAAACGCTATCGTGAACGGGTGCCTCACTTTGAACAACATCAACGATTCACTGATCAACCAACTGGCGCACGAGTTCGGCACGCCATTCTGGCTGTATGACGCCGACTCCATCCGTCGCCGGACCGCGCAGCTGCGCGCATTCGACGTGATTCGCTATGCGCAGAAAGCCAACCCGAACATTCAGATACTCAAGTTGATGAAAAGTCTGGGCGCCATGGTCGATGCGGTGTCACTGGGCGAAATTGAACGAGCCCACAGAGCCGGATTTCGCAACGATGAGGGTCACGCCCAAATCGTTTACACCTGTGATGTCCTGGACGAAGCGACGCTACAGCGGGTGATCGAACTGAACATTCCGCTCAACGCCGGCTCACCGCAAATGCTGGAGCAACTGGGCAAGGCGAGTCCCGGGCATAAAGTCTGGTTGCGGATAAACCCGGGATTCGGTCACGGCCATAGCCGCAAAACCAATACCGGGGGCCAAAGCAGCAAGCACGGCAACTGGCATGAAAACCTGGATGAATGCTACCAACTGATCGAAACCTACGGTCTGGAGTTGGTGGGGCTGCACATGCACATCGGCTCCGGCGTCGATTACGAGCATCTGCAACGTGTCTGCGCGAGTATGGTCGAGCAGGTGCTGCGTTGCCCATTCGATATTTCGGCGATCTCGGCGGGGGGCGGATTGCCGATCGCCTATCGCGACGATGACCCGCAGATCGACATCGACGAGTACTTCCGGATCTGGGATCTGGCGCGTCGCCAGATTGAAGAACATCTAGGGCATTCGGTGATGCTGGAGATCGAACCGGGGCGCCTTCTGGTCGCTGAATCCGGGTGCCTGGTGGCTCAGGTCAGGGCCAAAAAGGATGTCGGGACGAATCATTTCGTGCTGGTGAACTCCGGTTTCAACGATCTGCTACGACCGGCCATGTATGGCAGTTTTCACCAGATCAGCGCACTTCAGAAAGTCCCTGTGCCTGATCGGGGGTTGTGGCGCAATACCGTGGTGGCGGGTTCGTTGTGCGAGGCTGGCGATGTGTTCACTCAGCAGAGCAACGGCGAAATCGATCACCAATGGCTGCCGGATCTGCAGGTGGATGATTTGCTGGTTTTCCATGATTGCGGCGCCTACGGTGCAAGCATGTCATCCAATTACAACACCCGACCGTTAATCCCGGAGTTACTGCTGGATGGCGACTCGGTCAGGGTTATTCGTCGTCGTCAGACTTTCGACGAGTTACTTTCGCTGGAAACGATTTAAACCAATAAGAACGGATCAAGGGTGCAGACACACGTCTGCATTCGAGGATTCGTGTACCCGCCGATCAGCATTTTGCACGTTGGGGAGACAAGCATGGAAGTCG
>NZ_JALLIX010000072.1 GCF_023242365.1 Pseudomonas sp. MWU13-2100
GAGGCTGTGGGAGCAGAACTCCCACAGAGCACTGTTTGCCGCGGATGAGTGGCCGAGCACCGAACCTGTGGGAGCGGAGCTTGCCCGCGAAGGCGATCTTCCACTCAACACATCTGCCAGATGTTTTAACCGATGGTCATCAGGCTGGCATTGCCGCCCGCCGCCGCCGTGTTGACGCTCAAGGCCCGCTCGATCACCAGGCGCTCCAGGGCAATGCCGGTTTCACCCTGGGACAGGCCATGCACGCCAACAATCGCCCCGCTACGTCGAGCAATCTGCTGGCAGACCTCGCGCAACTGGTCGGAATGCCCGTGGTGCAGCACCGCATCGAACAGCGCCTCGTCCTTGGTCCAGTCGGCCACGCGCTGGATCCGCGCCTGCACTTCTTTCGGCAAACGCCCGTAGAGTGCCTTGGTCGATTCGCTTTCCGGCCAGACCGCCGAGCCGCCCACGGCCAATACCGCCGCCAGTTGCGTCAACAGGTCGCCTTCGATTTCCGCCAGGCACAACACATGCTCGCGCGGCAGGATGGCGTAGCTGTTGCGCTCGCCCGTCGGGCCGTTGAGCACGCGGGTGATGCCGCTTTGCGATTGTGCCTCGAAGGTCACACACAGCGCGCCGAGGTCCGCCAGCTTCTGGCTCTCGACCCAGTCTCGCAGGGCGTGGAGTGGCTTGAGCAGAGCTTCGCGCAGACGCACATCCGGTGCAGCCAGGGCGTCGCCACGGGCGAAGGATTGTTCGATGGCATCCGCCGGTCGGGTCGAAAGCAGGCGATACAGGTACAGCGGCCCTCCGGCTTTCGGTCCGGTGCCCGACAAACCTTCGCCGCCGAACGGTTGCACGCCGACCACGGCACCGACGATGTTGCGGTTCACATAGACGTTACCGGCGTGGACATTGTCGATCACCTTGGCAATGGTCTCGTCGATGCGGGTGTGCACGCCGAGAGTCAGGCCGTAGCCGGAGGCATTGATCTGCGCGATCAACGGGTCGATGTCCTTGCGCTTGTAGCGCACCACGTGCAGCACCGGGCCGAAGATCTCCCGCTGCAGTTCGTCGAGGCTTTCCAGTTCGATCAGGGTTGGCATCACGAAGGTGCCGCGCTTGCATTCCTCGCCATCGGCGATGGCCACCTGGTACACCGTGCGCCCTTTGTCGCGCATGCCCTGGATATGTTTCTCGATGCCGGCCTTGGCTTCGGCGTCGATCACCGGGCCGATATCCACCGACAGGCGTTCCGGGTTGCCCAGGCGGCATTCGGCCATGGCACCCTTGAGCATTTCGATCACGCGGTCGGCGGAATCCTCCTGCAGGCACAGGACGCGCAGGGCCGAGCAGCGCTGGCCGGCGCTGTCGAAGGCCGAGGACACGACATCGATCACCACCTGTTCGGTCAGCGCCGAAGAGTCGACGATCATCGCGTTCTGCCCGCCGGTTTCGGCGATCAGCGGAATTGGTCGGCCCTGGGTGTCGAGGCGGCCGGCGACATTGCGTTGCAGCAGGCGCGCCACCTCGGTGGAGCCAGTGAACATCACGCCCTTGACCCGCTCGTCGCCCACCAGGCGCGCGCCGACGGTTTCGCCACGGCCTGGCAGCAGTTGCACCACGCCTTCGGGAATTCCGGCTTCGAGCAGCAGGCGCACGGCCTGGGCGGCGATCAGCGGGGTCTGTTCGGCCGGTTTGGCGAGTACTGGGTTACCGGCCGCCAGTGCCGCGGCCACCTGGCCGCTGAAGATGGCCAGCGGGAAGTTCCACGGGCTGATGCAGACCACCGGGCCCAGGGGGCGGTGGGCGTCGTTGCTGAAATCGTTGCGCGCCTGCACTGCGTAGTAGCGCAGGAAGTCCACGGCTTCACGGACTTCGGCGATGGCGTTGGCGAAGGTCTTGCCGGCTTCGCGGACTAGCAGGCCCATCAGCGGCTGGATCTCGCCCTCCATCAGGTCGGCGGCGCGCTCCAGGATTGCCGCGCGCTCGCTCGGCGGGGTGGCCTGCCAGATCGGCGCGGCGTTCAGGGCACATTGCACGGCATTGTCGGCGTCTTCGACGGTCGCTTCCTGGACATAACCGACCAGGTCGCGATGGTCCGAAGGGTTGAGCATCGCCACCGGAGCTTCGTTGCTGGTGACACAACCCAGCAGCGGCACGGCTTTCCAGTCGTTGTGGGCGCTGGCCAGCAGGGCGCAGGAGAGCGACGCCAAGCGATGTTCGTTGGCCATGTCGATGCCGGCGGAGTTGGCCCGGTCGCGACCGTAAAGGTCACGCGGCAGCGGAATGCGCGGGTGCGGCAGGCCGAAGCCGCCTTCCAGCGTCGCCATCTGCTCGATACTGGCCACCGGATCGGCCACCAGTTCCTGAATCGAGATGGACTGGTCGGCAATGCGGTTGACGAAGGAGGTGTTGGCGCCGTTTTCCAGCAGGCGCCGGACCAGGTAAGCCAGCAGGGTTTCATGGGTGCCGACCGGCGCGTACACACGGCACGGACGGTTCAGCTTGCCTTCGGAAACCTTGCCCACCACCTGTTCGTAGAGCGGTTCGCCCATGCCATGGAGGCACTGGAACTCGTACTGGCCCGGGTAATAGTTCTGCCCGGCGATATGGTAGATGGCCGACAGGGTGTGGGCGTTGTGGGTGGCGAACTGCGGATAGATGACTTCCGGCACCGAGAGCAACTTGCGTGCGCAGGCGATGTAGGAAACGTCGGTGTAGACCTTGCGGGTATAGACCGGATAGCCCTCCAGGCCTTCGACCTGGGCGCGCTTGATCTCGCTGTCCCAGTATGCACCCTTGACCAGGCGGATCATCAGGCGATGCCGGCTGCGACGGGCCAGGTCGATGACGTAGTCGATCACATACGGACAGCGTTTCTGGTAGGCCTGGATCACGAAACCGATGCCGTTCCAGCCGCTCAGCTGCGGTTCGAAGCACAGGCGCTCGAGCAGGTCCAGGGACAGCTCGAGGCGGTCGGCCTCCTCGGCGTCGATGTTCAGGCCGATATCGTATTGCTTGGCCAGCAGGGTCAGCGCCAGCAGGCGCGGGTACAGCTCGTCCATCACCCGTTCGTACTGGGCACGGCTGTAGCGCGGGTGCAGGGCCGAGAGCTTGATGGAAATGCCCGGGCCTTCGTAGATGCCGCGACCGTGGGAGGCCTTGCCGATCGAATGGATGGCCTGCTCGTAGGACGCCAGGTATTTCTGTGCGTCATGCTCGGTCAGTGCCGCTTCGCCGAGCATGTCGTAGGAGTAGCGGAAGCCCTTGGCTTCGAAGCGGCTGGCGTTGGCCAGGGCTTCGGCAATGGTTTCGCCAGTGACGAACTGTTCGCCCATCAGGCGCATGGCCATGTCGACGCCCTTGCGGATCATCGGCTCGCCGCTTTTGCCGATGATGCGGCTCAGGGACGAGGTCAGGCCGGTTTCGTTATGAGTGGCGACCAGCTTGCCGGTCAGCAGCAGGCCCCAGGTGGCGGCGTTGACGAACAGCGAGGGGCTGTTGCCCAGGTGCGGTTGCCAGTTGCCGGTGCTGATCTTGTCGCGGATCAGGGCGTCGCGGGTGCCTTTGTCGGGGATGCGCAGCAGCGCTTCGGCCAGGCACATCAGGGCCACGCCTTCCTGGGACGACAGGGAGAACTCTTGCAACAGGCCCTGAACAATCCCGGCGCGGCCGCCGGCGCTCTTCTGGTTGCGCAGTTTTTCGGCAATCGAGGCGGCCAGCTTGTGGGTGGCTTCGGCCATGGCAGCCGGCAGGCGTGCCTGTTCCAGCAGCATCGGCACCACTTCCGGTTCCGGGCGGCGGTAGGCGGCGGTGATGGCGGCGCGCAATACCGATTGCGGGAGGATACTTTCGGCGAACTCGAGGAAGCACTGATGGGCATGGTCGCTGGAGACTTCACCGCTGTCTTCGGCGTCGCCACGGGCCGAACCGTTGATTTCACCCGGGGTTGCGCCGCTTTCGAGCTTTTCCAGGTAATTGAAAATGGCTTGCTTGATCAGCCAGTGTGGGGTGCGGTCAATCGAGTGGGCCGCGGCCTTCAGGCGCTCACGGGTCGGGTCGTCGAGTTTGACCCCAAGGGTGGTCGTAGCCATTTTCTTATCCTCATGGTTACCACGATGGCGTGGCATCAGCTGGCGGAAAGAGTAGCGCTGGCCGGGTCGAGGTGCAACCGGGTGCAACCCTTTTTTTGCAGGAAAAAACGGCGGCAGATCAGGAATTATTTTCCCGTTGGCTTCCAGCGCCTTCAGCTCGCGGGTTTTCGGAGGTCAAAGGTATTTCCCGCATTGAAAAGGGGCGGTAAAGCGTCGGAAAATACGCAAAATTCAATAGGTGCAACTTATTTTGGCAAAATGGGTTGCACCTTATTCGGGTTGTTGAATAGCATTCTCAGCGGCAGTGCAACCTCCTACGTACTGTAGGTCGGGACTGGCGATTTTCCTGAGGAAATATCGCTCATATATGCCTATTGCGTTTAATCGTCTGACAAACATCGTTCTTTGCGTCGGTCGGACCGGCGCTCAATAAAAACAATGCCAGGGATTTTTCAATGAGTGTAAGCAACCCAACCCTGATCACGTTCGTGATCTATATCGCCGCCATGGTACTGATTGGCCTGATGGCTTATCGCTCGACCAACAATCTTTCCGATTATATTCTCGGCGGCCGCAGTCTCGGCAGCGTGGTCACCGCACTGTCGGCCGGGGCTTCCGACATGAGCGGCTGGTTGCTGATGGGCTTGCCCGGCGCGATCTACCTGTCCGGTCTGTCGGAGAGCTGGATTGCCATCGGCCTGATCGTCGGTGCCTACCTGAACTGGCTGTTCGTCGCCGGGCGCCTGCGGGTACAGACCGAGCACAATGGCGATGCGCTGACCCTGCCGGACTATTTTTCCAGTCGCTTCGAGGATCACAGCGGGCTGCTGCGGATCATTGCGGCGCTGGTGATCCTGGTGTTCTTCACCATCTACTGTGCGTCGGGTATCGTTGCCGGGGCGCGGTTGTTCGAAAGTACCTTCGGCATGTCTTATGAGACGGCGCTGTGGGCCGGTGCGGCGGCGACCATCGCCTATACCTTTATCGGAGGTTTCCTGGCGGTAAGCTGGACAGATACCGTACAAGCCACCTTGATGATTTTTGCGCTGATTCTCACGCCGATCATCGTGCTGCTGGCCACTGGCGGCGTTGACACCACCTTCCTGGCCATCGAAGCCAAGGATCCGGCCAACTTCGACATGCTCAAGGGCACCACCTTCGTCGGTATCCTCTCGCTGATGGGCTGGGGTCTGGGCTACTTCGGCCAGCCGCATATCCTGGCGCGTTTCATGGCGGCGGACTCGGTCAAGTCGATTGCCAAGGCCCGACGCATTTCCATGGCTTGGATGATTTTGTGCCTGGGTGGCACCGTGGCGGTGGGCTTCTTCGGTATTGCCTATTTCTCGGCGCATCCCGAGGTGGCTGGTCCCGTGGGCGAGAACCATGAGCGGGTGTTTATCGAGCTGGCGAAGATCCTCTTCAATCCTTGGGTTGCCGGAATTTTGCTGTCGGCGATCCTGGCGGCGGTGATGAGTACCTTGAGCTGTCAGTTGCTGGTGTGCTCCAGTGCCCTGACCGAAGACTTCTACAAGACCTTTCTGCGTAAATCGGCCTCCCAGCTGGAGCTGGTCTGGGTCGGTCGCGCCATGGTGTTGCTGGTGGCGCTGGTTGCCATCGCCCTGGCGGCCAATCCGGAAAACCGCGTGCTGGGACTGGTGAGCTACGCCTGGGCCGGTTTCGGCGCGGCGTTCGGTCCGGTGGTGCTGATCTCGGTGGTCTGGAAGGACATGACCCGCAACGGCGCATTGGCCGGGATCCTGGTGGGGGCGATTACCGTCATCGTCTGGAAGCACCTCAACCTGCTGGGGCTGTATGAAATCATTCCAGGCTTTATCTTCGCCAGCCTGGCGATCTATATCGTCAGCCGGTTGGGTAAACCTTCGGCGCTGATGCTGCAGCGTTTTGACGCGGCAGAGAAACAGTTCCGTCAGGAACACTGATGGCGTGGAATTGAGATCCTGAACGCATAGTGATTGAAAAACGGCTCGTTTCTTTTGGAGGTGGGCCGTTTTTCGAGGAGGATTGTCTGCGGGGTAGCGATGGCTAAAGTGTTGATGGCTTATTCTGAGCCAATGCTGAAGTGAACGACCACTATAGCCAGGCAGGAAAGCAGAATTGAAATATGGATACCTACCACCACTCTTTTCAGGCCTTTGGGGAATTGATGGACTTGCTCTAAATCGATAACACTACATCGAGGGTGCAGTAGAGGGCGTGAGAGAGCGGCTGCTACCATGCTGACTCTTCTTGTTCGACCCATGAGCCCCTCTCCCCAGCCGGCTTTCGAGTCCATGACCAAGGAGCACTTATCCAATAGCTTTTCCATGCGGTCCAGCTTCCAGTAGGCAAGAGTCGTCACGACCAGCATGTTAACGATAATCCAGAGCATGACGCCGACAGATAGCCAGAATGAGGCGGGGAGGGTCATGGAGCTGTCCATTGATATAATGGTTCACCAATATGTTCGCCGACTCCTCCAGCCACGCTGCCCAGCATCGCTCCGCCGGCTACTCCGCTGACAACGAGACAGCTCAAGGCGCCTGGTCCTGTTGTAAGGCCTAGTACTGTAACGCATAACCAAATACTGGCAGGGCCCGCCACCCAGCTTCCCGCGACGCTGCCGGCAAGCTTGCCGCCTTCGACGAATTTTGCCTCACGGCATTGATTTTCTCGTCCACTGGAGCAGGCTTCTCTAATTTCCAGCGCGGTAGCCGTGGTGTCCAGGGCAATCCCGACAGGTGTACCTTTTTTAAGCTGTCTGGCGGTATTGGCTATTTTATCCAATGTCGAGGCATAGCCTTTGATCTCCCCACTATGAACGTAACTTCTGGTGGAGATACCGAGCATTTTCTTGATCGATCCTCTATTGCGCAACCCCGTGCCATAGCGTGCGAATCCCTCTAGCTGGGCATCCAGTTTGGCGAACAGCACCTTTCTCTTCGCGAGGAACTCATCCCGACTGCCGTTTCTGCCGAGTGAGTGTTTATGCAACGCTTCGATTTCTTCCAGTGTTCTGCTCACCCCCGTCAAGTGTTTGTTCCAGGCATTGCTTGCGCTACCGACGCCCAGTTAGGCATTGCCCAGTAGCCTCTGCAAGAGATCATAATTCTCCAGGATAAAGCCGTCCGAGCTTGCCGAACTGCTTGCCAGAACGTGCCTGATCTTCCAGCCGGCGTCCATCAGGTGGGCTTCTTCGGCAGTACAGGACAGTGTTGAGTCGTTGCCCACGACAACAATCTGACCCGGCAGAACCATCGTATTGCGAATATGGGGGTTCAGGCTGTCGAATTTCGTGATGGCGTTTCTACCCAGTGATAACGATGATTTCAACATCGGGTAGGTTTGCATGTGCTCGTTGATAAAGGCGTAGGGCCGGGCCATGGCGTCTCTTTCCGGGGTAAGTTGAACTTCCGTGCTCATTTGCACGCGGAACGAGCTTGATACGCCATGACTGCTGTGTTGCCTGTCAGCGAGCTCCTGTCGAATTGTGTGAAAAAGCCAAAAATTTGATATGAAGAGAGTGGTGGGAGGTTGTTTCCCTACATGACATGGGCATCAAGCCTGCTCGGCGTCCGGTTGGTTCACGAAGATCAGCACCCCGAGGATCGCCATGTAGAACTTGAAGGCCGGCTCCTGGCCATTCCAGGTCTGCGATTGCCACATCAGGAACCACTCGCCGCCGACCACCATGAAACCGAAGAACCAGACCAGGAAACCGACGGTTGCGCCGCCGATGACCCACTGCTTCGCCTGGGCGAAGCTGGCGGCGTCGCGCCTGCGCGCTTGCCAGAGTGACCACGCGCCACGGGCCAGCAGCACCGCAGTCAGGCCTTCGCCGAAGATGATCAGCCAATAGGCGGCGTGCCAGAGCACGGGGGTGGTGATTGCGCGGTACATCGCGGCATTGTCCGGGAAGGTGGTGTCCATGCTCAGTACATGACGGACAAAGGCGAAGTTGGAGCCGTAGTCGGTGACATTGTTGAACGTGACCATGAAGGCGAAGGCCGCAAGGGCCAGGGTGAGGGCAATCTTGGCGTAGCGGGTGGTCATTGCTCGGATCCTTCTTTCCGATAGGCGGGAAAACGACCTTATCACTGCCCGGCCCCGGGAATATGTCAGACACTTGCGATGCCGCCGGTACGCTGCGACCTGACGTACGCCCGGGCACAAGGTAAACTTCGCCTCCTTCGCAGGAGTCGCCATGAACTACCGTCACGCCTTCCACGCCGGCAATCACGCCGACGTCTTGAAACACCTGATCCTGACCCGCCTGATTGCCCTGATGGCGCGCAAGGAGCAGCCGTTCGCCTATATCGACAGTCACGCCGGCATTGGCCTGTATGACCTCAAGGGCGACCAGGCCAGCCGCACCGGTGAATACCTGGAAGGGGTCGCCCGCTTGTGGGGCGAGCAGGAGCTGCCGGTGGTGACCGCCGATTACATGCGCGTGCTGCACGAGATGAACCCGGATGGCGAATTGCGCTATTACCCGGGCTCGCCGGAGCTGGCGCGGCGCCTGACCCGCGAGCGCGAACGTATTCTGCTCAACGAGAAGCACCCCGAAGACGGCAAGCTGCTCAAGGACAACATGAAGGGCGACCGGCGCGTGGCGGTGCACCTGGGCGAAGGCTGGCATGTGGCGCGGGCGTTGCTGCCGGTGGCGGAGAAACGCGCGGTGCTGCTGATCGATCCGCCATTCGAGCAGTTGGATGAAATGCAGCGTTGCGCGGCATCGCTGAAAGAAGCCATCGGGCGCATGCGCCAGACGGTGGCGGCGATCTGGTATCCGATCAAGGACCAGCGCGCGCTGAAGCGTTTCTATCAGGACCTGGCCGGCAGCGGTGCGCCGAAGTTGTTGCGGGTGGAGTTGCTGGTGCACCCGCTGGACACGCCGGCGAGCCTGAACGGTTCGGGCTTGGCGATTGCCAATCCGCCGTGGGGGCTGGAAGAAGAGTTGCGGGAGTTGCTGCCGTGGCTGGCGCAGAAGTTGGGGCAGACCCAGGGCGATTGGCGGATGGATTGGTTGATTGCCGAGTAACTCGGCCTGTAGGTTTTCCCGCTGTCGTGCGCGCATCGGAATCTGTACGGGCAGGGCTGGTATGGGAGCGCTTGTGTGGGAGCGGAGCTTGCCCGCGAAGAGGCCCGCGAGAGCGCTAAAAGCTTCGCGGGCAAGCTCCGCTCCCACAGGGGGGGCGTTCAATCAGATCGGGCAGGTCACGCCCGTGCCGCGAATCCCGCAATAGCCCTCGGGATTCTTCGCCAGGTACTGCTGGTGATAGGCCTCGGCATAGTAGAAGGTCGGCGCTTCGTCGATTTCCGTGGTGATAGCGCCGTGGCCGGCCTTGCTCAGTTCGGCCTGGAACAGCTGCTTGCTCTTCAGTGCCGCTTCCAGCTGGTCCGGCCTGGTGGCGTAGATCACCGAGCGGTACTGGCTGCCGATATCGTTGCCCTGGCGCATGCCCTGGGTCGGATCGTGCAGTTCCCAGAACAGCGCCAGCAGCTGTTCGTAGCTGACGATTTCCGGTTCATACACCACCAGCACCACTTCGCTGTGGCCGGTCAGGCCTGAACAGACTTCTTCGTAGGTCGGGTTCGGCGTGAAGCCGCCGGCGTAACCTACCGAGGTGCTGTACACCCCTTCGCGTTGCCAGAAGCGCCGTTCAGCGCCCCAGAAGCAGCCCAGACCGAAGATCGCGAATTCCACGTTGCCGGGGAACGGGCCCAACAGCGGGTTGCCATTGACGAAATGTTTTTCCGGCACGCTCATCGGGGTTTCGCGGCCAGGCAGAGCTTGTTCTTTGGTTGGGAGCACGTTTTTGTTCACCAGTATTTCCGAGCGCAAGACCATGTCACAGTCCTCTCAGTCAGGTTGGGATAAGCAATACAGGAAGATAGACCAACAGTGTGCCCGAGTGTTACAGCGCTGTCAGGCCAAAGGGCCGCGCGGATAACGTTTGAGCTGCTCGATCAGTTCGATACCGGGGATCGGGCGGTCGAACAGGTAGCCCTGGCCGACGTCGCAACGGTGGCGACGCAGGAAGGTCAGTTGCTCATAGGTCTCGATCCCTTCGGCCACCACCTTGATCTTCAGGTTGTGGGCCATGGCGATCACCGCGGAGGTGATTTCCATGTCGTCCTGGTTGTCCGGGATTTCATGGATGAAGCTGCGATCGATCTTGATGATGTCGATCGGGAATTTCTTCAGGTAGCTCAGGGATGAGTAGCCGGTGCCGAAGTCGTCCATGGCCAGGGTCAGGCCGAGCTTTTTCAGCTGGTCGAGTTGCTGGTGGGTGTCTTCGGTGGCTTCCAGCAGCAGGCCTTCGGTCAGCTCCAGCTCCAGCAGGGACGGCGCCAGCTGTTCTTCTTTGAGGATGCTGGCGATGGAGGCCACCAGGTCCGGGTCGGAGAACTGCTTGGGCGACAGGTTGATCGCCACCTGCAGCTTGCCCAGCCCGGAGGCGGTCAGTTGTTTGCTCATGCGGCAGGCCTGGCGCGCGACCCATTTGCCGATCGGGATGATCAGGCCGGTTTCTTCGGCGACGCTGATGAACTGGTCCGGGCGGATCATGCCGCGTTCCGGGTGATTCCAGCGCAGCAGCGCTTCCATGCCCAGCAGGCGGCCGCTGCGCAGGCAGAGCTTGGGCTGGTAGAACACGTCCAGCTCGTTCTGGGTCAGGGCGCGACGCAGGTTGTTTTCGACGAACAGCTTGTAGCTGGCCTCAGCGTTCAGCGCCTCGGTGAAGACCTGGACCTGGTGCTTGCCGTTGGCCTTGGCCTTGTGCAGGGCCAGGCCGGCGTTGCGCATCAGGGTCTGCGGGTCGCGACCGTGCAGCGGCGCGCTGGCCAGGCCCACGGAGCCGGTGACGCTGATCAGCTGGTTGTCGACGAACATCGGCTTGTCGAGGGTGGTCAGCAGCTGGCTGGCGATCTGTTGCCCGGTTTCCAGGTCGGTATCGTCCAGCAGCACCGCGAATTCGTTACTGGCAAAACGCGCCAGGCTGCCGCTCGGACTCAGGCTGTTGCGCAGGCGTCGGGCCAGGCTGATCAGCAGCTTGTCGCCGGTCTGGTGGCCGAGGCTGTCGTTGATCCGCTTGAAGTTGTCGATGTCCACCAGCAGCAGGCTGATGGGCGAATCGCTGTCGCGGGCGAAACGCTCGTCGAGGTTGCGGATGAACGCCGGGCGGTTGCCCAGGTTGGTCAGGTTGTCGGTGTAGGCCAGGCGTTCGATGCGCTGTTGCGCCAGTTTGGTCTGGGTGATGTCTTCGTAGATGCCGATGTAGTGGGTCAGTTCGCGGTTGTCGCCATAGACCTTGGAAATCGACAGTTGGCCCCAGTAGGGCTCGAGGTTCTTGCGCCGACTCTTGAACTCGCCTTGCCAGCTGTTGCTCTTGGCCAGACTCGAGGGTGCGTCGAACAACAGTTCGCTGAGGTTCTCCAGGGCCGGCAGTTCGGAGAGCTTCTGGCCGTGGACTTCCTCGGTGCTGTACTGGGTGATGGCGGTGAAGCTGGGGTTGACGTATTCCACCACGCCTTCGCTGCTGACCAGCAGGAAGGCATTGGCGCTCTGTTCCACGGCGCGCTGGAACAGGTGCAGGGCGCTGGTGGCGGCCCGTCGGTTGTGATTGTTGATGACCTGGGCGAACTGGTCCGCCAGCTCGCCGGCAAAGGCGATTTCATCGGATTGCCAGGCGCGGCTCTTGCCGGTCTGTTCCAGGCACAGCACGCCGACCACCTGGCCGTCGATGCGGATGCTCGCGTCGAGCATGGCGTTGGTGTCCCGGGGCCGAAGGCTTTCGGCCATTTCCCGGGTGCGCGGGTCATGCATGGCGTTGTGGGCGTCAATGGCGCGGCTGGTGTGCAAGGCTTCCAGATAATTGGGGAAACCGCCGGCGTCGATGATGTCCGGCACAACGTATTGCTGGCGATCACGGTGGTAGGCGCAGATCGGCACCAGGCGATCACCTTCGAGGTTCCAGATGCTCGCACTGTCGATTTCGTAGATATCGCAGGCGCAACGGGTGATCAGTTGAGCGGCTTCGAGCAGGGATTTGCCGGCGCTGTAGCGCTGGCGTGCGAGGCGCAGGATCAGGTCCTGCTGGGCACGCACCCGGTCGAGGTGGAGCAATTGTTCCTGCTGGGCACGCTGGTTCAGTTCCAGGGCGATCTGCAGGCGGCTGTTCTGGGTTTCCAGGTCGCTGGTCGGCAATGCCGCTTCCAGGCCAAGCAGGCCCTCGATCACCAGCAGGTAGCCGCGCAGCAGGTGGCGGTTGTGTTGTTTGTAGGCCTCACCGACTTCCAGCAGGCTCAGTGGCCCCTGGGCGGTGTGCAGGGTGTAGCGGATCAGGTAATGCGGGCTGTCGACCAGTTGCTGCTGGATGGTGTCGTGCAGCCGGTAACGGGCTTCAGGCTCCATCAGGCTGGCATAGGGAGAACCGACCAGGGCGCAGAGCTCGATGGCCGGTTGGCCGAACTGGCGCTCGCAATTGGGATCGAGAAACAGTAGTGCCCAGCTTGCTTCATTCAGCCGTTCGAAACGCAGCATGCCGAGCCGCGAGGGCACCGGTAACTGCGTTACTACCTCGGCCGCCAATCTATTGGCGGCATCGGGTTGGCTTTTCATTGAGAGCTCGCTTCAAGAGTACGGGTCACGCTGGGTCAGGACCGTTTTTCTGGCGTGTTGGGCAAGGTTGCATTAAGCGGGTCAGGCTGACAAGCACAACAGTGGCTCCGTGCCTTCAATGTATCGGCCGAGGGGGGGATTTCTTCAGTGAACGGGCTCCGCCACCCGTCTATTTCGCGAGAGTTTCGGCGTTTGCTGAATCGTTTGCGGGATTGTCTGGAAAACGGAC
>NZ_JALLIX010000073.1 GCF_023242365.1 Pseudomonas sp. MWU13-2100
TGCCGTGCGCATATAACCGCAGACGCGCCCGGCCCCCACCGAGCCAGTGACCAGTACCGTCAGCTTGAAACCGTCGCCCAGGTCGTCGACGTTCAAGGTCAACGGGTAGTTGGTGCGCTCCTCGCCACTGAGCACCTCGATACCGCGCCAGGCCTCGAGGGCCTCCCCCGATTGCTCACTTGCGGCACTGTGCCGGTAGTTCAGCAGCGCGCTGAACAGCGGCAGCGGCGCGGCCACCCCGCTGCAACGCTGGGCCAGCACCAACGGTGCATGCTCGTGGCCGAGCAGCGCGGTCAGCCGGGCATGGGTCGCGCGGACCCCGTCCCGTGCCCCCTGCCCGCCCAGGTCGACCCGCAACGGCAAGGTATTGATAAACATCCCCAGGGCCCGATCGGCGCCCTCGCCGCCCTGCATCCGGCCCATCAGCACGGTACCGAACACCACCGTGCGCTTGCTCGAAACCTTGCCCAATACCTGGGCCCAGGCCAGGTGCACCAGGCTGGCGGCGCTCACCCCCAGCTGACGGGCCTGGGTCCGCAGGCGCAGGTCCAGCCAGCTGTCCAGCGCCAGGCTGCTCTCCTCGATATCGCGACCATCGCCCTGCACATCCAGCAGGCCAAATGGCAGGGTCGGTTCATCGATATCGCCGAGCATCTCGCGGAAAAACCCTTCATGGGCCTCGCGGCTCACGCCCAGGCGGGCCTGGGCCACATAGTTGCGATACGGCACGGCGGCACCGAGCCGGCCGGCCAGTCCGAGCAGGTGCGCCTGCATATCCTGGCGCACCACGTCCATCGCGGTGTGGTCCAGGGCCATATGGTGGAACAGCAGCATCGCCACCCAGCGCTGGTTCGGCGCGTCCTCGGCGAAAACCAGGCGCATCAGCGGCGCCTGGGTCAGGTCCAGGCGCGCGTGGCGGGCATCGAAGCGCTCATGCAGTTGCCCGGTGATTTCGCCCTCGGCCGGGTCGAGTTCGACCTGCTCCAGATACAGGCGGGCCTGACGCCAGACCACCTGCATCGGTGTCTCCAGCCCTTGCCAGAGCACGGCGGTGCGCAGGATGTCATGGCGGTCGATGACACTTTGCAAGGCATCGATAAAAGCGCTCAAGCGTTCCCGACTGGCCATCTCGAACAGGGTCTGCAAGACATACGGATCGCCCTGCTCGGCCGCCAGGTGGTGATAGAGAATGCCTTCCTGCAACGGCGCCAGCGGGTAGATATCCTGCACATTGCTCACGCCGCCCGGGACAGTGGCGACGATATGATCGATAGCCGCCTGGTCGAGATCGGCCAGGGGCAGCAGATCCGGGGTGATCCGGGTACAACCGGCCGCGACGGCATTGGCCGGGACCTTGATTTCACTGCCCCCACCGACAGCGGCCGCCAGCGCGGCCAGGGTCGGCTGGCCGAACAGCACACGCACGTCGGCGCTCAAGCCGGCCTGGCGCATGCGCTCGATCAGGCTTACGGCCAACAGCGAGTGCCCGCCCAGTTCGAAGAAGTGATCGTGACGCCCGATCCGCTCGACCTTGAGCACCTCGGCCCAGATCGCCGCCAGGGTGGTTTCGACCGGGCCTTCGGGTGCCGCGTAGCCACGGCTGACCAGTGCCTGCGCATCCGGTGCCGGCAGGGCCTTGCGGTCCAGCTTGCCGTTCGCGGTCAGCGGCAGCGCGTCGAGACGTACATAGGCCGCGGGCACCATGTAGTCCGGCAAGCGCGCCTGCAGATGACTGCGCAGGCTTTCGATATCCAGCCCCTGCTGCGGCTCGCGCAGGATGAAATAGGCCACCAGGCGTTTCTCAGCGGCGTCCTGCCGGGCCAGCAGCACCGCCTCCTGGACCGCTGGGTGCGTGACCAGGGCGGCCTCGATCTCACCCAGTTCGATCCGGAAACCACGGATCTTCACCTGACCGTCATTACGTCCGAGGTATTCCAGGTTGCCGTCCGCCGTCCAGCGACCAAGGTCACCGGTGCGATACAGCAATGCCCCCTCCTGGTCGCTGAACGGATCGGCAACAAACTGCATGGCAGTCAATTCCGGCCGGTTCAAATAACCCTTGGACACGCCCTGCCCACCGATATACAGCTCGCCGGGCACACCTATCGCCACTGGTTGCCGGTGGGCATCGAGCACATAGACCTGACTGTTGCCGATCGGTCGACCGATGGGAATCGCGCCGTCGCGCACCGAAGTGATCGCGTAGGTCGTGGAAAAGGTCGTGGCTTCGGTCGGGCCGTAGCCGTTGAGCAGATGTTGCGGCGCACCTTGCGCCAGGACCCGGGCGATGACCGTCGGGTCCAGCACATCGCCGCCGACGATCAGGTAGCGCAAGCGGGCGAAGACCTCCATCAGGCCGTCGGCGTACTGATGGAACAGGCCGGCGGTCAGCCACAGCACGTTGACCGATTGCGCCAGCAGCAGCGCCCGGAACTCTTCCTGGGAGAGCAATACCGAGTGCTCGACCACCACCACGCAACCGCCATTGAGCAACGGCGCCCAGACATCCAGGGTGCTGGCGTCGAAGGCCGGGTTGGAGGCAAAGGCCACGCGATCCCGCGCGTTGAAATCGGCATAACCGTTGTCGATCACCAGGCGGCTGACAGCCCGGTGCGGTACCAGCACACCCTTGGGCGTACCCGTGGAACCGGAGGTGTACATGATATAGGCCACCGACTCGGCGGTTGCCGGGCGATCTGGATTGGCCGCCGGCTCCGCGCTGACAGAGCGGCTATCGAGGTCGAGACGTCGAACGCCCGGCTCCAGGGTTTCGGCGCTGTAGGTCAGCACCAGCACGGCCTGGCTGTCCTGTACCATGAACGCCTGGCGTTCGCGCGGTGCATTGATGTCCAGCGGTACGTAGACCGCCGCGCACTTGAGCACTGCCAGTTGGCTGACCACCAAGTCGATGGAGCGCGGCAACAACAGCGCCACGCTATCCCCAGGCTGTACGCCGAGTTCCAGCAGTTCCGCCGCCAGGCGGTTGGCCTGCCGGTTCAACTCGCGGTAGCTCAGGCTCGTCGCATCCTGCGATACCGCCGCAGCGTCGGGAGTCCGCTGTACCTGGGCTTCGAACAACTCATGCACCGTAGCGTGCCGGGGCGAGCCGGTGGCCGTGGCGTTGAAGCCCACGAGCAACTGCTCGCGCTCCGCCGGCGGCAGGATCGACAGGCTGTCCAGGGTCGCCGCAGGCTTCTGCTCCAACGCCTCGACCAATTGCGCCACGGCCGCCTGCATATAGCCACACAGGCGTTGCGCACCGACCTCGGTCGTGACCAGTATCGACAGTTTGAAGCCATCGCCGAGGTCATCGACGTTCAGGGTCAACGGGTAGTTGGTACGTTCCTCGGCGCCGAAGGCTTCGATGCCACTCCAGGCCGCTTCATGTTCGGTCGTAGGGGCCGCCACCACACTGTGACGGTAGTTGAGCAGCGCGCTGAACAACGGCGCCGGTGCGGCCACGCCGCTGCAACGCTGGGCCAGCACCAACGGCGCATGTTCGTGGCCGAGCAATGCGGTCAACTGGGCGTGGGTCGCCTTGAGTCCGGCGAGCACCGCCTGCGCGCCGACATCGACGCGCAATGGCAAGGTGTTGATAAACATGCCCAGGGCCCGGTCGGCCCCCTCGCCGGCCTGCAAGCGGCCCAGCAGGACCGTGCCGAACACCACCTGCTCGCGGCCCGAGACGCTGCCCAGTACCCGCGCCCAGGCCAGGTGCATCAGGCTCGCGGCACTGACCCCGGCCTGCCGGGCCTGGGCCCGCAGACGCAGGTTCAGCTCGGGCGCCAGGCTCAGGCCGGCTTCTTCGATCTCACGTCCGCCGTCCTGCACATCCTGCAGGCCGAACGGCAGGGTCGGCTCCTCGATGTCGCCGAGCAGCCCACGGAAAAACGCCTCGTGCTGCGCCTGGCTGACACCCAGGCGCGCCTGGGCCACATAGTTGCGATACGGCACCGCTTCGCCGAGGGTATGCGCCTCGCCGAGCAAATGCGCCTGGATTTCATGCTGTACCACATCCAGCGCGGTGTGGTCGAGAGCCATATGATGGAACAGCAGCATCGCCAGCCAACGGTCATTGGCCGCATCCCGGGTAAAGACAATGCGGATCAACGGCGCCTGGCGGACATCGAGACGGTAGTGGCGCGGATTGAAACGCTGGTGCAACTGCTCGGCCAGCGGACCGGCCGCCGGATCGAGGACCAACTCGCTGACTTCCAGTTCGGCCCGACGCAACACCACCTGCAACGGCTCGTCGAGCCCTTCCCAGAGCACAGCGGTGCGGAGGATGTCGTGACGGTCGATGACGCCTTGCAAGGCGCCGCTGAAATCGTCCAGCCGTGCGCGATCGCGCAGGCCGAACAGCGCTTGCAGGACATAGGGATCGCCCTGCTCGGCGCTGATATGGTGATAGAGGATGCCGGCCTGCAACGGTGCCAGCGGATAGATGTCCTGCACGTTCAGCGCACCGCCCGGCACACTGGCCAGCACCTGGTCGATCTGCGCCTGGGTCAGGCTGATCAGCGGCAACAGGTCCGGAGTGAGGTGTTCGCAGTGCTCGGCAATCAGATTGGCCGGCACCACGATTTCCGTGCCCCCGCCCACCGCCGCCGCCAGCGCGGCCAGGGTCGGCTGGCCGAACAGCACACGCACATCGGCGCTCAGGCCCACCTGGCGCATGCGCTCGATGAGGCTGACCGCCAGCAGCGAATGGCCGCCCAGTTCGAAGAAGTGGTCATGACGCCCGACCCGCTCGACCTTGAGCACATCGGCCCAGATCGCTGCCAGCAGGTTTTCCACTTCACCTTGGGGGGCCTGGTAATCGCCATGAGCCAGGGCGTCCGACTCCGGCACCGGCAGCGCCTTGCGGTCGACCTTGCCGTTCAGGGTCAGCGGCAACACGTCCAGTTGCACATAGGCGCCGGGCACCATGTACTCCGGCAACAGGCCTTGCAGGTAGCTGCGCAGTGCTTCCACCGTGGCCGGTTCGCCGGTCGCGGTGATATAGGCCACCAGGCGCTTGTCGCCGGGAACGTCCTCGCGGGCCAGCACGATGCATTCACGCACCTGCGGATGGGTGCTCAGGCGCGCCTCGATTTCCCCGAGTTCGATGCGGAAACCGCGAATCTTCACCTGGTCATCGTTACGTCCCAGGCACTCCAACTGGCCATCGACCAACCAGCGACCGAGGTCGCCGGTGCGATAGAGCAAGGCGCCGGGCTCGCTGCTGAACGGGTCGGCGATAAATTTTTCGGCGGTCAGGTCGGCACGGTTGAGGTAACCCTGCGCCACGCCCTTGCCACCGATGCAGATCTCACCGCTGACGCCCAGGGGCAGCAATTGCTGGCGGGCATCGAGCACATAGACCTGGGTATTGCCGATGGGACGGCCGATCGGCACGCTTTCGGCATCCTCGGCCACCGCGGTCACTTGACAGGTGGTGGCGTAGGTGGTGGTTTCGGTCGGTCCGTAGCAATGCACCAGGCGCAGCTTCGGCGCCAGCGCCAGCAGGCGACGGAACGATGCCGGGTCGCTGCGTTCACCACCGCAGAGGAGGATCCGCAAGCCCTTGATCGCTTCCGGAATCAGTTGCACATATTGGTTGAACACCGCCGTGGTGACAAACAGCACCGTGGCCTTGGCGCTGACCAGCACCTCGCCGAAGCGCGCCGGGTCGAGCAGCGTTTCATGGTCCACCACCAGCACCTGGCCGCCATTGAGCAAGGCGCCCCAGACATCCATGGTGCTGGCGTCGAACGCCGGGTTCGAAATGAAGGCGATGCGGTCCCGGTCGTTGAAGTCGGCATAGCCGTTGTTGATCACCAGGCGCGTGATGGCCCGATGCGGCACCACCACGCCCTTGGGCATTCCGGTGGAACCGGAGGTATACATGATGTAGGCCGGGCTTTCGCTCGACTGCGGCAATTGCCGGTTATCCGTCGGCAAGACCTCCAGCGCCACGGCGTCGAGATCGACCCGGGCCGCCTGGCCGCTCGCCAGCGCGAAACCGCGTCGGGTCAGCAAGACCACGGCCTGGCTGTCTTCAAGCATGAATTGCTGGCGCTCCAACGGCGCCTTGGTGTCCAGCGGCACATAGACCGCCGCGCACTTGAGAATCGCCAATTGGCCCACCAGCAGGTCCAGGGAGCGTTCCAGCAGGATCGCCACCCGTGCTCCCGGTTGGACGCCGAGACCGAACAGATGGGCGGCCAACTGGTTGGCCCGCAGGTTCAACTGCGCGTAGCTCAGGGTCCGGCCATGGTGCACGGCTGCCGTCGCTTGTGGCCGCAGGCGGGCCTGGTCCTCGAACAGACTGTGCACGGTCCGAGTCATCGGGTAGTCGGCCGCCGTGGCATTGAAGTCCTGCACCAATAGCCGACGTTCGTCTTCCGGCAGCACCGCCAGGTCACGCACCGCAGAGTCCGGCGCGGACTCCAGAGCCTCGACCAACTGGGTCAGGGCCGTCTGCATATAACCACAGACCCGCAGGCCATCGACTCCAGCCGCAACCTGTACGCTCAGCAGGAAGCCTTCACCCTGGTCGTCCACCGACAAGGCGCAGGGGTAGTTGGTCCGCTCGCGGACACCGAGTACCTGGGTGTCCGCCCAATAATCGCCGCCGCTGGCTTCGAGGGCCGGGCTGTGCCGGTAGTTGAGCAGCGCGCTGAACAGCGGCGACGAGGCCGCCACCGCGCTGCAGCGCTGGGCCAGCACCAATGGCGCATGTTCGTGGCCGAGCAGTGCGGTCAGCCTGGCATGGGTCTGGCGCACCGCCTGGCGTACCGAGCAGGCGCCGACGTCGACCCGCAACGGCAAGGTGTTGATAAACATGCCGAGTGCGCGATCGGCACCCAGGCCGCTTTGCATGCGACCCAGCAGCACGGTGCCGAAGACCACGTCGTCACGGCCGCTGGTGCTGCCCAGGACCCGGGCCCAGGCCAGGTGATGCAGGCTGGCGGCACTTACCCCCAGTTGCCGGGCCTGGCTGCGCAGGCGTTGACAGAGCTCAGCCGGAAGATCATGGCGGACCTCCTTGACGCCCTGCCCATCGCCTTGCACCTGCAACAGACCAAACGGCAGGGTCGGTTCATCGACATCGCCAAGCATCTCACGGAAGAAGGCTTCATGCTGCTCGCGGCTCACCCCCAGGCGGGCCTGGCCCACATAGTTGCGATACGGCATCGCCGCCGGCAGTTGCCCGGCCGCGCCATGCAGGTGGGCGAGCATCTCTTCGCTCATCACATCCAGGGCGGTGTGGTCGAGGGCGATATGGTGGAACAACAGGATCGCGACCCAACGCTGGTTGGCCGAATCCTGGGCGAAGGCCAGGTGCACCAGCGGGGCCCGGCCGAGGTCCAGGCGGCACTCGCGAGGATCGAAACGGCGCTGCAACTGAGCGAGGATATCGCCCTTGGCCGGGTCCAGCGCGATCTGTTCCAGCGGCAGTTCGACGCGGCGCAGAACCACTTGCTGCGGTTCTTCCAGTCCTTGCCAGACCAGCGCCGTGCGCAGGATGTCATGGCGGTCGATCACGGCCTGCAAGGCTTCGGTGAAACCCCGCAGCTGCGCCAGGTCCTGCAAGGCGAAAGTCGCCTGCAACAGGTACGGATCGCCCTGTTCGGCGGCAATATGGTGATAAAGAATACCTTCCTGCAACGGTGCCAGCGGGTAGATATCCTGCACGTTGCCGGTGCCACCGGGCACGCCGGCGACAATCCGCTCGATACTGGCCTGATCCAGTGTGGTCAGGGTCAGCATATCCGGGGTGATGCGTTCGCAGCCGAGGGGAATGCCATTGGCCGGTACCACGATCTCGATCCCGCCACCCACGGCCGCCGCCAGCGCCGCCAGGGTCGGTTGGCCGAACAGCACGCGGACATCGGCACTGAGGCCGGCCTGGCGCATGCGCTCGATCAGCTTCACCGCCAGCAGCGAATGGCCGCCCAGCTCGAAGAAATGATCCTGGCGCCCGACCCGCTCCACACCCAGCACCTCGCACCAGAGCGCGGCCAGGGTGGTCTCGGTGTCGCCGAGCGGCGCCTGGTAGTCACGGCTGACGAAAGCGTCGGCCGAAGGCTGCGGCAACGCACGACGATCCAGTTTGCCGTTGGGCGAAACCGGGAGTTTTTCCAGGTGCACATAGGCCGCCGGAATCATGTAGTCGGGTAACAGCGCCTGTAGATGCAGACGCATCTGGTCGGCTTCGGGCGCCACCTGCCCGGCCTGCAGGCTGAAATACGCCACCAGGCGCTTTTCCCCGGGGCGATCTTCGCGGGCCAGCACCGCCGTGTCCCGCAGGCCCGGGTATTGGCCGAGGCGCGCCTCGATTTCACCCAGTTCGATACGGAAGCCACGGATCTTGATCTGGTCGTCGTTACGACCCAGGTAGTCGATCTGGCCGTCGGCCTGCCAGCAGCCCAGGTCGCCGGTCTTGTACAGCCGCGCGCCTTCGGCAACGGCAAATGGATCGCGGATAAAGCGTTCGGCGGTCAGTTCGTCGCGGTTGAGGTAGCCACGGGCGACACAGGCACCGCCGATGTAGAGCTCCCCCGCCACACCCACCGGCACTGGCCGCAATTGTTCGTCGAGCAGGTAGATGCGGGTATTGGCCACCGGCCGGCCGATGCTCGGCAAGGTCGGCCAGGCCTGCGGATCGCCCCTCAGGGTCAACGCCGTGACCACATGGGACTCGGTCGGGCCATAGTGGTTGTGCAGGCGTGCGTTATCCAGGCGTTCGAAGAAGCGCCGCATCGGTTCGGTGATTCTCAGCTGCTCGCCGGCGGTGATCACGTCCTGCAGCGCGCACTCAGGTTGCCCGGTTTCGGCGACCATGGCTTCGGCCAGGGCTTGCAGGGCGATGCACGGCATATACAGGCGTTCAATGCGCTGCTCGCGGATATGCTGGAACAGGCGGCGGAAATCCAGGCGGATATCGCCGTGGATCAGCGACAGTTCGCCGCCGGCACACAAGGTGCTGAAGACTTCCTGGAAGGCCACGTCGAAACCCAGGGCGGCGAACTGCAAGGTCCGTTGTCCGGGCCGGCCGTGCTCGACGGTCTGGGCGATCTGCCAGTGCATCAGATTGACCAGCGGCCCGTGGGGCATGACCACGCCCTTGGGCTGGCCGGTGGAGCCCGAGGTGTAGATCAGGTACGCCAGGTGTTGCGCGGTCAGCCCCTCGATCTGCGGATTGTGCCGAGGCGCGGCGTCGATACCACTCTCGATCCGGGCGTCGGCTTCCAGCAGCAACACCGGCATGAGCGCCTGGGGGAAGCGCTCGCGCAAGCCGCGCTGGGTCAGCAGCACCTTGGGCGCACTGTCCTCCAGCATGTAGGCCAGGCGCTCGGCCGGGTATGACGGGTCCAACGGCACATAGCCGGCACCGGCCTTGAGAATGCCCACCAGACCGGCGATCATTTCCAGGCTGCGCTCCACACAGATCGCCACCCGATCGTCGGCGCCGATACCCTCGGCAATCAGCCGATGGGCAATCTGGTTGGCCCACTGGTTCAGTTCGACGTAGCTCAGGCGTTGGCCTTCATAGGTGACGGCCACCGCCTCAGGCTGGGCCGCCGCGTGGGCCTCGAACAGCTGGTGCAGTAGTTGGTCCGTCGGATAGGCGCAATCGAAGGCGTTGAAATCCTCCAGCAACTGGCGATGCTCGCTCGCCGGTAGCCAATCGAGGCTGTGCAAGGGGGCCTCGGGCCGCTGTTCCAGGGCCTCGGTCAGTTGCTCCAGCACCCTGTGCATATAGCCGGCGATCCGTTCGGCACCGACCCCGGCCACGGCCTGGACGGTCAGGCCGAAAGACTCGCCAAGGTCGTCCACCGACAGCGATAGCGGATAGTTGGTGCGTTCCTCCCCGCCGAGCACTTCGACCCCGGCCCAGGTCCGGGCCTGGCCGGCGTCCTGCGGCGCCTGGGCACCTACGGCGACATGCCGGTAGTTCATCAGGGCACTGAACAACGGCGTCGGTGCCGCCACCCCACTGCAACCCTGGGCCAGCGACAATGGCGCGTGTTCATGACCGAGCAATGCCGCCAATCGTGCATGGGTCTGACGTACCGCCGCCTGGATGCCCTGCTCGCCCGCGGCCACCCGCAACGGCAAAGTATTGATAAACATGCCCAGCGCGCGCTCGGCGCCCTGGCCACTGTGCAAACGGCCCATCAGCACGGTGCCGAAGACCACGTCGCGACGTGCGGACACCCGTGCCACCACCTGGCCCCAGGCCAGATGGTGCAGGCTGGCATTGCTCACCCCCAGGCGCCGGGCCTGGGCGCGCAGGCGCAGGGCCAGTTCCGGGTCCACCGGCAACAGGGCTTCCTCGACACCACTGCCATCGCCCTGCACATCCCGCAGGCCGAACGGCAAGGTCGGCTCATCGACATCAGCGAGCATTTCGCGGAAGAATGCCTCGTGCTGCTCGCGGCTCACCCCCAGGCGAGCCTGGGCGACATGGTTGCGATAGGGCACCGAAGCTTCCAGTTCACCGCCACGGCCCTGGCTGAACGCTTCGATTTCCTTGCCCAGCAGGGCCAGGGAGGTGGCGTCATCGATCAGGTGATGGAACAGCAAGACCGCGACCCAGCCGCCGTTATCGGCATCCTCGGCATAGTGCAGGCGCATCATCGGCGCCTGGCGCAGGTCCAGGCGGATCCGCCGCGGATCGAAATGATCCTGCAATTGGGCGGCTACATCACCTTGGTCCGGATGCGGCAGGAAAGCCTCGACCCGCAGCCGCGCCTCGCGCCAGACCACCTGGACCGGTTCGTCGAGTGTTTCCCAGGCCACGGCGGTACGCAGGATATCGTGACGGTCGATCACCGCCTGCAGGGACTCGGCAAAATCCAGCATCTGTTCGAAGGTGTTGACCCGCAACAAGGCCTGCAACAGGTACGGATCGCCCTCGTCGCTCGACAGGTGGTGATAGAGGATGCCTTCCTGCAATGGCACCAGCGCATAGATGTCCTGCACATTGCCGACACCGCCCGGCACGCCGGCCGTGACATGGTCGATCTGGGCCTGGGTCAATCGGGCCAGGGGCAGCATGTCCGGGGTGATGTGCCGGCAGCCGGTCGGGATCGCATTGGCCGGCACGACAATCCCGCTGCCATTGCCACTGGCCGCCGCCAGCGCGGCCAGGGTCGGTTGGCCGAACAGCACCCGAACATCGGCTGTCAGGCCGACCTGACGCATCCGTTCGATCAGCTTCACCGCCAGCAGCGAATGCCCGCCCAGCTCAAAGAACTGGTCATGACGCCCCACCTGCTCGACACCGAGCAACTCGGCCCAGAGTCCGGCCAGGGTGGTTTCCACCGGGCCCTCGGGGGCTTCATATTCACGCCGGGCATAGGCATCGGCCGCCGGTGCGGGGAGCGCCTTGCGGTCCAGCTTGCCATTGGCCGTCAGCGGGAAAGCCTCCAGGCTGACAAAGGCGCTCGGTAACATGTACTCGGCCAGGGACAGGCGCAGTTGCTCGCGCAATTGCCCGGCGTCGAGCTCAACACCTGCAGCGCCGATGAC
>NZ_JALLIX010000074.1 GCF_023242365.1 Pseudomonas sp. MWU13-2100
CCCCGAGAAGCCCCACGGCCGGCGCGGCCTGTAGCTTCGTTTGCACTACATCTGAATTTGCACAAAAAATGGACGCAAAGCCCGTCGGCGGGAGGGGGATAAGTGCTTTTTCACCTTCTTTTTTTCATCGTGGCTATTTTTTGCGGGCCGGTGCTCATAGCCCAGCATGGACAGATATCAGAATGATTTGTGACAGAGGGGAACTGCTGTCAGCGGGTCTTCCATGAAAACTTGTGATAAATTACGACCGCCAAAAAAACTCAATCAGGAAGGAATCTGATATGGCAAAACCTGCCGCTCGTGTATCTGACCCTACCGCCTGCCCACTCCCAGGGCATGGTACAAACCCAATCGTGTCGGGATCTCCCGATGTTTTTTTTGATGGTTTAGCCGCTGCCAGAGAAAATGATAAAAGCGCGTGTGGAAGTCCGTTGGTTGGCAATCTTTCCAAGACTGTCTTTATCAATGGACTGAATGCCGCGATGGTTGGGAGTACCGGCTCTCACGGAAACTCTGTAACTGCGGGCTCTAGCACGATCATTATCGGGGATACTCATACTCCTGCTCCTTTCATCCCTCCTTTGCCTTTGTCTTTCCAGAAAGTATTCGGACAGTCGTTCAGTATCAGTGATAGTGAAACGGGCAAGCCCCTCGCCCTCAGGGAGTTTATTGCGACCGTTGACGGCGTACAAACTCCAGGTGTGACGGATGCGAATGGGATCGCTCATGTAAAGGCCCCTTCACCGAACTCTCAGATATCACTCCATATCAAATTCAGCGCTCCCGCCAGGACGCTTCACGAACTTTCGGAGGGGCACTGATGGGTGCGAAGTTTGCAACACAGGCTACTGCGCAGGAGATAAAACCTGGCGAGCTAATGTGTCCTGTCCCGATTACGGTAAATGATCGTGCGGCCACTCGTGAGGCAATAATAAAAAAAGTCCAATCGCTAGGACACACCTTCACGGAGCGCTCAGGGTGGGGGGCAGTGAAAGGTAAGCCAGATATGGCGATGGACTGGGATTACACCATGATCGCCCTGCACCACGCTGGCCGGTCATACGAATGTACTCCGGGGGGAGTGAAGCAAATGCAGGGCGTTCAAGCCCACCACATGGGCAATCAATATGACGATATAGGCTATCACTACGGGATTGCCTGTGACGGCACCGTATTGGAAGGACGTGATATCAGGCTTCAAGGATCGAGCGTTCACCTGTTCAATACGGGGGTAATTGGCATCGTGCTTCTTGAGAATCTGACCACGGCAGAAGAAGGCGGAGACTACGTTGCGACAGGACGAAAAGCTCTTGAGTCCATAGGGATTAGCACAACAAATGTCATACCAGATACGCAAATCGATACATTATTGCATCTGATGGAAGTGCTGAAGAGTGTGTTTTTTATTAAACGCTTTGGCGGCCATAGAGAGTTTCCAGGGCAAGTGAGTGAAGGGAAGATTTGCCCAGGCAATATCGGAATGGAGCTTGTAAGGAACATTCGAACTAAAACGCAGCTTCTGCCACCACCTAGACCTCAAGCAGAATGAAGTACCTTGTATTGATAGGGCTTCTCATATTTCTGGTGGTTCTGAACGTGGGGTACTACAATGAAGTTTCAGACGGTGAAGTTAATACGATTTTCTTTATTAAAAAGTCACCCACGCTGCGAATGAAGTTTTTTAACATTCACGCCAATGACGGGGAGTATCGGCGCGTGGACAAGCTCAGCAATGAGTTGCGACAGGATATAATCGATTACTGCAAATATAGATTGGGCATTGTAACAGAGGTAAAAACCCAAGCTGATATTGAAATGTGCGCGAAAAGGTAAGAGCGCTCAGCGGGATAGGGGCGCAATGCACCTATCCCGCGACACTGGGTCAGTTTTCGGTCAGCGGCAACACCCATGTACAAGAACCAGTCAGTCGAGAGTCTCGATCAGACAGTCGAGACCAGGTAAGAAGATCCACCGTTGGCCAAACGGTTATCGAAAAGCTGACCCACGAGATTACGCAGCTCAAGCGCATCAAGTTTGCCCAGCGCAGCGAGCAATTAAGTCCAGACCAAGACGGTCTGCTTGATGAGCTGATTGACACTGACATTGCGGCCAGTGAAGCAGAACTTGAAGTGCTGGAACCTGCTCGTGCTTCGACCGAGGTTCGGCAAAAGCCTACGTACCACCTTGCCGCCGCAGCTTCCGCGCGCTCTGATCCATCACGAACCCGATAATAGCCACTGCCAGTGCAGCTGCGCCCTCAAGCGCATCGGCGAGGATGTCAGCGAGAAACTCGACTACACGCCAGGCGTGTTAACCGTTGAGCGTCACATCCTTGGCAAGCGGGCCTGCGATCAGTGCGGAACCTTGATCCGGGCACCGGTTCCGGCACAGATCATCGATAAAGGCATTCCGACCGCCGGGTTGCTGGCCCACATCATGATCGCCAAGTTCGCGGATCATTTACCACTCTATCGCCAGGAGTCGATTTCTGGTCGATCCGGTTTAGCCATCGTCCGTTCGACCCTGGCGAAATCTCGGCTGGCAGCCCGTGGAAATTTACCGACAGATGAAATTCTCTTTGAAAAGAGCCTGAGATAATAACTAAAAAATGTACCGACCAGACGCTTACCGATCACTACCCAAAAGCACAAAAAAATTGAAAAACACCGTACATTTACACATACTAATACTGCAATTTTCAGAATGGACTCTCCAGATGCCCTTTGCCTTACCGCACCCCCATATTATCCACGCCATGATATTGACCAGTATGACCTTCACCACGATTGCTGCCGCCAACAGCTTCGACTGTACCAATGCCGATACTCCTACAGAAAAAGCAATCTGTTCCGACCCTTACACGCTTGGATTAGATAGTAAATTGGGGCAGGCATGGAAAATGGCAAAGGCGACAGTGAAAGACACCGCGATGCTGACGGCTGATCAACGCCAATGGATTAAAAACCGAGATTACTGCGCTACCGACTTTCATTGTATACGAGTCAGTTACTCGACGCGGATTGTAGAACTCCAGCATGCAGGCAAACCGTTCAACTGGAAAGGAACTTGGCGACGTGTCCCATGGGGGCGTTTCGACAGTGCCGAATGGAAGATAACCGGGCGCGCACCTAAGTTAGGATTTACCGTAAAAGCAGCAACTAAAATGACCTCAGGAATGTTGACCGGCACTTTCAACCTGGAAGGCTCCGAAGGTATTTATCACAGCGAAGACTGCACATTAATATTGACACCAACCACCGCTCTCCTTAACGTCATCCAAGTGGGCGAATGCCGCGGAACTGACGCAGTCTTCGGTGGACGTTATGTAGTATCCGAACAACCACTTGATTCGAACTATGACCTCCTGTCCCTGGGACTGGTCCGCACACAGGAGGAAGACGATGCAGCTCGGCAGTTGCTTAAGGACGACTATCAAACCGTTCTGGATGCCAGTGACTCGATTTACTACGTAGACGAGTCAGCCGCAGACAACCTAGGGGCCCAAGTCACCCAAATTCGGGTATTAGGGCTTCCGCCTCCCAACGCCGCACTATTAATGCGCGGGCGCGACGCTCAACTTTGGGTCGCGGTGCTGGTCAGCGATCAGAAGCAAAATTACCGCGTGCGCTACTACACGAACGTGCAGGGCTGGAAAGGACGTTTACCAGGCCCGATTCAACGCTGGTATGCCGAACAATTCAATTGGCGAAAGGCGCCATTGGATTACATGCCGTAGTGCAAAAGCACATGAGTTAAATAATAAACGGGCAGCCCCTTGATCATCGGAGGATCGCACTTCAATACACTCAAGAATCGCTGGGCCGCCTTCGTGGCATCGCAGCTTCACTCCCACCTCACTAACGTCAAAAACTAAAGCCCTTGAGCAACGGGGACACCCATTAGCCGTTCTCAAGTCAAGGTTAAAAGCCAGCACCCCCTGCAGTTTTTAACTGCAGGGTTTACCCTTTAAGTCAACCTAATCGGTTGAACCCGTCGAACCCGCTTCCTCGTCATGGGCTACGACGAATCTGCCCGACACCCATGTGGATCAAGCGGTAGCGATACAGCAAGCACCGCCCTGCCAGTTAGAGGCACAGCTGCTGGTGCCTCGCCGACGTGCGTGAGTCCAGCTTGTGGGCTATTGGTGTATGGCCCGACATTGAGTCGGGCTGACGACCATCACCTCATGCAGCAGCCTCGTCCTCCTCCTGGCGACTGAGCAGCAGCCGGATTCTATCGACCAGCGCATTCATCGCTTGAGCAGTGCTTAGGTAGCCCGTTTCCGTACTGTTCATGCATACCATCCCCAATGGGGTGTCTTCGAGCCCAAGGCCACTTTCAGACTTGTTATCTCCGTTATTTGTATCTCCGATCAAATCCATCTTCGCAAGTTCGAGGCTCTACAATTTAAAAACGCGACAACCAACATTGAATTCAGTGAACATTAGCATGTGAAGCATCAACTTTCAAACATACAGGCTCGACAATTTCCTCATTACGCACCGTTACTGAGCACTTGAAAAACTCATCATCGATTAACTCCAGCGGAGTTAACTTTAAAGTTAGATCAAGAGTATCATCTATGAATCTGGCGTCATCAAGCGCTACGCTTGCGTATCCATCGCGAAAGCTTTTACCAAAGACCGAACAAAACTCCTTCGTGAAAAATGCCTTCCCCTTACTGCCTGGTTTTAATATTTGAATAAATATGCACGGACTATCGAGAGTTTGGTAGTATCGAACTGTTTCTCCGGATACTTCTCCGGTATCAGCTTTGTACACGCTGCTTATAGTCGACTCTGCAGCAGAGGTGCTGCCACAGCTAAGCACTAACAACAATATCGCTGCTTTTTTCATGTTATTACTCCTGTATATAGCTTACTCTTCTTGAAAATCTATCTTGTGGTACATTAGACCAATTTGATTGATTTGATATTTTCGCTTTAAATTCTGTCAAATCACTACCAACAAAACTACCCTGAATCAACTCTCTTGAGCTGGGTGTGTAATCTCCTCGATAGATGAGATCGATTACTACATCTCTGATTTTTGGTGTTACGCCATCCCAGCTCAGGACTCCATATGTATTTTTGTTGAATTGTTGCGCTGAAATACTAATAACTCTACCTTTCATATACTCATAAATTGGCGAGAACAACATATATTGCTGCTTTCTCGTTATCTCTAGTTTTCGCATGCTCAGCGGAGCTGCATGTAAATAATTTTCTGCACTTTGTCCCTGTAAACCTTTGGCGCCCACTAACCATGAGAGAAGTGGCTCTTGCACTCCGGCGCTTGTAAGATCTTCCTGGGGGTTAGGGCGCTGACCTAAATCATAGCCTCGTCCAATTGTGACACCTGATACTCCCCCTGGCCAATGTGCTACGCGGCTGAAGTACATGTGAAGTGGGTGATTAGGGGCGGAATAGTCATTACCCTCGGCATCAAAGGTGAGTTGTCCGTAAGGAACAATCAGCCATTTCAAGTTATCTCCGTCATTCACTGCTGCAAAACCTGACATTAACCCCACCGGATGAACATGCCAAACCTTCCCATCCGCACTAACCCCATGCTTCCCCGCCAAATCCCCCCACCAAGCCAATTTCTCAATCCGCTTCTTCTCCGCCACCCAACTCACATTAGGTTGCGCCGCCGTATGCCCCATCAGTTCATCCAGCGCGTCCCACTTCTCGGCCTTGTAGTACCACTCACTCTCGTACTTGGTCACCAGTTGTGAAATGGATTGCGCGAACCAAGGTTTGGCCAAGGCTGCACGGATTTCGTTGGCGGTGAGTTTGTCGTCTTTATCAGTATCGATGAGGTTGTACAGACGCTCTTTCACCGGGCCGCTGGTGGAGGTGCTGACTTTGGGCAGGAAGGTCGCTTTTTCGGTGTCATTCAGCAGGTTGCGCTCGTGGAAGTTGGCCGCCAGGTGATCGACGTTGCTGACGGTTTCTTCGATGAACTCGAAGCCTTCCCATTCCCATGGATTGTGGCGTGTGGTCATCAGGTCCTGTTCGGCCAGCCAACCGCTGATGGGGTTGCCCTGGGCGTCGCCCAGCAGGTCTTCCAGGTGCCACCACAGGGTATCGCTGCCGCCTTGCGAGGTGGCCGACACCTTGATTTTCTTTTCGGCCGGCATGGCTTCCAACACGCTGACGGGGATGATCAGATCATATCCAGTCATCGTTCCATCATCGCTGACCTTAGGCGGGTTGGTGCTGCTGATGTCGGCGCGGTGGGTGATGAGTTTGGTGTTCTTGTACACCTTCATCAGGTTCTTCTGGTCGGCCGGCAAAGCATTTGCCTTGCTGCGGCTTTGCGTGACGAAGTCCTTCACGTCGTCGCAGCTGAACACTTCCAGGTGGACCAAGTTGCGTGGACTGCCTTCGTCGTGATTCTGGTATTGACCTGCGTGGCCCACCAGGTCTCCGGCCTTGATAGTGACAGGCGTGTCGAGCACTACCACGCTGCCCATGGCCTGGGGCTCACTCTTGGTTTCCAGCGAGGGCAACCAGACAAAGCCCGGCAGGCTGCCGGAGGCGTCGGCGGTGAGCGCCGGAACCGGAACACCGCTGATGATCTCGACCAGCTTACGGTATTGGCCGCTGGCGCCCTCTTCGCTGATCTTGACCTGTGTGCCGGTCGGCAGCACGGACAGGATGTCCCCGCTGGTGGCGGCAGTCTTGTGCACGTTCAGCCCCTTGACCTGGGTGGCGGGAACGTCGTCGCCTTTCTTGCCGATCAGGTACTGGTTGTTGCCCAGGCTACTCATATTATTTTTGTAGATCCAACCGGAGTCTGCCGCCAGGCCACTCATCTCGGGGGAAACGCTGACGACCTTCAGCCATTGACCATTCGCACTGGCATCACCGGTGGTCACCGTGGTGCCTTGCGGCAAGGTGGCAAGGATTTGCTCGTAGCCCTGCGTATTCTTCGGAGCGGCGTGTACGTTAAGCCCCAGCACCTTGTCATTGGCACTGGCACGGACCTGGTAGGTGCCACCGCTCCAATAGGCAGGACGTTCCGGTGCAGGCGACGTTGTGTTATAGCCGGCCATGTCCAGTAGGTGCATATAGAGGCTGTAGAACACCAATGTCGGCCCGCCTGCGGGCGCCGGGGCCGCTGTGGCGCCTGCAGCCGTTGCCGGAGCGGGCGGCGCGGGCACTTCCAACTGGTGCTTGACCAGCACAAACCCCGTGGAGGCAATGGCGTTACGGTCGCTGTAGGCGGAGACAGGGTAAGCCTCGTCAATGCGATAGGCGATCACTTGCCCATCGGCAATGCAACGCACCTCGCTGTGCGGTAACACCAGGCCCGTGGCCTCGTCGAAATGCACGCCACCATGCCACAGCCCGTTGCTGCCCAATGGGTAATAGCCATCATTGGCCTTGGCCAACGCCGCGTAGTACTGCTGCGGATCCGTAGCTTCGGCACCGCCCACCTTGAAGGGGTACGACCACTTTTTAACCTTGACTGTATCGGTCATCTTTACTGCTACCTGATCCTGTGTGCGTGGCTTTCATCAGCCCGAGAAGTTCATCATCCGTGCAGGCTTTTGGGAGACCTTTTCCTGCAGTGCATTCACCAACGCCTGCTCCATCAAACTCCCGGCCTTGTCCTTAGCCGCCGCCCCCGGCAGCACCGGCGGCTTGATCCCGATCCCAGTCCCGCTCCCCGCAGATCCACCGGCATTGTTCTTCACCACTGGCCCAACCACCGAAATACCACCGGCATCGAGCTTGATGAAGCTGCCCCCGGCCTTGATCGTGAGTTCCGTTTCGGCCTCGATGACGATCTTGTCCCCCGCCTTGAGGTGAATCTCTTTCCCTACACGGGTCAGTTGCGCGGTGCCGAGTTTGATGTGCTGGTTCTGCCCAATCGTCAGATGGTCGTCCATCCGGGTCTCGGTCTTGCGGTCCGCAACGGTGGTGCGGTGTTCTTCGGCTTTCAGCTCGGTGTAGGTGTTCTTCTCCACCGTGTCGTGGCGTTCGTGGCCGACGCGAATCTTCTGGTCATGCTCGATGCTTTCGTCCCAGTCGCGCTGGGCGTGGATAAAGATTTGCTCGGCGCCTTTCTTGTCTTCGATGCGCAGTTCGTTGTACCCGCCGCCACCCGGTGAACTGAGGGTTTTGAACACCGTGCGGGTTTTGTTCGCCGGCAGTTCATAGGGCACCTGGTTTTCCTTGTGGTACAGGCAACCGGTCACCAGTGGCTGGTCGGGATCGCCTTCGAGGAAGGTGACGAGCACTTCCATGCCCACGCGCGGGATGCTGATGGCACCGTAGCGGTCGCCGGCCCAGGCGCTGGAGACGCGCAGCCAGCAGCTGGTCTTGTCGTCGGCCAGGCCTTCGCGGTCCCAGTGGAATTGCACCTTGACGCGGCCGTACTGGTCGCAGTGGATCTCCTCACCTTTGGGACCGGTGACCGTCGCGCTCTGGCTGCCGAGCACCCGGGGTTTGCCGTGTTCCAGCGCCGGACGGTAGAACACCGCCCACGGGGTGGCGAGGAAACGGTTGCGGTAGCCCTGGTGGAAGTCGTCCTTGTTGGCGGTGGTGTCGCTGGTCACCGACTCTTCAAGCACTTGCGGTTGTTTGCCTTCATGGACGACTTCGGTGAGCAGCCAGAGATCGTTCCACTCGCTGCGCGGGTGGTCGGACATTTCCAGGAAGTGGCCGCTGCTGAGCGTGGTCTGGTCGCCCCAGCCTTCGGCTTGCTGGTAGTCGGCGCGGTGACGCTCCAGCGCACGCTGGCTGAGAAACTTGCCACGCGCGCGGTCGAGGAAGCGGCCCGGGTAGTCGTAGTCTTCCAGGTCCGGTCCGGTGCTTTCGCCGTCGGGCTTGTAAGCCGCTTCAAGCTGCAGGCTGGGCTTTTCGAAGTTGTAGTCACGTCGGGTGACACGACGGGTGCGGGTTTCCAGGCGCAGTGTGAAACCCTTGATCACCGGCTCATCGGCGACCATGCCACTGCCTTGCACATAGGCGGTTGGCTGGCCGAGTTTCGGGAACACCGTCTGGTCGTCGCCGAACACCAGCAGGTGGGCCTTTTCGCTGTGCTGGAAGTGGTAGTGAATACCCTCCTCTTCACACAGGCGCTGGATGAAATGCAGGTCGGTTTCGTCGTACTGCACGCAATAGTCGCGATCCGGGCACGGTTGGCCGAGCTGGAAACTGTAGGCGTTGCTCTTGATGCCGTGCTCTTCGAGAATCAGCGCGATGATTTTCGGCGCCGACATCTGCTGGTAGATGCGCTGGTTGGTGCGGTGATGCAGGTATTGCAGTTGCGGCACCAGGGAGACTTTGTAGCGGGTCAGACGCTTGCCGGCATCGCCCTGGGCCACCTGATAGATCTGCCCATGGATACCGCTGCCGTTGGCGTCCAGGGCAAAGAACGCTTGTTGGTGGAGGAGGGTTTCGATGTCGACGTCGGCGCGTTCGCTGACTAGGTCGATCTCGAAGCGGTAGGGCTGGCTGATGCCCTCGCTGCCGGTGAACGCGAGGACCTGGAAGTCGCTTTCCAGGCCATCGAAGGTGATACTGAATTGGGTCTGATCCGCAGGTACGAACATTCCATGTCCCCTTGCTTGGTGCGGGTATCGAGCAGGCAGGAACGCTTGGATCCAAGGCTTCCTGCGCTGGGCGCGGATCCTAGCATAAAAAACGTGTGCAACTTGTTAGGAAAGCCTGGGCCTCGCGGCATAGCCAGTCCAAGCTTTTTGCCGCCCCCCCCAGACGCGTAGAAGAATCGGGTGACGCACTTCTAGGGCTACCTATCAAGACCTCATCGCAGTCGATGTCCAACCCCCGGATTTGTTGGCTGGCTATTGTTTCAAGCGATACGTATCGCTGAGTCGTAAGCCAGCCACTTGGTAATGGCAGAGGCACAACTGCTGGTGCCTCGCCGACGTGCGTGAGTCCAGTCTGTGGGCTATTGGTGCATGGCCCGGCATTAAGTCGGACTCACGACCATCACCTCATCCAGTCGCCTCGTCCTCCTCCTGGCGACTGAGCAGCAGCCGGATTCTATCGAGCAGCGCATTCATCGATTGAGCCGTGCTTAGATAGCTCGTTTCCGTACTGTCCATGCATACCATCCCCAATGGGGTGTCTTCGAGCCCAATCTCCTGGTACGCCATCCAGAATACCTCTTGATGTTCGTCGTCGCAGCGATTGGCGTACTCCTCGTTAATCTGTGGCACGCAGTCGAATAGCATGGAGAGCGTTGTCGACTTGACCTGCTCATCACCCAGAGCATCCAGAGTGACGAGGTAGGCCGGCCCACTCGTGCGAGCGACGGCTTCCATCAGCCGGCTGATGGCAATTGCCGCGTGTGATTCAGATAACGGAAGCAGCGGATTGATGTATTGCGGATTCCACGGCCATCCGGCCACCTATTCCATGAACATCCGGCCACTGATTCCACGGTGATCCGGCCACCCATTCCACGCACATCCGGCCACCCTTAAGGCAGGCAGCGACGCAGGATTAATTCACTACCATCGACCTCTTTTTTCGAAGCAGAGAGGTCGTCGTGGAGCGGTTATCCATGCGTAAGATTCGAGAAGTACTGCGTCTCAAATTTGAGGTCGGTCTATCTGCCCGCCAGATCGCGGTCAGCTTGCAAGTCGGGCGAGCCACTGTCGGTGATTACCTCAATCGCTTTGCTGCCAACGGGCTGACCTGGCCCACGGCATTGTCGGACGTTGAACTGGAACAATCTCTGTTCCCGCCAGCGCCGACGGTTCCCAGCGAGCAACGCCCGATGCCTGACTGGGCATGGGCTCACGCCGAATTGCGCCGCCCCGGCGTGACACTGGCCTTGCTCTGGCAGGAGTATCGACTCAGCCATCCGCAAGGCTACCAATACAGCTGGTTCTGCGAGCACTACCGCCTCTGGGCCGCCAAGGTCGACGTGGTCATGCGCCAGGAGCACCGCGCCGGCGAAAAGCTGTTCGTCGATTACGCAGGCCAGACCGTGCCGGTCATCGACCGGCAGAGCGGAGAGATCCGCCAAAGCCAGATCTTCGTTGCCGTTCTCGGCGCCTCCAGCTACACCTTTGCCGAGGCCACCTGGTCGCAGAAGCTACCTGATTGGCTGGGCTCACACGCTCGCTGCTTCGCTTTTCTTGGTGGCACATCGCAGATCCTGGTGCCGGACAATCTGCTCAGCGGCGTCACCAAGGCGCATCGCTACGAGCCAGATATCAACCCGAGTTACCGCGATCTCGCCGAGCACTACGGTGTCGCCGTAGTGCCCGCTCGCGCCCGTAAACCTCGGGACAAGGCCAAGGTCGAAGTCGGAGTCCAAGTGGTCGAGCGCTGGATCTTGGCGGCCTTGCGCAACCGCCAGTTTTTCTCCTTGGGCGAACTCAACATGGCGATCGGCGTACTGCTCGAGCGTATCAACCAAAAGCCCTTCAAGAAGTTGCCGGGCTCGCGCCGCTCGGCCTTCGAGGCCATCGACCAACCCGCGTTGCAACCGCTGCCAGGCCA
>NZ_JALLIX010000075.1 GCF_023242365.1 Pseudomonas sp. MWU13-2100
ACCACGAGCACCGGCACAGCCGAATCCGCTTTGTGACCCCGGCCGAACGGCACCGTGGTCAGGGTCATCAGATCCTGGCTCGGCGTGATCCTCGTGGGTCTCACCCGATAGATGGCTCGCTGCTCGGACCTGTATGTTGATTCCATGACCATCCCGCCCCCCACTCCAGAACACACGGACTCAATCAATCGAACGACTACCTATGTATTTACGCACTCGGAGGGACGTCTCCCAAGGCGGCATGACGAGAAATGGCCTTCCAAAAAAACTAATATTTCCTACGTGTTTTGGTCATGGGAGAATGTTGTGTGCGCTAGCTGCTGGGTCTACATTTCTGTAGTCGCTGCAAATTCAGCGATGCGGGTTTCGCAGCCCGGCGGTTTCTGTTGGCGCACAGCGCCGCGTAAGCGGCTTTTTCATGTCTGCGTTATGGCGGCTGTGCGCAGGAGGCTTATGCCTGCCGGTGTTCCAACAGACCGGTCTGCGAACCTGCGTACAGTTCGCCACCCTTGTATCGCAGCAAGAGTGGAGATCTCCTTAACCTGTTGGAGATTCACCATGGCTAAGAAAATCACCCCCGATCCACCTCCCGCGTCCAACGTTCCTGTGAAATCAACCCGGCCGGATGCGGCCCGCCTGCTCGATACCCTCGGTCTCACCCTCTCTAAAACCATCGATTACGATGACCCGTTCAGACCTACGATTTTTGCCATCCAGCCAGGCGTCCACGCTCAGGACGCGCTGACCTACGTTTCGAAATTGCTCGCAGTCGCCGAACTGAATGGCGACGAAATCAGCCTGCATACAAATCCGGTGGAACGGTCTCTGTTCTGGGGCATGCTTCACTCGGTAGAGATGGCGAAAGCTGTGGTGGATGCGCTGCTTGAGGGGTCGACCTCAGACCATCACGCCTCCCCGTAGACAACCCCGCTCGTTTGATCGAACTAGCCGATTGGACCGTTCAAACCAACCTGGCGCCACCATCGATATTCAAGGTGGCGCCGTTCATAAACCCGTTGGTCATCAGGAAAACAACCGCAGCGCCCGCCTCTGCTGCGGTGCCCAGACGATGCAACGGCAGCGACTGTTCCAACACCGCCACGAACGCATCACGCCCGTCGCCCAGTGCTTTAGTCGTTTGTGGGGTTGCTCGAGGAGCTTTTCTCGACCCCCACCGTCTGGGACGAGATAGTTCGAAACGCTTGAATGTTTGCTTCTGGCCGATAGCCAGCTTGCGCGAGCGCCCGCTTTTTTTCGGTTTCAGCCCGCTAACCAACGGGCTGAAAGCCTTATGTAACAAGGCGTCTCTAAGCCTTTCAAGTTAAGGTAAAAGTTTTTATATTATAATTCCGCTGAGCGCTCGGCTGCGTCATCTCCAGGCTTTCTGGCCGATCCGAATCTAACCTAAAACTTTTTACCTTACTCAAGATTGTGATCCGATGGCCCAGTCAAAACCCTGGTCGTTCTACGGACGACACCTCGAACTACAACAGATGCAGCAGGTGCTTGAGCGCAAGCGCTGGTTCTTTTTGCAAATATCCGGACGGCGGCGAATCGGCAAAACCGCGCTGATCCAACAAGCGCTGCAAGCGGCGGGAATTAGCAAGACGCTGTATATCCAGATTCCTGACTCCGATCCAACGGGAGTGGTGGCCGCTTGTAATGGCTACCTCAACACCTTCGGGATACCTGAGCGAGTGAACAGCCTGGGTGATCTGGCCGAACTGATCGGGCGCCTTGCCGAAGATGGGTACGTGATAGCACTGGACGAGTTCCAGTACTTCAATCGCAAGCGCCTGTTCGACTTCTGCTCCCTGTTGCAGGCGGTTGTCGACCAACTCTCCGCCAAGTCTGAGAGCGTTCCTGGTGGACTGATTGTGCTGGGGTCGCTGCACGCCGAAATGACCGCGTTGCTCGAGGACCGTGCAGCCCCCCTGTTCAATCGAACAACGGACTCACTGGAACTCGGACATCTGGATGTCAGCTCGATCCTTGAGGTCCTCCGGGCCCATGCGGACACCCAGCCTGAGCGACTATTATTCCTCTGGAGCTTGTTTGAAGGGGTGCCCAAGTTCTATCGCGACGCCTATGAGCAAGGTGTGCTGGCCGCCGATCGTCAAGAGGTGTTACGCAAGCTGTTTTTCTCCAGTTCGTCCCCCTTGCGCAACGAAGCCGACAGCTGGTTTTTGCGTGAACTTCGCGGTCGTTACGACATGCTGCTGCAATACCTGGCGCAGCACCCGGGTTGCACGAACGCCGATATAGAAGCCGCCATGGCTGAGATTTCAGGACCAGGCGAGGTCAAGCAGGTGGGTGGTTATCTGAAAATCCTGTCGGAGCGCTATCAGATGATCGAGCGCCGCTTGCCGATCTTCGCAGCCCCGCGCGCGCGTTCTGGCCGCTATTACATCCACGACAATTTTCTTCAAGCTTGGTTGTCAGCATTGCAGCAACCGGTATCGGCTGTCGCTTTCCGCCCGATTGAGAAACTGCTGCAACAGGCCGACGAACGCCTGATGCAGGTAGAGGGCTCCGCCCTGGAAGATCTGGTCGGGCAACTGTATGAAGAGCGCAGCCGCAGAGGGCTGGGTGATTTTCCTCTTACCGAGCGAATCCAGGGTTATTGGGATCGTAGTGACGTCGAAATTGATCTGGTTGCCATTTGCGGTGATGAACGGCGCATTCGCTTCGGCACCTGCAAACGCAATGAGAGCAAGCTGCTGGCATCCATCACTCCATTGAAAGCAGCTACGGCAAGGTTCATGAACGCCCAACCACGCTTTGCATCCTGGGATGTGGAATATGTAGCGCTTGCTCCTCGGATAAACACCGACGTTTCTCGGCAGCTTGAAGCGCAAGGCGTTCTCGTTCAGGACCTGACGGTGCTAACCAGGGGTTTGTAGACGTGGATGATCAACCACGTACTGGGTTCGCCCCCTTGGTACCGCACCATACAACCTCAAACTCCGCGCCGATTGAGCCCCCTTCAGATGCCTCTCACTTTTCCAACGACGCCCTGTAATGCTCGTAAGCACCATCCGCCAGCTTGCGCAAAGCCTTGCCGATATTGGCGTAGTCATATTCATTGAGATTGGCCAGGGACAATCGCCCGCCTGGCTTCTTGGTGCCAAACCCCGTGGCCGGAAGCATGACGATGCCCGTTTCATCGGCGATGCGGAACAACAGCGTATTGGGGTCGACATTGTCATGAACCCAATGCGCAAACGCCTCACCGTACAGCTCTTCGGTAATCTGCTCGAAGTCCAGCAGCGTGTAGTACTCCACTTCGAACGCGTCCACCGGGATAGCCACCCCAAGCTCACGATAAAGGGCGTGGTGACGCTGGCGAATCAGTTTTTTTAGAACCTGCTTGTAGCTGTCGGTACTGTCGATCAGGGCAAACAACGAGAACAACACCATCTGCACTTGCTGAGGCGTCGACAGACCGGCGGTGTGGTTCAGCGCCACTGAGCGACTATCCGCCACCAGTCGATCGATAAACTTCAATTTCGAGGTATCGGGTACCAGCGTCTGGTAACGCAGGTTGAGCGCGGCGTGCTTATCCTCGTCATAGGCCGCGATTTGCTGGTCGAGGATATTGTCCTTGTGCAGCGCAATCACCCCCAGGCGCCAACCGGTGCAACCGAAGTACTTGGAGAACGAGTACACCAGGGCGGTGTTGCGCGGGCAGGTCGCAAAGAGCGAGGTGAAGTTGTCGGCAAAGGTGCCGTACACGTCATCGGTGATGATGAACAGATCCGGACGCCGCTTTTCCACCAACTCGGCGATATAAGCCAGGCTGCGGTCATCGATACGCACCGACGGCGGGTTGCTCGGGTTGACCACGAAGAACACCTTGATCGCCGGGTCCAGCAGCTTGTCCAGTTCCGCTTGCGGATACTGCCAGCCCAACTCCGGTGAGGCGTCGATATGCACGACCTCCAGGCCGTAATCTTCCAGCACCGGGATCTCGAAGTAAGGCGTGAACGTCGGCATGCCGATCGCCACCTTATCCCCCGCGCGGATGATCTTGTTTTCCTTGAGGCTGCTGAAAATGTAGGTCATGGCCGCCGTGCCACCTTCGACGGCAAAGATGTCGAAGTCGTCCCGCGAGACGCTGCCGCCGATCATTTCCTTGACCAGGTATTCGCGCACCACTTGCTCGCTGATGCCCAGCATGCGCGGCGGTACCGGGTAGTTGCAGCCCAGGATGCCTTCGACCATTTCGTGGAGGAACGCCGGCCCGTTCAGGCCCAACTGGTCGCGGACATAACTGGCGATCTTCATCAGCAGATCGACCCCGGGCTGGTTGGCGTTGTCAGCCAGAAAGCGGTCCATGCGCGCTTCGATGCCCTCGACTTTCGGCAAGCCGCCGATGCCATTGCCCAGAAATGAAAACGACAGCTCGGCCTCGTGGTTGGCAAACAACCCCAATTGGCAAAACGCCTGGCGCGGCAACGTGGCGAGAAAGTTCGGGTTGCCGCGCCCGGCATTGAGCATCAGGCGATTCTCGCGACTGCTCGCCACCTTGATCAGTTCGTCCTTGAGCTCAAAGGGGCTCAATGCTGCGTATTGGCTGTAATCATGGGTCATGAACGGGGCCTTGTCTGACGTGCAACCCAATGGCCGCACGGGAATACGGAAGGGCAGTCTCAGGAAAGCATGACGATCAGCACCATTCCCCAGATGGTCAGCAACGTGTTGCCGACGGCATAGGTCACGGTGTAACCCAGGGCTGGGACGTTGCTTT
The DNA here is from genome assembly GCF_023242365.1 of Pseudomonas sp. MWU13-2100. GTDB lineage: Bacteria > Pseudomonadota > Gammaproteobacteria > Pseudomonadales > Pseudomonadaceae > Aquipseudomonas. Next base: position 4,751 of record NZ_JALLIX010000075.1, read on the forward strand.
TAGCGGTTTCGCAGATCATCCCCAGCGCGGCGGTGGTGGTTCGCGAACCGGCGCAACAACCCAGCACCAGAGCGGGATGGAAACGAAAGACGTAGCGCGCAATGAACATTCCCAGGATCAGCGGCAGTGATGTGGCGAAGATGCCCCAGAGGAAGAGGCTCACGCCCAGGGTCTGCAGGCCATGGACGAAGCCCGGGGCGGCATTGATGCCGACCACGGCAATGAAGACGTTCAAGCCCACCGAGTTCATGAACCAGACCGTGGGTTCGGGGATTCTGCCGAAGGTCGGATGAATCGAACGCAACCAGCCGAAGACCAGGCCGGCGATCAGTGCGCCACCGGCAGTGGAGAGCGTGATCGGCACGCCATGGACGGTGAACACCACAGCGCCTATCAGCGCGCCGATGAAGATTGCGAGGCCGATAAAGGCAACATCCGCCATGTTGCTCTTGCTGTCCGGTTGACCCAACGCCTTGGCGGCAGCGGAGGTATCCGAGGTCAGCCCGGCCAGGGTGATGATGTCGCCACGATGAATGACCGTCTTGGGCAATATCGGCAGCTCGGCGGCGATTGCACCGCGCTTGATCCGGCGAATAAACACACCATGGGCCGCCGGCAACTGGGAGAGTTGCTCCAGCGTCTGGCCATCGTATTTTTTGTTGGTGACAAAAATATCGACCCCATCGGCCGGCACCACCAGCAACTCCGGATCGTCCACCTCGGCTTCGGAATGGCCGAGCAACTCCAGGATGTCTGCGTTGCGGCCACCCACCGCCAGGACGTCACCGGCCATCAGGAGGGTTTCAGAGGTCAGGGTCTCGATCTTGCCCTGGCGCCGAAGCCGTTCGATAAATACCCGTTTGCCATGGGCATGAGACTCGGCCTGGTGGAGGGTGAGGCCGACGAATGCACTGTGCTCCGGCACCTTGTAGGCGCGCAGCACATAACGGTGCCAGGCGGTGCCTTCGCTGGCGACGTCCTGATGCCCCCCCATGCTCAGTTCGTAGTCCTGGCAAGCCTTGACCAGGTCGATACGCAGCAGTTTCGGCCCGAGCAATGCCAGGATCAGCGCCGAACCGACGGTGCCGAAAATGTAGGTGACCGCGTAGGCCACGGGCATGGAGTCGAGTTGCTGGCGCGTCTGTTCGGCGTCGAGGCCCAGCCGATTGATGGCGTCGGTGGCCAGCCCCATGGACGCGGAGATCGTCTGCGAACCGGCGAACAGCCCGGCCGTCGAACCGAGGCCGTAACCGGCGATCCAGGTCGCCAGCATGGGCGCCGCGAGGCACAAGACGCACATGACCACGGCAAACAAAGCCTGCGGCAAGCCATCCTTGGCGATGCTGCGGACGAACTGCGGACCCACGCCATAACCGACGGCGAACAGGAACATCAGGAAGAAGGTGCTCTTGACGTTAGGCGAGATGACAATCCCCGCCTGGCCGATGATCAACGAGGCAATCAAGGTGGAGGTCACCGCCCCGAGGCTGAATCCCCTGAATGACTTGCCGCCAAACCAGAATCCCAAACCCAGGGACAGGAAAATCGCCATCTCCGGGTAGGCACGCAGGGTGCTTTGGAGCCAGTTCACATTGCTTTCCTTACACTATTTACAATAAAGGGCACGGCCACCGGAGCGCGATAGAGCGCGCGCGCCGGTGGTCGGAGTCAGGCAGGGTTAAAGGTTGGGTTTGGGGCCGGCGACCGAGAGCGCGCCATGGCTGAACGTAGGCCCGGCCTCGGAATGCAGGACCGGGTTTTTCTGCAGGAAGGCGATGGCCTTGTGCAGGTCATCCAGCAGCATGGCAATCAAATCCCGGCTGACGCCGTGGCGTACCAATACTCGCTGCACCACGATGTCCTGGCGATCGGACGGGAGGGGATACGAGGCGATCTGCCAACCGCGCATGCGCACGCGTTCGGAGAGGTCGTAGAGCGTGAAACCGTGCTCGATACCGTCCTTGAGCTTGTAGCACACCGCTGGCAGACCGCCGTTGCCGTCGTATACCAGTTCCAGCGGCTCGATCCTGGCGATCTCCGACGCCAGCCATTGGGCGGTGTCCGAACAGGCTTGCTGGACACGGGTATAACCTTCCCGGCCCAAACGCAGGAAGTTGTAATACTGGGCGATGATCTCGCCGCCGGGACGGCTGAAGTTCAAGGCGAACGTGGCCATGTTGCCGCCCAGGTAATCCACGTAGAAGATCAGCTCTTCCGGCAAGTCGGCCTTGGCCCGCCAGATGATCCAGCCGACCCCCAAGGGTGCCAGGCCATACTTGTGGCCCGAGGCGTTGATCGACTTGACGCGCTCGATGCTGAAATCCCAGCTGAGTTCTTGCTGGATGAAGGGTGCGATAAAGCCGCCGCTTGCCGCGTCGACGTGGATGGGAATATCCAGCCCCAGTTCACTTTGGAGGCTGTCGAGTTCGTGGGCCAACGCCGCCACGGGCTCATAGATACCGGTAAAGGTGACCCCTAGCGTCGCCACCACGCCAATGGTGTTTTCATCACAGAACTCGCGCAAATCTTCGGGCCGCAGGCCTAGCGCGCCGTCGCGCAGGGGCACTTCGCGAATTTCCACGTCGAAGTAACGCGCGAACTTCTTCCAGCAGATCTGCACCGGTCCGCACACGAAGTTCGGCTTATCGGTCGGCAGGCCCGCGGCTTCACGACGCTTCTTCCAACTCCACTTCAGGGCCAGGCCGCCCAACATGGCGGCCTCACTGGAGCCCGTGGTCGAGCAGCCCACGGTTTGCCACGACTTCGGCGCGTGCCAAAGATCGGCAATGATATGCACACAGCGATTTTCAATTTCGGCCGTTTGCGGGTATTCGTCCTTGTCGATCATGTTCTTGTCGAGGGCATCGGCCATCAACTGTTGGACTTCCGGCTCGACCCAGGTGGTGCAAAAGGTCGCCAGGTTCTGCCGGGAGTTGCCATCGAGCAGCAACTCATCGCGAACCAGGTTATAGGCCGTCGAGGGTGCGGTGGAGTGTTCGGGGAGGCGGTATTTGGGCAAGCGGCGCTCTGAGGCACCGCTTGAGTAGACGTCTTCAATAGAGGAATCGCGCGTTTCTACGGTCTGATGCAAAGCCATGAAATAACTCCATAATCGACAACGGAGCCAGGCAAACAGTAGAGCGTGCATGGGCTCAGGCCGGGGTCTCAATCTGGCCCACGGCATGGCGGCCGGCAATTGCGGACGGCGCCATCGCCTTGGCATCCGGCGCCATCCGCTTCGTTTGACAGGAACCGTGTTTCGAGGTGAACGCCAGCGGAGCTCGATGGTCTACCGCGAGGCAATGCTGTGTTTCACAGCGACCCTCAAGGAACGTTCATGCCTGCGGTCATCCCCTCATTCGCCCGCTTCATGATCGATGCCTTGAGATCGACCGGGCAGGACATCGACAGTTTTTGCCAGACCGTGGACATTGACGTGCAGGCCTTGAGCTTTGACCAATCATGGATTTCGCGGGTCAAGCTCTACCGCCTCTACACGCTGGCCGCCGAACTCTCCGACGACCCCGACATTGGCCTGCGCGCAACGTCACAGACCGGCCCCGGCATCTTCGATGTGGTCGGCTATGTGATGATGTCCAGCGCCACGTTACATGCCGCGCTGCAACGGCTGATCCACTTCGTGACCCTGCTCGACACCTCCATTGCCATGTCCTTGCATAAGGAAGGCGGGCAGCATCGGTTCTCCTGCCACTTTCTGGACACCAACGAGGTCCCGCGTCAGTACGGCGATGCTGGCATTGCCACGATGCTCGGCCTGTGTCGAATGCTGGTGGGCCCGGCGCTTCAGTTGCGCGGAGTCGGCGTTATACATTCGGTTCCGGCGGATGTTTCGGTGTATGAACAAACATTCCATTGCCCGGTAAAGTTCGGTGCGAGCTGTTATTCGATCGTGCTGGCCAACGACGATTTAGAAAAACCGCTTTCTTCGGCGAACAAGGAATTGGCAACCTTGCATGAGCGGGTTGCCGAGATGCACCTGTCGGCCCGCCGTTATTTCTCGGTACCGGGGGAAGTGCGCAAGATGATTCTGGTGTCGTTGAGCGAGGGCGTCCCGCACATCGAAGACATGGCCAGGAAGCTGTGCATGAGCAAGCGTACCCTGCAACGTCTGCTGCAGAAGGCCGGCCAGCCGTATAAGGAGTTGGCCAATGAAACGCGCCGGGGCCAGGCAGAATTCCACCTGGGCAACCTGTGCTACACCTTGCAGGAAGCGGCGTATCGCGTGGGGTTTCGGGAACTGAGTAGCTTTTATCGTGCCTGCCACCAGTGGTTTGGCATGACACCGGGGCAGTATCGGATGCTGTTGACGTCGAGAATTCAGGATGCGAGGGAGGCTTTGTTGGGGAACGCGATGCCTAGGCGCTTTTCTTGACTGTTGAACCTTGTCGCAATCAACTGCGCGGGCATCGCTCTCGCGTCTCGGGTCCTATGCCGAGCAAGGGCGCGCTCTCCACTTCCAGCATCAGTAACACCATTTCCGTCAACTCGGCGTCGGACTTGCGTCCCGAATAGAGGTCATGGAGTGCTTTGGCGAATGGAATGCGCAGGTCCTGGTTATCTTCGCGGGCGGTATCGCCGTATCGCATCAGTTCGCTGATAGCGCTTGGTTAATTCCGACTTTCTAAGTATCGACCATATCAATATGATGGCTCAGGCTTCTTTGGTCGTTGGCTTCGCTACCTGGTCCTGTGAAATCAACCCGGACGGATGCGGCCCGCTTTCTGGGGCATGCTTCACTCGGTAGAGATGGCGAAAGCTGTGGTGGATGCGCTGCTTGAGGGGTCGACCTCAGACCATCACGCATCCCCGTAGACAACCGCTCGTTTGATCGAACTAGCGCAGGTGGCAGTTGGGTTTCTGATCTGCCGGTTGCAAAGCCCAACGTGCGCATGCAGTGCAATCGCCATTGGCAGCCGCCGCTTTCGGTGGCTGCGGTTTTTTGTAATGGCCCATGACGCTGAACAGGTAAAAACAGGGTTTGAAGGGAGATAGTGGCTAGGCGTTAGAGACCCCGCTGCGACTCACGAAGTTGCTCGACCTCTGCCACATAGCGCTCCACCTCCGCAAACAGCCATGCGGAAAACTGATGCTGTTTGGCTTCCAAGTGCTCCTGGACCGGCAATACCAACCAATAGGGGTAGGCATAAGGGCACGCGTATTCAGTCAGTTGGACCAGTTCACCTCGCACGATGGCATCGTGCACCAGGCTCCGGCGGACCAACGCGATACCCTGCCCCAGACGCACAGCCTCCAATACCAGGTTGGAGTCATTGCTGCACAAGCCCGCACGGGGCACGTTGATATCCGGCAGGCCGGCTACCTCACACCACGGTTGCCAGGAGTCCATCGTGAAAATGATCGTACTAGCGACGATCTCCGCGGGAGTCTTCGGCAGCTGCCCGCCATTGAAGTCGGGAGCGGCGACCACCACCATTTCATCGTGGAACATCAGACGTTTTTCCACCCCCTCCCAGTCGCCACGTCCCATACGCACACCGATATCAAGCGACTCCTGAAGCAGATTCGATACCGTCAGGCTGGCGTGTAAGCGCACGGTGATATGTGGATAGTGCTGCTGAAACCTCCCGATCCTGGGTAACAGCCAGGAGCGCCCAAATGAAGGCATCACCGCGACCACCAATTCAGAAGCCTTGGGCCGCGCCTGGACCAGATGAGTGGCCTCGGCGATGGCACCCAACGACTGACGGATTTGCAGTGAGTACAGGCGACCCTGCTCATTCACCCGCAAGCCACGCCCCTCGCGAATGAACAGGTTGATACCGACCAACTCCTCCAACACCTTGATCTGTTGGCTGATCGCCGAGTGCGTCACATGAAGTTCCGTGGCCGCGAGTGTCACGCTGCCTAACCGGGCGACGGCCTCAAAGCTACGGAGACAACTCAGAGGAGGAATAGTCGACATGTAAGCCCACCTAACAGTAATCGTAAAAAATGACTGATATTTTATGGCCTGCCAGCCATTTAGTGTAAGCCAAAGTATATCTACCTCTTCAACGGCTCCCGTGCCTTGATGGGCTCAAGCTTTGTCTGCGGCAAGATCCTGCCCACCGATGGCGGCCCCCCTTCTTGCTGAACACTCATTTTTCTTGGTTGCAAGGCCTTGGAAGGACGTTGATTGCCTTCTCCATAGGGGTGGAGAACAAGTAGCCCGGGTTATGCAACGTCAGTTCAGGAGGACTCAAAGATGGATCTGGAAGCCGTTGGCACGCAGGAGCCGAACATGAATATCGCCAACTGGCTGGACGAAGCCGGCCTTCGCTACCCGAAGCGTCCG
>NZ_JALLIX010000076.1 GCF_023242365.1 Pseudomonas sp. MWU13-2100
AGGCGCCCCAGGGCGAAACCGAAACCACCCTGGCGCGGATCTGGATGCAGTTGCTCAATGTCGAGCGCGTCGGCCGGCATGACCATTTCTTCGACCTCGGCGGCCATTCGTTGCTGGCCGTCAGCCTGATCGAACGCATGCGCCAGGCCGGCCTGTCCACCGATATCCGCGTACTGTTCGGCCAACCCACGCTGGCCGCCCTGGCCGCTGCCGTGGGCGGCGGGCGGGAAATCGTGGTCCCGGCCAATGCCATTCCGTCCGTTTGCGAGCGCATCACCCCGGACATGCTGCCCCTGATCAGTCTCGACCAGGCCGTTATCGATGGTATTGTCGCCAACGTACCGGGTGGCGTGGCGAACGTGCAGGATATCTATCCGTTGGCGCCGTTGCAGGAAGGCATCCTCTATCACCATCATCTGGCCGTGGACCACGCCGACCCCTATCTGCAACACGCGCTGTTCGCCTTCGACAGCCGCGCCCGCCTCGAGGCCTTCGCCCAGGCATTGCAAGGCGTGATTGCACGCCACGATATCCTGCGCACCGCCGTGGTCTGGGAGGGCCTCGATACACCGCTGCAAGTGGTCTGGCGCCAGGCTCCGCTGGTCGTCAACGAAGTATCGCCGGACCCGCTCGCCGGTGATATCGCCGCCCAGCTGGGTGGGCGCCTCGACTCCCCGCGGACCCGCCTGGATATCCGCCAGGCGCCGATGCTGCAGTTGGACTATGCGCAGGACCCGTCCAGCCAGCGCTGGATCGGCCTGTTGCAGTACCACCACCTGGTCAACGACGCCACCTCCCTGGGTGCGCTGGTGGCCGAAATCGAAGCTCATATGCACGGCCAGCAAGCGCAACTGCCGACCTCGATCCCGTACCGCAACTATGTGGCCCAATCGCGCCTGGGGGTGAGTCAGGCCGAGCACGAGCGGTTCTTCCGCGACATGCTCGGCGATATCGACGAACCGACCTTGCCGTTCGGCCTGCAGGATGTACAGGGCGACGGCCAGGACATCGAAGAGGCTCGGTGTGCCGTGGACGCCGGCCTCAGCCACCGGCTGCGGACCCAGGCCCGGCAGTTGGGCGTCAGTGCCGCCAGTCTTTGCCACTTGGCCTGGGCTCGGGTCCTGGGTTGTGTCTCGGGTAAGGACGAAGTGGTGTTCGGCACCGTTCTGCTCGGTCGCCTGCAGGGCGGCGAGGGGGCCGACCGTGCCCTGGGGATGTTCATCAACACCTTGCCGTTGCGGGTGGCGTTGGGCGGGTTGGGTGTGCGCGAAGGGCTCAAGGCCACCCACTCACGCCTCACCGCCTTGCTCGGTCATGAACATGCGCCGCTGACCCTGGCGCAACGTTGCAGTGGCGTGGTGGCGCCGACCCCGTTGTTCAGCGCATTGCTGAACTATCGGCACCTGGCGAGTGGCAACACCGACCGGCCGGCCTGGAACGGCATCGAGATGCTCGGTGGCGAAGAGCGCACCAACTACCCGCTGACCCTGTCGGTGGACGATCTGGGCGAAGGTTTCGCCCTGCATGTCGGCACCCTGGCCGGGACCGGGGCGCAACGGGTCTGCGGCTATATGCTCCGCGCCCTGGAAAGCCTGGTCGAGGCCCTGGAACAAACGCCGGCCTTGCCGTTGGCGCAGCTGTCGATCCTGCCTGCCGCCGAGCGCGAGCAACTGGTGCTGGGGTTCAATGCCAGCGCTCGCGATTACCCGCGGGCGCAAACCGTCCATGGGCTGTTCGAAGCCCAGGTGCGGGCGCGGCCCGAGGCTTGTGCGGCGATCCACGATGGCGTGTCGTTGACCTACGCCGAGCTCAATACCCGGGCCAACCGCCTGGCCCGGCACCTGCGCGGTCTCGGTGTACAACCGGGCGACAGCGTGGCAATCCTGCTGGAGCGCTCTGACGAGCTGCTGGTCAGCCAACTGGCGGCGCTCAAATGCGGCGCGGTCTATGTGCCCCTGGATATCAACGCCCCGGTTGAGCGCCAGGGTTTCATGATCGAGGACAGCCAGGCACGGCTCCTGCTGACTCGCCACCCCGTGCCGCTGGACAGTCGCGTGCAGCGCGTGGACCTCGACATGTTGAGCCTGGAACGCCTCGATGGCGATGACCTGGCCATGCCGCAGTCCAGCGAAAGTGTGGCCTACATCATGTACACCTCAGGCTCCACCGGTACCCCCAAGGGGGTTCTGGTACCGCATCGGGCCATCAGCCGCCTGGTGATCAACAACGGTTATGCCGACTTCAATGCCCGGGACCGGGTGGCTTTCGCTTCCAACCCGGCGTTCGACGCCAGTACCCTAGACGTCTGGGCGCCGCTGCTCAATGGCGGCTGCGTGGTGGTGATCGGCCAGGCCGACTTGCTCTCTCCGGAAAACTTCCAGCGCCTGCTGCTGGAACAGTCGGTGACGGTGCTGTGGATGACCGCCGGCTTGTTCCATCAATACGCCGCGGGCCTGGGCGACGCCTTCTCGCGGCTGCGCTACCTGATTGTCGGCGGTGATGTGCTGGACCCGGCGGTGATCGCGCGGGTCCTGGCGAACGCAGCTCCCGAGCACCTGCTCAATGGCTATGGGCCGACCGAAGCGACGACCTTTTCCGCGACCTATGAAATCACCCAGGCAGACAGCGGCAACCTGCCGATTGGCCGGCCAGTGGGCAACGGCCGTCTTTATGTGCTCGATGCCCATGGCCAGGTCGTTCCGCTGGGCGTGGTGGGCGAGTTGTATATCGGTGGCCCGGGCGTGGCCAAAGGGTATCTGAACCGGGATGAGTTGACCCGGGAGAAATTTGTCGCCGACCCGTTCGACAGCGACCCGCAGGCGCGCTTGTACCGCACCGGCGACCTGGCGCGCTGGCGTGCCGACGGCAACCTGGAATACCTGGGGCGCAATGACGACCAGGTGAAGATTCGCGGCTTCCGGGTCGAGCTGGGCGAGATCGAAGCGCGCCTGGCCGAACATCCCGAGGTCAAGGACGCCGTGGTGCTGTGCCGTGAAGAGATCCCCGGCGAAAAGCGCCTGGTGGCCTATTTCACCTCGGCCTTTGCCGGGGCGGTGGAGCGGATCGACGCGCTGCGCGCTCATTTGCATGCGCAGTTGCCGGAGTACATGGTGCCCATGGCCTATGTGCGCCTCGAGCGCCTGCCCCTGACCGCCAACGGCAAGCTGGATCGCAAGGCACTGCCGGCACCAGACGAGCGCGCGTTGATCAGCCGAGGCTACGAGGCGCCCGAAGGTGAAACCGAGATCCTGCTGGCGCAGTTGTGGGCAGAATTGCTCAAGGTCGAACGAGTGGGGCGCCACGACCACTTCTTTGAACTGGGCGGTCATTCGCTGCTGGCGGTGACGCTGATCGAGCGCATGCGCCAGGCCGGTCTGAGCGCCGATGTGCGAGTGCTGTTCAGCCGGCCGACCCTGGCCGCGCTGGCGGCGGCGGTGGGCAGTGGCCGGGAAATCCGCGTGCCGGCCAATGGCATCAGCCTCGATTGTTCGCGTATCACCCCTGAACTGTTGCCGCTGGCGAACCTCGACCAGGCCGCCATCGACCGGATCGTCGCCACGGTGCCGGGTGGCGTTGCCAACATCCAGGACATCTATGCCCTGGCGCCCTTGCAGACGGGCATCCTCTATCACCACCTCAGCGCGGAACAGGGCGACCCCTACGTGCTGCAATCGCAGTTCGCCTTCGACAGCCTGGAGCGCCTGGACGAATTCGCCAGGGCTCTGCAGTTCGTGATCCAGCGTCATGACATCCTGCGCACGGCACTGGTCTGGGAAGGTCTTGACGAGCCGGTGCAGGTGGTCTGGCGCCAGGTGCAACTGGTACGCGAGAGCCTGGAGCCGGACCCGCGGGGCGGTGCTGTGGCGAGCCAACTGCAGCAGCGTTTCGACTCGCGGCACTATCGCCTGGATATTCGCCAGGCGCCGATGCTGCGCTTGATCCAGTCCTGGGATGCGGAAAACCAGCGCTGGCTGGCCTTGCTGCTGTTTCATCACCTGGCCATGGACCACACCGCGATGGACGTGGTGCAGCACGAGATGCAGGCCTATCTGCTGGGGCGGCAGGCGCAACTGGGCGCGCCGGTACCCTATCGCAACTATGTGGCCCAGGCCCGCCTGGGCGTGAGCCAGGAAGAGCATGAGCGGTTCTTCCGCGAACGGCTCGGCGATGTCGACGAACCGACCCTGCCGTTCGGTTTGCAACAGGTTGAGGGGCAAGGCATCGATGAGGCCCGCCTGCCCGTGGGCGTTGCGCTGGGTCGCCGTTTGCGGGCCCAGGCCCGTCAACTGGGAGTGAGCGCCGCCAGCCTGGTGCATCTGGCCTGGGCCCAGGTGCTGGGCCGGGTTTCGGCCCGCGACGACGTGGTGTTCGGTACGGTGCTGATGGGCCGGATGCAGGGCGGCGAGGGTGCCGACCGTGCCCTCGGTATGTTTATCAATACCTTGCCGCTGCGGGTGATTCTCGGTGCTCGTAGTGCACGGGAAGGGGTCAAGACCACCCATGACGAGCTGACCGCGTTGCTCGGCCATGAACACGCGTCCCTGGCGCTGGCTCAGCGTTGCAGCGGTGTCAGCGCGCCGCTGCCGTTGTTCAGCGCGTTGCTCAACTATCGCCATAGCAGCACTGTCGTGACCGATGAGGCGCTGACGGCCTGGCACGGCATGCAGGCCCTGGGCGTCGAGGAACGCACCAACTATCCGTTGACGCTAAATGTCGACGACCAGGGCGAAGACTTTCTGTTGTCCGCCCAGACCGTTCCGATGATTGCGGCGGGGCGGATCTGTGCCTATATGCAGCGGGCGTTGCACAGCTTGGTCGAGGCCCTGGAGCAGGGCGCCGAAGCGGCGTTGCAGGACTTGCTGGTGCTGCCGGAGACTGAACGCCGGCAGTTGCTGGAGGCGTTCAATGCGACCACCGTCGACTATCCGCGGGATCTGACCCTGCATGGTCTCTTTGAAGCTCGGGTTGCCACTTGTGGTGACGCGGTAGCGGTCGTCGACGAGAAGGGCAGCCTGACCTATGACGCACTCAACCGTCAGGCCAACCGCATCGCCCATCGCCTGATCGGCCTGGGCATCGGCCCGGATGATCGGGTGGCGATCTGTGTCGACCGTGGCCTGGAAATGGTTGCGGGGCTGCTGGGGATTCTCAAGGCAGGCGCTGCCTATGTGCCGCTCGACCCGGCCTATCCGCTTGATCGTCTGGCTTACATGCTGGAGAGCTGTGCTCCGGCGCTGATTCTTAGCCAGGAAGCCTTGCATTCGGTACTTCCAACAAGTGCCGTACCGGTGCTGTTGCTCGATCCTGAGCTGGCGAAGCGCGAAGGTTTCCTTGCGCAGCCCGAGATCGACCCGTTGCGGGCAGGGCTACGTCCCGAACATCTGGCCTATGTGATCTACACTTCGGGTTCCACCGGGCATCCGAAGGGCGTGCAGATCACCCATCAAGCCTTGAGCAACTTCCTCCAGTCGATGAGCCGTGAACCAGGGCTTTCGTCGCAAGATCGCTTGCTGGCCGTCACCACTATTTCCTTCGACATCGCCGCGCTTGAGCTGTATTTGCCCTTGGTCAACGGAGCCTGTGTAGTCCTGGCTTCCCGTGAGGCGGCCATGGACGGTCTGCAATTGCAACGCTTGCTTGCCGAGCAGCAGGTCAGCGTGATGCAGGCCACTCCGGCCACCTGGCAAATGCTGGTGAGCAGTGGCTGGACCGGCAATAGGGACCTGCGCGTTTTTTGCGGTGGAGAAGCACTTCCCCGCAGCCTGGCGCGCGAGCTGCTGTCGCGCAGCCGTGAACTGTGGAACCTCTACGGCCCCACGGAAACCACTATCTGGTCCTGTGTCGCGCGTGTCGATGGGCAGGGCGAATCGGTCAACGTACCGATCGGCAAACCAATGGCCAATACACGGATCTACCTGTTGGACGAGAGCCGGCAGCCGGTACCGCTGGGTGTGGCGGGTGAGCTGTATATCGGCGGTGCGGGAGTGGCGCGCGGCTACCTGAACCGCGACGACCTGACCGCCGAGCGCTTCCTCAATGACCCCTTCAGCCAGGACGCTTCGGCACGCCTGTACCGCACCGGTGACCTCGGTCGTTATCTGCCGGACGGCACGCTCGAATACCTGGGGCGTAATGACAACCAGGTGAAGATCCGCGGTTTCCGCATCGAGCTGGGCGAAATAGAAGCACTTCTTGCTGCTTATCCCGGGGTCAAGGAAAGCGTGGTTCTGGCACGAGAAGACCACCCGGGCGAAAAACGCCTGGTGGCTTATCTCACGGCGCAGCAGCCTGAAACAGTTCTGGAGATCGAAAGCCTGCGTGGCCATCTGCAAGGCGCATTGCCGGAATACATGATCCCGACGGCCTACGTGCAGCTCGACGTCTTGCCATTGACGCCTAACCGAAAAGTCGACCGTAAAGCGCTGCAGGTGCCAGATGGCTCGGCACTGGTCAGCCGCGAATACGAAGCGCCGCAAGGCAAGGTCGAAACGCGGTTGGCACAGTTGTGGGCCGATTTGCTCAAGGTCGAGCGCGTCGGGCGAAACGATCACTTCTTCGAACTGGGCGGTCATTCGCTGCTGGCGGTAACGCTGATCGAACGGATGCGCCAGGCCGGCCTGAGCGCCGATGTACGGGTGCTGTTCGGCCAGCCGACCTTGTCGGCACTGGCGGCGGCGGTGGGCGGCAGCACGGAAGTCGTGGTACCGGCCAACCTGATCCCGCAAGGCTGCGAGCACATCACTCCAGACTTGTTGTCGCTGGTCAGCCTGACCCAGGCGCAGATCGACCGTGTGGTGGCGACGGTCCCGGGTGGGGTGGCGAATGTGCAGGATATCTACCCGTTGGCGCCATTGCAGGAAGGCATTCTGTTCCATCACCTGTCGGCCGGCAAGGGTGACCCCTATGTGCTGCAATCGCAGTTCAGCTTCGACAGCCGTAGCCGTCTGGACGATTTTATCCAGGCGCTGCAACGCGTGATCGATCGTCACGATGTCCTGCGCACATCGATTGCCTGGGAAGGGCTGGAGGCACCGGTGCAGGTGGTCTGGCGCCAGACCCGGCTGGAAGTCGAGACACTCGCCCTCGATCCGCGGGAGGGTGAGCCGCTGGCGCAACTGTTGCAACGCTTCGATCCGGCGCACTACCGTTTGAATCTGCAACAGGCGCCGCTGCTACGCCTGGCCGTCAGCGAAGATGCGTTCAATCGGCGCTGGGTGGGTATCCTGCTGTTCCATCATATCGCCATCGACCACACCACCATGGCAGTGGTGCAACAGGAAGTGCAGGACTACCTGCTTGGGCAGACGATGCCGCTGGCACCGGCCATGCCGTATCGCAACTATGTGGCCCAGGCGTGCCTGGGGGTCAGCCGGCAGGAGCACGAAGCCTTCTTCCGCGAGATGCTCGGCGATGTCGATGAGCCGACTCTGCCGTTTGAACAGCAGGAAGTCCGTGGTGACCGACAAGAGCTCACCGAGGCCCACCTGGCGCTGGACCACGAGCTGTCCCGGCGGCTGCGCGGGCGGGCCCGACAGGCCGGTGTCAGCCCGGCAAGCGCGGTGCACCTGGCCTGGGGCCTGGTGCTGGGGCGCTTATGCCGACGCGAGAAGGTGGTGTTCGGTACCGTGTTGCTGGGCCGTATGCAGGGCGGCTCGGGCGCGGATCGGGCGCTGGGGATGTTTATCAATACCTTGCCGCTGCGCCTGGACCTCGGCGAGATGGGGGCTCGGGCCGCGCTCAAGGCGGCCCATGGCCAGCTCACCGCGCTGCTCGGCCACGAACATGCTTCCCTGGCGCTGGCCCAGCGTTGCAGCGGGGTGCCCGCGCCGACGCCACTGTTCAGCACCTTGCTCAACTACCGGCACGGTGCCGGCGAGGTCAGCCAGCAGGCGCTGGAGGCCTGGCAGGGTATCGAAAGCCTGGGTGGCGGCGAGCGGACCAACTACCCGCTGACGCTGTCAGTGGACGATGACGATGTGGGCTTCAACCTGACGGTACAGGCAACTGCCGGCGTTGATGCGCAACGGGTCTGCGGTTACATGCAGGCCGCGCTGGCGAGTTTGGTGGGGGCACTGGAACAGAACGCGGAGGTGCCGCTGAGTGGCCTGTCGATCCTGTCGGCTGAGGAGCGTGAACAACTGCTGGTGACGTTCAACGACACGCTGCTGGATTATCCGCAGGCGCAGACCGTTCATGGGTTGTTCGAG
>NZ_JALLIX010000077.1 GCF_023242365.1 Pseudomonas sp. MWU13-2100
GGGTTGTGGCGAGATAATGATTTTGACGCAGGACAGTTTTTTGTGAGTTTGTCCACCCGGTCTGACATGGCTATCAATAAGCCGCAGCCCTGGTGCTCCCAGAACAACACTGCCGACAGGTGTTCTGGCGATCAGGTCGAAATCTATCGGCGCCTGTGTATAATCTTTTTTTATCGTCATTAACTTGAGCCAGAAGTCATTGGCTTTCGATGGATCACAATCGGGGTTATCAAACAGCCAAATCTCGGCAGCCGAAGGAACATGTTCTAATTCAAAGGTGCTGGCATCATCATTTTGGCATTGCCCATGATTTTTAAAGTTGACCTGACTGGTGACGAAGTTCAGTGTGCAATGATTATTACCGTGAAAAGAAATGGTTCCCGTGTTCTTCAGTTCGGGCTCGTCAGCCAGTATTGTCGGGGCGGCAGGAGAACGCTCAATTCTGATGCAATTGATTTCATAAGGCTTGGCGAGATTGGTATCAGTGGTCACTTTTTTTATCAAGCGCAGCCCGGGACTGACAACCTGACCTTCCTGCAGAGTGCTCAAGTCATTGGTATGAGGCGCTTGGGTTTGAGGTGTTTCGATGATAGTCGTCGGGTTCTTGATGGTGAGCAACTCATACCAATTCCAAGATCCGCTGTAGTTTTGAAACAGCTCGCAGTACTTGGGGGCTGAGTCGAGTTGTCCGGTTGTGGCTCGACCATTGACGAACCATATTTTTGTTGCGGAGGGCACCTCTCGAAGTTCAAATCTTGCGCCATCCAGCACCGACGAACACCGACCCGTCGGAGGTTTTTTTGGGAATTTATGCACCGCTGTTTGTCCGGGATCGGGAAGGGGGATAACGCATTGACCACTGCCCGTAAATAAGGTGATAGTCCCGTTGTTTCGCGTCGCCGCTTCTTCTGCTCTGGAGAGTAGCGAAAAAAATATCAAGCATGTTGAAACGGCGAACAGTGAGAGGCGCAGTTGTTTTGTCAGTTTCATTTTTTGAATTCTCCAGTAGTACGAAACAACGGGAGTCTTTGCCTGGTTTTTTGATAGGGCAATGGGGCATACAATAGCAGCAAACCTGCTAGTGACAACCTAGCAGAACTGATAGGAAACCTATCAGTTCTGCTAGTAGGCGGGGCTGTTTGGGCGGTGTATAACACTCCTCAAATACCTTCGAGCACTCTGCTGTTCGTGCTCTTCGAACACCGATTTTCCATTAGATCGGGTTGAGGAGTTTTGTTCATGGAAACACTATTACCTGTTGCGCAAGTAAGAGAGTCTCATGAGTTGGCGATCGACCCGGATGCATTGCCCGTATCTGGCTCTCTCATGCTGGTGGTCGTCCCTTACGCGGGTATGGCGGCCAACGATAGGGTGACCATCACCTGGCGCGGTTTTGACAGCACTGGCTACGCCGACGATGCAGACCTCTTCGTTAGCGAAAAGACCCTGACGTCCACGGATGTAGGGCAGGCCCTGAGTTGGCCGTTGGACAACAGCTATCTGTTATTTATCCGAGAGGGGCGTGGCGAGCTGAGCTATAGCGTCCGCTATGCCAGTGCAACGGGCCTGCCGGAGTTGTCCGAGGTTCAGACGATTCGTATCGTCGCTCCAACAGGCGCGTATTTGTCTCCCCCTGAAATTGAAGGTCACAGCGGCAATACGATTGACCCCGGCGACTTTCCCGAGGGTGCAACGGTGCTAGTCCCCGGCTATCCGGGGATCGCGGTGGGCGATCAGGTGCTGCTGTATGCCGCCGGGCGACTGGGCACCCCCCTGCTGATCCGCGCGGTTCAGGTTGATCAGCAAATAATCAATGCTGGACATATCGACTTCAAACTTGAGCAACAATGGTTACGGGACAACCTCAACGCTCAAGTGAGCTTGACCTACCAATATGCTCGCTTAGGCGCGGCGATGTCTTCCGAGTCGTTGCTGCTGGACGTCAGAGTCGCCTGGAAACCCGAGGCTCCGATCGTGGTCGACGCTGAAGCGGAAGACGGTGGCGTGCCCAATCGCGGATTTATTGAGGCGCAATCGCTGGTGGCAGGCGGCGAGATCAGAATTGCGCCTGATCCCGAAGTGGATCTGGGGACCGCTGAACGAATCGAAGTGCGCTGGAAAGGCTTCGGTACCTCGGGGTACTACACTACCGCCGAGCCCATGGCGGGCTATCCGCTTCGTTTCAAGATTCCGTCATCCGCCATTCCGGCAAACATGGGTAAACGCCTGGATGTGGACTATCTGGTCAAGCTGCCTGGCCGGCCTGTCGCCACATCGAAAGTCTATGACCTGAGAGTTATCTCGATTCCCAGAAGCAATTTTCGAACCTTGCAGTGTGCAGCGGCGCCTGCGGGAAAACTTCCCTTGGCCAATGTGTCCGAGCATGGGGGCGAATTTGAGTTACCGCGCTGGGTGTTTATGGCTGCGGATCAGCGCGTCACTATCCTGGCTTCACAACCTGGCTCTCCCACAGAGTACCTGCTCAGGGGATTTGTGGTTCG
Organism: Pseudomonas sp. MWU13-2100; assembly: GCF_023242365.1. GTDB lineage: Bacteria > Pseudomonadota > Gammaproteobacteria > Pseudomonadales > Pseudomonadaceae > Aquipseudomonas. The sequence goes on from NZ_JALLIX010000077.1 coordinate 2,502, forward strand.
GGCAGATCAAGTCACTGCTGGGAAGGTACTTGCAACGTTGTCTCGAAATTATCTTCTAGGTGTTGGCGTTGGCGCGAGGTTGACCCTATCTGTCGAGGTCAGTTTCGATGAAGGAAGTTCTTATCTGGAGTTTCCCTCTATTGCGATTGAAGTAGTGTAAGGAGCGCCCCCCCTCCGAGTGCAGTTGCGCGGAGTGCGCCTACTCGATACAAGAAATCGATGATACTCAAGAGGACAAGATCATGGCCGGTAATTCGATGGCAAGTTTGCTGCAATGGCTGGATGGTAAAAGCAAAACATTGGGCTGGGATACAATCATCTGGCTGGATCGGGAAAAGCTCAATCGGTTTTTATTGCAAGAATATATCACTCGGTTTGACTCTGGGCATTACCTCAGACCTATTACCGATAGTGAAGATACCGTTACTTCGGAGACAGAATACCTCTACGACTACACCCTGGACTATCCCCGCTTGTCGTTTGTATCGACTGAAGATGAAAACCAGGTGCTGGAGTCAAAAATGGCCTTGACCATGAAGGTGGTGGGTGGCAGCCATATCACCTTAAAGCAGAGTCAAGGGGTCAAGCGGGCGATCAGGGTGGACTCCATAGATCCTCTCGATGGTCCCAGAGTACGCATGAGCCTGGATTTACCGAACGTGGCGGGAACGGTGGGCCAAGATGGAAGGGTCAACCTTGATTTGAGTAAAGGTTACGACTTCCTGCTCAGTTATGGTCAGACTGAGTTTATGAATGACAAAATGGGGAAACTATTCAAAAGAAAGTTTGAGGAAATTGATGTTGAGGACCGGGTCTATCCGCTGTCGGTGCTGGCGCCCGGGATCAATCCGTTTATGCGACCCGATAGATTTTTAATGCGTACGCAACAAGTCAATGAGCAGGCGAGAAATCCACGTGCGGCGGAATTCGAAGACGGTGCTCTGGTGGTCTTTGTCGCCATGAGTGGCAGTCAGCTGGGGAGGACTCCGACGACAGGTTCGGATTTCAGATATTTGATTCCAGATGACGCGGGTAAAGATTTTTCGGCAGCCATTTTGTACAGTCGAGAGATTATTACCTACGCTCCGATTGCCAACCAGGTGTTCGGAAGCTTAGCGGGAGTGAATTACAGGGTTGATCGTGATGCTGACAGTGGCAACGTTACTCAAATCATCGCAACGTCAGGCAGCTATACTGTGCCGAGAAGGACGATTAGTGAGCCAGGTAATCCCTCGGACCCAAGTGCTTATCCCGCGTTCACCTTGAATGTTGAGCCCTTTACTTATTCTTATGCTGCGGCCTATGACCCACTAAAGATCAAATTTGGAAATGATGGCACCTTTGAGATTCATTTTTCAATTATCGGCGATGCAGATTGCCGGTTTGCAAATCCAGGCACCGAGGCCTGTACGGTCAAGTGTGATATACGCTTTTCCACCTGGCTGAGGGTTCAACTTTCCGATGTTGGAAGTGGCGTTAAACTTGGGTATCCGGGAGGGCCTAATAGTTTTTTCCCCGACACTCATCGTACGCGTCCGGAGCGGTTTCCACAGCCCTTCTCGAACGAGAGTGGTCTGGCTTGGTCGAATTTGAAAAGTAAACTTGTAGGTGTCAGCTCTACTGGTAGCGAGGGGAGTTATGCTTATCATTTCTGGCGTACGACATGGGATAATTGGCGTCAAGTTATAGAGCAGATGCAATTTTACAAAACACTGAATCTGCCATTTGGACATGCGATAGATGCTCGTCCTTACGATATGAGACTGCCTCGTGACCTGGTCATATTTGCCAAAGTCGATCCCACCACAACGACTTTTTCCATAGCACCGACCGAGTTTGTCTTGGGCGCAGGGGACAATCATACGTTTCGGACCGAGCCGAGTGTCACAGGTGTGGTCTGGTCGGTAGAAAATATCATGGGAGAAAATGCCCCCAAAGGCGATATTACTACGGGTGGAAAGTACACGGCACCAACTGCGGCGCAAATAGACGGTTACTACCGGCGGGTAAAGGTCACCGCGACCAAAGGTAACTACAAGAGTTCGGCGTTGGTTTCGGTGGTGATCCGCGATATTACCATAAACCCCTTGATTCAGGTATGCGAACCCGAACAGAGTTTGAAAATATGGGCTGGAGCCCTGGGCACCGGCACCTTGACCTTTCGCACCATGGATTCGTCTTTTGGCGGCACTGTGGTACCTAACCTGACTGATCCAGAAAGAAGAAACGAACATATCTATACGGCGGGCCCAAAGAAAGCGGGTGTGATTTTTCATATTGAAGAAATACAGGTCACCAATCAGTTGACTGGGCGCAGTCAGATCACGCGGGTGTTGGTCGAGCATCGCGGTGCGCTATTGGCTGTGAATATTGTCGGTTCTGCCGGGCTCCCCGCGAACCAACTAAAATTTGAGGCGGTTCTTATCGAGGAGCAAGGTCCTGTTGCGGGGGTCAAATGGCAAGTGCTGGCGGGGTCCGGCTCGATTGATGCCGATACGGCCATCTATACCGTCGATCCTGCGGGTTCGCATCGCTATGCGGTGGTGATGGCAAGCTTTGCATTTCCGGGATTAGGCGACTTTTACGGCTATTTTATTCTGCCCTTGCCCCTGACTGAGTTTCCCGCCGTTATGCAGGTACTGACTCACTGATTAATCTTTCCTTTGTCTATATTTTAGGTGTCACTATGTCTAACTCACTTGAATATGTACTAAGTCAAATGCAAGGGCGATCGGTGACGTCTGGTTGGGGGGCAGTTTCGGTATTTAACCGGACTCGTCTGAATCGATTGCTGCAACAGCAGTTTGTTGCTGGATTCAACGAATTGAGCTTCTTGCCAGCTGTGAGTGATCGAGTCTATTTGAATTTTGAAGAAACTGTCTGGGCCGATCTGGATTCGATTGTCCTGAGCAAGCCCTTGTTGTCGTTCGAGGAAGCCTCCCTGAGCAACTCCAAGGCGACGCTTACGTTATTTATCATGTCAGGTTCTTATACGATTTTTCAGAAAGCGACCGGAGAACCGCCGGTACTGATCTCGGGCCTAAAGGTTTCCGAGCAGCAGGGGTTCAGGGTGACCATGGAAATCGATCTGGCGATGACACCGGGAGTGGTCGATCATCAGGGCATGGTGACCCTGGATCTGGCCAGGGGTGTAAAGTTCATGTGCACACTGGCCGATGATCGACACAGTGAGGAACAACGGTTGATCGGGCAGCTTATTCAGCAGCGTTTTCAACGCTTGCCGATTCACAAGCGGGTATTTGTCCTGGGCATGCTCGATCTTGCCGGCTACAGCCCCTTGACCCCCACCTCCTTTGAGATCAGGACTCAGGCTGCGCCTGGCGCCAAGGTCGCCAGGGCCTCGAACTTCGGTGATGGCGCGGTGGTGGTGTTTATCAAGCTGCACGCCAACGAGTTCAGTGGCGATATTCCTTCTCCGGATAACTTTCCGTTTCTGATTCCCTCCGACCAGGACGGCGCGGGTAATGACCTGTACTCAGCGTCGCTGATTGTCTCCAGAGAGTTGTTGGAGCATGTCGAGCAGGACCGGCTGGATGTGCTTAACAGCTTGCTGTTCCCAGGGGAGAATGTGTTTGAAGAAACCTCGAGACACACGCCTTACGATCTGCTGGTGGTCGGCAATATAGCCCCGAGCTTAACCAGTATCGAACTCGACTCGTTGTTCCAGTATGTGAAGGCCGGTGGCTCTCATACATTCCAGGTGCGGCGCTCGGGCAAGACAATGCTCAATGCCAGCGACGTCACTTGGGGGGCGCGCAGTATCAATACCAACTCTTCGGCGGGCTCTATCAGTGCCGGACGCTACCAGGCGGTCGCGCCTCAGCAATTGGGCAAGGAAACCGTGCGTAACGTTGTCACCGCGCACTATGTCGACCCAGTGAGCCAGCAGGAACATCGGGCTTCGGCGTTGGTCATGGTGACGCTCGAGTCGGTGGCTGTCTCCCCCATGGTCAGTACCGCTTGGGTCACCGAGGCGCGTACGCCGATCACACTCAAGGCCTCGGTCAACAGTGGCGCGGCCCCGATCTGGAGTCAGCCTGCTCTGGGCAGTGTGGTGGCCAGCGGCAATACGGCGGTCTATACGCCACCGGCCACCTTGAGCGAGTCCGTGGCGATCGAGAGAATCAAGATTCAGGACTCGCAAACGGGCGATTCCGTCGAGGCGGTGGTGGTGCTGCTACGCGGCCGGCATATGCTGACGATTGATCCACCCTATGTCACCGGGGTGGCGCGTTCGGGAAATGTGCAATTACGGGCCGAGGGCGAGCACGATGCTATCTACGAACAGTGGCGGGTAGTGGGGGGCGATGCCTGGGGGACGGTGAACAATAGCGGGCATTTTACCGCACCGGCGCAGATCGTTTCACCGGTCAGCGTGGTGACGTGTGAAGTTACTTTTCAGGGCACGGTCTTTTTACGCGGCATCAGTATTATTCGGCTATCGGATTTTTTCGAAGAGCCGTCGTGGAAAAAAATCTCGGCCTTTACATTGCTGGCGGATAAAGGCAGGGCCTTTGCCAATGGTTACCAGCAGATGGCAATCGATATCAAGGTGGAAACCGAACCGGTTGACGGCAAATATTACCCATTGACTGAAGAGGAAAGAAGTACGCTGACGATGGTCTATAGTAATTCAAATGGCAATGTTGATACGCTCGAAAAATTTCAAGAGGGATTCGATGAAGACGCACCTTATAAGTGGGCGGTGAGCACCGTAGAAAACCGCTTCAACAATTATAACGGTGTCAGGAATTTGCCTCGGTATGACCTGAATGGCCTGCCGCCGGCCCCAAGAAATGGAGTATCCAACGATATTCTCTATATGCAGACTCGGGCCCGTGACAAGTTGAAATTTTATGCCCGATTTGTTGATAAATATTGGATTGAACACAATTCCATCGATAAAAGTGATTCACCTCCACAAACACTGGAGCTCTTTCCACAAGAACCGCCGGTTACCAATGCCGGGCACTATGACTTCAAGCCACGGCGCGTTGCCGGCGGCGGTAATAATCCACCTGAACAGGAAGATTATGATTACCACTTGATCACGACGGATTACTGGTATCTGAACTACCTGGGTGATGATGGCCGTTCTGTGCTGTTCGCAAAGTGTGTGTTTTTGAATAATCGATCAACGGTTCAATGGGAAAGCGATCAGCTCAACGAAAAAATGTTCAGCTATACCGGTTATGTGTTCAATGAAACCGGTGAAGACAGAGAGGCTCAGTCCGTTTCTTTTGACACTGAGTTGATGGCTAGGTACCTTCCCGGCTTTCGGCCGAACACCGAACTGGTACCTGGAAACCCTGTGGGCAAAGGTCGATTGATGGTAACTCTGGATCGCACGGATGATGTTGCTTATAAACATCGCACCCCCCTGGAAGGTTCTCTGAAATTGCGCTTGCTGGACATGAATGGCAATGAGCATCGCCTGGATGTGCACTTCCCGGCCAAAACAGTGGTGGACAGCCGCAACAAATTACTGATTACAGTGCTTTAAGCAACGTTAAGGCGTGTGCCGCACTTCCTCTTGCGAAGTGCGGCGCGGCTTTAATCAT
>NZ_JALLIX010000078.1 GCF_023242365.1 Pseudomonas sp. MWU13-2100
CTTTAAAGGCGGCGGTGAGTGCGAGGCAATCCTTAGTAGGCAAGGATGCCGGGCACCCATCGCGGCAACGGCGCAATGTTGTGTTCATGAGCTTGAACGCACACCTGTGGGAGGCGCTGCTTGTCGGGTCGCCGCATAGCCGTGAAGCTTTTAGCGGTCTCACGGGCTTCTTCGCGAGCAAGCTCTGCTCCCACAGGGATTGTGCTCGGCCTTGCCTGAATTAGCCCCTGAGGGTTGGCCTTTTGTGTCACCGCAAGCTTCTACTCGACAGCCTTGACCATGTCCTCGATGACTTTCTTCGCGTCGCCGAAGACCATCATGGTCTTGTCGAGGTAGAACAGCTCGTTGTCCAGGCCGGCATAGCCGCTGGCCATGGAGCGCTTGTTGACGATGATGGTCTTGGCCTTGAAGGCCTCGAGAATCGGCATGCCGGCAATCGGCGACTTCGGATCGTTTTTCGCCGCCGGGTTGACCACGTCGTTGGCGCCCAGCACCAGTACCACGTCGGCCTGGCCGAACTCGGAGTTGATGTCTTCCATCTCGAACACCTGGTCGTAAGGTACTTCAGCCTCGGCCAGCAAGACGTTCATGTGCCCGGGCATGCGGCCGGCCACCGGGTGGATCGCGTACTTCACGGTCACGCCACGGTGGGTCAGCTTCTCGGTCAGCTCCTTGAGCGCGTGCTGTGCCCGGGCCACCGCCAGGCCGTAGCCGGGGACGATGATCACGGTGTCGGCGTTGGTCAGCAGGAAGGTGGCGTCATCCGCCGAACCGGATTTCACCGGTCGGGCTTCCTTCGAGCCGGCCGGGCCCGCTGCGTCGGCCGTGTTGCCGAAGCCACCGAGCAGCACGTTGAAGAACGAGCGGTTCATTGCCTTGCACATGATGTACGAGAGGATCGCACCACTTGAGCCCACCAGCGAGCCGGCGATGATCAGCATCGAGTTGTTCAGCGAAAAGCCGATCCCCGCCGCCGCCCAGCCGGAGTAGCTGTTGAGCATCGACACCACCACCGGCATGTCGGCGCCGCCGATCGGGATGATGATCAGCACGCCCATCACAAAAGCCAGGGCCAGCATCAGGGCGAAGGCGTTGAGGTTGCCAGTGAACATGAAGGTCAGGCCAAGACCCAGGGTGGCCAGGCCCAGCAGCAGGTTCAGCTTGTGCTGTCCGGCAAACTGTACCGGTGCGCCCTGGAACAGGCGGAATTTGTACTTGCCCGAGAGCTTGCCGAAGGCGATCACCGAACCTGAGAAGGTAATCGCACCGATCGCGGCGCCGAGGAACAGCTCCAGGCGATTGCCCGGCGGAATCGAGTCGCCCAGCTGTTTGACGATGCCCAGGGATTGAGGCTCGACCACTGCGGCGATGGCGATAAACACAGCCGCCAGGCCGATCATGCTGTGCATGAAGGCGACCAGCTCCGGCATCTTGGTCATCTCGACCCGCTTGGCCATGATCGAACCGGCGCTGCCGCCGATCAGCAGGCCGACGATGACGTAGCCGATGCCCGCAGTCGCCAGTTCCGCGCCGAGCTTATAGATGAGGCCGATGGTGGTGAGGATCGCCAAGGCCATGCCGAGCATGCCGAACAAATTGCCGCGCCGCGAGGTGGTCGGGTGCGATAAGCCCTTGAGGGCCTGGATAAAGCAGATCGACGCGATCAAGTAGAGCGTCGTGACGAGATTCATGCTCATTACTTGGACGCCTCTTCTTTTACCGCTTTCGGGGCTTTTTTCTTGAACATCTCAAGCATCCTGCGGGTGACCAGGAAGCCACCGAACACGTTCACCGCTGCCAGGGCCACCGCCAGGGTGCCCATGGTCTTGCCCAGCGGCGTTACGGTCAGGGCGGCGGCCAGCATGGCGCCGACGATGACAATCGCCGAGATCGCGTTGGTCACCGCCATCAACGGCGTGTGCAGCGCGGGGGTGACATTCCAGACCACGTGGTAACCGACATAAATCGCCAGTACGAAGATGATCAGGTTGTAGATACCGGGGGAGATAAGCTCTTCCATCGTCTGAATCCCTGCTTAGGCGTTTTTGCGGATGACTTGGCCGTCGCGGCACATCAGGCACGCGGCGACGATGTCGTCTTCCAGGTTCACTTCGAATTGGCCTTCCTTGTTGAAGACCAGCTTCAGGAAGTCCAGCAGGTTGCGCGCGTACAGTGCCGAGGCGTCTGCCGCGACTGCACCGGCCAGGTTGGTCGGGCCGCAAATGGTCACGCCATTTTCGACCACCACCTGATCCGCCACGGTCAGCGGGCAGTTGCCGCCTTGCGCCGCGGCGAGGTCGATGACCACCGAGCCGGGCTTCATCTGTGCGACGGTTTCGGCGCTGAGCAGCACCGGCGCCTTGCGACCCGGGATCAGCGCGGTGGTGATGACGATATCGGCCTGTTTGGCGCGCTCGTGCACCGCCAGGGCCTGGCGCTGCATCCAGCTGGCGGGCATCGGCCGGGCATAACCGCCGACGCCGACTGCGCATTCGCGTTCTTCATCGGTTTCATACGGCACGTCGACGAACTTGGCACCGAGGGATTCGATCTGCTCCTTTACCGCAGGACGCACGTCGGATGCTTCGATCACCGCACCCAGGCGTTTTGCCGTGGCGATCGCCTGCAAACCGGCCACACCGGCACCGAGAATCAGCACGCGCGCGGCCTTCACGGTACCCGCGGCGGTCATCAGCATCGGCATGAAGCGTGGGTAGTGATGGGCCGCCAGCAGCACCGCCTTGTAGCCGGCGATGTTGGCCTGGGACGACAGCACATCCAGGCTCTGGGCCCGGGAGGTGCGTGGAGCGGCCTCCAGGGCAAAGGCGGTGATGCCGTGTTCGGCCAGCTTGGCGAGGGTTTCGTTGTTGAACGGATTGAGCATGCCCACCAGGACGGTGCCGCGTTTGATCAGCGTCAGTTCGCTGTCGCTGGGCGCCACCACCTTGAGGATCAGCTCGGCGCCAAAGGCGTCGCTGGCGCTGCCGATGGCGGCGCCTGCCGCCGCATAGGCACTGTCGACAACGCTGGCGTTAACGCCGGCGCCGCTTTGCACAGTGACCTTATGACCCTGGCCGATCAGCTTCTTGATGGTTTCCGGGGTTGCAGCAACCCGCGTTTCACCCGTCTGGGTTTCGAGAGGAACACCAATGTGCACGTCAAATCTCCTGCGTGATCTTTTTTTATAAGAGGCCAGCGCACTGCGGATGGTGCATCTGGAGCGGCCGATCAGCACGATCCCGCCGGATTTGTCGGCGGGGCGCGGCATTTTGCAGGTGAAAACCACACCCTTCAAGATATTCTGAAAGGTGACGCAATATTAACTACAAGTCACTCTGTGACCAAATGTCGCAGAGAAACGCTGTGAGCCAATGATACAGGGGGCTCACAAGGATTTTGGCTGGAGTTGAAGAAAATTTGAATCGGTGGCGTGAATGAGTCGGTATTGGACGGAAATAGAGCTTACAAGCCCCGCTGGCAGGCACTCTCGTGCCAAATTTCTTGGCATCGGTACAGTCTGCCTAAAAGCGACATATTATTATATCTGTAGGTGCTAAGGGTTGTTGACTACAGAGTCAGCTAAAAGCCGGAGACCTTGAGGACAGGAGGCTGTAGCCTTGTGCCTGGTTCACCAGCCAGTCCCGAAAAGCACGCAGGGACGCCGATTCGACCTTTCGCTCGGGAATCATCAGGTAATACGCCTTCATGCTGGACAACGCGCTGGGGTTGGCGATCACCAGGCGCCGCTCTTCCAGTTCCCGCTGGATCAGGAAGGGTGGAATCAGCGCGACGCCCATCTCGTGCATGGCTGCTTGGGCCAACATGGAGAATAGCTCGTAGCGCGGACCTGTCATGTCACGGGGCACATTCAGTTCCTGAGCGTTGAACCATTGGCGCCAGGCATAGGGGCGCGTGGTCTGTTGCAGCAGCGGCAGCTCGGCGATCCGTGTCGCGCTCAGGCCCAGCTGGTCGCCCAGCAGGCTTGGGCTGCACACCGGCATGGGATTTTCGCCCATCAACCGATGGGACTCGGTGCCCGACCAGTCGGCATCGCCGAAGTAGATCGCGGCATCGAAGTCGGTGTCGGCGAAGAGAAACGGGCGGGTCCGGTTGGTCAGGTTGACGGTGACTTCCGGGTGTTGTTGCTGGAAGTCCTTGAGCCTGGGCAGCAGCCATTGGGTGCCGAAGGTCGGGACCACGGCCAGTTCGATGACGTTGGCGCCTTGCTGGCCCATGACCGACAGCGTGTCGCGTTCCACCGCGTCCAGTTGGGTGGCGACCCGCCGACTGTAGGAAAGCCCGGCTTCAGTCAGTTTTACCCCGCGTCGGGAGCGTCGGAACAGCTCGACGCCGAGAAACTCCTCCAGGCTGGCGATCTGTCGACAGATGGCACCTTGAGTGAGGGAAAGCTCCTGGGCAGCCTTGGTAAAGCTCTCGTGGCGGGCGGCGGCTTCGAAGCTGATCAGCGCGGTGGTGCTGGGGATTTTGCGGCGCATGTACGACAACCTCACTAAAGATGATGCTAAATAGCGGTCGAAAGCTTTTCGGAGTGAGAAATTAGCACAATAGTATGCGAAATCCTCGTTTGCCGGATGGCCGGGTGACGCCTAGGATCAGTCCAGACCTTTTTCACTGACTTCACGAGGACTCACCCATGGGCGCCAAGGCAAGCTTCAACTGGATCGATCCCCTGCTGCTGGATCAACAGCTCACTGAAGAAGAGCGCATGATCCGCGACACGGCTGAGCAATTCGCCCAGGACAAGCTGGCGCCGCGGGTTCTCGAAGCCTTCCGTCATGAAAAGACCGATCCGGCAATCTTCCGTGAAATGGGTGAGGTCGGCCTGTTGGGCGCGACCATTCCGGTGGAGTACGGCGGCAGCGGGCTGAACTATGTCAGCTACGGTCTGATTGCCCGGGAAGTCGAGCGTGTCGACTCGGGTTATCGCTCGATGATGAGCGTGCAATCGTCCCTGGTGATGGTGCCGATCAATGAGTTCGGTACCGAGGCGCAAAAACAGAAGTACCTGCCGAAGCTGGCTTCTGGCGAATGGATCGGCTGCTTTGGCCTGACCGAGCCGAACCATGGTTCCGACCCGGGCGCGATGATCTGCCGTGCACGCAAGGTTGACGGTGGCTACAGCCTGAGCGGCAGCAAGATGTGGATCACCAACAGCCCGATCGCCGATGTGTTCGTGGTCTGGGCCAAAGACGACGCCGGCGATATCCGTGGCTTCGTGCTCGAGAAAGGCTGGAAGGGCCTGAGCGCTCCGGCGATTCATGGCAAGGTCGGTCTGCGGGCCTCGATTACCGGCGAGATCGTCATGGATAACGTGTTTGTCCCTGAAGAGAACATCTTCCCTGAGGTGCGTGGCTTGAAAGGCCCGTTTACCTGCCTCAACTCCGCGCGTTATGGCATTTCCTGGGGGGCACTGGGCGCTGCCGAGTTCTGCTGGCACACCGCTCGCCAGTACACCCTGGATCGCCAGCAGTTCGGCCGGCCTTTGGCGGCGACGCAGTTGATCCAGAAGAAGCTGGCCGATATGCAGACTGAAATCACCCTCGCCTTGCAAGGCTGCCTGCGTCTGGGGCGGATGAAGGATGAAGGCACGGCGGCGGTGGAAATCACTTCGATCATGAAGCGCAACTCCTGCGGTAAGTCCCTGGATATCGCCCGTATGGCGCGCGACATGCTCGGTGGCAACGGGATCTCCGACGAGTTCGGGATTGCCCGGCACCTGGTGAACCTGGAAGTGGTGAATACCTATGAAGGGACCCATGACGTCCATGCGCTGATCCTCGGGCGTGCCCAGACCGGCCTCCAGGCGTTCTATTAATAGAAGGAACTTGGCTCATGGGCGCGCTATCGCATCTGCGAGTGCTGGATTTGTCGCGAGTGTTGGCCGGGCCCTGGTCCGGGCAGATCCTCGCGGACCTTGGGGCTGAGGTGATCAAGGTCGAGCGGCCGGGCAATGGTGACGATACCCGCGCCTGGGGTCCGCCCTTTCTGAAGGATGCCTACGGCGAGAACACCACGGAAGCGGCTTACTACCTGTCGGCCAACCGTAACAAGCAGTCGGTGACCATCGATTTCACCCAGCCCGAAGGGCAGCGCCTGGTTCGGGAACTGGCGGCCAAGTCCGATATCCTGATCGAGAACTTCAAGGTTGGTGGGTTGGCGGCGTATGGGTTGGACTATGCATCGCTCAAGGTGCTCAACCCGAAGCTGATCTATTGCTCGATCACCGGCTTCGGTCAGACCGGGCCCTACGCCAAGCGTGCCGGTTATGACTTTATGATCCAGGGGCTGGGTGGGCTGATGAGCCTGACCGGTCGACCCGAGGGTGATGAAGGGGCCGGGCCGGTGAAGGTGGGTGTAGCGCTGACCGATATCCTGACCGGGTTGTATTCGACGGTGGCCATCCTGGCGGCCCTGGCTCATCGCGATCAGGGCGGTGGCGGCCAGCATATCGATATGGCGCTGCTGGATGTCCAGGTGGCATGTCTGGCGAACCAGGCCATGAACTACCTGACCACTGGAGTGGCGCCCAAGCGTTTGGGCAATGCTCATCCGAACATCGTACCGTATCAGGATTTCCCGACGGCCGATGGCGACTTCATCCTGACGGTGGGCAATGACGGGCAGTTCCGCAAGTTCGCCGAGGTGGCGGGTCAGCCGCAGTGGGCGGACGATCCGCGGTTTGCGACCAACAGGTTGCGGGTGGCCAACCGGGCGGTACTGATTCCGTTGATTCGCCAGGCGACGGTATTCAAGACTACCGCTGAGTGGGTGACACAGTTGGAGCAGGCTGGAGTGCCATGTGGGCCGATCAATGATCTGTCGCAGGTGTTTGCCGATCCACAGGTGCAGGCTCGTGGCCTGGCGGTGGAGTTGCCGCATCCCTTGGCGGGACTGGTACCCCAGGTGGCGAGTCCGATCCGTATGTCCGCGACGCCGGTGGAGTATCGCAATGCTCCTCCTCTATTGGGTGAGCACACGTTGGAGGTGTTGCAGCGGGTGTTGGGTCTGGCGCCTGAGGTGGTCGAGGCGTTGCGTGAGGCGGGTGTTCTCTAGGTGCCCTGTTCTCTTCTATATAGAAGTGCCATTTCTAGCGATGCGAGTCTCCGGGATTGCGCCGCTCTATATTGTGGGGGGGGCTGGCTTGCCGGCGATGGTGTTCTTGAGGGCGCTAAAAGCTTCGCGGGCAAGCTCCGCTCCCACAGTGTCGGGGGCTGACCGAGGATTTGCGGTGTGACACGGCCCCTGTAGGAGCCGGCTTGCCGGCGATGGTGTTCTTGAGGGCGCTAAAAGCTTCGCGGGCAAGCTCCGCTCCCACAGTGTCGGGGGCTGACCGAGGATTTGCGGTGTGACATGGTCCCTGTAGGAGCCGGCTTGCCGGCGATGGTGTTCTTGAGGGCGCTAAAAGCTTCGCGGGCAAGCTCCGCTCCCACAGTGTTCGGGGCTGATCCGGAGTTTGCGGTGTGACGCGGTCCCTGTGGGAGCGGAGCTTGCT
>NZ_JALLIX010000079.1 GCF_023242365.1 Pseudomonas sp. MWU13-2100
AGAAAAAGTAGCGACACGTGCGGGTACTGCTTTCTTGCTCAGCACCATGCGTGATCTCAAACGCCTATTTCCAGCCCCTGGAGTGCCTTTGGGAAAGCTCCCGCAAACTTACGGAAATTGCCTACAAACATGCATTCCATGGTCCGCGACCATACCGGCCTGGACAACGAGCTGTTCTACCTCGACAAGACCATGATGGTCTTCGGCGACGCGAAGAAGGTCATTGAGGACATGGTCAAGGCTGTCGAGTAGAAGCTTGCGTTAACGCAATATCGAAACCCCCAACCTTTGCTAGGTTGGGGTTTTTCTTTGCTCGCAAAAAACCGACCAAAGGCCCTGAATCGTTGGCCGACATTCGACCTTTGTCGTGCGGCGAAACTTTTTCAAACCTCTAGACTGCGCATCTTGCTTTCGTTGCCTGAGATAACACGCTATGTATCGTGATCGTATTCGCTTGCCTTCGTTGTTGGACAAGGTCATGGGCGCAGCCGACGCTGCCGCTCTGATTCAGGACGGCATGACCGTCGGCATGAGCGGCTTCACCCGCGCCGGTGAAGCCAAGGCCGTGCCCCATGCACTGGCCGAGCGCGCCAAGACATCGCCGCTGAAAATCACCCTGATGACCGGCGCCAGCCTGGGCAACGACCTCGATAAACAGCTCACCGAAGCCGGCGTGCTGTCGCGGCGCATGCCGTTCCAGGTCGACAGCACCCTGCGCAAGGCGATCAACGCCGGCGAAGTGATGTTTATCGACCAGCATCTGTCGGAAACCGTCGAGCAACTGCGCAACAAGCAGCTCAAGTTGCCGGACCTGGCGGTGATCGAAGCCGTGGCGATCACCGAAGAAGGGCATATCGTGCCGACCACCTCGGTGGGCAACTCGGCCAGCTTCGCGATCTTCGCCAAGCAGGTGATCGTCGAGATCAACCTGGCGCACAATCCGAACCTGGAAGGTCTGCACGACATCTATATCCCCAGCTATCGGCCGACCCGCACACCGATCCCGCTGGTGAAGGTCGACGATCGCATCGGCAGCACCGCGATCCCGATCGACCCGGCCAAGATCGTCGCCATTGTGATTACCAACAAGTCCGACTCGCCGTCCACCGTGACCCCGCCGGACAGCGACACCCAGGCCATCGCCAACCATCTGATCGACTTCCTCAAGGAAGAAGTGGCCGATGGACGCATGACCAACAACCTTGGCCCGCTGCAGGCCGGTATCGGCAACATCGCCAACGCGGTGATGTGTGGCCTGATCGACTCGCCGTTCGAAGACCTGACCATGTACTCCGAAGTGCTGCAGGACTCGACCTTTGACCTGATCGACGCCGGCAAGCTGTCCTTTGCCTCCGGCAGCTCGATCACCTTGTCGAGCCGGCGCAACAGCGACGTGTTCGGCAATCTGGAGCGCTATAAAGACAAGCTGGTGCTGCGCCCGCAGGAAATCTCCAACCACCCGGAAGTGGTGCGGCGCCTGGGCATCATCGCCATCAACACCGCCCTGGAGTTCGACCTTTACGGCAACGTCAACTCTACTCACGTCTGCGGCACGCGGATGATGAATGGCATTGGCGGCTCCGGCGACTTCGCCCGCAACGCGCACCTGGCGATCTTCGTCACCAAGTCCATCGCCAAGGGCGGAGCGATTTCCAGCGTGGTGCCCATGGTCAGCCACGTCGACCACACCGAGCATGACGTGGATATCCTCGTCACCGAAATCGGCCTGGCCGACCTGCGAGGCCTGGCGCCAAGAGAGCGGGCGAGGGCAGTGATCAACAACTGCGTGCACCCGGACTTCCGCGAAGCCCTGAACAGTTACTTCGAGCGTGCCTGCGCCCTCGGCGGTCACACCCCGCACATCCTGCGTGAAGCACTGAGTTGGCACATCAACCTGGAAGAAACCGGGAAGATGCTGCCGAGCTGATTGATACAGTTGGCCGCTGACGCAAACACAGTTTCGTCAGCGGCCCCGGTTTTTTCGAATACCTGATAAAAACTGTACTGCTGTACCGGTCATTTCCCACCTCGAATCACCTTGAATCACCCACCACCAGACAAAAACGCACCATTTAGAGGCAGACAGGTACAGTTGCCTCACTTTCGAGCAGTACAGCACCCTTAAACAGTTAACTGAGCCCTCACAATACAGATGAACTGTATCTAGAGAGACTAGGCAAAGAAGAGGATCATTGGCATCAGTTAAACCACTACCTAATCCCGCCACAAGCGGAAGGATGCTAATCATGGAACGTACACTCAGTTCCGACATGTTCTACGAAAACACCGCTACCAACGCTCAAGCTTCGATGCCTCTGCGCGTTCTCGCCAACCTGATGTTGTGGCAGCGCCGCATTGCCAGCCGCCATCAACTGGCTCGCCTGGATTCGCGCCTGCTGGCCGATGCCGGGATCAGCGAAGCACAGCGTTACGAAGAGTTGAGCAAGCCGTTCTGGCGCTAAGCAGCGCTCGCTGGCCCTGACCCACCGGGTCCACCGCCAGCACCCGAATTGAAAAAACAGAGCCCGTCGCGGGGAACCGCGACGGGCTTTGTCGTTTTCGGCGAGACGTTTTCGGGGAAGGGACTATGAAAACATCAAACAGGTACAGTTTTATATTAATAAGTATTAACCGGTACACTTTCATCTTACCCACACGAAAGCCTCTAACTCGCGGATCGGCCGACGAAACTCGCTATCGGCAGCTCGGGAACTCTGTCTAATATCGCGGTCTTAGGTAGCCAGCAGCGCGGAATGTGCGTCTGAGGTTCATCGTCCGTTGTGTTTACGTGGCGGCCCTTATCCGCTGCCACTGTTCCTCTTCATGCCCCAGGAGATTCACCATGTCCCGCCTTCGCCTGCTCAGTGCCGCCGCCCTGTTGACCCTGGCCGGTGCCGCCAATGCCAGCAGCTTTATCGTCACCACCGATTCGCTGGTCGGCGCCCTCAAGGCCACCTCCGACGCCTCGTCCGATGCCACCTCGTCGTTGCGCGACAACAAGATCGTGCGTGCCGCCCAGGATGACGCCGCCAGCTTCGTCGCCAGCAATGGCCAGATCCGCAGCGTGAAGCTGGAAAGCGCCTTCGACACCATCCGCCGCCAGGCCCCACAGTTGCAGGCCAGCGATGCGCAGTTGGCCCAGGCGATCCTGGCCATCTGAAACCCTGGCGCATGGGCCGTGGATTCCGCTAGCCTGGGCGCTCGCTCAATAAGACACAGAGACCCATGCGTTCACTCAGCTTATTGCTCGTAGCACTCGCCTGGATCAGCCAGGCCCAGGCCTTCGACCTGACCACCCAGACCCTGGTCGGCAGTGGTTACGTCACCAGCCAAGTGACCAGCGCGCCCTTCGACCGTAAACTGATACTGGCCGCCCGGGATGATGCCGCCGCTTTTGTTGCCAGCAATGGCCGACTGCGCGGCGCACAACTGGAGTCGGCCCTGGCCTACCTGCGTCAAACCCAGCCAGAACTTCATGTCGGCGACCTTGAACTGGCCCAGGCAATTCTCGTCCAATAGTCACTTTGCATTCCCGGAGACCTTTACATGCGTACCCCCCTGATCGCCGCTGCACTCGGCCTGCTGTTGCTGAGTGACGTGGCTTCGGCGCACACCCTGGTGGCTACCAGCAATATGCTCGTACGGGCCACGGGCCGTACCCTCGATTTCACCTCGGACACCACCACCTCGATCCGCGACTCGAAAGTGGTTCGCGAAGCCCATGACGACGCCGCCAGTTTCGTCGCCAGCCGGGGCGATATCCGCGGCGCCCATCTGGAAGCCGCCTTCGTCGCCTTGCGCACCCAAGTGCCGAACGCCCGTGACGCCAGCGATCAAGACCTCGCCGAAGCCATTCTCGCCCTGTGAGACTACTTACCGGCGGGTTGCTGGCCTGCGCCCTGTTGCTGTTCGGTAACGCGGCCCAGGCCAGCCTGCAATTGCAGCTCAAGAGCGAAGGCCTGAGCCCGGCCGAACAACAGGCCAGCCAGGCGCTGATCGATGAGGCCATGGCCCATCTGCCGCCGCGTTTTATCGAGCAACTGGACCGCCGCATCGATGTCGTCTGGTCAACCCAGATGCCGGACAACGCCTATGGCGAAGCCTCGCTGGTCTCCGAAGTGGACCTCAATCGCATCTTGCTGCCCGGCCTGGTGGACGGTTCGGCGGCGACGAAAAAAACCCATCGTCCCCATGGCACCGTGCGCGAGGAAATGCTCGCCACTGTCCTTCACGAACTGACCCATATTTATGACCGCGCCCGTCTCTGGCCCGACGCCGAACGGACACTGATCCGGCGCTGCACTCAGCGTGACAGCAATACCGGCCTGGTCGGCCTGCCCGACCAATGCCGGGGCCAGACCGGCCGACGCTTCACCCTCAGCGACGACCCGCGCCTGCTCGACCTCGCCGGCTGGCAACAAGCGGTCGGCAGCCGTGGCCAGCGGGAGCAGCACAACGGCCAGGTCGTCCGCAGCCCGGATATCTACGAGACCACCAATCCCAAGGAATTCGTCGCGGTCAACATGGAGTACTTCCTCCTCGACCCGGCCTACGCCTGTCGCCGTCCGGCGCTGTATCGCTACTACCAGGAACGCTTCGGCTGGGCGCCAGCGGCCAAGGACAGCTGCGACCAGGCGTTCCCGTTCCTCAATGCCGGTAATGACTTTGGCAAGACGCCCCTGGGCAAGATCGACCCCGAGCGCGTCTATGAAGTGGATTACCTGCTGGCCGAAGCCAACCAGAACTGGGTCAGCCGCTGGGGCCACAGCATGCTGCGCCTGGTGATCTGCGCCCCCGGCCGGCCACGCGGGCCGGATTGCCGGCTGGACCTGGACCAGCATCTGGTGCTGTCCTATCGCGCCTTCGTCAACGACGTCCAGCTTTCGACCTGGGGTGGCCTGACCGGCGCCTACCCGTCGCGGCTGTTCGTCCTGCCGCTGTCCCAGGTGATCGACGAATACACCAAGACCGAACTGCGCAGCCTGGCCTCGGTGCCGCTGAAGCTGTCGCGCAAGGAAATCGAGGAAGTGGTCGAGCATGCCGCCGAAATGCACTGGAGCTACGACGGCAACTACTACTTCATCAGCAACAACTGCGCCGTTGAGACCTTGAAGCTGCTGCGCAGCGGCAGCGACAACGCCCAGCTCAAGGGCCTGGACAGCATCGTCCCGAATGGTTTGCTGGAGGTGCTCAAGGGTCGCGGCCTGGCCGATACCAGCGTGCTCGATGACCCCCGCGAAGCCTTGCGCCTGGGTTACCGCTTCGACTCCTACCGGGATCGCTACCAGGCCATGTTCGAGGTCCTGAGAAAACAGTTGCCGATCAAGCAGGAAACCGTCGAGGACTGGCTGTCGCAACCCGCCGAAGCCCGTCGCCCATGGTTCGCCCAGGCCAACCTGCGCGCCAGCGCCGCCATGCTGCTGCTGGAGCAGGCGAGCTTCCGCCGGCAGTTGCTGCTGGCCCAGGACGAGGTGAAACAGAAATACCTCGGTGCCCGCGACATCAAGCTCAAGGACAACGACATGGACAAGGCCAACCGCACCTTGCAGGAGATTCTTGCCAACAGCGGCTACCTCAGTCGTCCGGCGGAATTGCTCGGCAGCAGCGGCTATGGCTTGCCGCAAGCGTCCGAGTGGAAGCGCCTGGAAGCCGAAAGCAGCCAGCGCCAGCAGCAGCTGCAGCGCCTGACCGGCGACCTGGACAAGGAAATCCGCAAGCTGCTGGACCCGGCCCGGGAAGCGCAGATCGAGGCCAGTGAAGCCAACCTGAAGCTTGTCGGCGAACACCTGCGGGCGCTACACAAGGCGGCGGGCGGGTTGGAGCTGCCTTGAGGCTCAGGCCATCGTTACACGATCAAACCGATATCGCGTGCCTTGATGTCGTTAATGACAGATACCGACAGGGGATCGAATCCCAACGTTTTGACCAAAGGTCTCATTTCCTTGGCCAACGCATTGCTCAAGTCAGGTAGGTATTGCTTGGGCACACCGTTGATGATTAATACCAGCTTGAAACCACACGTCCGCATATCTAATGCCTGCAAAGCTGCCGGTAGTTCGGCAACAGCATCACCATGACGTCCAAGGCATGATGCAATGGTCAGTTGCGCCGCATTCGTCAATTTTTGACGGATTTCTCCCATATTC
>NZ_JALLIX010000008.1 GCF_023242365.1 Pseudomonas sp. MWU13-2100
CAAGTGGCGGGGTTGAGGTACGAGCGTGGCGCTCGGAAATCGATGCGCGGGCCCGATCTCCTCCAGGGAGGAGACCGGGTTTGCGGTTACAGCAGGATGGTGCGGATATCCGCCAGCAGGTCGCTCAGGCGCTTGGTGAAGCGCGCGGCGGCCGCGCCGTTGATCACGCGGTGATCGTAGGACAGCGACAGCGGCAGCATCAGCTTGGGCTGGAAGGCTTTGCCGTCCCAGACTGGCTGGATGGTGGCCTTGGAAACACCCAGGATCGCTACTTCCGGTGCGTTGACGATCGGCGTGAAGCCGGTGCCGCCAATGTGCCCGAGGCTGGAAATGGTGAAGCAGGCACCCTGCATGTCGTCGGCGGAGAGCTTCTTGGTCCGGGCCTTTTCCGCCAGGGAAGCCGCTTCGGCGGCGAGTTGCAGCAGGTTCTTCTGGTCGACGTTCTTGATCACCGGGACCAGCAGGCCATCCGGGGTATCGACGGCGAAGCCGATGTTGACGTACTTCTTGCGGATGATCGCCTTGCCGCTTGGTGCCAGCGAACTGTTGAAGTCCGGCAGTTCCTTGAGCAGGTGGGCGCAGGTCTTGAGCAGCAGAGGCAGGATGGTCAGCTTGACGCCGGCCTTCTCGGCCACGGCTTTCTGGGCCACGCGGAACGCTTCCAGCTCGGTGATATCCGCCGAGTCGAATTGAGTCACGTGCGGCACGTTCAGCCAGCTGCGGTGCAGGTTGGCGGCGCCAGCCTGCATCAGGCGGGTCATCGGTACTTCTTCGATTTCGCCGAAGCGGCTGAAGTCCACGACCGGGATCGGCGGGATGCCGGCACCGCCGGTTGCGCCGGCAGCTGCTGCGGCCGGTGCTTCCTTGGCCTTCTGCATCATCGCCTTGACGTAGACTTGCACGTCTTCCTTGAGGATGCGGCCGTGGGGGCCGCTGGCGCTGACAGCGTTCAGTTCGACGCCGAATTCACGAGCCAGTTGGCGTACCGCCGGGCCGGCATGAACCTTGGCACCCGAGTTGACCGGGGCGGCGGTTGGCGCGGTGGCCGCTACAGGTGCAGCGGCAGGCGCCGCTTCAGCCTTGGCCGGTGCAGTCGGTGCTGCTGCTGGAGCAGGAGCGGCTGGGGCGGCAGCCCCCTTGACCTTCAACTTGAGGATCAGGTCACCGGTACCGACTTCGTCGTCGAGTTTGATGGAAACGCTTTCCACCACGCCGGCGGCCGGCGACGGGATTTCCATGCTGGCTTTGTCGGACTCGAGGGTGATCAGCGATTGATCGACCTCGACGGTGTCGCCGGCCTTGACCGAGACTTCGATGATCTTGGCCTTGCCCGACGAACCGATATCCGGCACGTGGATGTCCTGGACGCTGTCGGCAACCGGAGCAGCTGCTGCAGCAACTGGTGCTGCAGCGGCAGCCGGCGCGGCGGCAGCCTGGGCCGGGGCAGGAGCCGCGGCTGGCGCGGCGCCAGCGACTTTCAGGACCAGGATCAGGTCACCGGTGCCGACTTCGTCGTTGAGCTTGACGCTGATGCTTTCCACGACGCCGGCGGCCGGCGACGGGATCTCCATGCTGGCCTTGTCGGATTCGAGGGTGATCAGCGATTGATCAGCTTCGATGCTGTCGCCGACCTTGACCGAGATCTCGATGATCTGGGCCTTGCCCGACGAACCGATGTCCGGCACGTGCACTTGCTGGACCGAGGCAGTGGCAGGTGCGGCGCTCGGGGCGGCAACCGGCGCGGCGGCCGCAACCGGAGCCGCCGCCTGGGCAGCAGGTGCTGGTGCGGCAGCGGGAGCCGCGGCGGCGGCACCTTCGACTTCCAGTTCCAGCAGCTCGTCGCCTTCTTTCAGGCGGTCGCCCAGCTTCACTTTCAGGCTCTTGATGATACCGGCTTTCGGCGCGGGCACTTCCATGCTCGCCTTGTCCGATTCCAGCGTCAGGATGCTCTGGTCGGCTTCGATGCGATCGCCGACCTTCACAAACAGTTCGATTACTTCACCTTCACCGCTGCCGATGTCAGGTACGCGAATGAGTTCGCTCACAGGGTGTCTCCTCAGCAGTCCAGTGGGTTGCGTTTTTCCGGGTTGATCCCGAACTTGACGATGGCGTCGGCCACCACCTTGGGTTCGATCTCACCACGGTCAGCCAAGGCTTCCAGGGCTGCCAACACCACGAAATGACGGTCGACTTCGAAGAAGTGACGCAGCTTCTTGCGGCTGTCACTGCGGCCGAAACCGTCGGTACCCAGGGCTTTGAACTCCTTGGATGGGACCCACTGGCGAATCTGTTCAGCAAACAACTTCATATAGTCGGTAGAGGCGATCACCGGACCTTTGCGGCCGTTGAGGCATTCTTCGACGTAGCTCAGCTTTGGCTTCTGGCCAGGGTGCAGGCGGTTGCTGCGCTCCACGGCCAGGCCGTCGCGACGCAGTTCGTTGAAGCTGGTCACGCTCCATACGTCGGCGCCGATATTGAATTGCTCACGCAGGATCTTCGCCGCTTCACGCACTTCGCGCAGGATGGTGCCGGAGCCCATCAGTTGCACGTGGTGGGCTGCTTCCTTGGTGTCTTCCTCGAGCAGGTACATGCCCTTGATGATGCCTTCCTCGACACCGGCCGGCATGGCGGGCTGCTGGTAGGACTCGTTCATCACGGTGATGTAGTAGAAAACGTCCTGCTGCTCTTCGGTCATCTTCTTCATGCCGTCCTGGATGATCACCGCCAGCTCATAGCCGTAGGTTGGATCGAAGGTACGGCAGTTCGGGATGGTGCCCGCGAGGATATGGCTGTGACCGTCTTCGTGCTGCAGGCCTTCGCCATTCAGCGTGGTCCGGCCGGCGGTGCCGCCGATCAGGAAGCCACGGGTACGGCTGTCGCCGGCGGCCCAGGCCAGATCGCCGATGCGCTGGAAGCCGAACATCGAGTAGAAGATGTAGAACGGCAGCATTGGCTGGTTGTGGCTGGAGTACGAAGTACCGGCGGCGATGAAGGAGCTCATGGCGCCTGCTTCGTTGATGCCTTCTTCGAGAATCTGACCCTTCTTGTCTTCCTTGTAGAACATCACCTGGTCTTTATCGACTGGCTCGTAGAGCTGGCCGACGGACGAGTAGATGCCCAGTTGGCGGAACATGCCTTCCATACCGAAGGTGCGGGCTTCGTCCGGGATGATCGGGACGATGCGCGAGCCGATTTCCTTGTCCTTGACCAGTTGCGCGAGGATCCGCACGAAGGCCATGGTAGTGGAGATTTCACGGTCGCCCGAGCCGTCCAGGATGGCCTTGAGGGTATCGAGTGGCGGGGTCGGGATGTTGAAGCTTTGCGCGCGGCGCTGTGGCACGAAACCGCCGAGTGCGCTGCGGCGCTCGCTGAGGTAGCGGGCTTCGGCGCTGTTGGCTTCGGGCTTGAAGAACGGCAGGTTTTCCAGCTGGTCGTCTTTGACCGGAATGTCGAAGCGATCGCGGAACAGCTTCAGGCTTTCGACATCAACCTTCTTGGTGTTGTGCGCGGTGTTCTTCGCTTCGCCGGCGCCGGTACCATAACCCTTGATGGTCTTGGCCAGGATGACGGTCGGTTGTTCCTTGTGGTTGACCGCTTCGTGGTACGCCGCGTAGACCTTGTACGGGTCGTGGCCGCCACGGTTGAGTTTCCAGATCTCGTCGTCGGACAGGTCGGCAACCATCGCCTTGAGTTCAGGCGAGTTGAAGAAGTGTTCACGCACGAACGCGCCGTCTTTGGCCTTGTAGTTCTGGTACTCGCCGTCGATGACTTCGTCCATCCGGCGTTGCAGGATGCCGTCGACATCCTTGGCCAGCAGTGGGTCCCAGAAGCGACCCCAGATGACTTTGGTAACGTTCCACTGGGCGCCACGGAACACGCCTTCGAGTTCCTGGATGATCTTGCCGTTACCGCGAACCGGGCCGTCGAGGCGCTGCAGGTTGCAGTTGATGACGAAGATCAGGTTGTCCAGCTTCTCGCGACCGGCCAGGGAGATGGCGCCGAGGGATTCCGGCTCGTCGCACTCGCCGTCGCCCAGGAAGCACCAGACTTTCTGCTTGCCTTCCGGGATGAAACCACGGGCTTCCAGGTACTTCATGAAGCGTGCCTGGTAGATCGCCTGGATCGGGCCCAGGCCCATGGAAACGGTTGGGAACTGCCAGAAATCAGGCATCAGCCAAGGGTGCGGGTAGGACGACAGGCCGTGACCGTCGACTTCCTGGCGGAAGTTGTTCATTTGTTCTTCGCTGATGCGACCTTCCATGAACGCACGGGCGTAGACGCCTGGCGAGGTGTGGCCCTGGAAGTAGATCAGGTCGCCGCCGTGTTCGTCGGTCGGGGCCTGGAAGAAGTAGTTGAAGCCGATGTCATACAGGGTGGCACTGGACGCGAAGCTGGAGATGTGACCGCCCAGGTCAGAATCTTTCAAGTTCGTGCGCATTACCATGGCCATCGCGTTCCAGCGCACCAGCGAGCGAATGCGGCGTTCCATGAACAGGTCGCCAGGCATGCGTGCTTCGTGGGTGACGGGAATCGTGTTGCGGTACGGTGTGGTGATGGCGTAGGGCAGTTGCGAGCCGCTGCGGGTCGCGAGTTCGCCCATACGGGTCATCAGGTAGTGAGCACGGTCTTCGCCTTCTTTGTCGAGAACCGATTCCAGGGCGTCCAGCCATTCCTGGGTTTCGACGGGATCGAGGTCTTGCATGGCTTGCTCCAGGGCGGAAAGGCTTCCAGAATCGGTTGCCTGAGTTTGCGACTGGCCTTGTGGGCAGACGACATAAATTCTTGGATGTCCGGAGGTTGTACCGGAGTCCTGTAGTTTTACTACAAATCGTCGACCATTTCAGCCTTTCGAATGTATAGACGAGTAGTAAAACTACAGATCGACGAGTGAAAACTTCCTGCTATGTTGTGAACCTAATCGATATTGTTGGTTGGAAAATAATCAAGGTGAGCACCTTTTTGAGGTTGGCTGCCAAAAAATAACCATTATCAGCTATTTCTAACTTTTGTTCGACAGTCCTTTCCACAGCGTGTTTCTCGCTATCACAGACTGCGGCTGATTGTTCGATCACCAAGGATAGACCATGAGCCTTCCAATGTTGGCCGACCTGCCGGCCATTCTCCTGTCTGCCGCCAATCGTGCCGAGCAGTCGTTTCGTGCCGCCGTTGCCGCCCTGGAGGACGATCACGGGCTGGCCCAGTGGACCGCGCAACGCTGGGCGCAGTTCGCCCGGGTCGGCGCGGCCAGTGACTTCTTTATTGAACAATCGCTGCGTGACCCTCTGATGTTGCTGGAGCTGGCGCAGTTCGGCGACCTGGATCGCGGCTTTGCACCGGGGGAGATGTGCGGGCAGGTCGCCGCGGCGTTGCAGCAGGTCGAAACGGAAGATGAGCTGGGGCGGGTCCTGCGCCGTCAGCGCACGCGCCAGCAGGTGCGGATCATCTGGCGTGACCTGACGCGCCAGGCGGACTTGGTGCAGACCTGTCGCGACCTTTCCGACCTGGCCGACGCCTGCATCGACCAGGCCTATCAATGGCTGTACCCGCGCTATTGCCAGCAGTTCGGCACGCCCACCGGGCGGCGCAGTGGCCAGGCGCAGCAAATGGTCGTCCTCGGCATGGGCAAGCTCGGTGCCGTGGAGTTGAACCTGTCCTCCGACATTGACCTGATCTTTGCCTACCCGGAAGGCGGCGAGACGGTCGGGGTCAAGCGCCCGTTGGACAACCAGGAGTTTTTCATCCGCCTGGGCCAGCGACTGATCAAGGCCCTGGACCCGATGACTGTCGACGGTTTCGTGTTTCGTGTCGACATGCGCTTGCGGCCCTATGGCTCGGCCGGTGCGCTGGTGCTGAGCTTCAATGCCCTGGAACAGTACTACCAGGACCAGGGCCGTGACTGGGAACGCTACGCGATGATCAAGGCGCGAGTGGTGGCCGGCGACCAGGTGGCTGGCGCGCAGTTGCTGGAAATGCTGCGACCCTTCGTCTATCGGCGTTACCTGGACTTCTCGGCCATCGAAGCGCTGCGCACCATGAAACAGTTGATCCAGCAGGAAGTCCGACGCAAGGGCATGGCCGAGAATATCAAGCTGGGTTCCGGCGGTATTCGCGAGGTCGAGTTCATTGCCCAGGCCTTCCAGCTGATTCACGGCGGGCGTGACCTGAGCTTGCAGCAGCGGCCGCTGTTGAAGGTGCTGGGAACCCTGGAAGGCCAGGGCTATCTGCCGTCGGCGGTGATCGGCGAGTTGCGCAGCGGCTATGAGTTTTTGCGCTACACCGAGCATGCGATCCAGGCGATTGCCGACCGCCAGACCCAGATGTTGCCCGACGATGACAAGGACCGCGCGCGCATCGCCTTCATGATGGGCTTCGACAGCTGGGCGGCGTTCCATGAGCGGTTGATGCACTGGCGCGGGCGGGTCGATTGGCATTTCCGCCAGGTGATCGCCGACCCGGACGAAGAGGACGGCGCCGAGAGCGAAGTGATGGTCGGCGGCGAATGGCTGCCGCTGTGGGAAGAGTCCCAGGACGAAGAGGCGGCCTGCCGGCAGTTGCAGGAAGGCGGTTTCAAGGAGGCCGCCAAGGCCCTGAAGCAACTGGCGGCGCTGCGTACCAGCCCACAGTTGCGCGCCATGCAGCGTCTCGGTCGGGAGCGGCTCGATGCCTTTATTCCGCGCCTGCTGGCCCAGGCGGTGGAACATGCCGATCCGGACCTGGTACTGGAACGCGTGCTGCCGTTGGTGGAGGCCGTGGCCCGGCGTTCGGCCTACCTGGTGCTGCTCACGGAGAATCCCGGGGCCTTGCGCCGCTTGCTGACCTTGTGCGCCGCCAGCCCATGGATTGCTGAACAGATCACCCGCTTCCCCATGTTGCTCGACGAGTTGCTCAACGAAGGCCGGCTGTTCAAGCCGCCGCTGGCACCGGAGTTGGCCGCGGAGCTGCGTGAGCGCCTGACGCGGATTCCGGAGGATGACCTCGAGCAGCAGATGGAGGCGCTGCGACACTTCAAGTTGGCGCATCGCCTGCGGGTCGCGGCTTCGGAGATTTCCGGCAGCCTGCCGTTGATGAAGGTCAGCGACTACCTCACCTGGCTCGCCGAGGCGATTCTCGAACAGGTACTGGCCCTGGCCTGGCGCCAGACCGTCGCCCGTCACGGCTCGCCGCGTCGCGTCGACGGCAGTTTGTGCGATCCGGGCTTTATTATTGTCGGTTACGGCAAGGTCGGCGGTATCGAGTTGGGGCATGGCTCGGACCTGGACCTGGTGTTTATCCACGACGGCGACCCGAATGCCGAGACCGATGGTGCCAAGCCCATCGATACCGCGCAGTTCTTCACCCGCCTGGGCCAGCGGATCATTCACTTGCTGACCACCCAGACCAACTCCGGCCAGCTCTATGAAGTGGACATGCGTCTGCGCCCGTCCGGTGCTTCGGGCTTGCTGGTCAGTTCCCTGGGCGCCTTCGAGCGTTACCAGCAGAACGAAGCCTGGACCTGGGAGCACCAGGCGCTGATCCGCGCCCGGGTATTGGTGGGTTGCCAGGAGGTCGGCACGGCGTTCGAGAAAGTGCGGGCGGCGGTGCTGGGGCGTGAGCGGGATTTGCCGACCTTGCGCCAGGAGGTCAGCGAGATGCGCGCCAAGATGCGCGACAACCTGGGGAGCAAGGCCACCGCGGCGGGCACGGCGGCCAATGCCTTCGAGGCCTCGGCACCCTTCGATATCAAGCAGGATGCCGGTGGTATCGTCGATATTGAATTTATGGTGCAATACGCGACATTGGCTTGGTCGAAAGCGCACCCGGCGTTGCTCCGCTACACCGACAATATCCGCATTCTCGAAGGGCTGGAGCAGGCTGGCCTGATCCCCGCCACGGATGCCAACCTGCTGCGCGAGGCCTACAAGGCCTATCGTTCCGCCGCCCATCGCCAGGCGTTGCAGAAGGAGGCAGGGGTGATCGCCGGCGATCAGTTCGCGGTCGAACGTCGCGATGTCATGCGGATATGGACCGAGCTGGGGCTAAGCTGATTGATATTTTAGAGGCGGGGAGGCATAAGCCTCCCCGCATCGTTTGTGGAAGCCTATGAATATTCTGATCGTTGGGCCCAGCTGGGTCGGTGACATGGTGATGGCTCAGACACTGTTCCAGTGCCTGAAGCAGCGTCATCCGCAGTGCGAGATCGATGTGCTGGCCCCGGAATGGAGCCGCCCGATCCTCGAGCGCATGCCCGAGGTGCGGGCGGCCTTGAGCTTTCCGCTCGGCCATGGCGCTCTGGAACTGGCCACGCGGCGGCGCATCGGCAAGTCCCTGGCCGGTCAATACGACCAGGCGATCCTGTTGCCCAACTCGCTGAAGTCGGCGTTGGTGCCGTTTTTCGCCGGCGTGCCGAAGCGCACCGGCTGGCGCGGCGAGTTTCGCTACGGTCTGCTCAACGATGTCCGCAAGCTGGATAAGCAACGTTATCCGCTGATGATCGAACGTTTCATGGCGTTGGCCTATGACCCGGGTGAGCGCCTGCCGACGCCGTATCCGCGGCCGAGTTTGCGGATCGACCCGGCCAGCCGCGATGCCGCGCTGGCCAAGTTCGAGCTGAGCCTGGACCGTCCGGTACTGGCGCTGTGCCCGGGTGCCGAGTTCGGCGAGTCCAAGCGCTGGCCGTCGGAGCATTACGCGAAAGTCGCCGAGGCGCGGATTCGTGAAGGCTGGCAGGTCTGGCTGTTCGGTTCGAAGAACGATCACGCGGTCGGCGAAGACATTCGTCAGCGCCTGATCCCTGGTTTGCGGGAAGAAGCGGTAAACCTCAGTGGCGCCACCTCCCTGGCCGAGGCCATTGACCTGATGTCCTGCGCCGATGCGGTGGTTTCCAACGACTCGGGGCTGATGCACGTCGCCGCGGCATTGAACCGTCCGCTGGTGGCGGTCTACGGCTCGACTTCGCCGGAGTTCACCCCGCCATTGGCGGACCAGGTGGAAATCGTCCGCCTGGGCCTGGAGTGCAGTCCGTGCTTTGACCGGACCTGCCGTTTCGGTCATTACAACTGCCTGCGTCAGCTCGAGCCGACCCCGGTGAATGAAGCCTTGCAGCGTTTGCACGGCACTGCGGTCGAGGTTCACTAATTGCGCGTATTGCTGGTCAAGACCTCATCCCTGGGTGATGTGATTCATGCCTTGCCGGCGCTCACCGATGCCGCGCGGGCGATTCCCGGCATCCGTTTCGACTGGGTGGTCGAGGAAGGCTTCGCCGAATTGCCGAGCTGGCACCCGGCGGTGGACAAGGTGATTCCGGTGGCGATCCGCCGCTGGCGCAAGAATATCTGGCAGACCATCAAGAGTGGCGAGTGGCGGCGGTTCAAGGAGAGCCTGCGCGCCCGGCCCTACGATCTGGTGATCGATGCCCAGGGCCTGGTGAAAAGCGCTCTGCTGACCCGCTATACCAAGGCGCCGGTGGCCGGCCCGGACAAACAATCGGCCCGTGAACCCCTGGCCAGCCGTTTTTATTCGCGGCGCCTGGCGGTGGCGCGCAATCAGCATGCGGTTGATCGCATGCGCCAGTTGTTTGCCTTGGCGCTGGGCTATGACCTGCCCAGGGGCATGGGCGACTACGGTCTGGATGTCGACAAACTGGTCGAGTTGCCGCGCAAGGCGCCTTTCGTGCTGTTTCTGCACGGCACCACCTGGGACACCAAGCACTGGCCGGAAGCCTACTGGCGCGAGTTGGCCGTGCGCCTGGGCCAGTTGGGCGTGCCGGTGAAGCTGCCTTGGGGCAATGCCGAGGAAAAGGCCCGGGCCGAGCGGATTGCGCGCAATCTGAAACACGTCGTGGTGTTGCCCAAGCTGAACCTGGCCGGGGTCGCCAAAGTGTTGGCCGGTGCCACGGCCTGCGTGGCGGTGGATACCGGCCTCGGCCACCTGGCCGCCGCGCTGGATGTGCCGACGCTGTCGCTGTTCGGTCCGACCAGTTCGATCCTGACCGGTGCCTATGGTCGGTCGCAGATCCATCTGGCGAGCAACTTCCCCTGCGCGCCCTGTCTTCAAAAGAAATGCACCTACGTTCCGACAGCGGAGGACCAGCAGCGCTTCGATCTGAAACGCGAGTTGCCTCTGTGCTTCACGCGCTTGAATCCCGAGCGTGTGGTAAGCCGACTGAGCGCGCTGTTAATGGCTGAGGAGCGGCACTGATGCAATTGGCTTTTGTTCTGTACAAGTACTTTCCGTTTGGTGGATTGCAGCGTGACTTCATGCGCATTGCCCTGGAGTGCCAACAGCGCGGGCACCAGATCCGCATCTACAGCCTGTTCTGGGAGGGTGATATCCCGCCTGGCTTCGAGGTGGTGATGGTGCCGGTCAAGGCGTTGTTCAACCATTGGCGTTACGCCAAGTTCAGTGCCTGGGTCAAGGCCGATCTGGCCAAGCGGCCGGTGGCGCGGCTGATCGGGTTCAACAAGATGCCCGACCTGGACGTCTACTATGCCGCCGATGGCTGCTTCGAAGACAAGGCGCAGAGCCAGCGTACTTCGTTGTATCGCCTTTGGGGCCGTTACCTGCATTTCGCCGAGTATGAACGGGCGGTGTTCGCCCGGGATGCGAAGACTGAAATCCTGATGATCTCCGAAGTCCAGCAGCCGCTGTTCGTCAAGTATTACGACACGCCGCAGGAGCGCTTCCACGTGCTGCCGCCGGGGATTTCCCTGGATCGTCGGGCGCCGGCGAATGCCGCCGAGATCCGCGCCGAGTTTCGCCGCGAGTTCAAGCTGGCGGACGATGAGCTGCTGCTGGTGCAGATCGGTTCCGGATTCAAGACCAAGGGGCTCGATCGCAGCCTCAAGGCCCTGGGCGCGTTGCCGCCGGCCTTGAAAGAACGCACCCGGCTGTTTGTCATTGGCCAGGACGACCCCAAGACCTTCCAGGCGCTGAGTGCCTCGCTGGGATTGGGCGATCGCGTGCAGTTCCTCATGGGGCGCAGCGATATCCCGCGCTTCCTGTTGGGCGCCGATCTGCTGATTCACCCGGCCTACAACGAAAATACCGGCACGGTGCTGCTTGAGGCTCTGGTGGCCGGTCTGCCGGTGCTGGTGACTGCGGTCTGCGGTTATGCCCGCTACATCGCCGAGGCCGATTGCGGCCTGGTGCTGGACGAGCCGTTCGAGCAATCCCAGCTCAATCAATACCTGGAACGGATGTTGGTCGATCAGGCCGCGCGTCAGGCCTGGAGCCAGCATGGCCTGAGCTATGCCGAGACAGCTGACCTCTACAGCATGCCGCAGCGTGCGGCGGACGTGATCCTGGGGGAACTACCGCAATGAAGCTGATCCTGGCCGAGCCGTTCAAGCGCTTGTGGGCTGGACGCGATGCGTTCGCCGAGGTCGAGCGCCTGGAGGGCGTGGTTTACCGTGAGCTGGAAGCACGGCGAACCTTACGTACGGAAGTCGCCGGGCGTGGTTATTTCGTCAAGATCCACCGTGGCATCGGCTGGCGCGAGATCTTCAAGAACCTGTTGACCGCCAAACTGCCGGTCCTCGGCGCGGGCCAGGAGTGGCGGGCGATCCAGCGCCTGCAGGAAGTCGCGGTGCCGACCATGACCGCCGTGGCCTATGGCGAGCGTGGCAGCAACCCGGCGGACCAGCATTCGTTCATCGTCACCGAAGAACTGGCGCCGACCGTCAGTCTCGAAGACTTCAGCATGGACTGGCCCAAGCAGCCACCGGAGCCGCGGCTCAAGCGCGCGCTGATCGCCGAAGTGGCGCGCATGACCGGCATGATGCACCGCGCCGGGGTCAATCATCGTGACTGCTATATCTGCCATTTCCTGCTGCATACCGACAAGCCGGTGACGGCCGAGAACCTCAAGCTCTCGGTCATCGACCTGCACCGTGCCCAGACCCGCGCGACGATCCCCGCGCGTTGGCGCAACAAGGACCTGGCGGCGCTGTATTTCTCTGTGCTGGATATCGGCCTGACCCGGCGTGACCGGTTGCGTTTCCTGAAGGGCTATTTCCGCCAGCCGCTGCGCCAGATCCTGCGCGATGAAGCCGCGCTGCTGGTCTTGCTCGAGCGCAAGGCGGAAAAACTTTACCGGCGCAAACTGCGCTACGGCGGCGCGCTCTGATGTCGCTGCGTTTGCGTCGTTTGGCGAAGGAAGGGGTTGATGCGTTTATCTGAATTGAAAACTGCCGGACGGGCTCCGGCGCTGCCCCTGGACCTGGAGTTGGCGGATGCCGCCGGCAGCGGGCAACTGCAGTTGCTGAGCCTGTTGCGCGTGTTGCCCGGCCAGCGTTATGTCGGTGCCGGAGTCTGGCGTGGGCGTGCGGTGCTGGCCAAATTATTGGTGGGCAGCAAGGCGCCACGGCACTTCCAGCGAGAACTGCAGGGTGTTCGGCTGTTGGCCGAGCAGGGCCTGACCACGCCGCTGTTGTTGGCCGATGGACTGAAAGAGGGCGAGGGCGGCTGGTTGCTCTTCGAGTTTCTCGAAGGCGCCGAGAGCCTGGGCGAGGCCTGGAGCAAGGTCGAGTCGCTGCCGCTGCTGGCCGCCGCGCAACAACAGGTACTGGCCGAGGCGCTGGGCGTCATTGCGCGGATGCACGGCAAGGGCCTGTGGCAGGAAGACCTGCACCTGGACAATCTGCTGCGCCATGACGGCAAGCTGTATTTGATCGACGGTGCCGGGATCCGTGTCGAGCATCCGGGCCAGCCGTTGTCACGGCAGAAAGTGCTGGAAAACCTCGGGGTGTTTTTTGCCCAGTTGCCCAAAGCGTTCGAGCCGTTTATCGAAGAGCTGCTGGTGCACTACCTGCTGAGCAACGGCGAGCATGCGTTGCCGCTGGAGGCCTTGCTCAAGCAGGTGGACAAGGTCCGTGGCTGGCGCCTGAAGGACTTTCTCGGCAAGATCGCCCGCGAGTGTTCGCTGTTCAGTGTCCGGCGCGGGGCGTTCGGCCTGCGGGCGATTCGCCGCGAAGAAGAAGCGCTGCTGGGGCCGGTGCTGGAGCAGGCCGATGCGCTGCTCGCGCGGGGCCCCTTGTACAAGAACGGCGGTACGGCCACGGTGGGACGGGTCGATGTCGGCGGCCGTCCTCTGGTGCTCAAACGCTACAACATCAAGGGCTTCAGCCATTGGCTCAAACGTTTCTGGCGCCCGAGCCGGGCCTGGCATTCCTGGCGTGAAGGCAATCGCCTGGCGTTCCTCGGGATCGCCACGCCCAAGCCGCTAGCCGTGCTGGAGCGGCGGTTTTTCTGGTTGCGCAGCCGTGCCTACCTGCTCACCGAACATCTGGACGGGGCGGATGTGATCGAGCGCTTTGCACCATACGTGGAGTCGGGCGAGGTACCGCCGGCGGAGCTCAAGGCGCTGGAGCAGCTGTTTGCCGAGTTGATCCGTGAGCGTATCAGCCACGGTGATTTCAAGGGGCATAACCTGTTCTGGCAGGACGATCGTTGGACCCTGATCGACCTGGACTCGATGCGCCAGCATAGTTCGGCGCACAGCTTCGCCAAGGCCTACGCCCGTGATCGGGCGCGCTTCATGCGCAACTGGCCGACGAGCAGCGCCTTGTACCGCTTGATCGACCAGCGTTTGCCCCGCTCGGCGGCCCCCGAACAGGGCTGACACGCCGGCGACAGGATAAGACGGGCAGATGAAACCAGTGTGTTCGTCTGCCCTGCGTCAGCTCCCGCGATGATAATCCTTGCTATAATCCCGCCCTTTAGTTGTTTGCCACTCCCTTGGCGGCACACATTTTTTCAGGCGCCTTGTCGCCTGCATGTAGACTTTGAGAGGCTAGACCCCTGTGGCATTGACGATTCTCGGCCTGTCCGGCGCCCTTAGTCATGATCCCTCCGCAGCGCTGTACATCGACGGCAAGCTGATTGCAGCGGCCGAAGAAGAACGCTTCGTACGCGACAAGCATGCAAAGAACCGCATGCCCTACGAATCGGCGAAGTTCTGCCTGGAACAGGCCGGTATCAAACCGTCCGACGTTGATGTGGTGGCGATTCCGTTCGCCCCCATCAGCCTGTTTGGCAAGGCTCGTTGGCACTACGCCAAGCGTTACTGGTACGCCCCGGATCGTGCTTTTGACGCGATTCTGATGGGCAACCGCCGCTACAAGCGCTATCGCAACAAGATCGTCTGGTGCCTGGAACAACTGGGTTTCGATCCGAAGAAAGTCAAGATCGAACCGGTCGAGCACCATCTGGCCCACGCCTCCAGCGCCTACCACTGTTCCGGTTTCAAAGAAAAAACCGCGATCCTCGGTATTGACGGCAAGGGCGAGTACGCCACGACCTTCTTCGGCTACGGCGAAAACGGCAAGATCCACAAGATCAAGGAGTTCTTCGATCCGGACTCCCTGGGCGGCCTGTACGGCGCGATCACCGAGTTCCTCGGCTTTGAAATGCTCGACGGTGAATTCAAGGTGATGGGCATGGCCCCTTACGGCGATGCCAGCAAGTATGACTTCTCGCGCCTGGCCTCGTTCGAAAACGGCGAGCTGGTGATCAACACCGACTACGCTAACGTCGTTGGCCTGCGCCGCTACAAGGAAAAGGGCAAGGGCTTCTACTTCTCGCCGAAACTGATCGAATGGCTGGGCCCCAAGCGTGAAGGCGATATCGCCGACGAGCCGTACATTCACTACGCGGCCAGCATGCAGGCGCTATTCGAGAAGATCTCGCTGCAGATGATCGACTACTACCTGGGCGATATTCTCAAGGACACCGGCAAGCTGGCCTTTGCCGGCGGTTGCGCGCTGAACGTCAAGCTGAACCAGAAGATCATTGCCCGCAATGACGTCAAGGAGCTGTTCGTGCAGCCGGCTTCCGGCGATGCCGGCACGGCGGTGGGCGCGGCGGCCTATGTGTCCCATGCTCGCGGGGTGCCGGTGGAGAAGATGGAGCACGTCTATCTCGGCCCGTCCTACAGCAACGAAGACGTGATCGCCGCCTGCGCGCGCCACGAAAAAGCGCCGAAGTGGCGCAAACTTGAGAACATGCCGGAGCAGATCGCCAGGATCATGGTTGACGGCAACCCGGTGGCCTGGTTCCAGGGCCGCATGGAGTTCGGTCCGCGGGCCCTGGGCGGTCGTTCGATCATCGGTTGCCCGAGCGTCGCCGGCGTGGCGGATCGGATCAACCACCAGATCAAGTTCCGCGAGCGCTGGAGGCCTTTCTGCCCGTCGATGCTCGACACCGTGGCACCCCAGATGATCAAGATCGATCACCCGGCGCCGTTCATGACCTTCACTTTCGAAGTGGCGCAAGAATGGAAGACCCGTGTGCCGGAAGTCGTCCATGAGGACGGCACTTCGCGGGCCCAGGTGCTCAAGCGCGAATACAACCCGCGCTACTACGATATGATGAAAGCGCTGGAGGTCCTCACCGGCAATGGTGTGTCCCTGAATACCTCACTGAACCGTCGCGGCGAACCGATGATCTGCTCGCCGACCGATGCCTTGAACATGTTCTTTGGTTCGGATTTGCAGTACCTGATCATGGAAGACATCCTGGTGGTCAAGGATGGAACGGAGGCTTATGACTCGCTTGGTTGATCGCCATGTGCTGCAATTTTGCCATAGCTACAGCAGTCCGTTTCTTGACTGTGCCCGTCAGTACGCGAGTCTGTTCAGTGGTACCGGCTACCGGGTAACCACAGTGTTCCTGACGGGGGCTGCTGACGCCAATGTCGCCGCCAGTTGCGCGTCAGATGAAGTGTTGTTCATGGAGTACAGCTCCAAGGCAGTTGCTGGCCTGAAGCTGGGCGCCATTCGTGATTTGCGCAAGATAGTCGCTGCGCGGAATTTCAGTTTCTGCATCGCCCATCGCGCCAAACCTATTTTTATCAGCATGTTGAGCACCTCGTTACCAATCATCGGTGTTCACCATGCCTTTGGTGACTACCAGCGCTTTAGTCGCCGGCTGTTCGCCAATCTGTTCCATAAGCGCCTGAGTCTGCTCGCTGTTTCCGATGCGGTGCGTGATGAAATTCGCCAGAGTTTGCCGCATTGGCCTGCCGATCGTATCAATACGCTCTATAACCGCATTGATATCGACTCCCTTCAAGCCAGTCAGCTGCCCCCGGCTCAGGCGCGCGACGCGCTTGGGTTGTCATCCGAGGCCTGGATCGTTGGTAATGTCGGGCGGCTTCATCCCGATAAGGATCAGGCCACATTGATCCGTGGATTTGCGATCGCCCTGCCGTATCTGCCTCAGAACAGCCAATTGGTCATTCTCGGCAGCGGTCGTTTGGAGCAGGAACTCAAGGCGTTTGCACGGGCGCTAGGCGTTGCCGAGCAAGTTTTGTTCCTGGGAAACATCCCTGAAGCCCGGCGCTACTTCAAGGCCTTCGATGTATTTGCGTTGAGCTCCAATTACGAGCCTTTTGGTATGGTCTTGCTCGAGGCTATGGCGGCGGGAGTGCCGCTTCTTGCTGCGGATTGTGGCGGCGCCAAGGAAGTAGTCGAGGGCGTCGGCATCCTGTTTCCGCTGGCGGATGCCGAGCATCTGGCGCAGGGGCTCAAGAGCCTCTCGTTACTCGATGATGAACAACGTCTGGCCTCTGCCGGACTCATGCTGGCGCGCTTGCGTGAGCGTTTTTCGGATCAAGCGGTTCGTGAGGCCTTTTGGCGCTTGCCGCAGGTTGCCGATCTGACTGTTGAGGCTTGATACGACAGGCTTCCAGTGGAGAGATGTATGAGCAAGCGTTTCAAGGTCCTGCAGTTACAGCCGGACTACAATGTCAAAAGAAATGATTTCTCCGATTTGGCCGAACAGATTGTCCTGGCTCTGCCGAAGGAACGCTATGAGGTGACATCGGCTTTTTTGCGCGGTCGTCCTGGGCCAGGGGAACCGGTCAGCCGCGCTGAACATTCTGTTTATTTCGATTTTACCAGCAATGCCCTCAAAGGCGTCATGCGCTTGTGGGTGATGTGGCGTTTGTATCAGTTCTGTCGTAAAGGACAGTTCGATGTGGTGGTCTGCAATCGTTTCAAACCGGTGAACATGTTGTTGCAGCTCAATCGCTGGTTGAAAATCCCTCTGTGCATTGGCATCTCTCATGGCTTTGGTGAGTATGATCGATTTTATCGGCGTCGCCAGGTCAAGGTGCTGGCTGACAAGCATTGGCGTTTTGTCGGGGTTTCGCCTGCGGTGAAAGCTTATCTGTTGGGTTGCCAATCCGGCTTCACCGATAAAAATACCTATGCGATCAGTAATGCGATCGATATCGAACAGGCGGAACGCTTGCAGCACTCGCGCGAGCATTCACGCGATCTGTTGGGGGTGTCATCTTCGGCCCGCTTGATTGGTGCGCTGGGGCGCCTGGTTCCGATCAAGGGGCACATTCATCTGCTTCAGGCTTTTGCCCTGCTCAAGGACCGGTACCCTGATAGTCAGCTGGCAATCATTGGCACCGGGAGAGAGGAGGCCAATTTGAAGGCTGAGATAGAGCGTCTGGGGCTGGAAGGGCGTGCGCATTTGCTAGGTTTTCGAGAAGACGCTATGCAGTACTTGCGAGCATTTGATATCTGGACTATGCCTTCTCTGAGCGAAGGGCTGGGCTTGGCGTTGCTGGAGGGTATGTGTGGGCACTTGCCCATTATTGCCTCCAACGTCCCGGCAATGTTGCCGCTTGTGCAAGGTGCTGGTGGCCTGTCCCATGATCCGGGCAATGTGGAGCAACTGGCTGCAGCGCTGGACACCTATCTGGCGATGAGCGACGAGCAACTGCGTGTCAAAGGTGAGCAAGCCTTTCGCTATCTGCAGGAGCATCACACCCTGGCGGAATTCAGGCAAAAGTACCTGGACCTGATCGAAATGGGTCTGCGTGATGAGGGGCGGGTATGAGTCTGCAGCCGCTGGTTTCGGTCATTATTGCTTCCTATAACCATGGGCCATACATTGAGCAGAGCATTCTGAGCGTGCTTGGCCAGACGTATCCGAATATTGAGTTGTTGGTGGTCGACGATGGTTCCAGCGATGACAGTGTCGAGCGGATCAGGCGTCTGCAAGCCGAGCATGGCTTCGACTTTCAGGTTCAGAAGAACCAGGGTTTGACCTGCACGCTTAACGGTGCGGTTGCCCGGTCCAGGGGGAGTTTGATTGCTCCGTTTGGGTCCGACGATATTATGTTGCCCGAGCGTATAGCGATCCAGGTTGCCCATATGGAGGGTGCGCCCGAGGTGGGTATTTGCGCGGGTAATATCGAGCTGATCGATAGCAACGGTAATCCTTTTCCCGAGAAACGCCCGGGCCGGGACGTGCCGTTCCGTCGCCTGGATTTTGATGACATGTTTCTTGAGCGAAAGCCCTATCCACCGGCACCTACCTTGCTGATTCGACGTGAGGTCCTGGAAGAGGTGGGCGGCTTCGACCCGACGATTCGTCTGGAGGACCTGCAGATCGAGTTGAAGGTCACGCATGCCGGTTATTTCATTGACGCCCTCGGGGTGCCAATGGCCCGTTATCGCAAACACGCCAGCAATTCATACAAGAATCTCCGATTCATGATCGACTCGATTCTCAAGACCTATGCACTGTTCAGTGAGCACCCGGCCTATGACGAAGTGCGTTATAAGTTCCTGAACTCGATGTTTATCAAGGCGGCAAATCGGGATAGGGCGCTGGCCCGAGAGCTTCTCAAGCAGATCCCGTACAAATACTTTAATCGCAGGACCTTACGGGGTTTGGGGCGCTTGTATTTTTCGCCGCAGCACAGGGGGTAATGGGGTGGGTTGGTTTGAACGCTTCTTGGAAAAACGCGCTAAACGTGCCATTCGAAAACTACCGAGAATCGAGCGAGGAGCGGCCCGTTTCCGCCGTCGCTACCCAGAGAATGGCTATGATTTTGGCTATGGTAGTTACGGCATCCCACAGGTCCATGATTGGCATGAAGGCACGACATTGCGTATCGGTGCCTATTGTTCGATCGCCGGTGGCGTACAGATTTTCCTGGGGGGGCATCATCGCGCCGATTGGGTGAGTACCTTCCCCTTTCCTGCCGTGTTGTCGCAGGCCTCGCATATTACCGATTATGGTGGTTCTCGTGGCGATGTCAGGGTCGGCAACGATGTGTGGCTCTGCTCCAATTGTACCCTGCTTTCAGGCGTTACCGTCGGTGATGGCGCCATTGTCGCCGCCGGTGCGGTGGTGACTCGGGATGTTGAGCCCTATGCGGTGGTGGCTGGCAATCCTGCGCGCTTTGTGAAGTGGCGTTTTCCAGAGGACCAGCGCATGGCGTTATTGCGAAGTGCCTGGTGGAATTGGCCGAAGGAAGAGGTGCAGGGTCTGGCCGACAAGCTCTGCAGCGACGACATCGCCGGATTCCTGGCTTATGCCGGACAGCGCAAGTCTTCTTGAGTAGCGAGGTGTGCGCACATTCCTGATGCCCTGTGCTCGTTTGTCCGTCCATCTCGCCGTCAGTGGATAGCGACGGCGAGATTGCGAGCGAGCAGGGCATGACTCAAATTTGAGCTTGTTTGCCCTTTGCCAACTGATGGCCGCGATTGGCGATACTGAGTGCCGCGATCAGGGCCAGGGGGATCCACAACAGGAACCAGTGTTCGCGCGGTCGTGTGAGGACTGCGCCGCCTTCGGCCAGGCCGGCACCAATGCCGTAGATCAGTAGGGTGGAGGCGAGGACGAACAGCGGCTGGAGGCGATGACGGTAGCCGCTGAGCAGACCCCACGCCAATATGAAGGCCCAGGGGATCAGGCCGATGATTCCGACGTAGTAGAGCACCCCCAGGGCAAAATTGTGGGGCTCCTGCAGCAGATAGCCTATGCCGACATCGATGCGCAGCTCAGAGTCGTATCCATGACCAATCCAGGGGTGTTCGGCGATTCTCCCCAAGGCAATTTGCCAGATCTGCAGGCGATAGGAGCTGCCGCGGTCGCCCAATACATCCGGGAACAATAGCAGAATGACGGCTGAGCCCAGCAGTATGCCCGTGATCATCACCAGAGCCCTGCGATTACGGCTGACGATGCTTAGCCACAGGATAGAGAGGGTAAGGGCCACCAGCGGGGTTCGCGACCCCGTTGCGATGACCGCGACCAGCATGACGGCCGTCGCCGGTACGCTGAGCCAGAGGACTGACAGGCGCGGGCTGGTAATGCAGGTGTACAACCAGTAAATGCAGAAAAACCCGAACAGATGAGAACTCAGCAGCGGGTTGGTGAAGGCACCTGCGCCGACCATGCGATGACCGGGTGCGTAATCTCTTAAAAATGGCACGAGGTCGATGATGGTCGCGACCAGGGCGATGGTCGCCGCGCAGAGCATCAGCGGCTTCAAGGCCTCGCTACGGTACTGGAGCAGCATGGCGCAACCGGCGAAGAGCATGAGCGGTTGCAAGGGAATTTTCATCATCCCGAAATCCGGGTTCTCTGGAGGGCTCCACAGCAGGCTCAGGCACAACCAGATACAGAGCGCCAGGAAACCGGCAATAATTGGCTCTCCCAGCAGCGTCTTGATTTCCCTCGGACGCAGGCAGAGCATCAGCAGAGAGGGAATACCGAACAGCCCGAGGTAGAATGAGGTTAGCGCGCTGCGGCTCTCGAGAAAGAACATCCCTGAAAGCAAGATCAGCAAACCCAGCGGCAGAATCCATTTACACAGGAAGTCAAAAATACGGGTTGAGGCAGAGGTCAGATGATTGGATTGCATGCAGGCAGGTCATTCCACAAGAGTGATCATCGCCCATCATAAGTGGGCAGCTTTTCAATGTCATTGGTCAAGGTGCGGGATTGTTGATCATTTCGTGTGCAAATACACCCCGGAAGCTGTGCTAAAGTCAGCCTCCTTTTTCATAACCGCCGCGTGATATGACCGAATCCAGTCTCAGCGCAAGCCCATCGAGCTTGAAAGTATACTTCCGCCTACTCGGCTACGTACGGCCTTATATCGGCCTGTTCGCGCTGAGTATCGTGGGTTTCCTGATATTCGCGTCGACCCAACCGATGCTCGGCTATATTCTGAAATATTTCGTCGACGGCCTGTCCAATCCGCAAGCCGCGCTGTTTCCGACGGTGCCTTACCTGCGCGACCTGCAGTTGCTGCAGGCGGTGCCGCTGTTGCTGGTGCTGATCGCCGCCTGGCAAGGGTTGGGTTCGTACCTGGGTAACTTTTTCCTGGCCAAGGTGTCCCTGGGGCTGGTTCACGATTTGCGGGTGGAGCTGTTCAATAACCTGCTGACGTTGCCCAATCGTTATTTCGACACCCACAACTCCGGGCATCTGATCTCGCGCATTACCTTCAACGTGACCATGGTCACCGGGGCGGTGACCGACGCGATCAAGGTGGTGATCCGCGAAGGCATGACCGTGGTCTTCCTGTTCCTCTCGCTGCTGTGGATGAACTGGCGCCTGACCCTGGTGATGGTTGCCATCCTGCCGTTGATCGCGGTGATGGTCAGCACCTCCAGCAAGAAGTTTCGCAAGCAGAGCAAGAAGATTCAGGTCGCGATGGGTGATGTCACTCATGTTGCCTCGGAAACCATCCAGGGCTATCGCGTGGTTCGCAGCTTCGGCGGTGAAACCTACGAGCAGCGGCGCTTTCTCAAGGCTAGCCTGAGCAACACCGACCGACAGTTGCGCATGACCCGCACCGGTGCGATCTATACGCCGATGCTGCAAATGGTGATCTACAGCGCCATGGCGGTGCTGTTGTTTCTGGTGCTCTACCTGCGTGGCGATGCCTCGGCCGGCGACATGATTGCCTACATCACTCTGGCCGGTTTGCTGCCCAAGCCGATTCGCCAGCTGTCCGAAGTCAGCTCCACGGTCCAGAAGGGTGTGGCCGGTGCCGAAAGTATCTTCGAGCAGCTTGATGTCACTCCGGAAGTGGACACCGGCACCGTGGAGCGGGAGTCGGTCAGTGGTCATCTGGAAGTGCGCAACCTGAGCTTTACCTATCCGGGCACCGAGCGTCAGGTCCTGGACAATGTCAGCTTCAGTGTCGCGCCTGGCCAGATGGTGGCCCTGGTCGGACGCTCCGGCAGCGGCAAGTCGACCCTGGCGGCCCTGATCCCACGCTTCTATCACCATGACAGTGGGGAGATTCTTCTCGATGGCGTGGATATCGAGGATTATCGACTGCTGAACCTGCGTCGACACATTGCCCAGGTCACCCAGCATGTCACGCTGTTCAGTGACACCGTGGCGAACAATATTGCCTACGGCGATCTGGCCGGCGCTCCCCGGGCCGATATCGAGGCCGCGGCGGCGGACGCCTATGCCAAGGATTTCGTCGAGCAACTGCCTCAGGGCTTTGACACCCTCGTGGGTGAAAATGGCGTACTGCTTTCCGGCGGTCAGCGCCAGCGTCTGGCAATCGCCCGAGCGTTGCTCAAGAACGCCCCGCTGTTGATCCTCGATGAAGCGACCTCGGCCCTCGATACCGAATCGGAGCGGCATATCCAGGCTGCCCTGGATCATGCCATGCAAGGGCGCACCACCCTGGTGATCGCCCACCGGTTGTCGACGATCGAGAAGGCCGACCTGATTCTGGTCATGGACCAGGGCCGTATCGTCGAGCGTGGTACCCATGCCGAGCTGCTTGCCCAAAAGGGTTACTACGCCCGGCTCAATGCCATGGGCCTGGACGAACCGGCGCACGTCGGGATCGTCTGATCCGTTGGCAGGGCGCGCGATGCCGATCGTTGCGCCCTGTTTTTGTCTAGGCAAGCCTTCGCTAACCCTGTGTTAATATCGCGCCCCTGTTCATTTTTTATGTGGGTTGCTCCATGAAGTTGTCCATGCCGCGATTCGATCAAGCCCCTGTCTTGGTGGTCGGCGATGTCATGCTCGACCGTTACTGGCATGGTGGTACCTCACGGATTTCTCCTGAGGCACCGGTGCCAGTGGTCAAGGTCGAGCATATCGAAGACCGTCCCGGTGGCGCCGCCAACGTTGCCCTGAACATCGCCGCCCTGGGTGCTCCGGCATCGCTGGTGGGGGTCACTGGTGACGACGAGGCCGCCGACAGCCTGGTCAACAGTCTCAAGGGGGCCGGGGTCCGGGCTCTGTTCCAGCGTATTGCGCACCAGCCGACCATCGTCAAGCTGCGGGTCATGAGCCGCCACCAACAGTTGCTGCGGATCGACTTTGAAGAACCCTTCGCCACCGATGCCTTGGCTCTGGCGTCTGAAGTCGATGGCTTGCTCGAAGGCGTCAAGGTGCTGGTGCTGTCCGACTACGGCAAAGGCGCCTTGAAGAATCACCAGGTCCTGATCCAGGCCGCCCGGGCGCGGGGTATTCCCGTGCTGGCTGACCCCAAGGGCAAGGACTTTTCGATCTACCGTGGCGCGAGCCTTATCACGCCGAACCTCAGCGAGTTCGAAACCATTGTCGGCGGTTGCGCCGATGAGCATGAATTGGTGGCCAAGGGCGCCCGGTTGATGCAGGACCTGGACCTCGGCGCCTTGCTGGTGACCCGTGGCGAGCATGGCATGACCCTGCTGCGCCCGGATCATCCGGCGCTGCACCTGCCGGCCCGGGCCCGTGAAGTATTCGATGTGACCGGTGCCGGAGATACAGTGATCTCGACCCTGGCGGCGGCCATTGCCGCGGGCGAAGAACTGCCGCATGCCGTGGCCTTGGCCAACCTCGCTGCCGGCATCGTGGTCGGCAAGCTCGGTACGGCAGCCATCAGTGCGCCTGAGCTGCGCCGGGCGATCCAGCGTGAGGAAGGGTCCGAGCGCGGCGTGCTGGGCCTGGAGCAATTGCTGCTGGCGGTCGACGACGCACGGGCGCACAACGAGAAGATCGTCTTCACCAATGGTTGCTTCGACATTCTCCACGCCGGTCACGTGACCTACCTGGAGCAGGCGCGGGCCCAGGGTGATCGGTTGATCGTCGCGGTCAACGACGATGCCTCGGTGAGCCGCCTCAAGGGCCCTGGCCGTCCGATCAACAGTGTTGATCGGCGCATGGCCGTGCTGGCCGGCCTGGGTGCCGTGGACTGGGTTATCAGCTTCCCCGAGGGTACCCCGGAAAACCTGTTGGCCCAGGTCAAGCCGGATGTGCTGGTCAAGGGAGGGGACTATGGGATCGACCAGGTGGTCGGTGCCTCCATCGTGACCGCCTATGGCGGGACGGTGAAAGTGCTCGGCTTGGTGGAAAACAGCTCGACCACGGCCATTGTCGAGAAGATCCGCAGCAACTGATAAGCGCCAGGCCCGTTCGATAGGTGCGGGCCTGGGTTTCGGCTTTCACTGTGGAGCCAGCTTGCTGGCAATGAGGCCCTTGAGCCTTGTGGTGGCCACACGGCCGCGATCGCCAGCAAGCAGGTTCCTTGTATCGACAAGGGCCATGTGTTCGTCCTTGCTTTGTCAGCGCCCGGTTTTCAGCGGCACGATCTTGCGCAGGATCTGCCGGGCCTTGCCGGTCAGGCG
This sequence comes from Pseudomonas sp. MWU13-2100, assembly GCF_023242365.1. GTDB lineage: Bacteria > Pseudomonadota > Gammaproteobacteria > Pseudomonadales > Pseudomonadaceae > Aquipseudomonas. The sequence goes on from NZ_JALLIX010000008.1 coordinate 24,378, forward strand.
CTTGATTTTCGAATCTTTCTCCGGCTCCCCCAGCCCTTGCTGACGGACCCAGTCCTTCCAGCGAATCCGTTCCTCGCGCACCACCCAGCCTTCCTGTCGGGCAAAGCTTTCCGCCAGGTACAGACCGCGGGTGCTGGCCGGATGCAGTTGATCCTTTTTCAGCGTGTATAGCTCGGCGCAGGGCTGCCCGTCCTTGAGTGGCATCAGGTACAGGTCGGGTCGGCCGCGGTCCAGGCGTGCCACCAGTTGATCGTTTTCCAGGCGCTCGTCGACATGGAACAGGCTCAGGGACTTGGCCTCGCGAGGGACCTCCAGGCGCAGGTCATAGATCAGTTGCAATGATGCCGTGGGCAGGTGCACGTAGGTCCGCGGGCGCTCCATCAGTTGCAGTGCACCGCAGCGTACCGGCCGCGCCGCGCCGGACAAGGAGGTCAGGCGAAAGGGCAGGGCTTCGCGGTAATGCAGGGCCGCCGAGTAGGGCGTCGGCAGCCAGGTCTCATTGAAGCGACCGCCGAGCCAGCCTTCCGGGGTTTCCAGCAGGCACTCCTCGGCGATTTCGGCGATGGCGGTGAGCAGCGGAATGGCCAGTTCATGGGCCGGGACATAGCCGGAAATCAGCTTGAGTACCACGTCGCCGCGATCCTGGCGGCGCTGGCGGACCAGCACCCAGTAGTCGCGGTTGTGCCAGTGCAGGGTCAGGCGCACCGAGACGCCGAGGTTGGCCAGTCCCAGGGTGAAACGCTCGGGGTTGTCCACTGCGACCGGTTTGCGTTTGTGCAAGGTTTGCGCAAAGTTCAACGGCATCCCGACGCTCTGGTAACACAAGCCTTCGGGGGTCGCCTCGACGAGTAATGGCAGGGTCTTGAAGTCGCTGGGGTTCTTGCGTATCAGCGTCCGCGGCATCTCGGCTCCTTCTTGCGTCGGGGTCGGCCGCCTGGGCGGCATCAGTTTTGGCGAATGACCCGGGCCACCGTCGCCACATTGTGGGTCAGGTGCAGCGGGTTGATGGTGCCGACAATAGCACTGGCAACGCCGGGCTGTGCAAATAGCAGTTCAAAGCTGGCCCGCACCGGGTCGACACCTGGAGCCAGGCACACGTGGCCGCTGGCCAGGGCCTTTTTCACCAGGATCGCCTTGCCGTGGGCTGCAGCATAGTCAATGACCGGTTTCTCGTCCTGTTCGTTCAGATTGTAGGTGATCATCGCACAATCACCTTGCTCCAGAGCCTTCAGGCCACCTTCGACGGTCTTGCCGGAAAAACCGAAAGCACGGATCTTGCCTTCGTCCTTCAAGGCCGCGAGGGTCTGGTAGACATCGCTGTGTTCGAGGATCGCCAGGTCGTCGCCGTCGGAATGTACCAGTACCAGGTCGATAAAGTCGGTTTCCAGGCGTTGCAAGCTGCGCTCCACGGAGAAACGGGTATGCGCAGCACTGAAGTCATGGCTCGATTGGCCGGCTTCGAACTCTTCGCCAACCTTGCTGACGATCACCCACTCCTGGCGCTGTCCGCGCAGCAGCGGGCCGAGACGTTCTTCGCTGCGGCCATAGGCTGGCGCGGTGTCGATCAGGTTGATGCCCAGGTCACGGGTCAGATGCAGTAACTGGCTGGCTTGCTGATCGTCGGGAATCTGGAAACCGTTGGGGTATTTGACACCCTGGTCGCGACCGAGCTTGACGGTGCCCAGGCCCAGGGGCGACACCCGCAAGCCGGTGCTGCCGAGTGTTCGATGCAGGTCGTGCAGGGTCGGCAGGCTCATGGCAGCAGTTGCTCCCAGGGGGTTTGTGCGATGGCCGGCTTCGGCAACTCGGGCAGGCCGGCTGCCGGGCCAGGGCGGATCCCGTCGCGTTCCAGGCTCTTGATCACGCGGTCGGCGAAATCCGGCGCCAGGGCCAGCTTGGTCGGCCAGCCCACCAGCAGGCGATCCTGTTCGGCGAGGAAGGCATTGTCCGGACGGCTCAGGCCCGATTGCAGCGGTTCGGCGCGCTCGACCCGCAAGGTGGCCCATTGCGCCTGGCTCAGGTCGACCCAGGGCAGCAGGTTGCCCAGCTCCTTCTGGGCGGTGGCGATCTGCGCGGCGGGCTCGCGGGCGACACCTTCGGCCTCGGCGATGTCGCCGCCGAGGTACCAGACCCATTGGCCATCAGCCGTCGGATGGGTGGTCACGGTAATGCGCGGCTTGGGTCCGCCGCCCAGGCAATGGGCGTACAGCGGTTTCAGGCTCGGGCCCTTGACCAGCACCATGTGCAAGGGACGGGTCTGCATGGCCGGCTGGCTCAGGCCGAGGGTTTTGAGCAACGCAGCATTGCCGGCTCCGGCGCTGAGGACGATGCGCTGGGCATGGATATCCCGGCCATCGACCCGCAGGCCGACCAGTTGCTCGTTGTCCAGCAGCGGTTCGATAGTGTGGCCGGCGAGCAAGCCGTCACCGGCCAGTTCGGCCAGGCGGTTGATCAGGCTCGGCACATCGATCACCAGTTCCGCCAGGCGATAGACCTTGCCCTTGAAGCGCGGGTCTTGCAGGGCAGGCGGCAGTTGCTCGCCCTTGACCTGGTCGACCCGGCCGCGCACAGCCTTGCTGGCGAAGAAACTGGTGAGGTTGCCGGCCAGGGTGCCGGGGGACCAGAGATAGTGGGCTTCGGACAGCAGGCGCACGCCCGACAGGTCGAGTTCGCCGTTGCCGGCCAGGGCCTCGCGCCAGCGCCGCGGCATATCGGCGATGGCTTCCGAGGCGCCGCTCAGGGCGCCGTGCAGGGCGTATTTGGCGCCGCCGTGGATGATGCCCTGGGACTTGACGCTCTGCCCGCCGCCGAGGCTGGCGCTTTCCACCAGTACCGTCGAAAAGCCCTGGCGGCGCAGGCGCGCGTTGAGCCAGAGCCCGGCAACGCCGGCGCCGACAATCAGGACATCGGTGGAAAGAGCGGATGGCATGCGACGACCTCGGTGTTCAAGACAAGGCTCGCAGTATACAGGCTCATGAAGAGAGCATGTCTGGGCTGCGTGCGGCTAGTTGAGGTCGCGCGCGGTCCTGTGGTGAGCGGGCAAGCCCGCTCGCCACAGGACCGCGCTCGGCTTCAGGTCTTTTGAGCGGTTGGCATTGGTGACGCCCTAGTGCCCGGCGGTCTTCGAGAACAGCTGGATCACCACCACCCCGAGTACGATCAGGACCATGCCGAGCATGGCCGGGATATCCAGCTTCTGCCCGTAGAGAAACAGCGCGGCGACGCTGACCATCACGATGCCCATCCCGGCCCAGACCGCGTAGGCGACGCCCACCGGCACTGTGCGCACCACCAGGGTCAGCATCCAGAACGCAATGCCATAACCGACGATGATCAGCAGCAGCGGCAACGGCGTGCTCAGGCCTTTGACCGCTTTCATGGAGACGGTGGCGATAACTTCGGCGCAGATGGCAATGGCCAGGTAGTAGTAAGCGTGCATGGGGCAATCTCTCGTGTTTGGACCTGCTGACAAGGTCGGCATTCTAGAGATTCATCAGATGGGGTAAAGTCATTACCTATCTGCAAAAAAGATGGGTTGATCATGGGGATTCAGTGGAACCTGGAGCAGATGCGCCTGTTTGTCGGTGTCGCCGAGCAGCGTTCGTTTTCCGCCGTGGCTCGCCAGCAGCGCAAGGCGCAGTCGGCGGTCAGCAGCGCGATCGCCCTGCTGGAAACCGATCTGGGGGTGACGCTGTTCGAGCGTAGCAGCGGTCGCCAGCCGAAATTGACCGAGGCCGGGGCCGCCTTGCTGGAAGAGGCGCGGGAAGTGCTGCGCCAGTGCGATCGTCTCAATGGCCGGGCGCTGGCCCTGATGCGTGGCGAGGAAGCCTGTTTGCGCCTGGCCCAGGACGAGGCCATGCCCTACCAGCCGGTGCTCGACAGCCTGGAGGCGCTGTCGGAGCATTACCCCGGCGTCGAGGTGCAACTGGCCAGCGGTGCCCAGGGCGATGTTGCGCGCAAGCTGGTGGAGCGGCGGGCGGACCTGGGCCTGCTGTTCCACCACGACCAGATGCCGCAGACCCTGGAGCGGCGGGCGCTGGGCAGTGTCGAAATGGTCACGGTGTGCGCGGTCAATCATCCGCTGGCGGCTTCGCTGCGGGTCAACCGCCAGCAACTGGCCCGGCATCGGCAACTGCTGATCGCCCCGCAACAGAGCGGTTATCCCGGGGGCGAACAGCTCAGCCCGCAGGTCTGGCGGGCGGACTCCTTCTACGTAATGGCCGAACTGCTGATGCGCGGCCTGGGTTGGGCCTGGCTGCCACGGCATGTGGTGCAATACCCGGCGTACCAGAACCAGATGGTCGAGCTGAGCAGCGAATGGACACCGCCGGCGCTGGTGGTGGAGCTGGTCTGGCGCCGTGACGAACCCCTGGGGCCGGCGGCGCGCTGGCTGGCCGAACGCTTTGCCGAGCACTTGCAGGCGATCGGTTGAAAAAGCCGATAAACTCCGTCGCCATGAATAGAACTCTCTACAGCTTTTTGTTTCATCTGGGGCTGCCGCTGGTGGCGTTGCGTCTATGGCTGCGGGCGCGCAAGGCGCCGGCTTATGCCCGACGCGTCGGCGAGCGCTTTGCCCGTGGCCTGCCGGTACTGCGCCCGGACGGGATCTGGGTGCATGCGGTGTCGGTCGGCGAGAGCATTGCCGCCGCGCCGATGATCCGTGCGTTGCTGGTGAAGTATCCGCAGTTACCGATCACAGTCACCTGCATGACGCCCACCGGTTCCGAGCGGATCAAGGCGCTGTTCGCCGACGAACCGCGGATCCAGCATTGCTACCTGCCTTACGACTTGCCGTGGGCGGCGGCGCGCTTTCTCGAGGCGGCTCGGCCGAAGCTGGCGGTGATCATGGAAACCGAGCTGTGGCCCAACCATATCCATCAGTGCGCCAAGCGCGGGATTCCGGTGGCGCTGGCCAATGCGCGGTTGTCGGCGCGTTCGGCCAGGGGCTATGGGCGGTTCGCCCGGTTGACCCGGCCGATGCTGGAGGAAATGAGCCTGATCGCCGTGCAGACCGAGGCTGAGGCCGAGCGCTTCCGGCAGTTGGGGGCGCGGCCTGAGTGCGTCGAGGTGACCGGCTCGATCAAGTTTGACTTGAGCATCGACCCGCAATTGCTGGTGCGTGCCGCCGAGTTGCGTGGGCAATGGCAGGCGCAGGAGCGGCCGGTGTGGATTGCCGCGAGCACCCATGAAGGTGAGGATGCGGTGGTGCTGGCGGCCCATCGGCAATTGCTGGGCAACTATCCGAACGCCCTGTTGATCCTGGTGCCGCGTCACCCGGAGCGCTTCGACAGCGTGTTCGCCTTGTGCCAGGAGCAGGGCTTTGCGACGGTGCGGCGTTCCAGTGGCGAGCCGGTCAGTGCGCACACCGAGGTGATGCTCGGTGACACCATGGGCGAGCTGTTGTTTCTCTATGCCTTGGCCGATAGCGCTTTCGTCGGCGGCAGCCTGGTAGCCAACGGCGGGCATAACCTGCTGGAGCCGGCGGCGCTGTGCAAGCCGGTGCTGAGCGGGCCGCACCTGTTCAATTTCCTCGAGATCGCCGCGTTGATGCGCGAGGCGGGGGCGTTGCAGGAGGTGGAGGATGCCGAAGGGCTGGCGGTGGCGGTGCAGCGCCTGTTCGAGTTGCCGCGTGATGCGCAGAAGATGGGTGAGGCGGGGCTGAAGGTGATGAAGGCCAACCAGGGCGCATTGCAGCGCTTGCTGGATGGGCTGGGGCGCTTGCTGTCGCGCTAGCGCAATCCCTGCGGGAGCCGGCTTGCTGGCGATAGCGGCCGGTCAGGCGTTGCAAGGCTCACGGGCCTCATCGCCAGCAAGCCGGCTCCTACAGGTTTTCGGGTGTTCTCAAGAACCCATCAATACTTCGCATTGCCCTTGAGATTGGCCGCGGCCGCCTTCGCCAGGTCTGGCGGCAGGAAGTCCTTGTCCGGGTTGTAGTCGGCCTTCAGGTAGCGCTGCAGGTCGCTCAGGTCGCCCGGGTTCAGGGTGCCGGCCGCCTGCTTCAGGCGCAGGTTGTCGAGAATGTAGTCGTAGCGGGTGTTGTTGTAGTCGCGTACCGAGGTGTACAGCTGACGCTGGGCATCCAGCACATCGACGATATTGCGCGTCCCCACCTGATAACCGATTTCGGTCGCTTCCAGCGCACTCTGGTTGGAGATGATCGACTGCTTGCGCGCCTGCACCTGTTCCACATCGGTGTTCACCGCGCGATGCAGGTTACGGGTGTTTTCCACCACCTGGCGGCGCAGGGCTTCACGCTGCTGTTCGGTCTGGCTCAGGCGCGAAGTGGATTCACGCACTTGCGAGCTGGTCAGGCCGCCGCTGTAGAGCGGAACGCTCAACTGCAGGCCGATGGTGGTCTGCTTCACCGGTCCGGCATAACTCTGACCCAGCGCATTGGGGTTGCCCAGGCCGAAACCGTCATTGTCGCCAGCCTCGTACTTGGCCACCGCATCCAGGGTCGGCGCATGGCCGGCCTTGCGCTGCTTGAGGGTTTCCTCGGCGGCGCTGACGGCGTAGTTGCTCGCCAGCAGGTTGAGGTTCTGTCGGGCCGCGGTGTCGACCCAGGCCTTGGCGTCATTCGGGGTCGGCGCCAGCACCGGCAAGGTGTGGACGATGCCCTGGATCGAGTTGTACTGACGGTTGGTCAGGGTCATCAGCGCTTCGAAGGCGTCCGCCACCGCACGCTGGGCGACGATCCGGTTGGCCCGCGAGGTGTCGTAGCTGGCCTGGGATTGCAGTACGTCGGTCTTGTCCGACAGGCCGACATCGAAGCGCTCGTTGGATTGGTCGAGCTGGCGTTTGAAGGCCGCTTCCTCGGCCCTGGTCGAGGCCAGGGTGTCCTGGGCGCGCAGCACCGCGAAGTAGCTTTCGGCGCTTTGCAGAATCAGGTTCTGTTCGGTCGCCGAGAGTTGCAGGGCGGCTTGTTCGTTGATGTCCTTGGCGGCCTGGTACTGGAACCAGCGGTCGGCCCGGAACAGTGGTTGGGCCAGGGTTGCCTGGTAGGTCGTGGCGCTGCGGTTCAGGTTCATCGACGGTTGGTCGATGGAGGTCTGGACATTGTTCGTGCTGGCAGCGGCCGACAGGTTCGGCAGCAGCCCGGCCCGGGCCTGGGGTACGACTTCCTTTTGCGCGTCATAGTTGGCACGGGCGGCGGCCAGGTCGGCGTTGTTGCCCACGGCCTCCTGGTACACGCTGACCAGGTCGGTCTTGGCCGTCAGGGGCGTTTCAGCTGCCCAGACCAATCCGTTGGTCGCACAAGACACGGCCAGGGCCAGTGAAAGTTTGCGCAGCATGAGACGATTCCTAGAGTAAATATTACAGTGGTAATGCGATTGCCGAGGCTACTGCCCGGCTTGCCCAGCGTCAAGACGTTGCGAGTGTAGTGCCGGGGCGGGTCGGCAACAATCCTGTATATCTGCCATTTATCCAGACGAACAAGGGGGAGATGGCATTATGTCGCAGTCTTCTCTACACTCGGCGGGTTCTTGTCGGGGTGCCTTGCTATGAGGCTGAGATCGGATAATTCCGGATCCCGTTGAACCTGATCAGGTTAGCGCCTGCGTAGGGAACAAGATTTCTCGTCCCCCGGCGAGTCCTCTTGTGCTTCGTCCGGGATGTTGTTCGACAATCGAACAGCGTTTACGAGGACCGAGCACAGCACCCGTCCTGGTGCGTCCGTGCCTTCAGGTTCGTCCCGACAATCCCCTGGATACCGTCTGGAGAGCCGTGATGAGTACAAAATCAAAAGATGCCGCCAACCTCAGCGATTCAGCCAAGGTCGACGAGCAATCGGTACAGCCTTTTACCCGTTCGCAGAAAATCTACGTGCAGGGCTCGCGCCCGGATATCCGCGTGCCGATGCGCGAAATCAGCCTGGATGTGACCCCCACCGATTTCGGCGGCGAGATCAACGCCCCGGTGCTGGTCTACGACACCTCCGGTCCCTACACCGACCCGAACGTGACCATCGACGTGCGCAAGGGCCTGGGCGATGTGCGCTCGAGCTGGATCGACAGCCGTGGCGACACCGAACGCCTGACCGGTTTGAGCTCCAACTTCGGCCAGCAGCGCCTGGCCGACCCTGAGCTGACCAAGCTGCGTTTCGCCCATGTGAACAATCCGCGCCGCGCCAAGCCGGGCGCCAACGTCAGCCAGATGCACTACGCCCGTCAGGGCATCATCACCGCCGAGATGGAATACGTCGCCATCCGCGAGAACCTCAAGCTGGAGGAGGCTCGTGCCGCCGGCCTGCTCAAGCAGCAGCACCCGGGTCACAGCTTTGGCGCGAGCATCCCGAAACAGATCACCGCCGAATTCGTCCGCGAGGAAATCGCCCGCGGTCGCGCGATCATCCCGGCCAACATCAACCACGTGGAGCTGGAGCCGATGATCATCGGCCGTAACTTCCTGGTGAAGATCAACGGCAATATCGGCAACAGCGCCCTGGGTTCTTCCATCGAGGAAGAGGTGGCCAAGTTGACCTGGGGCATCCGCTGGGGCTCGGACACGGTCATGGACCTGTCCACCGGCAAGCACATCCATGAAACCCGCGAGTGGATCATCCGCAACTCGCCGGTACCGATCGGCACCGTGCCGATCTACCAGGCGCTGGAGAAGGTCAACGGCGTGGCCGAGGACCTGACCTGGGAACTGTTCCGCGACACCCTGATCGAACAGGCCGAGCAGGGCGTCGACTATTTCACCATCCACGCCGGTGTGCTGCTGCGCTACGTGCCGATGACCGCCAAGCGCGTCACCGGGATCGTTTCCCGTGGCGGTTCGATCATGGCCAAGTGGTGCCTGGCGCATCACAAGGAAAACTTCCTCTACACCCACTTCGACGAAATCTGCGAAATCATGAAGGCCTACGACGTCAGCTTCTCGCTGGGCGACGGCCTGCGTCCGGGTTCGATTGCCGACGCCAATGATGAGGCGCAGTTCGGCGAGCTGGAGACCTTGGGCGAGTTGACCAAGATCGCCTGGAAACACGACGTGCAGTGCATGATCGAAGGTCCGGGGCATGTGCCGATGCAGTTGATCAAGGAGAACATGGACAAGCAGCTGGAGTGCTGCGACGAAGCGCCGTTCTACACCCTCGGCCCGCTGACCACGGATATCGCGCCGGGCTACGACCACATCACCTCGGGTATCGGCGCGGCGATGATCGGCTGGTTCGGTTGCGCCATGCTTTGCTACGTCACGCCCAAGGAACACCTGGGCCTGCCGAACAAGGATGACGTGAAGACCGGGATCATCACCTACAAGATCGCCGCCCATGCCGCCGACCTTGCCAAGGGTCACCCGGGCGCGCAGATCCGTGACAACGCCTTGAGCAAGGCACGCTTCGAGTTCCGTTGGGAAGACCAGTTCAACCTGGGCCTGGACCCGGACACCGCGCGTTCCTACCACGACGAGACCCTGCCGAAGGATTCGGCCAAGGTCGCGCATTTCTGCTCGATGTGCGGGCCGAAGTTCTGCTCGATGAAGATCACCCAGGAAGTTCGTGAGTACGCGGCCAACCAGCGGATCGAAGCGGTCGATGTGGAAGCCGCCCAGGGCATGGCGGAACAGGCGGAGCGCTTCAAGCGCGAAGGTAGCCAGTTGTATCAGAAGGTTTGATGCGATCTGAAGTAATCGGGTGCCTGTAAGGGCCCTTTCGCGGGCAAGCTCTGCTCCCACGGTGTCCGCGCCCGATCACTGATGGTGGGGCGACACAAATCCTGTGGGAGCGGAGCTTGCCCGCGAAAGCAATGGCACGGGCAAGGATGCTCTCACGATAAAAAACACCTATCTCCTTCCCTTGGGCCAACCCTCTTGAACACTCCCAGCACCTACTCCCCCGATCTCGCGGTCCCCGCCGACAGGCGTGTGTTCGGCGCGCGCGATCTGTTTTCCCTGTGGTTCTCCCTCGGCATCGGCCTGATGGTCCTGCAAACCGGTGCCCTGCTGGCACCGGGTTTGGGCCTGTCCGGCTCGCTGCTGGCGATCCTCCTTGGCACCCTGGTCGGCGTCCTGTTGCTGGCCGCGGTCGGCGTGATCGGCAGCGACACCGGCCTGGCCTCCATGGCTGCATTGAAGCTCAGCCTCGGCCAGTACGGGGCGAGCCTGCCGGCGCTGCTCAACCTGCTGCAACTGGTGGGTTGGGGCGCGTTCGAAATCATCGTCATGCGCGATGCGGCCAGCCTGTTGGGCGCCCGGGCGTTCAGCACGGGTAGCCTGCTGGCCAACCCGTTGCTCTGGACCCTGGTGTTCGGCGTTTTGGCGACCTTGCTGGCGGTCAGCGGTCCCTTGACCTTTGTGCGCAAGATCCTGCGCAAATGGGGGGTCTGGCTGCTGCTGGCGGCTTGCCTGTGGCTGACTTGGAACCTGTTCGCCAAGGCCGACCTGGCGGCGCTGTGGGCGCAGGGCGGTGATGGTTCCATGCCGTTTGCCGTGGGCTTCGATATCGCCATTGCCATGCCGCTGTCCTGGCTGCCGCTGATCGCCGACTACTCGCGTTTCGGCAAGCGCGCGAAAAGTGTGTTCGGCGGCACCGCGCTGGGCTTTCTGATCGGCAACTTCTGGCTGATGAGCCTGGGCGTGGCCTACACCCTGGCGTTCGCTCCCAGCGGTGAAACCAATGCCTTGCTGCTGGCCCTGGCCGGTGCCGGGCTGGGTATCCCACTGCTGCTGATCCTGCTCGACGAATCGGAAAACGCCTTTGCCGATATCCACTCGGCGGCGGTGTCCAGTGGCATCCTGTTGCGTTGGAAGGTCGAACACCTGGCTCTGGCCATTGGTGTGCTCTGTACCCTGATCGCCTGCTTCGCGCCCTTGGCGCAATACCAGAACTTCCTGCTGCTGATCGGTTCGGTGTTCGCGCCGCTGTTCGGCGTGGTGCTGGTGGATCACTTCATCCTGCGCGGGCGCCGCGCCGCGGGCGCGGCGTCGCTGTTGCGCTGGCCGGCACTGCTGGCCTGGTTGGGCGGCGTGTCGACCTACCACCTGCTGGCCAACTTCCATCCGGAGTTGGGCGCAACCCTGCCGTCACTGGTGGTGGCAGGGCTGCTGCAAGGGTTGCTCGGTCGTGCATTCAACGTCGGGCGGGAAACAGCTCGGGCCTGAGCACGCCGTTGAGGCGCTGGTAGGGAATGTTCATTTCGATCAGGCCCATGGCGTAGGGGGCGATGGTCGTCACGTTGTACTTGAGGATCACGCCATCGCTGGCCAGGGTGACGTTCGGGGTTTTCCGGAAGGGCCAGGATGCAATGAAGTCCTGGTCCAGCCGGTTGTTGATCTGCCAGTTGTTATGGGCGACCTTGGCCAGCTTCCAGAACGTCTCTTCCTGGCCGGGCAGCAGCATGTCCTGCAAGCTCAGGGCCTTGTGATCCTGGCGCGACCAGGTGAGGAAACCGCGCCCTGGCATGCCATGTTCGACACCATCGTCCAGGTAGCTGGCGAGTTCGACGATCACCAAGCCGTCATGCTGCTCGCGTACGTTGGCTTGCAAGTAGCTGCCGTGGCCGCTTTCGGCGGTGGCGAGGAATTGCTCCCGATAGATCTTGAGTGAAGCCGGCAGTGGCGCGTCGGGTGAGGTGCGGCCCATCTGCAGCAGCGCCTGCTCTACCGCGGCGTCCAGTTGCGGTTCATCGGGGAAATGCACGGTATCGATGTTCACCAACGGGCAGTCCGGACCGCTGCAGCCCGGCTTGATCTGTTCGGAGGCGTCGCTCTTGACGCTCAGCGGGGTCTTCAGGCTAGGCTGGAACAGGCTCTGGCAGGCGCCCAGGGTCAGGGCGATGAGCGTCAGCGCGGCGATTTTAAAAAACGACATGGGTGTCCTTCGTCAGCGAAAGAAAGGTCAAGTGATCGGGCTTCGACTGTCAGCGGCGTACTCGGTTCGCCACTAAGCTAATTAGAGTAGGTTTCAGGTGCGCCCGTCTATCCCGGCGAGGGGAAAGGGGCTGCATCATGGCACTTCGGCGCGTTAGGATGGCGTGAAGTCGAGGCAGAGCCTCGCCGCGATCACAATGGGGAACATGATGACGGACAGCACCAAGACCAGCCCGACCACGGTCGAGGTCATCCTGCGGGAGAACTGCTTCAAGGGCTTCTACCGACTCGATCGCCTGCACCTGCGCCATGAGCTGTTTGACGGCGGCATGGGCAATACGATCAATCGCGAAGTCTTTGTCCGGCATGATGCGGTGTGTGTCCTGCCCTACGATGCCCGGCGTGATGAAGTGCTGCTGCTGGAGCAGTTCCGGGTCGGCGCCATGGGCAAGGCCGAAAATCCCTGGATGATCGAACTGGTTGCCGGTCTGATCGACAAGGATGAAGAACCGGAAGAGGTTGCCCACCGCGAGGCACAGGAGGAAGCTGACCTGAACCTGACGGCCTTGTGGCCGATCTCCCGCTACTTTCCGTCGCCGGGGGGCAGCAACGAATTGGTGCATCTGTACCTGGGGCGTTGCGACACCGAAGGGGCTGGCGGCCTGTACGGGCTGGCAGAAGAAAATGAAGATATCCGTGCCACGGTCTGGGCGTTCGAAGACGCCCTGCAAGCCGTGCGCGATGGGCGAATTGCCAACGCGGCGTCGATCATTGCCTTGCAGTGGCTGGCATTGAATCGCGCTGAAGTGAGGGGGTTATGGTCGTAAGTCTGTTGCGCGAACGTTATCGGGTTGACCTGGCGGGGCTGCAAGCGGCCTGCGAGGCCAACTATGCGCGCCTGATGCGGTTGCTGCCGCAGATGCGCGAGCAGCAGCGTGCACGGCGCATTGCCATGACCCAGGGCGAACAGATGCTTGGCGTGCTGGCGCTGGAGGTGTTGCAGGACAACCCCTACACCACCACCTTGCTGGTGCGCCAGGAACACAGCCTGCCATGGTTGCCGGTGCCGCAGTTGCAGGTGCAGGTCTACCACGACGCGCGCATGGCCGAGGTGATCAGTGCCGAGCATGCCCGGCGTTTTCGCAGTGTTTATCCATATCCGAACTCGGCCATGCACCAGCCGGACGAAAAAGCCCAGCTCAATGTGTTCCTCGGCGAGTGGTTGAGTCACTGCCTGGCTTGCGGCCACGAATTCGAGGCGGTTCGCTAGGTTGTATCCGGTTAAATGTGAAGTGTGTCCGTTTCACCCATTTCCTCTTTGCCGATTCCCCAACCATAATTGCCTAGGCGTGTTTTCCCGAGCGAAGCGTGCCGAACGACCCCTCAGCATTTTGCAGGAGAGCCTCTTGCCGAGCGAATCCACCCAATCGTCCCCCACGGACGCCGTGTTGCTGGTGCAACTGTCCGACAGCCACCTGTTTGCCGAGGCGGACGGTACGCTGCTGGGCATGAATACCCGGGACAGCCTGCAGCGGGTCATCGACTGCGTGCTGGCGGAGCAGCCCGGGGTCGATCTGCTGCTGGCCACGGGTGACCTGTCCCAGGACGGCACGGTAGGGTCCTATCGGCAGTTCCGGGAGATGAGCGAGGCAATCGGCGCGCCAGCGCGCTGGCTGCCCGGCAACCACGACGAGTTGCGGGAAATGGCTGAGGCCGCTCACCACAGCGATCTGCTCGAACCGGTGGTGGATATCGGCAACTGGCGGATTATCCTCCTGGATTCCGCCGTACCGGGCTCGGTTCCGGGCTATCTGCAGGACGAACAGTTGCAGTTGCTTGCGCAAGCGCTGAGCGAAGCGCCGCAGCGCCATCACCTGGTGTGTTTCCACCATCATCCGATTTCCATCGATTGTGCCTGGATGGAGCCCATCGGCCTGCGCAATCCGGAGGCGCTGTTCGCCGTGCTCGACCGCTTTCCCCAGGTTCGCGCATTGCTCTGGGGTCATATCCACCAGGAACTGGACCTCGAGCGCAACGGCGTCCGGCTGCTGGCGTCGCCCTCTACCTGCGTGCAGTTCGCGCCGGGCAGCGAGGATTTCAAGGTCGACGACAAGTCGCCGGGCTATCGCTGGCTGCGCCTGCATTCGGACGGACGGTTGGAAACGGCAATTTCCCGGGTCAGTGGCTTCGATTTCGAGGTCGATTACGGCGGTACCGGCTACTGACCACTTCTTCTTAATAGGTAGGAAGCGTCTCAGGGCGAGTCAGCGCGCCGGAGTCAGGCTAAACTGCGCGTCTTTGTCTGTGCGGTGCCTGGCTCTTGTGTGCGGGAGCCTGCCAATGGAGAGCGATCACATGTCCGGTTCGATCCTGTATATCCACGGTTTCAACAGCTCGCCGCTGTCGAAAAAGGCCTCTCAGTTGATCCAACTGATGGAGCGCCTGGGCCTGGAGGCGCAGCTGCGAGTACCGGCCTTGCATCATCATCCGCGCCAGGCGATGCTCCAGCTGGAAACGGCGATTGCCGAACTCGGTCGTCCACTGCTGGTCGGCAGCTCGCTCGGCGGCTACTATGCGACGTGCCTGGCCGAGCGCCATGGCCTGAAGGCGTTGCTGGTCAATCCGGCGGTGGCGCCGCACCGGATGTTCGACGGCTACCTCGGTCCCCAGCAGAACCTCTACAGCGGCGAGACCTGGGACCTGACCCTCGACCATGTGACGGCCCTGGCCGAGCTGGAAGTCCCGGCCCCCCGGGACCCGCAACGTTTCCAGGTCTGGCTGCAGACCGCCGACGAAACCCTGGACTATCGTGCCGCCCAGCAGTATTACCGGGCCTGTGCCTTGCGTATCCAGGCCGGCGGCGATCATAGTTTCCAGGGTTTTACCGAGCAATTACCGGCCTTGCTCAGCTTTGCCGGCATCGCTGCCGATACATACCAGGCGATCGATTTCTCGCAGCTCTGATGCCCTGAGGCACGGTGTTTTGAGAATGACCCCTATTCATAGACGACTGACGACGAGACCCCATGGCCACTCCCAGCGCTAGCTCTTATAACGCAGACGCCATCGAAGTCCTCTCGGGCCTCGACCCGGTGCGCAAACGCCCGGGCATGTACACCGACACCAGTCGGCCGAACCACCTTGCCCAGGAAGTCATCGACAACAGCGTCGACGAAGCCTTGGCCGGGCATGCGAAATCGGTGCAGGTGATCCTTCATGCCGACCATTCCCTGGAAGTCTCCGACGACGGTCGCGGCATGCCGGTGGACATTCACCCGGAAGAGGGCGTGTCGGGCGTCGAACTGATCCTCACCAAGCTGCACGCCGGCGGCAAGTTCTCCAACAAGAACTACCAGTTCTCCGGCGGCCTGCACGGTGTCGGGATCTCCGTGGTCAACGCCCTGTCGAACCAGGTGCGGGTGCGGGTCAAGCGCGACGGCAACGAATACCAGATGACCTTTGCCGATGGCTACAAGGCCACCGAACTGGAAGTGATCGGCACCGTCGGCAAGCGCAACACCGGTACCAGCGTGTACTTTGCGCCGGACCCGAAGTATTTCGATTCGCCGAAGTTTTCCGTCAGCCGCCTCAAGCATGTGCTCAAGGCCAAGGCGGTCTTGTGCCCTGGGCTGCTGGTCAGCTTCGAGGACAAGGCCACCGGCGAGAAAGTCGAATGGCATTACGAAGACGGCCTGCGTTCCTACCTGGTGGATGCGGTCAGTGAATTCGAGCGCCTGCCGGACGAGCCGTTCTGCGGCAGCCTCGCCGGTAATAAAGAAGCGGTGGACTGGGCCCTGCTGTGGCTGCCGGAAGGCGGCGACAGCGTCCAGGAAAGCTACGTCAACCTGATCCCCACCGCCCAGGGCGGTACCCACGTCAACGGTTTGCGTCAGGGCCTGCTCGATGCCATGCGCGAATTCTGCGAGTTCCGCAGCCTGCTGCCGCGTGGTGTGAAGCTGGCGCCGGAAGACGTCTGGGAACGGATCGCCTTTGTCCTCTCGATGAAGATGCAGGAGCCGCAGTTCTCCGGTCAGACCAAGGAGCGCCTGTCTTCCCGTGAAGCGGCCGCGTTCGTTTCCGGGGTGGTCAAGGACGCCTTCAGCCTGTGGCTCAACGCCAACCCCGAGCTGGGCATGCAACTGGCGGAACTGGCGATCAACAACGCCGGCCGGCGCCTGAAGGCGAGCAAGAAGGTCGAGCGCAAGCGCATTACCCAGGGGCCGGCGCTGCCGGGCAAGCTGGCCGACTGCGCCGGACAGGACCCGATGCGCGCCGAGCTGTTCCTGGTGGAAGGTGATTCCGCCGGCGGTTCGGCCAAGCAGGCGCGGGACAAGGAGTTCCAGGCGATCCTGCCGTTGCGCGGGAAGATCCTCAACACCTGGGAAGTCGACGGCAGCGAAGTGCTCGCCAGCCAGGAAGTGCACAACATCGCCGTGGCCATCGGTGTCGATCCGGGCGCGGCGGACATCAGCCAACTGCGCTACGGCAAGATCTGCATCCTCGCCGACGCCGACTCCGACGGCTTGCACATCGCGACCTTGCTCTGCGCGCTGTTCGTCCAGCATTTCCGCCCGCTGGTGGATGCCGGTCACGTCTATGTGGCGATGCCGCCGCTGTATCGCATCGACCTGGGCAAGGAGATTTTCTACGCCCTCGACGAAGCCGAGCGTGACGGCATCCTCGACCGCCTGGTGGCCGAGAAGAAGCGCGGCAAACCCCAGGTCACCCGATTCAAGGGCCTGGGCGAGATGAACCCGCCACAGCTGCGGGAAACCACCATGGACCCGAACACCCGGCGCCTGGTGCAGTTGACCCTGGACGATTTCGAAGCCACTTCGGAAATGATGGACATGCTGCTGGCGAAGAAACGCGCCGGCGATCGCAAGACCTGGCTGGAGTCCAAGGGCGATCTGGCCGAGGTCCTGACCTGATGCGTGGTTGCCCCGGCGGCGAACCACGGCTGCCGGGCCTGCGTGTTGAATACCCCCGAATTCACCTGCGCGGTGCTACAGCCGCCGCGCCAGACTACGAACTGATGAGGCCCGCATGAGCGACTCCCTTGATCTCAGCCTGGATGGCGTAGAACGCCGGTCATTGGCTGACTTCACCGAACAGGCCTACCTCAACTACTCCATGTACGTGATCATGGACCGTGCGCTGCCGCATATCGGCGACGGCCTGAAGCCGGTACAGCGGCGGATCGTCTACGCCATGAGTGAGCTGGGGCTGGATGCCGACGCCAAGCACAAGAAATCCGCGCGTACCGTCGGCGATGTGCTCGGCAAGTTCCACCCCCACGGCGACTCCGCCTGCTACGAAGCCATGGTGCTGATGGCCCAGCCGTTCAGCTACCGCTATACGCTGGTGGATGGCCAGGGCAACTGGGGGGCGCCGGATGATCCGAAGTCCTTCGCGGCCATGCGTTACACCGAATCGCGGCTGTCGCGTTACTCCGAAGTGCTGCTCAGCGAACTGGGCCAGGGCACTGCGGACTGGGTGCCGAACTTCGACGGTACCCTCGACGAGCCGGCGGTCTTGCCGGCGCGTTTGCCGAATATCCTGCTCAACGGCACCACCGGTATCGCCGTGGGCATGGCCACCGACGTACCGCCGCACAACCTGCGGGAAGTCGCCAGCGCTTGCGTGCACCTGCTGGATGATCCGAGTGCCAGTGTCGAGGAGCTGTGCAAGTTCATTCCGGGCCCGGATTATCCGACCGAAGCGGAAATCATCACCCCGCAAGCCGACCTGCTGAAAATCTATGAAACCGGGCGTGGCTCGGTGCGCATGCGCGCGGTCTACCGCATCGAAGACGGCGATATCGTCGTGCATGCCCTGCCACACCAGGTCTCCGGGGCCAAGGTGCTGGAGCAGATTGCGGCGCAGATGCAGGCCAAGAAGCTGCCGATGGTCGCCGACCTGCGCGATGAATCCGACCACGAACACCCGTGCCGAATCGTGATCATTCCGCGCTCCAACCGCATCGACCTCGACGAGCTGATGCAGCATCTGTTCGCCACCACCGACCTGGAGTCCAGCTATCGGGTCAACATCAATATCATCGGCCTCGATGGCAAGCCGCAGTTGAAGAACCTGCGCACCTTGCTGGTGGAGTGGTTGTCGTTCCGTGTCAACACCGTGCGCCGGCGCCTGAAGTTCCGCCTGGACAAGGTCGAGAAGCGCCTGCACCTGTTGGACGGTTTGCTGATCGCCTATCTCAATCTGGATGAGGTGATTCATATCATCCGCACCGCGGAACACCCGCGGGCCGAGTTGATCGCGCGTTTCGACCTCAGCGAGATCCAGGCCGACTACATCCTCGACACCCGTCTGCGCCAGTTGGCGCGGCTGGAAGAGATGAAGCTGCGCAACGAGCAGGATGAGTTGCTCAAGGAGCAGGCCAAGCTGCAAGCGCTGCTGGCCAGCGAAGCCAAGTTGAAGAAGCTGGTCCGCACCGAACTGCTGGCTGATGCGCAAACCTACGGCGATGACCGTCGCTCGCCGATTGTCACCCGTGGCGAAGCCAAGGCCCTGTCGGAAAACGAACTGATGCCGACCGAGCCGGTCACGGTCGTTCTGTCGGAAAAAGGTTGGGTTCGCTGTGCAAAAGGCCATGATATTGATGCCACGGGCCTGTCCTACAAGGCCGGTGATGGTTTCAAGACCTCGGCCGCGGGGCGCTCCAACCAGTTCGCGGTGTTTATCGATTCCACCGGGCGCAGCTACTCGGTGGCGGCACATACCTTGCCTTCGGCCCGTGGCCAGGGCGAGCCGCTGACCGGTCGTCTGACGCCACCACCGGGAGCCAGCTTTGAATGCGTGCTGCTGCCTGAAGACGAGGCCTTGTATGTCATCGCTTCCGACGCCGGGTATGGTTTCGTGGTCAAGGGCGAAGACCTGCAGGCCAAGAACAAGGCGGGCAAGACCCTGCTGAGCCTGCCCAATGGCTCCAAGGTGATGCCGCCCAAACCGGTGGCCGACCGCGAGCAGAACTGGCTGGCGGCAGTGACCACCGAGGGCCGGCTGCTGATCTTCAAGGTCAGCGACCTGCCGCAACTGGGCAAGGGCAAAGGCAACAAGATCATCGGAATTTCCGGTGAGCGCGTGGCCAGCCGCGAGGAATACGTCACTGACCTGGCAGTGATTCCGGACGGCGCGACCCTGGTGTTGCAGGCGGGCAAACGTACCTTGTCGCTCAAGGCCGACGACCTGGAGCACTACAAGGGCGAGCGTGGCCGGCGCGGCAACAAGTTGCCACGGGGCTTCCAGCGGGTGGACGCGTTATTGGTAGAAGGTCTCGGTTAAAGCGGTTTAGAGCGTTCATTCAGCTTATTAGCAGGAAGATCGCCACCGCGGTACTGGAGTCACGGCGCATATTCACGGATGATATGCGCCTCTTGCGGCACCCGCGTGGCGGCGTGCCCAAACGAATTTTTGGATCAGACTGTGGCAGGGCCTTGTGGCGGCCACCTGGATGGGATGATGACTGTTCTGCGCCTTCCTTTTATTTTGCTGCTGAGCGGCCTGCTCGGCTTGGCCGGCTGCAGCGTGCACCAGCCGATTTCCCTGTATCAGCTGGACAGCGGCACACCGGGCCAGCCTCAGCAAAGCGCGGGGATGTCGGTGGTGCTCGGGCCTATTATCCTGGCCGATTACCTGCAACGCGAAACCCTGCTGCAGCGCCAGCCCGATGGCAGCCTGACCGCGGCGACCGATGGTCGCTGGGCCGGCAGCCTGTCGTCCGATATCAATCAGTTGCTGGTTCGCCAACTGGCCTGGCGTCTGGACAGCCAGCGCGTGGTGCTGGCTCCGGCGATTGCCGGGACTACGCCGGATGTGCAGGTGTTGCTGTCGATTACCCGGCTGGATTCCGGCACCCGGCAACCGGCGATCCTCGACGCGCAGTGGCGTTTGCTCGACCGTCGTGGGCAGGTCCGGGATAACCGCATCGTCCATCTGGAGCAGCAGCACACCGGCACGTCGGCGGCGCAGGTCCAGGCCCAGGGCGAGCTGTTGCAGCGCCTGGCCGAGCAACTGAGCGTAGCGCTCAAGCCACTGGCCAATCAGACGCCGCTGGTTGAAAACCGCAAGGCGGCGGCCCCGGCGCCGGCCAAACAGGCCGGGCCCGAGAAACCGAGGATCCCGATGGCTTCGCCGATTCGCACGGATATGGAAGTGTTTCGCTTCTGAGGTCGGGACACCCACCCAACAAAAAGCCCGCATTCAATGCGGGCTTTTTGTTGGGTGCGAGAACGGCTATGAGTTCAGGCGACTTTGTGGGAGCGGAGCTTGTCGGACCACCGCACCGCCGCGAAGGGGGCCTTGAGGCCGCTAAAAGCTTCGCGGGCAAGCTCCGCTCCCACAAGGGGGATTGTGATCCGATCAGGCGGGTCGTTATCAGTTCTTGGCCCGGTTCTCGTGCATCCGCGCCAACTGGCGTTCCAGCATCGACGGATACGGCTCCATCAAGCGCTCCACACAGCAGGCACCCTCGGGGCTGGCAATCGGACGAATGCGCGCACGCTGGCGAATCAGCGAGTCGTCACTGATACGGCGTTCCACCAGCAGCAGGTTGCGGCTGTGTTGCGACAGCGCCAGGGCGTCCTGGGCGGTTTCCGTCAACAGCAGGTCAATCTGGCTCAGGCCGAACAACTCGTCGCCCAGGGTCAGGCCCAGCTGCAGTTGCAGTGTGATGCCGCTGTCAGCTACTTCGATCTGCAACTGGTGGCCCAGCGCCCGGAGCAGCTCGCCACAGCAGATGGCGTTGGTCAGGTAGTCATCGCCGCTGTCTTCGCTGTGGAAGAGCATCAGGGTGCTGCCGTCGTTCAGGGTGTGCAGTTCGCTCTCATACAGCGAGGCGGCCTGGTCCAGGCAATCGCGGTAACGGTCCAGCAGTTCCGTCAGGCGCGCGCGTGGCAGGCGCCGCAACTGGTCCTGGGCACCCAACTGCACCGCCAGCACCGCGCTGTGCTGTGGCTGGCTCGGCGCTACCGGCTGCGGCTTCACGGTCGCGCCGCTGGCGGTCTGCGGGCTTTCCCGCAGGTCGGCGAAAGGGTCTTCGTCGTCCAGTTCATCTTCCACGTTGCTGACGATATGCCGCGGAGCCGGCTTGGGCGTCGGGACCGCCGCGCGCTCGTCGAAGCTCGGATCGCGCAGGTTGCGGACCTGGAAGGCCGGCTCGGCGCGCTCTTCTTCCTCGACGTAGTCGTTTTCGTCGTAGTCGATTTCCGGTTCAGGCTCGGGCTCCGGTTTGACCGGGGCGAAGCGCGAGTGCAGTTGGCGCGCCAGGTCGCCGATTTCATCCTGGCGCTGGGTGGCCGGAGTATGTTCGTCCATGTCCCGCAGCCAGACCCGCAGTTGCAGCAACGGCGTGGAGATATGCCGGCCCAGGCGCAGGCTCAGGGCCAGCGCCAGCGCCAGCAGGATCGCGCTGAGAATGCCCATGCTTTGCAGGCTGATGGTCATCGGCTGCTGGAATTGCGCCATGTCCAGGCTGATGCGCAGATGCCCGGCGGTCACGTCCTGGAAGGTGATCTTGGTCTGGTACAGCCCTTCGGCCTCGCCCAGCAGGCCGTTTTTCGGGCGCTGGCCGGCTTCGGCGAGGATGCGGTTATCCACACTGTAGATTGCCGCGTGGGCCACCAGCGGGTTCTTCGTCAGGTTGTTCAGCAGCACGTTGAGGCTGAGGATGTCGTTGGACACCAGCAGTTCCGTGGCAGAGGTGGCCGTCTGGGTGGTCAGGCTCTGGCCGAGGGCATCGGCCTGCTGGTGCATGGCTTCCTTGAACTGCAATCCCATCACGCAGGCATAGATCACCAGCGCCAGCGCGACGAGGATCACGTTGTGGCTGGCGATGCGCAAGGCGAGCGGTACACGGCGGTGACGCAAGGCCCGGAAGATCAGCAGGAAGAAGTTATCGGTTTTGACTGGCGTGGGCCGGTTCACTGAGCGCGGCTCTTTTGTCCGTGAAGTTGACGCGCAGTATAGCGAGAGCCCCTAGACCGGCAAAGCGCTGGCTGTGCCCGATGGTCAGTGAAAGTGGGTAGAATGCGTTTTTTTTAACGAGCGGGGGTGCGCTTTGCGCGAAATCGTCCTGATCAGCATCACCGGAGAGGACCGTTCGGGTCTGACCGCAGCCACTGTTGGCGTGCTGGCACAAGGTGCTGTGAATATTCTCGATATCCGCCAGGCGGTTATCCATGGCAGCCTGGCGTTCGGCATTCTGGTCGAATTTGCCGACGCTGCGCGATCCGCCTCGACGCACCTGGACATTGAGGCCAGCACTCCCGGGCGCGAACAGCAGGTGCGCTTCACCCGACTTTCCGCGGCCGAGCACCAGGACTGGCTGGCGAACGAGGGCCAGAAGCGCCATGTCGTGACCCTGATGAGTCGTCAGGTAAACGCCGAACAGTTGCAGCGGGTGACGTCGATCACCGCGCGGCACGGCCTGGAGATCGAGCGGATCGACCGTCTGTCGGCGCATACAGCGTCTGACACGCCATCGGGCCTGAGCAAGAGCTGCTTCGAACTCTCCATGCGTGGTGAATTGACGGATCCGCAGGCCTTGCGCCGCGAATTCCTCAACGCGGCCCAGGAACTGAATGCCGATATCGCCCTCCAGGAAGACTCGTTGTTCCGCCGTCACCGGCGCCTGGCGGTATTCGACATGGACTCGACCCTGATCGAGGCCGAAGTGATCGACGAATTGGCCAAGGCCGCCGGCGTCGGCGAGCTGGTCTCGGCCATCACCGAGCGAGCCATGGCCGGCGAGCTGGATTTCCGTGCCAGCTTCAAGGAACGCCTGGCGCTGCTCAAGGGCCTCGACGTCAGTGTGCTGGACGCCATCGGCGCCTCGTTGCGCCTGACCGAAGGCGCCGAAGTGCTGTTCGCCGAGTTGAAGCGCCTGGGCTACAAGACCGCGATCCTCTCGGGCGGCTTCACCTACTTCGCCAAGCAATTGCAGGCGAAGTTGGGCATCGATTATGTCTTCGCCAACGAACTGGAAGTGGTGGATGGAAAATGCACGGGCGTGGCCATCGAGCCGATTGTCGATGCCCAGCGCAAGGCCGATCTGCTGCGTGAGTTGGCCGAGAAGGAAGGCCTGAGCCTGGAGCAGACCATTGCGGTCGGCGACGGTGCCAATGATCTGCCGATGCTGGCGATTGCCGGGTTGGGCGTGGCGTTCCGCGCCAAGCCGCTGGTCAGGCATTCGGCCAAGCAGGCGATCTCGACTCTGGGGCTGGATGGGGTGCTGTATCTGCTGGGTGTACGTGACCAGGAAGGGCAACGCTGAATTTCGGCGTCTGTCAGATCGCATCGCCGGCAAACCGGCTCCTACAGGATTTTCCACAACGAGCCGAAATCATCCTCGGCCACGCCCAGGCCGCCAGCACTTGGGTCGGTCTTGGGCATTGCCGGCTGTTCGAGCAGACGGTACTCGAACTGATTGAAGCTACCGGTGCTGGCCAGACGCTTGTTCAGCCCGGCACGGCGCTCTTCACCGTTGCTGTTGATGATCACCTTGTGCCCCTCCTGGAATGGCAGGCGTGGCGCCAGTAGTGTGGCGGGGACGCCGATGGCGCTGATTTCCGGCAGCAGCAGTGCCCGCAGGTACTGACTATTGCCTTCGCCAGCGCGGACCAGTTGCAGGCCACAAGGCTGGGCGTGCGGGGCTACCAGCTCAATGCCCATCTGCGTGCCGCCGCTGCGCACCTGGCGTATCCAGCGCACCACGGCGACGCTCCAGCCCTGGCTTGAGGGATCCTGGACCCCGACCATTTCCCCGGCCTGCAACTGCGCGGGCACTTCCTTGGGCCAGGCCAGGCAGTAACCGCCGGGGCTGTGATTGATGATCTGCAGGCCGTGGGTGGGAAAGTCTTCGACGCTATTGAAGGCGGCCTGACTGCTGTCGGCGTCGCTGGTTTCATACTGGATTTCTTCGTAGGGCAACAGGGTATCGGCACTGCCGGCGCGCTGGGCGTCGAAGGCGTGGCTCCAGGCATCCTTTTCGCTGCTGTTGGACAGCATCGCCGCGAATTGCGCAGCCTTGCTGATCGAAGGGATCTTGAGGATATCGCTGAAAGAACGTTGGCCTCCCAGGTAGAAGTGCAGGGCGCTCATGCCGACACACAAGGTCAGGGTGCCCTGGCCCGGCGTGCGCTGGAAGGTCCGTTCGGCGGCTTCGCCCCAGGCGGCGCTCAGATGCTGCAGTACGTCGAGGCTCAAGCCGTTGGGCACCTGCAGGTGCGACTGGCTGCGCAGGTCGGCGGGCAGCTCGAGGTAATCCTTGATGGCATTGACCAGGGGCAGGGTGTCGATCCCGATCAGGTTCGGCAGTTGTTCCACGGCGAACAAGGACGTGTAGCGCGGTGGCGCGTCGCTCCCGGGCGCCACGGCGAAGAGGCTGGACGCTTGCTCGGCGCCTTGCAGTTTGACCTGGGCGCTCCAGGGTTCGAGGACCTCGGCCAGCCGGGCGATGTTGTTCTGGCGCATCTGGTTGCAGCGTGCGCACCCCAGCAGCAGGGCGACAATATAGGTTCGCTCGATGCTCAGAGGCAGCGGCTGGCTGGCCTGCTCGTCAAACACCGGCGTGTTGTGCACCTGATAGACAAGGGCCAGTTGATAAAGCTGGTGCACCTCGAACCAGAGGCTTTCCGGCACTGGACAATAGAGTTGACTGGCGCGCACCAGCGGGCCGTTGAGGCAGTGCAGGGCCCTTTGTATGGCGGTGGTCAGCAGGGGCGAGCGGTCCTTGCCAGTCTTTGAAGCCACGCGCATGGCAATCTGCTTGTAGCCGATGGCCAGGTGGTTTTGCAGGGCCTGGCAGAGGTTGGCGACTTTTCTCGGGCGCTCGTCGAGGACGATGGATTGGTTGAGAAAGTGCCGCTCCAGGTTCTTGCAGACGTAGTAGACCTCGGGGCGCAGCAGTTCCAGCAACTGCAGGCGGTTTTCGCTGGGGGTGAGCAACAGGTTGAGTTCGCCCAGGCCCTGATACAGCAGGCGAGCGGTTTCCCCGAGATTGGCTTTCGGCAGGCCGGCGATCCAGCGCTTGAGGTCGCGCGGTGTCGCATCGCAGAAAGACAGGCTCAACTGCGTGGGCGTCGGTGCGCGCAACAACAGATGGGGACTCGGATTGCTCATGTAGCGGTCCAGCTCCGGCAGCGAAACAACCTGGGACCATTACAGCCCGGGATGATAAAAACGATGGCAAAATAATGCCACGACTCTAGCAGGGTTGCGGGACGGCTACAGCCTTGCCGGTCCAAGCCGACGGTGACCTTGTCCCTGTTCTGGTCTTGCGGGCTCGCGAAAATCGCTCGCGAGCCTGAAAAACCGCTGCACATCAGGCCTGGACGGGAGCGCCAAGGCCTTGGCCCATACGTACGGGCGAGCCGGCGACCAGCCCCTCAACCCATTGTACCTGCTGTGGCCCGAACAGCACGATGGCGGTGGAGCCCAGTTTGAAGCGGCCCAGCTCGGCGCCTTTTTCCAGATGAATGGGCTGGCGGGCGGCTTCGTCGTAGCGCACGGTTTTCAGTTCGCGCTTGGGCGGTGTGACCAACCCGGCCCAGACGGTTTCAATCGAGGCGACGATCATCGCGCCGACCAGGACCACGGCCATCGGCCCGCGCTCGGTATCGAACAGGCAGACCACGCGCTCGTTGCGGGCGAACAGCTCCGGTACGTTTTCCGCGGTGGTCTGGTTGACCGAGAAGATCCGTCCTGGCACGTAGACCATTTCCCGCAGGGTACCGGCCAGGGGCATATGGACCCGGTGGTAATCCTTGGGCGACAGGTAGATGGTGGCGAAGTCTCCGCCCATGAACGGTGCGGCGGCGGCCGCATCGCCACCGAGCAGTTCCAGCACGCTGTAGCTGTGGCCCTTGGCCTGGAACACCCGGCCGTGTTCGATCGGGCCGAGTTGGCTGACCGCGCCGTCGGCCGGGCAGAGAATCGCGCCCGGGGTTTCATCCAGCGGGCGCGCACCGTCTTTCAAGGCGCGGGTGAAGAAGGCATTGAAGTGCTCGTAGGCGGTCAGGTCCTCGACCAGCGCCTGGGACATGTCCACCTGGTAGCGCTTGGCGAACCAGGCGGTAAAGGCGTTCTTGAACCAGCGCACGCGGCATTCGGCAATACAGCCGGCCAGGCGCGACAGCAGGTGATGGGGCAGCAGGTACTGGCTGAGGATGAACAAACGCTTTTTCATCAAGGATCCTTGGGAATCTCAAATCTCTACAGGGGTGTCGGGGTGGTTGCCCCATTCGCCCCAGGAACCGGCATAACCTTTGACGCGCGGGTAACCGAGCGCCTTGGCGACCAGATAGGTGAAGCCAGAACGATGGTGGGTCTGGCAGTGGGTGATCACTTCCTTGTCCGGGGTGATGCCCAGGTCGGTGAGGATCTGTGGCATGTCGCGGCGGATGCGCAATTGGCGCTCCTTGTCCATGCCGGCGGTCCATTCGAAGTTCACCGCGCCGGGGATGTGCCCGCCCTTGGCGGCGAGGACTTTCTCGCCGCTGTATTCCTGCGGGCCGCGGGCGTCCCAGATGGCCAGGTCGGCGGCGCCAAGGCGGCTTTGCAGGTACTCGCGGGTGGCGGTGGGTTCGTCGTGCAGTGTCAGGGCGATGGGGCCGCCGACGACCGCGGGGGTGTCGCTGTCGACGGGCAAACCTTCGCCCAGCCAGGCGTGCAGGCCGCCATCGAGGTAGTGGTAACGGCTGTGACCGATCACGTCCAGCAGCCAGATGAAGCGTCCGGCCCAGCCGCCGCCTTCGTCGTCGTAGACCACATAGATCGCGTTCGGGTTATGGCCCAGTTCGCCGAACAGCGCTTCGAGCAGTTCCTTCGGCGGCATCAGACCGGGTGCCGGTGGTTGGCCCAGTTGGGTGCGCTTGGGATCGACGAAACGTGCGCCGGGAATATGCCCGCTGGCATAACGGGCGCTGCTGCTCAGATCCACCAGGATCAGCTCGGGGGCGTCGAGGCGGGGCAGCAGGTCGCTGGGCTCGATCACCAATGGCAAGCCAGAGAAGTCAGGCATGTGAGGTCTCCAGGGCACAAAAAGGAAAGATTGTAACGCAGCGTCAGGCGCCGCGGTTGGTAAAGGCATGCAGCGCCTTCTCGATGCACTGTGCGGTTTTGCCGAAGGCCTGCACGGTCATTTCCGAGAAAGGTCCGCCGCCCTGGTCGGCCACTAGCAGCATGATCACCCGGCCATTGTTGCTCAGGGAGCGCAGCAACAGGTGTTCGCCGGGGAACTGCCCCCGCAGGTTGCCGGGCAGCAGCGCGGAGAACTGGGCATTGTTGGCCGGGGTCAGGCGAATCTGCGCCGGCTGGTTCAGCAGCCGTTGCAGGACCGGGCTCGGGCTGACCTGCAACACCAGGCTGGCCGACTCTTTCGCCAGCCCGGCGATCTGGTGCACGCGCAAGCTGCTCTGGGTGCGGTCGGCCATCAGGATCATCACCCGGCGCAGGCCGCAGGTGGTCAGGGCGTCGCGGGCAACGCCGGTCAGGTGCATGGCGTTGGTGAACCGGCTGGGTTCGGCGAGCAGTTCGGCGCAGTGTTTGCGCCAGAGAGCCAGGGCCTCGGGGGAGGGATCGGTCGCCGGTAGCAGGCCGCTGTGGACGCGGCGCATGCTGCCGCGCCAGATCAAGGCTTCGGCCGGGTGCCAGAGGTCGGGCATGCTGTGCTGGTTGGCGCTCTGTGCCGCCTGCTGGTGCAGTTGCTGTTGCAACTCGTCCATGGGCAGTTGCAGGTACAGGCTGGTCAGGTATTGCCAGCGCAGGTGGTGCGGGCTGTCCCAGGCCTGTTGCGCCGAGAGGGCCAGGCCGTTGGCCAGCAGTACCGTATTGGCCGGCTGGTTCAGCCAGCGGCGCAGCTCCGGATCGGCGTCGAGCTGTTGTTGCTGGTGCAGGCGGTGCTCGCTGTCGCGGGCGATGTGCAGCGCCCTGGCCAGGGTGCGCAATTCGGTTTTCAGCAGGTGATAGCCCTGGGTCACCCAGTTCGGCAGGCGCCAGATATCGGCCATTGCCTGGCACAGGTCGAGCAGGCGCACGCCGAACAATTGCTGCTCGACGGTCGCGGCCGATTCATTCTTGTGAATCACCCGCAGCTCCCAGTCTTCGAGCAGGTTCGGGTGCGTCAGGGCCAGCGGCCAGAGTGGCGAGAGAAACAACAGGCTGCCCCAATGGATATCCTGCCAGAGCCGCGCCAGACGGGCGGCGAACAGGCCGTTGGCCTGCTGGCTGGCGTGCTGGCTGATCAGCTGGAGCTGTCGCAGGGCCACTGGAATCTCTTCCGGCGCCCTGGCCGGCAGGCGTGCCAGCAGTTCCTCGGTGCGCTTCAAACCCAGGCGATTGATCGCCACTTCGAGGTTTTCCGCCGGCTCGGTCATGCTGCCATGGGTGTGCTGATTGGCCTCGCAGATCACGCTCAGCGCCAGGGCCGGGCTGTCCTGTATGAGTTCGGCGATATCGCGCAGCGAGCTGCGGTTGTCGCGAATGGCGCGGCAGACGCGGTCGTGACTGTCCTGGGGGACGGGCAAACGCACGGCTTGCAGCAGCTTGATCCAGCCCTGCAAGGTGTTGGGTTTTTGCGTGGAGACAGTCGTTTCGTTAGCCATATTCGAGCGCGATCATCATCACTGTTAACAGGCCCGTAATGGGCTGGGCAGGCGCTGCGCAATCGACCGTGCAAGCTGGCACATGGCCGGTTTTCTGGCTTTTCGCCTGAACTGGCTATAGTCTGGCGCAGATTCGCCGATAAGTAGAAGAAGAGATTGATTAACTTCCGAATATGACCTTGAACCCGACTCAGTAAGTGCTCTCTACCTATGGCTAAAATTATCGGCATCATTGTCGTATTCGCGAGCGTGCTCGGCGGGTACGTGCTTTCCCATGGCAAGATTGCCGCACTGATCCAGCCCTTCGAGGTGATGATCATCGCCGGTGCGGCCTTCGGTGCGTTCCTGCAGGCCAACCCGGGCTACATGACGATGCACGTGGTCAAGAAGTCCTTGAGCATGTTCAGTTCGCGGTTTACCCACACCTTCTACCTCGAGGTCCTGGGGCTGATCTACGAGATCCTCAACAAGAGCCGGCGTGAAGGCATGATGGCGATCGAGGGCGATATCGAAGACGCCGCCGCCAGCCCGATCTTCGCCAAGTACCCGGCGGTGCTCAAGGACGAGCGCATGACCGCGTACATCTGTGACTACCTGCGGATCATGTCCTCCGGCAACATGGCGCCCCATGAACTCGAAGGGCTGTTCGACATGGAGCTGTTCTCCATGAAGGAAGAGCTCGAACATCCGGCCCATGCCGTGACCGGCGTCGCCGATGCCATGCCCGGCTTCGGTATCGTCGCCGCGGTACTGGGGATCGTGGTGACCATGGCCTCCCTCGGCGAAGGCGACCAGAAGTCCATCGGCCTGCACGTAGGGGCGGCGCTGGTAGGTACCTTCTTCGGTATTCTCGCCGCCTACGGTTTCTTTGGCCCCTTGGCGACCTCCCTGACCCACGATGCCAAGGAAGAGCTGAACATCTACGAAGCGATCAAGGCTTCCCTGGTGGCCTCGGCCTCCGGCATGCCGCCGTCGCTGGCGGTGGAGTTCGGGCGCAAGGTCCTGTATCCGAAGCACCGTCCCAGCTTCGCCGAGCTGGAACAAGCGGTTCGCGGTCGCTGAGTCATGGAAAACAATCAGCCGATCATAATCAAGCGCGTCAAGCGCTTTGCCGGTGGGCATCACGGCGGCGCCTGGAAAATCGCCTTCGCCGACTTCGCGACGGCGATGATGGCGTTCTTCCTGGTGCTGTGGCTACTGTCCACCGCGACCCCGGAACAGAAGATCGCCATCGCCGGCTATTTCAAGGACCCGATCGGCTTCTCCGAGAGCGGTACGCCCTACATCATCGACCTGGGCGGTTCGCCAGTGCTGGCACCGGACAAGACCCTCAATCCGGAAGTCAAATCCGAGCCGCAGCCGGACAAGGTCAAGGTCGACACCGATCAGGTGGAGAGCATGGCCGAGCAGGTGGAGAAAGAGCGCCTGGAATTGTTGATGCAGGAGCTGCATAAAAAGGTCGACGAGAGCCCGGAACTGCAGAAATTCAAGGACCAGATCAAGTTCGAGATCACCCCGGACGGCCTGCGTATCCAGATCATGGACGCGGAAAACCGGCCGATGTTCGACTCCGGCAGTGCGCGCCTGAAGCCTTACTTCGAAGACATCCTGCTGGCCATGGCCGATACCATCAAGGCGGTGCCGAACAAGATCAGCATCAGCGGTCACACCGATGCCAAGCAGTACGCCGGCACCGGCGGCTTCAGCAACTGGGAATTGTCGGCCAACCGCGCCAACGCGGCCCGACGTGCCCTGGTGGCCGGCAGCTACCCGGACACGCAAGTGGCACGGGTGGTGGGTTATGCCTCCTCGTCGCTGTTCGACAAGGCTGATCCATTCAATCCGGTCAACCGTCGCATCGATATCGTGGTCTTGACCAAGAAGGCGCAGAAGGCCATCGAAGGCGAGCAGGGTACGGATGATGCCAAGCCGGTACCGACCGAAGGGCAAGGTGCGCCGGGTGAGGTGCCGGCGGACCCGAACGCGCTGCCGGCCGACAAGCAGCCGCTGCCGGCCCATGAGGTGCGGCAACGCTTGAACATCTTCGAGGATGGGGTGCTGAAGATGGACGAACCGGGCCAGCCCAAGACGGGCTCGTAAGCCAGACAACAAGGCCGCGATGATCGCGGCCTTGTTGTTTCCATCATCCGCTCGAACGCTTCAATAGCTGTCTTGCGGCAGGCTGGCGATGATCGAGCGGTAGCTGTTCATCCGCTGTTGCTGCACACGGCCGTCTTCCAGGGCCTTGAGCAGGGCGCAGCCGGGTTCGCGGTCATGTTTGCAGTCGCGGAAACGGCAGGTGCCGATCAGGTCGTTGAACTCGATAAAGCCTGCTTCGACATCGGCACGGCTCACGTGACCCAGGCCGAACTCGCGAATCCCCGGGGAGTCGATCAGTTCACCGCCACCGGGGAAGTGGAACAGCCGCGCGGTGGTGGTGGTATGGGTGCCCTGGCCGGAGAGCTCCGAGAGCGGGCCGACGCGGGTGTCCACCTCGGGCAGCAGGCTGTTGACCAGCGAGGACTTGCCGACCCCGGACTGGCCGACGAACACGCTGATGTGCCCGTCCAGTTGTTGCTGCAACTGTTCCATGCCGTTGCCGTGGTGGGCCGACACTTCCAGCAGCGGATAACCCAACTGCCGGTAGACCGCCAGCAACGCATTCAGCGCCGGGGCGTTCTGCTCGTCGATCAGGTCGAACTTGTTCAGCAGCAGCAGCGGTCGGATGCCGGCGTGTTCAGCGGCGACCAGGTAGCGGTCGATCAGGTTGGCATGGGGCTCGGGGAGTGGGGCGAAGACGATCACGATCATGTCGACGTTGGCGGCCACCGGCTTGAGCTGGCCGCGGCTGTCCGGGCGCTTCAATTCGGTGCTGCGTGGCAGTTGCGCGACGATCACCCCGATGCCCTGGTTGCCGGCACGCCAGACCACCCGGTCGCCGGTCACCAGCGCCGGCAGGTTGGCCCGCAGGTGGCAGCGGAACACCTGGCCCTTGAGCTCACCCTCCAGCGCCTCGACTTCGACCTGCACGCCGAAGTGCGCGATCACCAGGCCCGTCTGTTCGGCACCCAGGTCACCGCCTTCCAGTGCTTCCACGGCCTGGGACTCGCGTTTGGCGGCGCGTGCGGCGCGTTCGCCCTGGATCTTTTCGATGCGCCAGTTCTGGCGGCGGTTGAGCTGGCGTTTGGCCATGGGTGTTCCGTGTCGTTGAATCGGCGGGGAGGGTCTAGCGGTCGCGAGTTTAGCACGCCCGGCAAGCGCGGCCTGCGCTAAACTGTGCGGCTACGCCGAGGAGCCAACCCATGCAAAACCCACAGAACCTGATCTGGATCGACCTGGAGATGACCGGCCTGAACCCGGACACCGACGTCATCATCGAAATGGCGACCATCGTCACCGACAGCAACCTCAACACCCTGGCTGAAGGGCCGGTGATCGCGATCCATCACAGCGATGAGATTCTCGCCGGCATGGACGAGTGGAACACCCGCCAGCATGGCGGTTCGGGGCTGACCCAGCGCGTGCGCGACAGCCGGATCGACATGGCCGAGGCCGAGGCGCAGACCATCGCCTTCCTGGAGCAGTGGGTGCCCAAGGGCAAGTCGCCGATCTGCGGCAACAGCATCTGCCAGGACCGGCGTTTTCTCGCCCGCCACATGAAGGCGCTGGAAAACTATTTCCACTACCGCAACCTGGATGTCTCCACCTTGAAAGAGTTGGCCGCACGCTGGGCGCCGGAAGTGCGTGACAGCTTCCAGAAGGGCAGCACGCACCTGGCGCTGGACGATATCCGCGAATCGATCGCCGAGTTGCAGCACTACCGCAAGCACTTCATCAAGTTCTGATCGTTTGACCGGTCTTATTGTGTGTGGGAGCGGAGCTTGCCCGCGAAGCCTTGCAGCGGTTTCACTGGCCCCTTCGCGGGCAAGCTCCGCTCCCACAATGATAGGCGTCGGGCTTGACTGGCGGACATTGGAACTTGCCCGCGCTCTTTTGGTGCGCGGCGCAAGACAGTAGACTGCGGGCCTTCTCTCGCCCGGATCGCCATCATGTTGCTGATGCTCTACCTCGTCGCCATTACCGCTGAAGCCATGACCGGTGCCCTTTCGGCCGGACGGCGCGGCATGGACTGGTTCGGCGTGGTACTGATTGCCTGCGTCACCGCCCTCGGCGGCGGTTCGGTACGCGACGTGCTGCTTGGGCATTACCCGCTGACCTGGGTCAAGCATCCGGAATACCTGGTGCTGACCTCGGTCGCGGCGCTGGTGACAGTGTTTATCGCACCGTTGATGCGTCACCTGCGCTCACTCTTCCTGGTGCTCGACGCCCTGGGCCTGGTGGCCTTTACCCTGATCGGTTGCATGACCGCCCTGGAGATGGGCCAGGGCCTGATGGTGGCTTCGGTCAGTGGGGTGATCACCGGGGTGTTTGGCGGGGTCCTGCGCGATATTTTCTGCAACGATATTCCGTTGGTTTTCCGTCGTGAGCTCTATGCCAGCGTCTCCTTCGCGGCGGCCTGGTGTTTCCTCGGTTGCACCTATTGGCAGCTGCCCCACGAGCAGGCCATTTTGATCACGCTGTTCGGGGGCTTCCTGCTGCGTCTGTTGGCGATTCGCTTTCATTGGGAAATGCCGAAGTTCGTATATAACGATGAGGCCTAGCAGGGCGTATATATTTATTGTTTGAAATCTTATTGTTGATCTGAATCGGTGGGTTCGGATCAACAAATTGCGTTTTTCTTTTGAAAAGGACAGCGAGTAGCCTTGTGACTCAAAAGTAGTAATAAGGATATTACGATGTCTGAGTCGCTTCGCCCTGAAGACCTTTCTTTGCGCGTCATTGTGCCGGGCAGGTTTGATCTATGAGTCAGCTACTGTTCGACTCCGCGACGAATCAATATGAGCTGTCAGGTGATGGATTAAGCAAAGACAGCCTGGCCTGCCTAGATGAAGTCAGACGGGCCCTGAAAAAATATGACATTTCTTTCCCGAGCCTTTATCTGGAGGGTCAGGAGGTGTGTGCTGCCCAAGGGGGAGTAACTTATACCTTGGGCACAGTTTATACGCAGGGCGCGCATGAGCAGCGCATTATTTATCCGTGCTTTCGAGATGAGTTTGTCTTTGATTTCGTTCGGGATATAACGTCCTTCTTCCTCTGGAAAGACATGGATCGAGCGTTGGCGGCTTCCTATGTGCAGCTCAAGTCGGCGTTGATGGAAGAAAATTCTGGCGAGGCGCATCGGGTCAACTTGGTATTGGTCCAGGATTTCATCGCCATGGCCAGCCTGGAGGGCGAGCACTTCAGGGTGAAAAAACAAGAATTGGATTTTCTGAATGGCCTGGTCTGTCTTTATCAACTGGGGGTCGCACAGGCGAAGATGAGAGCCTTCCATGGGGTGAGTCTGGCGAATCCCATGAAATCTGGCAGAAAAAGTCGTCGCAAGCGCGCCGTCGAGCACGCGTTGAATCTTCTGGTGGGTGATGATGTTGCTGATATCAAACTTTATCAGCTGGTTGCCGCGCAAAGTCCCGATTCTGCGGCAAGCATGCAGTTGATTTCAAAATACCATAGGCGCTGGAAAGGCACTATCAACACCCGGCAGGAGTTTTCAAGCTTTTTGTCCTCCATCAATCTCTGGTCAATGCCGCCTTCCCTTTTTGCCGGGTTCCATCAACTAAATGCGTTGAGAACACGGAGCCTGGCACAAATCCTACTGTCTCTCCCCGCCGAAGGCTCCGCTGCGTGGCGAGGGATATTTATCAGTCTCCACGGAGAGCTTGAGCTGTTTAGACGGCGAGAGCTGGGCCGCATCCTCAGGCCTGGCGGCCGTCACTATCTGGAGTTGGGGGCGGATTACTCAATCAGCAATAATGAGTTGGTTATAAAATACTCTGCCGCTGCGGCGGCAGGTGTGTCTTTTGACGGAGTTGTCAATGTTATTGGGCATGGTCGTGATCTAGAAAGGCGTGTCTCAGGACACCCGGAGAAGGTCGCAGAATGGCTATATAACAATATATTCAATACTTATGCCGCCGCAGGACTCAGGGCGCTGAAGGTGATCAACTTTCAAACCTGTCATATTTCTCAGACGCTGGCCACGCACATTACCTGCCTGCTTCTAGAACGGGCGTTATTTCATTTTGAAAAAGACAGAATCCCCAATGTGCTCATTATTTCCAGTCCCAGGACCTCTTTGGTATTGACGTCGCAGTTGCTGTTCGGTCGTCCGCGCTCGAGCACATGGCAAGAGCAGCATCTTGTTTTTCCTGGGCATGTGCTCAAGGCATTCAGGTATCTCATCGATCATTCATCAGGGATTCAAGTGGCGATCAAGGAAAATTTTGATTGGTCCCGGGCTTTTTCTGAACCCCACAACCTTTCATTCGTGGATTATTTGAGACGTACCCACGTTTTAGCGGTGAGGCAGGTTTCTGCCAATGCGAGCGATATTCATTCTATCGAGAAAACAGCCTTCGACCGCATCAGGAATTTTACGCAGGCAGAGTTCGATATTCGTAACCGACGGCTTGATGAGTGTGCTCGACTGATCAGCGATCATTTCTCCGCAGAGGATGGGGATATTCAAAAATTGGTGGAGATAGCCTCCATCGCCGAGGCATCAAGGCTGTTGCCCGTCGGTGAAGTCGAAACCGCTCGAAAAGTGATAGGTTTCCTGGTGGGGTTGAAATCGGCAAGAAACCGCAATGACCCGCTGGCGGGTTATCATCTTTATAACGAAACGAAAGTAAAATTCCTGATTGATCCTTATGACCCCTATGGGGCTGGAAAGATAAGGTATATATCGGACATTATTTTCAGGTTGTGTGGTTCGCCGACACCTAACAGTGAGGTTGGCTATGCGGTGGCCCACAGGAAATTTTTCCTGATCGATAAGCAGGACTATCTGGCGATGACCGGAATCAATATCGATTTCGCGGCTCGTGAGTTTTTCAAGAATTATCCGTATATACAGTTTGCTCCGAGCGAGTTCCATTCTTTTCAAGTGGCCACTCCTCAGTCGGACATGATGACTGTGAATGCGGCCCTGCGGCAGAGTCTCTGGGGCAGCGAACAGCTCGGGGTGTCAACGCGGGCGCTGAGGGCCTTGCTCGAGGGGGGGGACGAAACGAAGATCCTGCCGGCCCTGGATCAGTTGGAAAACAACCTGAGTCGCAAGAAGGCACTACTTGATGACTCACGGTCCCTGGGAAACTTGCAAGAAACCCAGGAACAGCTCCGCCGCGCCAAAAGCAGTATCCAGAAAAAGGAAATCTCACCCAGGGTCCTGAAGAGCAGCGCGCGCGTGGCCACCGGCACCAGTCGGTTACTGGGGGCGTTCGGGGTTTTTGCGGATTTCCGAACCCAGCCTTTCCACCTTGATTTTTCATCTGCCAGGTCAGGGGTCTTCACCGTCAGTGATTCGCTGGCGGTGGTCAAAGGGGTCTTTGATTTCACCACGGATATCGGGCCGGTGCTGGCCTTGCGTCTGGCCTCCAGTGCCACCCGGGCGCTCTGGCGGCCCAGGCTGGACCAACTCTTCTTCAAGATGAACAAGGTGCTGTTGCCCCTGGATGTGCTGTTCACCGCGGTGAGTCTCTATCGCAACATCGAAGGCGCTCAATTGGCCAAGACCGCCGAAGAACAAGTGCTCTATATCACCATGACGGTCATCGATGCGGCGGCCTTTGGGGTGAACCTGGCGGCATTTGTCCTGATTGGCGTTCCCGGGCTGAATGTCGTTCTTGTTCTTCTGGGGGCGGCGCTGGCCATCGTCAATATCATCCTGAATTCGATCGTTAGCCTTTCGCAGCTGGACAACTACCGCTGGAATGAAAAGGTCGGCCTGTTCTTCAGCAATATGTTCGGCTCTGCGGCGCTGGAAGGGATCCTGACCCAGCAGCAGATGCGCAGGGTGGCGGACCAGCTCTTTGATGGGAGTGATGTCACCACGGGTTTGCAGGACGATGGCATCGATCTGTTTCTGACACCGATGATCAATGACGCCGACGATCATGATCAGACCAACCCTCTCAAGGACGTCGGTACGGTTAACCAAGACGCCAGCTTTCGCCAGGAACCCAGGGGTTACACGTTGTCACCTTCGGGGTTTGGCCCGGATGATCTGAAGTCCTGGCCGGATGCCAAGGACAGGGGGAAAACCGAACAGGTTCACAAAGGCTGGTACCTGCGTCGCCGGGAAGTGCGCCGAGGGCGGGAGCGAAAGCTGATGGTGACGATGCCTTCGACGCCGAACAAACCGTTGGAAGTGCTGGATTTTGGCCCGATCCCGACGATCCTGTTATTCGGCGCCACCCCGCACCTGCTGCTGAACGTCAATCCTTTCGGTTGGGCTGCGGGAGAGTCCCCGGAGGAACGGGCCCGCAACAAATACCAGGTCAGGCTGCACCCCGAGACCAGTTACACCCTGCAGTTCAAGAGCAGCGTGATGGCATCAAGGGACCTCGACTCCAACTTCGGCAGTCGAACCGAACTGATGGTCCCAGAGGAAGCATTCCAGGCACTGCCTCAAGTCAGCCTGGATCTGCCGAGCCAGGAAGACGCGCGCGTGAGCATTCCCGAGTTGGACTTGTCGCGGTCTTCCCTGGAGGTCGTCAAGTTCAAGGACAAGAGCGCCTTCAAGCTGGATCTGGTCAGCACCGATGGCCACACCCCCTGTGCGCTGGAGCAAGTAGTGCGAACCGTGCAATTGCCCGCCCATATCCAGTTCAAGAGCGGAGAGCAGCACCCGGTGATGGCGGTGGTCGGGGAGGGCTCGCGGATTACCTTGAGAAATTCGAAGGGACGGTCCCTGCTGCTGTTGAGACGCAATGTCGCTCGTTGCGAGATCGATATCCAGGCGTCGGTCAGCCGTTTTGCGGTTTCCATTTAGCGGTGCGCCTGGCGTTTTGCACAGCCTCAAAACACTTTAAGGGAATATAAGTGATGAGTGACAGGAAAGTAGTAAAAATTACAGGGCATGGTGCGGCGGCGGACTCCAAACTGGATAAAGTCGAGCTGATCCTAACGGACACTTCACTTCGCTATCATGACATTACCACCCGGCTGGATCCTCGGGTGACCGCTATTAACAAGCAATCATTTAAAGTGGAAGACCGTGATCAGTCTAAGCTGCAAGTGTCTTTGGAGGGGAATTTCTTTGTCACCGAGGTTAAAGGCGATGAGTTGATGTTGAGAAAGAACATCGAACGAGACCTGAAGATTGTCTTGCAGAACCAGACCATTACCTTGAATCCCGATCTTTATTATGGAAAGCGCTTGTATCATGTGCTGGAAATGGATTTGCCTGAGCTGCGGGTTCCGGGAAACAACGAAGCGGTTTATCTAGGGAGCGCCGCCAGTCGCCCTTACGATACGACCGTGCTGCTGTTCAATGCAGAAAGGGAAGCGGATCTCGACCGCCATCCGTCGGATACGCTGGTCAATTATGAGATCACGCTGACGCGCTATGATGGACAGCCGACACTGCCGACATCGGGGTATCTGAGCTTTGCCGAGATAAAAAAAGCCAAATCCAAAGGCTTCGTTCTTCGGTCGAGTGCCCCGGCATCGGCCTTCAATTTGAGCGCCTTGCAGTTTTCCTATCGCATCACGACGCGTAGCGGCGCTCGGATCGAAGCGTTTGAGGACGATAAAAAAGATTTTTTGCAGGTCAAGGTTACGGCATCAAGCCATCAGCTTGTCGACATGCAGGCCATCAATAAAGCTCATGCCCTTGATTTTCTTTACCTTAAATTTCCGCTGGATGGCAAGGGGGTATTCAAGTACCTGAATATCCCCTTCCCGCGGTTCAGGGTCCTTTATGACTCCGCCATGGAGGTGACCTACAACAGTCTTCAAAGAATCGATCTTTCGAGTGCGCTGGAGAAAAACCAGCATGAGCTCCTGATTGATATGACCTCACTCGCTCCGGTGGCCTACCTGGACAAGAGGTCTTTTTTGCGGGCGAAAGGCCTGACCTACTTTGAGACGGCGCCCACCTCAACGCTGGTTAATATCTCGTATGAAATCCTCGATGCAAACTATCAAGTTGTAGCGAATGAGAAATACATTGGCCGTTGCCATTTCAGAGCAGTCAGCGAGGATGTGAATTCGCGCCGGCTATTCAATCTGGCGGCGCAAGGGAAAGCCTATTTCTTCGAAATAGATATCAAAGACCCTTTGAAGGAGAACGGCTCGGCCTCCTATTATCGACTTGACCTTTCCTCTCTATTGCCGTTCGTTGCCGTTGATCAGCTGTTTTTCTCCGAGGTCGATTTTTATTACAACCAGAAGGTGACATTCGAGAAACGGGTAAAAGAACTGGATCTTCCTTACGAGGACTTGGACGTCACCCCGGCGATCGCCGACGCCCACCTGGAAGGCTTCCTTGATGATCACACGTTGGCCTATACGGCCATTCCGTTTTCTTTTGAACGCATGGCACAAGATGTCTTCATGGTCCGAGGCTTTCCCGAGGCAATCGGAAAAAATGTTTCCATCCATGGCTACTCCAAGACTGGGAGAAAGCTGTTCGGCACGAAATGGTCGGAAAAAAAACGGGTGGAGGATGAGGTCGGCTGGTGGCGTGGCGTCGACATCCTGGTGTTTTGCATCTGGATGAAAAAAGACGCGCTTTCGGCAACCCCTTCGCCTTATTCCTACCGCGCCGAGAGGGAGTTTGAAGGCGGTGCCTATGACGCTCCGTATTTCCTGGCGATCGAGGGGAAATTCAATCCCTATAGCTATATCCCTTGTTTGAAAGGCAATCATGAATATGAACTGGACCCGCAGTTCTCCAATACCCTGTATGTGGGGCAGGGCCGTAGTAAGGTTCAAGGTCGCGGTTCGCCCAACACCCTGTATCTGATGTGGGACTCCCACACCACCTTCGATTTCGCGGCGGAAGAAGACTTTCGGCGAGGGCTGGCGCCTTCTCGTCTGAAACTCATCGGGGTCGAGCTGGAAAATATCGTTATCCAGGTGCCGGGGCCGGAGCACGAGCGTTGGGGGAGTATCGTTCTGGAGTGGGCCATGTTTGTCGATCCCTGGAAGGAGCTGGCGACAACCCGGGATTCGGCCGTCCTGGCCTGGCTGGAGGACAGTCACGCGGCGATCAAGGAAGGCTCACTGACCCTGGTCAACTTTCTGAAAGAGCCGATCGGTGAGTTTTTGGAAATCGAGATAAAAGGTCGCCTTTACACCTTGGAGGTGTCGCCAGGCGACGGCAAGATTCAGTGGCGTCGGCAAGTGGATCTGAGTCGCGAGGTCTTGGGTGAAAAAACCGTGGTTCGTCAGTGGAATGGCAAGACCGAGTATGTGTTGCGCAACACTATTCTGGGTAAGGTCAATACAGCGGTTTATCCCAGTGAGGAGGGGCAAGATATTCTTATCGCCCGTGGCGAGGTGGCTTATCTTCATGGCGGTAAGAATGAAACCCAGCTGATCGGCAATCTCCCCGAGAATTTTTTCTATCTCAACCAGGGCGGCACCGACAATGTGATTGCCAATGGCTACCGAAATACCATTGAGATCTCCAGCCTGTTGGGCGGCAACAAAGTTATTTTCCTGTCCACCCAAAAAGACGCGTTCAACTTCGTTTCCGCACCGGGTGTCAGTTTTACCGCGGCGCAAATCCAGGAGGATGACCTGTTCTTTTTTCTGGAACGTGAAGCCTACCTGCTGACGATTTGTTTGAAAGGACTGGTCGCCTGGGACAAGAGCAGACAAAGCCGCGTCAGCCTGGCCCTGGCAGAAGGCACATTCAGCGCCGATCAGTTAATTGAGTCCCTGAGAGGGATGGAACTGAATGACCGAGAAGAGGCGTATAGACTTCGGTCGGTTCTTCCCGAGCCGCTGTTGCAACAAGGGTTTACCCAATTGGCTGATCGCGTCGTCCAGGAGGGGTCGGTAAAGGCCTCCCTGAAAGACCAGATCGGCTCGTACGATGTGGTCGAAAAGGAATAAGGAGGGACACGGATGTCTGCGCAAATCAAACCGTTGGAGATGAACGAGGACCGCTATAAGGTGGCTTGTCCTTTTTATGGCGAAAAGAACTATACGTTCAGCTTTGAGTTCACCAGTGTCAACGCGGTCTGGCAGGAACAGGATGTCGACTCTGCCAGTCTTGTGGCTAAACCGAACATCTGGATGGGCGAAGAGAGGCAGGATCATTATAGCGATGGGCAACGCGAAGGCGCAGCGGATGAGCGTGTGTTCGCTTATCGAGAAGGCCGTGGTTTCACCCTGGTCTGTCTGAATGATCAGTTGTATCTCATGCTGAGGATATGGGAGGAGGATGAACAGGGAAATGTTTCATTGGCGAGCCGGCGGGCTAAAAGTGCGGTGAAGGTGGCGACCCGCACTGTCTCGGGGAAGGCTGAGCCGCTGATGTTTTCCCATGCGCAACCCTGCATTGTTAAGCTGGAAACCCAAGACGGTGTTTCGACAGTCAAAGTCTGGAATACGCAAAAGGCCGGGGAGGCACCTTTTATCCTGGATGGGTTTGGCGAAAGCTTTAAGGATTTTTTCTCAGGCTTTACCGAGTTCCAGTTCAATACCATCCCCTCGTCTGTCAAAAACGGTCGACACTCTTTGAAACTGGAGCGGGTGGCGGCCTGGCGAGGGAACACACAACCGGAGGGCAAACGGAATTTCAGGGATTTTCTGGATGAAAAAAAACAGGTCCTGAAGGGGTTTGGCTACCGGCAATTACCACTGGAGCGGTTGTCGGCATACTACCCATTTGAAAGGAACAGATGGGATGCACTGGGTCATGGGCTTTTTCATGCTGTCAACAATGCTGATTTTGAAATAGCGGTGACTCAAGGACTTTATTTTGATGCTTTCAAAAATAAATGTTCGCTCACCTTGCGTCCCTCTGTCGGGCAGGGGGCCTCTGTCAGTCTGGTGTTGAATGTCCTGTTGAAAGAATCGCATTTATATAAAATCACCACCGTCAGGGCGCAGATCGAGGCGTGGGCCAGGTCAGAGCCGGTTCTGTTACGACGCCAGCAGTGGTTGAGTTTCTATAAAATTGTAAAGGACATAGAAGCCTTTGACCCGGCCAGGCCTTTTGTCCTTTCCTCTGACTATAAGGATGGCACCCTTGCGGACATCATCAGCGCCAGCACACTGAGCCACAGGCTCCCGCATTTCATGAAGCAGTTGGCAGTGTCAAATTTTGAAGTCGAGAGCCGGATAAAAGACACGATTCGTCGTCTTCAGCTCAAACTGAACGAAGATAAAAAAAGGCTTTACGAGCGCCGCGACACTATTGGCATGCTTCGCCTCAAGACTTCCACGTCGACGAGTGCTGTCGTCTTCATGGTGCAAGTATTAAGGCGCATGAATGTTGATGCCGCGGGCGCCGAGTTGAGTTATGAGGAAAAAGTCGTTTTCAAAGATGCCCAAGGTCATGACCAGGGCGGTACTGACTTAAAAGATTTTCCCGGCTTCCTGCTGCTGTCCCTGAGTGACGATCGGACAGTATTCAATTTGTTTTTCGCGCGCGCCGAGAGTGACCTTTCCGGGGCCTTGGTAGCAGCCTTGAGCTATACCGTTACGCAGGTTGCCGATCAGGCAGCCGTGTACCTCGATGAGGTCATCCTTGAGCTCGGCCTGGGGGCGTTCGCGATGGAAGGGCCGATGATCGCGGTCAAAAGTCTGGGGCTCTGGAATACCGCGTTATGGCAGCGCGAGGGGCTCGTCACGGGCGGTGACAAGCCGGACCGGGACTATAATGTGAAAACATTGGTTCATCTCGGTTTTTCTGGCTCGCTTAATCCTCTGATAGCGCAATATAAAAAAACGCTGAAGGCTTAGGAGGCATCTGCCCATGTTGACGTTTGATTATAGTTTGAATCAGTACGAAATATCGGGTGCTGGGCTGAGCAAGGAAAACCTGGGTTATCTTGACGCGATTATCAAGCTCTTGAAGTCGTACGCTATTGTTGTTCCTGGGATTCATCTGGCCGGTCGGTTGATTAGAGCAACGCAGGGCGGAAGTACGTACACACTGGGTGAGATTCATACTCAAGGGCGTGAGCAAGATCGAGTGATTTACCCAGGCTTCCGAGATCAATGGAGTTTTGATTTCGCCAAAGATATTTCGTCCTTCTTGCTCTGGAAGGAAATGAGTGACGCCTTGAGGGCGAGCTATTCTGAGCTTCAGTCAGATTTATTGAAAAGAAAAGGGGCCGGTGCGCGGGCGTTGATCAGCCTGGCCTTGCTTGAAGAGTTTGTCGCGCTGGCCGACGTGCAGGGAGCGCACATTATTCAAAAAAGGCAAGAGCTGAGTTTTTTGAAAGGTCTGATTGCGCTTTATTACCTGGGGCTCGTCCAGAAAAAGGTGAGGGTGTCTCTAGGTGTTGACTTACCGGATACCGGTGCCTGGTCTGTCGCGCGGGTGAGGCGCGCTGCAAAAAAGTCACTGACCCTGCTGATTGGCGAAGACATCGCCAGTGTCAAGCTTTATAGGGCGTTGGCTACTTATGAAGAGCCCGTTTCCATGGACCTTATCGGTTTGTATTTTTCTTATAAAAGTAAAGGTGGGCTGAAACATTCCGCGGATCTGACCAGATTTTCTATTGCGCTGAAAGCCATGATCGCGGCCGATGTCAGTAGTTACAGGTGGCGGCTTGATACCGCCCTTTATCCCTTCATTGCCGATCTCGTGGATCCTCATAGTGTAGGGGCCGGCGATCCAGAAACCGTGCAGCGCTACCTCGAGAATCTGGATAAGGATTTTGTGCGCTTCAGAAAAGACAACCTGGATCGGCGCATTACCCGCGATCAAGGCTTTGGGGTGTACACGATCAGTCACTACCATAGGGTCCAATCACCGGAAGTCAATGCACTCTGGGGCAGGGCTCGGCCGAAATTCATTGACCTGTTGCCGATTGATTACATCAGTCCAGGCGCTGGCGAAATACCATTTGATGGAACCATCCATGTAGTCGCGCATGCAGATATTTTTGGCCTGAGTGGTGTCTCTAACCCTGAGAGAATTGCCAGTTGGATATACAGTAATTTTTCACGTACGTTTGGCAGGGCTCCCGCCAGGTTCAAGGAGCTGAAGTGTATTAATTTCACGGCCTGCCATTTCCCCAAGGCCATGGCGGAATATGTGGCCGTTCTATTTTTGCAACAATGCCTGGAGGACGGGCGCTTCAAGGTTGTGGGTGGCGACGGTGTTGAAAGGAACTGGGTGCCTAATATAACCGTTGTGTGCAGTCCTCATACGGCCTTGGCCTACAATTCCGGGCTGGATCTGATTCCGTTCGCCGTCGTGGATGCCGTCCATACAATCGCCCCCTTTCCTGGGGTTGTGTTGAATATCATGAGCGCCATGCGTGCTCGTGAGTTTACCGGTTTTTTATCCCGGGCCGGTGGCTTGGATTTCAATGAGGCCTATGTTCAGGAATTTTTAAAAGAGACTCGTGTATTCTCCATCGACAGCCTGGTCGGTGAGGCCTTTCAAGGTGGGATGGTCTCGGAGGAGGCATTGGATGAGGCAACAAAGCAAAGGACGGTGGATTATAAAGTTTATGAGCAAGGCCTGAGGGAGGAGAAAAAAAGGAGAAGGGTTGAGGCAAGCGCTATTCTTGAAATACCGTCACCGCCCTTTGGCCCGCTGGACAGGGAACAACACGTTGCGGCGACAGAGCGTCTGTTTTATGAGAGCGCCTCGATCAAGCCGGAAGGCGCCACCGCCTTTTTGCGGGTTAATACATTTGAAACGATGCGTTTGTTGCATGAATATTATGCGGCGGTGAAAAATCGCTATCGCGCTCTGGCGCCCAGTCGGACCAGTGATGATGCCGCCGAGCTCAACAGTCAAATATACAAGCAGGCTTTGGATGATCTGAAACGAGAAAATCGGATCAAGTTTCTTCTTGATCCGCTGGACCCGAGATACCACTATAAACGACAGTCGATCCTCAAGGGGTTCAGGGCCCATCTAGGTGTCGTGTACAGGGAGTTTCGGGACTTTCCATTTTATAGTCCGCACCAGCCGCCGGTGTTTGACGTGCAGCCGGACAATTATGCGTGGGTTTCCTATTATAACCAGCAGTTGGCGGAGATCCTGTTTGTCGCGACCAAGCAGGAGTATCGGGAGATGACCGGGATCGAGGTGGATAAAATTCACCTGTTTTCTGAAGTCAGTGTGCCAGAGGATACGTTCAGCAAAGTTCAAAAACCCAAGCATGACTGGACCGGGCTGAGGGTAATACTCGGCGCGCCCTTGTATCGCGGCCTCTTGGGCTGCGAGCAGCTTGGCGTGTCGACGTGGGAGCTGAGAGCGCTGCTCGATGGGGGCAAGGAAGCAAGGATTCTTCCCGCCCTGGGAGAGCTGGAAAACAATCTGAAAAGCAAGAGGGGCATTCTCAACGACTCGCAGTCCCTGAAGCGTCTGCAAGAGACCCAGGACAATCTGAATCGCGCCAAAACCAGCATCCAGAAGAAAACACTCTCGTCTTTGGTTTTGAAGACCTCCGCCCGTA
The DNA here is from genome assembly GCF_023242365.1 of Pseudomonas sp. MWU13-2100. GTDB lineage: Bacteria > Pseudomonadota > Gammaproteobacteria > Pseudomonadales > Pseudomonadaceae > Aquipseudomonas. Next base: position 69,313 of record NZ_JALLIX010000008.1, read on the forward strand.
TCGCCACTGGCTCCAGCCGACTATTGGGTGCTTTTGGGGTTTTTGCGGATTTCCGAACCCAGCCTTTCCACCTTGATTTTTCATCTGCCAGGTCAGGGGTTTTCACCGTCAGTGATTCGCTGGCGGTGGTCAAAGGGGTCTTTGATTTCACCACTGATATCGGACCGTTGCTGGCCCTGCGTCTGGCCTCCAGTGCTACCCGGGCGCTCTGGCGACCGCGGTTGGACCAGCTCTTCTTCAAGATGAACAAGGTGCTGCTACCCCTGGATGTGCTGTTCACCGCAGTGAGTCTCCATCGCAATGTCGAAGGTACCCAACTGGCGAAGAGCGCCGAGGAGCAGGCGCTCTACATCACCATGACGGTCATCGACGCAGCGGCCTTTGGCGTGAACCTGGCGGCCTTTGTCCTGATTGGCGTGCCCGGGGTGAATGTCGTTCTTATTCTGGTGGGGGCTGCGCTGGCGATCGTCAATATCATCCTGAATTCGATCGTGAGCCTCTCGCAGCTGGACAACTACCGTTGGAATGAAAAGGTCGGCCTGTTCTTCGGCAATATGTTCGGCTCTGCGGCGCTGGAAGGGATCCTGACCCAGCAGCAGATGCGCGGGGTGGCGGATCTGCTCTTTGATGGGAGTGATCCCGCCACGGGTTTGCATCAGGATGGCATCGATCTGTTTCTGACACCGATGATCAATGACGCCGACGATCATGATCAGACCAACCCTCTCAAGGACATCGGTACGGTTAACCAAGACGCCGGCTTTCGTCGGGAACCCAGGGGTTATACGTTGTCGCCGTCGGGATTTGGCCCGAATGATCTGAGAACCTGGGCGGATGCCAAGGGCCGGGGGAAAGCCGGACAGGTTTACAAGGGCTGGTACCTGCGTCGTCGGGAAGCGCGCCGGGGACGAGAGCGAAAACTGCTGGTGACGATGCCTTCCACGCCGAACACGCGGTTGGAAGTGTTGGATTTTGGTCCCATCCCGACGATTCTTTTATTCGGCGCAACGCCGCACCTGCTGCTCAACGTCAATCCTTTCGGCTGGGCAGCGGGGGAGTCCCCGGAGGAACAGGCCCGTAACAAATATCAGGTCAGGTTGTACCCGGAGACCAGCTACACCCTTCAGTTCAAGAGCGGTGTGATGGCGTCAAATGACCTCGACTCCAACTTTGGCGGTCGAACCGAGCTGATCGTCCCAGGGGGAGAGTTCCAGGCACTGCCTCAAGTCAGCCTGGATCTGTCCGGCCAGGAGGACGCGCGCGCGAGCATTCCCGAGTTGGACTTGTCGCGCTCTTCCCTGGAGGTCGTCAAGTTCAAGGACAAGAGCACCTTCAAGCTGGGGTTGGTCAGCACCGATGGCCACACCCCCTGTGCGCTGGAGCAGGTAGTACGAACCGTGCAATTGCCTGCCCATATCCAGTTCAAGAGCGGAGAGCAGCACCCGGTGATGGCGGTGGTCGGGCAGGGCTCGCGGATTACCCTGAAAAACTCGAAGGGCCGATCTCTGTTGCTGTTGAGGCGGGAGGTCGTTCGTTGCGAGATCGATATCCAGGCGTCGGTCGGCGGTTTTGCGGTCTCGATTTGAGATTGGGGGTCAAACGACGCTGCGCTGCGCATGTTGCCGCAGCGCCCACTGCACATGCTCCTGAACCAGCTCCGAGGGATAGTCGCGACGCTGGTTGAGCGCCTCCAGCACCGGAATCGTCGACGGTGCATTGCCCAGCCCGACCGCCAGGTTGCGCAGCCAGCGCTCATAGCCCGCCCGGCGCAGCGGCGAGCCCTCGGTGTTTTTCAGGAAGGTCTCTTCGTCCCACAGGAACAGCTCGGCCAACCCGGCATTGTCCAGGCTGTGCCGGGGCTTGAAGTCGCCTTCATCGGACGGGCGGGCGAAGCGGTTCCATGGGCAGACCATCTGGCAATCGTCGCAGCCGAATACCCGGTTGCCGATCAATGGGCGCAGATCCTCCGGGATCGCGGTCTTCAGCTCGATGGTCAGGTACGAAATGCAGCGCCGCGCGTCCAGCACATAGGGGCCGACGAACGCCGCCGTCGGACAGATATCCATGCACGCCGTACAGCGTCCGCAATGCTCCGTGGCGTGGGGGGGATCCACCGGCAGCGGCAGGTCGACGAACAGCTCGCCGAGAAAGAAGTAGCTGCCGGCCTTGCGATTGAGCACCAGGGTGTTTTTGCCGATCCAGCCGAGCCCGGCCTGTTCGGCGATAGCTTTTTCCAACACCGGCGCACTGTCGACGAAGGCCCGGTAGCCAAACGGCCCGATGACCTGCTGGATGCGCTCGGCGAGTTGTTGCAGGCGCTTGCGGATCAGCTTGTGATAGTCGCGGCCCAGGGCGTAGCGCGAGACATAGGCCTTTTCCGGTTGGCCCAGGCGCCGGGCCATCTGTGTGTCGCCCGGCAGGTAGTCCATGCGCAACGACACCACCCGCAATGTGCCGGGTACCAGCTCTTCGGGATGCGAGCGTTTACTGCCGTGGGCGCCCATGTAATCCATGTCACCGTGATAGCCGGCGTCGAGCCAGCGTTGCAGGTGCTGTTCATGCTCGCCCAGTTCGAGACCGGCGATGCCGACTTGCTGAAAGCCCAGTTCGCGGCCCCATTCCTTGATGGATTGGGCGAGGGCGGGAAGGTCGACGCTATTTACAGGCATGAGACAGGAGAAACCTAGGCTTTGGTGCGTATAATTCTGCCAGACATCAGAGCTCGACGACGCATGCCGCAGACCAAACCACCTTTTTCCGATATTCAGTCATTGACCCTCGCCACGCTGCCGAGCCTTCCCGCACGGGAACTGGACGCCCACAAGGGGCAGTTCGGTCATGTGCTGTTGATCGGCGGCGACCGGGGTTTCGGCGGCGCGATCCTGCTGGGTGCTGAAACAGCCTTGCGCAACGGCGCGGGGTTGGTGTCCCTGGCGACCCGTGCGGAGCATGTGGCGGCGTCTCTGGCTCGGCTGCCGGAAGTGATGGCGCTGGGGATCGAGTCGGCCAATCAGTTGATGACGCTGCTGGCCCGGGCCAGCGTGCTGGTGGTCGGTCCGGGGCTCGGCCAGTCCGCTTGGAGCCGCAGCCTGTTGTCGCTGGCGGTCAATGCCGGGTTGCCGCAAGTCTGGGATGCCGACGCCTTGAACCTGCTGGCCGCGGGCGGTTTCGCGCTGCCGGCGGACAGCGTGATCACCCCGCATCCCGGAGAAGCGGCACGCTTGCTGGGGATTTCCACGGCCGCCGTGCAGGCCGATCGTCCCGCCGCCGCGCGCCGGCTGGCCCGGCAGTACCAGGCGGTCTGCGTGCTCAAGGGCGCGGGCAGCCTGGTTGCCGCGCCGGACGGGCGCCTGTCGATCTGCGAGCGCGGCCATCCGGCCATGGCCACCGCCGGGCTCGGTGATGTCCTGTCCGGTTTGCTCGGCGCCCTGCGGGCCCAGGGCCTGCCGGCCTACCAAGCCACCTGCCTGGCGGTATGGCTGCACGCCAGTGCCGGCGAGCAGTTGGGTAAAAACGGCCGTGGACTGGCGGCCAGCGATCTGATTCCGGTCATTCGACAGTTGCTGGAGGAGCAATCACCGTGTCTGAACTAACCCTTCAACTGCCCGATGAAGAGGCCATGGTTGCGTTCGGCCGGAAAATCGCCGAGGTGACCCGTGGCGTCGGGGTTGTTTTCCTTGAAGGCGATCTCGGCGCCGGCAAGACCACCCTGTCCCGCGGCATCATTCGCGGCCTCGGTCATGCCGGCGCGGTGAAAAGCCCGACGTTTACGCTGGTTGAACCGTACGAAATCGGCGATATCCGCGCCTTCCATTTCGATCTGTATCGCCTGGTCGACCCGGAGGAGCTGGAATACATGGGCATTCGCGACTATTTCGACGGCGCGGCCCTGTGTCTGGTGGAGTGGCCCCGGCGCGGCGAGGGCTTTTTGCCAAAGCCCGACCTGACCATTACCATTAGCCCGCATAATGGCGGTCGTTCGCTGTATCTGTTGTCCCAGGGCGCGCGAGGCGACTCCTGGTGTGCCGATCTGGCATTGGAAATCAAATAAATGATGGGGTTTGGTATGCGCATTCGCGCGTTGGTTGCTGTCGTGGGATTGTTGCTGGCGGCACTGGCCGTTGATGCCTTGGCGGCGACACAGGTCAAGAGTGTTCGCCTGTGGCGGGCCCCGGACAACACGCGCCTGGTATTCGACCTGTCCGGCCCGGTGCAGCACAGTGTCTTCACCCTGACCTCTCCGGATCGGCTGGTGATCGATATCAACGGTGCGACCCTCGGCGGCCCGATGAATGTGCCGACCGCCAACACCCCGATCACCAGCTTGCGGGCGGCCCAGCGCACGCCGACCGACTTGCGCGTGGTGGTCGACCTGAAAAAGGCGGTCACCCCGAAAAGTTTCGTCCTGGCGCCGAATGCGCAGTATGGCAACCGCCTGGTGGTCGACCTGTTCGACAACCCCGCCGATGCCGCGCCGCCGCCGGCGCCGACGCCCGCCGTATCCACCGTGCCGGCGGTGCCGGTAACGCCGACCGAGCCGGCGATCAAGCTGCCGCCAGCGCCGGCGGGCAAGCGTGACATCATTGTGGTGATCGATGCCGGCCACGGTGGCGAAGACCCGGGCGCTTCCGGCTCCCGTGGCCAGCATGAGAAAGACGTGGTACTGGCCATTGCCCGTGAGTTGCAACGTCAGGTCAGTGGCCAGAAAGGCTATCGCGCCGAGCTGACCCGTACCGGCGACTACTTTATCCCTCTGCGCGGTCGCACCGAGATCGCCCGCAAGAAAGGCGCCGACCTGTTCGTCTCGATTCACGCCGACGCCGCGCCTTCCTCCGCGGCTTTCGGGGCCTCGGTGTTCGCTCTGTCCGATCGCGGCGCTACCTCCGAGACCGCCCGCTGGCTGGCGGACAGTGAAAACCGTTCCGACCTGATCGGCGGCGCCGGCAACGTCAGTCTCGACGACAAGGACAAGATGCTCGCCGGTGTCTTGCTCGACCTGTCCATGACCGCCTCGCTGACCTCCAGCCTCAACGTCGGCCAGAAGGTCCTGAGCAACATCGGCCGGGTCACGCCGCTGCACAAGCAGCGGGTGGAGCAGGCTGGGTTCATGGTGTTGAAATCGCCGGATATTCCGTCAATTCTGGTGGAGACCGGTTTTATCTCCAACTCCAACGAGGCGTCCAAGCTGGCCTCCGCGAATCACCAGCAGGCCCTGGCGCGCTCCATCAGCGCCGGTATCCGCCAGTTCTTCCAGCAGAACCCGCCGCCAGGCACCTATGTCGCCTGGCTGCGTGACTCCGGCAAGATCGCCGAGGGCCCGCGTGACCATCGCGTGGCGCCGGGCGAGACCCTGGCCATGCTCGCCGTGCGCTACCAGGTCTCGGCGGCGACCTTGCGTAGCGTCAATCATCTGAGCAGCGACGAACTGAAGGTCGGGCAGACCCTGACCATTCCCGGCACTGAACTGGCGGCCAAACAATGAGCGAAGCCCTGAACAGCAGCGCTCGGATCGAACTGCTCAGCCCACGTCTGGCGAACCAGATTGCCGCTGGTGAAGTGGTCGAGCGCCCGGCCTCGGTGATCAAGGAACTGCTGGAAAACAGCCTGGACTCCGGCGCCAGGCGTATCGATGTGGATGTCGAACAGGCTGGCGTCAAGCTGCTGCGGGTGCGCGACGACGGCAGCGGCATCTCCGCCGACGACCTGCCGTTGGCGCTGGCCCGCCATGCCACCAGCAAGATTCGCGACCTGGAAGACCTGGAACGGGTGATGAGCCTCGGTTTCCGTGGCGAGGCTCTGGCCTCCATCAGCTCCGTCGCCCGGCTGACCCTGACTTCCCGCACCCGCGACGCCGACCAGGCCTGGCAGGTGGAGACCGAAGGCCGCGACATGGATGCCCGGGTGCAGCCGGCGGCCCATCCGGTGGGCACCTCGGTGGAAGTGCGCGACCTGTTTTTCAATACCCCGGCGCGGCGCAAGTTCCTCAAGGCCGAGAAGACCGAATTCGATCACCTGCAGGAAGTGATCAAGCGCCTGGCCCTGGCCCGCTTCGATGTGGCCTTTCATCTGCGGCATAACGGCAAGAGCATTCTCAGCCTGCACGAGGCCCATGACGATGCGGCCCGTGCCCGGCGGGTGGCGGCGGTGTGCGGTGCGGGTTTTCTCGAGCAGGCGCTGCCCATCGAAGTGGAGCGCAATGGCCTGCACCTGTGGGGCTGGGTTGGCCTGCCGACCTTCTCCCGTAGCCAGGCGGACTTGCAGTATTTCTATGTGAACGGCCGCGCGGTGCGCGACAAGCTGGTGGCCCATGCGGTGCGCCAGGCCTATCGCGACGTGCTGTTCAACGGCCGGCACCCGACCTTCGTGCTGTTTTTCGAGGTCGATCCGGCGGTGGTGGACGTCAACGTGCACCCGACCAAGCACGAAGTGCGTTTCCGTGATGGGCGCATGGTCCACGACTTCCTCTACGGCACCCTGCACCGTGCCCTGGGTGACGTGCGCCCGGAAGATCACCTGGCCGCGCCCGCTGCGGTGACCGGCATGGTCCGGCCGACAGGGATCGAGGCCGGTGAATTCGGTCCCCAGGGCGAAATGCGCCTGGCGACCAATCTGCTGGAGCAGCCCCCGTCGCAGCCTGCGTCGACGTTTGCGCCGACGGCTGGATCGGGTTCCGGTGCCGGTTACCAATATCAGTACCGCCCGCAATCCATCCAGATGCCGCCCGCCGCCGAGGCCCAGGGTGTCTATCGCGAGTTTTTCGCGCCGTTGCCGGATGCGCCGGCGTCGCCGACCCTGCCCGACGGCCAGGGCGATGTGCCGCCGCTGGGTTATGCGCTGGCGCAGCTCAAGGGCATCTATATCCTCAGCGAAAACGCCCAGGGCTTGGTGTTGGTGGATATGCACGCGGCCCATGAGCGGATCATGTACGAACGCCTGAAGATCGCCATGGCCAGCGAAGGCCTGAGCGGCCAGCCGTTGCTGGTACCCGAATCCCTGGCGGTCAGCCAGCGCGAAGCCGATTGCGCCGAGGAGCATGTCAGCTGGTTCCAGCGCCTGGGCTTCGAGTTGCAGCGCCTGGGCCCGGAAACCCTGGCGATCCGGCAGATCCCGGCGTTGCTCAAGCAGGCCGAGGCCAATCGCCTGGTCCAGGACGTACTGGCGGACCTGATGGAATACGGCACCAGCGACCGGATCCAGGCGCACTTGAACGAATTGCTCGGGACCATGGCCTGCCACGGCGCGATTCGCGCCAATCGGCGTCTGGCCCTGGCGGAAATGAACGGTCTGCTGCGGGATATGGAAAACACCGAGCGCAGCGGCCAGTGCAACCACGGTCGGCCGACCTGGACTCAGCTCGGGCTGGACGATCTGGACAAACTGTTCTTGCGCGGTCGCTGATGACGGCATCCAAGGCGTTACCGCCGGCCATCTTCCTGATGGGGCCCACGGCGGCGGGCAAGACCGACCTGGCCATCGAGCTGACCAAGGTGCTGCCGTGCGAGTTGATCAGCGTCGATTCGGCCCTGGTCTATCGGGATATGGACATCGGCACGGCCAAGCCCTCGAAAGCGTTGCTGGCGGAGTTTCCGCACCGGCTGATCGATATTCTCGACCCGGCACAGAGCTATTCGGCGGCCGAATTTCGCCGTGATGCCCTGGCGGCGATGGCCGAGATCACCGCACGCGGCAAGATTCCGCTGCTGGTGGGCGGCACGATGCTTTATTACAAGGCATTGCTGGAAGGCCTGGCGGAGATGCCGGCGGCTGATCCGCAGATCCGTGCCGAAATCGAAGAAGAGGCCGCACGCCTGGGCTGGCAGGCCCTGCACGACCAGTTGGCGGTGATCGACCCGGTATCGGCGGCGCGCATCCATCCCAATGACCCCCAGCGCCTGAGTCGGGCGTTGGAAGTCTATCGGGTCAGCGGATCGAGCATGACGGTCCACCGCCAGCGACAATCTGCGCAAAGTACTGACGCAGCCGCTTCGGGACGGCCTCAATTGCCCTATACTGTTGCCAACCTGGCCATCGCCCCGGCGGATCGCCAGGTCCTGCACGACCGAATTGCACAAAGATTCACACAAATGCTGGAACAGGGGTTTGTAGACGAGGTCGTAGCTCTGCGTAAGAGAAGTGACCTTCATGTCGGGTTGCCATCTATACGTGCTGTAGGCTACAGACAAGTCTGGGAGCACCTGGAGGGTAAGCTGACGTCAGCCGAAATGCAGGAGCGCGGCATCATTGCCACGCGTCAGTTGGCAAAACGCCAGTTCACCTGGTTGCGCAGTTGGACGGATCTGCACTGGCTGGACAGCCTGGATTGCGACAATCTGCCACGCGCCTTGAAATACCTTGGGACGATCTCCATATTGGGCTGAGTCCTTGCAATTGCCGTCTATCCTTGGGGGAAAGGCGGTACAAGCCATCCATTTACCTATTTTTTATTATTGATCCTTAAAGGAGTGCGGCACATGTCAAAAGGGCATTCGCTACAAGACCCTTACTTGAATACCTTGCGTAAAGAGAAGGTTGGGGTTTCCATCTATCTGGTCAACGGTATCAAACTGCAAGGCACGATCGAATCCTTCGACCAGTTCGTGATCCTGTTGAAGAACACCGTCAGCCAGATGGTCTACAAGCACGCGATCTCGACAGTGGTGCCGGTTCGTCCAATTCGTCTGCCTAGCGCAACCGAAACCGAACAGGGTGACGCTGAGCCGGGTAACGCCTGATAGGAGTCTCCTTTGTTCTTTGAGCGCCACGGTGGTGGTGAACGGACCATTCTCGTTCACTTGGAAGGTCAGGACCCTGAGGCGCGCGAAGATCCGCAGGAGTTTCAGGAGTTGGCAGTATCGGCAGGTGCCGAGACCGTCGCGTTTTTCAACGTGCCGCGTCATCGGCCAACGGCCAAATATCTGATTGGCACTGGCAAGGTCGAGGAGCTTCGCGACCTGGTCAAGGCCGAGCAGGTCGATATCGTGATTTTCAATCACATCCTCACGCCCAGCCAGGAACGTAACCTCGAACGCGTCTTCGAGTGTCGCGTGCTGGATCGCACGGGCCTGATTCTCGATATTTTCGCCCAGCGCGCCCGCACCCATGAAGGCAAGCTCCAGGTCGAACTGGCCCAGCTTGAGCACATGAGTACGCGCTTGGTCCGCGGCTGGACTCACCTTGAGCGACAGAAAGGCGGTATCGGCCTGCGCGGTCCGGGTGAAACCCAGCTGGAAACCGACCGGCGACTGTTGCGGGTGCGCCTGCGGCAGATCAAGGGGCGCCTGGAAAAGGTCCGCAGCCAGCGCGAGCAGTCTCGCCGCGGGCGCAAGCGCGCCGATATCCCGACGGTGTCGCTGGTGGGCTATACCAACGCCGGCAAGTCGACGTTGTTCAACGCGCTCACCGAGTCCGACGTGTATGCGGCGGACCAGCTGTTCGCTACCCTCGACCCGACTTTGCGTCGTCTCGATCTCGACGACCTCGGGCCGATCGTGCTGGCCGACACCGTGGGCTTTATCCGCCACCTGCCGCACAAGCTGGTCGAGGCTTTCCGGGCTACGCTCGAAGAGTCGAGCAACTCCGACCTGCTGCTGCACGTGATCGACGCCGCGGAACCGGACCGGATGCTGCAGATCGAGCAGGTCATGGTGGTGCTCGGCGAGATCGGAGCCCAGGACTTGCCGATCCTCGAGGTCTACAACAAGCTCGATCTGCTCGAGGGCGTAGAGCCGCAGATCCAGCGCGGCGAAGACGGCAAGCCGCAGCGGGTCTGGCTCAGCGCCCGGGACGGGCAGGGCTTGGAACTGCTCGAACAGGCGATTGCCGAGTTGCTGGGCAACGATTTGTTCGTCGGCACCTTGCGCTTGCCGCAGCGTTTTGCTCGACTGCGTGCACAGTTCTTCGAGATGGGCGCGGTGCAGAAGGAAGAACACGACGAAGAAGGCAGTTGCCTGCTGTCCGTCCGTTTGCCCAGGGCCGAGCTCAATCGAGTGGTCTCGCGCGAAGGGATGAAGGCGCCGGAATTCATCGAACAACACACTTTGCAATAAAAGCCTGGGAAAGCGGTTGTGCCGCATTGACAGGCATTCTGTAGCATTGGTCGGCGCGCCGCGGGCGCGTCTTTGCTTTATCAGATGGAGAGCGCTATGGCTTGGAATGAGCCGGGTGGCAACTCGAACAATCAGGATCCTTGGGGTGGCAAGCGCCGTAACAACGGCGACCGCAAGGGGCCACCGGATCTCGACGAAGCCTTCCGCAAGCTGCAGGAGAGCCTGAACGGGTTGTTCGGTGGCGGTAAGAAACGCGGTGACGATGGCGGTTCGGGCGGTGGCAAGGGCGGCGGTTTCGGCCTGCTCGGCATTGGCCTTGTCGTGCTTGCGGCCATATGGCTGTACAGCGCGGTCTATGTCGTCGACGAACAGGAACAGGCTGTCGTGCTGCGCTTCGGCAAGTACTACGAAACCGTAGGGCCGGGCCTGAACATCTATTTCCCGCCGATCGACAAGAAGTTCATGGAGAACGTCACGCGTGAGCGGGCGTACACCAAGCAGGGCCAGATGCTGACCGAAGACGAGAACATCGTCGAAGTGCCGCTGACCGTGCAGTACAAGATCAGCAACCTGCAGGACTTCGTGCTGAACGTCGACCAGCCGGAAATCAGTCTGCAACAGGCCACTGACAGTGCCCTGCGCCACGTGGTGGGTTCCACCGCGATGGACCAGGTGCTGACCGAAGGGCGCGTGCAGATGGCCAGCGAGATCAAGGAGCGCCTGCAACGCTTCCTCGATACCTATCGCACCGGTATCACCGTGACCCAGGTGAACATCCAGAGTGCCGCCGCGCCTCGCGAAGTCCAGGAAGCCTTTGACGACGTTATCCGCGCTCGCGAGGACGAACAGCGTTCGCGCAACCAGGCCGAAGGCTATGCCAATGGCGTGGTGCCGGAGGCCCGTGGCCAGGCCCAGCGCATCCTCGAGGATGCCAATGGCTATCGCGACGAAGTGGTCTCCCGTGCCAAGGGTGAGGCCGACCGCTTCACCAAGTTGGTGGCCGAGTACCGCAAGGCGCCGGAAGTCACCCGTGAGCGTCTGTACCTGGACACCATGCAGGAAGTCTTCAGCAATACCAGCAAGGTCCTCGTGACCGGCAACAAGAACGGCCAGAGCAACCTGCTTTACCTGCCGCTGGACAAGATGATCCAGAGCGGTTCCGGCGGCAGTACGCCGGCCAAGGTGGCGGGGTCGATGGCCAGTGGCAACACTGATGTCACGCCGCACATCACCGAGCCGCAACCCACACGCACCCGGGAGAGCCGCTGATGAGCAATAAATCACTGATCGCCCTGGTCCTCGGGGTCATCGTGGCGGTGGCTGCCTGGAACTGCTTCTACATTGTGTTGCAGACCGAGCGGGCCGTCCTGCTGCAGTTTGGCCGTGTGGTCGAGGCCGATGTCCAGCCAGGCCTGCATGTGAAGCTTCCTTACGTCAACCAGGTGCGCAAGTTCGACGCCCGCCTGATGACCCTGGATGCCCCGACACAGCGCTTCCTGACCCTGGAAAAGAAAGCCGTGATGGTCGATGCCTACGCCAAATGGCGGGTCAAGGACGCCGAGCGTTTCTATACCGCGACTTCCGGTCTGAAACAGATCGCCGACGAGCGTTTGTCCCGGCGCCTGGAGGCGGGCCTGCGTGACGAGTTCGGCAAGCGCACCCTGCATGAAGTGGTCTCCGGTGAGCGTGATGCGCTGATGGCGGACATCACCGCCTCGCTGAATGGCATGGCCGCCAAGGAGCTGGGGATCGAGGTGGTCGATGTCCGGGTCAAGGCCATCGACCTGCCGAAGGAAGTCAACCGCAGCGTCTTCGAGCGCATGAGTACCGAGCGTGAGCGCGAGGCTCGCGAGCACCGTGCCAAGGGTAACGAGCTGGCCGAAGGCATCCGTGCCGACGCTGATCGCCAGCGCCGTGTGTTGTTGGCTGAAGCTTATCGCCAGTCGGAAGAGGCCCGTGGCGATGGTGACGCTCAGGCCGCCGCGATCTATTCCAAGGCCTACAGCCAGGATCAGGAGTTCTACGCGTTCTACCGTAGCCTGCGTGCCTACCGTGAGAGCTTTGCGAACAAGAGCGACGTGCTGGTACTGGACCCGAGCAGCGACTTTTTCCGCTACCTGGAAAAAGCCAAGCCCTGATCCAGAATGCATCGTGTCCCCCTCCGCCCGGCAGCTAAAACGCCGGGCGGGGTGATCCTTTCGGAAAACGGGTGTATGATGCGGCAGCCGGGAAATTCCCGGCTTTTTTGCGTCTGTATGTTTGGTTGGCAGACGGCGGGTTGATCGACCCGACAGGTTTTTCGAGGAAAGTGGTAGGCGAAGCCGGTTTCAGGCTGTTCGTCGCGTCGTTCTTGCGCGCGTGTTAACCATTTTCTGCTTCACTCAAGGCTCGCCTGTGGGCTTGCTGCCCGGATCATAGGGGAAAGGCGTAATGGCAACGGTAGATCGCTGGCTCCTGCCAGATGGCATCGAAGAAGTACTGCCGCCTGAAGCGGCGCGCATCGAAGTGGCGCGGCGCCAGGTGTTGGACCTGTTCCAGAGCTGGGGCTATGAGTTCGTTGTCACCCCGCATATAGAGTATCTGGAATCCTTGTTGACCGGCGCCGGTCAGGACCTGGACCTGCGCACTTTCAAGGTGATTGACCCGCTGTCGGGCCGGCAGATGGGGTTCCGCGCCGACATCACGCCGCAGGTGGCGCGTATCGACGCCCACACCCTGCGTCGCGAAGGTCCGAGCCGTCTGTGCTACGCAGGTAGCGTGCTGCATGCGCAGCCGCGGGCCTTGTCGTCCTCGCGCAGCCCGATCCAGTTGGGTGCCGAGTTGTACGGCGATGCCAGCCCGAGCAGCGACGTCGAGGTTATCAGCCTGATGCTGGCAATGCTGCAACTGGCCGATGTGCCGGATGTGCACATGGACCTTGGTCACGTCGGTATCTACCGTGGCCTGGCTCGCGCCGCCGGCTTGTCCGGTGAAGTCGAGCAGCAGTTGTTCGATGCCCTGCAGCGCAAGGCAATCGATGAAGTAATCCAGCTGACCGAAGGTTTGCCGGCCGATCTGGCGGCCATGCTGCGGGCGTTGGTGGATCTGTGTGGCGGTCGTGAAGTGCTGGCAGCGGCGCGTGAGCGCCTGGCCGGTGCGCCGCCACAGGTCGCGGCGGCGCTGGATGACCTGCTGGCGATTGCCGAGCGGTTGTCCGCGCGCTTCCCGCAGTTGCCGCTGTATTTCGACCTGGGCGAGCTGCGCGGTTACCACTACCACACCGGCGTGGTGTTCGCGGTGTTCGTGCCGGGTGTCGGCCAGGCCATCGCCCAGGGCGGTCGCTACGACGATATCGGCGCGGACTTCGGGCGTGCGCGTCCGGCGACGGGCTTTTCCACCGATTTGAAAACCCTGGTGACCCTGGGGCGTGCCGAAATCGAGCTACCGTCTGGCGGTATCTGGATGCCTGACAGCACGGATGCGGCACTCTGGCAGTTGGTTTGCCAGTTGCGCGGCGAGGGTCAGCGTGTGGTCCAGGGCTTGCCCGGACAACCATTGGCCGCCGCCCGCGAAGCAGGCTGCGACCGGCAATTGATTCAGCAGAACGGGCTTTGGCAAGTATTGCCGCTGGCTTCTTGAGTTTTCCCGCCGGCGGCTGCCGGCACCAAGTTTGCGCGAATGAGGACAAGTGTTATGGGTAAGAATGTCGTAGTCCTGGGCACCCAGTGGGGTGATGAGGGCAAAGGCAAGATCGTTGATCTGCTGACCGAACATGCAGCCGCCGTGGTGCGCTATCAAGGTGGCCACAATGCTGGCCACACTCTGGTGATCGACGGTGAAAAAACCGTCCTGCACCTGATCCCGTCGGGCGTCTTGCGCGAAGGCGTGCAGTGCCTGATCGGCAATGGCGTGGTGGTTGCCCCGGACGCCCTGCTGCGGGAAATCATCAAGCTGGAAGAGAAAGGTGTGCCGGTGCGTGAGCGCCTGCGTATCAGCCCGTCCTGCCCGCTGATCCTGTCCTATCACGTGGCCCTGGACCAGGCGCGCGAGAAAGCCCGTGGCGAGCTGAAGATCGGTACCACCGGTCGTGGCATTGGCCCGGCGTACGAAGACAAGGTTGCGCGTCGCGGCCTGCGGATTGGTGACCTGTTCCACCGCGAGCGTTTTGCCGCGAAACTGGGCGAGTTGCTCGACTACCACAACTTTGTGCTGGTCAATTACTACAAAGAGCCGGCCATCGACTTCCAGAAGACTCTCGATGAGTGCATGGAGTACGCCGAGCTGCTCAAGCCGATGATGCTCGATGTCACCGCCGAACTGCACGAACTGCGTCGCGCCGGCAAGGACATCATGTTCGAAGGCGCCCAGGGTTCGCTGCTGGACATCGACCACGGCACCTACCCATACGTCACCAGCTCCAACACCACGGCTGGCGGTATCGCCACCGGTTCGGGTTTCGGTCCGATGTACCTGGATTACATCCTGGGTATCACCAAGGCCTACACCACCCGTGTGGGTTCGGGTCCGTTCCCGACCGAGCTGTTCGATGACGTCGGTGCCTTCCTGGCCAAGCGTGGTCACGAATTCGGTGCCACCACCGGCCGCGCCCGTCGTTGCGGCTGGTTCGATGCCGTGATCCTGCGTCGCGCCATCGACGTCAACAGCATCTCGGGTCTGTGCCTGACCAAGCTGGACGTGCTCGACGGTCTTGAAATCATCAATATCTGTGTGGGCTACAAGAACGAAAATGGTGCGGTCATCGACGCGCCAACCGACGCCGACAGCTACATCGGCCTGGAGCCGGTGTACGAGCAGATGCCGGGCTGGGCTGAGTCGACCCTGGGTGCCAAGACCCTGGAAGAGCTGCCTGCGGCGGCGCGTGCCTATATCAAACGCATCGAAGAGTTGGTCGGCGCGCCGATCGACATTATTTCGACAGGTCCGGATCGCAACGAAACCATCGTTCTGCGCCACCCGTTCGCCTGATAAGCCGTTGATGTAGATCACAAAGGACCTCTTTTGGGGTCCTTTGTCGTTTCTGCCTGTTGTTCGGCACGGGCCTTGCTGGGATTATCCTCTAAAAAGGGTGCTATCAAATTAATGGCGCCAAAGTCGAGGAATCTCCCGTGTCGGCCGTTCTCTCACTGTTACAAAGCCGTCTATTGCGGCCTGTGTTCGTTACCCTGGGTATCGCTCTTTTGGTGCAGGTGCTGGTGGCGGTCGCTCTGACCCGAAGCACGGTCACTGCACTGGAGGCTGATCTGGGCACTCGCCTGGGCATCGACAGCCAGAAGTTGTCCGGCGAGTTGGAGCAGGCGGGCAAGGAGGTGACATCAAGTCTCGATGCCCTCTCGGTCAATACGCGCCAGCGTCTGAACAGCGGCCTATCCTCGCGATTGAAGGATGAGCAGGCCCAGTTGCGTGCGGCGTTGGAGAAGGATCTGCGGGATTCGGCCAACGATATGGCGCAGTTGCTCGCCTCCGTGGCCCCTCGGGCCATGTGGGATAGCGACATACCGACCCTTTCCGAATTCGCCCGCCGTGCCCAGCGCAATCCGAACGTGCTGTTCGTGGTTTACGACGATGCGACCGGCGAACACCTGACCCGCTACCTGAACCGGGGAAACCCGATCAACCAGGCCCTGTTGGCAAAGGGTGAGGGCGAACGGGCGTTGGACAAGGTGCTCAACGCGGCGAAGAGCGATCCTTCGGTCTACTACCTCGAAGCGTCGATCAGCCCCAATGGCGTAGAGATCGGCAAGGTTCGCATGGGGGTTTCCACGGCCTCGGTCGAGGCCGACCTGAAGGCCTTGGACTTGCGTTTCGCGGCCTTGATCGCCAGCAGCGACAAGCTGGTGGGTGACAGTCTGCAAGGGGCGTCGGCGGACAGTTCCAAGGCCATGCAGGCCCGCTTGCAATCGGCTCAGGCCACGGCTTCGCAAATGCAGGCCAACACCACCGCAACCGTGCAGGATGCGGCGCAGACCTTGCGTTGGCGGATCGGCATGGGCCTGGCCCTGGTCGGTCTCGGCGTGCTGCTGTTGCTGGCGGTGGTGCTGGGGCGGCGGGTGGTCAACAAGCTGCATCTGCTGATTGCGGCCTTGAATGACCTGGCGGCCGGGGAGGGTGACCTGACCAAGCGCGTCCAGCTCAACAGCAATGACGAGATCGGTGACATGGCCTCGGCGGTGAATCGCTTTGTCGACAAGTTGCAGCCGATCGTGCGCGAAGCGGGGGATGTGGCGCAGCGTACCGGGGTGGAAATCGGCCAGATGACCTTGCGCAATGCCGGTGCCGATGCGGCCGCGAATTTGCAGCGTGACGAAGTGGCGCAGAGCTTGCGCGAGCTGTCGAAAATGGCGGATGACGCGCAGACCGAAAGCCATGCGATGCAGGCGGCGTTGAAGCAGGTGGTGGATATTCGCCAGGCGACCGATGAAAACACCCGGACCTCGACCCAGGTTGGCAATCTGATCGAGGCGTTGGCCGGGCAGGTGGATACCGGTGCCAAGGTGATCGAGCGGCTGGCGCAGCAGAGTGAGCAGATTGAGGTGGTGCTGACGGTGATCCACGGGATTGCCGAGCAGACCAACCTGCTGGCCCTGAACGCGGCCATCGAGGCGGCGCGGGCGGGTGAAACCGGTCGCGGGTTTGCCGTGGTGGCGGATGAGGTGCGGGCATTGGCGAGCAAGACACAAAGCTCCACTGGCGATATCCAGGCGCATATCGGTGCCTTGCAGCAGGGCGCGCGGGAGGCCGTGGCCGCCATCGGTCAGGCGGGGCGCCAGGCCAGTGAAGGATTGGCGGTATTGCGCAGCAGTGTGAAGTTGCAGCAAAGCGTGCAGTCTTCGGTGGAGCAGGTGCATACGGCGATTGGCCTGGCGACCCAGGCGGCGGCCCATCAGGCCGAGGGCGCGCATGCGGTGCGTGGGCGGGTCGAAGTGATCCATGCCCAGGCCGAGCGCGCGGCGCAGGCGGTGGTGGAGACCACGGCCAGCGGCAAGGTGCTGGACAGCCTGGCGGGGCAGCTCAAGGCGAGCCTGGGGCAGTTCCGGGCCTGACCGGGGTGTCAGTGCCGGCCTCTTCGCGGTGGTGCGGCGATCCGACAAGCTCCGCTCCCACAGTGTTTGCGCCCGATCACTGAGGGTGGGACGACACAAATCCTGTGGGAGCGGAGCTTGCCCGCGAAGAGGGTCTCAAGGTCGACAAAGTACGGACCTGCGGCTGAGCAGCTACCTGTGGCGAGCGGGCTTGCCCGCGCTCGACTGCGAAGCCGTCGTAAAACCTGTATCCCGGCTCTGTCATGGAAAACGCGACTGCAGGTTTTTTTTGGGGGGGGCTTCGCACCCCCGCGCGGGCAAGCCCGCTCGCCACATGGGTGTGGTGTGTTCAGGAGACATGATGGGGTCAGAAACGCAAAAACCCGCTTTCGCGGGTTTTTGTGAGATTCCAGAGTGATGCTCTGAAACTTGAATTGGTGCCCAGAAGAAGACTCGAACTTCCACGACCTTGCGGTCACCAGCACCTGAAGCTGGCGTGTCTACCAATTTCACCATCTGGGCAGCATCAGCAGCGTTGCACGCCGTTGATGGACCGCACTATACGGAGAGGCTTTTGATCTGTAAACCCCTGTTTTTGCTTTTAATTAAATCTCGGCTGCGAGTTCGCCGTCCGTCAGGCTCCAGTGAGGGTGGGATGTGCTGAGCTCGGGAAATAGCAGGAGGCAGAAACGCAAAAACCCGCTTTCGCGGGTTTTTGTGAGATTTCAGAGTGATAATCTGAAACTTGAATTGGTGCCCAGAAGAAGACTCGAACTTCCACGACCTTGCGGTCACCAGCACCTGAAGCTGGCGTGTCTACCAATTTCACCATCTGGGCAGTATCGTCAACGTCTGCGTCGTCGATGGCGCGCACTATACGGAGGCGCCTTTTAACTGTAAACCCCTGTCATGAAAAAAACCAAAAAAAACGCTTCAAAGTGCATCGTCCGGCATTTTTCACGCTGACAAATGGGTTTTAAGGCCACCTATGTGCCTGAAATTTCCCGTTTCAATACGCGTATGCCAAACTAACCCGCATATAGACAAGGTGAAATTTATCTAATGGCCGATTGGCAGTCCCTCGATCCCGAGGCCGCTCGTGAAGCGGAAAAATACGAAAACCCCATTCCTAGCCGCGAGCTTATCCTGGCGCACCTGTCCGAGCGTGGATCGCCGGCCAGTCGCGAGGAGCTGGTGGAAGAGTTCGGCCTGACCACTGAGGATCAGCTTGAGGCTCTGCGCCGCCGCCTTCGTGCCATGGAGCGCGATGCGCAACTGATTTACACCCGTCGCGGCACCTATGCGCCGGTGGATAAGCTCGACCTGATCCTGGGCCGCATCGCCGGTCACCGTGACGGCTTCGGCTTCCTGATCCCGGACGACGGCAGCGACGACCTGTTCATGAGCCCGGCGCAAATGCGCCTGGTGTTCGATGGCGACCGTGCCCTGGCGCGGGTTTCCGGCCTGGACCGGCGCGGACGCCGTGAAGGCGT
This sequence comes from Pseudomonas sp. MWU13-2100, assembly GCF_023242365.1. GTDB lineage: Bacteria > Pseudomonadota > Gammaproteobacteria > Pseudomonadales > Pseudomonadaceae > Aquipseudomonas. The sequence continues at coordinate 87,871 of NZ_JALLIX010000008.1, forward strand.
GATCGTCGAAGTGGTGTCCCGTGCTCACGAGAGCATCGTCGGGCGTTACTTCGAGGAGGGTGGTATCGGCTTCGTCGTGGCGGACAACCCGAAGATCCAGCAGGAAGTGCTGGTGACCCCGGGCCGCAATGCCGACGCCCGTGTCGGTCAGTTCGTCGAGGTGAAAATCACCCACTGGCCGACGCCGCGCTTCCAGCCCCAGGGCGATGTGATCGAAGTGGTCGGCAACTACATGGCGCCCGGCATGGAAATCGATGTCGCGCTGCGCACCTATGACATTCCCCACGTCTGGCCCGAGGCCGTGCTCAAGGAAGCGGCGAAGCTCAAGCCGGAAGTCGAGGACAAGGACAAGGAGAAGCGCGTCGACCTGCGCCATCTGCCGTTCGTCACCATTGACGGCGAAGACGCCCGCGACTTCGACGATGCGGTCTACTGCGAAGCCAAGCCCGGCAAGCTGCGCCTGTTCTCCGGCGGCTGGAAGTTGTACGTGGCGATTGCCGACGTGTCCAGCTATGTGAAGATCGGTTCGGCGCTGGATACCGAGGCTCAGGTCCGCGGCAACTCGGTGTACTTCCCCGAGCGCGTGGTGCCGATGCTGCCGGAGCAACTGTCCAACGGCCTGTGCTCGCTGAACCCGCATGTCGACCGCTTGGCGATGGTCTGCGAGATGACCATCAACAAAAGCGGGCAGATGACCGACTACGTGTTCTACGAAGCGGTGATCCACTCCCATGCGCGCCTGACCTACAACAAGGTCAGCGCGATCCTGGAGCAGCCGAAGACCACCGAAGCGAAGAAGCTGCGTGGCGAGTATTCGGAAGTGGTTCCGGATCTCAAGCAGCTCTACGCCCTGTACAAAGTATTGCTGGCGGCGCGGCATACCCGTGGCGCCATCGACTTCGAAACCCAGGAAACGCGGATCATCTTCGGTTCCGAGCGCAAGATCGCGGAAATCCGTCCGACCACCCGTAACGATGCACACAAGCTGATCGAGGAGTGCATGCTGGCGGCCAACGTGGCCACCGCCGAGTTCCTCAAGAAGCACGAGATTCCGGCGTTGTACCGGGTCCACGACGGCCCGCCGCCGGAGCGCCTGGAAAAACTCCGCGCCTTCCTCGGTGAGCTGGGCCTGTCCCTGCACAAGGGCAAGGACGGTCCGTCGCCGAAGGATTACCAGGCGTTGCTGGCCAGTATCCAGAGTCGCCCGGATTTCCACCTGATCCAGACCGTGATGCTGCGCTCCCTGAGCCAGGCGGTGTACAGCGCCGACAACCAGGGCCACTTCGGCCTGAATTACGAGGCCTACACCCACTTCACCTCGCCGATCCGCCGTTACCCGGACCTGCTGACGCACCGCGCGATTCGCAGCGTCATCCACTCCAAGCAGGACACGCCACACGTGCGTCGTGCCGGTGCGATGACCATTCCGAAAGCGCGGATCTATCCGTACGACGAAGCGGCTCTGGAGCAGTTGGGCGAGCAGTGCTCGATGAGCGAGCGGCGTGCCGATGAAGCCACCCGTGACGTGGTGAACTGGCTCAAGTGCGAGTTCATGAAGGATCGCGTGGGCGAGTCGTTCCCGGGCGTGGTGACCGCGGTGACCGGTTTCGGCCTGTTCGTCGAGCTGACCGATATCTACGTCGAAGGTCTGGTGCATGTCACCGCCTTGCCTGGCGATTACTACCATTTCGATCCGGTCCATCACCGCTTGGCGGGCGAGCGTACCGGTCGCAGCTTCCGCCTGGGTGACACGGTGGAAGTGAAAGTCATGCGCGTCGACCTCGACGAGCGCAAGATCGACTTCGAAATGGCCGAGAAAACCCTCAATGCGCCGATTGGTCGCAAGAAGCGTGGGGCTGAAACCAGCGCTCCTGCTCCAGCAGCTGTCGAGAAAGCCCCGGAGCCGGCCAGGGCCGGACGCCGTGGCGCGACCGCGAAAAAATCGGACGACGCCTATCGCCCCAGCGATGCGGCGGCGAAAAACGCCGAAGTGCGCAGAAGCCGTGAACTGAAGCAGGCGTTGCTGGCCGAAGCCAAGAACGGCGGTAAAGGCAAGACCGAGGGAAAGCCCGCGCGCGGGACTCCGCCGGAAAAGCCGAGCAAGCATCGTAAAGGCCCGCCAAAAGCGGGCGCTGGTCCCGCGAAAAGCGGCGGGGCGCGTAAACCCAAGGGCAAGTCATGAGTCAGTTGGAAAAAATCTACGGCGTACATGCCGTAGAGGCGTTGTTGCGTCATCACCCGAAACGCGTCAAGCAGATCTGGCTGGCCGAAGGCCGCAGTGATCCACGGGTCCAGGTGCTGCTGGCGCTGGCCGCGGAAAACCGCGTATCCGTCGGTCAGGCCGAGCGTCGTGAGATGGATGCCTGGGTCGAGGGCGTGCACCAGGGCGTGGTGGCGGATGTGAGTCCGAGCCAGGTCTGGGGTGAGGCGATGCTCGACGAGCTGCTCGATCGCACCGAAGGCGCGCCGTTGATCCTGGTGCTTGACGGCGTGACCGATCCGCACAACCTTGGCGCCTGCCTGCGCACTGCCGATGCGGCGGGTGCGTTGGCGGTGGTGGTGCCCAAGGACAAGTCGGCAACCTTGACCCCGGCGGTGCGCAAGGTGGCCTGCGGCGCGGCGGAAGTGATTCCGCTGGTGGCGGTGACGAACCTGACGCGGACCCTGGAAAAACTCCAGCAGCGCGGCCTGTGGGTTGTCGGTACGGCGGGCGAGGCGGAGCAGGAGTTGTACCAGCAGGACCTGACCGGCCCGACCATCCTGATCATGGGTGCCGAAGGCAAGGGCATGCGCCGCCTGACCCGCGAGCATTGCGACTACCTGGTGCGCCTGCCGATGGCCGGTAGCGTCAGCAGTCTCAACGTCTCCGTGGCGACTGGCGTGTGCCTGTTCGAGGCGCTGCGCCAGCGCAGTGTCAAGGCTGCCAGCAAAAAGGCCTGATCCGAGGTCTTGGCCGATGCCGGCTTGTTCGCAAGTTTCAAGCCGAGCGCGGTCTTGTGGCGAGCGGGCTTGCCCGCGCTGGGGTGCGAAGCACCCCTGAAACCAGCAAAACCGACCCGGTCAGACAGATTGCGGTAGCTGGCTTTGCGACTGCTGCGCAGCCGAACGCGGGCAAGCCCGCTCGCCACAAGGTTGCCGGCATCCACAGGGACGGAGGCGCGCATCGGCTGGTGGGGCTGTTCAAATAATCACCAATTGTCTTGCGCCCCTCGCCCCCCTTCTCTACAATTGCGCCCCTTGCCGTGATGGCTGGCGCATCTGTGCCTACTCCAGGCAAGACACACAAGTGTCATTCACTCCTTGTCTGACCGTTTTTGAGCGGCAGGCTACAACCCGTAAGGAGCATTCATGCGTCATTACGAAATCATCTTTTTGGTCCACCCGGATCAAAGCGAACAAGTCGGCGGCATGGTAGAGCGTTACACCAAGCTGATCGAAGAAGACGGCGGCAAAATCCACCGTCTGGAAGATTGGGGCCGTCGTCAACTGGCCTATGCAATCAACAATGTTCACAAGGCTCACTACGTGATGCTGAACGTTGAATGCACTGGCAAGGCCCTGGCCGAGCTGGAAGACAACTTCCGCTACAACGATGCTGTGATCCGTAACCTGGTCATCCGTCGCGACGAAGCCGTTACCGGCCAGTCCGAGATGCTCAAGGCTGAAGAAAACCGCAGTGAGCGCCGTGAGCGTCGCGACCGTCCTGAGCACTCCGACGCCGATGGCGTTGAGGGTGATGACAGCGACGCCAGCGATAACGCTGACGAGTAATCCACGGACCTTTTGAGGAGCCAATTACATGGCACGTTTCTTCCGTCGTCGTAAATTCTGCCGCTTCACCGCTGAAGACGTGAAAGAGATCGATTACAAAGATCTCAACACCCTGAAAGCCTACGTATCCGAAACCGGCAAAATCGTTCCAAGCCGTATCACCGGTACCAAAGCTCGTTATCAGCGTCAGCTGGCCACCGCTATCAAGCGCGCCCGCTTCCTGGCCCTGCTGGCCTACACCGACAGCCACGGCCGCTGAGACCGGGCAGTCGACACGCAGTAAAGGATTGAATGCATGCGCGCCTTAGCTGGATTCATCATGCGGGGACGTATGCAGGCCATGCTCGTCGTGGCCGGATCTGCGGCATTGCCGCTGTTGTTCTGGTTGAGTGCCGCCGCCGGGTGCCTTGTGCTCCTGCGGCGCGGTTCGGACGCCCTTGGCGTCATTGGTCTGGGTGTATTGTCGGTGCTGCTGTTCTGGCACTTCGATATCCAGAAAGACCCCACGGCCCTTCTGGTGCTGCTCGGGTCTTGCAGCCTGGCGCTGGTTTTACGCGCCGGCTATTCCTGGAACCGCGTGCTGCTGGTCAGCATGGCTGTAGGGTTGGTATGTGCGGTGAGTCTGGGGACGATTTTCAGTCCCTTCATCGAAGGGTTGGCGCAGACGTTTGAACAAGTCGTGCCGCTGGCCCTCGGTGAGGTCTACCACAAATTGTCGGTAGATCAGCGAGCGTTCCTCGCGTCACTGGCCGTGCCCCTGTTGATCACCTCGACGGCGATCTCGCTGCAGGTCTTTAGTGTGATGTGCCTGATTCTTGGGCGCTATTGGCAAGCGTTGTTGTACAACCCCGGTGGTTTCGGGCGCGAGTTTCGCGCGATCCGGATCCCCAGGAAGGTGGCGCTGTCGCTGCTGGCCGTCATGTTTGTCGCGCCGTTTATCGGCCTGCATGCATTGATTCTGTTGCCGCTGTGCAGTGTTCCGCTGGTCTTCGCCGGCCTGGCCCTGATTCACGGGCTGGTGGCGCAGAAGAAGCTGGCCAGTTTCTGGCTGGTGGGGTTGTACGTCACGCTCGTGCCATTCATGCACTTGCTCGGTCCGTTGCTCATGGTATTGGCCATTGTCGACAGCCTGATTGATTTTCGCGGACGCCTGGCGTCGAAAGATACCGATAACGGTTCCGCGAACGGTGAAGGTTAAAAGTTAAGAGGATTTCCACATGCAACTGATCCTTCTGGAAAAAATCGCCAACCTGGGCAACCTGGGCGATAAGGTAAACGTTAAGGCCGGTTACGGTCGTAACTACCTGCTGCCATTCGGCAAAGCCACCGCTGCGACCGCTGCCAACCTGGCTGCGTTCGAAGAGCGTCGTGCTGAGCTGGAAAAAGCCGCAGCAGACAAGAAAGCTTCGGCTGAATCGCGTGCCGCCCAACTGGCTGAGCTGGAAGTGACCATCACTGCCACCGCCGGTGACGAAGGCAAGCTGTTCGGTTCGATCGGCACCCACGACATCGCTGATGCCCTGACCGCCTCCGGCGTTGAAGTGGCAAAAAGCGAAGTACGTCTGCCGAACGGCACCATCCGCAACGTGGGTGAATTCGACGTGGCCGTGCACCTGCACGCCGAAGTCGAAGCAACCGTACGCGTTGTCGTGGTGGCTGCTTAAGCAGTACCCAATCGTCTGGCGACTTGTGCGCCAGACGGTTAACATCGGGCACGACTCTGTTCATTCAGGTCGTGCCCTTTGTTTTTTTGGCAACGTCCTTTTGCAAACCCCCTGATTCCAAGTGGCCATGAACGATATCTCCGCTCCCGAGCAATACGATCTGCAAACTGCCGCGCTGAAAGTACCGCCGCATTCCATCGAGGCCGAACAGGCCGTGCTCGGTGGTCTGATGCTGGACAACAACGCCTGGGAGCGCGTGCTCGATCAAGTCTCGGACGGCGACTTCTATCGACATGACCACCGCCTGATCTTCCGCGCCATCGCCAAGCTGGCCGATCAGAACATGCCGATCGACGTGGTGACCCTGGCCGAGCAGTTGGACAAGGAAGGGCAGACCTCGCAGGTCGGCGGCCTGGGCTATCTGACGGAACTGGCGAAGAACATCCCGTCGGTGGCCAACATCAAGGCCTATGCCGCGATCGTTCGCGAGCGGGCGACCCTGCGCCAGTTGATCGGCATCAGCACCGAAATCGCCGACACCGCGTTCAACCCGCAAGGGCGTACCGCAGCGGAGATTCTCGACGAGGCCGAGCGGCAGATCTTCCAGATCGCCGAAGCGCGACCCAAGACCGGCGGCCCGGTCAGCGTCAACGACCTGCTGACCAAGGCCATCGACCGGATCGATACGTTGTTCAATACCGACAACGCCATCACCGGCCTGTCCACCGGCTACACCGACCTCGACGAGAAGACCAGCGGCCTGCAACCGTCCGACCTGATCATCGTCGCCGGCCGTCCGTCGATGGGTAAGACCACCTTCGCCATGAACCTGGTGGAGAACGCGGTACTGCGCAGCGACAAGGCGGTGCTGGTGTACTCCCTGGAGATGCCCGGCGAATCGCTGATCATGCGTATGCTCTCCTCGCTCGGGCGGATCGACCAGACCAAGGTCCGCGCCGGTCGCCTGGAAGACGACGACTGGCCACGGTTGACCTCGGCGGTCAACCTGCTCAACGACCGCAAGCTGTTCATCGACGATACGGCCGGTATCAGCCCGTCGGAAATGCGCGCGCGGACCCGGCGTCTGGTGCGCGAGCACGGCGATATCGCCCTGATCATGATCGACTACCTGCAGTTGATGCAGATCCCCGGTTCCAGCGGCGACAACCGGACCAACGAGATTTCCGAGATTTCCCGGTCCCTCAAGGCCCTGGCCAAGGAATTCAACTGCCCGGTGGTGGCCCTGTCCCAGCTCAACCGCTCCCTGGAACAGCGCCCGAACAAGCGCCCGGTGAACTCCGACTTGCGCGAATCCGGCGCGATCGAGCAGGACGCCGACGTAATCATGTTCGTGTACCGGGATGAGGTCTATCACCCCGAGACCGAGCACAAGGGCATTGCCGAGATCATTATCGGCAAGCAGCGGAACGGTCCGATCGGCTTTATCCGCCTGGCCTTTATCGGCAAGTACACGCGTTTCGAGAACCTGGCGCCGGGTAGCTACAACTTCGACGACGACGAGTAACCGAACGTTTCGTCAGCCAGCCTTCAGGTTCACGGTGTCTCTTCAGGGGGGGTGAATATGGTACGCACTCCCGCTTCGGTATAACCATAGTTCCAGCGCAGTTCTTCATCGGCGGGAATAGCCCGGGTGGTAAAGAACGTATTCAGACAGAACGACTGAAGGCGACCTTTTCCGGTATCGACATCGACGGGAAACACCGCGCCTTCGACGTTGTAGCCGCTGACGGCTTGCCGGACCGGGAAGTCTTCCTCATATTCGAAAATGGAATTGATTCGCGAAATAATGTTGTCGCCCGACAGCATCAGGCGATCCCATTTCGGCCTGCCGGGTCGGGGGCCGGGCATAATCTCGATCACGAACGGATCCTTGCGGGCATTGCTGACGTGAAACGGAATGAAACCACCGCCATACACGCCGATGGCTTCCCCGGCTTTCAACGGCCTTCTGGCCACGACCATGGCTTGGCCGATCATGCTTTGCTCCTGGGGGAACTTGGCATCCTGCTCGGTGAACTCCCGCAGTAGCAGCTTCTCCTCGTACAGCTTGGCGATCTCCTCGTGGGCCTCCCATTTCAAATATGGCAGGATGTCCTTGGCTGGGTAGCGAACTCCAGAGTGGGTAACGTCACTCATGTGCTGGATCTTTTTGATCCGCAGCGGATTGCCCAGCAGGTCTCTCAGGGGATAGCGGCCATTATTGGCACGGTCATAGTCCCCCATTCTGTTGGGCGCGCGCTGGTAGGACTTGATGATTTTCATGCGCTGCAAGTCTTCGGCGGTGAAGGGGTCCGGACTGACATACTCATGTGCCGAGAGCATTTCGGATTCGCTTTCCACCAACTCGATCTTGCTTTGTCCCGGGCCCGGAGTTCCGCCTTTCAAGCCGATCTCAGTGTTGATTTCCCAGCGGCCGGCCTTTTGCCGCAGCACCGGGCGATAACAGCGGAAAGGATTGCGGGCGTCGATCAGTTTCCAGCCAAGATCTGAAGACTCGACTTGGTAATAGCGACCTTCCTCCTGGATGTAGTGGCGGGAAAAGGTATCCCGATAGAGCCCGTCGTTTATCGGGGTCAGGTCGCGCCGGGGTGTTTTCAACGCGAAGTGAGTATCCAGCGCGATACCCGGGCGGTAAGGCGTGGAGGGCGCATGCGTTGGGATCTGGCGTACGACCACTGGCGAAGTTGTCAACTGTGTGATCTTGCGGATCAGTACTTGCTTGAGGGCCATGTCTCGATCCGGGCCCATGACGCCCAGGTTGTCGAGTTCGGTGTCGGGCAGGGCTTGTCGGATGGCCGAGTAGAGATCGCTCGGCGCCAGGGTCTGCCGGCCGTCGGCAGCGTAGACCCGATAGCGAGAGCCTTCACGCAGCAGGCGTCTGATGGTCGTTGCGGCGGCGTTCCCGACGCTCCCCAGAGGGGGCTCGGCCAGCGAGTTTGCATACAGTTCCAGGCGAACGTCGCCGGACCAGCCAGGTAGCGCTTCAAGGGTGTGAAGCGCCAGTTGGTCCGAGGCCGGATTGAATGCCGTGGGTAGATAAAGACCTTCATAAAGTCGAGCGGTGTCCACATGCTGCATTGAAAGCTCGGCTTCGTCTTTCAGATAGGGCGGCAAATTTTTCTGCTTGAGGATTTGTTGTTCTTCGGCGGGAGCGATGGATTTCTCCAAGGCTTGCACATAGCTTTTGGGTAAGTTCGGCAGATCCTGCCGGATCTGTTCGCGCAGAGGACCTTCGACGTGTTCGCTGTTTCGATACAGCGCCTCGAAGTGTTGCGATGCGTTCGGCTCGGGGATCACCGAAGGGCTAGTGCTGCCGGTGTCGGGGGGGCTTCCCAGAAGGCGCTGACGCTGGATTTGCCGGTCGAGCCGGAAGCGTTTCAAGGTATCGAGCAATTGTGCCGGCGGTGCTTGGTTATCGAGATGAAGTTGAAGCAACAGCTTCGAATCGGTGGCGCTGGCGTGCAGGATCGGCGCCAGATCCTCGTGCTGGAGGCCTGATGCAATCGGCCCCAACCGTTTTAGCCGCTTCAAGTCATCCCAGTCTTGTGGTTTTTCATGTGCGGAACGCCAGGCCCCGGCGCCGTTTTGTAGCAAGGGGGGTGAATATGCCCGTGGGTCGGAGGGGTGTCGAAGGGACCACGCGCGGGGATCGCCAGTCGCACTCACCTCATAGAGTTGATCGTCGAGTGACAGGTAGTGCCTGTCCTGGTATTCGTACAGGCCCTGTTCATCGACGCTCAGCGCTTCGGGCAGTTCAAGGGTTTGGCGATAGGGCAGCAGGTCCGGCTTCCACAAAAAGGACGTACCGGTCGAGGGCTCGACGCGAATCAGCGAGTTGACGAACCGGCCTGTCTTGATGGCACCCACATTGGCTCCCATGAGCGCCACCTGCTCGGCGATGTCCATCAGGTCGTTGAGCGCTTCAACCTTCTCATCGCGTCTCCAGGCATCGAACCCCTGATACACCTCAGTGATCAGTTGTACCCCGCTGGAGACCAACAGGACCTCGCCGATCAGCGGTATGAACGACACTGCCAGGGCCAATGTGCTCAGGCCGGCCCTTTCGTATGCCTGCAGTAGGTGTTGACGGGCTTGGGTGTCGATATCCGATGTAGGGGGGGCCGCTTCCCGCCCATGACGTTCGATCTGTCGGACGCGCTGCTCGTGCAGGCTTTTGAATACGTTGCCTTTCACGGGGTGTAGCGTCAGCAAAAATGAATCAGGCGACGGAACCGCCGGCTTTGCTCTCCATTTTTGCCACAAGGCACGTTTGATAATCTGCTTGAGCGGTGTTTCATGATCACTGCTCGGAAGGAATCGCGAAAAGAACTGCGCATAGCTGTGTGACAGCAGTCTGATGCTTAACTCATCTTCGAAATCCTTGAGTGAGTCGTAGCGGGCCAAGGGATTGATCGGATCCTGCGGTATGTAGACGATGCAGGGATGCGTCCCATCTTCGGCGTCGAGTCCGATGACCAGCACCTCGCTGATGTCCAGGCCGAGGAATTTGAGCCGCGAGTAGGGGTGGGTGCCATACCTGACGACATGGCTGTGGCTCAGCGCATTGAGCAGGACCCGGTAGTCGGCTGTTGAGATGTCACCCTTGATCCCGGCCAGATGTATCGTCACGGCAAAGGCGTCTGTGTAAGCTTTTATCAGTACGTCCTGGGTGCTGCGCGCCTGCTCGGCATCCGCTTGCGCGGGGGGCTGGAGAATGGCGCGCAGGTGGGCCTGGTAAAGGCTGCCGAAGTCGAGGCTGCGGCAGACCAGGGCGAACTCTTCGGGTTTGATGTGGGTTCTGCTGCCTCGGGCTCTGGGCGCCGAGTAGATCCCCGAGCCCGCCCCGAAGGTGTCGGCGCTGGTGAGCGATTGGTCGAAGTTGCTCACGGCGGCGGATAAGAGCGTTTGCTCGGTGGTCTCGCCCTGAACCGATATCAATCCGAAGAAATAGCCGTTTTTGCGTACATGAACGAAGGTTGCCTGCTCGACATCCAGGGTGAGTCGGAAGTTGAAAACGATGGCCTGTTCCAGCAACGGCCTGATGAATTGCTCGGGAGATTGCAGTTTTGCCAGCACCTGCTGAACGTCGTGCCGGGAATGGCAACTGGCGATCAGGCTTTGGCGCAAGGCGCTGCGTTGTGCCTGGGGGGCATCGATCAGCCATGAGGGCAAATGATCCTTGATGAGCGTGAAATGAGTCAGGTCGTTTGGGGTTGCGGGAGGAGCTGTCGTCATGGTGGTCGCCTTGCTGGTTTTTTGAAGAACCAGCTAACGACAAGGCGGTTGTACGGCTGCACTAGATAGTTGTCGGCCGGCATGTGGGAGATTGGCCAGGGTAAAACCAACTGTTATCGTCGGACTTGATCAAAATTTGTGCTATATTCCGCGCCCGCGAATTTTCATCTCGACACCGGTCATCGCCATGCAAGCAGCCAAGCCGTTATTTGACTATCCCAAGTACTGGGCCGAATGTTTCGGGCCCGCGCCCTTCCTGCCCATGAGCCGGGAAGAGATGGATCAGCTTGGCTGGGATTCCTGCGACATCATCATCGTCACCGGTGATGCCTACGTTGACCATCCGTCCTTCGGCATGGCGATCATCGGCCGACTGCTGGAGTCCCAGGGCTTCCGCGTCGGGATCATTGCCCAGCCGAACTGGCAGTCCAAGGACGACTTCATGAAGCTCGGTGAGCCGAACCTGTTCTTCGGGGTCGCGGCCGGCAACATGGACTCGATGATCAACCGCTACACCGCCGACAAGAAAATCCGCTCCGACGACGCCTACACGCCGGGCGGTCTGGCCGGCAAGCGGCCGGATCGCGCCAGCCTGGTCTACAGCCAGCGCTGCAAGGAAGCCTACAAGCATGTGCCGATCGTGCTCGGCGGCATCGAGGCCTCGCTGCGCCGGATCGCCCACTACGACTACTGGCAGGACCGTGTGCGCAACTCGATCCTGATCGACGCCAGCGCTGACATCCTGCTCTACGGCAACGCCGAGCGGGCGATTGTCGAAGTCGCCCAGCGCCTGTCCTACGGGCACAAGATCGAGGACATCACCGATGTCCGCGGCACCGCCTTCATTCGCCGCGACACGCCGGCGGGCTGGTACGAAGTCGACTCCACGCGCATCGACCGGCCGGGCAAGGTCGACAAGATCATCAACCCCTACGTGAACACCCAGGACACCCAGGCCTGCGCCATCGAGCAGGAGAAGGGGCCGGTTGAAGATCCGCAGGAAGCCAAGGTCGTGCAGATCCTGGCCAGCCCGCGCATGACCCGCGACAAGACCGTGATCCGCCTACCGTCGGTGGAAAAGGTCCGTGGCGATGCGGTGCTGTATGCCCACGCCAACCGCGTATTGCACCTGGAAACCAACCCGGGCAACGCCCGTGCGCTGGTGCAGAAGCATGGTGATGTGGACGTCTGGTTCAACCCGCCGCCCATTCCGATGACAACCGAAGAAATGGACTACGTGTTCGGCATGCCTTATCAGCGCGTCCCGCACCCGGTGTACGGCAAGGAGAAGATCCCGGCTTACGAGATGATCCGTTTCTCGGTGAACATCATGCGCGGCTGCTTCGGCGGCTGTACCTTCTGCTCCATCACCGAGCACGAAGGGCGGATCATCCAGAACCGTTCCGAAGAGTCGATCATTCGCGAGATCGAAGAGATCCGCGACAAGGTGCCGGGCTTTACCGGGGTGATTTCCGACCTCGGCGGGCCGACCGCGAACATGTACCGCATCGCCTGCAAGAGCCCGGAAATCGAATCCGCGTGCCGCAAGCCGTCGTGCGTGTTCCCGGGTATCTGCCCGAACCTGAACACCGACCACTCGTCGCTGATCCAGCTCTATCGCAGTGCCCGTGCCTTGCCGGGGGTGAAGAAGATCCTGATCGCTTCCGGCCTGCGCTACGACCTCGCGGTCGAGTCGCCGGAGTACGTCAAGGAACTGGTGACCCACCACGTCGGCGGTTACCTGAAGATCGCCCCGGAGCATACCGAGGAAGGTCCGCTCAACCAGATGATGAAGCCGGGCATCGGCAGCTATGACAAGTTCAAGCGCATGTTCGAGAAGTACTCCAAGGAAGCCGGGAAAGAGCAGTACCTGATTCCGTACTTCATTGCCGCGCACCCGGGCACCACCGACGAAGACATGATGAACCTGGCGCTGTGGCTCAAGGGCAACGGTTTCCGCGCCGACCAGGTGCAGGCGTTCTACCCGTCGCCGATGGCCACCGCCACGGCCATGTACCACTCGGGCAAGAACCCGCTGCGCAAGGTCACCTACAAGAGCGACGCGGTGACCATCGTCAAGAGCGAGGAGCAGCGCCGCTTGCACAAGGCGTTCCTGCGCTACCACGATCCGAAGGGCTGGCCGATGCTGCGCGAGGCCTTGCAACGCATGGGCCGTGGCGACCTGATCGGGCCGGGCAAGGACCAGTTGATCCCGCTGCACCAGCCGGCGACCGACAGCTACCAGAGCGCGCGCCGGAAGAACTCGACACCGGCCGGCAGCCACAAAGTGGCGAAGGACACGACCACCAAGATCCTCACCCAGCACACCGGCCTGCCGCCGCGTGGCAGCGATGGTGGCAATGCCTGGGACAAGCGCGAACAGGCCAAGGCCGCCGCGTTTGCCCGTAACCAGCAGGCGGCCAAGGAGCGTGCCGACGCGGCCAAGGGCAAAGGCAAGAAGCCGACCCGCAAGCCGGTGGTGCCACGCTGATTACAGTCTGGACTGCCCAGGCTGATGCGCTTGGCTCAATGCCCGCCGGTTGAAAACGACCTCAAGCCGGACTGAGATTTGTGGCGAGCGGGCTTGCCCGCGCTGGGCTGCGAAGCGGCCCTGAAACCGGCGAGCCCGGTGTATCCGGGCGGCCGAGGATGCCGGTTTTGCGACTGCTGCGCAGCCGAGCGCGGCGATGCGGCGTTCCGACAAGCCATGCTCCCGCAAGGGATTGATTACCGCTTGAATGATGGCCTTTTGCGTTCTAGTGGGACCCCGAGTCCTTTGTTAAGGTGGCGCGATTCCCACGTCACCCGACGCAAGTCTTCTCAAGGATGAACACCCGTGAGCAACCCGCTCCCTGGCATCGGCATGGATTCCAGCCCCTCGCAATTTCTCGCTCGCCAACGTATCGAGAGCCAGATCAACTTGCCGCGACTCTTTGCGGCGATTGACGCTGACCCTGGCATCGTCGGGGCCGGGGTGGTCTATATCGATGCCGACTTCAATGTCGTGACCCTGCGCGAGTTCCAGCCGATCTGCAGCATCAAGCCCAAGCGCATCATCCTGCGCGAGGCGCAGAAGTACATTGCGCCGGTGCAGTTCGCCCAGCAGGTGCAGGACAACCCACGTGAGTCACGTCTGGTCGGAGAAGCGATCAATACCACCTTGTCCTGCACCGGAGCGGTATTGGGCTGGATTGTCGTGCTCAGTGGCTCGGTTGCGGTTCCCTTCAGTGCCGGGGCAAGTTCGGTGGTAGTGGTCCTGGGGTATACCGCTGCGGCTGCCAGTTCGGTGCAGTGTTTCGCCGGGAGCATCCGAACGGTGGCGGAAGTGGTCAATCCAGCGCTCAACGATAAGCTGGACAGTGAAGAATGGTACCAATACGCCTCGATCGGCCTGGACGCTGCCTCTCTGCTGGGTGTAGGAGCTTCGACCCTGACCACCATAAAACTGGTGAAGGTGGCCAAGGCCACGACCGGTAAAAGCCTGCGTGAAGTGCTGCGCGGACTGACGCGCCAGGAAAGGTCGAAATTGACCAAAGAGTTGCTCAGCATCAACGATCCGCGGCTGACACCGAAGATGCTCAAACTCAAGCAGTTGGCGGGAGAGTTGCCCAAGCGCTTCACCCCGACCCAGCTGAAACACGCCACGGTTACCCAGATCAAGGACTCCCTGAGCGCGTCGATTGGCCTGCTCGGCAGCAGTTTGTCGGGCAATGTCAAAACCATTGCCGTCGGTTTGTACGAAGAGCTGGAGGAGTGATGGACGACCTGAGTCTGCCGCGTTTTCTATCGCGTTATTTCCCGACCTTTATCGGCGGCATTTTCGCGGCCCTGTTTTCATTGGCCTGTGCTATTCCGTTGGTGGCAGCCTCCTATTTCGCCGGGGCCTCACTCGGCGAGCAAGCGACCTGGTCGGTACTGGGGGGCGCGGCGATCACCCTGGTCGTGGTGCACTGCAATTTCATGGTGGTGCGTGGCAGGCCGCAGTGGGTTTGGGGGCTGGTCGGGGTGCTGGTTGTATGCCTGTTGGGCGTATTGCCGACCATCGAGGATCATCCGCATAAAGTCATCTATGCACTGGCTGTGCTGTTTCCGCTACTGGGTCTGCTGTTGCTCAACAGCAAGCGCCACCGCGAGATGCGCAGCAAGCTCGTCGACATTCGCCACCAGCGCGAAGCCCTGAAAAATGCCCTGGAGACCCGGCGAAAAACCCGCCGATAACGGCGCTCGACCATTCGCCCCGTTTCTGTGCGACTCTCTGCACTACGCCCTCAGGCTGGCGCCATTCTGGTGCTGTGCTTAGCTGAGCGAGCACGACTCACGCCGAAAGCGCAGGACTTGGCCAAGTGGCATAAGTCTTGCGCGCGTCGGTTCAAGCCCAGGCTCGCAGGAGGCACGCCGTGTCGATCCATGTCGCATTGCACCATGTCACGCATTACCGCTATGAACGCGCCATCGAGCTCGGTCCGCAGATCGTTCGCCTGCGTCCGGCGCCCCACAGTCGCACGCGGATTCTGTCCTATGCGCTGAAGGTCCAGCCCGAGCAGCATTTCATCAACTGGCAACAGGATCCCCAGGGCAACTACCTGGCGCGGCTGGTGTTCCCGGAAAAAACCAAGGAACTGCGCATCGAGGTCGACCTGGTCGCCGAGATGGCGGTGTTCAATCCGTTCGACTTTTTCCTTGAGCCCTACGCGGAGAAGATCCCGTTTACCTACGCCGCCGATGAAAAACACGAGCTGTCGCCCTATCTGGAAAAGCTGCCGCTGACGCCCAGGTTCCAGGCCTACCTGGACGGCATCGACCGCACGCCGTTGCCCAGCGTGGACTTCCTGGTGGCCCTCAACCAGCGCCTGAGCGAAGACATCGGCTACCTGATCCGCATGGAGCCCGGCGTGCAGACGCCCGAGCAGACCCTCGTCAATGCCTCCGGCTCCTGCCGCGACTCGGCCTGGCTGCTGGTGCAGCTGCTGCGTCACCTGGGGTTGGCGGCGCGCTTTGTCTCCGGCTACCTGATCCAGCTCACCGCCGACGTGAAAGCCCTCGACGGCCCGTCCGGCACCGAGGTCGACTTCACCGACCTGCACGCCTGGTGCGAAGTCTATCTGCCGGGTGCCGGCTGGATCGGCCTGGACGCCACTTCCGGACTGTTCGCCGGGGAAGGGCATATTCCGTTGGCCTGCAGCCCCGATCCGTCGTCAGCGGCGCCGATCAGCGGTCTGGTGGAACCTTGCGAGTGCGAGTTCAGCCATGAAATGTCCGTGGAGCGGATCTGGGAGGCGCCGCGCGTCACCAAGCCCTACACCGAGGAACAATGGCTGGCGATCCAGGCCCTGGGCCGGCAGATCGACGCCGACCTGCTCGAAGGCGATGTGCGCCTGACCATGGGCGGCGAGCCGACCTTCGTCTCTATCGACGACCCGGACGGCGCCGAGTGGAACACCGCCGCCCTGGGCCCGGACAAGCGTCGGCTGTCCGCCGAGCTGTTCCAGCGCATGCGCAAGCGTTATGCCCCGCAAGGCCTGGTGCATTTCGGCCAGGGCAAGTGGTACCCGGGCGAGCAGTTGCCGCGCTGGTCGCTCAATAGCTACTGGCGCCGCGACGGTGTGCCGATCTGGCACAACAGCGCGCTGATCGCCGACGAGCTGCAAGACTACGGTGCCGACGGCGAAACGGCCGGGCGTTTCCTGGCGAGTGTCGCCGAGCGCCTGAAACTGCCGGCGCGCTTTGTCTTCCCGGCCTACGAGGACAATTTCTACTACCTGTGGCGCGAGGGGCAGTTGCCGATCAACGTCACGGCCACCGATCCACGGCTGGATGACGAACTGGAACGCGCGCGCCTGCGCAAGGTGTTCTCCCAGGGCCTGGACAAGGTCATCGGCCAGGTCCTGCCGCTGGCCCGCACCGCCGCCAATGATCGCTGGCAGAGCGGGCGCTGGTACCAGCGGGACAGCCATTGCCGACTGGTGCCGGGGGATTCGCCGCTGGGTTACCGTCTGCCGCTGGCCTCGCAGCCGTGGGTGACGGCAGCGGAATATCCCTTCGTGCACCCCACCGATCCGAACCAGGATTTGCCCGAGTTGCCGAATACCGCTGCCCTCAAGGTCCATGGCGAGCCGGCGGTCAGCGAAGAGCGGGTGCCGAAGATCGACGAGTCGGCCGCCTGGCTGACTCGCACCGCCTTGTGCGCCGAAGCACGGGGCGGGCGCTTGTATCTGTTCATGCCGCCGTTGGAGCGGGTCGAAGACTATCTGGAACTGGTCAGCGCCATTGAAGCCACCGCCGAAGAGCTGCATTGCCCGGTATTGCTGGAAGGCTACGAGCCGCCCCACGATGCGCGCCTGGCGAATTTCCGGATCACCCCGGACCCGGGCGTGATCGAGGTCAATGTGCAGCCGTCCGCCAGCTGGGACGAGTTGGTCGAGCGCACCGAGTTCCTCTACGAGGAGGCGCGCCAGACCCGCCTGACCACCGAGAAATTCATGATCGACGGGCGCCATACCGGCACCGGCGGCGGTAACCATTTCGTTCTTGGCGGCGCGACGCCGGCGGACTCGCCGTTCCTGCGGCGGCCGGACCTGCTGCGCAGCCTGATCAGCTACTGGCATAACCACCCGTCGTTGTCCTACCTGTTCTCCGGGCTGTTTATCGGCCCGACCTCCCAGGCCCCGCGGGTGGACGAAGCGCGCAACGACTCGCTGTACGAACTGGAAATCGCCTTCGCGCAGATGCCGCAGCCGGGCGAGGAATGTCCGCCCTGGTTGGTGGACCGCCTGTTGCGCAACCTGCTGATCGACGTGACCGGCAACACTCACCGGGCCGAGTTCTGCATCGATAAACTCTATTCGCCGGACGGCGCCACGGGGCGCCTTGGCCTGCTGGAACTGCGCGCCTTTGAAATGCCGCCCCATGCGCGCATGAGCCTGACCCAGCAACTGTTGCTGCGGGCGCTGGTGGCGCGGTTCTGGCGCGAGCCTTATGCACCGCCCAAGCTGGCGCGCTGGGGCACCGAGCTGCACGACCGCTTCCTGCTGCCGCACTTTATCGAGCAGGACTTCGCCGATGTGATCGTCGACCTCAACGCCGCCGGTTATCCCCTGCGCGCCGAATGGTTCGCCGCGCATCTGGAGTTCCGCTTTCCGAAAGTCGGTGACTACGCGGTCAACGGCATTGAGCTGGAAGTGCGCCAGGCCCTCGAGCCCTGGCATGTGCTGGGCGAGGAGGGCGCGGTCGGCGGAACGGTGCGCTACGTGGATTCGTCCCTGGAACGCCTGCAGGTCAAGCTGAACGGCCTGGCGCCGCAACGCTACCTGTTGACCTGCAATGGCGTGGCGGTCCCGCTGCAACCCACCGGGCGGGTCGGCGAATTTGTCGCCGGCGTGCGTTATCGCGCCTGGCAGCCGGCCAACTGTCTGCAACCAACCATCCCGGTGCACGCGCCGCTGGTGTTCGACCTGCTCGACACCTGGATGCATCGCTCCCTCGGTGGTTGCCAGTACCATGTCGCCCACCCGGGCGGGCGCAACTACGAGACCTTGCCGGTGAACGCCAACGAAGCGGAAAGCCGGCGCATGGCGCGGTTCTTCCGCCTCGGCCACAGTCCCGGCACACTGCCGATCCCGCCGTTGAAGATCAACGACGAACTGCCGATGACATTGGACCTGCGACACACATAAAGCTGACAGGGCGCACGGAGTTTTCGCGTATCCGTGCGTCATCTGTCTGCGTTAACCTGATTGCCCTTGCCGTCTGCCGAGCTTTCCATGCCCGACCTGCTTGACCGCTACCCGCTGACACCGGGGACCTATCACGAACTGCTGGACGACGGCGGCGCCGTGCGTGCGCATTGGCGGCCGCTGCTCGAGCAGTTGCAGCGCAGCACGCCTGCACAACTGGCCCAGCGCCAGGCCTTGCTGGCCCGGCAGATCCAGGAAAACGGCGTGACTTACAACGTCTACGCCGATCCCAAGGGCGCCGACCGGCCGTGGGAACTCGACCTGCTGCCGCATATCATCCCCGCCGACGAATGGCAGCGGGTGGCGGCGGGTATCGCCCAGCGCGCGCGCCTGCTGAATGCGGTGCTGGCCGATCTGTATGGCCCGCAGACCCTGATTCGCGACGGCCTGCTACCTGCCGAGCTGGTCTTTGGCCACAACAATTTCCTCTGGCCCTGCCAGGGCATCCAGGCGCCGGCCGGAACCTTCCTGCACCTGTTCGCCGTGGACCTGGCGCGCACGCCCGACGGGCGCTGGTGGGTCACGGCGGATCGGACCCAGGCGCCGTCCGGGGCCGGTTATGCCCTGGAAAACCGCACCATTGTGTCGCGGGCCTTCCCCGACTTGTACCGCGACCTGCGGGTGCATCACCTGGCCGGGTTCTTCCGCACCCTGCAGGAAACCCTGGTGCGCCAGGCACCCAGCGATACCGAAGCGCCGCTGGTGGTGTTGCTGACGCCGGGTCGTTTCAACGAAAGCTATTTCGAACACCTCTACCTGGCGCGCCAGTTGGGCTACCCGCTGGTGGAAGGCGGCGACCTGACGGTGCGCGACGCCACGGTCTACCTCAAGACCCTGAGCGGCTTGCAGCGGGTGCATGCGATCATGCGCCGGCTCGACGACGACTTCTGCGATCCGCTGGAACTGCGCACCGACTCGGCCCTGGGCGTGCCCGGCTTGCTGGAGGCGGTGCGCCAGGGCCGGGTGCTGGTGGCCAATGCCCTGGGGAGCGGCGTGCTGGAGTCGCCCGGCCTGCTGGGCTTCCTGCCGAAGATCAACCAGCACCTGTTCGGCGAGGATTTGCTCCTGCCGTCCATCGCCACCTGGTGGTGCGGCGAGCCGCCGGTGCTGGCCCAGGCCCTGGAAAAACTGCCGGAACTGCTGATCAAGCCGGCGTTTCCGTCGCAGAGTTTTGTCCCGGTGTTCGGCCGTGACCTTGATGACGAGCAACGCCAGGCCCTGGCCGAGCGCATGCGCGCCCGGCCTTACGCCTATGTCGCCCAGGAGCTGGCGCAGTTGTCCCAGGCACCGATCTGGCAAGCCGAGGAGGGCGGCCTGCAACCCCGGGCCATCGGTATGCGGGTGTATGCCGTTGCCAGCGCCGACGGTTATCGGGTACTGCCCGGCGGCCTGACACGGGTGGCGGCGGAGGCCGACGCCGAGGTGGTGTCGATGCAGCGCGGCGGCGCGAGCAAGGACACCTGGGTGCTCAGCGAGCGCATGCCCAGCGGCGAGCATTGGCGCACCCAGCGTTCCCTCGGGGTCCGCGACCTGGTGCGGCGCGATCCCTACCTGCCGTCGCGGGTGGTGGAAAACCTGTTCTGGTTCGGTCGCTACTGCGAGCGTTGCGACGACAGTGCGCGCTTGTTGCGGATCATGCTCGCGCGTTACGTCGACGGCGACGATCCCCAGGCCTTGCGGGCGGCGGTGGAACTCGGCGAAAACCTGATGCTGCTGCCGGACGAGGGCGAGTTGCCCGAGCGCCTGCTGGCGGCCCTGCTCGGTGATGACTGGCCGTTCAGCCTGCGCTCCAACCTGCAGCGCTTGCAGTGGGCGGCGTCCCAGGTGCGCGGCAAGCTGTCACGGGAAAACTGGCAGGCGCTGGTGGAACTGCAACGCGAAGCCCTGAGCCTGGAAAGCGAAGACCCGAACTTCGGCGAGCTGCTGGATTTCCTCAACCGCCTGGTGATGTCCCTGGCGGCCTTGTCCGGCTTTGCCCTGGACGACATGACTCGCGACGAGGGCTGGCGCTTCCTGATGATCGGCCGGCGCATCGAGCGCCTGCAGTTTCTCAGTGGCAGCCTGGCCGCCTTCCTGCGCGGCATCGCCGTGTTCGATCAAGCCGGGCTGGCCTGGCTGCTGGAGCTGGGCAACAGCAGCATCACCTACCGCTCGCGCTACCTGGCGGTGCCGCAACTGATCCCGGTGCTCGACCTGCTGCTGCTGGATGAGCAGAACCCCCATGCGGTGCTGTTCCAGCTGAAGCTGGTGAGCCGCACCTTGCGCCGTTTGAACGATGACTTCGGTGTCCCGCGGGAGTTGGGACTGAGCCAGTTGGTCGAGCGCCTGGGACGTTTCGATCTCGGCAACCTGGAAAGCGCCCTATTTGGCGATATCGGTGTGCGTGACGTGCTCGACGGCCTGGCCGACCTGTTGCAGGAAATCGCCGACGCCAGCGGCCAGGTCTCCGATCGCCTGGCCTTGCGGCATTTTGCCCATGTCGACGATGTCAGCCAGCAAACGGTGTCCGTGTGATGAGTGCCCTCTACCAGATTTTCCACGATACCCATTATCACTACGACAGCCCGGTATCCCTGGCCCAGCAGCTCGCCCACCTGTGGCCGCGAGCCTGTGCCTGGCAAGTGTGCAGCGAGCAGATGTTGAAGATCAGCCCCGAGCCGACCAGTCGCCGGGATGAGCTCGATGTGTTCGGCAATCCGTTGACCCGCCTGGCGTTCGAGCGGCCCCATGACGAGCTGCTGGTCAATGCCTGGCTGAGTGTCGAGGTGCTGGCGCGGCCGGTGGTGGATTTCAATTTGTCCGCGGCTTGGGATGACACGCGCAGTGCCCTGACCTATAGCGGTCAGGTATTGAATCCGGAAATTCTCGAGGCCTGCCGTTATCGCTTCGAATCGCCTTACGTGCACCTGAAGAAAAGCTTCGTCGAGTTTTCCGAGAGCTGCTTCCCGCTCGGGCGCCCGTTGCTGGCAGGTGTCCAGGCGCTGATGGAGAAGATTTTCAGCGAGTTTACCTTCGATGCCGAAGCGACCCAGGTCGCCACGCCGTTGGTGGAGGTGCTGGAGCGGCGACGCGGGGTCTGCCAGGATTTCGCCCACCTGATGCTCGCCTGCCTGCGCTCGCGGGGCCTGGCGGCGCGTTATGTCAGCGGTTACCTGCTGACCCAGCCACCGCCCGGCCAGCCGCGCCTGATCGGCGCCGATGCGTCGCATGCCTGGGTGTCGGTGTTCTGTCCGGTGTCGGGCTGGGTGGATTTCGATCCGACCAACAATGTGCAGCCGGCCCTGGAGCACATCACCCTGGCCTGGGGCCGGGATTTCTCTGATGTGTCGCCGTTGCGCGGGGTGATCCTGGGAGGTGGCAGCCATGACCCGGAAGTGCGGGTAACGGTGATGCCGATGGGCGAGGTGGGGCGGCCGGTTGGCTAAGCCGAACACAACCCTGTGGGAGCCGGCTTGCCGGCGATGGGGCCTGCAAGACCGCCCAAAGCTTCGCGGGCAAGCACCGCTCCCACAGTGTCCGCGTCTGATTACAGATTAGCGGCGCGACACAAAACACCTGTGGGAGCGGAGCTTGCCCGCGAAGAGGCCCGTGAGGAAGCCACCAGCTTCGCGCGCAAGCTCCGTTCCCACGGGTTTCGGTGCAATCAGTCGATCAGGCGTTCGGCGTCGGATCCTGCGCCTCGCTTTCTTCGTTTTCCGCTTGCGGATTCAACAAGGCCGCGGCCTCTTCTTCGGCGGTGGTTTTCTTGCGTTGCAGCTTTTCCTCTTTCTTCTGCTCTTTGGCCAGGTCGCGCTGACGTTTGGCAAAGGAGTAATTGGGTTTGGCCATGGGCGATCCTCTGGGGTCGAAGGTGAGGTTGAGCGGCGCGTATTCTGCCTGTGTTCGTGGCGCAGCACACGAAACAATGGTTCTTCACGACAGGCCTGACCCCAGAGTAAAGGTTGGCCGGCGACTCTCCAAGGATTAAACCTCGCGCGTAGGCCTTTCAAAGGTACCGCTGGCACCACAGGCGTAGGCGGCGAGCAAGCTTTGCAGCAGGCTGTTGATAGACATTTTAGACGCTCCGTTGCGTGAGAATGTCCTAATGTTAGAGGCGGCTGGTTCGTCTGGCTGGTTGATTGTATCCATCGAAGCGATAGCTTAGGATTGTATACAATTTCTTGATTCAGATCAGAGAGGCTGCTCTTGATTTCGGGCAGTCTTCCCATTTGATTCCCTGATTTTCATACACTGCCTTGGAGATTCACCATGTTCGCCAAAGTTGTCGCGGTATCCCTGTTGGCCCTCGCCAGTGGCCAGTTGCTTGCCGCCGAATGCAAGGTCGATATCGACTCCACCGATCAGATGTCCTACACCGTCAAGGAAATCAGCATCGACAAGAGCTGCAAGACCTTTACTGTGAACCTGAGTCATTCCGGCAGCCTGCCGAAGAACGTCATGGGCCATAACTGGGTGCTGAGCAAGGCCGCCGACATGCCTGGGATCGCAACCGACGGCATGGCCGCCGGGATCGACAAGAACTACCTGAAGGATGGCGACACCCGGGTCATCGCCCACACCAAGATCATCGGTGCCGGCGAAAAGGATTCGGTCACCTTCGATGTGTCGAAACTGGCCGCTGGAGAGAGTTACGTGTTCTTCTGTTCGTTCCCAGGCCACAACTCGATGATGAAGGGCGAGGTCAAGCTCAAGTAACCCGCACCGCGACCCTGATCCCGGTAATCAGGGTTGCTCCTTCATCTTGAGATCCAGGCGGATACGTTTGCCTTGCAGATCCTCCAGGCTCAGGGTTCCGCCGAGCTTGGAGGGTTTGCGATTGCCGCTGATCACCCGTCCCTGATCATCCAGCGCGTGGCAAGTGAGTACCTGGCCCGGTCCGAAGAGGGCATCGGGGTCGGTGATCTCCCAATCGCACAAACCCTCATAGTGTTTTTCCCCCGAACTTGGAAAACCCGACACACCCGGGCGCAGGTTGTCGCGCACGGCAATCGAGCCGCTATGGGTGATGCTGCGATTCAGGTCGTCAGGTCCGTACAGCGCCTCGGTCTCGAAGCTCACTTCACTCAGATACAGTTTGCAGTCAGGCAGTTCATAGCCCAGGGGCACCTTGAAGTCGGTGCTGTGGGGCGTTTGCCCGAGCGCGGTATTGAAGTGCAGCACCGTGGGCTGATACGGGCAGCCGGCCTGGTTGGCTTTCGGGATGTAGTGTGCGTTGGCCTGCAAGGCGGTTTGCGCCGGCATCTGAGCGATCAGCAAAAAATACGCGGCACTGGGTTGGCCGGCGGCAGGCTTGTCGGCGGGGCTGGCGGCAGTGGCGACCCAACAGATGATCCCGAGGGCGCCAAGCAACGGAAAGGACCAGGGGGATCGGAGCACGGGTTGCGCTTGCAACTTCGGGTATTTGCGATTGAGCAACATCGGGTGGGGTCCCTGCCAACAACAAGATGCGGCGAAGACTGCCCAGTGACCGATGCTGTCTCAAGTGTTACGCGGAAAAATAGACGCTTCCTACGACATTCCCGCCGAATAAATCACGGCGCAAATGGCATCTCACGTTTGTGCTGGGTTTTTTCGTACGTCCGACAAATGATATCGAAAGCTTCCTGGCGTACCGGCTCGCCGTGCAGGAAGGCGTCGATCTCGGTATAGGTGACGCCGTGGGAGGCTTCGTCGGGTTTGCCCGGGGCCAGGTCCTCGAGGTCGGCGGTCGGTACTTTTTCCACCAGGAACTCCGGCGCGCCGAAGTGCCGGGCGATGGCCCGGACCTGGTTTTTCACCAGCCCGCTCAAGGGGGCCAGGTCACAGGCACCGTCACCGAATTTGGTGAAAAAGCCCATCACCGCTTCTGCCGCGTGGTCGGTACCGATCACCAGGCCATGGGCGGCCCCGGCGATGGTGTACTGCGCGACCATGCGCATGCGCGCCTTGGTGTTGCCGAGGACGAAGTCCCGCGACACCGCGGCCTGGCCTTCGAAGGCCGCGACTTCGCTGGCCAGGGATTTCACTGCCGGGCCGATGTTCACCGTGTGGCGCTCGTCGGGGGCGATAAAGTCCACCGACGCCTGGGCTTCGTGTTCGTCGAACTGGGTTTCGTAGGGCAAACGCACCGCGATGAAGCGGTAATCCTGGTTGCCGCTGCGCTCGCGCAGCTCACGCATGGCGCGCTGGGCCAGCAGGCCGGCGGTCAGCGAGTCGACGCCGCCGCTGATGCCCAGCACCAGCGTCTTGAGCCCTGAGTTCAGCAGGCAATCCTGGATAAAGGTGATCCGCCGCGCCACTTCGGCTTCGAGCGCGGCCTGGTCGGCGAACGGTGGCTGGACCTTGAGCTGTTCAGCAATCTGGCGCTGTACGGCTTGCATGATTCACTCCTTGCGGGATGGGGTCTGGAACAGGTTGATCGGTACCACTGGGCGAATCTCTAGCCGTTGACCTGGAATACATGACGCAGGTAGGCCACGAAGTTCGGGTCCTTGCACTGGGCCTTGCCCGGCTCGTCGGAGATTTTCGCCACGGGTTGGCCGTTGCAGGCGGTCATTTTAAGCACGATGCTCATCGGTTCCACCCCCTCGATGTCGCAGGTGAGGTTGGTACCGATGCCGAAGCTGACATTGATCCGACCGCGCAGCGCGCGGAATATCTCCAGGGCCTTGGGCAGGTTCAGGCTGTCGGAGAAGACCAGGGTCTTGCTCATTGGGTCGATGCCCAGCTGGTGATAACGATTGATGCATTTTTCGGCCCAGATCACCGGGTCGCCGGAGTCGTGGCGCAAACCGTCGAAGAGCTTGGCGAAGTACAGGTCGAAATCCTTGAGGAAAGCGTCGGTGGTGATGCAGTCGGTCAGGGCGATGCCGAGCAGGCCACGGTATTCGCGAACCCAGCAGTCGAGCGCGGCGATCTGGCTGTCGATCAGGCGCGGGCCGAGTTGCTGGTGGGCCATGATCCACTCGTGGGCCATGGTACCCAGGGGTTTCATGTCGAACTCGCGGGCCAGGTGCACGTTGCTGGTGCCGACGAAGCGCCCGGGGAAGTCGTGCTTGAGCACGCTGACCACTTCTTCCTGGACCCGGTAGGAGAAACGTCGGCGGGTGCCGAAGTCGGCGACCTGCAGCTCGGACAGTTCCTCGGCGGCGGCGTTGGCGCTGAGCCAGTCGAACTTGCGATAGAGCTGTTCGCGAGCCTGGCTCAGCAGGGTTTCCTGATAGCGATAGCGGTTGCGCACTTCGCTGACGATGGCCAGCAGCGGCACTTCGAACAGGATCACATGCAGCCACGGGCCGCGCAGGCGGATGAACAGCTCACCGTTCTCGATCCCGGTGTGGACGTAGCGCAGGTTGAAGCGGAACAGGCCGAGGAAGCGCAGGAAGTCCGGCTTGAGGAAGCTGATGCGCTCCAGGAAGCCCAGTTGGTCGGCGCTCAGGCTCAGTTCGGCGAGGCGTTCGATCTGGTAGCGGATTTCCGCCAGGTACGGACGCAGGTCTTCGCTGTTGCGGCAGCGGAAATCCCATTCGACTTCGACGTTGGGGTAGTTGTGCAACACCGCCTGCATCATGGTCAGCTTGTAGAAGTCGGTGTCCAGCAGGTTCTGCACAATGCGATCGCCAAAGGCCTTATCGCTCATAAGGGGAATCTCCATGCCGGTCGCGCGTTGCATCGGCGTCCTGGCAGTTCTTGAATGAAGATCGCTAGTGGCGCATATCCGCAGGCCGTTTTACCAGCAATTTTTGTTGTAGGTGCCGGCCCCTTCGCGGGCAAGCTCCGCTCCCACAGGTTCTCTGTGGCGAGCGGGCTTGCCCGCGTTCGACTGCGCAGCAGTCGCAAAACAGGCTATCTCAGTCTGCCTGATACACCGGATTCACAGGTTCTAGGGCCGCTTCGCAGCCCAGCGCGGGCAAGCCCGCTCGCCACAAGGGATCAGCTGTGAGTGAGAGGACCAAGCTGCTCCAGCATCCAGGATACGAAATCCCGCACCTTCGGCACTTCCGCCGAGTGTTCCGGATACGCCAGGTAATAGGCGTCGTGGTTGGGCATCGCATGGGGCCAGGCGAGCACCAGCTTGCCCTCCATCAGTTCCTCTTCCACCAGGAACCTGGGCAGCAAGGCCACGCCGCAGCCGACCTGGGCGGCGCGGATGCACATATAGAAGGTCTCGAAGCGCGGCCCGTGGTAACTGTGCTCGGTGTGATAGCCCTGGCTGTCGAACCAGTCGTGCCAGGCCTGGGGGCGCGAGGCGTTCTGCAGCAGGACCAGTTCGCTCAACTGCGTCGGATCGCTGAACGGTTGCTCCGGCAGGCAGGCCGGCGCACACACCGCCACCAGCTCTTCGCCGAACAGCCTCACGCACTCGGTGCCCGGACGCGAACCCTGGCCGAAATAGAACGCCAGGTCGCTACGACCCTGCAGCAGGTCGTCGGCCTCCTGTTCGTTGCACAGGTCCAGGTGGATATGCGGGTGACGCAGGCGCCAGCCCTTGAGTCGCGGCACCAGCCAGCGGGCGCCGAAGGTCGAGGGCGTGGACACCCGCAGGACTTCGGTTTCACCGCCATAGGAACGCAGGTAGTGGGTCGACATCTCCACCTGGGTCAGGATTTTTCGGACTTCCACCAGGTACAGGTCGCCGGCCGGGGTCAGTTGCAGGCGTCGCCGTACCCGGCGAAACAGCAGGTGCTGCAACAGCTCTTCCAGCTGTGCGACCTGTTTGCTCACGGCGCTCTGGGTCAGGTTCAGCTCTTCAGCCGCGCGGGTGAAGCTCAGATGCCGGGTGACGGCCTCGAAGCATTGCAGGGCCGTAATCGAAGGCAGGTATCTTTTATTCAGCATGGACGGGCCTTTTACTTGTGTCTTGCGCTGCATGAATAAATGGAATGATATCTCGCCTAATCGTCGTTTGTTGGCAAAGCTGAAGGCCGCTACAACTGAAGGTCTGAATTGTCGTGTTGTTTTCGACTGAAGCTTTCCGTTTTTCGCCTACAGGAGTAACCCCCATGGTTGCCGCATTGCTTGACCGTCTTGGTGTGAACCCGGCGCTGTACCAACAGGGCAAACAGCCCGTGCATTCGCCGATCGACGGCAGCCGCATCGCCGGCGTGAACTGGGAAGGCCCGGCCGAGGTCGAGCAGCAGGTCAGCCGTGCCGAGCACGCCTTCGACGCCTGGCGCAAGGTGCCGGCCCCGCGTCGTGGCGAACTGGTGCGCCAGTTCGGCGAAGTGTTGCGTGAATACAAGGCCGACCTCGGTGAGCTGGTCTCCTGGGAAGCCGGCAAGATCACTCAGGAAGGCCTGGGTGAAGTGCAGGAAATGATCGATATCTGTGACTTCGCCGTGGGCCTGTCGCGCCAGCTGTACGGCTTGACCATCGCATCCGAGCGTCCGGGCCACCATATGCGTGAGTCCTGGCATCCGCTGGGGGTGGTCGGCGTTATCAGCGCCTTCAACTTCCCGGTCGCGGTCTGGGCCTGGAACACCGCCCTGGCGCTGGTCTGCGGCAACGCGGTGATCTGGAAACCTTCGGAAAAAACCCCGCTGACCGCGCTGGCCTGCCAGGCCCTGTTCGAACGCGTGGTGAAAAACTTCAGCGATGCCCCCGAGTACCTGAGCCAGGTGATCATCGGTGGCCGCGACGCCGGTGCCGCCCTGGTCGATGACCCGCGTGTGGCGCTGATCAGCGCCACCGGCAGCACCCGCATGGGCCGCGAAGTGGCGCCGAAAGTGGCCGCGCGCTTTGCCCGCAGCATTCTGGAACTGGGCGGTAACAACGCGATGATCCTTGGCCCAAGCGCCGACCTGGACATGGCGGTACGGGCGATCCTGTTCAGCGCCGTCGGGACCGCCGGCCAGCGTTGCACCACCTTGCGCCGGCTGATTGCCCATGAATCGGTCAAGGCGGAGATTGTCACTCGCTTGAAAGCCGCCTATTCCAAGGTGCGTATCGGCCATCCGCTGGAAGGCAACCTGGTCGGTCCGCTGATCGACAAGCAGAGTTTCGAGAACATGCAGGACGCCCTGGAGCAGGCCCTGAGCGAGGGTGGTCGGGTGTTCGGCGGCGAGCGCCAGTTGCAGGAAAAATTCCCGAATGCCTATTACGTGTCGCCGGCCATCGTCGAGATGCCGGAGCAGAGCGAAGTGGTCTGCCACGAAACCTTTGCCCCGATCCTCTATGTGATCGGTTACAACGAATTCGCCGAAGCCTTGCGTTTGAACAATGCGGTGCCACAAGGCCTGTCTTCGTGCATCTTCACTACCGATGTCCGTGAGGCTGAACAGTTCATGTCGGCGGTGGGCAGCGACTGCGGCATTGCCAACGTCAACATCGGCCCGAGCGGTGCGGAAATCGGCGGCGCCTTCGGCGGCGAGAAGGAAACCGGTGGCGGTCGCGAGTCGGGTTCGGACGCCTGGCGCGGTTACATGCGCCGCCAGACCAATACTGTGAACTACTCGCTGGAGTTGCCGCTGGCCCAGGGCATTACCTTCGATTAACGAAGGTGCGAGGCAGGTCCCTGTGGCGAGGGGGCTTGCCCCCGTTGGGGCGCGAAGCGGCCCTGAAATCGGTAATCGCGAGCTATCAGACAGAACGCATCGACCGATTTTACGACTGCTGCGCAGCCGAACGGGGGGCAAGCCCCCTCGCCACATTCAGTCCGCCTGCCACAACAAGTTAAGTCTGGAGTGTGTTTGTTGGGTTTCATTTTCGGAGTCTGGCAATGCCGTTACGCGAAGAATGTCTATGGGAAACACTGACGCCGCAGCGGCCTGAAGCAGCGTCCTTCAAGGGCGAGCTGAAGGTCGATGTCTGCGTCATCGGCGCTGGTATCACCGGGCTCTCGGCTGCGATTCACCTGCGTGAGCAAGGCAAGAGCGTCTGTGTACTGGAAGCCCATCGCACCGGCCACGGCGGTTCCGGACGCAATGTCGGGCTGGTCAATGCCGGGATGTGGATTCCTCCGGACGAGATCGAAGCCGGTTTCGGCGAAGCGGTGGGCAGTCAGCTCAATCGCATGCTCGGGGCGGCGCCGGCCCTCGTCTTCAGCCTGGTGGACAAGCATGGCATCGATTGTCAGCTACGCCGCGAAGGCACCTTGCACATGGCCCACAACGCCAAGGGCGAGGCCGATCTGCGCAGCCGCGAGGCGCAGTGGAAACGTCGCGGTGCCCCGGTGGAGCTGCTGACCGGCAAGGATTGTGAAATCGCCACCGGTACCAGGAAAATCGCCGCCGCCTTGCTCGACCGACGCGCCGGCACCCTCAATCCGATGGCCTACACTTCGGGCCTGGCCAAGGCCGCGGCGCGGCTCGGCGCGCAGTTGTTCGACCACTCGCCGGTCACCCGCCTGGAGCGCCAGGGCCAGCGCTGGTCGGTGCAGACCGCCGAGGGCGCGGTCAGCGCCGAACAGGTGGTGATGGCTTCCAACGCCTACACCGAAGGCGAATGGACCGAACTGCGGCGCAACTTTTTCCCGGGCTACTACTATCAGGTCGCGTCCAGTCCGCTGACCGAAGAGGCCGCGCGGCAGATCCTGCCGGGCGGGCAGGGCTCCTGGGATACCCGCCAGGTGCTCAGCAGCATTCGCCGCGACGCCGACGGTCGTCTGTTGCTGGGCAGCCTGGGCAACGGCAACCAGAAACCGACGTGGTTCCTGCGGGCCTGGGCCGACCGGGTGCAGCAGCACTATTTCCCCTACCTGAAAAAGGTCGACTGGGAATGTACCTGGACCGGCTGCATTGCCTTTACCCCCGACCATCTGATGCGCCTGTTCGAACCGGCGCCCGGTTTAGTGGCAGTCACCGGCTACAACGGACGGGGGGTGACCACGGGCACGGTGGTCGGCAAGGCGTTCGCCGATTACCTGTGTAACGGAAATCCTCAGGCCCTGCCGATTCCCTTCGCGCCCATGCGGCCGATAGCGGCGGTAGGCCTGCGCAGTGGTCTCTACGAAGCCGGTTTTTCGCTGTATCACGCGGGCCAGTGCCTGCGGATTGTCATTTGATACAACAAAAAATGCTGATTCGGACGGCGCTTTTGTTCGAGACGGCTAGCCTGTAATGGTGCGCGATGTAGCAGTCGCGCACCGCGAGTGTGCACTTCGGTGACGCACGTTGTTACAGGGTGGTTGCACACCCTTCGGCGCCATGGTTGCAATAGTGGCACCAATGGGTTGCACCTTTTTTCTTAAAAGGTTCCACCTCCCGCGGTTTAGACGGTTGCACGCCCAGTTAAAAAGGGCCCGAAACAGTCCATAAAACAATAAGACAGCGACTTTTTGCAGAACAAAAAACCTATGGCACGCCCCTTGCTCTGAGCATTCATTGAAGTCGCAGTGCCAACTAAAAAAACCTTGGAGCACCACCTCATGTCCCAGACGTTTTACAAGAAAGGCTTTGTAGCCCTCGCAGTGGCTGCTGCGTTGGGTGTTTCTGCGTTTGCTCAGGCTGATGTCAAGATCGGCGTAGCGGGCCCCATGACCGGTGCCAACGCGTCTTTCGGCGAGCAGTACATGAAAGGGGCACAAGCGGCGGCGGATGCTATCAACGCAGCGGGTGGCGTCAATGGCGAGAAAATCGTTCTGATCAAAGGTGACGATGCCTGTGAACCGAAGCAGGCGGTGAACGTTGCCAAGGACCTGACCAATCAGAAGGTCGCCGGTGTTGTCGGGCACTTCTGTTCCTCTTCCACGATCCCGGCTTCGGAGATCTACGACGAAGCGGGCATCATCGCGATCACCCCGGGCTCTACCAACCCTCAGGTGACCGAGCGCGGTCTGGGTGCGATGTTCCGTATGTGTGGTCGTGACGACCAGCAGGGCATCGTAGCCGGCAACTACATCGTCGATGTGCTCAAGGGCAAGAAAGTCGCGGTCATCCACGACAAGGACACCTATGGTCAAGGCCTGGCGGATGCCACCAAGGCCCAGTTGATCAAGCGCGGCGTAACCCCGGTGATCTACGAAGGCCTGACCCGTGGCGAGAAGGACTTCAGCGCCCTGGTGACCAAGATCCGTGCCGCCGGTGCCGATGTGGTCTACTTCGGCGGCCTGCACCCGGAAGCCGGTCCGCTGGTCAAGCAACTGCGCACTGAAGGCTTGAAAGACGTCAAATTCATGTCCGATGACGGCATCGTCACCGACGAACTGGTCACCACTGCCGGTGGTCCGCAATACGTCGACGGCGTACTCATGACCTTCGGCGCCGACCCACGTCTGCTGCCGGACAGCAAGGCGGTCGTTGACCAGTTCCGCAAGTCGGGCTACGAGCCGGAAGGTTACACCCTCTATGCCTACGCCTCGGTACAGACCCTGGCCGCCGCTTTCAACGGTGCCAAGTCGAACAAGGGCGAAGAGGCGGCCAAGTGGCTGAAGGCACACCCGGTCAAGACCGTAATGGGCGAGAAGACCTGGGACGCCAAGGGCGACCTGAAAGTCTCCGACTACGTGGTTTACCAGTGGGATGCGAGCGGCAAATACCACCAGTTGGAAAAACAGAAGTGACATGAAGGTCTGACCCGGCTGGCGCCCCGTGCGCCGGCCAGTCACCAGGCGTGTCCGTGCAGTACCTGTCTTTTCTCGTAGAGCTGCACATGGCTGTGCTGCGACGGCGGTTGAACCCCGGTCCGTCGCGGTGCGCTTCTGTGCAGTCTCTCAAATGCGTGAGATTGCGTTATGGATGGTATTTTCCTGCAGCAACTGGTCAACGGCCTGACCCTCGGGTCGGTCTATGGCCTGATCGCCATCGGCTACACAATGGTCTATGGCATCATCGGCATGATCAACTTCGCCCATGGCGAGGTTTACATGATTTCCGCTTACCTCGCGGCAATCAGTCTGGCTCTGCTGGCTTACTTCGGTATTGAATCCTTCCCGCTCCTGATGCTCGGCACGCTGGTGTTCACCATCATCGTCACCGGGGTGTATGGCTGGGTCATCGAGCGCATCGCCTACAAACCCCTGCGCAACTCGACCCGCCTGGCACCGCTGATCAGCGCCATCGGGATTTCACTGATCCTGCAGAACTACGCGCAGATCGCCCAGGGCGCCAAGCAACAGGGCGTACCGACGCTGCTTACCGGCGCCTGGCGCGTCGATGTCGGCACCGGCTTTGTCCAGCTCACCTACACCAAGGTCTTTATCCTGGTGGCCGCGTTCCTCGGCATGGGCCTGCTGACCTATGTCATCAAGTACACCAAGTTGGGCCGCATGTGTCGCGCGACCCAGCAAGACCGCAAGATGGCTTCGATCCTCGGGATCAATACCGACCGGGTGATTTCCTATGTGTTCATCATCGGCGCGGCCATGGCGGCCCTGGCCGGTGTGCTGATCACCATGAACTACGGCACTTTCGACTTCTACGCCGGCTTCGTCATCGGCATCAAGGCGTTCACCGCCGCGGTCCTCGGTGGTATCGGCTCGCTGCCGGGCGCCATGCTTGGTGGGATTATCCTCGGCATCTCCGAATCGCTGTTCTCCGGCCTGGTCAACTCGGATTACAAGGACGTGTTCAGCTTCTCGCTGCTGGTCCTGGTACTGGTCTTTCGGCCGCAAGGCCTGTTGGGCCGTCCTCTTGTGTCGAAGGTGTAAGCAATGTCCTCAACCACTCAAAAATCGCTCGATATCAAAAAAAGCCTGGTTGACGCCATTCTCGCCGGCCTGGTCGCACTGATTGTCTTCGGCCCCATCGTCGGGGTCGTCCTGGAGGGCTACAGCTTCAACCTGCAACCCACCCGCGTCGCCTGGCTGGTGGCGATTGTGATGCTTGGCCGCTTTCTCCTCAGCCTGTTCCTGCAGACGCCCAAGGGCCTGCGGATTCTCGAAGGTTTCGAGAGCACCGGCTCCGGCGTGCATGTGCTGGCGCCGGACTACAAGTCGCGCCTGCGCTGGATCATCCCGATCATGATCGCGATCGCGGTGATCTTCCCGGTGTTCGCCAACTCCTACCTGCTGGGGGTGGTGATCCTCGGTCTGATCTACGTCTTGCTCGGCCTCGGCTTGAACATCGTGGTCGGTCTCGCCGGCTTGCTCGACCTGGGTTACGTGGCGTTCTACGCCATCGGTGCCTATGGCCTGGCGCTGGGCTATCAATACCTGGGACTGGGGTTCTGGACCGTCCTGCCGCTGGCCGCCATCACCGCCGCGCTGGCGGGTTGCATCCTCGGCTTCCCGGTCCTGCGCCTGCATGGTGACTACCTGGCCATCGTGACCCTGGGTTTCGGCGAGATCATCCGCCTGATCCTCAACAACTGGCTGTCGCTGACCGGGGGGCCGAACGGCATGCCGGCACCGCTGCCGACCTTCTTCGGTCTGGAGTTCGGCAAGCGCGCGAAGGAGGGCGGGATTCCGTTTCATGAGTACTTTGGCATCGCCTACAACCCGGATGTGAAGTTCTATTTCATCTATGCCGTGCTGTTCCTGGTGGTATTGGCCGTGCTCTACATCAAGCATCGCCTGACCCGCATGCCAGTGGGCCGCGCCTGGGAAGCCTTGCGTGAAGACGAGATCGCCTGCCGTGCCATGGGCTTGAACCACGTGCTGGTGAAACTCTCGGCATTCACCCTGGGGGCTTCCACCGCTGGTCTGGCCGGGGTGTTCTTCGCCACCTACCAGGGCTTCGTCAACCCGACCTCCTTCACCTTCTTCGAGTCGGCGCTGATCCTTGCCATCGTGGTGCTGGGTGGCATGGGCTCGACTATCGGTGTGGTGATCGCGGCCTTTGTCCTGACCGTGGCGCCGGAGTTGCTGCGCAGCTTCGCCGAGTACCGCGTGTTGCTGTTCGGCGTGTTGATGGTATTGATGATGATCTGGCGGCCACGTGGCCTGATCCGCATCAGCCGCACCGGGGTGACCCCACGCAAGGGCGTCCTGGTTGGAGGGGCTGGCCAATGAGTAATGACATCGTTCTGAAAGTCGAAAAACTGATGATGCATTTCGGGGGGATCAAGGCCCTCAGCGACGTCAGCCTGCAAGTCAAACGCAACTCGATCTTTGCCCTGATCGGCCCCAACGGCGCGGGCAAGACCACGGTGTTCAACTGCCTGACCGGCTTCTACAAGGCCACCGGCGGCAAGATCGAACTCAATGTGCGCGACAAGCGCACCAACGTGATCCAGCTGCTGGGCGAGTCCTTTCGCGTGGGGGATTTCGTTTCACCGAAAACCTTCCTCAGCCGGCTGTACTACAAGATGTTCGGCGGTACCCATCTGGTGAACCGTGCGGGCCTGGCCCGGACTTTCCAGAACATTCGCCTGTTCAAGGAAATGTCGGTGCTGGAAAACCTGCTGGTGGCCCAGCACATGTGGGTCAACCGCAACATGCTCTCCGGTATCTTCAACACCAAGGGCTACCGCAAGGCTGAAAGCGACGCCCTGGACACCGCCTTCTACTGGTTGGAAGTGGTCGACCTGGTGGATTGCGCCAACCGCCTGGCGGGTGAGCTGTCCTACGGTCAGCAACGCCGCCTGGAAATTGCCCGGGCCATGTGCACGCGGCCGCGGATCATCTGTCTCGACGAGCCGGCAGCGGGCCTCAACCCCCAGGAAACCGAAGCGCTGAGCGCGATGATCCGGCTGCTGCGCGACCAGCACGACCTGACCGTGGTGCTGATCGAACACGACATGGGCATGGTCATGAGCATTTCCGACCACATCGTGGTACTGGACCACGGCAACGTGATTGCCGAGGGCTGTCCGCAAGACATCCGCAACGACCCGAAAGTGATTGCCGCCTACCTGGGCGCCGATGAAGAGGAACTGGTATGAGTCAACCTATCCTCGAACTGAAGAACCTGGAAGTGTTCTACGGGCCGATCCAGGCCCTGAAAAAAGTCTCGTTGCACATCAACGAAGGCGAAACCGTCAGCCTGATCGGCTCCAACGGCGCGGGCAAGTCGACGCTGCTGATGTCGATCTTCGGCCAGCCGCGGGCCGCCGCCGGCGAGATCATCTACCGCGGTGTCGACATTACCCAGAAGTCATCCCACTACATCGCCTCCAACGGTATCGCCCAGTCGCCGGAAGGCCGCCGGGTGTTCCCGGACATGACCGTGGAAGAGAACCTGCAGATGGGCACCATCCCCATTGGCGACAAGTTCGTCGACGAGGACATGCAGCGTATGTTCGAGTTGTTTCCACGGCTCAAGGAGCGGCGTAACCAGCGGGCCATGACCATGTCCGGCGGCGAACAGCAGATGCTGGCGATTGCCCGGGCGCTGATGAGCCGGCCCAAGCTGCTGTTGCTGGACGAGCCGAGCCTGGGGCTGGCGCCGATCGTGGTGAAGCAGATCTTCGCCACCCTGCGCGAGCTGGCGGCTTCGGGCATGACCATCTTCCTGGTGGAACAGAACGCCAACCACGCGCTGCGCTTGTCGGACCGGGCCTATGTGATGGTCAACGGCGAGATTCGCCTGAGCGGCACCGGCAAGGAGCTGCTGGTCAACGAGGAAGTGCGTAACGCCTACCTGGGCGGGCATTGAGTCCCGTCCTGACGGGGTCATTGTGGGCGCCGGCTTGCCGGCGATGAAGTCTTGGAGGCGTGCATCGCTCTTGAAGTCCTGATCGCTGGCAAGCCAGCTCCCACAGGTATTGTGAACCCCCTGAAACGCCCCGCGATCCTCGGATCCGGGGCGTTTTTTTGTCTGTCCACAGCCCGGATCCGAAATTGTGGAAAACAATCTGAACAACCTGCCAAAGTGCGACATGAAACCGCTGCAAATGGTTGTTTTGTCATCAATTTGACTTGTCCCCGTTTGCTGTGGAGGTGGCTGTGGGTAACGTGGGAGTAGCTGGCTGAAAGCCTTTGAAACCGTGGCTTGCAGCCTATTGGTTGTTTTTTGATCGGTGGTTTTTTGCAGAGCGCCGAGCCGTTTTGTCAACAGCTATATTGTCACGGCTTGCGCCCGGCAAGCGGCCTGCCCAGCCTGTGGATAACTCTGTGGGCAAACTCTGGAAACATGCCCCCGAGTGGCGTAATTACTGGCCTGGAGCCACTGGGGCGAAATCCTCCACAAGGTTTTTTTCGACGCGGGCTGCACAACGGGTGTTCCGGGGTCAAGGGAAAAACTTTTGAAATAGCACTGCAGGCCTTTATGTACAGGGGATCGGCGGGGTTTCGAGTTGCCCCCGGATACTGTGGACGGGGCTGTGGATAAGGTGCGTACAGCAGGCGCCAGGCCACGGTTTGCGTGGCTTTGCTGCAATTGAGCGTTTTTTGTACAGTTGTGGTGTTTGCAAGATTACATTTCGCCGCCGGCCGGCCTTGAGGCATGCTGCGCAACGACCGTATTCATATCTGGCGGCCCGCCGGGCCGAGCAAGGAGAACTCCATGACATCCACGTTGTTTATCACGGGCGCGACTTCCGGTTTTGGCGAGGCCTGTGCCCGGCGTTTTGCCGAGGCCGGCTGGAAGCTGGTGCTCACCGGCCGTCGCGAAGAGCGCCTGAAGGCCTTGTGTGCCGAGCTGTCGCAACAGACCGAAGTGCATGGCCTGGTATTGGATGTGCGCGACCGCAAGGCCATGGAGGAGGCGATTGCCAACCTGCCGCCGAGCTTCGCCAAGCTGCGTGGGTTGATCAACAACGCGGGCCTGGCCCTGGGGGTCGATCCGGCGCCCAAGTGCAACCTGGACGACTGGGACACCATGGTCGACACCAATATCAAGGGCCTGATGTACAGCACCCGCCTGCTGTTGCCACGATTGATCGCCCATGGTCGTGGCGCGGGGATCATCAACCTCGGCTCGATTGCCGGCAACTACCCGTACCCGGGCAGCCATGTCTATGGCGCGAGCAAGGCGTTCGTCAAACAGTTCTCGCTGAACCTGCGCTGCGATTTGCAGGGCACGGGCGTGCGGGTGACGAATATCGAGCCGGGGCTGTGTGAGAGTGAGTTCTCGCTGGTGCGCTTTGCCGGTGACCAGGCGCGTTACGACGCGACCTACGCCGGTGCCGAGCCGATCCAGCCGCAGGACATCGCCGATACGATTTTCTGGGTGCTCAACACCCCGGCCCACGTCAATATCAACAGCCTTGAGCTGATGCCGGTGAGCCAGACCTGGAGCGGGTTTGCCATTGAGCGGAACAAGGGCTGAGAGCGTTCGCTGATTGTGGCGAGCGGGTTTGGCCTGATGCCTTGCAGCCAAGGCCAGACACTCTCCCCTGTGGGAACTAAGGCCAGACACTCTCCCCTGTGGGAGCAGAGCTTGCTCGCGAAGAGGCCCTTGAGGCCGCTAACAGCTTCGCGGCGCTGCGGAGATCCGACAAGCACCGCCCCGGCAACGTCTTCAAGTGCCTGCTTGTGCTCGGCTCAGCCGAAATACTCGGCCAGGCCGCTCAGGCAGGTCGCCAGGTGATAAGGCGTGGTCGACGGCATATCGCGTCGGCTGACCTCGCCCTGGGCATCCAGGCACTCATGCCAGCCGCCCGGGTGCAGGAAGTGCTGCTGCAAGGCGACCAGCTGACGTTGCAAGCGCGCCGAGTTATCCACACGCAACGTCAGCGCCCGCAGGTATTCGGCCTGGGCCCAGATGCGTTGGGTGCCATCGCGCAGGTTGCCGTTGATGTCGAGCATGCCGCTGACCGCACCGCTTTGCGGATCGACCCCCGATTGCTCGGCGAAGGCGAACGCACGGCCCAGTGAGCCATGCAGCGCCGTACCGCGCAGCAAAGGCGATGATTCCAGCAGGAACAGCCATTCGAACTGATGGCCCGGTTCGAACCAGTTATCCACAGCCCCCAGCGGTTTTTCCAGCATCACGCCGTGATGGCGGTCGATGAAG
This sequence comes from Pseudomonas sp. MWU13-2100, assembly GCF_023242365.1. Classification (GTDB taxonomy): domain Bacteria; phylum Pseudomonadota; class Gammaproteobacteria; order Pseudomonadales; family Pseudomonadaceae; genus Aquipseudomonas. The sequence continues at coordinate 126,046 of NZ_JALLIX010000008.1, forward strand.
CGTTGTTGCATGCCGGCGGCCAAGGCCAGCAAGGCATCCTGCGTGGCGGCATCCTCGCGCACCGACAGGGTCGCCAGAAAGGCTTCGGCCAGGTGCATCAGCGGGTTCTGCAACGGCCCGCTGCCCAGGGGCGCCCAGTCGCGCTCCAGGCTCGCTTCATACAGGCCGTCGCCATTGGCGAAACGCACGGCGATCACTTCCAGGGCGGCGTTGAGCACCGACTCCACCAGCGGCTCGCGGACCTTGGCCCAGTAATGGGCGCAGGCGAAGAGAATGAACGCGTGGGTGTAGAGATCCTTGCGGGTGTCCAGCGGCTTGCCTTGCGGGTCGATGCTGTAGAACCAGCCGCCGTACTCGGCATCGTGGAAATGCCGTTGCAACGAACGGAACAGCGCACCGGCACGCTCGCCGGCGGTGGGGAAGGCGGCGTCACCGATCAGGCTGGAAAACAGATACAACTGACGAGCGCAGGCCATGGCGCGATAGCGTTGCGCTGGCAGCGGCCGATGATCGGCGTCCAGCGCCTCGTAGGGCAGCGCCATGTCGGCGTTCCAGCCAGGGCCTTGCCACAGCGGCACGATGACCTGGCGGAAGTGGTCTTGCACGGTGCTGAACAGTGCACTCAATTCAGGCGTGGAGGCGGAGCTGGAAACATCGGGCATCGGCTGGCGTCGTCAGGGCAAGGGCGGTTGCGCGACATGTTAACAGGCGGCTGCTGGCGATGCTGTTCCTTGTGGCGAGAGAGCAAGTCCCGATGTCGTTCAGTGACGGGTGTCTGAAGCCAGGCGCGCTCTTGTGGCGAGGGGCTGGCCCTAATGCCGCTCAGTTGAGGCCGAACAGGGTTCCTGTGGGAGCAGAGCTTGCTCGCGAAGTGGCCCTTGAGGCCGCTAAAAGCTTCGCGGGCAAGCTCCGCTCCCACAGGGACGAAGGGGGGGCAATATTCCATTTCCCTTGATTGAACGGCATTAGGGCCAGTCCCTTGCCACAAAGGCTCAACCTGCCAACAACCAGACCCCGGTCGCCGCCGATGCAACACCGGCCAGCCGCACCAACGGTGCCGCGGCTTGCGGCAATACCCGCACCACGGCATAACCCAGCGCATGCAAGGTTGCGGTCGCGACCACGAAACCGGCCGCATAGGTCCACGGGCTCGACATCTCCGGCAGCTCAAGACCGTGCGCCACGCCGTGGAACAAGGCAAATAGTGCCGTCGCCGCCGCCGCCAGGCTCAACGGTGGTCGTACCGCCAGCGCCACGGCCAGGCCCAGGGCCAGGAGCGAAGCGGCAATCCCGCTCTCCAGCGCCGGCAATGCCAGCCCTTCGAAACCCAATACCCCGCCGATCAGCATGCTGCCGACAAAGGTGCAGGGCAGCACCCAGCGCGCGCGGCCTTTTTGCTGCGCCGCCCATAGGCCGACCGCGACCATCGCCAGCAAATGATCGATGCCGCTGACCGGATGGCTGACACCGGCCATCCAGCCGCTGTCGCCATGGCCGGGATGGGCGAAGGCGACGGCTGGCATAACCAGCAGGGCGAGGGCGCCGAGGATTTTCTTCAAGGTCATGGGGCGGGCTCCGTGTTGTTGAAATAGCTGTTTGCCAAGCATCAGGCTGCTGTCAGCAGGCCCTGGCGTTCGATAAAGGCGACGATGGCCTCCAGGCCATGTCCGGTTTTCTGGTTGCTGAAGACAAAGGGCTTGTCACCGCGCATGCGCCGGGTGTCGCTGTCCATCATCTCCAGGGAGGCGCCCACCAGCGGCGCCAGGTCGATCTTGTTGATCACCAGCAGGTCGGACTTGCAGATCCCCGGCCCACCCTTGCGCGGCAGCTTGTCGCCGGCCGACACATCGATCACGTAGATCGTCAGGTCGGAGAGTTCCGGGCTGAAGGTCGCCGAGAGGTTATCGCCACCCGACTCCACCAGGATCAGGTCGAGCCCCGGGAAGCGGCGGTTCAACTGGTCGACGGCTTCGAGGTTGATCGAGGCGTCCTCACGAATCGCGGTGTGCGGGCAGCCGCCGGTTTCCACGCCGATGATCCGCTCCGGGGCCAGGGCTTCGTTGCGCACCAGGAAGTCGGCGTCTTCGCGGGTGTAGATATCGTTGGTCACCACCGCCAGGTTGTAGCGGTCGCGCAGGGCCAGGCACAGGGCCAGGGTCAGGGCGGTCTTGCCGGAGCCCACCGGGCCGCCGATACCGACGCGCAGAGGTTGTGTATTCATCATGTTCTCCTAGGAACGAAACAGACGGCTGTATTGGCGCTCATGGGCCATGCACGCCAGGGACAGGCCGAAGGCGGCGCTGCCGATGGATTGAAGGTCCTGGGCCGTGGCGGCTTGCTGGGCCTGTTGTAGCAGGGGCAGCAATTCGCTGGTCAGGCGCTGGGCGGCTTGCTGGCCCAGCGGCAGGGTTTTCATCAGCACCGCCAGTTGGTTTTCCAGCCAGCTCCAGAGCCAGGCGGCCAGGGCGTCCTGGGGACTGATGTGCCAGGCGCGGGCGGCCAGGGCCCAGCCCAGGGCCAGGTGCGGTTCGCTTTGCTGTGCGAGGAAGGTGCGGGCGGCGTCATCCAGTTCCGGCAGGCCGCTGAGCAACTGCTGCAGGGAATAACCCATCTGCCGGCTTTCCTGATACAGCTCGCGGGTCTCACGGCTGGCGCGGTGTTCTTCGCAGTGCTGTTTCAGCGCTGCCCAGTTTTCCTGCGCCGCGGCGTGACAGTGGGCGAGCAGCAGTGGTGCCTCGAAGCGGGCCAGGTTGAGCAGCAGTTGATCGGCGATCCAGCGCCGGGCGCCGTCCGCGTCCTTGACCCGGGCCTGCTCCACGGCCATTTCCAGGCCCTGGGAATAGCTGTAGCCGCCGATGGGCAGTTGCGGGCTGGCCAGGCGCAACAGCGCCCAGGCCGGATTCATGGGCGCACACCGAACTGGTGCAGGCGCGGCGGGTAGTTGAAGTCCTCGTCGCCGTGGCGGGAGTGGTGATGGCCGCCGCCGTAGGCCCCGTGTTCCGGCTGGAACGGGGCTTCGAGGGTTTCGGTATGGGCGCCGAGCTGTTCGAGCATGGCCTTGAGCACGTAGTCGTCGAGCAGCCTGAGCCAGCCGTCGCCGACCTGCAGGGCGACATGGCGGTTGCCCAGGTGATAGGCGGCGCGGGTCAGTTCGAAGGCGTTGCTGCAGGTGACGTGCAGCAGTTGTTCGGGGCGGGCGCAGACCCGCACGATACGGCCGTCCTCGGCTTCCAGATATTCACCGTCATACAGCGGTGGCTGGCCACGTTCAAGGAACAGTCCTACGTCCTCGCCTTCGGCACTGAAACAGCGCAGGCGACTTTTGCTGCGGGCTTCGAAGTTCAGGTGCAGCTCGGCTGCCCAGATCGATTGCGCTTCGATTCTGCGATGAATCACCAACATCAGGAGGCTTCCGGCAATAAACGATGCTTGAGCTAGAGCAAGGGGCTTGCCAATCGTCCGCTGCGTAGGAAAGTCCCGTCAGAAAGCGTTGGGTGCCTGAAAAGGGAGCGTAGTCATGTTTCAGAATGTTTCAAGATGGTGCGCCGGTGGTGCTAGTGCGCCTTTGTGGTGCCTTGTGGACCTCGTCGCCGGCAAACCGGCTCCTGCAGGTCCGTGTTCCAACGCAGAGATTGCGTCGTGCCGGTGTAGGATGCGACATCGTGCGGGTAGCTGGATCTTGGCACGCTGCAAAACCTGTAGGAGCCGGCTTGCTGGCGATCCGGGTGCAGGGCACCCGCTCCGGTTACTCGGTACTCCCGAGCCCTTGCCAATGCTTCAATCCGATAAAGATGAAGCGCAACTGCTGGGTAATCTTGGCCTGGGGCGTCAGGTGTTCCGGCAAGGGCTCGGACGGTGGATCGATGATGTCCGGCAGGGTGGCGAACACACTCTTGACGATCAGGTCGGCCATGACCGTCAGTCCGGCCGCGTCCAGGTGGACGAGCTTGGGCATCAGCCCCAGGTCGGTCGCCAGGTCCGTGCTGATATTTTCCCGTAGCGCGCCGATGGCCTGGCGCACTGGCAGTGAGCCACCGTATTGCTCGCGGGCAAGAAACAGGAACTGCGAGCGATTGGCCGCCACCACATCGAGAAAGATCCGCACCGACGCATCGATAATGCCGCCCATGACGAACTCGTTATGGCGCACCAGTCGAATGGTTTCGCGGAAGGTCTGGCCGACTTCGCGGACCAGGGCCAGGCCGAGTTGGTCCATGTCGTCGAAATGCCGGTAGAAACCGGTGGGCACGATCCCGGCGGTCTTCGCCACTTCCCGCAGGCTCAGGCTGCCGAAGCCACGGCCGGATTCCATCAGGTGCCGGGCGGCGTCCATGAGCGCGTGTCGAGTCTGTTGTTTCTGTTCGGCGCGGGGCAGCATCGCAAGGGTATTTTCTGGATGAAGAGAGCGGCGCACTCTAGCAAATCAGCTTTGCCGGCGTCGAACCAAGAGAAGGGGTATCGAGGGCACTTCGAATGTTCAGGGCCCTGAAATATCAAAGCCCGATCCAGGAGACCGGGCTTTGTTCCAGGCCAGCAAGGCCTTAACTCAGGCTGCTGTTGCGTTCGATCACACGGTCACCGCCGCCTTCGGCCAGACCTTTCTCTTCCAGGCGAGCACGGCCGCCTTCGGCGACGAATTGGCCTTGTGGAGTCTTGTCGTAGCCATCGGAAGCGAGGCCTTGGCCTTGTGGAGTCTTGTCATAGCCATCGGAAGCGAGACCTTGACCTTGTGGGGTCTTGTCATAGCCATCGGAAGCGAGACCTTGACCTTGTGGGGTCTTGTCATAGCCATCGGAAGCGAGACCTTGACCTTGTGGGGTCTTGTCATAGCCATCGGAAGCGAGACCCTGACCTTGTGGAGTCTTGTCATAGCCATCGGAAGCGAGACCCTGACCTTGTGGGGTCTTGTCCGAACCATCGGAAGCCAGAGTGTTCAGTACTTGGCTAACAGTTGCATGGCTGGCTTGAGCCTGTGGAGCAGCCTGTTCGCGGGCTGGCAACGCGTAGGCATTGGCAGCCAGGACGGCAAGGGTGAGGCTGAGGATTAATTGACGTTTCATGATCGGTTGCTCCGTAGGAGGGCGATAAAGTGGGTACGGAGCTAATGCTACTCTTGCAAAATCGATATAAAAGTTCATAAGCACAATGTTAATAATCAACGGAATTGATGGTTATGCCCAAACCCCTCTAGGTCGAGGCTTTCAGAGCGTTACCTTTGCCCCGTGATGGGTATTTTCGACCCACTGCCGCGCCACATGGGGGCAGGCAGTGAACGAAAAGCTGGCGGATTGGTCAGGACCGCTCATTCCTTGCCGTTGTCGATTAATGGTTTTTGGCGTTAAACCTTGTCGGGCGTTTGCCGGTCGTAAAGGCATAATGCGTCGATTTTTGGACGCTCAGTCGTTCTAGGAGCCCCGTGCAATGACACGCACTCGAAAGATTCTTGCCTGGAGCGGCGCCAGTCTCGTCCTCCTGCTGGCCATACTGGTCGCTGCCATCGTCCTGTTCGATTGGAACCGGGTCAAACCGCCGATCAACGCCAAGGTCTCAGCCATCCTCCATCGGCCCTTCGCCATCAATGGCGATTTGTCCCTGCGCTGGCAGCGGGAAGCCGACGAAGGTGGCTGGCGGGCCTGGGTGCCGTGGCCGCATCTGATCGCCGAGGACCTGACGCTGGGCAATCCCGATTGGTCGAAGAACCCGCAGATGGTCACGCTCAAGCGAGTCGAGTTGCGTCTTTCGCCATTGCCCCTTCTGGCGCAGCAGGTGGTCATTCCGCGCATCGACCTGACCGAACCCAATGCCAACCTCGAGCGCCTGGCTGATGGCCGAGCCAGTTGGACCTTCCAGTTCGATCCCAAGGATCCGAATGCCGAACCGTCCAACTGGGTGGTGGACATTGGCGCCATTGGCTTTGACAAAGGGCATGTCAGCTTCGACGACCAGAGCCTGAAAGCGCATCTGGACCTGGTGATCGACCCGCTGGGCAAGTCCATTCCATTTGGCGATATCGTCGGTGACAAGGCCGTGAAAAGAGCCCTGGAGAAGGGCTCGGCGCCCCAGGACTATGCCTTTGCGCTGAAGGTCAAAGGTCAGTACCACGGTCAGAACCTTGCCGGCAGCGGCAAGATCGGCGGCTTGTTCGCATTGCAGGACGCGACCAAGCCATTTCCGGTCCAGGCCGACGTGAAGGTCGCCGACACCCGGATCGCCGTTGCCGGGACCCTGACCGACCCGCGCAACCTCGGCGCCCTGGATCTGCGCCTGACGTTGTCCGGCTCCAGCCTGGGCAACCTCTACCCGCTGACCGGCGTCACCCTGCCGGATTCGCCGGCGTATGAGACCGACGGCCATCTGATCGCCAAGCTGCGCGATCCGGCCGGGGCGGCGTTCACCTACGAGAACTTCAACGGCAAGATCGGCACCAGCGATATTCATGGCGACCTCACTTATCTGGCGAGCCAGCCGCGGCCCAAGCTCAGCGGCACGCTGGTCTCCAACCAACTGCTGATGACCGACCTGGCGCCGCTGATCGGTGCTGACTCGAATGCCAAGCAGAAAGCCCGTGGCGGCGAAAGCAAACAGCCGGCGGACAGGCTGCTGCCGGTGGAAGAGTTCCGTACCGAGCGCTGGCGTGACATGGACGCTGATGTCGAATTCACCGGCAAACGCATCGTCCACAGCAGCGAATTGCCGTTCACCGATCTCTATACCCATCTGGTGCTCACCGACGGCGAGCTGAGCCTGGAGCCCCTGCGTTTCGGCGTGGCGGGCGGCAAGCTCGATGCGCAGATCCGCCTCAATGGCCGCGTCACGCCGATGCAGGGCCGGGCCAGGCTGACGGCGCGCAACTTCAAACTCAAGCAACTGTTCCCGACCTTCGAGCCGATGCAGACCAGCTTCGGCGAGCTCAATGGCGATGCGGATATCACCGGCACCGGCAACTCGGTGGCGAAGTTGCTTGGCACCTCCAACGGCGACCTGAAGATGCTGGTCAACGATGGCGCCATCAGTCGTGGACTGATGGAGATCGCCGGGCTTAACGTGGGCAACTACGTGGTCGGGAAAATCTTTGGCGACAAGGAAGTGAAGATCAACTGCGCGGCGGCGGACCTGGGGATCAAGAGCGGCCTGGCGACCACCCGGCTGTTTGTCTTCGATACCGAGAACGCGATCATCTATATCGATGGCACGGCCAACTTTGCCAGCGAGCAACTGGATCTGAAGATCACGCCTGAGTCCAAGGGCTTGCGGCTGTTGTCGTTGCGCTCGCCCTTGTACGTGCGGGGTAAGTTCATCAAGCCCGATGCCGGTGTGCAGGCGGTGCCGTTGATGTTGCGCGGCGCCGGCATGGTGGCCCTGGGCGTGATTGCCGGGCCGGCGGCGGGGCTGCTGGCGCTGGTGGCGCCCAGCGGCGATGTGCCGAACCAGTGCGCGCCGTTGCTGGAACAGATGCGGGCGGGCAAGGCGCCGAAGATGGTGAAGGACTGAACGCCTTGCCTGACACCGGCAGGCCCGCTCACCACAATGTATTTGTCATCTTCAATGTCGATGCTTTGATCTTCGCAGTGCCGCCGGGCTTTGGCTTTTGACCTTCAGGGACGTTCACGGGATGCCGCAAGAACTTGCCACACGTTATCCGCTGGTACTGGTGCCGGGCATGCTCGGTTTTGTCCGGCTGGTGTTTTTTCCCTATTGGTACGGGATCGTTCCGGCATTGCGCCGTGGTGGCGCGCAGGTGTTTCCGGTGGCGGTCTCACCGCTGCATTCCAGCGAGGCGCGCGGTGAGCAGTTGCTGGCGCGGATCGAGCAGATCCGCCGTGATACCGGGGCCGACAAGGTCAACCTGATCGGCCATAGCCAGGGGGCGCTGACCGCCCGTTATGCGGCGGCGAAACGGCCTGAGTGGGTGGCCTCGGTGACCTCGGTGGCCGGTCCCAATCATGGCTCGGAGCTGGCCGACTATGTTGACCAGCGCTACCCTCGTGAGGGGCTGCCAGCTCGGCTGCTCAGCCTGCTGCTTTGTATGGTGGCGCGGGTGATGGGCTGGCTGGACACGGGCCATTACGGGCTGCGGCTGCCGATGGACCTGCCGGCTTCACACCAGTCGCTGACCAGCGAAGGGGTTGCGCTGTTCAATCAGCAATACCCGCAGGGGTTACCGCAGAGCTGGGGCGGGCAGGGCGATGAACTGGTGAATGGGGTGCGTTACTACTCCTGGTCAGGAATCTTGCAGCCCGGGATCACCGATCGTGGGCGCAACCTGTTCGACGGCAGCAACCGCAGTTGCCGGTTGTTCGCCAAAACCTTCGTGCGCGAGGCCGGGCAGTGCGACGGCATGGTCGGTCGCAACAGCTCGCACCTCGGGATGGTGATCGGTGATGACTATCCGCTGGATCACTTCGATATCGTCAACCAGTCGTTCGGACTGGTGGGCAAGGGCGCGGAGCCGATCCGGTTGTTTGTCGAGCATGCGCGGCGGTTGAAGTCGGCGGGTGTCTGAAGGGGGCGTTCAACGCTGAATGCCCTGTCGCAGAGAGTGAAAATGCCAGCGCTGGCAGCGCTACTGGCACGTATTTCAGGGTGTAAAAGCGGCAGCTATTCGACGAGTCGCTGGACTATAGTTCGGCAGTCATCGACGAATCGGTGACCGGTCTTAGCCGATCGAAATACATGCTATTGGATGCACAAGCGCCTCCAGTACAATGCGGGCGCTTTTTGCCGCTTTGCGTTTTGCCATGGCGGCTGTGCGCGGGACATCTTCGGGTGTGCCGGGTTGTCCCAAAGTATGTCCCGGTCGGCTAACCCGCGTGCAGCTGCCACCCTCACTTGTTTAGCCGCAAAAGGGTGGTCGCTATTGAGCCTACATACTTTGGATTTGAATCATGACCAATTTCCGCCCGCTACAAAGCAACCTCACTGACGCCCCGGTGCTCTATCTCAAACTCGACGTCCCGGTGCGCAACCTCTACGAATTTGCCATACAGCGCCTCAAGGCGGCTCGCGACCTGAGCCACAGCCTGACCTGCATGAGCATCGGCAACACCTGCGACCGCGACCTCCAACACTTCGCCTCAGCGGCCTATCTGTTGTTGCAGGATGGCTGCGATGCGCTGGATGCAATGCAGGGGCGATTCACGGATCGTCAGCCAAGCGCCTTACAGGCCTGATCGGAAAAACGCGGATCTGAAAACACCACACAACCTGTAGGAGCGTGGCTTGCCCGCGAAGCTTTTAGCGTTCTCACGGGCCCTTCGCGGGCAAGCCCTGCTCCTACAAAGGACCGCGTTTGGCTTTGGCGGTTGGTTGGGATCAATCGTGGAAAACCATGTTTCTGGTTTCCCCCATCAACAGTGCCTGATTGCGCTCCGTCACGTCCCGAATGTAATCCCACAACAAGGTAATGCGCTTGAGCTTGCGCAGATCCTCCCGGCAGTACATCCAGAACTGCCGGGTGATATTCACCTCATCCGCCAGCACCGGCAGCAACCTCGGGTCCTGGGCCGCGAGGAAACACGGCAGGATCGCCAGCGCCCGGCCCTGCTGCGCCGCGACGAACTGGGCGATCACGCTGGTGCTGCGCAAATTCGCCGTGGCATTGGGCCGCCCATAGCTTCTGGCGACGCAATCAGTACCACTGACGGATCGGGTGCCTATCCGAACAGGCAGTTGTCCGGTTTTGCATGATTCGGCAACCTCTCTTGCCATGCCATTCCGGCGTGATCCTCCCCCTCACATCACCCAGCATCACAGCGGTGTTTGAGCTTCCTTGGGCGTAATGAAAAGGACAGCAAAATGAACAATGCAGAAACTGAAGGTCAGTGCACTGCTGCCGAACATCTGACCCAACAGCCCACCCGTCCAGTCAAGGCCATCCATGACTTCGCGACACTGGGTTCAAAGACCCGCATGGGTGGAGAAATCGTCACCGCCAGCACTGGCATGGAGATCAATGATCACCGCATCGCTTGCGTTGGCGACCTCGTGCGCTACCCCGACGGCAAGGAGAGCGAGATTGTCTCGGGTGCAGGTATCGCAGCGGCCTTCGATGGCCGGCCATTGGCGATTGTCGGCAGTGCCACCGACAACGGAGACACGGTCATCAATAGCCTGCAAAACGAAGCGCAGGTGGTGGAGTACATCGACGACAGCATTCCAGGCTTTCTACAGCCGGGTTACCTGGCGGAGCGTTCGACGTGAAGCGCTACCACATTACCGTGGGGGCGAAGACCACGGCGGGCGGTACCGTGCTGACCGGTTGGGAGTACGCCAAGATTGAAGGACAGCCCATGTCCAGGGAAGGTGATTTGGTTTCCTGCCCGGTCTGCCACAGTGAGGGGGTTATCGTCTGCACCGGGCCGCATCTGATAGAGCGGTTCGAAGGCAGGCAAACCGCACTGGAAGGCGATCTTTGCCGGTGCAAGTGCAACCCGCCGCCCACCTTGATTGCCAACCAGTGGTTGAAGAGTCAGCAGTTCAGCGCTGATCAACGGATGCCCTCGACCGCAACCGTCTCGCCTGCACCCAGTCTTGCCGTTCCAAGCGGCACGACCCGCCCAATCAACGCCTGCGTGTTCGCCAAATCCTGCTTCTCGGTGCCCCTGGGTTCGACCGACGCCGGAACGGAACCTGAACCCGCGAACCATTTTGGCGCCACGGCGCTGCTGGCTTCGACAGGCGCCGCTGGCACGGTCGGGCGGGTCGCCGGAACCTTGGGTAGCGATCTTGGCGCCTGGGCTGTACGTGGATTCGCCGGGGCCGCCGCCGGAGCAAGCTCGGCACTCAACGTCGTGCTGCTGGCCTTTTGGCCACGGACTATCGGTGATGCGACGCTGTACAGCCCGGAGCAACTGGCAAGCCTGCGCTCGGCCAGCACTCGGGTGCGCTTCCAGTTTCGCCGTGATGAGGTGGGAGAAATGCGGGTCTATGGCCTGCACACGAGACCTGACAGCGGCACGGATCGCGTGCCTGTTACACAGGCTCGATGGAATGCCGGCAAGAGCGCCATGGTCGCCGACCTGGACGGCATCAGCATCACCTGGACGCCGAACAATGGTCCGATGGTCAATGTACCCACGCCTTACCCCGGCACGCCGGAAAGGCTCGACAACCTGCTGGTTCATCCGATCCCGGCGGGTCAGGAAACACAGCTGGCCCACTACCCCGGACAGGAGGCCAACGACCTGACGTGGCAGGATACGATTATCACGTTTCCGGCTGACTCTGGTGTGCCGCCGTTGTATTTGGTGTTTGCCAAGCCGATGGTCAAGCCATTGGAGGTCGGGCCTGCTGGTGAGTTGCAGTCACGCAGCAAGAAGGATGGATTGGATATCGATCATATTCCGTCGCAAATGGCTTTGGAACGCTACCTCAAGAATAATGCCCCCGATATCGAACCAGCAGACATCAAGAGACTTCTGAGACGCGCCGCTAGCATCGCGATCCCCACCAAGGTGCACCAGAACTACAGTGAGACGTACGGCGGACGGAACAGCAAGAGCAAGCAACTCCGGGATGCTGTCGATCTACGTGAGGCGGTGGACAGCAACTTCAACACCATCAAGCGTTACCTGCTGGAGGACGGTTTCTCCAACACAGATCTTGAAGCCGCACGCGCTGATTTACATAAAATCAACCAAGAACAGGGGTGGTACTAATGGACTCCGCTACAGTCAACCGTTGGGTTAAGAGTTTGGGCCGCCACTACGATCAACTGGTCGCCGAGGGCACCATCCCCAGTATGCCCCTTCAAGAGCTCTATGAGGGGCGGGACTGGCTGGATATTGAGCCTGCTCCGGGTGTGGGAATGGAATTTTGGACGGATACAAAACGGCTCGAAAAGGTTCTTTTTACGCTGATTCCGACAGAGCATGGCGACCCCGTCTATAAGGGTGAATTACCCGTACCCTTCTCGTTAAAAATGGACCAGGCTGGAGTCCGGGCGCTTTTGGGTAAGCCGATGGAATCCAAAGGCCCTGTCAAGTTACCGGGTGGCCTTGGCATGCGTGGAGGCTGGGATGCCTACCGCCTTCAAGAAGATACCCACCCCAACGCGAGAGTAGGTTTCAGCTATACCGCTGACATGATGGTTAAAACGCTAGCCTTCGCCTTGATCAACACCGACCACGACTGACCCTCAGCCAAGGCTCTTCAAGTAAGTGCCTTGGCGACGGACTTGGCGGACTCGTGGAGTCTTTGGGGGTGGATCTCAGCGATCACTGTCCACTCGTTGACTTCGCGGCCAGTCCCTGGTGGGCAAGGGCACCTAACCGATCCGGATTTTTGAGCATGCTCGACGGCTGAGACAGGCTGAGGTTTGAAGGGGCTTCATGGCGGGGCGCCCTGTCGCAGAGAGTGAAAATGCCAGCGCTGGCAGCGCTACTGGTACGTATTTCAGGGTGTAAAAGCGGCAGCTATTCGACGGGGCGCTGGACTATAGTTCGGCAGTCATCGACGAATCGGTGACCGGTCTTAGCCGATCGAAACTGTTACGAAACGCAGAAGCGCCTTATGATGTCGGCGCTTTTTGCTGCCGGTTTTTTTGCCATGGCGGCTGTGCGTGGGACACCTGCGGGTGTGCCGAGTTTCGTAATAGTCTCGGTCGGCTAACCCGCGTACAGCTGCCACCCTCGTTTGTTTAGCCGCAGATGTTGGTGACTCTATGACTATTACGGAGTGACACCATGACCAATTTCCACCCGCTGCAAAGCAACCTCACTGACGCCCCGGTTCTCTCTGAGTGTGGCTTGCCCGCGAAGCTTTTAGCGATCTTGAGGGCCCTTCGCGGGCAAGCCCTGCTCCTACAAAGGACCGCGTTTGGCTTTGGCGGTTGGTTGGGATCAGTCGTGGAAAACCATGTTTCTGGTTTCCCCCATCAACAGCGCCTGATTGCGCTCCGTCACATCCCGAATGTAATCCCACAACAAGGTAATGCGCTTGAGCTTGCGCAGATCCTCCCGGCAGTACATCCAGAACTGCCGGGTGATATTCACCTCATCCGCCAGCACCGGCAGCAACCTCGGGTCCTGGGCCGCGAGGAAACACGGCAGGATCGCCAGCGCCCGGCCCTGCTGCGCCGCGACGAACTGGGCGATCACGCTGGTGCTGCGCAAATTCGCCGTGGCATTCGGCAGGGCATTGGCCAGGTACAGCAGTTCATTGCTGAACGCCAAGTCATCTACATAACTGACAAAGCGATGCCGGCCCAAATCATTGGCACGACGGATCGGCGGATGCTGGTCCAGATATTCCTGGGTTGCATACAGTTGCAAGCGGTAGTCACACAGCTTGCAGCACACATACGGTCCGTGCTCCGGGCGCTCCAGCGCAATGACGATATCCGCCTCGCGCTTGGACAAACTGATGAAGTGCGGCAACGGCAGGATATCGACGGAAATCGCCGGATAGGCGTCGACGAAATGACTCAACTGCGGAGTGATGAAAAAGCTGCCGAAACCTTCCGTGCAGCCCATCCGCACATGCCCCGACAGCGCCACCCCAGACCCCGAGACCTGCTCGCAAGCCATATGCAAGGTGCTCTCGATGGACTCCGCATAGCCCAGCAGACGCTGGCCCTCGGCGGTCAGCACAAAACCATTGGTCCGGGATTTTTCAAAGAGCAAGGTGCCTAGCGCACCCTCCAATGAGTTGATCCGGCGCGACACCGTGGTGTAGTCCACCCCCAGGCGTTTGGCCGCGCTGCTGGCCTTGCGGGTACGGGCGACCTCGAGGAAAAACTTCAGGTCGTCCCAGTTCAATGAACCTAAAGACGTGATGTTTTTTTGCATGTTGGTCCGGTTTTTATGTGCATTCTTATTAGAAGAACGCACATCTATACTCCAAAAACAGTCCAGTCACCATGCTCGGGCGCTGCCTCGCCCGTTTCGGACCGCCCGTCCAGGATTCGCCCCTACAACAATTCAGGAGACTTCAATGAACGTTTCTCTCAAGCCCGACACCACCCTCAAGACCGCCAAGCTGCTGATCAATGGCGAGTGGGTCGAATCCCAGACCAATGACTGGCACGACATCGTCAACCCGGCAACCCAAGAGGTCCTGGCCAAAGTCCCGTTCGCCACCGCCGCTGAAGTCAATGCCGCCATCGACGCCGCGCACCGCGCTTTCCAGACCTGGAAGCTGACCCCCATCGGCGCGCGCATGCGCATCATGCTCAAGCTGCAAGCGCTGATCCGCGAACACTCCAAGCGTATCGCCGTGGTCCTCAGCGCCGAGCAGGGCAAGACCATTGCCGATGCCGAAGGCGATATCTTCCGTGGCCTGGAAGTGGTGGAACACGCTTGCTCCATCGGCACTCTGCAGATGGGCGAGTTCGCCGAGAACGTCGCCGGCGGTGTCGACACCTATACCCTGCGCCAACCCATCGGTGTCTGCGCCGGGATCACCCCCTTCAACTTCCCGGCGATGATTCCGCTGTGGATGTTCCCGATGGCGATTGCCTGCGGCAACACCTTCGTCCTCAAGCCGTCCGAGCAGGACCCGCTGTCGACCCTGCTGCTGGTGGAGCTGGCGCTGGAAGCCGGTGTGCCGCCGGGCGTGCTGAACGTGGTGCATGGCGGCAAGGAGGTGGTGGATGCACTGTGCACCCACAAGGACATCAAGGCCGTTTCCTTCGTCGGTTCGACCGCCGTCGGCACCCATGTCTACGACCTCGCCGGCCGCCACGGCAAGCGCGTGCAGTCGATGATGGGGGCGAAAAACCACGCGGTGGTGCTGCCCGATGCCAACCGTGAACAGACCCTCAATGCCTTGGTCGGTGCCGGTTTCGGCGCGGCCGGCCAGCGCTGCATGGCCACCTCGGTGGTGGTGCTGGTGGGCGCGGCGAAACAATGGCTGCCGGACCTCAAGGCCCTGGCGCAGAAACTCAAGGTCAATGCCGGCAGCGAGGCGGGCACCGATGTCGGTCCGCTGATTTCCAAACGGGCGAAAGAGCGTGTGCTGGGCCTGATCGAAAGCGGCATCAAGGAAGGCGCCAAGCTCGAACTGGATGGCCGCGATATCCAGGTGCCGGGGTTCGAACAGGGCAACTTCGTCGGCCCGACCCTGTTCTCCGGGGTGACCACCGATATGCAGATCTACACCCAGGAAATCTTCGGCCCGGTGCTGGTGGTGCTGGAAGTCGACACCCTCGACGAGGCGATTGCCCTGGTCAACGCCAACCCGTTCGGCAACGGTACCGGCCTGTTCACCCAGAGCGGCGCCTCGGCGCGCAAGTTCCAGAGCGAAATCGATGTCGGTCAGGTCGGCATCAACATCCCGATCCCGGTGCCGGTGCCGTTCTTCAGCTTCACCGGTTCGCGCGGTTCCAAGCTCGGCGATCTCGGGCCGTACGGCAAGCAGGTGGTGCAGTTCTACACTCAGACCAAGACCGTCACCAGTCGCTGGTTCGACGATGACAGTGTCAACCATGGTGTGAACACCACCATCAATCTGCGCTGAGCGAGGAGTCTGCCATGAAGATTGCATTTATCGGCTTGGGCAACATGGGCGCGCCGATGGCGCGCAACCTGATCAAGGCCGGGCATAGCCTGAACCTGTTCGACCTGAACAAGAGCGTGCTGGAAGAGTTGGCAGCGCTTGGCGGGACCATCAGCGCATCGCCGAAAGCCGCGGCCCAGGGTAGTGAGCTGGTGATCACCATGCTGCCGGCGGCGGCCCATGTGCGCAGTGTCTGGCTGGGCGAGGACGGTGTGCTGGCCGGTATCGGTCGCGGTGTTCCGGCGGTGGATTGCAGCACCATCGATCCGCAGACCGCCAAGGATGTCGCGGCGGCGGCGGCCAAGCAGGGGGTGGCAATGGGCGATGCGCCGGTATCCGGTGGGACCGGCGGTGCGGCGGCCGGGACCCTGACCTTCATGGTCGGCGCTTCGGCGGAGCTGTTCGCCACCCTGCAACCGGTGCTGGTGCAGATGGGCCGCAACATCGTCCATTGCGGCGAAGTGGGCACCGGGCAGATCGCCAAGATCTGTAACAACCTGCTGCTGGGCATTTCCATGGTCGGGGTCAGCGAAGCCATGGCCCTGGGCGCGGCACTGGGGATCGACACCCAGGTGCTGGCCGGGGTCATCAACAGTTCCACCGGGCGTTGCTGGAGTTCGGAGACCTATAACCCCTGGCCGGGGATCGTCGAGACGGCGCCGGCTTCGCGTGGTTATACCGGCGGTTTCGGTGCCGAGTTGATGTTGAAGGATTTGGGGCTGGCGACGGAAGCGGCGCGTCAGGCGCATCAGCCGGTAGTGCTGGGCGCGGTGGCGCAGCAGCTTTACCAGGCGATGAGTTTGCGCGGGGACGGTGGCCTGGATTTCTCGGCGATCATCAACGGCTATCGCAAACCGTAGGTCTGTGGGGGCGGGGATTGGAGGATTGACGGATCGTTGCGGCGCCGCGAAGGGAGCACCGCGGTGTGCCTGCAAGACCGCGGTGCTCCCTTTGCGGGCAAGCTCCGCTCCCACAGGGTTTTTCGTATGACGATATTGTTGTGTTGGAACAGCGCTTTAATGTGGGAGCGGAGCTTGCCCGCGAAGAACGATAATGCGCTGTATCTGTAAGACCGCAGCCTTCTCTTCGCGGCGCAGCGGCGATGCGACAAGCTACGCACTCACACACCTGACCGCCCAGGGCGCGTAGAATCATCCCCCTGAAAATGCTTTCGAGGTGCGGGTGGTGGATCTACAGCAGGGTTTTGTCCTGACCCGGCATTGGCGCGACACCCCCACGGGCACGCAGGTCGAGTTCTGGCTGGCCACCGACAACGGTCCCCGGCATGTCCGGCTCCCGCCGCAACCCTCCGTCGCCTTCATTCCCGTCGCCCATCGCCAACGTGCCGAAGCCTTGCTGCGCGGTGAGCGTGGGGTCGAACTGCGTCCCCTGGAACTGCTGGACTTTCACCATCGCCCCGTCCTCGGCCTGTATTGCCAGCAACACCGGCAACTGATGAATATCGAAAAGCTGCTGCGCAAGGCCGGCGTCGATGTCTACGAAGCCGATATCCGCCCGCCCGAACGCTTCCTGATGGAGCGCTTTATCACCGCCCCGGTTCAGTTCGGCGGCACGGCCAATGCCGACGGCCCGCTGCTCGATACCCAGATGAAACCGGCGCCGGACTATCGTCCGCGCTTGAAACTGGTGTCGTTGGATATCGAGACCACCATGCAGGGCGAGCTGTATTCCATCGCCCTGGAAGGCTGCGGCGAGCGCCAGGTGTACATGCTCGGGCCGGCCAACGGCGACGCCTCGCAGGTGGACTTCAAGTTCGACTACCGCGACAGCCGTGCCGGCTTGCTCGAAGCCCTGAACGACTGGCTGGCCCTGCACGACCCCGACGCGATCATCGGCTGGAACCTGGTGCAGTTCGACCTGCGCGTACTGCACGAACACGCCGAGCGCCTGAAGGTGCCACTGCGCCTGGGACGTGGCGGCGACGTCATGGGCTGGCGCGACAACGGCGCACGCAATACCCACTACTTCGCGGCCGCCGCCGGGCGCTTGATCATCGACGGCATCGAGGCCCTGCGCTCGGCCACCTGGAGCTTTCCTTCCTTCAGCCTCGAATATGTGGCGCAACACCTGCTCGGTGAAGGCAAGTCCATCGACAACCCCTACCAGCGGATGGACGAAATCGACCGCATGTTCGCCGAGGACAAGCCCGCCCTGGCGCGCTACAACCTCAGGGACTGCGAGCTGGTGACGCGGATCTTCGACAAGACCCAGTTGCTGACCTTCCTGCTCGAACGCGCCACGGTCACCGGCCTGCCCACCGACCGCAGCGGCGGTTCGGTGGCGGCCTTCACCCATCTCTACCTGCCGTTGATGCATCGCCAGGGTTTTGTCGCGCCGAACCTGGGCGAGCGCACTCCCGAAGCCAGCCCCGGCGGTTTTGTGATGGACTCGCGGCCCGGCCTGTACGAGTCGGTGCTGGTGCTCGATTACAAAAGCCTCTATCCGTCGATCATCCGCACCTTTCTGATCGACCCGGTAGGTCTGGTGGAAGGCCTGCGCCATCCCGACGACAGTGACTCGGTAGCCGGCTTTCGTGGCGCGCGTTTCTCACGCACGCGGCATTGCCTGCCGGCCATCGTCGAGAGCGTCTGGCGGGGGCGGGAGGCGGCCAAGCGCGAGCACAATGCGCCGCTGTCCCAGGCCTTGAAGATCATCATGAACGCCTTCTACGGTGTGCTTGGTTCCAGCGGCTGTCGCTTCTTCGATACGCGCCTGGCGTCCTCCATCACCCTGCGTGGTCACGAGATCATGCGACGGACCCGGCAGTTGATCGAGGCCCAGGGTTATGCGGTGATCTATGGCGACACCGACTCCACCTTTGTCTGGCTCAAACGCGCCCACAGCGATGACGATGCCGCGCAGATCGGTCGCAGCCTGGTGGCCCAGGTCAACCAATGGTGGCGTGAGCACCTGCAGCAGGAGCTCGGGTTGAGCAGCGCCCTGGAGTTGCAGTTCGAAACCCACTTCAGCCGCTTCCTGATGCCGACCATCCGGGGTGCCGAGGAGGGCAGCAAGAAACGTTATGCCGGGTTGGTCACCCGTGCCGACGGTAGCCAGGAGATGATCTACAAGGGGCTGGAAACCGTGCGCAGCGACTGGTCGCCATTGGCCCAGGATTTCCAGCAGGAGTTGTACCGGCGGATCTTCGACCGGATGCCCTATCAGGACTATGTGCGTGACTATGTGCGTCGCACTTTGGCCGGCGAGCTGGACGACCGACTGATTTACCGCAAGCGCCTGCGCCGCCAGTTGGGCGACTACCAGCGCAACGTGCCGCCCCATGTGCGGGCCGCGCGCCTGGCCGACGAGTACAACGACGCGCAAGGTCGGCCCCGGCAGTACCAGAGCGGTGGCTGGATCAGCTACGTGATCACCCTGGCCGGCCCCGAACCGCTGGAGATACGCCGCGCGCCGATCGACTACGACCACTACATCACTCGGCAGCTACAACCGGTGGCGGACGCGATCCTGCCGTTTGTGCAGGATGATTTCAGCACCCTGATCGGCGGGCAGTTGGGATTGTTCTGAGCCACGCAGCGGGGTGAATTTCAGAGCAGACAGGCACCAGATTGGCGCGACGGCTGCACCGCTCTCGCGCTTTGGTCTTATCAAGCCGCCCTCAACGTATCGCTCAAATGATGTTCAGTACGATTACGCGCCGAAAAAGAGCCTGAAAGACCCTTGCTCGGAAAATAAGCGTCTACGCTGAGCAAGCACTCTAAAGAACAATTTACATCGCTCGATGTATCCATTCTAAAGCGTTCAGTCGCGCCAATCGAAAAGCGACCACACGACACAGCCCATTCAAGAGCATGTCTGCAAGCACCCATCAGACGGCTTATGGTTTTTCTGGCGCGTATTTTGCTGAAGCGTGTTTATCAGGCTTGCGGTTGTGACCAATTTCGCACGCATATGTATTCAAAATAACGCCAATCAGAATGCGCAAAATCATGGGAGTCAGCCCAATGTCTATCGATGCAAACCAGGTCCCGGTGGTCGTCATCACCGGCGCCCACGCCCAGCTCTACAACCAGGATCTCGCTCCCACGTCGGCGCAGGGACGCACCTGGGGGACGTTCAGCCTGTTCTCGATGTGGATGTCCGACGTTCACTCGGTCGGCGGTTATACCTTTGCCGCCAGCCTGTTCTTTCTCGGGCTGACGGGCTGGCAGGTGCTGCTCTCGATGATCGTCGGGATCACGATCGTCTACTTCCTGATGAACCTGATCGGCAGGCCATCGCAAAAATATGGCATCCCCTTCCCGGTGGTCGCGCGTATGTCTTTCGGCGTCCGGGGCGCCAATCTCGCCGCGGTGGTGCGGGGGATCGTCGGTATCGTCTGGTACGGCGTGCAGACCTATTTCGCCTCCAAGGCGGTGCAGGTGCTGGTGATCGCGGTACTGCCCTGGGCGGCGGACTTCACCCACAACAGCCTGCTGGGGCTGTCCACCCTGGGCTGGATCAGTTTCACCTTCATGTGGTTCTTTCAGCTGGTGATCTTCCTCGCCGGGATGGAGACGATTCGCAAATTTATCGATTTCTGCGGCCCGGTGGTCTATCTGGTCATGTTCGCGCTGGCCGGCTGGATGATCTCCAAGACCGGCCTGGGCAGCTTCTCGATGCAGTTCTCCGACAAGCACTTCACGGGCCTGGAGTCGATCGGTCTGATGGCCAGCGCCGCGATGCTGATCGTTGCCTACTTTGCCGCGCTGTTGCTTAACTTCGGCGACTTTTCCCGTTTCGCCAAGACTGAAGCGGTGATGAAAAAAGGCAACTTCTGGGGCCTGCCGGTGAATTTCATCGTCTTCGCGATCATCACGGTGATTGTCACGGGCGGTTCGATGAAGGTCTTCGGCGAGGCGATCATGGACCCGGTGCTGATTGTCGAGAAAATCAATAACCCACTGGTCTCGATCATTGGCGCGCTGACCTTCATCGTCGCCACCATGGGCATCAATATCGTGGCGAACTTCGTCTCGCCCGCCTATGACATCGCCAATCTGGCACCGCAGAAAATCAACTTCAGACTGGGCGGCCTGATCACTTCGATCCTGTCGGTGCTGGTCTGCCCCTGGCTGTTCGTCTCGAGTCCCCAGGCGATCACGATATTCGTGAGTATCTTCGGTGCCGTGCTGGGGCCGATGTTCGGCATTATGGTCGCCGACTACTATCGGGTGAAGCGCCAGGTCATCAAGCTGGAGGATCTGTACACGCTGTCGCCTGAAGGCTCGCTGTATTTCGAGGGCGGCTGGAACAGCAAGGCCTTGTTCGCCCTGATCGTTTCGGGAAGCCTGTCGATCGGCTTGGCGTTGCTGGGCGCATTCGGCTTGATTTTCAATGTCGGTGACTGGGGCTGGCTGATCGGTGCCGGCAGCGCAGCGCTTGTCTATGTGGCGGCCAATCGCTGGGGGACGGCCGTTTCAGCCCTCGGCGAAACGGTCTAGAGGGGCTGGTGAAACGACGTGACAGGGTTGCTCGTCGTTTCACCAGCGGTCGGTTCCGGCGCCGCCGAATCAGGCGAAGACGAAGTACTTGCGCACGGTTTCCACGACTTCCCAGGTGCCTTTCATCCCGGGCTCGATCACGAAGATATCGCCGGCACGCAGGTGGATCGGCGCCAGGCCGTCCGGGGTGATGATGCAGTAGCCTTCCTGGAAGTGGCAGTACTCCCACTTCAGGTACTCGACCCGCCATTTGCCCGGGGTGCAGATCCAGGTGCCCATGATCTTGCTGCCGTCTTCGCTGGTGTAGGCATTGAGGTTGACGGTGTGCGGGTCGCCCGCCAGTTTTTCCCATTTGCAGGCATCAAGGACCGGCAACGGGTGGGTATCGCGCAGAACGGTGATCGGTGGATTGGACATGTTGGGCTCCGGGCGCAGGTTCGTGAGGAAGCCTGCACCCTAGCGGTCGTCGGCAGCGGGCAGTTGTCCAGGTTCGACATCGACCTGCCCATGAGCGCATAAAGCCTCGAGCAAGGCGCGGGCGTAACCCGGCAGGTGTTCGAACGAACGGGCGCACAGCAGCAGTTTGCGTCGGGCCCAGGGCTCGGGCAGTGGACGGCTGACCAGGTCCGCCGTAACCGGCCAACGCTCCAGGGTCGCCTGGGGCACGATACCGGGACCCGCACCGCGCGCGACCATGCGCAACACCCCGTCAAAACCGTCGGCGCGCACCCGCAGTTGCAGGCGCATCCCCAGGTGCAAGGCCTGCTCTTCCAGGTAGGCGGCAAGGGCGCTGCCGGCGGGCAGGCCGACCTGTTCGTGGTGCAGGGTGTCGCTGAAACGCAGGTGGGATGGTTCCGCCAGGGCGTGGCCCAGGGGGATCGCCACCACCAGCGGATCGTCGCAAAACGGCCGGGTCTGCAAGCCCTGGGTATCCACCGCGTCGGAGACGATGCCGATATCCGCCGCCCCCTGGCGGATCGCGTGGACGATGCGCAGGCTGGGCAACTCCTGCAGGTCGAGGTCGATATGCGGGTGGCTGCACAGGAAGTCCGCGAGCCGTTCCGGCAGGTATTCGCTGATCGCGGCGCTGTTGCCCAGCAGGCGGACCTGGCCTTTTATCCCTCGGGCGTATTCGGCCAGGTCCTGGCGCAGGTGTTCGGCCTGTTGCAGCATCAGCCGGGCATGCTGGGCCAGGGTCTTGCCAGCGGGCGTAGGGGTGACGCCACGGCGGCCGCGCAGGAAAAATGGCGTGCCGAGGGAGGTTTCCAGGGCCCGTATCCGTGCGCTGGCGGCCGGCAGCGACAAGTGGCTGCGCGCCGCGCCGGCGGTGATATTGCCTGCGTCGAGGATATTCAGGTACAGCCGAAGGTCGGTCAGGTCGAAGTGCATGCGCATACGCTCGATTCGGTACGCCGCACCATTGTAGGAGCCAGCTTGCTGGCGATGGCGGTCGTAAGGGCAATGCAAGACTCAAGGGGCTCATCGCCGGCAAGCCGGCTCCTACAGGTTGAATCTGTCTCTTGCTATTCAAGAGGCTAGCTCAATGCATGACAGATTTTCAAACCCGCCGCCCGGGTCCAGTCTGTGGCCATGAATAGCTTTCTCGAGTTTTACCAGACCTTGGGCTTGCCCATTAGTCTGCTGGTGCTGGGCACCTTTCTGCTGGCGGGCATGATCAAGGGCGTGATCGGTCTCGGACTGCCGACGGTTGCCATGGGCCTGCTCGGCCTGGCTATGGCACCGACGCAGGCTGCGGCGCTATTGATCATTCCCGCGACCCTGACCAATGTCTGGCAACTGGCGGCGGGCGGGCATCTGTCGACCTTGCTCAGACGGTTATGGCCGATGTTGCTGGCGATCTTCCTCGGCACCGCTGTCGGTGTCTGGTGGTTGGGCGGGATGGACGGCGGTCATGGGATGGTGCGGGCCTTGGGCGCGGCCTTGCTGCTGTACGCCTTGAGCGGCTTGTTTCTACCGGCGCTGCGAGTCGGCGCCCGAACGGAGCGCTGGTTGGGGCCGGTCTGTGGGCTGGTCACCGGCCTCATCACCTCGGCCACTGGCGTGTTCGTGATTCCCGCCGTGCCTTACCTGCAGGCGTTGGGGTTGAACAAGGATGAACTGGTGCAGGCGCTGGGCCTGTCGTTCACCGTCTCGACCCTGGCACTGGCCCTCGGTCTGTTCTGGCATGGGGCACTGGGCGAAGGCGCCCTGGGGGCCTCATTGCTGGTTCTGCTCCCCGCGATCCTCGGCATGCTGTTCGGGCAATGGCTGCGCCAGCGGGTCAGTGCCACGCTGTTCAAGCGGGTGTTCTTTGTCGGCCTGGGCCTGCTGGGCGGGCATTTGCTGATCGGGGGCTAGCCGGAGTGGTCGAACAGTTCCGTAGGTTTGTCATGAGGGAGCAACAATAGATTCACTATTCATGCGCCTTGGACAAAGACCATTTGCTTCGATGCGGCGGGCGGCTACTATCAAGGCTGTGTTTGCGCCAAGGGATAACAGTGAAAGCCAGATCCGATGAATTGCAGATCTTCGTGTGTGTCATCGAGTGCGGCTCGATTTCCGCGGCGGCCGAACAGATCGGCCAGACACCTTCGGCGGTCAGCCGGAGCCTGTCGCGGCTCGAGGTCAAGCTGGAAACCACCTTGATCAACCGCACCACACGGCGTATGGACCTGACCGAGGAGGGCAAGTTCTTCTTCGAGCGGGCCAAGCAGATCCTGGAACAGATGGATGAACTGGAAGAGCGCCTGTCCTTGCGCCAGCGCACGCCCGCCGGGCGCCTGCGGATCAATGCCGCGTCGCCCTTCATGCTGCACGCGGTGGTGCCGCATATCGCGGAGTTTCGCCGTCTGTATCCGGATATCCAGCTGGAGCTCAACAGCAATGACCTGATCATCGACTTGCTGGAGCAAAGTACCGATATCGCCATCCGTATCGGCAACCTGGCGGACTCGACCCTGCACGCGCGCTCCCTGGGCAGCAGTCCGCTGAATATCCTCGCCAGCCCCGCGTACTTGGAAAAGCATGGGCTACCGGCCAGCGTCAGCGAGTTGTCCGGGCATACGCTGCTCGGGTTTACCCAGACCGAAAACCTGAACCACTGGCCGTTGCGGCATGCCCAGGGTGATCGCTGGCAGATCCAACCGGGCATCAGCGCGTCCAGCGGCGAGACCTTGCGTCAGTTGGCGCTGGAAGGGCAGGGCATTGCCTGTCTGTCACATTTCATGACACACCAGGATATCCAGGCCGGGCGCCTGCGGGTGATTCTGCCCGAGGCCAACAGTGGCTATCGCCAGCCGATTCACGCGGTGTACTACCGCAACTCGCAATTGGCGTTGCGGATTCAGTGCTTCCTCGATTTCATCCAGGCCAAGTTGGCGGGTTATGCCGCTCCGGTGCTTGTCGGTTAAGGCCATGAGCGCCTTGAACGCGCCACGCAACATCTGCTCCAGCGTGCATATCGATGATGTGGTGGCGCTGTACTGCTGGCACTGACCAAGACCCCGGCGGGAGTCTTCTACTTCATGGAAAGTGGCGAGGCCGTGTTTATCGAGATGACCACTGCCATGGCCCGGGCCCTGAACCTGGGCGAACCCCAGGACTGGCCGTTGGCCGACGCCGAGGCTGAATGGGGTTATGAAATGGCCAACTACGGCCAGGGCTCCAACAGCCGGGTGCGTGGCAAGAAGGCCCGTGAGCTGCTGGGCTGGGTGCCCAAGCGCACGTCGGTGATCGAATGGATTCGCAACCAGATGCTGTAACGCACGGCGGGTTGATCGCTCCCGGGCCTGGGGAGCGAGCGGCTCGAGCAGCCTGTGGAAGCTGCTCGGTCGTCCCCGGCCACTGAAACTTTACGACGCCGTTTTTGCGAGCGGCTTCGCGCTTTTTGCACTGATGGCACCTAGCTACTAAAGAATCTGTTTTCCAGGCCGAAGCGCTTTGATCCAGATAGCCAGGAAGACCCGTCATGAGCTTCGGTAAAACCACTCCCGTCCTGCATATCGATGACGAGGGCAAGGCGTTGGCGTTCTACATCGGATTCCTCGGGTTCTCTGTCGATTGGCAGCACCGTTTCGAGCCCGGGTTTCCGTTGTACCTGCAAGTGTCGCGGGGCGATTGCGTGCTGCACCTGAGCGAGCACAAGAGCGACGCCGCGCCGGGGGCGGCGCTACGCATCGAAACCGACGGGCTGGAAGCGTTCAGGGCACAGTTGCTGGGCAAGGCAGGTGGCGATGTACCGACAGAGATCCAGGCCATGCCCTGGGGTAGCCTGGACATGACTCTGCACGATCCGTTCGGCAATCGGCTGGTGTTTACCAACGCGATTTGCGCTTGACGAGGTTTATCCGAGTTGAGCCCGATCACCTGTAGGCGCGGAGCTCGCCGGGCCCCCGGAGCGCGGCGAGACCGGGTTATCAGACTCGGAAGTGGCTGACCATCATCTGCAACTGATTGCCCAAGCGGGCCAGTTCGACGCTGGACGCCGCGGTTTCATCGCTGGCGGCGGCGGTCTGTTCCGACACGTCACGGACATTGACGATACTGCGGCTGATCTCTTCGGCCACCGCGCTTTGTTGTTCGGCCGCCGCGGCGATCTGCTGGTTCATCGACTGGATGTTCGACACCGTGCGGGTGATGTTTTCCAGCGAGGTGCCGGCCTTGCGGGTCAAGGCCACGCTGCTGTCGGTCAGGGTGCGGCTGTTGTTCATCACATTCGCCACCTGCTGGGTGCCGTTCTGCAGGGCGGCGACCAGGCCTTCGATCTCCTCGGTAGACTTCTGGGTACGCTGGGCCAGGCCGCGGACTTCGTCGGCGACCACGGCAAACCCGCGTCCGGCTTCACCGGCCCGGGCCGCCTCGATGGCGGCGTTGAGCGCCAGCAGATTGGTCTGCTCGGCCACGGCCTTGATCACATCCATGACCGCGCCGATCTTGTCGCTTTCCTTCTGCAGCACGGTCATGGCTTCGGTCGAACGCAGCACTTCGGTGGCCAGGCGTTCGATCTGGGCAATGGCCTCGCCGACTACCTTGTCACCTTCACGGGCTTCACCGTCCGCGGCGGCGGCGGCCTGGGAGGCCTGTTCGGCATTCCGCGCGACCTCCTGAACGGTGGCGGTCATTTCGTGCATCGCCGTGGCGACCTGGTCGGTTTCGATTTTCTGGCTGTTGACCCCGGCGCTGGTCTGTTCGGTCACCGCCGACAGTTCCTCGGCGGCGCTGGCGATCTGGGTGACGCCATCGCGGATACCGCTGATCAGGTCGCGCAGGGTGGCGCCCATGCGCTGGATGCCTTGTTGCAGCACGCCCAGTTCGTCACGGCGGGTCACCATCAGGTTGTGGGTCAGGTCGCCGGAGGCGATGCGTTCGACGACGGCCAGGGTGTCGCGGATCGGGCGAGTGATCTGCCGGGTGATGAGTACGGCGGCGAACAGGCCGACCAGCAAGGCCAGCAGCGTACTGCCCAGTTGCAATGTCCGGGCCTGGGCGCTTTCGCTGTCACGCCGGTCCAGTTGGATCTGATACAGCGCGTCGCTGCGCGAGACGATGTCGTTGCCCTGGTCGGTCATTTCCTTGCGCGCCTGCACGGCGGCGGCGTTGGCGCTCTTGTAGGCCTGCAAGGCGCTGCGGTAGTTGCCCAGGGCGGTCTCGAGCTGGGTCACGGAGGCCTGCTCGGCGCCGCTGAAGGCTTGCTGCAGGGCCTTCAGCCCGTCGATCGCTTCGCTCAGTTGATTGAAGGCTTTCTGCTCGGTGTCCGGGTTGCTGTTGGCGGCATAGCCACGCACTTCATAACGGGTCAGCTGGAACTGTTCCTTGGCCCGGGTGATGGCCTGGAAACGTTCGAAGCGGCCTTCCTCGCCGGGCAGCATGTGCAGCACCTGGTCGTTGATGGCGGTGATCAGTTTGTTGACGACTTCGGCATTGTCGCCCATGGTCTGACGCGCGCCATTGGCGGTGCGATAGGCATCACGCATCTTGTTCAGCGATTGCTGGTATTGCGTGATGAGGTCAGCCTGCTCCTTGAGCAGCTTGAGGTTTTCCGGGCTCTTGAAGCTGCCGATCAGCTTCTGCTGTTGAGCGATGAACGCTTGCAGGTTGACCTGTACGTTCTGGGCGGCGGTCTCGTCACCGTTGGTCAGCATGTATTGCAGGCGCGCCACGCGCAGTTTGGTCAGCGAGGCGTTGAGTTGGGTGATGTCGCTCATCCAGTTGCTGCGGTCAATCAGCCCACCCAGGCTGTTCCAGCCGGTCAGGGCCAGGATGGTGGTCAGGAGCAGTACCAAGCCGAAACCCAGGCCAAGTTTCAGGTTGACGCTGATATTGCCAAACCAGCTATTCATCGAATTCCTCCAGGAACGTTGTGTTGCGTGCTGTCAGGTGGCTGGAAGGTGTTGTTTTTGGAACCAGCTGAATTTGTTGGTAGAGCTTGTATCGGCGGTAACACAGATAGCTGAAAGGATTTTGTCATACCGCATGTTTCTGCTAACCAGCGGACGAGGATAGTGCTGTTTGTTTGCGATACCGATTTTCCAGGCAAAAAAAACCGGCGCTTCAAAGGCGCCGGCTCTTTACGAATGAAGCGTATGGAGCCGCTTACTGTCCGTAGAAGTTATACAGGCGCTTGCCGCCGATGGTGATACTGCTCAGGACCTTGGTGGGTGCCGGCGGCGTCGAGATTTTCAGGTTCTGGTCAACGATGACCACGTTGTCCGGCGAGGCTGTCAGGAAGGCGTTCAGATCGGCTTCGGTCATCAGCACCTGCTGCTGGCGTTGGGTATAGAACACGGTGGAGGCCAGTCGCTCTTCCGGCTGGAACAGGGCGACCTGCTTGCCATGGGCCTGCAGTTCGATGACCTGGTCGGTCAGCGGTTTGAAGGAGTTCTTGATGTCGGAGCGCGACTCCAGCGACGCCACCACCAGATAGCCGCAGACCAGCAGGGCCATCAGCCCCATCGCCAGCGGCCGGTGATGTTTCACCAGCTTGGCGCTGAAGGGGGAGGTGGCCGAGCGTCGGCGCAGCCACTCGAGGATCACCGCCGAGTATTCGGCGGCGATGATGGCGGCGGCCGGCGCCATGGACATCAGATAGACCATGCGCTTGCTGGAGGCCAGGGTCAGCAGGGTGAACTGGGCCAGGATCCAGACGCTGGCGAACAGCAGGTGACGATTGGCCACCAGGCGCTTGCGCAGGTTCCACAAGCCCAGATACACCAGCAGGTTCCAGGGCAGGAAGGCTTCCGGCAGCTTGGCCAGGTAGTAGTAGAACGGTTCGTAATGCCCGGCGGAGGTGAAGGAGCCGCTGAAGCGGCCGACGCTGTTGGCCCACAGCACTTCACCGATGGCCTGCATACCGCCGCGCTGATAGAGCAGGACCAGCCAGATCAGCAGGGGGATCAGCCCGAGCGCGGTGAACAGCGCGGGGCGTAGCCAGTTGCCGAAGGTGAAGCGTTTGTCGAGCAGGCTTTGGGTCACCAGGTAGACGAAAATCACGACGCCCGGCAGGGCGAGGCCCAGTACGCCCTTGCTCAGGGTCGAGATCACGATGCCGAGGGCAAAGACACACCAGGCGCCAAAGGTCCTGTTGCCTTGCGCCGCTTGTTCGGTGGCGCGGAAGAACGCCAGCAGGGCCAGGGTCACCCCGAGGCTGAGCAGCGCGTCTTCGCCGACCTGCCGGGCATTGCCCAGGTAGCTGGCCATGGTGGCGAGCATCGCGGCGGCGGTCCAGGCCAGCACGGCCGGACGACCGATCTTGCGCAGGAAGGCAAACAATGCGAGCACCGTGAACAGGCCGGCGAAGGCCGAGGCCAGGCGCACGGCCAGGGGCGTGCCGCCAAACAGCTGGATGGCGCCGGCATCGAGCCAGAGGCTCAGCGGTGGTTTTTCCAGGAAGGGCTCGCCCAGCAGATGCGGGGTCACCCAATCCTGGGTCAGGTGCATTTCCATCGCGATCCCGGCGACCCGGGATTCGGTGGAGCCTTGCAACTCGTGGTTACCCAGCCCGAAGAAGAACAATAGGCCGCCCAGCAGGAGCAGGATGAGGAAGGGGCGTGTCATTCGCATAGTGATACCGAAAGAGAGGGGGCGGATCGCAAGGCGATCTGTTGATTGAAAAAGTATACGGGGCGATTTCTCAACATATTGTGAAGAGCCCTAGTGTCAGAGTGTGCCAAAACATTTCAGTCGCCCAGGGCCTCGCCTTCACGCCGAGGATCGGCCCCACCAGCCCATGACGACTGCCCCTTGGCGTCGCGCACCCGCATGATCGCCTGGGTGCCGCTGGTCATGTCCAGTTCGCTGACGGTGTGGCCCTTGTCCCGCAGCGCTTTGATCAATGGCGCCGAGAACAGGCCTTGTTCCAGTTCGGTGGGGCCATTGCGGCTACCGAAGTTGGGCAGGTTGATGGCCGACTGCGGATCGAGTTTCCAGTCCAGCAAGCCGACCAGGGTCTTGGAGACGTATTCGATGATCTGCGAGCCGCCGGGCGAGCCGACGGCGCCGAGAAACTCTCCGTTCGCCCGGTCGAACACCAGGGTCGGGGCCATGGATGAGCGTGGACGTTTGCCCGGCTCGACACGGTTGGCCACCGGCTTGCCGTTTTCGCTGGGGATGAAGGAGAAGTCGGTCAATTGGTTGTTGAGGATAAAACCCTCGACCATCAGGTGCGAACCGAACGAGCTTTCCACGGTGGTGGTCATCGATACGGCGCCACCCTGGTCGTCCACGGCGACGATCTGCGAGGTGGAAATGCGCATCGGCGAGCGGTCCGGCGCCAGGGCCACCTGGATGCCGGCCGGGACGCCGGGTTCGGCCTGGCCCAGGCTGCGTTCGCCGATCAGACGGGCGCGGCCGGCGAGGTAGCCGGGGTCTATCAGTCCGGCGACCGGGACCGGGACGAAGTCGCTGTCGGCGACATACAGGCCGCGGTCGGCATAGGCCAGGCGGTCGGCCTCGGCGATCAGGTGCACGGCCTGCGGACGGGGCTCAAGACCGGCGGGACTGGAGGTTTTCAGCGGGCCGAGTGCTGCCAGCGCCTGGCGTTTGTCCTGGGCTTCCAGGGCCTGCAAGGTGCCGAAGATCTGCGCGATGGCGATACCGCCGGAGGACGGCGGTGGCATGCCGCAGAGCTGCCATTGCTTGTAGTCGGAGCACAGCGCAGTGCGCTCCTTGGCCTGATAGCCTTGCAGGTCGGCCAGCGAGAGCGTTCCGCGGTTGGCGCTGCCATTGACCGCGGCGACGATCTCCTCGGCGATGCGGCCTTTGTAGAGCGCGTCCGTGCCTTCGTTGGCGATGCGCTTGAGCACGGCGGCCAGCTTCGGGTTTTTCAGCGTTGTGCCGACGGCTTTCGGGCTGCCGTCGGCATTGAGGAAGTAGGCGGCCATGGCGGGCGAGTGGGGCAGGAACGGACTGGCGACGATCTGCTTGTGCAGGCGCGGTGAAATCGGGAAGCCTTGTTCGGCGAGGCGGATGGCCGGCTCGAAGAGCTTCGCCCAGGGCAGGCGGCCCTGGGCGCGATGGGCCAGTTCGAGGGCGCGCATCACCCCGGGCGTACCGACCGAGCGTCCACCGATCTGGGCCTGGGTGAAGGCCATCGGCGTGCCGTCCGGGTTGAGGAAGAGCTTCTCGGTGGCGCCTGCCGGTGCGGTTTCACGACCGTCGTAGGCATGCACCTGCTTGCCGTCCCAGACCATGATGAAGGCCCCGCCGCCGATGCCGGTGGCTTGTGGCTCCACCAGGGTCAGCACGGCCTGCATGGCAATCGCGGCATCCACGGCGGAGCCGCCCTGGCGCAGGATCTCGCGCCCGGCCTCGGCCGCCAGCGGATTGGCCGCCGCGGCCATGTGCCGGGCCGCGTGTTGCGTGAGCAGGCCGCTGCGATAACCCGTACCGATTTCCGGTGCGTTGGGCAGGGTGGCGTCGGCTGAGGCAAACGGTGCGTTGCAGACGCTGAGGGCCAGGCTGATGGCCAGGGCGCAAAGGGAGAAACGACGCGATGGAAAACGTAAGTGCACTGTGTAGGCTCCTGCCTTGGACTTGCGCGGCACTATAGTCCGGGCGTGGCGGCGGGAACAATCGTTGAGCTATCGGACCTGGAACAGGAAAGCAGATGAAGCGCCAGGCTCGAACAACTTTTCGTTCTGGTGCTCACTCCAGGTTCTTTTGTTGATCTTCATCTGCTTGCGGACTGAGGTAAGGATCAAGCGAAACCCTGCCCATGGCAGGATTTCCGTTTGATCAGGCTCGCCAGCCGGTATGCTCGGTCCAGGGCGTTTACGCCATCGCCAACTGGACTACCTTGAAAATCACCATGCCCATGGCGACCACCAGGTAACCGCGCAACACCCCCATCCAGATCCGATTGCGCTGCGACAGGACCATGGGCTTGAGTTTGTCCAATGGCGGCATGCGCCAGGCGTTCATCATCTCCTGGGTGAAGGGGGTTGCCTTGTCGCTCAGGTTGGCTTCGTCCACGGCTTTACGGGCATGCAGCACGTTCACCGCAATAGCGATGATCAGGCCCACCACGCCACCGCCGATCAGGATGTTGGTGATGGTTTCACCGGACATGTCCGGGAAGGCCACGGCCGAGGTCAGGATGACGGACAATAGCACCAGTATGGCAACGATCACTGCGGTGACCACATTGGTGAAGCGCTTGTTCACCCAGGGACCGAGTACTTCCTTGTCATTGCACAGCAGCAGCAGGAACACCGTGGCGCTGGGCAGCAACACACCGGCCAGGGTTTGCACGGCGTTGGTCAGCAGGCCCAGCGGTACACCGGGTATCAGCACCAGGGCTGCGGCCACAGCGATCAGCCCGCAATACATCAGGTAGAAGCCCTTGGCATCGCCGGGTTTACGGTGCAGCGAGTGCTTCAGGCTCAGCACATCGCCCAGGGCGTAAGCGGTCGACAGCGACACCGCCATGGCACCGATGATGCTGGCATCGATCAGCGCGACCGCGAACAACACGCCCGGCAGGCGACCGTGGTACTTGGCGATACCGGCCGCGATGGCGCCGGCGTCGGTGAAGTTGCCGAACTCCGGGTTGCCGGCGAAAACCTGCGCGGTGAAGGCAATCATCGCCACCGCACCGATCACCACCAGGGCGATGCCCAGCCACAGGTCGGCGCGTTCGTACTTGATGAAGCGTGGGGTGATGCGCTTGTCGATCACGTAGCTTTGCTGGAAGAACAACTGCCAGGGCGCCACGGTGGTACCGACGATCCCGATGATCAGCAACAGCACCTCCGACAGCTTGCCGTCAGCCGGCAGTTGCGGGGTGAGGAAGTCGTGCGCGACCTGGCTCATCGGCGGGTGGATCATCAGGAAAATCGGCACCAGCAACAGGCTGCCGAACACCAGGATCAGGGCGAAGCGTTCGAAGCGCCGGAAGTTGCCCGTGCACGCCGCCAGCATGATAAATATCGCCGCCAGGCCGACGCCGACTACTTTGGGCACGCCGAGGAAATCCATCCCCAGGCTGATGCCGATGAACTCGGTGACGATGGTCAGGGCATTGAGGATAAACAAGTCGATGGCACTGAAAGCGCCCCAGAACTTGCCGAAGCGATCGAGGATCAGGCGGGCATGGCCGACACCGGTCACCACACCCAGGCGCAGGACCATCTCCTGGTTGACGTAGAGCACCGGGATCAGCAGGGCCAGGGTCCACAGCAGCGATGTGCCGTAGTTCTGGCCGGCCTGGCCGTAGGTGCTGAAGGCACCGGCGTCGTTGTCGCCGACCATCACGATCAGGCCCGGGCCGAGGATGGCCATCAGGGTCTTGAGGCGATGCCACCAAGTGTTGCGCGGGGCGATATCGTCATGGCGGATGGTGCCGAAGGCTCCGCGGATATCGCCGACATGGGCGCTGTCGAGGACAGCGGAGGGGGCATTCAGGTTGGACATGGTGAGTTCCTCCAAAGCGTGGCATTGGCAGCCGCTTTCGATTCCCATCGGACAGACGAGCACGGGTCTTCCTTCTCCTGGCCACAATCCGTGGGCGTTGTTGGAGACGAAATGACAGGCATTCCTGGCGTTACGGGAAACGCAATAAATTGGGTATTCAACCGCTGACCGAGGTCGGTCCGGGTTGCTTGGAGGTCACACGGAGGGGAGTTGCGTAAAGCGCGGGGCGTTCGAGCGGGGGGAGATCAACCAGGGTCAGTCCTACCTGCCAGGCGGCACCATTCCAGTCAGTGTGACCGGCCTACTAGAGCTGGGGTCCATGGGAGTTCTCCGTGGTTATTTCCGTGAATGTAACAAAATGTGAGGGAGTATGGCGAGTGGAAAATTATGAAACTTTTACAGGTGTTCTTGCCTGGAGTGTGAGCCACGATAAACCTTTACGGCATAAGCCTGTCCTGACGGTTGCGCTCCTACCCGGTCGAAAGCTGACGCCGCCGCCCGGGTTCAGGAATAGTCGCTACTCTTGAGACCGTCGCAAGACTCCGATCCCCGGAATCAAGGCATCGGCTTAGAACTGCTCGGCCTCCAGCCCGAACAACGACGCGCTACCCGCGCGAATGCTCTGCTCCAGACTCAGGATACGCGGCAGCAACCGGCTGAAATAGAACTGCGCGGTTGCCCGTTTCGCTCCATAAAATCCAGGGTCCTCGTCGTGCTTGTCCTGCGCGACCCGGTCCATGCGTGCCCAGAGATAGGCGTAGGCGACATAGCCCAACAGGTGCAGGTATTCGACGCAGGCACTGCCGATGGTGTTGGGGTTGGTCACAGCCTGCTCTTGCAGCCAGTCGCTGAGGTTCTCCAGGCGTTGCACCGCGTCCAGCAGATCGTCGGCGTAGGCTACGCCGGGCTGTGCGGCGTAGTCGCGGATCTCGGCGGTGAACAGGCGCAGGGCGACACCACCGTTTCCGACGACCTTGCGGCCCAGCAGGTCGAGGGCCTGGATGCCGTTGGTGCCTTCGTAGATCTGCGCGATGCGCACGTCCCGCACCAGCTGTTCCTGGCCCCACTCACGGATATAGCCGTGGCCGCCGAAGATTTGTTGGCCGTGGATGCAGCTGTCCAGTCCGGTATCGGTGAAAAATGCCTTGGCCACCGGGGTCAGCAGAGCGACCAGGGCTTCGGCGTTGTGCCGTTCATCAGGCTGATCGGAGAACTTGGCCAGGTCCAGTTGCTGGCCGACATAGCTGGCGAACGCGCGGCCGCCTTCGGTCATGGCCTTCATGCTGAGCAGCATGCGCCGCACGTCGGGGTGGACGATGATCGGGTCGGCGATTTTGTCCTTGGCCACCGCCCCGCTCGGGGCGCGGCTTTGAATACGTTCGCGGGCGTAGGTCCGGGCGTTCTGGTAGGACGCTTCGGCGCAACCGATACCCTGGATACCGATGGACAGGCGCTCGTAGTTCATCATGGTGAACATCGCCGCCAGGCCCTTGTTGGCTTCGCCGATCAGCCAGCCGCTGGCGCCGTCGAAGTTCATCACGCAGGTGGCGGAAGCCTTGATGCCCATCTTGTGTTCGATCGAGCCGCAGCTGACGGCGTTGGCGGCGCCGAGGCTGCCTTCGGCATCGACGAGGATCTTCGGCACCAGGAACAGCGAGATGCCTTTGGGACCCGGCGGTGCATCCGGCAGCTTGGCCAGCACCAGGTGGATGATGTTCTCGGTCAGGTCCTGTTCGCCGCCGGTGATAAAAATCTTGCTGCCGCTGATGCGGTAGCTGCCGTCGGCCTGGGGTTCGGCGCGGGTGCGGATCAGGCCCAGGTCGGTGCCGGCATGGGCTTCGGTCAGGCACATGGAGCCGGCCCAGCGGCCCTCGTACATCAGTGGCAGAAAGCGCTCTTTCAACGCCTCGCTGGCATGGGCGTCGATGGCCAGGCAGGCGCCGGAAGTCAGCGCCGAATACAGGGCGAAACTGGAGTTGGCGCCGTAGAGCATTTCTTCGAATTGCACGGCGAGCATCTTCGGCATCCCCATGCCGCCGAACCGCGGGTTACCGCTGAGGCCGACCCAGCCGCCTTCGAGATAGGTGGCATAGGCGTCCTTGAAGCCTTTCGGGGTGCTGACCTGGCCACCGTGCCACTGGGCGCCTTCTTCGTCGCCGCTACGGTTGAGGGGGGCGATCAGATTGCCGGTGACCTTGGCCGCCTCTTCAAGAATCGCGTCGGCGGTCTCAGCATCGACCGTCTCGGCCAGGGCCGGCAGGCGGGCCCAGAGTTGGCTGGCGTTGAAGACCTCATGTAATACGAAGCGCATGTCGCGCAGGGGGGCGTTGAACTCGGGCATGGCGTTGAACATCCTGCAAATAGGGGATGGAGACGCGGCCGTGGCCGCGCCATGGGCAATGCGCGTCACCCCGGGCGTCGGCAACGCCCGGGGTGGATAGGCAAAGGCTAGAGGTTTTTCGCCATATCGCGCAGGACGAACTTCTGGATCTTGCCGGTCGAAGTCTTGGGCAGTTGGGTGAAGATCACGGTTCGCGGAACTTTGAAACCGGCCAGGTGCTCACGACAGAAGGCGATGATCTCGGCTTCACGCACGTCCGGGTGATGGGCCTTGAGGGTGATGAAGGCGCATGGCGTCTCCCCCCATTTTTCATCCGGGCGGGCCACTACCGCGGCCTCGAGTACTGCCGGGTGGCGATAGAGCACGCCTTCGAGTTCGATGGTGGAGATGTTCTCGCCGCCCGAGATGATGATGTCCTTGAGCCGGTCGCGGATCTCCACGTAACCGTCCGGATGGGTCACCGCCAGGTCGCCGGTGTGGAACCAGCCGCCGTCGAAGGCTTCGGCCGTGGCACTGGGGTTTTTCAGATAACCCTTCATCACCGTGTTGCCGCGCATGAAGATTTCGCCGATGGTCTGGCCATCGGCGGGGACCGGCTCGAGGGTTTTCGGATCGGCCACCATCAGTCCTTCCAGGGTCTGGTAGCGCACGCCCTGGCGCGCCTTGACCTGCGCGCGCTCTTCCAGCGGCAGCTCATCCCAGGCCTCGTGCCAGGCGCAGATGGTCACCGGGCCATAGACCTCGGTCAGGCCGTAGACGTGGGTGACCTTGATGCCCATGGCCTCCACGGCGCCAATCACCTTGGCCGGTGGCGCCGCGCCGGCGACCAGGGCGTTGACCGGGTGATCGATCGCGGCCTTGGCCGACTCGGGCATGTTGACCAGGGCGTTGAGCACGATCGGCGCGCCGCTCAGGTGGGTGATCTGGTGTTCGCGGATCAGGTTGAGGATCTTCTGCGGGTCGACCCGGCGCAGGAACACATGCACCCCGGCCATCGCGGTCACGACCCAGGGGTAGCACCAGCCGTTGCAGTGGAACATCGGCAAGGTCCAGAGGTACACCGGGTGGTTGCCCATGCTCCAGATCATCTGGTTGCCGAGGGAGCTGAGATAGGCGCCGCGATGGTGATAGACCACGCCCTTGGGGTTGCCGGTGGTGCCGGAGGTGTAGTTCAGGGCGATGGCCTGCCATTCGTCCTGCGGCCAATGCCAGTCATAGGCCGGATCGCCCTCGGCCAGCAACGCCTCGTAGTCCAGGTCGCTGACGGCCTGGCCTTCGCCGTATTCCGGGTCATCGACATCGATCACCAGCGGCGGGTGGTCGAGCATGCCGACGGCGGCCTGCACCACGTCATGGAACTCGCGGTCGGCGATCAGCACCTTGGCTTCGCCATGGGCGAGCATGAAGGCAATGGCTTCGGCATCCAGGCGCACGTTGAGGGCGTTGAGCACCGCGCCGATCATCGGCACGCCGAAGTGGGCTTCGAGCATCGCCGGGATGTTCGGCAGCATCACCGCCACCGTGTCGTTGCGGCCGATGCCGCGCCCGGCCAGCGCCGAGGCCAGGCGCCGGCAGCGCGCGTAGGTCTGGGCCCAGGTGCGGCGGATCGAGCCGTGGATCACGGCGGGGTAGTCGGGGTAGACCTTGGCAGTACGCTCGATAAAACTGAGTGGAGACAGGGCAATATGATTGACGGCAGTTGGCGCGAGGCCTTGCTCGTAGATGGACATGGTTTGGGTACCCGGTGGCTGATTATTAGCTCTATGTCCGAGGCGCTCGGTCTTTACCGACCCCCTCGATGACTTATCCGGGGTCTTTTATATAATGTTTGCGGATGGATATGGAAGTACTACCTGAGTTGTATAGTATATCTACTATAGTGATTTCAAGGCTCAAATCATGACGGTTGCGCTGCCCGTGAAGTCGCTACCAGCCCGACCTTTCTCCAGACAGGGATCGCGATGAATTCCACCTCCATCAGCCGGCGGCAGGGCTTGTCGTTGCTCGAGCATGACCCGCAACCGAGCCTGCTGCTCGATGCCCGGGCCCGACCGCTGGAACTCAACAGGGCGTTGCTGGCATTGCTCGAACAACTGCCGCTGGCCGATGCGCTGAGCTTGTTGCCGGTCAATCACCTGCCGCTGGTGCGCGCCTGCCTGGACCAGCAACGGGCCATCGAAGGCGTCGAGGCGCAGTTCGAGCAACGGATCCTGATCTGGACCTTTATCCCCGACCCGCAGGAAAATCGCGTGCTGGCGCGCTGTCGCGAAGCCACCGCGCAGATCCTCGCCGAACGCGAATCGGCCACGGCCAGGCGGCTTTATCGGTTGATCACCGAAAACACTACCGACCTGATTTCCCGGCATACCCCCGACGGCTGTTTTCTCGATGCGTCCCCGGCGTCCTCGACCTTGCTCGGTTACTGGCCCGAAGAGTTGCGCGGTCGCCTGGCCCGCGAGCTGTTCCATCCGCAGGATCTGGCCGGACTGACGCACCGGGCCCGTGACGCCCTGGAGCAGGACGGTTATCACACCATGACCTATCGCATCCGCCATCGCGATGGTCACTATCGTTGGTTCGAGACCGCCTGCCGGGCGATTCGCGAAACCTACACCGGGTCGGTGGTCGAGGTGGTCAGTGTGTCGCGGGATATCACTGCCCGGGTTCAGGCCGAGGAAAACAAGCACCGGTTGGCCGAGGTGGTGGAGGCCAACCCTGACCCGGTGTTGTTCATCGAGCCCAGTGGGCATGTCACTTATCTCAACCCGGCGGCCCGGCGCACCCTCAAGCTCGGCGAGCTGTCGGCGATGCCGAGCCTGGGCGAGTTTCTGGCCGCCGATGCGTTGGCGGCCTTGCAGCGCGAGGGTTGGAGTCGCGCCGAACGGGATGGTCGCTGGAGCATCGAGGCCCGTCTGCAACCCCTCGATGGTGGAACCTCGGTGCCGGTGTCGTTGATGCTGCTGGCGCATCGTTCGGCCAGCGGCGAACGTTTCTACTCGCTGGTCGCTCACGACCAGAGCGAGCGCGAATTGCGCGAAGCCCAGCAGCGTCACCACCAGGATGAACTGGCCCACACCGCACGGCTGGTGACCCTGGGCGAGCTGGCCTCGGGGATTGCCCACGAGATGAATCAGCCCTTGGCGGCGGTGGTCAATTACGCCAGTGCCAGCCAGCGCTATTTGCAGGCATTGGACAGCAACCCACAGGCCGTGGAACGGGTGGCCCAGGGCCTGGAGCGGATCGCCGTGCATGCCAATCATGCGTCCGAGGTGATCAAGCGTCTGCGCGCGTTTCTGCGCAAGGGGCGGCGGCGCATGCAGGCCCTGGATATCAGCGAAGTGGCTCGTGACACGGTGCGCTTGTGTGCCTGGGAAGCCAATGCCTGCCAGGTGACGATCGAGGAGCGCCTGCCGGATAATCTGCCGCCGATTTATGCCGACCGGGTGCTGCTGGAGCAGGTGTTGCTCAATCTGTTGCGCAACGCCGTCGATGCCAACCGCGAGGTGCATCCACGGCAGGTATCGCGGATCATCCTGGCGGCCGAGCGCGGCGCTGATGGTGGTGTGGAGGTGAGTGTCAGCGATCAGGGCCCCGGTGTTTCCCCGGCGCAGCTGGAGCAGATCTTCACCCCGTTCTACACCAGCAAGGCCAACGGTCTGGGCCTGGGGTTGTCAATGAGTCGCAGCATCATCGAAGGTTTCGGTGGTGAGTTGCAGGCGCAACCCATGGCCGGCGGTCTGCGGATGCGCTGCTATTTGCCGGCGCAATAATGTACCGGTCTAAAAAAATAACAACAGGAGTAACGCAATGGTGAGTGTGGCGCAGCAGCTGGTCTATGTGGTTGACGATGACCAGGGCATGCTCGACTCGACGGTCTGGTTGCTGGAGTCGGTCGGTCTCAAGGCGCTGCCATTCACCAGTGGGCGGGACTTTCTCGAGGCCTGCGATACCCGGCTCAATGCCTGTGTGCTGCTGGATGTGCGCATGCCGGGCATGGGCGGTTTGAATGTGCAGGAAGAGATGAAAGCGCGGGAGATCCGTTTGCCGGTGATCTTTGTCAGTGGCCATGCCGATGTGCCGATCGTGGTGCGGGCGTTCAAGGCCGGTGCCCACGACTTTATCGAAAAACCCTATAACGAACAGCTGCTGCTCGACAGCGTGCAACAGGCCTTGAGCCGGGCCGATGACAGCCAGACGCTGAGCGAAGGGCAGGCGCGGGTCCAGGCCCGGCTGGACAGCCTGACCCCGCGAGAGCGTGATGTGCTGCTGCCGCTGGTGCAGGGTTACGCCAACCGGGAAATCGCCGAGCAGTTGGGGGTCAGCGTGAAAACCATCGACCTGTATCGCTCCAGGGTCATGAAGCGCATGGAGGCGCAGAACCTCCCGGATCTGGTGGGGATGGTGATTGCGGTGGGGTTGGTGGATCCGTTGAAGTTGCGTTGAGCGGTCAGTGCTCCCTGCGTTCATTACAGAGCTGAGCATTGATGCGTGGACGGTCATCATTGCGTTCAATCCATGTCGACCACATTACTTGTAGAAAGCAAATTATCAATTGAAGTTTACTTGCAACATGCAAGCGATGTTAATATCCAGCCATGAAAACGACGTCTAAAAAAGAGATTCGGTCCCATTGCGCAGTGAACTATGGCGTGGAGATCTTCGGCGACCGGTGGTCGCTCTTGATCATTCGCGACATCGTTTTTGTGGGCAAGAAGACGTATGGCGAGTTCCTGAAATCGGAAGAGAGAATCGCGACCAATGTCCTTGCTTCCCGCCTTGCCTTTCTTGAGGAGCAAGGGATTCTCTCGAGGGCGCCCAGCCCCGACGACGGGCGCAAGGACTTCTACAGGCTGACCGAGAAGGGCCTGGACCTCATTCCCATCGTGCTCAATATCGTCCTTTGGAGCGCGAAGCACGATTCGAAGTCGTACGTGCTGCGCCGCGAGGAGTTCATTGCCCGATTAGGTCAAAGCCCCTTGCAGGTGAGCGAAGAGGTGAAGACGCTGGTCCGCAATGGCGGATGTATCTTTCCTGAAAGCGCGGAGTGAGCACGCCCTGTCGCGAATGCGAGGGGCGTTCGACTCAGCGGTGCTTCAGCCTCCTGCTAGGGTAAAGCGTCGCGCTCGACGCCGTTGTGGCCGACCTCGGCCGACTCTACGCGGCGGTGAGGGCCGAGCGCGGAACCCTCGACATCGTCTTCGCCAATTCCGGGACAGGAAGCCAGCTTGTGCTCGGCGAGATCAGCGCCGAGCACATTGACGAAACCTTCGACACCAATGTGAAGGGCACGATCTTCACGGTCCAGAAGGCGTTGCCGCTGATGGGCCCGGGCGGTTCGATCAATAGTTGGGGGTCAACTCATCTTCAAGAGCTTGGTCAAACTCGATGATTAAAATTCATCGCAACTGTGCCAGCTTCGCCTCCACGGCATCGTCAAAGATGATGTAGAGCGCTTCGATATCGGCTGGCCGCAAGCGCTTGGCACTTTCCAGGCCGCCGATCCATTCAATCTGAATGGCCCTTTCAGCCTCCACGTCCGCAATGGTGCTGGCGGCATTGAAGGCCCGTACCAGGTCGCTGACGGGATCCCGGATAGGTTTTGGAAGTCGTAACAGGTCGAGCCTTTCTTGTGGCATGTCTTCCTTAACCGATTGAATTTAATGGTTAATATTGATTTTTAATGCGGAATGAAAATTGGAAAATCTTTCGCAATTACACGCCACTGTAACACCCATTTGAGCTCGATCTGATAACCGATCGCCTGTCCGCGCAAGGCGCTGGTCCCTGGGATACAACGCCCCCTCACTCAGCCTCGACCCCACGCTGTGTAAGCGTTGCAACAATGCTTTCAGCACCTTGGCCATCTCATGATCTGGCGCACCTCGGCGTAAGGATCTCTATCGGTTTGTCTGCCAGCTTGTGGCGTTTTTTGAGGGTTATACGACCTTTACGCCATCAGCGG
Source organism: Pseudomonas sp. MWU13-2100 (assembly GCF_023242365.1). Lineage (GTDB taxonomy): Bacteria > Pseudomonadota > Gammaproteobacteria > Pseudomonadales > Pseudomonadaceae > Aquipseudomonas. The sequence continues at coordinate 167,216 of NZ_JALLIX010000008.1, forward strand.
GCTGTTTCCATAATTTGCCCAGGAAATCGAGCGCAGACATGCGCATAACCGTGATGACGCCATGACCTTTCGGCCTGGTCAATCACGAGGCAGAGAAGGGGACAGAAGATGAGGCTCAGGAACAAATCGGTTTTGATCACCGGCGGTACCAGTGGCATCGGTCTCGCCACCGCCAGGCTCTTCATTGCAGAGGGCGCGCGGGTCGCGGTGACCGGTCGCGATGTTACCGTATTCGAGCGTGTGCGGGCCGAACTGGGCGAGACCGCGCTGGTGCTCCAGGGCGACGTGCGTTCGCTCAAGGATATGCGGGCGATTGCCGCCGAGGTGAAAGAGCGCTTCGGCGCTCTGGATGTCGTGTTTGCCAACGCCGGTCGAGCATTCCCCTCGCCACTCAACGCCATCGACGACGACCTCTACGACGAGATCATGGACATCAACGTCAAGGGCGTGGTGGTCACGCTTCAGGCGGTGCTGCCGGACTTGCGCGAGGGCGCTTCGGTCATTCTCAACACATCCTTCGTCGCGCAGACCGGCAAGCATGGCATCTCCCTGACCGCCGCGGCGAAGGCGGCCGTGCGATCACTGGCCCGCAGTTGGTCCTACGAGTTCCTTGACCGGAAAATCCGCTTCAACGCGATTGCGCCCGGCGCGATGGACACGCCCCTGATCAGCAAGTGGGGGATGTCCGATGAGTGGGTTCGCGAGCGTAAGGCCGAGTTCGCCCAGGCGGTTCCGCTGGGCCACATGGGCAAGGCCGAGGACATTGCCTACGCCGCGCTCTATCTCGCCAGCGACGAATCTTCCTATGTGGTCGGCACCGAACTGGTAGTCGATGGCGGAGCCTCGCAACTTTAAAGGAGAAGTTATCGTGACCGACAATAGCGAAAACAACGCCACCGGTGAGCGCCCGCTCAGCTCGGGGAGTTCCCGCCGCGATGTGCTCAAGTTCGGCGGCATCGTCACCCTCGGCTCCATCCTCGGCGGCGGAGCCCTGCTTGGCCGTGTCGCTCCGGCTCTCGCGCAGGCCGGCAGCGGTGGAGAACTGGCCGCGAACGAACCGCTGAATATCTTGATCGTGAATTACGACGGCGGCACGCTGCTCGATTTCGCCGGCCCCAGCGAGATTTTTCACCGGCTACCGAATACCAAGGTTCGTTATGCGAGCCTCAATGGCGGCAACGTGACCCTCGAATTCGGGGTCGTGTATGGCAACACTGAGCGACTGGCCGACATTGAAAGGACCGACTTGCTCCTGGTCCCTGGCGGTTCTGACTTGTCGGCGCCGATGCGGCCGGAGTACCAGGCACAGATCCGGCGTCTGGCGGAAAGCGCCAAGCATATTACGTCGGTCTGCAATGGCTCGCTGGTGCTCGCCGCCACGGGCATTCTCAAGGGCAAGCGCAGCGCCTGCCATTGGGCCTTTGTCAACAAGCTGACCGAGTACGGAGCTATCGCTGTTCCGGATCGCTTCGTAGAAGACGACAACGGCCGGTTCATGAGCGGCGGCGGCGTGACGGCGGGCATCGACTTCGCGCTTCGTGTTGCCGCGAAGTTGCGTGGTCAACAGGCCGCCGAATTCACGCAACTGGCGATCGAATATGACCCCGCTCCACCGTTCCATTCCGGTCATCCCAGGGACGCTCGGCCAGAAGTCATCGCGATGGTCGACAAGGAACTGCCCGGCGCATCCAAAGGGCTCGCACGAATACCCGGCGTTCGTTGAAACGCTGCCAGGCAATGTGGGCTGCACCTGCCCAGTCGGGTGCAGCCCTCTTCCATTCAAGCCAATATCGGAAATCATCAGATGCGACAGATCCGTCTTTGTGCGGCTGCCCTTGCAGTCGGCTTCTCCTTTTTCGCCTTTACCCTGCCGGCCACTGCCGGTGACCCGCAGCATCCGCCCGCAGCGGCCATCAAGGCCGAGAATGCGCGATGGGCGCAGGCCTTCGCGCGAGGTGACTATGAGGCGATAGGTCGCCTCTATACGGCAGATGGCGCCCTCTTGCCGCCCGGGGGTGACAGAGTCAGCGGAGCCCGTGCGATCAGCGAATACTTCGCCAAGGGCTATGCCGGCTCCCCACCTGGCAGCGTATCTTTCAGCAATTACGAGTTCTACGGTGACGATCAGGCGGTTACCGAAGTTTCGGATGCCGATGTCCGTGATCACAGTGGAGCGCTCAAGTTTCGCGGTAAACAGATCCTGATCTTCCTGAAGCAGGATGGTGTCTGGAAGCTGCACCGCGACATGTGGAGTGATTACGGTCCGCTGAAACCTGACGCTCGTTGAGCGCTCGGGTCTGACCGCAGTGGCCCGGGTGGCCACTGACTGCGCTACGCGTGCTGATGGGGCGTCGATCTATCCGCGCTCACCGTTCAATCTGCTCTCGCGGCGGACCGATTGCGGCGGATGTCCATGCAGTTTGACGAAGGCCCGGCGCATCCGTTCCGGATCGGTGAAGCCCACCGCCAGGGCAATCTGTTCGATCGGTTCGCTGCCATCGCGCAGGCGCAGGCACGCCGCTTCAACGCGCAAGCGCTCGACCGCCTTGGCTGGCGTTTCACCGGTTTCCCGGCGAAAGGCTCGTCCGAATTGTCGCAGACTCAAGCTGGCCGCCTCGGCGAGTCGCTCGACAGGTAGCGCCTCAGCCAGATGTTCCCGGGCAAAATTCAGCGCAATGCGGATGCGATCCGACTCCGGCTCCATTTGTGACATGGCGGAGAATTGCGACTGACCTCCTGGTCGACGATAGGGCACGACCAGCAGCCTGGCGGTGGCACGGGCAACTTCCACGCCCATATCCCGTTCGATCATGGCGAGCGCCAGGTCGATGCCGGCGGCGATGCCGGCGGATGTCCAGATATGTCCGTCCGCTATATAGATACTGTTCCCCTCGATCTTGATACCAGGGAAGCGCGACTGCAATTGAGCGGCGTACAGCCAGTGCGTGGTTGCCCGGCGTCCGTCCAGCAAGCCGGTTTCCGCCAGCAGAAACGCTCCCGTACACACGCTTCCGACCCGCGAGGCCTTGGCCCCCAGTTTCTTGGCGGCGGCGATGTTTTCCGCTGCCCGCATCGGCTCGATATCGCCACCAATGAACAGGACGGTGTCAAACCTGCGCCTGCCTACCGGCTGGGTCTCGATCGGAAGGCCGGCATTGCCCAGCACTGATCCTCCCGCCTGCGAGATGACCTGGAGGTCATAGGGGGTATGGCCGGCGGCGGTGAGCACCTGATTGAACGCCGAAAGGGGGCCGGCAAGATCAAGAGCATCATGGCCATGGCAAACGAAGAATCCGACTCGATGCATGATGAGGTTACTCAGAATCCGGGAGGGCGTATTTTGCGGGAAACCCTTGGATAGCGCCATGGCAAGTAAGGGGCGAAAAATTGCTCAGGGGCGGGGTGGGCTTTTTGAGTGGTTTGATGGCGGCCGAGATGAGATCGAGGCGGCGGCTGGCCTGGCTCGATCACGGCCAGGGTGTTCATGCCGCCGATCGCACCGCCCCACAGAAACACGATGAGCGTCGCCAACCAGGGAAGCGGCTGGCTGAGTGGGATGGCGAGGGTGCCTGGCAGCAGTATCAAGCCACAGACTAATTGGCCGACTTTGTAGGAGCTGCGGTCGGCCATCCAGCCGATGGGCAGTTGCAGCAGGGTGCCGCCGATGCCGAAGACCACCAACAGCAACGGGCCGACGGCGATGCCCAGGCCCATGAGGGTTTCGTGCACGCCGATCGCGCGGCCGCGTTCGTCTTTGGAGGCGACTGCGACGATCCAGGTATCGCAGGCGATCCAGCGCAGGATCAGGCCGATACCGAGGACAAAATTCAGCGCAAAAATCAGCACCAGGTGGTGGGTCAAGGTCATGCCGATCAGCGCGCCAATGGTCAGCACCGCACTGAGGATGTTGGTCTTGACCAGCCCCAGATGAGCGAGCAAACGCGGCACCCATTTGTACAGCAGCAGGATCGCCAGCCACGAGGCGCTGACAATAACGCCGATCTTGGCCGGCTCCACGCCTTGCTGTTCCAGCGACAGCGAAAGCAGCGGCGTGACGGTGCCGATCTGCACGATCTGCGACAGTGCCGAGAGGGTGTTGATCTTGGTGAGGGCAAACCAGTGCTGTTTGTCGGTGTTTTCGATGCTCGGACTTTCCATGGGTGACCGACCTTGGTTAAACCGCCGTAAAGTGTTCGAACTGCCACGGGCACGACTCACCTTCGGGCTTGTGAAACAGGGCGTTGATGGTGTCCAGCGGCGTCCAGTTGGTCTGGATGCCTTGGAGGCTGCCAAGGAAGGGTAGAGCAGTTTCCAGCACGCGTTGGTGGTCCATCTGTTCCGGTTCGACAATTCCACGGTCGGGGTTTTCGATGGCCCAGAGGATACCCGAGTACACACCAGCGGCCACTTGCAGGCTGGTAGCGGTGTTGAACGGGGCAATCTGGCGCGCCTCGTCGATGCTTAGAATTGAGCCGTACCAGTAGGCATTCAGGGCGTGGCCCATGAGCAAGACGCCCAGTGCGTCGACACCTCCGGGGGCAATCTCGTCGTTCATGATCCGCTTGGTGTCCTGGAGCTTCCAGCCTCTGCCGACATATTCATGCAGGCCGGTGCAGGGGCCGCCGTTGGGCGTCCAGGTTTTCACTGACACCGAGGCGCCGGGGCGCTCCAGCCCAATTCGGCAGGCTGCCCTGCTTCGCTGACGAAGCCATCGACGGACCAGGTGTTGACGAACTCGTCGTCGGTCTTGATGCGTGATGAGCGCTGGGTATCGCGCTCGGCAATGTGGATCACCTTCACGTTCAGTGCCATCGCCAGCTCGCCCCAGGCCACACCCTCTTGGCCGTCGGGGACGCTCACGTCGAGTTTTGCCGCGAGCTGCAACAATGCAGATTTGACGAAGTGCGACACCAGGCCCGGGTTCGCGCCATGGGTCACCACCGCTGTCGGGCCTGGGCCGAGCTCACTTATAAGCGACAGCAACTGGTTGCGCAACGCATAGTTGGAACGCTGCGAGGTGCTCAGGCTCGGCTCGTTATAGGTGCCAGCCCAGGGTTCAATGCAGGTATCGAGGTACAGCGCGCCGTGCGCATGGGCAAACCGGATCAGGTCGGCGCTGCTCACATTCACCGACAGGTTGACGATGAAATCCCCCTGGCGGACCACATCGCGTAACACACTGCCAAGGTTTTCGGGCGTGAGCGCCACATCGATAAAACTCACCCCGAGGTCAACAAAGGGTTGGTGCTGCTCGATCTGCGGCGCGATCACCACCACCGATGAAAGCTCGAATGTACGCGCGCTCACCAGCAGCCCGAGGGTCGCCTTGGTGATCGAGCCGAAACCGATGAATGCCCACTTTTTGCCGGAAACTTCCTGGGCTACGCTGTACTGGCTCTGCTCAGGGTGAGTGCTCGGGCAAATGATCAAACAGGCCACTACTTCTCGAGCCTCAAGGGCTCGTACATACGCCTCAAAACTATCCCTGGCTTCTTGCGTGGTCCGTGCAATCGCCAACATATAACGATTTTTACTGAACTCCCGTCGCCCGGCAAGTGCCGGTCGGAGTACACGGCTGTCAACGGGTCGGGATAACGGGAAACTTGGGGTGCTCCATGGGCATGTCGAGCGTCAGCCTAAGCGGGTCGGTGCGATGGTTCGAGGCGCCGGTGTAGCGCGCCGAAACCGGCAGCCACAGGGTGGAATACACCCAGCGCGGCACATTGGAGCTATTGGCGGGGGCCGCATGGATCACGTTCATGTCGTGCACCGTGGCATCGCCGGCCTTGAGTGCAATGGGCGGCGACATCTCGAACTCGTCCAGCACCCAAGGATGCTCGTCGAGCAAGGTCACGTTATCGCGGCGGTTGAAGTAGCGCCCCAGCATGCCCGCCCGATGGCTGCGGCTGAGAAACTGCATGGTGCCCATCTCCGGCGTCAGGTCGACCAATGCAATCCAGATATTCAGCGCGCCCTGCCGATCCAGCGGGTGGTGGGGAAAGTCCTGATGCCAAGGGGTGTCGCCACCGGCCTCGGACTCGGGGTTCTTGGCGAACACGTGGTCGGAATAGAACCGCACTTCCTCGCCCACCAGTTGCGAAGCAATGCTGGCCAACTGAGGCGAATGGCTGAGCGCCTTGATCTGCGGGCAGGTGCTGGAAACTTCATCCCAGCGCGTGCCTCGGTCTTGATGACTGCTTGCATGTTCAATCTCCATTGCTTCCAGGGTTTATTGAGCACTGCTTCAGGTGGCCGATTGCGCGGCCAGGGGTTGCTTGCGCAACAACACGAGCGTCAACGCCCAGCCCGCGGCCAATAGCAGCGAGGACAAGGCGATAACTTGGGCGAACCCGTGGCCGAACTGGGCTGCATCGGTCACGTTGATCAACAGGCTGAAGATGGCCACTCCGATCAGGCCACCCACTTGGCGCGAGGCATTGACGATGGCGGACGCCACGCCGGACTTATCGCTGCTGACGTGGTTGACGGCAGTGGCGGTCAGGGTGGGCACCGTGAGTGAAATACCGAAGCCGATCACAAACATTTGCACGGCGATGTTGGCGTAAGGAGCGCCACCCACGAAGGGTGTCAGTGCCACCACGCCGAGCAGCGCGATGGCCAGGCCCAGCGCCAGCAGGCGTCGCTCACCCAACTTGGGCAGCCAGCGGGCAGCCAGCTGATTGCCGAAAAACAGCACGCCAGTCATGGGGATAAAGGCCAGCCCAGTATTGATCACCGAGTAGTGATTGACCTGCTGTAAAAAGATGCTGAACACGAAAATCAGCCCGTAGAACACGAAGTTCACGATCACGCCCAAGATCGAGGCCAGGCTGAACGCCGCGTTGTTGAACACCGTGAGCGGCACCATCGGCCGGGCAGTGCGCGACTCGACCCACAAAAAACCGAGCAAGCCGCCGACAAAGCACACGGCATGCACCGTAACGCGAAGATCGACGCCGTTCTGGCGGCCCAACTCGATCACCGCGTAGGTCAAGTTGGCCAAGGTAAACAACGCCAGCAGCTGCCCCCACAAATCGAAACCGCCTTTGTGGTTGGCCGGGATACGTGGCGCATTGGCCAGGCACAGCACAATGCCGATCAGGCCAATGGGCAAGTTGATGAAAAAGATGCTGCGCCAGCCGAACACACCAATCAGCAAGCCGCCCACTACCGGGCCGGCCGCCAGCGCGATGCCGGCAACGCCCGCCCACAATGCAATGGCCTTGCTGCGTTCGGCGGGCACCTCAAAGGTAATTCGCACCAGCGCCAGGGAAGTGGGCACCAACAGTGCCGCGCCAATGCCTTGCAGCGTGCGAAAGCCGATCAGCGCAGGCAAGGTGTCCGCCAGACCGCAGCCGAGCGAGGCCAAGGTAAAGACCGCATACCCCCACAGGAAGATTTTCTTGTGGCCAAACCGGTCACCCAATGCACCGCCGGTCAGCAAAAACGAGGCAAACAATAGCGTGTAGGCATTGACGATCCATTGCAGTTGCAGCACGTCGGTGGCGAACTCGGCCTTGAAACTTTCAAGGGCCACGTTGACCACGCTCACATCGAGCAGCACCACCACAAAGCCAAGACAGGTGGCGAACAGCGTCAACTTCTTATTGCTGGAAATATCCATTATCAATTCCTCAGGAGGTGTGAAGCGCAGCCGGCAGCGACTCCAGGGTCGCCTCGATCTGCGCCTTGAACGCCAATGCCGTAGCGCGCTCGACTTTCAGCGAACTGAACGCCAGCGACGCATGCCAGTTGCCATTGAATCTGCCCAGGTGCAGGACGAAGTCGTAGTTGCCGCCGGAGCGGTTAACCAGGGTTGAAAACCCGAGCACGGCCGGCGCGGGGTGAGTCAAGAAGCGGTCCAGCGGCCCGGTATTGGTAAAGGCCAGCGCGGGCCGCGGGCTGTCGTTGGCCGCACTGGCCGGGGGCGCACCCAGTTGCGCCCGGCCCTCGGCGACTGCCTGCGCATAGCGCTCAATACAGCCGAGCACACCCGGGTTTTGGCGCGAAAACGTGGTTTTGCGCACATCGATCAGGCAGGCCTTGGTCAACGGATGGTCATGGCTGGCAGGTTCACGCAGTGAATACGCGGTAAACAAGTCGAACGCCGGCACATCCGCGTAGCTGAGATAACTGTGCGCCAGCACCCCACCCCAAATGGCATTGGTGGTGAAGCCAGACGCCGCGCGCAGTTGATCCAGGCGTTCTGCGGCCTGGCGGCTGACCTGCAACTGGACAAAATCGGCGTAGCTGGCTTTACCCGTCTCAAGGGGTGACCCGCGCCAATACTTCAGGCGGATATGGAACGCCTGCGACGCCCGGCTATCGAGGCTTGCGGGCATCGCGCCCAGGTAACCGGCCAGGCTGTTGACCAGCCTGGCGGTGCTGTAGCCGTCGGAGATCGCATGGTTACGCGTCAGCAGAATATGGGTCTGGTTGATCTCGGAATCGGCAACCACTAACGCGCGCCAGCCCTCTTGATCCCCCAGCAAACGGTTCAATTCAAGCTTGAGCAACACGTCGGTACGCCGCGACGGTGGTGTTGTGCAGGTCGACGACTGCACGTGATTTTCGACCGGCACGAACCCGTACTGGCCGTCACCGACTGGCACAATCTTCTGATGCAGAAACGGGTACTCCGCCACCAACTGCGCAAACGCTTTGCGGGCCTGCACAGGGCCCACACACCCAGGCACCGTCAGCAACGAGGTCACCTGCGTGTTGCCGTTACGTTGCAAAAAGTTCTGGTGAAAGCGCTGTTCCGTTTCGTCGAGCAAGCGGTGCGATTGCATGGCTGGCCTCCCTGGCAGTGCCTATCGGTCGATGAACTGCATCATTCGCTGCTCGTAACGTTCACCGGCAACCGCCCACTGCCCCAGCAAGGCCTCGATCGCCTGAAGCTGCTCATCGCTGAGCACGCAGTCGTGGGCGGCTACGTTTTCTTCCAGGTAAGCCACACGCTTGGTGCCGGGGATCACCGCCAGGTGCGGGCTGCGCGTCAGCAACCAGGCCAGCGCCAGTTGCGCAGGCGTCATCGACCAGGAGGCGGCCAGGGCCAGAATCGACTCGGTCAGGAAGGTATTGGCCGCGAAGTTTTCTTCGCGAAAGCGCGGGTCCTGCTGGCGGAAGTCATTGGCGTCGTAGTGCGCGGCGCTGACCGCCTTGCCGGTCAAAAAACCGCGACCCAAGGGGCAAAACGCAACGTAGCCGATCCCCAGGTTGTGCAGCAGCGGCAAGATCTCTTGTTCGACATTGCGCTCCCACAACGAGTACTCGCCCTGGACCACGGATATCGGGTGGGTTTTATGGGCGCGCTCAATCGTGCTTGTCCCCACCTCACACAAGCCCAGGTAGTTGACCTTGCCCTGCTCAACCAGGCGCCCCATCGCGCCAACCACCTCTTCGATGGGAATAGCGGGATCGAGCCTGTGCTGATACAGCACATCGATGTGGTCCGTACCCAGCCGTTTGAGGGAGGCCTCGACGACCTTTTGCAGATTGCCTTGCGAGCTGTCGACGCCAACGATCTGGCCGTCGACGATGCGGAAACCAAACTTGGTGGCGATCACCACCTTTTCACGCCGACCGGCAAACGCGCGCTGCAACAGTCGCTCGTTGGTAAACGGCCCATAGGCCTCGGCCGAATCGAAGAAGTCCACGCCCAGCTCCAGCGCGCGGTGCAGGGTGCGCACCGATTCATTGTCATCCGTCGCGCCATACCACTGGCTCATGCCCATGCAGCCAAGGCCGATGCGGCCAACACGCAGCCCTTGAGTACCCAACGTGATCCTGGAAACCATAGAATCGCCCTCCTTGTGATACTGATCGTTCTACATGATTTTCAAATTAGCGCTTCTCCGTCAACACAAAATTTCAATAAATAAAATTTATTTTTTGGCTCAGTATCGAAATAACATTCCCGAAGCATACCTAAAAACCCTTTAATAACAGTCACTTGGTCACGTAAAACAAGGTTTTATTAATCTCGTTATACAAACCGTATGATTGGATCTAATAGCAAGAAACATATTGACACATAAAATCCGAGAGACTAAATACTCACAACAGAGACATACCAGTCTCTCTTTCCTTTCACGTGATCGAGGACGAACGCATGGGCAAGATGGACTCTTGGATCGGCCATTGGGAACGCAGGGTGCCGACCTTCAAAGCTGAGTGCGCCCAAGCGCAAGCGAACTATTTGGAAAGGCTCGACAAACCCCTCAGGACGCAGCAACACGTGCTTGAGGACATCATTTCGGTGTGCCAGAAATCGCTGTTCTGGAAGGAGAACGGCTTTCAGGTCAGCCACTGCAACGGTCGCATCACCCGCACCAACATCCCGGTCATGACCTACGAAGGGTTCCGCGAAATCCTGGTGCGTGAAGGCCAGCAAAAAGGCGGGATACTCAGCTGCAGCCCGGTGGTGCGCTGGCTCAAGACCAGCGGCACCACCGGCCAGTCCAAACGCATTCCTTACACGTTGCACTGGATCCGCCAGTACCGGGTGCCCGCAATCCAGGCCATGTGGGGCTTTTTTGGCTATCAATAACCGCCTCTACCTCAATTCCAAGCAGCACGCCGAACGCATTGCCGACCTGCGCCAGCGGCCCAGCGACCTGTCCAACCTGGGCACCAGCTTCCTTGAAAACGAGGTGGATTTCGTCGCCCTGGCGAAAACCTTCGACCTCTATAGCCCCGGCAGCGCCGACACCCCGGCGGCGATTCAAGAAAAGATCGCCGACTGCCTGGCCTATATGGAAACCCACGGCAAACCCGCCTTGCTTGAAATCAAGACCCTTTAGGAGCTTGCCCATGTCGATCCTTTTTGAATGCGTGCGGGACGGCCAGCGCTATGTCACCAGCCCCAGCACCGCCGGGCAGTACAGCCTCTACCCGGTGCCCGACCTGTATGCGTTGTTGCGCGACACACCGGCGCGCGAATTCCCCGGTGGGCCGCTGGCGTATCTGCGCGAACACTCGCCAGCGCCGTTGACGGTTACTGACCTTGCAGGCTTTGAGCTACTGCCTTGCCTGCTGCCGCCCGACCCGCGCCAGGGCGTGGTGTGCGGCTTTGGCTTGACCCACCAGAGCAAAGTCGCGCAACCACTGGAAAGCGACGAGCGCCCGGCCTTTTTTATCAAGGGCTTTGCCGACACGCTCAAGCGCAGCGGCGACGTGCTGCGCATGAGTCGCGGTGCGCTGTCGGCGTGTGAAGAGGCGGAAGTGGTGGCGCTGTTTCTGGTGGCCGACAACGGCCAGCCGGACTACATCGGCTACACCTTCGGCAACGACCTTACCGATATCGCCCTGGCCAAATCCAAGCGCAACTACCTGGCCTACGCCAAGTTGCAGCCCAGCGCCATTTCCCACCTGCTGTATTGGCAGCCACTGCCCGACCTGATCAGGGGCACAACCTCCATCTACCGCGCGGGCGACCTGCACTGGGAACAGCGTTTCAGCACCGGCCTTTCCTGCCTGTGTTATGACGCCGATGACCTGTTCGACACCCTGTGGCAGCACCCATCACTGCGACTGCCCGGCACGCTGATCTACCTCTATATGGGCGCCGATCGCAACAGTGCCGACGCCGGTATCCACCTAAGCCACGGCGATACCGTGGTGTGCGAGTTCGACAGCGGCCCGCGCCTGAGCAACTTGATTGAATGGGAGAACCTCCATGTATAAGCGCATCGTTTTGCTCAAAAGCCCTGACGCCCCGGCCGTCTCGGCGCTGCTGCAGGAGCTGCACGGCTTTCCCGGCCGTGTGCCCGGCCTGGTCGCGGTGGAGGTGATTGCCGACAGCGGCGACCGTTCGCTGGGTTACGACCAGGGTTTTATCCTCACGTTTACCGACGAGTCCGTGCTCCCCAGCTGGCGAGAGCACCCGTTGCACGCAGGCTTTCGCCCCCGCTTGCGTGCGTTATGCCAGATGTTGATTTTCGATTACCCGCTCCCAAGTCCTTTGCTACAGGAGGAAGACAGCCATGCCTACGCTTGAGCGCAACACCCAGGTGCTGGTCATCGGCGGCTCCGCCGGTATCGGCTTTGCCATCGCCAAACTGTTCCACCAGCAAGGTGCCACGGTCACCCTGGCCGGGCGCAGCGCAGCGCGGCTAAGCCAGGCGGCGCACGACATCGGCGCCGATGTTGCCACCGTGCCACTGGACGTCACGCAGCCGGCCGAACTGGAGCGCTTTTTTGCCCGGCCCACGCGCTGGAAGCACATCATTGTCACCGCCGCCTCGCTGACGTTCGGGCCGGTGCGCAGCGTCGCGCTGGAGGATGCGCAGCGCATCTTCGACAGCAAGTTCTGGGCGGCGTACCACATTGCCCGGCTGGCACCTTTCGACGAGGACGGCTCGCTGACCCTGGTCTCGGGGCGTTTTGCCCAGCGGTCCGGGCCGCAGACGGCACTTATCAGCGCGGTCAACGCCGGTATCGAAGGCTTTGCCCGCGGGCTGGCCAGCGAACTCTCGCCGGTGCGCGTCAATGTGCTGTCCCCGGGGTTTGTCGACACTGGCATGCACCCCGAAGCACTGGTACAGAAAATGCGCCAACGCAGCCAATCACTTCCTGTCAAACACATAGCCCTGCCTGAAGACATCGCCTCGGCGGCCCTGCTGCTGGCCACCAACCCGATGATCAGCGGCACTGTACTGGCCGTAGACGGCGGGGATACCGTGAGCTTTACGTAAGTTTTTGCGACATATGGGCGAAACACTGAATCGAGACTGAGATAGACTGGTCTATATCATAATGTTGCGGTTTTCGCCCATCCCAACTACTTGAACCTGGAGTTCCGAGTTGTCCGTATCGAAGAAGCAGCATGTCGTCGACACTGCTACCAGCCTGTTTTCCCAGCACGGTTTCCACCCCGTAGGTGTCGACTGGATCATCGAAGCATCGGGCGTCGCCAGAATGACGATGTACCGTAATTTCAACGGTAAGGAAGACCTGGTCAAAACCGTATTGACGCAACGCTCGGCACATCTGATCGAGCAATTGAAGACGCGTATGGATGAAAAGCCCAGCCTGGAAGAAAAGATCATTTCGATCTTCGATTGGCGTGGCCAGTGGTTCTGTTCCACCAACTTCGCCGGTTGCCTGTTCGGCCGCGCGGTGGCCGAGTACCCGGAGCACTCCGACATCCGGGAGATCGCCCTTGACTACAAACACAAACTGCATGCGCTTGTAGAGCACGAATTAGCACGCCACCACACCCCCGATACAGCGAAGACCCTCGCGACCTACATCATGATGCTGCTCGACGGGGCCACGGTGAATGCCCAGGCCTTCAGCAAAAGCCACTTTGCCGGCGATGCCTGCGATGCGGCGCTGATGTTGCTTCGATTTAACATGGGCAAGCAGATTCGCTGAGCGTTTTAGCGGTGTGCAGCGATGTCTGACAGCTCCATCTCCCTCGCCCACCGTTGTCACAACCCTGGATGATGGAGGCGCGCCTGCCGGGCTAGCGGTCAGCAGCTTCAATTCGATGCCACTGGAATCGGCCCTGGTCCTGTGGAGCCTGCGCAAGGAGTCCTACACCGCCCGTGCGTTCCTGGCGGTGGATGGGTTCGCGATCAATGTACTGGTCCATGAGCAACAACTGCTGAGCGACCGTTTTAGGACGGTTGGATAGGCCGAATCGAATTTTCTCGGTATCGAGCACGTCAGGCAGGTGCCCGGGGCTGATCAGTTCGATGCGATCAGCGAAGATCATGATCCGGATCGAGGCGCTGACAAAGTAGTCGCGGTGGATCAGGGCATTGACCAGCAGTTCTTCGAACACCTCCTCCGGCACCTCCAGCTGGCCGAGGGTATTGAAGTCCTGCTGGCGCTGCACATGGCGCAGGTTGCGCTTGATGAAGGCCAGGCTGCGCCGGTACTGCTCCAGCAGGTTGCCGTCTATGTCTTCGCTGTCTAGATAGTGGCGGTCATGCAGCACCGTGCCCGGAAACGCCACGGCCTTGATATCGAACGCCGGGCACAGACGTTGTGGCGCCTGGCCGAAGAGCAGCAAACCGGCCAAATTGGGTGTGCCGCCATTGGTGAGCCCAAGATTTTCCAGGATGCGGGTGGTTTCCAAACCTGTCTGTTCTGGGCTTTGTCGAAAGCGTCTTGAGGTTTATGGCTGGCCGCCTGCTGGGCGATCCAAGTCACTTCAACCCGTACCACACACCGCGTCCGCTGCCGTGCTGCTCCAGATGGTTTCGCTCGGTCAGGCTGCGGAGGTGCTGTTTCAGGGTGTTGCGGTTGGCTCCGGTCAGTTTGATGGCGTCCATCATCGTGACGCGCCCGTGTTCTCGGGCGAACTCCACGATTTGCAGTGACAGCTCAGGCAGCGCGGCCAGCACGATCTTTTCGCGCTCGACCTTCTTCTCCAGACGCCGAACCTGTTCGGCCAGTGAGCGCAAGAAGAACACCAGCCATGGCTGCCAGTTGGGCGCGTCCATGCGAATGGTGCCCTGTGTCAGGCGCAACGCCAGGTAATAGGCTTCCTTGTTCAGCTCGATCACGCTCTCCAGCGAGCTGTACGGCACATAGGCGTAACCGGCCTGGATCAGCAGCAGGGTCGTCAGCACCCGACTCAAACGTCCATTGCCATCCTGGAAGGGGTGGATTTCCAGAAACACCACAACAAAGATAGCGATGATCAACAAGGGGTGCAGTAGCCCCTTCTCCCGTTCGTCATTCACCCACGACGCCAATTCGGCCATCAGCCTTGGCGTGTCAAACGGTGTGGCGTTCTCGAAGACGATGCCGATCTGAGTCCCGTCTTCATCGAATGCGGCGACGCTGTTCGAATTGGTCTTGTACTGCCCCCGGTGACGTGCGTCCTTTTCACTGTGGCGCAGCAGGATCTGATGCAACTGCTTGATGTGGTTTTCGTTGAACGGGATCTCCCGCCACGAGCTGAACACCAGATCCATCAGTTCCGCGTAGCCGGCCACTTCCTGCTCGTCGCGGGTATCGAAGGACTGGATGGCCAGGTTGGAAAGCAAGCGTTCCACCTCGCGGTCAGTCAGCTTGCTGCCCTCGATACGGGTAGATGAGCCGATGCTCTCGATGGTTGCAACCCGCCGAAGCGCCGAAAGGCGCTCAGGCGCAAGCGTTCCCAAGGCCCGCCATGCGCCTTTGAATTCATCGATCCGAGCAATCAGCCTGAGGATCTCGGGTGTGATCTGGAGGGTGTCTGAACGTAGCATGCAACCAATACTACACCCATTAACACCCATTTAAAAATCGTGCGGATTTGGAATGGGTGTTAATGGGTGTGTTTTTGGTTTGCTTTGAATTGGGCAAAAAGGTGATGATTTTTCCTTTCGTCCAGGCATACAAAAACTCATAGACAAGCCTTGGATCTTCAGCTTTCGAGACTGAATAGAGAGCTACACCATCAGGATCGCTCGATGTTTTTTCCTCATAGTCAAGACTTGTTTTCGTATAGACGAAGCACGCCGTCAATCCCTGTATTTCTATAGGGCGATAGGCTTGTTCGAGACCAATATCGCTGCAGGTGCGATCACTTGCAACCGCAGTGGCAATCGAAGCCGAAAAAAGACAATCAATAAAAGCTTAAACATTGCTTGAGCACCTGCTATTAAAGTGACGATGGAAAATCGACGTAATCTCCCGCTTGTATTGTTGGCGTTCAGGTAGGCCTACCAATCCACTATTGATCGGGCGAGTGACCGCTCTGGCGGCGGCATCTAATTCAAATTCGGAGTCGAACCGCTATGGCCCAGCAACTCATCCAACCCATCCCACATGGTAGCACTCGCTTTCACAGTGAATAATCAACGGCGAAATCGACTGGGCATGGGCCGGCAGGCGGGTAGCCGCTTGTAATTCTTACGCCATCATCTTGCCGTCGCGGTTGCGGTCGATGATGTCGTACAGGCGCTTCTGTACCCGTTCCTTGTACTTGTCTTCAACTATCGGACCGTAGCGTTCCCACACGCCGAAATAATATTCGACTTGCTCGTCAGCGGAAATTTCAGTTCGTCAATATCTGCGTGCGCCCCACAAAAGCCTAGGCCAAGAGCTGTCGGGTCGATCCCTTTCGAGAGAACTTCCAGTGACTCACCATTTCGCACTACAAGAACACTCCCATATTTTGTTTTGTAAAAAAGTGCCCCATCCAAAACCTCCATCTGGAGTGAAAAAAAGCAAACATGTTGGCCCGCCTGCGTACTGCTTAGCTCTACCAAGTAACCTTGGTGCCTTGGCTCAATCTTGAGGCAGTCGCTAAATTGCTCGGAGCAACTACCTCCGCTACGTGGAGACGTACATAGTTCGCTTTTTTTCAAGTAGTAACCAGGCCATGAAAAAGAAGAAGGCGAGTTCTCAATCTCCTTGGACTTAAATGTTTTTGATGCTCTCTCCTCTTGACTGGCCGCAAGTGAGGATGTAAAAAATACCAATGCAACAAGGCATGAAAAATTCTTCATCATTTAACCCCCAGCTCCCAGGTAGCCGGCTCTATTTCTACCTTGTTCGTATTGCGCTAATTCCGGAGTGTCCTTGATATATTGCGCTAATGCCTCTCGATTATTTTCGGAGATATAGGGTATTTGCCTTGTCCAAATACTGCCTTGTTGATAAGTCAGGTCAACTGCTATGTCTCTCACGCGATCATCAAGCTGTTCCCATACAGTCACCCCAGGTGTTGCAACTAAACTGTATTGCTGTCGAGTCGCAATCTCATATCGTGGATATACCACATCCTCGAAAAGAATGCGCTGCGCTTGTTGTGAAACAGCTCCAAATATTTCTCGATTCGCGTTCACAAAATCGCGAGCAATTTGACCGAAAAGACCCGCTCCACGAGAAAAGTTCTTGGCAGAAACCTCATCTACGCCTGCAGCTATTAGATCCATATAAACTGCATCCTGTGTCCTGTGGCGCATGTCGTAACCACGCCCTAACGTTACACCAGAGGCTCCTCCCGGCCAATGCAAACGTCGGCTAAAATAAGAGCTATTCGGAATATCATTCCCCTCAGCGTCAAAAGTAACTTGACCTTTCCTTACAATCAGATCGCTCTGCCGTCGAAAAGTAGATAGATGCCCCAGCAAGCCAATGGGATGAAAGTGAAACACCTTCCCATAGGTCGGAATCCCCACCTTCGCCGCCACCTCATCCCACCAAC
>NZ_JALLIX010000080.1 GCF_023242365.1 Pseudomonas sp. MWU13-2100
CCTGCGGATAATCCAGCGCCGTATCGTTGAACCCCACCAGCAACTGTTCGCGCTCATCGGCCGGCAGAATCGACAGGCTCTGCAACGACGCCTGCGGCGTCTGCTCCAAGGCCTCCACCAGTTGCTCCAGCGCCGTGTGCATATAGCCACAGACCCGCCGCGCACCCATCGACGAAGCCACCAGGGCAGTCAGGTTGAAACCCTCGCCCAGGTCATCGACGTTCAAGGTCAGCGGGTAGTTGGTGCGCTCTTCGCCACTGAGGGCATGGATACCGTGCCAGGCCTGCACGGCCTGCTCGGAAACACTCCCAACGGCGCTATGACGATAGTTGAGCAAGGCGCTGAACAATGGTGTCGGTGCGGCCACGCCACTGCAACGCTGGGCCAGGGCCAGGGACGCATGTTCGTGCCCCAGCAGCGCGGTCAGCCGCGCATGGGTCGCCTTGACTCCGGCGCGCACGCCCTGCCCGCCCACGGTAACCCGCAGCGGCAAGGTGTTGATAAACATCCCCAGTGCGCGGTCGGCACCCTCGCCGCCCTGCATCCGGCCCATCAGTACGGTACCGAACACCACATCGCGGCGCCCCGAGACCTTACCCAGCACCTGGGCCCAGGCCAGGTGCACCAGGCTGGCGACGCTTACCCCCAGTTGCCGGGCCTGAGCGCGAAGGCGCAGGTCAAGCTGGCGGTCCAGCGCCTGGCCGGCTTCCTCGATATCGCTGCCATCGCCCTGCACATCCTGCAAGCCGAACGGCAGGGTCGGTTCCTCCACCTCACCGAGCATGTCGCGGAAAAATGCTTCGTGATCGGCCTGGCTGACACCCAGGCGCGCCTGGGCCACATAGTTGCGATACGGCACCGGCGCCGACAAGGCCGCAGCCTCACCCAGCAGCCAGGCCTGCATTTCATGCTGCACCACCTCCATCGCCATATGGTCCAGGGCGATGTGGTGGAACAGCAGCATCGCGCTGATCCGCTGGTTGAGCGGATCTTCGGCATAGGCCAGGCGCATCAGCGGCGCCTGGGTGACGTCCAGGCGGTAGTGTCGCGGGTCGAAACGGCTGTGCAGTTGCGCACCGATTTCGCCGGCCGTCGGGTCGAGCTCAAGCGCATCAAGGTGCAGGCGCGCCTGGCGCCAGACCACTTGCACGGGTGAATCCAGGCCTTCCCAGACCACCCCGGTACGCAGGATGTCATGGCGGTCGATGACCATCTGCAAAGCCTGGACAAAGGCGTCCAGGCGCTCGTGGTCATCAAAGGCGAACTGGGTCTGCAACACATAGGGATCGCCGGCCCGGGCCGCCAGGTGGTGATAGAGAATGCCCTCCTGCAACGGCGCCAACGGGTAGATATCCTGCACATTGGCGGTACCGCCCGGCACCGTCGCCACCACCTGGTCGATCTGCGCCTGGGTCAGGTTGGCCAGCGGCAGCAGGTCCGGGGTGATTCGTTCGCAAACCTTGCCAATCCGGTTGTCCGGCACGCTGATTTCGCGGCCGCCGCCGACAGCAGCGGCCAGCGCGGCCAGGGTCGGCTGGCTGAACAGCACGCGCACGTCGGCACTCAGGCCCAACTGGCGCATGCGCTCGATCAGACTCACGGCCAGCAGCGAGTGCCCGCCGAGCTCGAAGAAATGGTCGTGGCGTCCGACTCGCTCGACTTTCAGCAACTCGGACCACAGCCGCGCCAGGGTGATTTCCAGTTCGCCCTCGGGGGCCCGGAACTCACGGCTGGCATAGGCATCGGCGTCCGGTGGCGGCAAGGCCCGGCGATCCAGCTTGCCGTTGGCCGTCAGCGGGAACGACTCGAGGACGACGAAGGCACTTGGCAGCATGTATTCAGCCAGGGACGCCGCCAGCTCGCGACGCAATTCCGGTACCGACAAGGCGCTCCCGGTCTCGCCTACCAGGTAGGCGACCAGACGCTTGTGTCCGGGTTCATCCTGACGGGCCAGCACCACGGCTTCCCTGACGCCCGGGCAAGCGCCCAGGCGCGCTTCGATCTCTCCCAGTTCGATCCGGAAACCACGAATCTTCACCTGGTCGTCGTTACGTCCGAGGTACTCGACAACCCCGTCCATGGTCCAGCGCGCCAGGTCGCCAGTGCGGTACAATAGTGCCCCGGCCTCGGCATTGAACGGGTCGGCGACGAACTGCGTGGCGGTCAGTTCCGCGCGGTTCAAATAGCCCTTGGCCACGCCCTGCCCGCCGATATATAACTCGCCGACCACACCCACGGCCACCGGTTGGCGCAAGGCATCGAGGACATAGACCTGGCTGTTGCCGATCGGCCGGCCGATGGGAATGCCACCGCTGCCCACCGAGGTGATTTCGAAGGTCGTGGAGAAGGTGGTGGCTTCGGTCGGACCATAGCCGTTGAGCAGATGCCGCGGGGCCCCCTCTTCCAGGACCCGGGCGATCACCGCCGGGTCCAGCACATCGCCGCCGACGATCAGGTAGCGCAAACGACCGAAGGCTTCCATCAGGCCGCCGGCATATTGATGGAACAGGCCGGCGGTCATCCACAGCACGCTGACCGACTGTGCCAGCAGCAGCGCGCGGAATTCGTCCAGGGACAGCAATACCGACTGTTCCACCACGACCACGCAACCGCCATTGAGCAGTGGCGCCCAGACATCCAGGGTACTGGCGTCGAAGGATGGGTTGGAAGCGAAGGCGACGCGGTCGCCGGCATTGAAATCGGCATAACCGTTGTTGATCACCAGGCGGCTGACCGCCCGGTGCGGCACCAGTACCCCTTTGGGCGTACCGGTGGAGCCGGAGGTGTACATGATGTAGGCCACCGACTCGGCGGACGCGGCCTGCGCCGGGTTCGACACGTCGGCGTCCAATTCCAGGCTGTCCAGATCGACCCGCTGGAGACCTTCGGGCAGCACGCTGCCGCTCAGGGTCAATACCCGCCGCGCGGCGCTGTCGTGCAGCATGAATGCCTGGCGTTCGGCGGGCGCATTGATATCCAGCGGCACATAGGCGGCGCCGCACTTGATGATCGCCAGTTGGCCGGCCAGCAGGTCGAAGGAGCGCTCCAGCAACAGTGCCACCCGATCGCCCGGTTGTACGCCGAGGCCGGTCAGGTGGCGGGCCAGGCCATTGGCCCGGCTGTTGAGTTGTTGGTAGGTCAGGCTCCGGCCATCCTGAACGGCCGCCACCGCATCGGGCTGCGCCAGCACTTGTTGTTCGAACAGTTCTTGCAGGCTGCTGTCCCGCGGATAGTCACGCGCCGTGGCATTGAAGCCGTGCAGCACTTGCCGGCGCTCGGCCGGCGGAAGGATCTCGAGGTGCTGCAAGGGCGTTTGCGGCTGTTGCTCCAAAGCCTCGACCAGGGCGCCAAGGGCCGCCAACATATAGTCGCCGACGCGCTGCGCACCGATTTCCACCAAGGCCTGGACCGCCAGGCTGAAGTCTTCGCCCAGGTCATCCACCGACAGGGTGATCGGGTAGGTGCTCTGCTCTTCACCGCCGAGGCTGTGCAAACCGGCCCAGGCTCGTACGGTCTCCGCCGATGCCACCGACTCGGTGCTGCTGTGGCGGTAGTTGAGCAGCGAACTGAACAATGGCGCCGGCGCGGCCACACCGCTGCAGCGTTGGGCCAGGGCCAGGGAGGCGTGCTCGTGGCCGAGCAAGGCGGTCAGGCGCGCGTGGGTGGTCTTGACCCCTTCGCGTACGGCATGCCCCTCGAGCTTTACTCGCAACGGCAAGGTGTTGATAAACATGCCCAGGGCCCGGTCGGCACCTTCGCCGCCCTGCATCCGGCCCATCAGCACGGTGCCGAAGACCACGTCCGACTTGCCCGAAACGGCGCCCACCACCCGTGCCCAGGCCAGGTGATGCAGGCTCGCGGCGCTGACCCCAAGCTGTCGGGCCTGGGCCCGCAGGCGCAGGCTCAAGGCGGCCTCGACCGGCAAGCGGACCTCTTCGATCAGCGGGTCGCCGCCTGGGATTTCGACCACGCCAAATGGCAGCGTCGGTTCATCGACGTCCGCCAACATATCGCGGAAAAAGCCTTCATGGGCATCGGCCCCGGCACCCAGCCGGACTTGCGCCACATAGTTGCGATACGGCACCGCCTCGGGCAAGGCATGGCCTTCGCCGAGCAGGTAGGCCTGCATCTCGTACTGCACCAGCTCCAGCGCGGCGTGGTCGATGGCAATGTGATGGAACAGCAGGATCGCCACCCAGCGTGCATTGGCCCGGTCCTCGGCGCAGACCAGGCGCATCAGCGGCGCCTGGCGCAGGTCGAGGCGGTAATGCCGGGAATCGTAGCGTTCGCGCAACTGGGCCTCGATATCACCGTCGGCGGTCGCCAGTTCAAGCTCATCCACCGCCAGGGTCGCTTCGCGCAACACTACCTGTACCGGTTCGTCGAGGCCTTCCCAGACCATCGCGGTACGCAGGATATCGTGGCGTTCGATCACCGCTTGCAAGGCCTGGGCGAAATCGTCGAGGCGCTCGCGGTTATCGGCACCGAACAGCGCCCGCAACACATAGGGGTCACCCTGTCCGGCGGCCAGGTGATGGTAGAGAATGCCTTCCTGCAGGGGTGCCAGCGGGTAGATATCCTGCACATTGCCGGCACCGCCAGGCACCGCGTCGACGATGCGGTCGATCGCCTCCTGGCTGAGGTTGGCCAGCGGCAGCATCTGCGCGGTAATGCGGAACGCCGGGCTCAACCAGTCTCCGCCGTTTCGTGCCACCAGCTTGAGCAGTTCCGCCTTGTGCACGCCGAGACTGTCGAGTACGGCGCTGTCAAGGCCCTCATCGTCACCGAGAATCACCAGATCGTCTTCTTCCTGTTGAAGACGGATCGCGTGCGTGGAAAGAACTGCCATCAATTCGCTGAAGTGCATCGAATAACCTGCTGTTTATCATTTCGGAGAGGGTTGACGACCCAAAGGCTCGGTGTCGGAGACAGCGTTTCGCGCGATAAAGAACGGAGGGGCTTCGAGGTTCGAAGACAGCACGGGAGTCCGGGCGCAGGCGTGACCGGGTCTGCAGCGACAAAGGGCTGCGGTCCACTGACACATGCGAAACATCCCATTCGCCATGCTCCCCACAGGTCTCGAAAATTAGAGCATCCATGGGCGACTGTCTGTCATGGGAAGCCGGGACAAGGCGCGCCATAAGCTCGCCCTGCCGGGGGTTGCACAGGAGGGAGAAAAAAAGAGGGCAACGGCCCGACCGATTGCAAATCGGACGGGCCGTGCCAGGGCTTCAGATACGGCGTTTGCGATTGAGCGTCGGAATCTTCGTCTGCGGCACCTCCACCCGTTGTGTGGTACCCACCGAGGCGGCCACCTGGGACAGTGTCGGCTGGCCGAACAACACCCGCACATCGGCTTCCAGGTTGGCCTGGCGCATCCGCTCGATCAGGCTCACCGCCAGCAGCGAATGGCCGCCCAGTTCGAAGAAGTGGTCGTGGCGCCCCACTCGTTCGACCTTGAGCAAATCGGCCCAGAGCGCCGCCAGCCGGGTTTCGACTTCACCCACCGGGGCTTCGTAGACACGCGAAGCGTAGGCGCTGCTGTCCGGCACCGGCAGGGCCTTGCGGTCGAGCTTGCCGTTGGGGGTCAGCGGCAGCGCGTCAAGCTGCATGTAGGCCGCCGGCAGCATGTAGTCCGGCAGCAGTCCTTGCAGATAAGCGCGCAAGGCACCACTCTGCGGTACCTCACCGCTGTTGCCTGGGGTGAAATACGCCACCAGGCGGGTTTCACCCGGCACGTCCTCGCGGGCCATCACCACCGTTTCCCGCACCTCG
>NZ_JALLIX010000081.1 GCF_023242365.1 Pseudomonas sp. MWU13-2100
ATCAGCTCAGTCACGCTGTGACAGACGGATAAAAAACTGTCGGGTCGGTATTTGTGGTCGGAACAATAATTGTATTTTTTGTATACTAAAAATCGGCGAATATCGTTTCAAAACATCTGATCCAGGCTGGGTGGCAAATCGCTATTTGCCCGTGTAGTCTGGCCGTTCGCAGCCCACTTGCGCGGATGGTGATTGTCGCAATGAAAATAAAAAACAAGCTTGTCCTTGCCTTTGTATTGGTCGCTTTCATCCCGGTAAGCCTGGTGGCGGTGATATCGGTGCTGAATATACGGGCCCAGGCGGTCGATCAGTTCATCGATGGCAGTACCCGTGAAATACGCCAGATCGACGGTAATATCCGACAGTTTTTTGATGGATCTCAACAGAACGTCGATCAAATGGCTGTCGATCCTGTATACACATCGGTCGCCAGCCTCAAGCACTATGAAACCGCCGATGCGGCCAGCCAGCCCCTACCCGCGGCCGCCCGGCAGGTGATCGATGCGTTCGCCCGTTATGGCGCGACTCACCCGGCCGCCGCCATCCTGTCCATCGGCCTGGAAGATGGCAGCTACGCCAAGTGGCCGGACGACCCGCAGCTGTCGAGCTACGACCCGCGCTCGCGCCCCTGGTACAAGGCCGCCATGGCCAGCCCCGGCAAAACGGTGCGAACGCCCGCTTACTACTATGACAAGGACGCTGTGGCGCTGGTCGGTACCGCCCGGGCAATGCTCGATGAGGCGGGTAAGGCCAAGGGTGTGTTTGTCGTCAGCGTTTCGCTGAAAAACCTCACCGAGCTGGTCAAGAGCATCAAGCTCGGTGAAAGCGGCTACGTGATGCTGATCGAGGACGGCACTGTGCTGGTCGACCCGCGTGACGCCGCGCACAGCTTCAAACCCCTCAAGGACCTGGGCGAGCCCTACGCCAAACTGGCCGCCACCACGCAAGGCTCCACCGAGGTGCAGATCAATGGGGTCAGGTACATGGCCAATATCTGGACATCGCCCGGCCTGGGTTGGCGCTATGTCGGTTTGATCGAGTACAACGAAGTCATGGGCGCGGCCACGCGGATGACCTATGTGACGGCGGTGATCGTGGTCGTGCTGGTGCTGCTCCTTGCGCTGCTCGCGGCGGCATTTGCCAAGGTGATCGTCAAGCCTATCGGCCAGGTCAGCACGGGGTTGCAATCGATCGCCGAAGGCGAGGGCGATCTGCGCCGCGATCTCGAGGTGCAGGGCAGGGACGAAACCGCGGAGCTGGCCGGCTGGTTCAACAAGTTTCTCGCCGCGATACGCCAGTTGATCCAACATATCGGTGCCGCCTCGACCAACTTGCAGGATGCCTCACGGGTCAACAGTGAGGTCGCCAACAACATGAACCAGGCGGCTGGTCGCCAGCGGGAAGCGGTGGAGTTGGTGTCCACGGCCTTCAACGAAATGGTCGCCACCGCCAACGAAGTGGCCCGTTCGTGCAGCACGGCAGCCGATTCCGCCGAGAGCGGACACCAGCGTGTGGCCGAAGGCAAGCAGCAGATCGAATTGACCACCCAGAACGTCGGCCGCCTGGGGCGTCGCTTGAGCGAGTCTTCCCAGGCCATGGTGGAACTGGAAGAGGGCAGTCGCAACATCAACCAGATTCTCGGCACCATCCGCGCCATCGCCGAGCAGACCAACCTGTTGGCGCTGAACGCGGCGATCGAGGCGGCCAGGGCGGGTGACCAGGGCCGGGGTTTTGCCGTGGTCGCGGATGAGGTCAGGGCCCTGGCCAAGCGCACGTCTGACTCCACCGGGGAAATCGACCAGTTGCTCGGTACGCTCGGCAGCAAGACCCAGGAGGTGTCGCAGAAGATGGAAAGCTGCCTGGACCTGTCGCGTGCCAGTGTGTCCTCGATCGAGAGCGCCCGTGACAGCTTTGAGGGCATCCAGCAGTCGGTCAATGAAATCCGTGATCAGAACCTGCAGATCTCGGCGGCGGCTGAAGAGCAGCACAGTGTGGCCGAAGAGATCAATCGGCATATCCAGCAGATCTATGACGAGGCGCGGCTGGTCGAAAGCCTGGCCAGCTCCGCGCAGGAAGATTCGGGCCGGCTTTCGCACCTTTCGAATGAATTGAATGGGTTGGTGGGGCGTTTCAAGTCGTAGCAGCATTATGCTATCGCCGGGTGGCTGACCGCCCGGCGATTCACTACACTTCAGTCGCTCCCTGGCTACCGGTTATCAGGCAGTCAACCTAAGTAAAAACCGGGACTCACAACCGGAACTTGAGGTAACAGGTTCGATGCCAGTGTCCCCGGAAAATCCACACAAGCAGTATGCCCGTCCCGAGTTCTGGCAGCTTTCCATGCGTTGCTGCCAGTTGGCTGGCGCGGTTGATGTCGCTTTCCTGTTTATTTTCCTCATGCTGGGCTCACCCGTCCTGGCCTGGGTCAACGTGATCAGCGTGGCCATGTATGTCTATGCCTATCGGGCGTTCAGCCAGCGACGTAATCGGCTGGCGATCCTGCTGATCCGCACTGAAGTGCTGGTGCACGCCGGGCTGGGAACCGTGCTGATTGGTTGGGAAAGTGGCTTTCACTATTTTCTGCTGATGTTCATACCGGCCCTGTTCGTGACCATGCGCCCCCGCGGCGCCTGGACCCTCGCTGCTTGCCTGTGGGCCTACTATGTGGGGCTGGATGTGCTCATGTGGTACATCCAGCCGCTGCAACCGATTTCCTCCAATGCCTTGTTGGGTGTGCATGTTTTCAACCTGACCGTGGTGTTCTGCATGTTCAGCTACCTGGCGCTGTTCTATGTGATTACGGTGACCCGAGCGCACAAGAGCCTGGCGCGGATGGCAACGACCGACTCCCTGACCGGCCTGTTCAATCGTCGGCACATGATTGCGCTGACCGAGAAGGCGCTGGAGCGGCACCATCGATGCCCCAGCAACCTGACCTTGATGTTGATGGATATCGATCACTTCAAGCACATCAATGATCAGTATGGCCACGATGTGGGGGACCGGGTGCTCAATGCCGTGAGCGACTTGCTTGATAGCTCAATGCGCGAACAGGATTATATTGGCCGCTGGGGTGGCGAAGAGTTCCTGGCGATATTGCCGGAAACCGATCTTGAGCAGGCGGCGGCAATCGCGGAGCGCATACGCAAGGCGATCCAGGCGTTGGTGATTGACAGTGACGAGCACAAAGTCAGCGTGACCCTGTCCATCGGCATTACGCAGTATCGTGCCCAAGAGGCGCTCAGCAACGCCATTGCCCGGGCCGATCGGGCGCTCTACGAGGGCAAGTCGGCTGGGCGCAACAGGGTGGAAGTGGCGCTGGCGTAATGGCGTCGGTTACGCCGACTGGTGAGGTGCGGATCGCGCTAGGTATGCTGGTCCGTGCAACTGGCCGATCTCACACATCCACATCCAGAAAGGACAATGGCGCGCTGTTGTACCGCATCAGGGAGACGTTGGCCGCCAGACGGCTGGTGCGTTTGGTGCCGTCGTCGAAAGGTTGCAGATAGGCCAGGTTGACCCACAGGAAAAAGGCCGACTCGACCGGGTTCTGGATCACTGGAGTGGTCAGGCCGTAGGTGGGGACCGCATCGACCATGAACTCGATGGCTGTCTTGTGGTTGAGCAGCATGCCACGGCGCTGCTGGCCTCGACGGGCACCGCTGACAAGGTCGGGCGAATCGCCGGAACACTGGGGCGCGACCTTGGCGCCTGGACCGTTCGTGGCCTGACCGGGGTGGCGCCCGTAGCCCATTCGGCCTTGAATGTTGTGCTACTGGCCTTATGGCCTCGGGATATCGGTGATTCGACGCTCTACACCCCGGAGCAACTGGCAAACCCTGGTCGTGAACAACATCAGTTTCTCCGTAATCGACAAGGGTCACGACTAATCCCCTCAACCAGGGTGTGTGGCGGCGACATAAACACGGTACGACTGTGTTCGTGAGAGGTTCACCCACCAAAGCCGCGGATCAACGCGGCTTCTTCGATTCCAACAACGTTTACATGTCACCATGGTTGGTATGGCCTTCCATGGCATCCTTGCCATGGTCGGAGAGTTGGGCGTCAAACCATTGGTGCAGGGCCGTCACCAAAAGGCTATTCGATGTTTTGTAGATCAACTCTGCGCCGCCTTCAATCTCCTTGTAATCGATGGTGATTTGTCCCGGTGTAGTGGCTTTGAGATCGGCGAGCCCTGGCATGTCGTCACCATGAATACGGGATGGTCCTGAGAAATCGCCCTTCAGAAATTGCTTGCGGATCTCTTGCAGGTGCTCGCGAACCAGCCGCACTTGCTCGATGTTGGCGGAGTCCTTGGCCACAACTTGCTGTGTTCCGCCTTCGGCGCTCTTCGTAAAGATGTGTGTCGTTGCCGCTAGACTAAATGGCATCACCTCTTCACCGCGTTGCGACACTGCTGCTTGGCGCTGTGCATCGGCCATTGCCGCCATGTGAGCGGCATGGTTCATTTTGGTGTGATCCACGGTCTGGGCGTAAGCGTTTCCCGAGACCGCCGCGATGAGGCCTAAAGTAATAGCAATCGGTGACATGAATTTTCTCCGCTAGCGACGTTGTATTGAGTCTATGCTACGGCGACCTTCCATGAGTATGATCATGATCATATGAAGACGGTAAACGATGTGTTGGACTGGCCGGCTTTGATCGCTGCCCAGCCAGCAGCGAGCCTTATCCCAGAGACGCTGCGTGTGTCGGCAAGGTGGGTTGAAGCCGATGCGCACGAGATGCTCTTTCTGATTGGCGATCCGGTTCGTCATGTCTATCTTGTTATCCGCGGTGAAGCGCGTCTGGTTCGACTGGGCCGCAATGGCTGCGAAGTGATCTTGCAGCGCTCGCGGGGAGGCTTCATTGCGGAGGCCAGCCTGGACAGCCGTACCTACCACTGTGATGCCATCGCTTCCGAGCCCACCACGCTGCTACTGTTTCCGATTGCCGCGTTTCACGCTGCATTGGAGGACGTGATTGTGTTTCGCAAAACCTGGCAGTTACAGCTGGCCAGGGAAATCCAAAAGCTACGCGCTCAATGCGAAAGGCTATGTCTGCATAGCGCGACTGAACGCATCATCCATTTCATTGAATCCGAAGGTTCCGATGGTGTCCTAACGCTCAGTCAGTCGCGCAAGTCTTGGGCAAAAGATCTAGGTTTGACGCACGAAGCGCTATACCGGGCGTTGAAACGCATGCAGAGCGATGGCCGTCTTGAGGTCGAAGGCAATCATTTGGCGATCAAACCCTGAACTCAGCCAACGATTTCAAGCACGCTGCTAACCGCGACATCTATTCGCTCTCCCTCGGTGACCTGGCTCAATGTCTCCACCATG
>NZ_JALLIX010000082.1 GCF_023242365.1 Pseudomonas sp. MWU13-2100
CGTAGCTCAGGCTTTGCTCCTGGTACATCAGCGCCACGGCCTCCGGCCGCTCCTGGGCACGGGCTTCGAACTGCTGATGGATCAAGACTCCGGCCGTATGGGCCTGGCCAGGCCGGTTCCAGTGTTCCAGCAACTGTTCGCGCTCGGCCAGCGGCAATATCGACAGCGCGTGCAGCGGCGTCTGTGGCGCCTGCTCCAGGGCCTGGACCAAACCTTCCAGGGCCGTCCGCAGGTAACCGCAAAGACGTTGCGCACCAATGGCCGTGGCCACCAGCGCGGTAAAGTAGAAGCCGTCGCCCAGGTCGTCGACGTTGACGGTCAGTGGGTAGTTGGTCCGTTCTTCGGCCCCGAGTGCCTGCATGCCTTGCCAGGCACTCTGGCCCTGCTCGGTCACGGCAGTACTGCTGTGGCGGTAGTTGAGCAAGGCACTGAACAACGCTGCCGGCGCGGCCAGGCCGCTGCAACGCTGGGCCAATGCCAGGGACGCGTGTTCATGCCCGAGCAAGGCAGTCAGCCGTGCGTGCGTGGCCTTGACCCCGTCACGCACTTCACGCTCACCCAGGTCGACCCGCAGCGGCAAGGTAT
Organism: Pseudomonas sp. MWU13-2100; assembly: GCF_023242365.1. GTDB lineage: Bacteria > Pseudomonadota > Gammaproteobacteria > Pseudomonadales > Pseudomonadaceae > Aquipseudomonas. The sequence goes on from NZ_JALLIX010000082.1 coordinate 586, forward strand.
TGATAAACATCCCCAGGGCCCGTTCGGCACCCTCGCCGGCCTGCATCCGGCCGAACAGCACGGTGCCGAACACCACCTGGTCACGCCCGCTGACCCGCCCCAGCACCTGGGCAAACGCCAGGTGCACCAGGCTCGCGGCACTGACCCCGAGCTGACGGGCCTGGGTCCGCAGACGCCGGCTCAAGCCGCTGTCCAGGGCCAGATGGGCCTGTTCGATGGCACTGCCGTCGCCCTGCACATCCTGCAGGCCGAACGGTAGCGTCGGCTCGTCGATGGCGCCGAGCATCTCCTTGAAGAACGCTTCGTGGGCCTGCTCGCTCACCCCCAGACGGGCCTGGGCGACATAATTGCGATAAGGGACGGAGGCCGCCAGTTGATCGGCCTGGCCGAGCAGCCAGGCCTGCATTTCATGCTGCACCTGGTCCAGCGCGGTATGGTCGAGGACCATATGGTGAAACAGCAAGGTCGCCAGCCAACGCTGATTGGCGGTGTCCAGGGCGAAGACCAGGCGCAGCATCGGCGCCTGGCGGATATCCAGGCGTACCTGGCGCGGATCGAAGCGTTCGCGCAACTGCTCGGCGATATCACCGACGCGCGGGTCCAGATGGACCTCTTCGATACTCAGGCGGGCTTGGCGCCAGACCACCTGCAACGGCTCATCGAGGCTTTCCCAGTGCATGGAGGTGCGCAGAATGTCGTGCCGGTCGATAACCGCTTGCAGCGCGTTGGCGAAATCGTCCAGGCGCGCGCGGCTGTCAAAGGCGAAATGCGATTGCAGCACATAGGGGTCGCCCTGCCCGGCGCTCAGGTGGTGATAGAGAATCCCTTCCTGCAACGGTGCCAGCGGGTAGATGTCCTGCACATTCGCCGCGCCGCCGGGCACCGTGGCCACGACGCGGTCGATGGCGTCCTGCTCCAGGCTGATCAACGGCAGCATGTCCGGGGTGATGCGCTGGCAGTCGGCGGCAATGGCATTGGCCGGCACCGCCAGGTCGCTGACCGTGCCCACCGCCGCCGCCAGGGCGGCCAGGGTCGGCTGGCCGAACAGTACGCGCACGTCCGCCGCCAGGCCGACCTGACGCATGCGCCCGATCAGGCTCACCGCCAGCAACGAGTGACCGCCCAGTTCGAAGAAGTGATCATGCCGGCCGACGCGGTCGACCTTGAGCACTTCGGCCCAGAGCCGCGCCAGGGTGACTTCGATATCGCCCTGGGGCGCTTCGTAGCCGCGGCTGACCAGTGCCGCCAGATCCGGCGCCGGCAGCGCCCGCCGGTCGATCTTGCCATTGGCCGTCAGCGGGAAGCTGTCCACGGCGACATAGGCCGAGGGCACCATATAGTCCGGCAGTTGCGTTTGCAGATAGGCACGCAGGGTTTCGATTTCCAGCGTTGCGTCGGCCGAGCTGTAATAGGCCACCAGGCGCTTGTCGCCAGGATGGTCTTCACGGGCCAGGACCACCGCTTCCTGAAGCGCCGGATGGCTGGCCAGGCGGGTTTCGATTTCCCCCAGTTCGATACGCAGGCCACGGATTTTCACCTGGTCGTCGTTACGCCCCAGGTAGTCGATATTGCCGTCGGCCAGCCAGCGCGCCAGGTCGCCGGTCTTGTACATCCGCGCTTGCGGATCGTGGCTGAACGGGTCCCTGAGGAAACGTTCGGCGGTCAGGGCCGCGCGGTTCAGGTATCCACGGGCCACCCCCGCGCCAGCGACATAGAGCTCACCGGCCACGCCCACCGGTACCGGGCGCAGTTGCTCGTCAAGCAGATAGACCCGGGTGTTCGCCACCGGTTTGCCGATATGCAGCGTGGTGGCGTGTTCGTCGATCAGCCCCGACGTCGCCACTACCGTGGTTTCCGTCGGGCCATAGTTGTTGATCAGGGCGAAACGCTGGCCCTGGGGGAACTGCCGCAGGCGGTCTCCGCCGATCAGCAGAGTGCGCAGCGTCGGGTGTTGCAATGCCTGGCTGAAGGCGTACTCGGCAATCGGCGTCGGCAGGAAGCTGACGTCCAGAGGTTGCGCCAGCCACCAGCCCAGCAGGCCGTCGACATCTTCGCTGCCGGCCGTGGCCGGCGGCAGGTGCAAGGTCGCGCCGACGCACAGCGCCGGCCAGACTTCCCAGGCCATGGCATCAAAACCGAAGCCGGCGACACTGGAGGTCTGGCTGCCCGCTTCCAGGTCGAACGCCCGGCAATGCCAACTCACCAGGTTGGACAGTTGACGGTGTTCGACCATCACGCCCTTGGGTTCACCGGTGGAGCCCGAGGTGTAGATCACATAGGCCAGGCTGGAAGCTGTCAGCCCGGCGATATCCGGATTGTGCCCGGGTTGCCGGTCGATACCCGCCAGTGTTCGGGACTCGGCGTCGAGCAGCAACACCGGCACTTCAGGCGCCGGCAGGCGTTCGCGCAGCTCGGCCTGGGTCAGCAGCACCCGCGGCGCACTGTCGCCCAGCAGATAGGCCAGGCGTTCCGCCGGATGGGACGGATCGATCGGCACATAGCCGGCGCCGGACTTGAGGATCGCCACCAGGCCGACCAGCATATCGAGGCTGCGCCGGGCACAGATGGCGACGCGGTCGTCGGGCTGCACCCCGAGACCGTGCAGATGATGGGCCAACTGGTTGGCCTGGCGATTCAGCTCGGCGTAGGTCAGGGATTGGCCTTCATGGACCACGGCGAGTGCATCGGGGCTCGCCAGGACCCGGGCCTCGAACTGCCGGGCAATGGTCAGGTCGGTGGGATAAGCCGCGGTGCTGCGGTTGAAGTCTTCCAGCAACCGCTGGCGTTCGGCGGCCGGCAGTACCGATAGCGCGGACAGTGGTGTCAAAGGCGCCTGCTCCAGGGCATCGGCCAGATTGACCAGGGCCATGTGCATGTAGTCGCAGACCCGTTGCGCACCGATTTCCTCCAGGGCCAGTACGCTCAGGGCGAAATCCTCGCCCAGGTCATCCACCGAAAGGGTCAGCGGGTAGTTGCTGCGCTCCTCGCTGCTCAGCAGGCGGATGCCGTCCCAGGCCGCAGTGGCAACGGCACCAGGATCACGGGTGTCGATATGCCGGTAGTTCAACAGCGAACTGAACAGCGGTAGCGGCGCGGCCACGCTGCTGCAACGTTGCGCCAGGGTCAGCGGCGCATGTTCGTGGGCGAGCAGCGCACTGAGGCGACCATGGGTGGCCTTGACCGCAGCGGCAATCCCCTGCGGGTCGTGGCCAAGGCTGACCCGCAGCGGCAAGGTGTTGATGAACATGCCCAGGGCCCGTTCGGCGCCCTCGCCGCCTTGCAGGCGACCGAGCAGGACAGTGCCGAACACCACCTCGTCCTTGCCCGAAACACAGCCCAGCACCTGGGCCCAGGCCAGATGGCAGAGACTCGCCGCACTGACCCCGAGTTGCCGGGCCTGGACCCGCAGGCGTCGGCTCAGGCCGGCGTCGAGCAGTTGGCGGACTTCCTCGATGGCCTCGCCGTTGCCGGCGTCCTGCACGCCGAACGGCAGGGTCGGTTCGTGCACATCGGCGAGCATGTCGCGGAAGAAGCCTTCATGTTCTTCGCGGCTCACCCCCAGGCGGGCCTGGGCCACATAGTTGCGGTACGGCATCGAGGCCGGCAGTTGCGCCTCCTGGCCGATGATATGGGCCTGGATCTCGGCGATCAGCAGTCCAAGGGAAGTGGCATCGTTGACCAAGTGATGGAACAGCAGCATGCCGACCCAACGCTGGTTCGCGCCGTCCTCGGTAAAGCCCAGGCGCATCATTGGCGCCTGGCGCAGGTCGAGGCGCACACGACGCGGGTCCAATTGCTCGCGCAGTTGCTGCTCGATATCGCCGGCAGCCGGGTCCACTTGCAGTTCGTCCAGTGCCAGGCAGGCTTCACGCAGCACCACCTGCAGCGGTTCGTCGAGGCTTTCCCAGAGCACGGCGGTGCGCAGGATGTCATGGCGCGCGATCACGCCTTGCAGCGCCTGGGCAAAACGCCGCAGTTGCTCGCGGGTGTCGAAGGCGAAGACCGCCGATTGCAGATACGGGTCGCCCTGCTCGGCGGCCAGATGGTGGTAGAGGATGCCTTCCTGCAACGGCGCCAGCGGATAGATATCCTGCACGTTCGCCGCACCGCCCGGCACACACGCCACCACCCGGTCGATGGCGGCCTGGTCGAGGCTGATCAGCGGCAGCATGACTGGGGTGATGTGCTGGCAGCCCGGCGGGATGGCATTGGCCGGGACCACGATTTCGCGCCCGCCACCGACGGCAGCGGCCAGGGCGGCCAGCGTCGGCTGGCCGAACAGTACGCGGATATCGGTGGACAGGCCGGCCTGGCGCATGCGCCCGATCAGGCTGACGGCCAACAAGGAATGGCCACCCAGTTCGAAAAAGTGATCATGCCGACCGACCTGCGCGACACCCAGCAGTTCTTGCCAGATCCCGGCAAGCCGGGTTTCGGTCTCGCCTTGCGGGGCCTCGTAGCCGCGGCTGATCAGCGCACCGCCGTCCGGGGCCGGCAGGGCCTTGCGGTCGAGCTTGCCGTTGGGAGTCAGCGGCAGCTTGTCGAGTCGCACGTAGGCCACTGGCACCATATACGCGGGCAGTTGTTCCTGCAGCCAGGTGCGCAAGTCGTCGATACTCGGTTCGGTGTCTGCCGACTTTACCGCGTAGTAGGCCACCAGGCGCTTGTCGCCCGGGATGTCTTCACGGGCCGTAACCACGGCTTCGTGGACGGCC
>NZ_JALLIX010000083.1 GCF_023242365.1 Pseudomonas sp. MWU13-2100
GTGGATGAGCGAGATCATGGACCTGAAGAAAGAGAAGAACTTCTTCGAGACCCGTGTGATCGAGTATCAGACTGGCGGTGCGTTGAGCTGGGATTGATGCTGTTGTTCACCTTGGGTGAATAGACTGGAATACCGAAAAGCCCTGAACCTGTTCAGGGCTGCGAAACCCGACTCTCCGGGATCAGCCGGGGAACAGGCCAAAGCATGAGTGCCCTGCTCCATCGAAGCAACTCGCCAAAGCCATCAAATACCTGTCGAACTTTCCGATCACGCGGTAGGTTCTCCTGACCATCAGTGTCAGAGAGAAAAATGCTTGGAAAAATCCGTTTTCACCAAGTCCCGACTACGTGATTGTCAGCCAGCCCTCCTAACCCTACGTCCTCAAAAGCCTTTGTTTCAGTTGGTTTCGATGTGTGGACGACCTCAAGCTTCGAGTGCAATCTAAGCGCGCATCAATGCTCGGCTGGCATCCATGATCGAACACAACTCATAGCAGAGACCGTATATCAATGAGATACACAGTACTTACATCTGATACACAGGAATGCTACGATTGCGGCGCAGGTCTGCTCCACCTGCCGACGACAGAGAGCGCCCCCATAGAGGGTTTCATGATGCTGAAGACCAGCCAGCCAGAACCGACGAAAGAAAAGCCCGTACCTATCAATATGCGGGCAGACATCAAGAAACGAAATTTGATTGATATCGCTGCTGCCTTGTCAGGCCGTGACCGTACCAGCTTCATTCTGGAAGCAGCCTGCCAGAAAGCTGAAGAGGTCATCTTGGACAAGCGGTTGTTCGTACTCGATGAGGACGCGTTTGACTCATTCGAGAAAGCGTTGGAAGACAACCCGGTGCGAGGGAACCAGTGCCTGCAAAAACTCCTGGCAAGGCCAAAACGCTGGAGCTGAGTGCTCCCGCAAAGCTAAGCGAGCAGCACGATCTGAACGATTTCGATTGTGGTGAAAGCTCGATCAATGAGTACCTCGTCAAAAAAGCACATAAAGCCCAGGCGGCCAAACACGCGGTGGTCTATGTGATTTGTCTCAAAGGTACCCAAAAGGTCATCGGCTACTACACCCTATCCAACGGGTCAGTCATGCGCGCGTCGGTGGTACCGAAGAGTCGGCAACGTAATTCGCCGGGACAGCATCCCGTTACCATCATCGGTCGTATGGGCGTCAGTCTCGTTGCCCAGGGTAACGGTTACGCTATCGACCTGCTACAGGATGCAATCGAACGCTGTATCAGCGCCTCCGAAACGGTGGGCTCAACAGCCATTCTGGTCCATCCCCTGAGTGACCGACTCGCAGATTTTTATGCCCGGCACGCAGGCTTCATCCCCTGCCCCGGCGTGTCACCGATCACAATGATGCTGCCATTGCAGTGAATACCGAAAAGCCCTTTAAGTTGACCTTGGCCGAATGCCAATCGCCGATCCCCTGCTCCTTGGCTATCCGCGCGGTTTCAGGGTGTGCCTGGTTATAGTCCACCCAAAAGGCCGTGTCAGCGACGCGGTGAACAGGAGAATCTGGTCGCCGTACGTACCAAGGAGCGGGAGGCGCATTGGGCAACCAAGAAAGAAGTAACTTTTACTTAGGTTTGTCTGCACAGTGGCATTTTGAAGCCGTGCAAGGTTCACCATTCGGGTGATGGTCGGCGCACGCCTGGCAGCAGTAGTGCTTACCATGACGCACGACCGCATGCTCACCAACCTTGCAGGTGCAGTGCGGGCAGGCGCAGATTTGTTCATTCATGATCGGACTCCGGTTGTCGGGTGGTCGCCAAGCATTGCGGTGCAACGCGCATGAACAGTTGAGTGATGCGATCCATCATCGGCCTCCACTTACGTCTTAGCAATGCTCTTTTGTCATTATGTCGGAGTCGAATAACAAGCCTACCCCATCAGCAGGGAGGTGCATTTTCGGCGCAGGCTCATTTGCCAATAGGGGCTCAGGCAGCAACCAGACGATCCACGACCGGCTGCTCACGGTGCTCGGCTTGCCATAAATCATAGTTCATTTGCAGGCCCAGCCAGAAACGGGCGGTGCTCAAGCCGGAACACTCCAGGCGCACGGCCAGATCAGGACTGATGGGCGCCCGGCCATTGATCACCCATGAAAGCATTTCCCGCGAGAAATGCAGGCACCGGGCCATCTCGGCAATCTTGATATTCAGTTCCGGCAACATCTCTTGGATCATGACGCCAGGATGTGGAGGATTGTGCATGGCCATCGGTGGCCTCCTTTCAGTGATAGTCGAGGTAATCAACCAACTCGACATCCACACCAACGAATCGGAAAATTACACGCCAGTTACCGCTAACGGTCATCGACCAGTAGCCGACCAACTGGCCTTTGAGTGGGTGCAAGCGATACCCCGGCAGATTAAGGTCGCCCGAGGTCACAGCGATATCAAGCGCTGCAAGGATCAGCCCCAAGCGCTGGAGCTGAACACCATCAACTACTTTTGGTCTTGCGCCCGCGCGAGGCCGGTTTCACCGGCACGCTTTTGCCGTACTCGCGCCACCAGGTCGTAAGCGCCTCGGCTCAATGGCCGGCGTGCTCGGAATGATGAGCTACGGCACCTACAATATGGCAAAAGAAGCGCTCCCGTTGTCCTGTTCCTCGCGACCAAGGATGCGCGGTTCCTGACGGGCTACAGCCTTACACCGGACGGCGGCGCTATCATCGACAGCGCCCGCTGAACTGCAACGCAGGAAACTCAACCGGCTTCGGTCAAGTCAGGCGCAGACGCCAATCATCGTTGCAACGGCGAACACGTACAGCCAGGATGGAGAGAGCAGCCATAATCCGGATGACCCCAAAGCGGTCGCTGCACGCCCCTGGAGCGCCCAATGCCGCCCATCATCACGCGCCTGCTGGCGCTGTTTGTTCTTTGCCTGACGCTTGAGGCACCAGCCCAGACCGATGCCTGCCCAGCGGGCGAGAAACAGGTGTGCCTGGATGGCTGCCTCTGTCTGCCAGACCTGGGACCGCTGCTCGGCCCCCTGCCGGATGGCCTCTACCAGATCGCGGCACCTGCCCTGGCGCTGTGGCTGACCCAAGCCCACGCTGAAGCAGCCAAAGCCGACATCCACCCCATCCCAGCGCACATCCGGGAGCAACTGCTGCGCTGGTACGCCCCCGGCGTCCTCGATGCCGTGCGCTACAAAGTTGGCGACAACGGCCAACTCAGTGCCGCCACGGCCATGCTGCAAAACCCCGACATCGGTGCCGTGACGCTGATCGACATCATTATCTTCCGGGACGCTAAAAGCGCAGAACAGAACGTCGCGCTCTGGGCTCACGAATTAAGGCATGTGCAGCAGTACCAGGAGTGGGGGGTACAAGGATTTGCCCAGCGCTATACACAAGACTTCAATGCGGTGGAGGCGCCGGCTTATGCCATACAGGCTGAGGTCAGACGGACCCTGCGCGAAGGGACTGACTGAAGGGTCGCGAAGCTGCCGGTCATTGGTATCCATAAAATCATGGGAGGATCACGAGATGAAAAGATCTGAAGATGCACCCGGTGCGTTCCAAGCGGCTTGGAACGACCACGACATGGCGGCTCTCAGTGGCCTGTTCGACCAAGAGGCGACGTTCGTGAATCGTTTCGGGCACTACGTCCGGGGCGTTGAAGAGATCGTGGCGCTTCACGCCCCTATTCACGAAACGATCTATCGTGACTCTAGACTCCAGAACGAACTCATCGATATGGCTCATATCGCCGACGGGGTGGTCGTCATGCATTTCTGGAGTCGCCTGACGGCCGGCACCGCTCACCCGACCGGACCACACAGGGTCGATACGCTGATTCTCGCCGTGCTGACGAGACAGAACGAGATCTGGCGCATTCGAGCGCTGGAGAATGTGACCCTGACAAACCCGCGGACCGGTGAGGCGATTTTGCGCAACGAATGAACGGGGACCAACTGCGCGCCCCAAGGAAATGCTGCTGAACACCCGTGCGAACATAGGCAGAATCGGGCATCGCCTGGGGTAGCAGGACGGCAGCTCGGATCAGCAAATTGCGGCTGAAGAATACACGGCGCTCCTGGCACGGATAACACCTTGAGTTTACGTCGGAAGAGTCTGCCTCCACTCAAAGCCTGTACACTTTATATAACACTGGCACCGCATCAACTGCGACAATCTTACGCATAAAAAACCCACCGAGCATACGGTCATCCGTACGCTCACATGCACCAGAACGTCACAGGCGGTTGGGGGCTGAAAAACTTGATGAGGCTGGGTTACTCGAAGGGGGGGAAATGTGGACCCACGATCGGTTTTTTCGCACTCACCCAAGCGTCGAATCCTCCGGTGATTGATTTAACATGTCGGTAGCCCATGTTATGCAGCGATGCGGCAGCGAGTGCCGCACGACCACTCGTTTTACAGTACAGCACAATCTTAAGTTCCCGCGAACTGAGCGCGGTGTCGTTGGTAAGTTTAAATTCCAACATACCACGTGACAGGTGTACCGCACCGGCGAGATGGCCGGCAGCATACTCGTCGGCTTCACGCACATCAATCAACAGATCCGCCTCCTGGATAGCCTGATTGGCGTCTTCAATGGAAACTTCTTCGATACGTGCCTTGGCGTCGGCCACAAGATCATGGGCAGTTTTAATCATGAGCATTTGGAAGAGTCCGGTTAGGAGAGTTCAAGTAGCCCACCATCCATTTTGCAATGGGCAGTACCCATTGCAAAAACCGCTTGGATTGAGAGTCACAACAGTAGTAATTATCAGAAAGCTCAGATTGAAAAAATCAATTTAACTGCGTCCATAAGGAGCCGGTAGAAATCATTTGAAAGCATTACAATACAGTTGGCACTCACACCCGCTTCGCAACATCTGTACTGTCCTCATCAGTATTAATCATATGATCGGCCATTTCAGAAAACATACGCTGCAGCTTGCTATTGAGCGCGGCATCATGCACCTGCTCGTCGATGGCCTGACGCATGCACAGCATCCATTCGTCGCGCTCAACAATACTGACGGCGTAGGGTGCATGTCGCATGCGCAGACGCGGATGGCCGCGTTCATTCTGGAAGAGTGGCGGGCCGCCAAACCAGCCACTGAGGAACTTAAATAGACTGTCAGCACTACCGACGAGGCTCGGGGGGTGTATTCCGCGCACCACTCGCGCTTCAGCCAGAGTATCCATCAACTCGTAAAAGCGGTCGACCAGTTTATGGACGCCTGCCTCACCACCTAGCTGGAGATAAGTACTGGCGCTGCTTGTATCTTTAACACTCAAAAGTTCAGTCATATTATCAGCC
>NZ_JALLIX010000084.1 GCF_023242365.1 Pseudomonas sp. MWU13-2100
TCTGCGGATAATCCAGCGCCGTATCGTTGAACCCCACCAGCAACTGTTCGCGCTCATCGGCCGGCAGAATCGACAGGCTGTTCAACGCGGCTTGCGGCCGCCGTTCCAGTGCTTCCACCAGACTGGCCAGGGCAGCCTGCATATAACCGCCGACCCGCTCGGCGCCAATCTGCCCTACCGCCTGGGTGGTGAGCATGAAGTCATCGCCCAGGTCATCGACGTTCAGGCACAACGGATAGTTGGTGCGCTCTTCCATGCTCAGGGTCTGGATGCCCTGCCAGGCCGACAGCGCCTCGGACGAGGCCAGGCCACCAGTACTGTGGCGGTAGTTCAGCAGCGTGCTGAACAACGGCAACGAACCTGGCACGCCACTGCAACGCTGGGCCAGGGACAACGAGGCATGCTCGTGTCCGAGCAGGGTCGACAGCCGCCCGTGGGTGGCCTTGACCCCGGCCAGTGCGCCCTGACTGCCGACGCTGAGACGCAACGGCAAGGTATTGATAAACATGCCCAGGGCCCGGTCGGTGCCCTCGCCACCTTGCATCCGGCCCATCAGCACGGTGCCGAAAACCACTTCCTCACGACCCGAGATCCGGCCCACGACCTGAGCCCAGGCCAGGTGCACCAGGCTCGCGGCGCTGACCCCCTGTTGCCGCGCGCTGCTACGCAGGCGCTGGCTCAGGCCGCGGTCGAGCACCTGACGGGCTTCGTCGACAGCGCTGCCGTCACCCTGTACATCCTGGATGCCATACGGCAGCGTCGGCTCGTCGATATCGCCGAGCATCTCGCGGAAGAACCCCTCATGTTCCTGCTGGCTGACCCCCAGACGGGCCTGGGCCACGTGGTTGCGATACGGTACTGGCGCCGGCAATTGCCCGCCCAGGCCTTGCAGGCTGGCCTGCATTTCCTGCACCACCACTTCCAGCGCGGTGTGATCCAGGGCCATGTGATGGAACAACAACATCCCGACCCAGCGTTGGTTGGCCATGTCCTGTGCGTAGGCAATGCGCATCAGCGGTGCCCGGCCGATATCCAGGCGGTAATGACGCGGGTCGAAGCGCTCGTGCAACTGTGCCAGCACGTCACCCGCCGCCGGATCGAGCGCAACCTCTTCCAGGCTCAGTTGCGCAGTGCGCCAGACCACCTGCACCGGCTGGTCCAGGCCCTCCCAGACCACGCTGGTGCGCAGGATGTCATGGCGCTCGACCACGCTCTGCAGAGCCAGGGCGAAACTACCCAGACGCTCGCGATTGTCGAAGGCGAACAGTACCTGCAGGACATAGGGATCGCCCTCGTGGGCCGCCAGGTGGTGATAAAGAATCCCCTCCTGCAACGGCGCCAGGGCGTAGATATCCTGCACATTGGCCACGCCACCCGGCACGCCGGCGACAATCCGGTCGATGGCTGCCTGGTCCAGGTCGGCCAGGGGCAGCATATCCGGGGTGATGCGTTCGCAGCCCGGCACGATCAGGTTGTCAGGGACCCGCACCTCCTGATGCCCGCCCACCGCCGCGGCCAAGGCCGCCAGGGTCGGCTGGCTGAACAATACCCGCACATCGGCGGCCAGGCCGACCTGGCGCATGCGCTCGATCAGCTTCACCGCCAGCAACGAATGCCCACCCAGTTCGAAAAAGTGGTCATGGCGACCCACCTGCGGCAGTTGCAGCAAAGATTGCCAGATCTGCGCGATGGCGATTTCCACGGTGCCCTCGGGGGCCGCGTAGTCACGCCGCACCAGGGCCTGCGCATCCGGTGCCGGCAGGGCCTTGCGATTCAGCTTGCCGTTGGTGGTCAGTGGGAAGGACTCCAGGGCCACGAAGGCGCTCGGCACCATGTGCTCGGCCAGGGACAGCAACAGCTGCGCCCGTAGCTCGGCGGCCAGCACCTCCCGGCCCGGCCCGGCGATCACATAGGCCACCAGGCGTTTGTCCCCCGGTTCGTCTTCGCGGGCCAGCACCACCGCCTCGCGGACGCCATCGCAGGCGGCCAGCGCCGCTTCGATCTCGCCCAGCTCGATGCGGAAACCGCGGATCTTCACCTGGTCGTCGTTGCGGCCCAGGTAATCGAGGCTACCATCGGCCATCCAGCGCCCCAGGTCGCCGGTCTTGTACAAGCGCGCCTGGGGATCCTTACTGAACGGGTTCGCCAGGAAACGCTCGGCGGTCAGTTCAGCACGGTTCAGATAACCCCGCGCCACCCCGGCCCCGCCGACATACAACTCGCCGACCACGCCCACCGGCACCGGCTCGCGGCGGCCGTCGAGCACATACAACTGCAAGTCCGGAATCCGCACGCCGATAGGACTGACGCCCGCCCGCTGCGCATCCGCCGCGCCCAATAGGCAGTAGGTCACATGCACCGTGGTTTCGGTGATGCCGTACATGTTCACCAACTGTGTGCCGACGTTGGCCACCCGGGCGTACCACGGCTTGAGAATGCCGGTTTCCAGGGCTTCGCCACCAAAAATCACCTGGCGCAGGGAATGGCGCAGATCGCTTTCGCCCTGGGCATTGAGCAACTGGCGGAACGCGCTCGGGGTCTGGTTGAGCACCGTCACCCCGGCATTGCACAGCAGTGCGTAGCAGTCCTCGGGCGAGCGGCTGACCAGTTGCGGCACCACCAGCAGACGCCCGCCGTGCAGCAGCGCACCCCAGATTTCCCAGACCGAGAAGTCGAAGGCAAACGAGTGGAACAAGGCCCAGACATCCTGCTCATTGAACTCGAACCAGCTCTGGGTCGCCGAGAACAGCCGTGCGACATTGCGGTGCTCGACCATCACGCCCTTGGGCAGGCCGGTGGAGCCGGAGGTGTAGATCACATAGGCCAGGTGATGCGGACTGAGCGTGCTCACCCGTGGATTACTGCTCGACCGGGCCTGCAGCGCCGGACTGCGCAGGTCGACCCGTGGGCCGTCAAAGCTGCCCAGCAGGGCCAGGCCGGCGGCATCGGCCAGCACCGCCACCGGGGCGCTGTCCTGCAACTGGTAGGCGATACGTTCGGCCGGATAGGCCGGGTCGATCGGCACGTAGCCGGCGCCGGCCTTGAGGATACCCAGCAGGCCGACAATCATCTCCAGGCCACGCTCGACACAGATCGCCACCCGGTCATCCGGACGCACACCCAGCTCGAGCAAGTGATGGGCGACCTGGTTGGCGCGGGCATTCAGCTCAGCGTAGGTCAGCGTTCGCGCTTCATATTGCAGGGCCACGGCTTCCGGTTGCGCCACCACCCAGGCTTCGAAGGTGCGGTGGATCAAGGCGTCATCGGCATACAGCGCATGGGGGGTGTTCCAGCTTTCCAGTAATTGCTGGCGCTCGCCGGCCGGCAGGATATTGATCGCGCCCAGCGCGGTGTCCGGTGCCTGCTCCAGGGCCCGTACCAGGTTTTCCAGGGCGCAGCACATATAACCGCAGACCCGCTCGGCGCCGATCTGCCCTTCGGCCATGACGGTCAGGTTGAAACCTTCGCCGAGGTCGTCCACCGACAGGGTCAGCGGGTAGTTGGTACGTTCTTCACCGTCCAGCGCCTGGATGCCTTCCCAGGCGGCCAGCGCCTGGTCGGTCACGCTGGTATCGCCGATCTGCCGATAGTTGAGCAAGGAACTGAACAGCGGTGTCGACGCGGCCACGCCGCTGCAACGTTGCGCCAGCACCAGCGACGCGTGTTCGTGGGCCAGCAACCCGCTGAGTCGGACATGGGTGGCCTTGAGACCGCTGCGCACGCCCTGCTCGCCCAGTGCCACCCGCAGTGGCAAGGTGTTGATGAACATGCCCAGGGCCCGATCGGCCCCGGCGCCGCCTTGCAGGCGACCGAGCAGAACGGTGCCGAAGACCACGTCATCCTTGCCCGAAACCGCGCCCAGTACACGGCCCCAGGCCAGGTGACAAAGGCTCGCGGCACTGACCCCGAGCTGACGCGCCTGCAAGCGCAGGCGTCGGCTCAGGTCGGCATCCACGGCTTGACGCACTTCCTCGATCGCATGCCCGTCACCCTGCACATCCTGCAGGCCGAACGGCAGCGTCGGCTCTTCGATATCGCCGAGCATGTCACGGAAGAACGCTTCGTGTTCCTCGCGGCTGACACCCAGCCAGGCCTGGGCCACGTAGTTGCGATAGGGCACGGACGGCGGCAGCTCGGCCTGGCGGTCGAGCATATGCGCCTCGATTTCACCACAGAGAATGCGCAGTGAGGTGGCGTCGTCCACCAGGTGATGGAACAACAGCATGCCGACCCAGCGCTTATTCGCCGGGTCCTCGGCATAACCGATGCGCATCATCGGCGCCTGGCGAATATCCAGGCGGGTATGACGTGGGTCGAGGCGTTCCCGCAACTGTTCGACGACGTCACCGTGCGCCGGGTCCAGTTGCAGCTGTTCAAGCCCCAGGGTCGCTTCGCGCCAGACCACTTGCACCGGTGCATCCAGGCTTTCCCAGAACACCGCGGTGCGCAGGATATCGTGCCGCGCCACCACGCCTTGCAGAGCCTGGGCGAAGCTGTGCAGGCGGTCGAGGCTGTCGAAGGCAAACATCGCATATTGCAAGTACGGGTCACCCTGGGCGGCGGCCAGGTGGTGATACAAGATCCCCTCCTGCAACGGCGCCAGGGCGTAGATATCCTGCACATTGGCCAGGCCACCGGGCACCCCGGCAACCACGCGGTCGATATCGTCCTGGCTCAGGGACACCAGCGGCAGCATGTCCGGGGTGATGCGTTCGCAGCCTTCGGGGATGATATTGGCCGGAACCTCGACCTCGCGCTTGCCCCCCACCGCGGCCGCCAGGGCGGACAGGGTCGGCTGGCCGAACAGCACACGGACATCGGCACTGAGGTTGACCTGGCGCATACGCTCGATCAGTTTCACCGCCAGCAGCGAGTGGCCACCGAGTTCGAAAAAGTGGTCATGGCGACCGACCTGCTCCAGTTGCAACAGGTCCTGCCAGATCCGCGCTATGGCGATTTCGGTGTCCCCTTCGGGCGCCTCGTAGCCACGGCTGGCCACCGCCGAGCGATCCGGGGCCGGCAGGGCCTTGCGATCGAGCTTGCCGTTGGCCGTCAGCGGGAAAGCCTCCAGGCTGACAAAGGCGCTCGGCAACATGTACTCGGCCAGGGACAGGCGCAGTTGCTCGCGCAAATGCCCGGCGTCCAGCTCAACACCTGCGGCGCCGATGAA
>NZ_JALLIX010000085.1 GCF_023242365.1 Pseudomonas sp. MWU13-2100
CGGGCAAGCTCCGCTCCCACATGGGATATCCAGTCGTAAGCAAACTCTCGGCTCGACACACCATTGTGGGAGCAGGATTCATCCGCGAAGAGGCCCGCAAAGCCACCAAAAGCGCCACTCCCACACACCTATCTGCGCACCCGCCCCCGCAGTTGCAACACCTGTTCGCGCAGTTGCGCCGGCACCGCCACCTCCGCCCCCACCGGCGTCCCCGCCACCAGGGTCACCCGCGACCACAAGCGCCGGAACAAGCCCTTGGCCGGGTCACGGCTGAAGAAACTCCCCCACAAACCTTGCAACGCCAGCGGAATCACCGGCACCGGGGTCTCCTCCAGCACGCGGGTCATGCCCCCCTTGAACTCGTTGATCTCACCATCGGTGGTCAGCTTGCCCTCAGGGAAAATACACACCAACTCCCCCTCCTTCAGGAACTCGGCGATCTTCCGGAACGCACGCTCGTAGATCTCCAGGTCTTCACCGCGCCCGGCAATCGGGATGGCCCCGGCCGTGCGGAAGATGAAGTTGAGCACCGGTAAACGGTAGATCTTGTAATACATCACGAAGCGAATCGGCCGCCGTATCGCGCCACCGATCAGCAAGGCATCGACAAACGACACATGGTTGCAGACCAGCAAGGCCGCCCCCTCATCGGGAATCAGCTCCAGGTTACGGTGCTCGACACGGTACATGGAATGGCTGAGCAGCCAGATCATGAAGCGCATGCTGAACTCGGGCACGATCTTGAAGATATAGGCGTTGACCGCGATGTTCATCAGCGACACCACCAGGAACAACTCCGGAATCGACAGCTTCGCCACGCTCAGCAGCAGGATCGAGACAATCGCCGAAACCACCATGAACAACGCATTGAGGATATTGTTGGCGGCAATCACCCGGGCCCGCTCGTTCTCGGCGGTGCGCGACTGGATCAGGGCATACAGCGGCACGATGTAGAAACCACCGAAGACGCCCAGCCCGAGGATATCCACCAGCACCCACCAGGCCTGGTGATAACCGAGGATCGCCAGCCAGTCGTTGGCCTGCACGTTCTGCGGCAGGTTGCCGGAATGCCACCACAACAACAGGCCGAACAGCGTCAGGCCGAACGAGCCGAAAGGCACCAGGCCGATTTCCACCTTGCGCCCCGACAACCGCTCGCAAAGCATGGAACCGGCGGCAATACCCACGGAAAACACCGTGAGGATCAGCGTCACCACGGTTTCATCGCCGTACAGCCACTCCTTGGCGTAAGCCGGAATCTGCGTCAGGTAGATCGCTCCGACAAACCAGAACCAGGAGTTGCCGACAATCGAGCGCGACACCGCTGGCGTCTGCCCCAGGCCCAGGCGCAAGGTGGCCCAGGACTGGCTGAAGATATTCCAGTTCAGCCGCAACTGCGGGCTCGCCGCCGCCGCCCGCGGAATGCTGCGGCTGGCCAGGTAACCGAGCACCGCCACCAGCACAATGGCGCTGGAGACGATGGGCGCGTAGTGCGCCGAGGACATCATCACCCCGGCACCGATGGTCCCCGCCAGGATCGCCAGGAAAGTGCCCATTTCCACCAGGCCATTGCCGCCCACCAGTTCGTCTTCCCGCAGAGCCTGGGGCAGAATCGAGTATTTGACCGGGCCGAACAGCGCCGAGTGGGTGCCCATGGCGAACAACGTCACCAGCATCAACGACAGGTGATCGAAGACAAAGCCCACGGCACCGACCGCCATGATGACGATTTCCCCCAGTTTGATCAGCCGAATCAGCGCGTCCTTGGCGAATTTTTCGCCGAACTGGCCGGCCAGGGCCGAGAACAGGAAGAACGGCAGGATGAACAGCAAGGCACAGAGGTTGACCCAGATGCCGCGATCACCCGTGAGAGCGAGCTTGTAGAGGATGGCGAGGATCAACGATTGCTTGAACAGATTGTCGTTGAAAGCACCGAGGGACTGCGTGACGAAGAACGGCAGGAAACGCCGCGTACGCAGCAGACTGAACTGTGAGGGGTGACTCATCTTCCCTGTACCTGAGTGGCGCCGAGAGCGGCTTTCTTGTTGGAAGGCGGATCACCACCCCCGGGCCACAACCTTACCTAATATCAGGCAACTATTTCGCTATTCCTGCCAGGCAAGGTGAAACAAAAAGCTCACCTTTATAGGCCCCGCGCAGGGTCCGCGAGCCGACAATCAGCCAGAGCAGCGCCAGCAACACCACCAGCACCAGACCAAAGCCGCTGAAAAAACCCAGGTGCAAGGTGCTGCCCAACTTCAAGGTCGCCAGGGCGTAGACCCCCAACGGGAAGGTGAAGCCCCACCAACCGAGGTTGAACGGGATGCCGCGGCGCAGGTAACGCAGGGTGATCAGCACCGCCATCAGCATCCACCACAGACCCAAGCCCCAGAGAATGATCCCGGCGATCAGGCCCATCCCGCTGGCGATGTCACCGATGCCGGCGAAACCGTTGGTGGCGAAAATCGCCGGCGAGTCCGCGCCCAGCAACAGCATGCCCAGGGCTCCAGTCCCGATCGGGCCCAGCGCCAGCCAACTCGAGGCCGCCATGTTTTCATGGGGCAGCTTGTGCAAGGCCATGCGCAACAGCAGGATCACCAGGATGCTGAACGCCACCGGCACCGAAAACGCCCAGAGCACATAGCTGGTGATCAACACGTTGAACTGCATGTGCGTATCGAGCAGGTGCGGCGCCAGCAGGCCACCGCTGGCCGCCGCCACTTCCGCGGCCACCACCGGCAACAGCCAGACCGCGGTCATCTGGTCGATGCTGTGCTCCTGGCGGGTGAACATCAGGTAGGGAATCAGCACGCCGCAGGCCAGGGACATCGCCACGTCGATCCACCACAGCACTTCAGCGACCTGCACCGCGCTGGCCCCCCAATGCGGTACGCCGAATACCAGGAAACCGTTGATGATGGTCGCCAGCCCCATGGGAATGGTACCGAAGAACATCGAGACCGTGGAGTGCCCGAAAATCCGCCGCGCCTCATGGAAGAACAGCACCCAACGCGCGCCGTAGAGCAGGCTGAACACCGCGAACAGCAGGATATTGAACAACCACAGGCCTTCGGCGAAGACTCGCTGGCCCGGGACTTCGATCGGCAACTGCGCCAGGGCCAGCGCCAGGACACCGGTGCCCATGGTGGCGGCGAACCAGTTGGGGGTGAACTGGCGAATGACTTCGCGGGGGTGCTGCAGGTGGCCTAATGGCCGGATTCCGAAGTTGACGCTATTGGGGCACGTTTGCATGACTGACTCCTGTCCTCAAGTGAGGTTGCAGCCATCATAGAACCGGATAGAATATCCATATAACGGGTAATTTCTCTAACAGTTATCTATTTTATAGATAAGCGATCAAAGACTGCCCTCGGCCTCGATCACCAATACCCGCGCCGTGCCCAAAGGTTCGGCCAGGTGCTCACAGCCGATTTCGGCGTAAAAGATATCGCCGGCTTCCAGTACCACGGCCTGCTCGATTCCGTCCTTGCGATAACGCATGCGGACACTGCCATCCAGCACCACAAACACCTCCTGCCCGTCGTTGACGTGCCAGACATAGGGTTGGTCGGTCCAGTGCAGGCGGGTGCTGATGCCGTTCATGCTGGCGATATCCAGCGCCGCCCAGGGGCGGCTGCCGGTGAAGTCGCGACTGCGAATAATCGTCATGGGCGTTGCCGCGCCTGTGGCTTGGATGCCGGGATGGAAGAACGGGGCATGGGCGGGCGTCCTGGGTGAGTATTTTCGAGGACTCATGATTACGCGTGACCCACAGATTAATAAGTGGCCCGAAAGACAATATTCGATAAGATCAGGCCAAATCGCTGCCCCGAGCCCATAGCCGATGACCCCGATCGACATTGCCGTAATCGCCTTCAACGACATCAGCCCTTTTCATTTATCCGTGCCCACGCTGGTGTTCGATGAGCTGCGCGAAGGCATCGAGATGCCGCGCTTTTCCCTCAAGGTTTGCGGCTTCGAGCCAGGCCCACTGAGGACCTCGGCGGGATTCGATATCCAGGTTCATCATGGGCTTGAGGTACTGAGCCAGGCCGACGTGATCATCATGCCGTCCTGGCGCGACACCGAGGAGCGGCCGCCCGAACCGTTGCTGGAGGCCTTGCGCCAGGCACACCGCAAAGGCACGCGAATCGTCGGCCTGTGCCTGGGGGCCTTTGTCCTTGCCGAAGCCGGGTTGCTCGACGGACGCAAGGCCACCACCCATTGGAATTGGGCCGCGACCTTCGCCCGCAAATACCCCGGGGTGCTGCTGGATGCCGACGTGCTGTATGCCGAGTCCGGCCATTTGCTGACCTCGGCCGGCACCGCCGCCGGCCTGGATTGCTGCCTGTACCTGATGCAGCAACTGTGCGGGGCCGAGGTGACGTACAAAGTGGCCCGGCGCCTGGTGGTCGCCCCCCATCGTTCGGGTGGCCAGGCACAGTATATCGAGCGGCCGCTGCCCATGGCCGGCGAGCAGGATCGCATGGGGCAACTGCTGCAATGGCTCGGGCGAAACTTCGCCCGGAGCCACTCCCTGGATGAACTGGCGGACCGGGCGGCGATGAGTCGCCGCTCATTGACCCGACACTTCAAGCAACTGACCGGGACCACCGTTGGCCAGTGGCTGCTGGGGCAACGTTTGAGCCATGCCCAGCGCCTGCTGGAAAGCAGCGCCCAGAGTATCGAAGCCATTGCCCTGGAGGCGGGGTTCGGCACTGCCCTGTCGTTGCGCCAGCACTTTCACGCCTCGCTGCGGATTTCCCCGTCGGCTTATCGGGCGCAGTTTATCGGGCACCAACCCTGAGGCCGCTCAGTTGCAGAGCCTGGTGCCACAGGGTCCGTGCGGGAGCAGGATTTACCGGGACGCCGGACCGCCGCGAAGAGGCCCGCAAGGCTGCTAAAAGCTTCGCGGGCAAGCTCCGCTCCCACACGATAGAGATTCAGCGCACGCAAACTCTCGAC
>NZ_JALLIX010000086.1 GCF_023242365.1 Pseudomonas sp. MWU13-2100
TGGGATCCGCGAAAGATCGCGCTCCGGAAAACACACGGGCGCCGCTGTCGGATACCGAACCTCTTGCAAAACCTCAACCGCAAGAACCCGGTTTTTACGTCGTACCCAGGAGCACGACCCGCGAACAGCTGGAGTCCACGCTGTTCCCTTCGCGCGATCCGACGGTCCTCAGAAAGTTTCTGGCGTTAAACCCGAACCTGGGCGATGTCAAAGCCGGCTCGATGATCGTCCTCAGTGACCCGAACAACTGGCAGTGCACTCGCGAAGAAACGCTGCTGATGGAAACGGCGGCCAAGGTGAATGACGCGCTCAAGTCCCTGAGTGCGCAGGAAGCCGATTTCATGCTGCGTCACCGTGACGAAATCGAAACATTTCTTGCCCAGGGTTCAGCCGCTATCGGTATCGGCGAAGCCATGTTCGCCAAGAACCTGGAGGACGTTAAAACCGTTCTGCGTGATATTGAAGCCTTGCACCAACGCACGTTTCAGGCAAATGGGCATTTGCGCTCGCCAGAGTTCTTTGCTGAACGTAAACACCTGCTGGCAAAGCTCGACACCCACCTGACGGCCATGACGCGAAAGGGCATCGGTTTTCCGGATCACCCGAACTTGAAAAGTGCCCTGGGCATTTCCAGTCGCAGCTTGGTTCATCGCTGGACCCAGGCCGGCGCCGCCGGGCAAATCCCGGGGTATGCCACCCATATCGAAGGCGTGTCCAAGGCGGCTAAAGTCATTAAATACGGCGGCTGGATCGGTACGGCCCTTGGCGGCGGAGCCTCGTATTTCAAGGTTCAGGATGTCTGCGCGGCGGGGAATACCGAGGCGTGCGAGAAAATTAAATTCACCGAGACGGATAGTTTTGCTGGAGGGGTCTTGGGGGGGCGGCGACAGGTGCGGTTTTGACAAGCTCTGCCGTTGGTGCCCTTTGTATCGGACTCGGTGTACCGACCGGTGGTATAGGCACTGTGGTGTGCGGTGTTGTCGTGGTCGGAGCGGGTTCATTTGCCGGCGGCGCCTTGGGGGGGGCCTTTGGCGAGGGCATCGGTGAGATTATTTATGAGCAAACTCGATGAGTGCTTTCACACCTCGCGAAGTGTTTGTCCTTTTTGCTGGGGGAGGTATTTTATTCGGAGCGTTTGTTTGTATTGGAGCGGCTCTGTACATCGCTTACACCAAAATGGATCTAATACTGGACCACCTGAAAAACTCTTCGGGTGTCATGGCGCTCGCTGCACTTAGACAGGGTGGTCCCTGGGGCAATCTGTTGCTGGTCGGTGGTATCTCCGGATTCGTCACCTTTTCCGGTTTCTATCTTAAGCGCGGCAGCGTAAACCCTGAGGATATAAGAAACTTCCCAGCATCGCTTAAACGCAAACTAGTAATATTACATCTGAGTTTTATAGTGGTTGTTAGTTTGCTTTTTCTACTGGGAGGATTCGGAAAAATCGTTGGTTGGCTTAAGTAATCTCACTTACCATTACCGAATGGCGCTACAGGTGTAGGGACACCGGGCCAGGTCTTGCATGCAAGCAAACTCGATGAGCAATAACGCGGTGAGCCTGCCAGCACCCACCGCAAAAATCGGCATCAACCGAAAACTACCCGACTACACCGTCGCCCCGTGCAACATCCCTTGCGTCAAGTCATCGATCACCGCCTTCCCCATCTCACCCAGATAATGCGATGCCCAGGTATAGCGTTCGCCATCGCTTTCCAACGCAGCATCGAGGGAGAGGGCTTTGGCGCAATAAAGTAGAAGGGACGCGTGCTCGATGGCTTCCAAAATGGGAACGCCGGGGTTTACGCGGAATAGTTCACGACCTTGAGAGCCGCACTGGGAAAAGGTGATGACGCCCAGGGTTTTGCTTGTTGGTGGGAGGGTCATTGGGCACCTCCGGCGCGGACCTGGGTGCTGACTGTCTGAAGGTAAAGCCGTGTTTGAGTGAAACCGTCCATGCGCTAACTCCTATACCCAGGAAATAGCTGCCACGTTCGTTTCCAAGCGAATGGGTGGCAGCTGTACGCAGGTTGGAAAACCGGGGGTATAGGTCCCGGCAGGACCGAAGCCCCCCCGGTTTTCCAACATCCCCCTGTTCACAGGGGGTTGTTCAGTATCAACCCCGATCGGCGCAACGTTTTTCCCTGACCAGCAGCAGCGCCGCAAACACCCCAATCCAGACCACCGAAGCGCCATAGTTCAGGCGCTGGTACAGACCGAAGCCCTCGCCCGCCGCCACCGCCAGCCCCATCAACGGCAGGGCCGCCACAGCCACCAGGGTGCACGCCAGGGAAAACCAGGCGAAGGCTTTCGAGCCCAGCAGGCGCACGGCGAGATACACCCATAGGGCGTTGGCGATCACCAGGGTCAGAAACATCACCAGCCCCGCGCTGTTATGCACGGTCTGGCTGAAGGAAGGGTGCTGCAGCCCACAGCCGGCGTCACAGGAAAAATAGCCGGTGAACAGGCTGGCGATGCCGTGCAGCGCAATCAGCACCCCGCTGATCTGCGCTAGGCCACGCCCCTCGAAACAGGCGAAGACCGTCACGCCAAAGGCGAAGAACAACAGCCCCAACGGCAGGTTGTTGATCAATGGCGACAACACATGGGTCGGCGCGCCCAGCGCCCCCAGTTCACTCATGGCTTGATTGAGATGGCTGTAGCCTGGATACAGGGCCCCGGCCAGGGCCAACCCGACCAGCAACCAAAAGGGCGTCAACAACCCGGCTACACAGCCGAATTTACGCAATGCCTTGTGCATCTAGCAGGGACCTCCAAGCATTGGATGAAAGCAACAGGCCACTATCCTAGAACGCCATGCGAACGTCGGGCTAGAGATTTATCGGTCAGCCAGACTGGCGGCCATGGTCTATCTTGATAGCGTCACAAAACATTCATTCAAAAGTAAAAATATCCACATGGAAGTCTGAATGAGCACACTCAAGGTATTGCTGACCGGTGCCTGCGGTCGTATCGGCAAGACGTTTTTTCAGGCCACGCAACACCATTACCATTTTGTCCTCGCCGACCGTCACCAACCGGATTTCGCCATCGGCGATCACCGCTTCGTCCGCCTGGACATGGCCGACAAGGAAGAACTCGCGGCCCTGGTCGATGGCATCGACGTGGTGGTGCACCTGGCGGGTATTCCTTTTGCCGACTCCTCCTTCGAGGAACTGCTGCCGAACAATATCCTGGCCACCACCTACCTGCTGGAGGCCGCCGCGAACGCCCGGTGCAAGCGCGTGGTATTCGCCAGCAGCGCCCAGGCCATCGAGGGCTACCCGGTGGACCGGCAGGTCACCCCGGGCATGCCGGTGATGCCGGCCAATCTGTACGGGGTGAGCAAATGCTACGGCGAAGCGCTGTGTGCCTTCTATTCGGCACGACACGGTTTATCGACCATTGTCCTGCGCATCGGCGCCTTCGAGTTTCCCGACGACCATGACCTGCGCAACGCCCGCGACCTGAGTGCCTGGCTCAGCCCGCGCGACGCCGTACAGTTGTTGCAAAAGGCGATCGAGGTCGAAGGCGTGCAACATTTGGTGGCTCACGGCATTTCCAACAACCGCTTCAAACGCCTGGACCTGAGCGAGACCGTCCGGGTACTGGGTTATCAACCAGTGGACGACGCGTTCCGCGAGTTCGACCTGCCGATCCGCTGAAGCCGGAACCGGGCTGCCGGCAACGGCAATCGAAGCGGCAAGGTACCTCCTCCCGCCGCCGCGTTTTGGCCTGGTATGTATCCGCCAACCCTTGATAAGTCCGGGCTTGTACCAACAGGCATACAAATTGCTGGGACTGACCCTGTCCCCGCCTCCAGGTGTTTATCCCATGTTGGTCAATGCCCGTAACAACCCAGTGATCCAGCCCAGCCATCGCACGGACCTGGATCCGACCACCGCCGCCGCCAGCGCGCTGTCCAGCGGCTTTATCCAGAATGCCCAGGCCGCGGCTACTGCCAGCACCGCGCCCGGCACGCAGAACGCTGCCGACAAGATCGCCGACAACGTCAATGCGGCCTTTGCCAAGACCCGGGTGCATTTGCAGGCCGCGGTGCCGACTGTCGCGCTCCCGGCGACCCTGACCGCCACGGCGCCGACGACCCGCACGGCCCCCTCCGCCACCGCGAGCAACGACAGCGACGCGATGAAGGAATTCAAGGACTACATGAGCAAGCCGGTGGCCCAGCGCATCCGCGATCAGATCCTCAAGGAACAGGGCCTGACCGAGGCCGACCTGAAAAGCATGTCACCGGAAAAACAGAAAGGCATCGAAGACCAGATTGCCGAGCGCATGAAGCTGGAGTTCAACGCGAAGACCGCGGACAACAAGGCCAATCCTGCCGACCAGCAGGCTGCCGGGGCCTTCCTGGCCACGAAGTAAACCGGCCACCGGACCGCCGCGAAGGGGCCCTCAAGGCCGCTAAAAGCTTCGCGGGCAAGCTCCGCTCCCACAGGTTTTCGGGCGTATACAGGCCTCCGGTCCGA
>NZ_JALLIX010000087.1 GCF_023242365.1 Pseudomonas sp. MWU13-2100
CGTGGTCTGCATCTGGGCGATCCCGGCGTGGCGCAAGGGCGCCAACAAACGGCCCAAGGCTGTTTCCAGCGCCACTTCGGTGAAGGGCGTGCCCAGTAAACAGCCGACTGGCTGAGCCTCGCACTGCTGTTTGGCCAGGCCGGGGGTCATGGCGGCGATCTGCTCGGGTTCGCCGACCACCAGCAGCAGACGGACCTTGTAGCGCCAGAGGGGGCCGTACTGCTCGTGCAGGTGGATCTTCAACGTCTCCATCAGGGACGGGATGTTGTTCGGGAGCCCGACCGTGCTGGAGGCCATTGGCGTAACAACATCGTCACTACTTTTCTGCTGGTAGGCCGATTTTCCTGACCGCCCCCACAGAAAGAAGTAGCTGCCCGCCAACAGCAGCAAACTGCACACTGTTCCTGCAACGATCAAGAGTCCGGTCACCTGCTCATCACTGCTTGGCTGGATACCCAGCAGTCGGGGTTGCCACCAGAGCAATGCACACAAGCCCCCCCCCAGCCAGTGCAATCAACCCGCCCAGAGCAGTCCATCCTATAAAACGACGATGCTCCATTCAGATACCCCCCTATGTCGAAGACGATGATGTAGGCACAAGTACCGTGCACCACACTCTCGTATCGGCAATGTCTTCTCCACTGAGAACAAGATGCGTCTGCCCACTACGGCGGATTGCATCCACCGCAGAGGCAATCGCCAGCCACGGTGCCAAAATACCCGGCAGTCCCAGTGAGGCCTGAATGTCATGCAGTCCGTGGCCCGTTTTCACCGGTATTGATGTCTGGCTCAAAACGGTCGCGACTGCGGCCCTTCGTTCCGGACAGATACCTGACAGCCAGACATGCCGAACGGCTTCGGCACCCAGCGAGGCCCAATCCAGAGCCTGGCGCACGGCATAGTCCAAATCCTCGGTCGTGGCCTCACGTTCCTGTTCAGGGCGGTGCAGGTACGCCAAGGGAGCAAGCGTGTTTTGTGTTAATCGATTGCCGAATAACAGTCCGACCACTGATTCAGTTGCTTCCTCCGACAGTGAGGGCCCCACCTGAAGAGCCACCACCAAGAACAATGCCTGATCGTGGATACGATGATCCAACCAACGATCCACAGCTGCCAGACCACTGTCATCCAAACGCGTGACTTTTTGCTTGATACCCGACGCGCGCCAGGCCTGTTGCCAGATATCATGCATATCCATTTCTGATACTGGGCTATTGGCCTGCAGAAACAGAGTCAATGGCCTGTCCGCCGGGAGCTCAGCCAAAGTCGTCGCAAGCTCCGTCAGTACCATCTTGAGCGCTCGCAGTAGCAACTG
Source organism: Pseudomonas sp. MWU13-2100 (assembly GCF_023242365.1). GTDB lineage: Bacteria > Pseudomonadota > Gammaproteobacteria > Pseudomonadales > Pseudomonadaceae > Aquipseudomonas. Next base: position 1,316 of record NZ_JALLIX010000087.1, read on the forward strand.
CTCGGGCGAATCAACACCCTCTCGCGACAAGTAACTGTGGCGTACCAAGCTTTCCTCCCAGGAAGGTTGAACCCGCAAGGCGGATTTACCACTGAGCAAGGCCGACAATTGTGCCTGCCCGTCCTGCGCTTGCGGTTCACGTAGCGCGGTATGCAGACTGACGGCCAGTACCTGTTGCGAACGTCGGCCCCGGCGTATTTTTTGGCTCAGGTCCTCCTCGCGTGCCTGATCCCAGCCCTCGGCTCTGGCCACCTCGCAGAGATAGATCATTGCCCGTAGACAACCCAGTAGGCACCAGGCCAGAAACGGCAGTCCCACAGCGGTCAACCAGAATCGGTCTGACTGTTGTCCCAACGATTCATTGTCCCACCACAGCGTCAACCCGAGCCCCAACACCAAGCACAATAGACACAACAATAACCAAATCCAAATACTTGGTAGTTTCGGGCTCGGAGCCGGAGCCGGAACCTTGTCCAATCTGACCGTCATCAGTTCGCCTCCGCCTCCAACATCCACGAAATCAAGAAGTCTCTATAAGCACAGAGACGCCCAAACAAGGCAATGATTACTACTCTACCGTCTAAATTCTTGTTATTTATAAAAGCAATTCCACGCACGCCACACCTTCCTTAGAACAATAATAAATCCGATATGCTTGGGCTGATCCAATGATGCGACTCAATCGGGTAGCGGAGTGCCTGATCACTACAGGGCAAGACCCCACTTATGAGCACTAACCAGCGAAACCTCGGCCACCCACATCACTCCCCTTAAATCCTTATTGTACTGTTGGCACTCTTTGAGCCGCACCTCGCCATTGAGACAGGCACCTTTGATAATTTTCCCTGTTTGAGAAGTTTTTAAAGTAGGTGTCTATCTCAAGCGCCGCTCTTGAACCACTTTTTCTTACATCAATAGTAGTTAATTCCCCCTCAGCCATCCATTCGCCATCGTCCTCCCCCCAATGCCCCCCGCAAAACTCACCGGTCCCCTCCTTGACGATACAACCTGAACGCATTTCAACAAACGAACAATAGTATCTTTCCGCCCGTTCACTTTTACCCTCCGCTGTCGAGACAGATCCACGCACAATTTTATTTAATTTCAAATATTTCCCACCACTTGAAAAATCACTCTTATCACTTTCCTCGAAAACCACAGACTCTACACTTCCTGTTGAGAACAGAGAGAAAACCTCTCTATCATTTAAAATAAAAAGCATCGCCCCCCACTCATCGTTTTTTTTATTTTTATATATAACACTCCCTCCCTCCGACTCCAAAATCAATGCTTCACCGACTTCCGACGCAACCACGCCTGTAGAAATAAAAGCAACCAACAAAAAAACAACAACCGTATTTGAAATATTTTTCAATTATCCACCCTCACAGCAAGGACTTTAAGTGCGCATATCTTGCAGGCGCAACGCTTACGCCACCCGCCGTTGCCATTCGGCGATTAACACCATAATCATCCAATATCACCATCTCGTAATCGCTATGATTCTCCCCCCATGATAAAATATCTCGTGAAACTCCCGGATTAAAACTAAAAAAACGATCTAATGAATTTTTAATATCCTTTGCAACGTTACCAGGCCTATTCACGTGATGATCCAAAATAACCGCCTTTCCTAGCGTCGACCGAAACACATCTTTCACTTTTAAATTATATCCCGACAAAAATATCTCTAAAACACTTTCCTTCATGCGCCTAGAAAAGTCGAAAACCTGCTGCTCATAAAACTCACGTGTACTTATTGCAACCAATATAGCTGCCAACGGTTTTGACTCTACCTTGTCGCCGTACGCAGCAACGGAGCACCCCGCTCGAATAATTAATTTTAAATCCTGCCCAGTGCATTTTTCATTATTTGTAAGAATCGGATGAGAATAGTACATTTTCGCATTTCCCCTAGTTCCCTCCACAGACCATCCACATGCAAGAAATAACTCTTCATAGAGAACTGGATGCCGAGCCCTGAAGTCAAATACTTGTTTTGGAAATTCCCCTCCACCGGTTGGATCAATAGTTTTCTGCATTGCGCCAGCAGTTAACATCTCGCTATCATATGAGTGTATTGAATCAAGATTGCCCTCATTTGCCGACATCGCAATAAATATCTTTTTATCTTCTGCTGCAATTACTCCATTGGCGATCGACTCTTCCCAGTACGGATATTTTTCGAGTGGGACGCCACCCTTGAAAAGCGGACCGTAATGAGTCTGTTCACCTACGTAGCGAGTACATACAAATATTTTTCCAAATTTGCACCCGCATTCATTTTCCCGGTGACGCATGAAGTGCCCCACCATCCCCAACGGATGCAAGTAACACACCCTCCCGCGCTCCGGCAGCCCAAGCTGCTCCGCCACCTTGTTCCACCAGCTCATTTGCTTGAACCGTTCTTTCTCCGCCAACCAATTCAAATTCGGGGTCGAACCACTATGGCCCAACAATTCATCCAACCCATCCCACGTGGGCGATCTGTAGTACCACTCGCTTTCATGGCGGATGATCAACTGTGACAGCGACTGCGCATGGGCTGGTACACGGATCGCGGCTTGCACCTCCTCCGCGGTCATCCTGTCATCGCGGTTGCGGTCGATGATCTCGTACAGTCGAGTCTTTATCGGCCCATTGTCGCCGGTGTCGGCTAGGGGGCCGAAGCGTTCCAGCTGAGTTTCGCTGAAGCGCTTGATGCTACGAAAAAAAGAAGCCAGGGTTTGCCGCGGAGAGTCGTAGTTGAAGACAACCTCGTAACCTTCCCACGACCAGGAACTAATCCAGGGAGTGATGCCGACTTCTTCACGCACCCAACCGTCGAGCAGGTGGTGGTCAGCATCGTTGAGCAAGCCGTCGAGGCGATACCAGTTATAAGCCTTGCCCCCGCTCGTTGCGGGTACGACGATTTTCCTCTCGGCCGGCAGGTCATCGAGCAATTTTTTGGGTAGCAACAGATCAGCAGCGCTGAATGGGTCGGTTTCACTCAAGGAGGGTCGTCGGGTGGCACTGAAACGGTCTTGGTGGGGCACTACGGCGGTGCCCTTGGCCAGTTTCAGCCAAGTCTTTTCAGTGGCCGGCAGGCGCTCT
>NZ_JALLIX010000088.1 GCF_023242365.1 Pseudomonas sp. MWU13-2100
AGGAGCAGGGCTTGTCGGATCGCCGCACCGCCGCGAAGAGGTCCTTGAACCGTGTATTGTTCTTGCGGGACAGGGGGCGTGATTATCTTCAGCGGGTCGCCGCCAGGCTCTCCAGGAAACTTTCCAGCACCAGGTGCGGCCGTCGGCCCTTGCGTGTCACCGAGGCCAGGCTCAGGTCATAGAAACGACTGTCGGCCTTGAGGGCGCGCAACCGGCCCTGCTGGACCCAGAGATTGGCATAGTGATCGGGCAGGTAGCCGATATAGCGCCCGGTCAGGATCAGGAACGCCATGCCTTCGCGATCCGAAGCACTCGCGGTGCAATTGAGCGCCTGGTAATGCGCCTGGATCTCGGCCGGCAAGCGGAAGGTCGGGGCGATGGCGTCCTGGGCGTTGAGGCGTTCATCGTCCAGTTGCTTGTCGTCGACATAGAACAGTGGATGACCCACCGCGCAGTAGAGCAGCGAGCGTTCGCTGTACAGCGGTTGGTACTCCAGGCCCGACAAGGCACTGGCCTGGGGCACCACGCCGACATGCAGGCGACCGTCGAGCACGCCTTGTTCCACTTCGTTGGGAGCGATCATGCGGATCTGGATCTGCACATCCGGCCCGCGCTCCTTCAACTGGGCCAGCGCATGGGTGATGCGCATATGGGGCAGGGTGACCAGGTTGTCGGTCAGGCCGATGGTCAGTTCGCCACGCAGGTGCTGGTGCAGGCCGTTGACCTCGGTGCGAAAGCTTTCCAGGGCGCCCAACAGTTGCAATGCCGAGTGATACACCTCGCGACCTTCCTCGGTCAGCGAGAAACCGGCCCGGCCGCGCTGGCACAAACGCAGTCCGAGGCGTTGTTCCAGATCACTCATTTGCTGGCTGATGGCCGAACGACCGATGCCGAGCACGCTTTGCGCCGCGGAAAAGCCGCCGCACTCCACTACGCTGCGAAAGATACGCAGCAGACGGATATCAAAGTCGCTGACTTGCGCCAGGGGATCGGGGCGGCGGCTGCTCATGGCTTGGTCATATGGTTTAGTCTTCTACTAACTGAACATTAGAAAAGTTGGATTTTATAGACTTTATCGCCATGGCAATTTAGCTGCAAGAACGCTTTCAACTCCTGCGCCGCTTATTGCCCTGCGAGGTTTCGCCGATGAACATGCCCGAACACGTCCCTGGTTCCCTGGCCAGTCAGCTCAAACTCGATGCCCACTGGATGCCCTACACCGCCAACCGCAACTTCCAGCGCGACCCGCGGCTGATCGTCGCCGCCGAAGGCAGTTGGTTGATCGATGACAAAGGCCGCCGGGTGTATGACTCGCTGTCCGGCTTGTGGACCTGCGGCGCCGGGCACACCCGCAAGGAAATCCAGGAAGCGGTGGCCAAGCAATTGGGCACCCTCGATTACTCGCCGGGCTTTCAATACGGTCACCCGCTGTCGTTCCAGCTGGCTGAGAAAATCACCGCGCTGACCCCGGGCAACCTGAACCATGTGTTCTTCACCGACTCCGGCTCCGAGTGCGCCGATACCGCGGTGAAGATGGTGCGTGCCTACTGGCGCCTGAAAGGCCAGGCGACCAAGACCAAGATGATCGGTCGGGCCCGTGGTTATCACGGGGTGAACATCGCCGGGACCAGCCTCGGTGGCGTCAATGGCAACCGCAAGCTGTTCGGCCAGGCGATGATGGACGTCGACCATCTGCCCCATACCCTGCTGGCGAGCAATGCGTTCTCCCGTGGCATGCCGGAGCAGGGTGGTATTGCCCTGGCCGATGAGCTGCTCAAGCTGATCGAACTGCATGATGCGTCCAATATTGCCGCGGTGTTCGTCGAGCCCATGGCCGGCTCCGCCGGTGTCCTGGTACCGCCACAGGGTTACCTCAAGCGCCTGCGGGAAATCTGCGACCAGCACAATATCCTGTTGGTGTTCGACGAAGTGATCACCGGCTTCGGGCGTACCGGCGCGATGTTCGGCGCCGACAGCTTCGGTGTGACCCCGGACCTGATGTGCATTGCCAAGCAAGTCACCAACGGTGCCATCCCGATGGGGGCGGTGATTGCCAGCAGCGAGATCTACCAGACCTTCATGAATCAGCCGACGCCCGAGTACGCGGTGGAATTTCCCCACGGCTACACCTACTCGGCACACCCGGTGGCGTGCGCCGCAGGCCTGGCGGCGCTCGACCTGCTGCAAAAGGAAAACCTGGTGCAGAGCGTCGCCGAAGTCGCCCCACACTTTGAAAATGCCTTGCACGGCCTGAAGGGCAGCAAGAACGTTATCGACATCCGCAACTATGGCCTGGCCGGCGCGATCCAGATCGCGGCCCGTGACGGCGATGCCATCGTGCGTCCGTTCGAAGCCGGCATGGCCTTGTGGAAAGCCGGTTTCTACGTGCGCTTCGGCGGCGACACCCTGCAGTTCGGGCCAACCTTCAACAGCCAGCCGAAGGACCTGGATCGCCTGTTCGATGCGGTCGGCGAAGTGCTGAACAAGCTCGACTGATCCTTCTATATAGAAGGCCAACGCTATTCCCTGACAGGAGCGAGGTGACTCGCTTCTGTACGTCCATGTTCTGGAGCCCCGCAATGAGCGCAATTCAACATTTGATCGACGGCCAACTGGTCAGCGATTCCGGTCGTACGGCCGCCGTGTACAACCCGTCCACCGGCCAGGTTATCCACCAGGTGCCGCTGGCGGATCGCGAGACCATCCAGCAGGCCATCGATTCGGCCAAGGCGGCCTTTCCGGCCTGGCGCAATACCCCGCCGGCCAAACGTGCCCAGGTGATGTTCCGTTTCAAGCAACTGCTGGAGCAGAACGAGGCGCGTATCGCCCAACTGATCAGCGAAGAGCACGGCAAGACCCTGGAAGACGCCGCCGGTGAGTTGAAGCGCGGTATCGAGAACGTCGAGTACGCCTGCGCCGCGCCGGAAGTGCTGAAGGGTGAATACAGTCGTAACGTCGGTCCGAACATCGATGCCTGGTCCGATTTCCAGCCGCTGGGCGTGGTGGCGGGTATCACGCCATTCAACTTCCCGGCGATGGTGCCATTGTGGATGTACCCGCTGGCGATCGTTTGCGGCAACTGCTTCATCCTCAAGCCGTCCGAGCGCGATCCGAGTTCGACCCTGCTGATCGCCCAGCTGCTGCTGGAAGCTGGTTTGCCCAAGGGCGTGCTGAACGTGGTGCATGGTGACAAGGCCGCGGTGGATGCGCTGATCGAGGCGCCTGAGGTCAAGGCCCTGAGCTTTGTCGGCTCGACTCCGATTGCCGAGTACATCTATGCCGAAGGCACCAAGCGCGGCAAGCGTGTCCAGGCTTTGGGCGGGGCGAAGAACCATGCGGTGCTGATGCCGGATGCCGACCTGGACAATGCGGTCAGTGCCTTGATGGGCGCGGCCTATGGTTCCTGCGGTGAGCGTTGCATGGCGATCTCCGTGGCTGTCTGCGTCGGCGACCAGGTGGCGGACGCGCTGGTGGCCAAGCTGGTGCCACAGATCAAGGCGCTGAAGATTGGTGCGGGTACTTCGTGCGGGCTGGATATGGGGCCGTTGGTTACTGGTCAGCATCGCGACAAGGTCAGTGGCTATATTGCCGATGGCGTGGCGTCGGGCGCGCAGTTGGTGGTCGACGGTCGTGGCTTGAGCGTCAAGGATCATGAGGAGGGCTTCTTCCTCGGTGGTTGTCTGTTCGATCGCGTGACGCCTGAGATGCGCATCTATAAGGAAGAGATCTTCGGGCCGGTGCTGTGCATCGTCCGGGTCAACAGCCTGGAAGCGGCCATGCAGCTGATCAACGATCACGAATACGGTAACGGCACCTGCATTTTTACCCGTGACGGTGAAGCGGCGCGTCTGTTCTGCGACGAGATCGAAGTGGGCATGGTCGGGGTCAATGTGCCGTTGCCGGTGCCGGTGGCTTATCACAGCTTTGGTGGTTGGAAGCGTTCGTTGTTTGGTGATCTGCATGCCTACGGTCCGGATGGTGTGCGTTTCTACACCCGGCGCAAGGCGATCACCCAGCGTTGGCCGCAACGTGCCAGCCATGAGGCGTCGCAGTTCGCCTTCCCGAGCCTGTAAGCATCGGTGGGGGAACAAGGTCCGTATAGGCTTCGTCTATGCGGGCCTCTTCGCCGCACCGCCGCGAAGAGGCCCTCAAAGCCGCCGCAACCCTCGTTATTTGCACCGTTTCTGGCTCTTATGACAGAAAAGTGAAAATAAGCGTTGACGGGAAATCCTGTGGCTCTATAATTCGCACCACTTCCGGCGCAGTCGAAACGGAAAAGCCTTTGAGATTCAATGAGTTACAAAGGTTTTGAGGGTTTTGGCAGGCGGTTCGCTTCAGTTCATCGAAGCGTGGAAGTAGCTGAAAAGGCAGTGTGTTTTCGCCTG
>NZ_JALLIX010000089.1 GCF_023242365.1 Pseudomonas sp. MWU13-2100
CGAACGTTCGCATACGACTCAAGACTGTGGGAGCGGTGCTTGCCCGCGAAGCTTTTAGCGCCCTGAAGGGCCTCTTCGCGGATAAATCCAGCTCCCACAATCTCCGCGGAACGTCGAACGTTCGCATACGACTCAAGACTGTGGGAGCGGTGCTTGCCCGCGAAGCTTTTAGCGCCCTGAAGGGCCTCTTCGCGGATAAATCCGGCTCCCACAATCTCCGCGGAACGTCGAACGTTCGCATACGACTCAAGACTGTGGGAGCGGTGCTTGCCCGCGAAGCTTTTAGCGCTCTGAAGGGCCTCTTCGCGGGCAAGCTCCGCTCCCACACAAGCATCGTACCCACAGGATCGCCACCCCAGGCTTGGGACAATCAGATCCGGAAATGCCCGACCATCCCCTTCAACTCCATCCCCAACTGCGCCAGCTCGATGCTTGACGCCGCGTTGCCCTGCATCGCCAGCGCCGACTGATCGGCACTGGCGCGGATGCTGGTCACGCTGCGGTTGATCTCTTCGGCCACCGAACTCTGCTCTTCGGCCGCCGCGGCAATCTGCTGGTTCATCTGCTGGATCAGCGACACCGCCGCGGCGATGCTGCCCAGCGCGCTCTCGGTCTGCAACGCATCGCTGACCGCCAGCTTGACCAGCTCGCCACTACTCTGGATCTGCTGCACCGAGGCCTGCGCCGCCGTGCGCAAGGCGCTGACCAGACGCTCGATCTCTTCGGTGGACTGTTGGGTACGCTTGGCCAGGGCCCGCACTTCATCGGCCACCACGGCAAAGCCACGACCCTGCTCACCAGCCCGGGCCGCCTCGATGGCCGCGTTGAGGGCCAGCAGGTTGGTCTGCTCGGCCACGCTCTTGATCACCCCGAGTACCGTGCCGATATTCTGGATTTCCGCGCTGAGGCTTTCGATGCTCAGGCTCGCCGAACTGGCCGAATCCGCCAGTTGCTCGATCCGCTGCATGCTCTGGCGCACCACCTGCTGGCCACTGTCGACCTTGTCGTCGGCGGTCTGCGCCGCCTGGGCAGCCTCTTCGGCATTGCGTGCAACATCGTGCACCGTGGCCGTCATCTGATTCATCGCGGTGGCGACCTGCTCGGTTTCTTCCTTCTGGGTGCTGACTTCCAGATTGGTCTGTTCGGTAACCGTCGATAATGAATGCGCCGAAGTCGCCAGTTGCTCGATCCCTGCCTGCAGGCCACTGACGATACCGCTCAGGCCCGCGCCCATCTGCTGCATGGCCAGCATCAGTTGACCGATTTCATCGCGGCGCTTGACCTCCACCTTACCGGTCAGGTCACCGGCGGCAATCTGCTGGGCTACCAGGATGACACTGCGCAGCGGCGCGACTATCAGGCGAGTAATCACCAGTGCCGCCACCAGACCGACCAGCAAGGCGAGGGCCGACGAGCCAATGATCAGCAGCGAATTCTTCTTCAGTTCGGCCTGCATCGACAGGTCCTCGGCGGCATAGGCCTGGTTGACCCGCTGCACCACCTGGGCCGCGCGCTCATGCAACTGCTGGTAAACCTTCTTCTCCTGCTCCAGCAGGCCGGTGTATTCCGTCAACTTGTCACTAAAGCTGGCGATGTGACCACTGACTTCGGTGAGCACCGTCTGATAGCCGGGATCCTTGATCACGGTTTTGAGCTGTTCGACTTGGGCCAAGGCCTGGTCAGCCTGCTCGATCTTACCCTTGTTCTGATTCTCGTCATCACCTTTGCGGCTTTGGTCCAGGCGCACCCGAGCCTCGTTCATCGCCTGTAGCATCAACTGCGAGACATGGCTGATCTGGTCGGCCTGCTCGATAAGCTCCTTGCCATCCTTGCCCTGGGAGTCCTTGAGGGCATAAGTGCCATCGTCGGACAACCCGGCCTGGAGTACGTCAAGGTTGTTGGCCACGCTGGAAACCGACCAACTGGCCATTTCCAGTGCCAGGTCCTTGGTCTGGGTCAGCTCGACGAATTCATCGAACGCCTTGCGGTAGGCCCCCAGGGCCTGCTCGACATCGGTCATGACCGGCACGTTGGCCGCCGATTGCGCCTTGAGGAGTTGCGCCTGCGCCAACAGGCCGTCGACGCCCTTATGCAAGGCATCGACAGTCTTGGGGTCAGAACGCAAGGCATATTCCTGCTCCAGCAAACGCACCCGCAGTAATTGGCTGTTGAGCGCGGACATCTGCTTGAGCCCATCAAAGCGCAAACTGATGGTTTGCAAGGACCACACACCGATCGCCGCCACCAGGCCGGTCAGCAGCAATACCAGGGCAAACCCGATAGCCAATTTCTTGGCCATACCGAGATTGGCGAAACGTCCTTGCACGGCAGAAATCATGGCGCTTAATCCCCGATTAGAATGCTGAAGGTGCACACGCCCATTCAAGATTCATGCAGATTCGCAATCGGGACGGGTGGAGCACAAGCCTTTGGCGCCGGAATAATGGCCAAAAGCTACATCCGCGTCGCTTTCAGGATGGTCGAGGTCGATTCGGCGCCACCCAGCAGACGGAAGAACTTCTGCGCGCGCAGATCCGAAGCATAGGCCACATTTATCCTCAGCCAGTCATTGCTTGTGCCTTGCGGCATAAAGGCGCTGCCCGGGGCCAGCAGCACCCCCAGCTTGCGCGCCTGAGCCAGGACCTGCGCCAAAGGATAGCCCGGGCTGCGGGCCCAGATGAACATGCCGCCGGCGGGCTCGGCGAACACCTCCCAACCCGCCCTCTCCAAGGTGTCCAGGGTAGTGACCCGCTCCACATTCAGGCGCTGGCGCAGTCGCTGCACCAGCTTGCGATAGGTGCCATTGGCCAGCAGCATGGCCACCACACATTCAGCAAAACGCGAAGCACCGAGGCTGGTGATCATCTTCACTTGCGCCAGACGCTGGATAAGTTCGCCGCGGGCACGGACGAATCCGACCCGCAATGAACTGCTCAGGGTTTTCGAAAAACCACCGACGTAGATCACCCGCTGGGCGCTGTCCAACGCTGCCAACTGCACGCCGGGACCGCTCTGCAGGTCGCTGTAGATCGCGTCCTCGACGATCAGGAAGTCATGGGCCTGGGCCAACTGCAACAACTGCGTGGCCACCGCCAGGGTCAGGCTGGTGCCGGTCGGGTTGTGGTAGAGGCTGTTGATGAACAGGCAGCGCGGACGGTATTGCTGCAACAGCCCGGATAGCTGCTCCATGTCCGGTCCGGAATGCGTGCGCTCCACCTCCAGCAGCTTGACCCCCTGCAGTGCCAGCAGTTTGTGCAGGTTGGCATAGCCCGGCGTTTCCACCAGCACGCAGTCACCCGGCTTGAGCAACTGACGCACCAGCAGGTCCAGCGCCTGGGTGACACCGTGGGTCGTCAGTATCTGCTCGGGAGCGCAGGGGATGCCTTTTTGCGCCAAGCGCTTCTGGATCTGTTGACGCAATGCCAACAGGCCCAGGGGCGTGCTGTAGCTGAACATCCCGTGCATCTGTGTGCGGCTGACCTGGCGAATGGCATAGGCGATGTCGTCGCTCTCGCGCCAGCTTTCGGGCACCCAGCCGCAGCCCAACTTCAACTCGCCCAGGGGATGTTCGCTGAAGGCGCCCCACTCTGCTTCCAAGCCTTCGTACCACTGCGGCTCGCCGTTGTCGCGGGCATCCCCGTGGGCATCCGAGACAATAAAGGCCGAACCGTTGCGCGGTGTCAGTACACCCTGCGCCACCAGGCGCTGGCAGGCTTCGAGGACATTCGCCTGGCTGAGTGAGTTGTCCTTGGCCAACTGTCGAACGGATGGCAGGCGAGTCCCAGGCCCCGCGCGATGACGGCGAATCCACTCGATCACGGCATTGACGATTTGCTGCACGACGGGGACCAGCGCCTGCCGATCAATTTCCAAATCCATTGTGTTTGACGCTCCAACCCATTGTTATTTCTCGTTAAACAGTTAAACACAAAAGCCTGGGGGGCTTGCTTGCACAAAAAGCCTCTCTCCCCGCCCTGAAAGGCCCGCCCGCCGGGCCCTGAAGACACCGGCTGACGCATCTGCGCGAATGTACCGACCGGATTTCCAACACCGGCGGACATAAAAAAACCCGCCATTACAGACTGTGTGAAAACCTAGCAATCTGCTGGCCGGTTAAAGAAAATGCCCGTATCGCAAGATG
>NZ_JALLIX010000009.1 GCF_023242365.1 Pseudomonas sp. MWU13-2100
GATTGATCCACAACGTGAAGTCGCAATAGCCAGCGTGTTGGTTGACGCAGCGATGCCGTTCAAGCCGAACCAGGGACTTCACAACCTGGATGCATTGTTGGGACATCCGGGCGAAGCATCACCCTGGCTGGCGATCGCCGCCGCAACGCAGAATCTTCAACGCGGCACTGGGCCGCAATTCATTTTCAGTGGTGGCAGCTGCGCAGAGGCAGGGCTCTGGAGCACGGTATTAACGCCTGTGCCAGCGCTTTCGAAGTAGGAAATTCGAATGTAATAATATTATTGTCGGGGTGATAAAACCTTCAAATTGTGCAGCGCCAGAACCGGCGCCCACACGGGTGGTACTCGATCAGGAAACCGGGGCGCTGCGGGTTCGGTCGGTATAGAGGTATTTACGCTCCGTTAGGAATTTCAACCGGCTAAGATCGATCACCGATACATCGGTGACGACCGAACTATAGTCCAGCCACTCACCCAATAGTCGCCGCTTTTACACCTTGAAATACGAGCCACTGCGGATGCCAGCAATGGCGATTTACCCGCCTTAGCCAACCCCCACCTGATTCCGCCCACTGTTCTTCGCCGAATACAGCCCCTTGTCCGCCGCCGAAATCAGATCGCGACAGTTGCTACCCTGCTGCGGTATCACCATGGACACCCCAATGCTGACCGTCAGCACCGAACCCTCGCCCGGCATATTGTGCGGGATCTTCAACCCCGCCACGGTCTGTCGCAGTTTTTCCGCCACCAGCCGCGCACCGCCTTGCGAAGTGTTCGGCAACACCAACGCAAACTCTTCGCCGCCATAACGCGCCGGCAGGTCCGAAGGCCGGCTGCTGGCCTCGCGGATTGTCTGCGCCACCTTGCGCAGAGCTTCATCGCCCTCCAGATGACCAAAGCTGTCATTGAAGGCTTTGAAATAGTCCACGTCGATCATCAGCAGCGACATCTGCGTCTGCTCGCGCTGCGCCCTCCTCCACTCCAACTCCAGGTACTCGTCGAAGTGCCGGCGGTTGGACAACCCGGTCAAACCATCGGAGTTCATCAAGCGCTGCAGCACCAGGTTGGTGTCGAGCAATTGCTGCTGACTGACCCGCAACGCCCGATACGCCGCATCACGCTGCAACAAGGTCATGTAGGAGCGCGAGTGATAACGAATACGCGCCACCAACTCGATATTGTCCGGCAACTTGACCAGGTAATCGTTGGCCCCGGCGGCAAACGCCGCGCTCTTGATCAGCGGGTCTTCCTTGGTCGAGAGCACGATGATCGGGATGTCCTTGGTCGCCGGGTGATTGCGGTACTCGCGCACCAGGCTCAGGCCATCGAGCCCGGGCATCACCAGGTCCTGCAGGATCACCGTCGGCTTGATGCGGATCGCCTGGGCAATCGCCTGGTGCGGATCGGCACAGAAATGGAAATCGATATTGCTCTCAGTGGCCAGCCCGCGCCGCACCGCCTCGCCGATCATGGCCTGATCGTCAACCAGCAACACCATCGCGGCGTTTTCGTCGGTGGTCTTGAAATCATACAGCTGTAAATCATTCATACGCGGTCACCTGAAGTACTGCTTTCAAACCAGGATTGCTGACGATAGGACTCATGTCGGAAATATCTCCAGCAAGCGTGGTGCGATTTTGTTCAGTGGGCGAATTTCGACAGCGGCATCGATAGCCGCCGCTGCCTTGGGCATGCCGTACACGGCACTGCTCAGTTGGTCCTGGGCGATGGTCAGGTAGCCGCGCTCGCGCATCAGCTTCAATCCCTGGGCACCGTCGCGCCCCATGCCCGTCAACAGAACGCCCACCGCATCGCCATTCCAGTAACTGGCGACACTCTCGAAAAACACATCGATGGAAGGCCGATAGATCTCGTTCACGGGCTCGGCGGTGTAGGCCAGGGTGCCGTTTTTCAACAAGCGGATATGGTGGTTGGTCCCCGCCAGCAGCACGGTACCGCGCTGCGGCGCTTCACCATCGCGGGCCAGGCGCACCGGCAGGCAGCAGGCGCTGCTCAACCATTCGGCCATGCCGGCGGCAAATACCTGGTCGACATGCTGGACCAGGACAATCGCGGCCGGAAAATGAGCAGGCAAACCTTTCAACAAGGTTTCCAATGCCGCCGGCCCCCCGGCCGAAGAGCCGATGGCCACCAGTTTCTGCCGTGGACTGTCGTCCCGAGCCGGCGCGGCCACGCTGCGCACCCGGCTGCCACGCTGGCCGATCAGCCAGCCGATATTGAGGATTTTGCGCAACAACGGCGCCGCGGCTTCCTTCGGGTTGCCAGCGCCGATGGCCGGGGTGTCGACCACATCCAGAGCGCCGTGGCCCATGGCCTCGAAAACCCGGTGGACGTTCTGCTGCCGGTCGACGGTGACAATCACAATGGCACACGGCGACTCGGCCATGATCCGCCGGGTGGCTTCGACCCCATCCATCACCGGCATGATCAGGTCCATCAGGATCAGGTCCGGGGTGTCCTCGGCGCAATGCTTCACCGCTTCGGCGCCATTGCCGGCGACCCAGATCACTTGGTGGGCCGGCTCGAACGCCAGGGCACGACGCAACGCTTCCACCGCCATGGGCATGTCGTTGACGATAGCAATCCTCATCCCTGGGCGCCCCCGATCAACTCGACCACGGCATCCAGCAAGGCATCATCATGAAAACTGGCCTTGGCCAGATAATAGTCGGCTCCGGCGTCCAGTCCACGCCGACGATCCTCTTCACGATCCTTGTAGGACACCACCATGACCGGCAGCGACTGCAAGCGCGTGTCTTTACGCAAGAGTGTGACCAATTCAATCCCGTCCATTCGTGGCATGTCGATATCGGTGATCAGCAGGTCGAAGTCTTCGGCGCGCAGGGCGTTCCAACCGTCCATGCCATCCACCGCGACCGCCACCTCATAACCCCGGTTGAGCAGCAGTTTGCGTTGCAGTTCGCGCACGGTGAGGGAGTCGTCGACCACCAGCACGCGCTTGCGCACGGCCTCGCTGGCATGACGATTGCGCCGGTCGATACGCTCCAGGCGACCGGTGTTTAGCAGCTTGTCCACCGAGCGCAGCATGTCCTCGACATCGACGATCAACACCGCCGAACCGTCGTCGAGCAAGGCCCCCGCGGAAATATCCTGGACCTTGCCCAGCCGTGGGTCCAGCGGTAATACCACCAGGGTGCGCTCGCCGACAAAACGCTCCACCTCGATACCATAGACCGCCTCGCGCTCGCGGATCACCACGACCTTGAGGTTGCCATCATGGTGTTCGCTGGCCGGGCGCTGCAACAGCTGGCTGGCCGCAACCAACCCGACATGCCGGCCTTCATGCCAGAAGTGCTGCCGCCCCTCGAGTTGCACAATGTCCTCGGGCGCCAGGTCGCACATGCGTTCGATGTGGGCCAGGGGAAAGGCGTAGGCCTCGCCGCCGACTTCCACCACCAGGCTGCGTACCACCGACAAGGTCAGCGGCACCTCCAGGTGGAAACGGCTGCCCTGCCCCGCCGCCTGCTCCAGCACCACGGCACCGCGCAACTGACGGACCATGTGCTGTACCGCGTCGAGGCCGACCCCGCGCCCGGACACTTCGGTGACCTTGTCCCGCAAGCTGAACCCCGGCAGAAAGAGGAAGCTCAGCAACTCCTCTTCGCTCAGTTGCGCAGCGGTCTCGACCGGGGACAACTGGCGCTCGATCACGCTGCGACGGACCCGCTCCAGATCCACGCCGGCGCCATCGTCGCTCAATTGCAGTACCAGCAGCCCGGCCTGGTGCGAGGCCCGCAGGCGAATCCGGCCTTCCGCCGGCTTGCCGGCCAGCACCCGCAGTTCCGGGCTTTCGATGCCATGGTCGACGGCATTGCGCAGCAAGTGGGTCAACGGCGCTTCGAGCTTTTCCAGCACATCGCGGTCGACCTGGGTTTTCTCCCCTTCGATTTCCAACCGCACCTGCTTGCCCAGGCTGCGGCCCAGGTCACGGACCATCCGCACCTGGCCGTTGAGGACATCGGCAAAGGGCCGCATGCGACAGGCCAGCGCGGTGTCATACAGTACCTGGGCACGCTGGCTGGCCTGCCAGCCGAACTCATCCAGCTCCAGGGTTTGCGCTGTCAGCATCAGTTGGGACTCGGCCAGCAGGCGTCGGGCATCAGCCAGCGCCTCCTCGGCCTCGAGGCTCAAGCCGACGCTCTTCAAGTGATCGCCGAGTTGGTCCAGGGCGCGCAGGCCTTTGTTCTGTATCCGCCGCGCCCGCTGCATGCTCGCCAGATAAGGCTTGATGCGCTGGGTTTCCACCAGGGATTTGCTCGACAGGTCGAGCAGGCTGTTCAAGCGTTCGGCGGTGACCCGCAACACCCGTTCACCGCCTTCGGCGACCCGGCGGCCTGGGGGCGTCAGCTCCGGTGACGGTGTTTGCGCCGGCACGGTTTCAGGAGACGGCATTTCAAGATCAAGGGCCAGAGGCGGCGCGAACGCGACTTGCGCCGGCTCAGCCGTCACGGGCGCCGTCAGCATCAGCCGGGCAGTAGCCGCCGCGGGATCGAGCAGGGCCTGCAACCGCAGGACATAGGCCTCGATCTCCTCCACCCCGACCTTGGCGCTGGGCGTGGCGATGCGCATCAGCAGGTCAGTGCCGTGCAGCAAGGCGTCGATATGTTCCGCTTGCAGGTACAGCCGACCTTCCTGGGCGCTGACCAGGCAATCTTCCATCACATGGGCGACGCTGACCCCGGCATCCACTCCGACAATCCGCGCCGCGCCCTTGAGGGAGTGGGCGGCACGCATACAGGCCTCGAGTTGATCGGCCTGGGTCGGATTGCGCTCCAGGGCCAGGAGGCCGGCGCTGAGCACCTGGGTCTGGGCCTCGGCCTCCAGGCTGAACAACTCCAGCAGCGACGAGTCGCGCATTTGATCGGGGGTCATGTGAAGCTCCGGGTCACGGCCGACAGCAATTGCTCTTCATCCAGCCAACGCAGGCTGCGCCCCCTGAACGGCAGTACACCACGGGTAAACCGCGCGCTGGCCTGGGGCCCGGCGGCGCTGGCGGTATCGAGCAGGCGCTGGTCGATGGCATGGATACCGTCGACCTCGTCCACCGGCAGCACCACCGGGCCGCCCTGGGCGCCGACGATCAGCATGCGCGGCATGACCCGGGCGCCCGGCGTGGCCGTGATCGAGGCGTCCAGCCCGAGCAACTCCACCAGCGACAGGCAGGCCACCAAGGCACCGCGCACATTGGCCACGCCGAGCAAGGCCCGCGAACGCTGATGTGGCAGGGAGTGAATCGGCTGCAACGGCGCGATTTCCACCAGGCAACGGGTGGCCAGGCCCAGCCATTCCTCGCCGACGCGGAACATCAGCAGCGAACGGGTGACCACGTCACTGTCAGCCTCGACCGCCGCGCCCTGCTCGGGACGTTCCTGTTGCAACGAGTAACGGTCCAGCAGGCGCGTGGCGGCCGCGGAATACACCGCACAGTTACGGCAATGGATATGTTCGACCAGCAGCGGGCAGGACTTGTCGCCGTGGATGCCGATGCGGTTCCAGCAATCGTCGATTTTCTCGGCGTCGTGGAGGGTCAGGTTCAAGTCTGTCAAACCGCTCATCGTTTACGCTCACTGTCAGCGGTACGCTCGTTACGGGCGGCGCGCTCCTGCAATCGCCGGGCGCCTGCCGCATCCCCCTGGGAGGCCAGCAACGCCGCCAGGTGGATGAGGGCCTCGGGGTGTTGCGGTTCCAGGTACAAGGCCTTGCGATAAAAGCCCTGGGCCTCCAGCGCACTGCCGGCCACGTCGCTCAACAGGCCCAGCCAGTAGAAGACCTGGGCCACCGGTTCGTGTTGTCGCAGGTAGGTTTCGCAGGCCTCACGCGCCTGGGCGCCATTGCCTGCGTTGGCCAGCGTGGCAATCCGTGCCAGCAGGCTGGCGGCGGCGTCCGGCGCCGCGGGTCTCGGCGTGGCTGCTGGCGCGCGGGGCACGAAGGCAGCGCGGGTGCTGAATGGTCGACGCAGGGGCAGCACCGACGCGCTGGCGGGTTGCGGCACACGCAGCGGCAAAGGCGGCGGCACGAACACCGGCAAGGGGGCGGGCTCCACGTCCGTCTGGCGGCGAAAAGCGAAGGACTGCGCCGCGCCGATGGAGCACATGCCCATCCGCCCCAGCAGGTTGCCCTCGGCCGGACCGATGAACAGCACGCCGTCCACATGGGTAAGACGCTTGAGAATGTCGAAGACCTGGCGTTGCGTCGCCAGGTCGAAATAGATCAACAGGTTGCGGCAAAACACGAAGTCATAGACCTCGCCGACCCGCAACTCGGGATCGAGCAGGTTACCGCTCTGCAAACGCACCTGTTCACGAACCCGCTCGCTGAGCCGGTAACCGTCCGCCAGCACGGTGAAGTGCCGCTCGCGAAACTCCAGCCCCTGCCCGCGAAAGGAGTTCTTGCCGTACACCGCGCGCCTGGCCCTTTCCACCGACAATGGGCTGACATCGATGCCGTCCACCTTGAACTGGTGCGGCGCCAGGCCCGCATCGAGCAGCGCCATGGCGATCGAATAGGGCTCTTCGCCGGTGGAACAGGGCAGGCTGAGGATCTTCAAGGCGCGCATGCCCTTGATCTGTGCCAACCGCTCGCTGGCCAGGCGCGCCAGGGTCGAAAATGACTCCGGGTAACGGAAGAACCAGGTTTCCGGGACGATCACCGCCTCGATCAACGCTTGCTGCTCGTCGCCGCTGGCCTGCAACCGGGTCCAGTAGTGATCCGCCGAAGGCATTTGCAACTGGGTGCAACGCTGACGCACGGCACGCTCGATAATCGCCGCGCCGACCGAGGCCACATCGAGGCCGATACGGTGCTTGAGGAAGTCGAAGAAGCGCTGGTCGTCACTCATGACAGCCCCTCGTCGGCCGCCGGAAACAGCAGCGCGCGCGCCTCGGCGTTGAGCAGGTCGTTGACCCGGATGCGTTGCAGCAGGCCCTGGGCATCTTCGCGTACCGGCCCCAGGTAGGGCGCCTCGCGGTTGTCCAGGCCATAGGGCTGGAAGTCCGCCGGGTTGCAGCGCAGGGTATCGGTAGCCTGTTCGAGAATCAGCCCGAGCAGCCGCCCGGGCACTTCGCCCGCGGGACGGTAGTGCACCAGCACCAGCCGCGTACTGGTACGGGCCGCCGCCGGCTGGCCGAAGGTCATGGCGCTGACGTCGATCACCGGCACCATCGCGCCACGGTGGGCCAACACGCCCGCGACCCAGGCCGGTGCCCGGGCAATCGGTTTGAGTTGCAGGCGCGGCAGCACTTCAGCCACCTCCACGGCATCCAGGGCATAGCGTTCGCCGTTGATGCGAAAGACCAGGAACAGGCTGCTCCTGGGCTGCGCGCTGGCGATGCGTTTAGCCACCCACTCGCTCATCAGACTTTGAAACGCGAGACGCCGCTGCGCAGGCCCACCGCGACCTGGCTCAGCTCGTCGATGGCGAAACTGGCCTGGCGCAAGGACTCGACGGTCTGGCTGCTGGCGTCGCCCAGTTGCACCAGGGCGAGGTTGATCTGTTCGGCACCGGTGGCCTGGGCCTGCATGCCTTCGTTGACCATCAGCACCCGCGGTGCCAGGGCCTGGACCTGATGGATGATCTGCGACAGTTGCTCACCGACCTGCTGCACTTCGAACATGCCACGGCGCACTTCCTCGGAGAACTTGTCCATGCCCATGACCCCGGCGGAGACCGCCGACTGGATCTCACGGACCATCTGCTCGATGTCGTAGGTGGCGACGGCGGTCTGGTCCGCCAGGCGCCGCACTTCGGTGGCGACCACGGCAAAACCGCGACCGTACTCGCCGGCCTTTTCCGCTTCGATGGCGGCATTGAGGGACAACAGGTTGGTCTGGTCGGCGACCTTGACGATGGTCACCACCACCTGGTTGATATTGCCGGCCTTCTCGTTGAGGATCGCCAGCTTGGAGTTCACCAGATCGGCGGCCCCCATCACCGAGTGCATGGTTTCTTCCATGCGCGCCAGCCCTTGCTGACCGGAACCGGCCAGCACCGAGGCCTGGTCGGCGGCGGTGGAGACTTCGGTCATGGTCCGCACCAGGTCGCGGGAGGTCGCGGCGATTTCCCGCGAGGTCGCGCCAATCTCGGTAGTGGTCGCGGCGGTCTCGGTGGCCGTGGCCTGCTGTTGCTTGGAGGTCGCGGCGATTTCCGTGACCGAGGTGGTGACCTGCACCGAGGAACGCTGGGCCTGGGAAACCAGGGCCGTGAGTTCGGTCATCATATCGTTGAAGCCGGTTTCCACCGCGCCGAACTCGTCCTTGCGTTCCAGGTTCAGGCGGCTGCTAAGGTCACCGGTGCGCATGATTTCGAGGATTTCGACAATTCGCTGCATCGGCGCCATGATCGCGCGCATCAACAGCAGACCGCAGAGGCCGGCAGCCACCAGCGCGATCAGCAAGGAAATGCCCATGCTGAGTTTCGCCGCGGACACGGCGGCGGAAATCGAGGCGGTGTCCTGGTCGGCGACATCCTTGTTCTGGTTGATGATGTCATTGAGTTGATTGCGACCGGAGGCCCAGGCAGGCGCCAGTTGCTCGTTGAACATCCGGATGGCCTGGTCGTTCTGCTTGTGCTGGTAGAGATCCAGCACGCTGGTCAGCAGCTTGTCGTAAGCCGCGTGATCACGCTTGAATACATCGAAGGCCGCTTGGTCTTCCTGGGTGAAAATGGTTTTCTGGTAGTTGTCGATCTGCGCGCTCAGACGGTTTTCAAAGTCCTTGAGCTGCGCCTGGTCGGCGGCACTGATGTTGCCGTCAGCGTTGAACCCCAGCAGCTGCTGGGTCAGCACATAGCTGTCAACCCAGGCGCTGCGGATCATGGTGCTGTAGTAAACCCCGGGAAGGGCGTCGGTGCGCACACTCTCCTCGCTGGACTCGATCGACAGCAGCCGGGAATACGAAGCGACGACCATCAGCAGCATGATCGCGATGATGACGGCAAAGCTTGCCAGTATTCGTTGGCGCAACGTCCAGTTCTTCACTCGCAGTCCTCTAGAGCCATTCAAATGAGGGGCAGTATAGCCGAGCGTGTGTCATCCTTGAGCCATCCATTCCAGGAACCTTGTTCATGCCCGCTCTGCCCAGCCTGCGCAGCCGTTTTGCGTTGATGATTGCCTTGTTGGTCGGCTTGCTGAGCTGGTTGCTGGGTTCGTTGATCAGCCACGACTCAAGTTCCCGGATGATTCGCGAAATTGGCCAGGATCTGGCCGAAAATGCCTACCAGATGTCCGATCGACTGGACCGCGACATGGCCAGCCGGATTCATCTGCTGAGCGTCATCAGTCGGCTCCAGGTCATCCAGCAAGCCTCGGACACCCGGCAGATCCGGCACCTGCTCGACCATTTACAGGCGCAGTTCCCGAGCCTCGCCTGGGTCGGTTTCGTCGCGCCCGACGGTGTGGTCAAGGCGGCGACCCAAGGCATTCTCGAACAGGCCGATATTGGCGAACGCCCGGTATTCAGCCAGGGCCGGGAGCAGTTGTTCGTCGGTGATGTGCATGACGCCAAGTTATTATCCAAACTGCTGCCCAACCCCAGTGGCGAGGCCATGAAGTTCGTGGACATCAGCTTGCCGGTGTTCAGCGACAAACTCAGTAACACATCATCACAAAATAAAGTCGGGGTCCTCGCGGCACACCTTTCCTGGGGCTGGGCCGAAGAGCTGCGTCAATCCTTGTTCGAACCTCAGCAGATCCGGCGTAAAGCGGAGTTTTTCGTGCTGGCCGCCAACCATCAGCTCATCCTCGGTCCCAAGGAGTCGATCGGCCAGGCATTGCCCCTGCCCTTGCTCGATGACCTCGGCGGCCAACAGACCCGCTGGGGTGTCCAGCGCTGGCCGGACGGCAAGGACTACCTTACGGGTATTGCCGTGAGTCGTGGCTACGGCAGCTATAGCGGGCTGGGCTGGACCGTGGTGGCGCGCCAGACGCTCGACGAGGCCTACGCTCCGGCCAAGGAGTTGCAGCGCGACATCCTGGTCTGGGGCATCGCCCTGGCGGTGGTTATCGCCTTTGTCGGCTGGTTGCTGGCGACCTGGTTTACCCGGCCGCTGCAGGCCATCGCCCGGGCCGCCGACCGTTTGAGCCTGGGTGAGTCCATGGAAATTCCCGAGGTCAGGGGCACCCGGGAAATCGCCCAACTGAGCCAGTCGATCCGCCATCTGGTGGACAGCCTGAGCAATCACCAGACCGCCTTGGGAATGATGGAAAGCCTGGCCCTCCATGATGCCCTGACCGGCCTGCCGAACCGCGCCGCCCTGGAGAAATACCTGCCTCGCGCGCAGCAGCGCAGCCTGGCGCAGAACCATTATCTGGCCTTGCTGTACCTGGACCTCGACGGTTTCAAACCGATCAACGACCAGTTCGGCCATGCCGGTGGCGATGAGTTGCTCAGGGAAGTGGCAAGCCGTTTGCGCGTCTGCCTGCGCGAAGGCGACCTGGTGGCACGCCTGGGGGGGGACGAGTTCCTGATGGTGCTGCAGGTGCCCCGCCATGATGCCATTGACCAGGCCCGCGGCATTGCCGAGCGCGTGCTCGCCAGCCTGGGGCAAGCATTTCGGGTCCACGACAGCCCGGCGCGGATCGGTTGCAGCATCGGCGGCGCGCTGTGGCCCCTGGATGCCCCGGACCTGAGCGACGTGCTCGGTCTGGCGGACCAGGCCTTGTACCGCGCCAAGCATGCGGGCAAGGGCCAGGCGCATTTTCATGAAGCGGCAGGGGATGGCGGTCCGCACTGAGGCCGGCGCTCGCACCCGCCACCGGCAAGGCCATCGATTAAAAAGATATACACTGGGTCACATCCATAAAAACAACCTGCCGGCTAACCGGCATCGGTGTGCCCTCCCATGATGACCCTGCGTCAGATCCGTCATTTTATCGCCGTGGCCGAGACCGGCTCGATCTCGGCTGCCGCCCAGGCGGTGTTCATTTCCCAGTCGACCCTGACCCTGGCGATCCAGCAGCTGGAGCAGGAGATCGGCGTCAGCCTGTTCAATCGCCACGCCAAGGGCATGACCCTGACCCACCAGGGCCACCAGTTCCTGCGCCAGGCCCACCTGATCCTGGCCACCGTCGACAACGCCAAGCGCAGCCTGCAACAGAGCACCGACCAGGTGGCCGGGCAACTGACCATTGGCGTGACCAGCCTGGTGGCCGGTTACTACCTGGCCGACCTGCTGACCCGTTTCCAGCGCGCCTACCCCAACGTGGAAATCCGCGTGATGGAAGACGAGCGTCCCTATATCGAGCACTTGCTGGTCAGCGGCGAGATCGATGTCGGCGTGCTGATCCTCTCCAACCTCGAAGACCGCCATGCCCTGCAGACCGAGGTCCTGACCCATTCCCCTCATCGCCTGTGGCTGCCGGCCCAGCATCCGCTGCTGGAACACGACAGCATCAACCTGGCCGACGTCGCCCGCGAGCCGCTGATCCAGCTCAATGTCGATGAAATGGACCGCAATGCCCAGCGCATGTGGCGCGGCGCCGGCCTGCAACCACGGATCACCTTGCGCACCGCGTCCACCGAGGCGGTACGGAGCCTGGTGGCGGCCGGGCTGGGGGTATCGATCCAGCCGGACATGACCTACCGGCCCTGGTCGCTGGAAGGCGACATCATTGAAGCCCGCCCGCTGGCCGACCTCAGCCAGACCCTCGACGTCGGCCTGGCCTGGCGCCGGGGCACCGCCCGACCGCCGCTGGTGGACCCGTTCCTGACCGTGGCCCGCGAACAACCCCACGGCGGGCGCAAGCCATCTATTTAATCGAACGCCGCATTCAGTATTTAGTATTTGTCGACCTCCCGTCCGCCCACTAGTCTCTTGCCATCCATCTAGAGAAAGGCCGGACTCCAGCGATAGGGGAAGCTCCATGGCCACACAAGAAGAGAGAACTCGCAAAATGGCTGGCGCGCACCCGACCCCACTGTTCACCGCTTTGCTGATTGACGGTGAGCTCGTTGCCGGCCAGGGTTTTGTCGAGCCGATCCTCAACCCGGCCACGGGCGAGGTGCTTACCCATATCGCCGAAGCCAGCCCCGAACAGGTCGAAAGCGCCATCCTCGCCGCCCACCGGGCCTTTGCCGGCTGGTCGCGGACCACTCCGCAGCAACGCGCCAATAGCCTCCTGGCCATCGCCGACGCGGTGGAGAAAAACGCCGACCTGCTGGCCCGCCTGGAATCGCTGAACTGCGGCAAGCCCCTGCACCTGGCCCGCCAGGACGACCTCAGTGCCACCGTCGACGTATTCCGTTTCTTCGCCGGTGCCGTGCGCTGCCAGACCGGCCAGTTGTCCGGCGAGTACCTGCCGGGCTACACCAGCATGGTCCGCCGCGACCCGATTGGTGTGGTGGCCTCCATCGCGCCCTGGAACTACCCGATCATGATGGCCGCGTGGAAAATCGCCCCGGCCCTGGCCGCTGGCAACACCCTGGTGTTCAAGCCCTCGGAACACACACCGCTGTCGATCCTGGCCCTGGCGCCGATGCTCGCCGAGCTGCTGCCGCCGGGGGTGATCAATATCGTCTGCGGTGGTGGTGAAGGGGTCGGCAGCCATCTGGTCAGCCACCCGAAAGTACGCATGGTGTCGCTGACCGGCGATATCGTCACCGGCCAGAAAATCCTCCAGGCCGCCGCCAAGAGTGTGAAACGCACCCACCTGGAACTGGGCGGCAAGGCCCCGGTGATTGTCTGCAACGACGCCGATCTGCAAGCCGTGGTTGAAGGCGTGCGCAGCTACGGCTACTACAACGCCGGGCAGGATTGCACCGCCGCCTGCCGGATCTACGCCCAGGCCGGGATTCACGACAAACTGGTGGCCGAGCTCGGTGCGGCGGTCAGCAGCCTGCGGTTTGCCGGCAAGCGCGACGCCGACAATGAAATCGGCCCACTGATCAGCACCCGCCAGCGCGACCGCGTCGCCAGCTTCGTCGAGCGCGCGCTCGGCCAGCCGCATATCGAACGGATCACCGGCGCCGCCGTGCATTCCGGGGCAGGCTTCTATTACCAGCCGACCCTGCTCGCCGGTTGCAGGCAGAGCGACGAAATCGTCCAGCGCGAAGTGTTCGGCCCGGTGGTCACCGTGACCCGCTTCGACGAGTTGAGCCAGGCGGTGGACTGGGCCAACGACTCGGAATATGGCTTGGCCTCGTCGGTCTGGACCCAGAACCTGGACAAGGCCATGCAGGTGGCTTCGCGCCTGCAATACGGCTGCACCTGGATCAACAGCCATTTCATGCTGGTCAGCGAAATGCCCCACGGCGGCCTGAAACGCTCCGGTTATGGCAAGGACCTGTCCAGCGATTCGCTTCAGGACTACAGCGTGGTGCGGCACATCATGGCGCGCCACGGCCAGCATCTGTAACACGCTCTACTCTAATAACCAGCCCGCAACGGCACGCTGCATCACGTTCAACTGCCCCGACCATAATTAAAGAAGAGGGAATCCCCATGTTCGTGCACAAGACCGCACTGCTCAGTGCAATGACCACCGCGCTGCTGGCCAGCGTCTCGATCCAGGCCGCCGAGCCGCTGAAAGCCGTCGGTGCGGGCGAAGGCCAGCTGGATATCGTCGCCTGGCCCGGCTACATCGAGCGTGGCGAAAGCGACAAGGCCTACGACTGGGTGACGGGCTTCGAGAAGGAAACCGGTTGCAAGGTCAGCGTGAAAACCGCGGCCACCTCCGATGAAATGGTCAGTCTGATGGCCAAGGGCGGTTATGACCTGGTCACCGCCTCCGGCGACGCCTCCCTGCGACTGATCGTCGGCAAGCGCGTGCAACCGATCAACACCGCGTTGATCCCGAACTGGAAGAACCTCGACCCGCGTCTCAAGGACGCGCCGTGGTATGTGGTCAACAAGCAGACCTACGGCACGCCCTATCAGTGGGGCCCGAACGTGCTGATGTACAACACCAACGTGTTCAAGCAGGCGCCGACCAGCTGGGGCGTGATCTTCGACGCGCAGAACCTGCCGGATGGCAAGCCGAACAAGGGTCGCGTGCAGGCCTATGACGGCCCGATCTACATTGCCGACGCGGCGCTGTACCTGAAGTCGGCCAAGCCGGAGCTGGGCATCCAGAACCCCTACGAACTGACCGAGACCCAGTACAAGGCCGTGCTCGACCTGCTGCGGGCGCAGCAGCCGTTGATCCACCGCTACTGGCATGACGCCACAGTGCAGATGAGCGACTTCAAGAATGAAGGCGTCGCCGCATCCAGTTCCTGGGGCTATATGGTCAACGGCTTGCAGGCGGACAAGCAACCGGTGGCCTCGACCATTCCGAAGGAAGGCGTCACCGGCTGGGCCGACACCACCATGCTGCACGCCGATGCCAAGCACCCGAACTGCGCCTACAAGTGGATGGACTGGTCGTTGCAGCCCAAGGTCCAGGGCGATGTCGCGGCCTGGTTCGGTTCGTTGCCGGCGGTACCGGCGGCGTGCAAGGAAAGCGAACTGCTGGGGGCCGAAGGTTGCAAGACCAATGGCTTCGACCACTTCGACAAGATTGCCTTCTGGACCACTCCGCAAGCCGCGGGTGGCAAGTTCGTGCCGTACAGTCGCTGGACCCAGGATTACATCGCGATCATGGGTGGTCGGTAATCACCCAGTTTGGAGGCTAATGATGAACCTGTGGGAGCGGAGCTTGCCGGGGCGCCGCATCGCCGCGAAGAGGCCCTTAAGGCCGCTAAAAGCTTCGCGGGCAAGCTCCGCTCCCACAGGGGACCTGTGTCGAACACCCAATTTGCGTAAGACATAGATCCTGTAGGAGCTGGCTTGCCAGCGATAAGGCCCTTGAGCCTGGCATCGCCTATCCGGACGCCATCGCCGGCAAGCCAGCGCCTACACGGGTTCGCGGTGTTAGTCAGACCACCATCCACCGTTTCGGATTTTTCAGAAGTCCAGGCCGGGCCGCTGCGGCCACCCACGCCCTCTCGGAGCACCGCATCATGACGCTTGCAGTCCAGTTCACCCACGTTTCCCGTCAGTTCGGCGAAGTGAAAGCCGTCGACCGGGTTTCCATCGATATCCAGGACGGCGAGTTCTTTTCCATGCTCGGCCCTTCCGGCTCAGGCAAGACCACCTGCCTGCGCCTGATCGCCGGTTTCGAACAACCCAGCGCCGGCTCGATCCGCATCCATGGCGAAGAAGCCGCCGGCCTGCCGCCGTATCAGCGCGACGTGAACACGGTGTTCCAGGACTACGCGCTGTTCCCCCACATGAACGTACGCGACAACGTCGCCTACGGTTTGAAAGTCAAAGGCGTCGGCAAGACCGAACGTCTGAAGCGAGCCGAAGAAGCCCTCGGCATGGTCGCCCTGGCCGGCTACGGCGAGCGCAAGCCGGTGCAGCTCTCCGGCGGCCAGCGCCAGCGCGTGGCCCTGGCCCGTGCCCTGGTCAACCGACCTCGCGTGCTGCTGCTCGACGAACCCCTCGGCGCGCTCGACCTCAAGCTGCGCGAACAGATGCAGGGCGAGCTGAAAAAGCTCCAGCGGCAACTGGGCATCACCTTCATCTTCGTCACCCACGACCAGACCGAAGCCCTGTCCATGTCCGACCGCGTGGCCGTGTTCAACAAGGGCCGCATCGAACAGGTCGACAGCCCGCGCAACCTCTACATGAAACCGGCCACCGTGTTTGTCGCCGAGTTCGTCGGCACCTCCAACGTGATTCGCGGCGAGCTGGCGAAACGACTCTGTGGCAGTGACCTGCCGCTGTCGATCCGCCCGGAACACGTGCGCTTCGCCGACGGTCCGGTGCAAGGCCATGAGGTCGAGATCAGCGGCCTGCTCCACGATATCCAGTACCAGGGCAGCGCCACCCGCTACGAACTGAAACTGGACAACGGCCAGACCCTGAACATCAGCCAGCCCAATACCCAATGGCAGACCAGCAGCCACGGATACCAGGCCGGCCAGCGCATCACCGCGCGCTGGGCGCGGGAAGCCATGACCGTGCTGGCGAGCGAGGCCTGAGATGAGCAGCCTCGCCCTCCCCCAGGCCAACTCGGCCGGCTCACCGATGCGGCGTTTCGCCAACCTGCTGTACCGCCGCCCCAATCTCTACCTGGCGCTGCTGCTGGTGCCACCGCTGATCTGGTTCGGCGCGATCTACCTCGGCTCGCTGCTGACCCTGCTCTGGCAAGGCTTCTACACCTTCGACGACTTCACCATGGCGGTCACCCCGGACTTGACCCTGGCCAACTTCGCCGCGCTGTTCGCACCGTCGAACTTCGACATCATCCTGCGCACCCTGGGCATGGCCGTGGTGGTGTCCATCGTCGCCGGCTGCATCGCCTTCCCCATCGCCTACTACATGGCGCGCTACACCACGGG
Organism: Pseudomonas sp. MWU13-2100; assembly: GCF_023242365.1. Lineage (GTDB taxonomy): Bacteria > Pseudomonadota > Gammaproteobacteria > Pseudomonadales > Pseudomonadaceae > Aquipseudomonas. The sequence goes on from NZ_JALLIX010000009.1 coordinate 16,363, forward strand.
CAAGACCAAGGCGTTCTTCTACATTGCGGTGATGATGCCGATGTGGGCCAGCTATATCGTCAAGGCCTACGCCTGGACTCTGCTGCTGGCCAAGGGCGGCGTCGCCCAGTGGTTCGTCCAGCACCTGGGGCTGGAGCCGCTGTTGCAGTTCGTGCTGGGGATTCCGGGGGTCGGCGGCAGTACCCTGTCGACCTCGCACCTGGGCCGTTGCCTGGTGTTCGTCTATATCTGGCTGCCGTTCATGATCCTGCCGATCCAGGCTTCCCTGGAACGCCTGCCGCCATCGCTGCTGCAAGCGTCCGCGGACCTCGGCGCCAAGCCGCGCCAGACCTTTATGCAGGTGGTCCTGCCGCTGTCGATTCCGGGCATCGCGGCGGGTTCGATCTTCACCTTCTCGCTGACCCTGGGTGACTTTATCGTGCCGCAACTGATCGGCCCGCCCGGCTACTTCGTCGGCAGCATGGTCTACGCCCAGCAAGGCGCCATCGGCAACATGCCGATGGCTGCGGCCTTCACCCTGGTGCCGATCGTGCTGATCGCCGTGTACCTGTCCATCGTCAAACGTCTGGGGGCCTTCGATGCGCTCTAATGCACAACAACACGGCGACCAGGCTTCACTCGGCCTGCGCCTGGCGGCCTGGGGCGGGCTGGTGTTCCTGCACTTCCCGATCCTGATCATCTTCCTCTACGCCTTCAACACCGAAGACGCGGCCTTCAGCTTCCCGCCCCAGGGCTTCACCCTGAAGTGGTTCAGCGTGGCCTTCGCCCGGACCGACGTGCTGGAGGCCATCAAGCTGTCGTTGCAGATCGCCGCGATTGCCACGCTGATCGCCATGCTGCTCGGCACCCTGGCCTCGGCCGCCCTGTATCGCCGCGACTTCTTCGGCAAGCAGGGCATATCGCTGATGCTGATCCTGCCCATCGCCCTGCCGGGGATCATCACCGGGATCGCCTTGCTCGCGACCTTCAAGACCTTGGGGATAGAGCCGGGGATGTTCACCATCATCGTCGGCCACGCGACTTTCTGCGTGGTGATCGTCTACAACAACGTCATCGCCCGCTTGCGGCGCACCTCCCACAGCCTGATCGAAGCCTCGATGGACCTGGGTGCCGACGGCTGGCAGACCTTGCGCTACATCGTCCTGCCGAACCTGGGTTCGGCGTTGCTGGCCGGCGGCATGCTGGCGTTCGCCCTGTCGTTCGACGAGATCATCGTCACCACCTTTACCGCCGGGCATGAACGGACCTTGCCGATCTGGCTGCTCAACCAGCTCAGCCGGCCACGGGACGTCCCGGTGACCAACGTGGTCGCCATGTTGGTGATGATGGTCACGATGCTGCCGATTCTCGGCGCCTATTACCTGACCCGCGGCGGTGAAAGCGTGGCCGGCAGTGGCGGTAAATAAGCGAAGACCGAGCCCGGCTACCGAAATCGAAAGCTAAAGCGACACTGGAACTGAGACTGAGACTGAGACTGTGACTGTGACTGTGACTGTGACTGTGACTGGAATTGGAATTGGAATTGGAATTAGGACTGTGGGAGCGGAGCTTGCCCGCGAAGGGGCCCTTGAGGGCACTAAAAGCTTCGCGGACAAGCCCCGCCCCCACAAGGAGACTCCCATCCATCCGAAGGCTCCCACAAGCTCCGAAAAATTCGGTGTCCACAGAACCACCTGATTGCTCCATGAGGACATGACCATGCAAACCAAACTGCTGATCAACGGCCAACTCGTCAACGGCGAAGGCCCGGCCCAATCCGTGTTCAACCCGGCCCTGGGCCGGGTCCTGGTAGATATCAACGAGGCCAGTGAAGCCCAGGTCGACGCCGCCGTGCGCGCCGCCGCCGGCGCCTTCGAAAGCTGGTCGCAGACCGCGCCGAAAGACCGCTCCCTGCTGCTGCTGAAACTGGCCGACGCCATTGAGGCCCACGGCCCGGAACTGGCGAAACTGGAATCGGACAACTGCGGCAAACCCCTGAGTGCCGCCCTCAACGACGAGATCCCGGCCATCGCCGACGTGTTTCGTTTCTTCGCCGGTGCCAGCCGCTGCATGAGCGGTTCGGCGGGGGGCGAATACCTGCCCGGCCACACCTCGATGATCCGCCGCGACCCGGTGGGCGTGATCGCCTCCATCGCGCCGTGGAACTACCCGTTGATGATGGTCGCCTGGAAAATCGCCCCGGCCCTGGCCGCCGGCAATACCGTGGTGCTCAAACCCTCGGAACAGACCCCACTGACCGCCTTGCGCCTGGCCGGGCTGGCCGCGGAGATCTTCCCGGCCGGCGTGCTCAACCTGGTCTTCGGCCGCGGCCCGACCGTGGGCAGTCCGCTGGTGACCCACCCGAAAGTGCGCATGGTCTCGCTGACCGGCTCCATCGCCACCGGTTCGCACATCATTTCCAGCACCGCCGACAGCGTCAAACGCCTGCACATGGAACTGGGCGGCAAGGCTCCGGTGATCATCTTCGACGACGCCGACATCGACGCCGCCGTGGCCGGCATCCGCACTTTCGGTTTCTACAATGCCGGCCAGGACTGCACCGCCGCCTGCCGGGTCTATGCCCAGGCCGGGATCTACGAGCAGTTTGTCGAGAAACTCGGCGCGGCGGTCAGCACCATCAAGTACGGGCTGCAGGACGATCCTGAAACCGAACTCGGTCCGCTGATCACCGCCCAGCACCGTGACCGCGTGGCTGGCTTCGTCGAGCGCGCGCTCGCCCAATCGCACATCCGCCTGGTCACCGGTGGCAAGGCGGTGCCCGGCAATGGCTTCTTCTTCGAGCCAACGGTCCTGGCCGATGCCCAGCAGGATGACGAAATCGTCCGTCGCGAGGTGTTCGGGCCGGTGGTGTCGGTGACCCGGTTCGATGATGAAGCCCAGGTGCTGGGTTGGGCCAATGATTCGGACTACGGCCTGGCGTCGTCGGTGTGGACCGCCGATGTCGGGCGCGCCCATCGCCTGGCGGCCCGCTTGCAGTACGGCTGCACCTGGGTCAACACCCACTTCATGCTGGTCAGCGAAATGCCCCATGGCGGGCAGAAGCTGTCCGGGTATGGCAAGGACATGTCGATGTACGGATTGGAGGACTACACCACCGTGCGTCATGTGATGTTCAAGCACTGACACAGCAATACCGGGGTTGTCCGCGAAGCTAGCGTCCGTCTTGAGGCCCTCTTCGCGGGCAAGCTCCGCTCCCACAGGTGATCGGTCGCCCGCGAAAAGCGGGTAAGAACCGATCATTGTGGGAGCGGAGCTTGCCCGCGAAGAGGCAGGCACAGACACCACAGGTGATCGGTCACCTGCGCAAAAGCAGGTAAGAACCGATCATTGTGGGAGCGGAGCTTGCCCGCGAAGAGGCAGGCACAGACACCATAGGTGATCGGTCGCCTGCGCAAAAGCAGGTAAGAACCGATCATTGTGGGAGCGGAGCTTGCCCGCGAAGAGGCAGGCACAGACACCATAGGTGATCGGTCGCCCGCGAAAACGTATGACCGTGGTACGGCGCCGGCGGGCGATGCCTGGAAGATCGGCCGGTAACGGTAAACGCTCGTTACACCGCAGGGGAAACCGCGCCAGGCAGCCCCCCAGCGTTGCAACACGAGCACACTCAGCACCACAGCCCAAATGATCCATATAAAGATCAAGTCTATCCGTGATCTTTATATGGATCATTTGGGCTGACGAGTACGCCGTACCGGTTTCAAAACCGCGAAACACCCTCCATCACGTTCAACAAGCAGCGCATCGCGTTGCGGTCCTCGTCCGACAGCGCGCGATAGCGTTCCAGCAGTTGTTGCTCTTCGGCGCTGAGCTTATGCACCCTGGGCCGGGATGAGGCCCTGAACGTCCAGAGGAACAGCATGAAACCGACAATGCTCCGCGCCTTTGCCATGACCACTTTCCTCGCTGGATAGACCTGTCCCGCCTGAACGAACCGCTCGGACTTATCCTAAGCGTAGGAACAGTCCGAATCAGGCTAAGAACATTTCGAAATTTCCAGCAAGAAACTCAAGTCATCCTGGCAAGAGCCCGTGATAAGCGCCTGGGGTGCGTCTATTCATAGCGCACCACCTCAAAGCCCTCCTCCAGCGCCGGAGCTTCGAAATAGCGGGAAATCACCTCGAACTCGGCCTCGGTGGCCTTGAACGGGTGCTCACCCGCCTCGTTGCGGGCCTTCAGGCGAGCCTTGCACAGCTCATCGCCGACATCGAGGAAGTGCAGCCGATGGGCAGCCCCAGCGTTTTCAAAGACTGAACGGGCCCAAAGCCGGCTGGCCACGGTATTGGAAGGAAAGTCGAGGACCACCGAGATCCCCGCGTTCAATAGTGCAACGAGATGCTCGGCCAAGGCCCCGCGCAAACGGGTAGCGCAGCGCACATAGTCGGCGATTTCGCTGATCTCCCCCGGATACAGCCGCGCGAGCCAGACGTCCTCACTGATCAACACCGTCGAAGGTGTCACCGCCAGGCGTTGTGCCAGCGTCGACTTCCCCGAGCCGATCTTTCCACAGACCAGGTGCAGGATCGGACCGGCATCGCCAGGGCCACGGGGTTCAGGTGGCGACATTTCAATCTCCTTTTGACGTCCAATACCCAGGAAGGCGGCCAGAAAAAACCCGCCTCGGTGGGCGGGTTTCGGGTGTTTACACAACACGCGTCAGCCCACCCTCGTATCGAGGGTGGGAATAATCGAGGTGTTCTGCCGTGAGTTCATGAAACTGACCTTATTCACTTAAACGTCCGACGACAAGCCTCAACCTTTCACTCACGTAAATCCGACTCGTGAATCGGCTGATCGCGATGGGTCGCCCGCTGATACTGCGCCGGCCAGATCGCCTTGCGCCCACCCAGATCATCATCGGCATGCAACGGCCAGTAAGGGTCACGCAACAACTCGCGGGCCAGCAGGATCATATCCGCCTGACCGGTGCGCAGGATGTGCTCGGCCTGGGCCGGCTCGGTAATCAGTCCGACAGTCCCAGTGGCGATATCGGACTCCTTGCGTACACGCTCGGCGAAACGGGTCTGGTAGCCGGGACCCGTGGGTATTTCCGCATTGGCGGCGGTGCCGCCCGAGGACACGTCGATCAGGTCGACGCCCAGGGCCTTCAGACGTCGCGCCAACTCCACCGTTTCGTCCGGATTCCAACCGTCCTCCACCCAGTCGGTGGCCGAAACCCGGACAAACAGCGGTAGTTCGTCAGGCCAGACCGCGCGCACCGCTTCGGTCACCTGCAACACCAGGCGGATACGATTTTCAAAGGAGCCACCGTATTGGTCACGGCGCTGATTGCTCAAGGGCGACAGAAACTGGTGCAACAGATAACCATGGGCGGCATGTATTTCGACCACCTTGAAGCCCGCGACCAACGCCCGTTTGGCGGCCACGACAAAGGCCTCGATCACCTCGGCGATCTGGCTCTCATCCAGTTGTACAGGCGGGGTGTGCTGCGGATCGAAGGCTATCGGCGATGGGCCGACCGGAGTCCAGCCACCGTCTTCGGGCCTGACGCTGCCCTGCTTGCCCAGCCAGGGTCGATGGGTGCTGGCCTTGCGCCCGGCATGAGCCAGCTGGATCCCCGCCACCGCGCCCTGGGCGCTGATAAAGCGGGTGATGCGTTGTAGCGGCTCGATCTGTTCGTCGTTCCACAGGCCCAGGTCCTGGGCGGTGATCCGGCCATCGGCGGCGACGGCGGTGGCCTCGGTGAAAATCAACCCCGCCCCGCCCACCGCCCGGCTGCCCAAGTGGACAAGGTGCCAGTCGTTGGCCAGCCCGTCGACGCTGGAGTACTGGCACATGGGTGAGACCGCGATGCGGTTGAGCAGGGTCAATTGGCGAAGGGTGTAGGGTTCGAGCAGCAGACTCATGGGGCACCTCTCAAATCAAGTGGGCTGGCTCCAGGGTTCTGTTAGAACGTCGGCAAGTGACAAGAGTGGTGGATAACCGCCCCCCAGCGGGTAAAAAAACAGGACGACGTCACAAGACCATTCAGACAGTGCTTACAGACTAGTCGACAACGGCACAGACAGGAGGGTTCAGCGGATTTAAACCGGCATAATCGCCTATAGCTCCCGCCTGGAGCCTGACCCGACAACATCAGCCAACGCCTGCAAGGGACCGCGTTGACCGCGGTTGCGAGTCAACGGTCAGGACGGTATCCACAAAGCACCCTCGAAATACCTCAGCGCGGCTCGATATGGGCAATCATCAGTTGCACACTTTCCTTGCCACGGAATTCGTTGAGGTCAAGCTTGTAGGCCAGTTCCACCCAATCGACCCGAGCGTTGGTCCATAGCTCCGGGTCGATACCGAAGGCAATGCCATCGAGCTTCAGCGAACCGCATTCGCTTTTCAGCACCACCTTCAGGTGACGCTCGCCGACAATGCGTTTTTCCACCAGTTGGAACACACCGTGGAACAGCGGCTCGGGGAAATGCTGGCCCCAGGGTCCGGCATTGCGCAGCGCCCGGGCCAGCTCCAGGTTGAACTCCTCGATGGCCAGCGAACCATCGGTCTGCAGGCGTCCGGTCAGGTCGTCTTCGGACAGCTGACGACGCACTTCGGCATCGAAGGCCTCGGCAAACAACGGGAAATTTTCCTGCGGCAGGCTCAGGCCGGCGGCCATCGCATGACCGCCGTACTTGCCCATCAGATCCGGGTGCTGCGCCGCCACCACACTCAACGCATCGCGGATATGGAATCCCGGCACCGAACGCCCGGAGCCCTTGAGCATGCCGTCGCCCGCCTCGGCAAAGGCAATGGTCGGACGGTGATAACGCTCTTTCATGCGCGAGGCGAGGATCCCGATCACCCCCTGGTGCCAGTCCGGCTCGAACAGGCACAGGCCGAAGGGCATAGACTCCAACGGCAGGTCCTTGAGCTGGGCCAGCGCCTCGCGCTGCATGCCCTGTTCGATGGACTTGCGGTCCTTGTTCATTTCATCGAGCTGGCTGGCCATTTCCAGGGCCAGGGCCGGGTCTTCGCAGAGCAGGCATTCGATGCCCAGGCTCATATCGTCAAGGCGCCCCGCGGCATTCAGACGCGGGCCGAGGATAAAACCCAGGTCGGTGGAGGTCAGCCGTGAATGCTCGCGCTTGGCCACTTCCAGGATCGCCTTGAGCCCCGGCCGTGCACGTCCCGCGCGAATCCGCTCGAGCCCCTGGTGCACCAGGATGCGGTTGTTGGCATCCAACGGCACCACGTCGGCGACGCTGCCCAGTGCCACCAGATCAAGCAGTTCACCGATATTCGGCTGTGGCGCGCTGGCGTAATGGCCCAGGCTGCGCAAACGCGCACGCAAGGCCATCAGCACATAAAAAATCACCCCGACGCCGGCCAGGGCCTTGCTCGGAAACTCGCAGCCCGGCTGGTTCGGGTTGACGATGGCATCGGCTGCCGGCAATTCGCTACCGGGCAAGTGGTGGTCGGTGACCAACACCTTGAGCCCTGCCGCCTTCGCCGCCTGCACGCCCTCGATGCTGGAAATTCCGTTGTCCACGGTGATCAGCAACTGCGGCTCGCGCTGCAAGGCCACCGCGACGATTTCCGGGGTCAGGCCATAGCCGTATTCAAAGCGGTTCGGCACCAGGTAGTCGACATGCGCCGCGCCCAGCAGGCGCAGACCCAGTACCCCGACTGTGCTGGCGGTAGCACCGTCGGCATCGAAGTCGCCGACGATGAGGATGCGCTGGCGCTGCTCCAGCGCCGTCACCAGCAGATCCACCGCCGCGTCGATGCCCTTGAGTTGCTGGAAGGGAATCAGCCGCGCCAGGCTCTTGTCCAACTCGTCCTCGGACACCACGCCGCGCGCGGCGTAAAGGCGGGTCAACAACGGCGGCAGATCACCGAGAAAAGGCAGTGTGGCGGGCAGCGGGCGGGGTTCGATACGCATGGCAATAATTAACCGCGCTCGCCCATCAGCCATTCCAGCTGGACTTCATGCTGGCCACGATCGTCGGTGACGAAGATCGTGCCTTCGCTGATCATCACGTCCCACTTGATCACCCGTGGCATGTCCTTGGCCAGGATCTCGAGGATTTCCTGCGGCACGGCGGCGATATTCACGTTCTTCAGGTTCTTCACCGCATCGACCACCTTGGTCTGCCAGACCCGCAGGCTGCCGTAGGCCAGCAGGCTGGTGCGCTCGGTGCGACGGGAGCACCAGGTCAGGCGATCGGCGTCCGGCTGGCCGACTTCGATCCAGTGCAGCACACGATCATCCAGGCTTTTTTCCCACAGTGCCGGCTCGTCCACTTCCGACAGACCCCGCCCAAAAGCCAACTGCTCGTTGTACCAGAAGGCGTAGGCCAGCAAACGCACGGTCATGCGCTCCTCGGTTTCCGACGGGTGGCGGGCGATGGTCTGGTTGACGCTCTCGTAGACCCCGCGATCCAGGTCGGTGAGGTTCAGGTTGAATTTGTAGGTCGTGGACGGCTGGGCCATGAACAGGGCTTCTAAGGACGAGGAAAGGCGGCCAGTCTAACCGATACGCAGGGCAAGCAACGACTGCTCGCAGTTATGCTGATGGCGCCAGCCATGATAAAAGGCTCCTATCGTCCCCGTGCTGCCCTACAGGATCTCCCATGCCGCTCACCGCCAAACCCCTTTCCGGCCTGAAGGTCATTGAGCTCGGTACCCTGATCGCCGGCCCTTTCGCTTCACGCATCTGCGCCGAATTCGGCGCGCAGGTGATCAAGGTCGAATCGCCGGACGGCGGCGACCCACTGCGCAAATGGCGCAAGCTCTACGAGGGCACCTCGCTGTGGTGGTTTGTCCAGGCGCGCAACAAGCAATCCCTGACTCTGAATCTGAAACACCCGGACGGCCTGGCCATCCTCAAGCAGTTGCTGGGCGACGCGGACATCCTCATCGAGAACTTTCGCCCTGGCGTGCTGGAAAAGCTCGGCCTCGGCTGGGAAACCCTGCATGCGCTGAACCCCAAGCTGGTGATGGTGCGTTTGTCGGGCTTCGGCCAGACCGGACCGATGAAGGATCAACCGGGTTTCGGCGCGGTCGGCGAGTCCATGGGCGGCTTGCGCTATATCACTGGTTTCGAGGACCGCCCACCGGTACGCACCGGCATTTCCATCGGTGACTCGATTGCCGCGCTCTGGGGCGTGATCGGCGCGCTCATGGCCCTGCGTCATCGCGAAGTCAACGGTGGCAATGGCCAGGTGGTGGACGTGGCCTTGTACGAGGCGATCTTCGCCATGATGGAAAGCATGGTCCCGGAATTCGACGTGTTCGGGTTTATCCGCGAACGCACCGGCAACATCATGCCGGGGATCACCCCCTCCTCGATCCACACCACGGCCGATGCCAAGCATGTGCAGATCGGCGCCAATGGCGACGCGATCTTCAAGCGTTTCATGCAGGCCATCGACCGCAACGACCTGGCGGACGACCCGCTGCTGAGCAGCAACGATGGCCGCGACAACCGGCGTGACGAACTCTATGGCGTGATCGATCGCTGGGTGAACAGCCAGTCGCTGGACGCGGTGCTCGCCACCTTGAACCAGGCCGAGGTGCCGGCCAGCCGGATCTACAGCGCCGAAGACATGTTCAGCGACCCGCAGTTTCTCGCCCGGGAAATGTTCATCCAGGCCAAGCTGCCCGACGGCAAGGCTTTCAAGATGCCGGGGATTGTGCCAAAACTGTCGGAAACACCGGGCTCCAGCGAATGGGTGGGGCCGGAACTGGGCGAGCACAACAGCCAGGTGCTGGGTAGCCTCGGCTATGACGCCGCGCAGATTGCCCGCTTGCGTGAAAACGGCGCTATCTAGCGTGCCTTGCTGGCAAGACTTTGACCTGACTGCGCAGAAGGTATGGACCCCATGAGTCCTCGATTTCTCTGGCAACACCTGCTCTGTCGAGGACCACTCCTCGCTCTGCTGGCGGCGCTGGCCTGGATGCTGCCAAGCAGTGCCGAGGCCAAGGACACGCTGATCTGGCTGCTTCGGGACCTGCCGCCGCTGACCATTTTCGAGGGTCCGCAAAAAGACCAGGGCGCCATCGACCAGTTGCGCCAGCTATTGGCCGCAGCCATGCCCGAGTACGAGCACACACCCTTCCGGGTCAACCGCGCGCGGGCCATGCAGATGCTCGCCGAACCTTCGTTCACCTGCGATCCGGTGCTGCTCTGGACCGCCGAGCGAACCAAGAAAATTGTCTTCTCCATTCCCAGCCTCGGTCTGAGCAGCAACGGACTGGTGGTCCGTCAGGAGGATCGCCGGCTGATCGAGCCGTTTGTCCAGGACGGCCAGGTCGACCTCGCCGCCCTACTGGCCAGTGACCAGCTCAAACTGGGGATTGTCGCCGGACGCAGCTACGGTCAGTCGGTCGACGATCTGTTGCAACGAACCCCCGCGACACACCTGGCGCCGCATTATGGTAACGATGCCCTTGGCAGCCTGTTGCAAATGCAGCGTCTCGGACGCCTGAGCGCACTACTCGGCTACTGGACGGAAGTCCGCTATCTGGCCCGGCAACAGGGTATCGCCGCCGAGGATCTGGCCTTCTATCGGCTCAAGGGCACCGCCAAGTATCAGTTCATCCGTGTCGGTTGCTCGGACACGGAACAGGGACGCACGGCCATCGCCCATATCAACCAGATCCTGCGGGAAGTGCGCCAGCACCAGTTGCTCGACTTCTATGTGCAATGGCTCGACCCACAGCAGCGGGACGCCTATCGGGAAGATGCCAAGCAGTTTTTCCTGGCGCCTGAGGACCAGTGACAAACGCCAGGCAAAAGAAACCCCGAGAAGTGGGGAAACAACTCGGGGTTAAACGTGGTCTATAAAGACCCGTACAACAAGCTACAAACACCGGAGCACAATGCTTGATCCTGCTGTTACAAATGTGACAAGCCTTTCGGAAAAAAGGTTCCCAAAAAGCATTACACGCGCGCCGAACGGAACATCTTGTCCTCCGCCGCGTGACGCAAGGCCGCGATCACACAGGGTTCCAGGCGCCCTTCGGCAATGCGCAGGTCGCGATGCAACCCATCAACGACATCGGTCAACAGGCGTTTGTCGTTGAGTTGCGCGTGACTGATTGCACGGCTCAGCAGGATCAGACCAGCACAGTTGTTCACGCTCAGCAGGCATTCTCCATGACTCCCCGATGGCGTCAGGGTGACGGGATAAGGCCTCAATGCTTCATTCAGCAACAGACTGATACTTTCCATCTCGATCACCACTCAATAGTCAGAACCCGACAGATCAAAAAACAAAGGGGCTGTAGTCACTGACTGCCAGTCAGAGAAGAAAGTTCGTCAAGCCAGCTAACCTGATATCGATAGAAGCCAAGCGTCAAGCCGCTGCGCCTGACGTTCCATTGCGAGCATGAACGAGAAAGATGACAGAGAGAAAACAGGCCAATGCGCCGTCCCGGCCGCCCTTGCGCATCATCCTCGCGGACGATCATCCGATCTTCCTGATCGGCCTGCGCGCCGTCCTCGAGCGCGATCCCGGCCTGAGCGTGGTCGGCGAGGCCAGTTCGCCGCAGGAACTGCTGGCGCTTCTGCAAAACGGTGCCTGCGAGGTACTGGTCACTGACTTCATGATGCCGGTCGAACAGCAAAGCGACGGCCTGCGCATGCTCGAAAACGTGACCCGGCAACACCCGCAGTTGCCGATCGTGGTGGTGACCATGCTCAACAACGCAGGGCTGTTCCGCTCCATTCTCGACCTCGGGGTCATGGGGCTCCTGAGCAAGGCCAGTCTGGCTGCCGAGCTGCCGGAGGCCATCGCCCAGGTACGCCGGCGGCGGCCCTATGTGGCCAACTCGATTCGCCAGACCCTGGCGCTGGCCGGCGAGGTCGGCGAACATCGCCTGGGCGACCAGGAGCAACTGTCGCCCCGGGAACTGGAGGTGACGCGCCTGCTGGCGGCCGGGCGCACCGTCGGCGAAATCGCCACGCAACTGTGCCGCAGCAAGCAGACGGTGAGTGCGCAGAAGGTCAGCGCCATGCGCAAGCTAGGCCTGTCCAACGATGCGGCGTTGTTTCTCTACCTGCAGGAACATGGCCTGGCCTGAACCGGCCGCTACAGGCTGACGCTGTTCACGGCGGCGTATTTCAACGGTCCGGACAACGGGTGGAGCGGACCGAACCCCGCCACGTCAAGCCAGGACATCAGTTCGACGCGACTCATGGACGCGGCGACGAAATCGCCCTGGATCAGCGATTCCCCCAGGGCCATGATCGCCCGATGATCGCTTTCGCTCTCAATCCCGCAGAGCACCACCTGCAAGTTCATGCCCCGCGCCATGCGCAACGCCCCGGCGACAATCGCCGACTTGCGCGGGTCCGTCGCCATGCCGGCCACGAAGGGTGAGGTGATCTTCAGTTCGGTGAAGGGCAACTCGAGCAAACGCTGAAGGCTGCCGCCGCCCATGCCGAAATCGCCGACGGACAGTTGGCAACCCAGCATGCGCAACCTCAGCAAGCCTTCGGTAAAGGCTACGGCGCTGCTGAATTCAGTCGTCTCCAGCACCTCGAGCGTCAAGCGCTCGGCCGGTAGTTCGAAGTGCTCGAGCAAGACCTTCAGTCGCTCGGCAAAGTCCAGCTGTTCCAGCAGGCTGCCCGGAATGCTCACGGCGACCGGCAAGGCTTCATCGGTGGCGAGACGCACCTCGGCCGACAGGCTGACGGCCAGCTCCAGCACCTGCCAGATCAGCGTCTGCGCCAGCCCGGCATACTCCAGCACCGGCATGAAACTACCGGGCAACAGCAGGCCCTGTTCCGGGTGCTGCCAGCGCGGCAGCACGTCGACCCCGGCGACGCGCCCGTCATGGGTCAGCCTGGGCTGAAAGTGCGCGGTCGCATATTTGTCGATGGCCGAAGCCCCGGCGCAGGCCTGGAGTTCGTGCAGCGACAGCAACTCGCAGACCTGGGCCAGCGGCAAACCGGCGCGCTGCCGGGCAAAGCGCTGCTGGTAGCTCGCCAGCAAGTCCGCCAGGACCGCGGCCGACGCCGGCTTGCGCAGGCAACCGAGGACATGCAAACCCTGCTGGCGGGCCATGTGCGCGGCGCCCTCCAGTACTTCCTGCTCGGCACTGCTGAGGATGATCAATGCCTGTGCCTCTCGTCCGTCGGCCAGGGAACGAATCAGTTCCAGACCGTCGCCCTCCTCCAACTGCAGGTCGCAGATGGCCACGTCGATCGGACCGCGGTTGGCCAACGACTGCTGGGCGCTCTCGACACTCTCAGCCGTCAGCACATCAAAGACGCCGGTGGCATTGAGCATCTGGTGCAGGGCCATCAGTTGAAAGGGGTTGTCTTCAAGAATCAGGACTTTGAGTGCGCGCATCGAGGGTCTCCGCAAATGAGGCGGCCGTGGTCCGCAATGACCCTCGACCTTACCCACCGCCCGGGCGACGCCCCATAGGACAAGTCCTAAAATGCCGGAATATCCGCCTGCAGATGCGGCTCGATATCGTCCAGTACACGTTCGATGGCCTGTTTAAGGGTCTGCCAGTCCGCTGCCACCCGCTCGTCGGACTTGAGCCGCACGCAGCTGTCCAGGTCGGCGCAGGCACGGGCCAGGGCGATGGCATCGATCAGGCAGGCGATGCCCTTGAGCCGATGGATCGCCACCGCCAAGCCTTCCCAGTTGCCCAAGCCGACCGCCACCTCCAGCGCGCCGCTCTCCTGTTCGAGGTTCTTGCGCAGCTCCAGCAGCATGCGCCGCATGACCTCGGCGTTGGCGCAGGTCATGGCGCTCAGGGCCTGAATATCAAAGGAACGTTCGGGCACGATGCTCGCCAGCAGTTGCGCCAGCTCATCCAGGGAGACCGGCTTGACCAGCAGTTCGGTCATCCCCGCCTCCAGGCAACGCTGGCGTTCATCACTCATGGCATTGGCCGTGCAACCAACCACCGGACACGGCGGACGCTGCTCCCCGGCCTCGATCCGGCGTATCGCCTCGGCCAGCGCATAGCCGCTCATGTCCGGCATATTGCAATCGGTAATCACCAGATCGAACCGTTCCTGTTCCAGGGCTTGCAGCGCCGCCTCGCCACTCTCGCAGGCGACGACCTGCTGGCCGAGAAAACGCAATTGCTGGTTGAGCACCAGGCAGTTGGCGGACAGGTCGTCGACAATCAACACCTTGAGCGACGCCAGTCGAGGCCTGGAGCCCTCCGCTACGGGCAGCACGGTCGGGGCCAGCTCCACGGGCTTGAGCGCCAGCTCGATACGCACCCGCGTGCCTTCTCCCGGTTGGCTCAACAACACAATGCTGCCGCCCATCAACTCCACCAGTTGCTTGCAGATACTCAAGCCCAGGCCGGTACCGCCATATTCGTCATCGGTCTGACTACGGACCTGGACAAAGGGCGCGAAGAGCGTCTTCTGCTGTTCAAGGCCGATCCCCTTGCCGCTGTCTTCGATACTGATGCACAGGATTTCCTGGTCCGCTGTGCACGACACACTGCGCACATGAATATGCACAAAGCCCTCGGCGGTGAACTTCAGCGCGTTGCCGATCAGGTTGTTCAGCACCTGGCGCAAACGCAGCGGGTCGAACCAGTAGTCCCCCGCCAGTCCCGGCTCGATCTCCAGGCCCAGCTCGACGCCCTTTTCCCGCGCCGCGGCCTCGAACATTTGCCGCACGCCTTCCAGCAGCGCGACCAGGGAGCCGGCACGCAAGGCCAGGTGCATGCCACCAGCCTCGATCTTGGCCAGATCGAGGCTATCGCCGATCAAGGCCGTCAGTTCCTGCGCCGATTGATAGGCCACCTGTAGCGCCTGGGAGAAAACCTGCCCATTGGCGCGGACCTGTTCTCGCTCAAGTTCGAGCAGGCCGATAATGGCCACCATGGGGGTGCGAATCTCATGGCTCATGGTCGCCAGGAACGCGCTCTTGGCCTGGTTGGCCTGCTCCGCCTGCTGGCGTGCTTCCATCAACTGGGCTTCGAGCTGCTTGCGTTCGGTAATGTCGATCCATCCGCCGAGCAGTCCCTGCAACTGCGCCTCCGCCGAGTAGAACGGCACCATCCACTGGTAGATATCAATCCGGCCGCTGGCGAAATCGAGCTGGCGGTCCTGGAACAGCGGCCGCTGGGTCTCGAACAATTGGATAAACTCGGCATGCAGTTGCTCCGCGGTCGCCTGGGGCAAGATATCCACTTCGGTGATCCGTCGGCCCTGGACTTGCTCCAGCGTGGTGGCAAAGCGCTCCTCGTAACTGCGGTTGCAGGTCAGCAAGCGACCGTCCAGATCGCGCACGAAAATCGGATTGGGAATACCGTCGAGCAAAGCGCGCTGGAAAGCCAACTGATCGCTGAGTTCCTGTTCAGCCCGGCGGCGCTGGCGAATCTGGATGTTCAGCCGGCGGTTCCAGGCCAGGGACACGCCCCCCAGCAGGATCATCACCGCCGTCAGGCCGTAGACCCAGCGCGGTACGCGCTCCCACACCGGGCGCATTGGCGCCAGGCCGATCGCACCGTGCCATTTGATGCGCAACGCGCGCAGCTCGGCCACCGGAAACGCCTCCAGCGCCTTGTTCAGGATGCTCAGCAGTTCAGGGGCGGTCTTGACCACCGAAAAGCTGTCCGCCGACCAGAGCCCCTCGACACTGCGCCCGACCTTCAGCCGCCCGGGTGGATACAGGTAGGCCCGAGTATCACTCTGGATCGTCGCAGTCGCTTCACCGCGCTCGACCATCGCCCTGGCCTCCTCGGGCGTCTTCACCGTGCGCAGGTCAATGTCCGGATAGCCCCGGCGGATCATCGGCTCCAGGGCGTGTTTCTCCGGCAGCACCAGCACCCGCCCGGACAACTGCGAGAGCGAGCCGAGGGGCGAGTCGTGCACCCGCACCACGAACACCCAGGCACTGCCGCCAAAGGCATAGGTGAAATTCAGGAAAGCCTTGCGTTCGACACTCTCGGCCAGTGTCGTGCTCATCAGCGCCTTGCCGTCGTGAAGCTGGTCGACACTCTCGGCGGTGGAGCCGGTTTCCTTGTACTCGAACTGCAGGCCGGTCATGCGCGAGATGCGTGCCAGCAGGTCCGGGTTGAGGCCGACCCAGCGGTTGTGGCCGTCCTTGTAGATATGCGGCGGATACGGCTGGGCCACCACCGTGACCCGCGGATGGCGGTCGATCCAGGCCAGCTCCGCGGCGGTGAGGCTGATGCGCTGCTGGGCGATGTCGGAGCCAAAGCCGGTGGTCCAGCGCGCCAGGATTTCCCGCCGCGTGGCGTTGTCGATGCTGTCCAGCACACGCTCCACCAGACCACTGAGCACGGGATCGGACTGCCGTGTGGCAAAGGCGAAGCCAATCGGCGGCAAGTCGCTCTTGTCCTTGATGTGCACGCCCATGTAGGGCCGCAGGCTCTTGTAGGCACGGACAATCACTTCGTTGCCGATAAACGCCTCGACCTCGCCCTGGGACAATGCTTCGAGGGCACTGTAGAGGGTCGGGGCGAGAATGATCTCGCTCTGCGGGTAAGTAGCGTGCACCACCTGGGCATCGGCATAGCCATCGAGCAACACCACCTTCTTGCCGTTGAGATCGTGAAAGCCGTGACCGCCGGCGCGGCCGACGATCACCGAGCGGTCCGGCATGTAGTCGCTGGAGAAGCTCAGTCCGGGCACGCCGCGCTCATAGCCGTTGGCACTGGTGAGAATATCGATCTGCCCGCTGCGCAGGGCCTCGACCGCCTGGTCGCGCTCGCCGAAGCCGAGCACCTGGACCTGCACCCCCAGACGATCGCGGATCAGCCCGACGTAATCGGCACTGATGCCCTGGTAGCGGTTGCGGTCATTGGTGATATCGACGGGTTCATAGTCGGCGACCGAAATCCCCACCCGCAAGGTCCGCTCGGGCCCCAGCCATTGCTCCTCCTCCGGGCTCAGGGGCAGGCGGTCGACCTCGACGAACGAGGGCGGCAGGCTGAACGGCAGGCCCTGGGCCGCCATCGCGCCGAGCGGCAGGCACAGCAGCACGCAGCCCAACAGACTGGCCAGAACGGATTGTATGGAACGACCCAAAAACACCATGACGAACTACCTGCTCCCTTCGATCCATTTCAGGAAATGGCAAAAAAACAGGGCAAGTTTGACATGCGAAAACGATAAAGCCCGCCAAGGGGCGGGCTTTATTGTGTGACCGTTCTAGTCTGTCAGAGCGGTTTACCGCGGTTGCCATGCTGGCTGACAAAGGCCTGGACGACTTTCAAGTCATTGGCCAGGACAGTGCAACGCTCATCTCGCTCAAACAAATCGGAAAGGTGCGCAGGTAGTTCGAGCGCTTTTCCTACGCCCGCCTTCTCCACTGCCTCAGGGAACTTGACCGGATGCGCGGTCCCCAGGATCACCATCGGGGTGTCCAGGCTACGTCGGCACTCACGGGCCGCGCGGACACCGATGGCGGTATGCGGATCGAGGACTTCACCGCTCTGGGCGAAGACTTCGGCGATGGTCTCGCAGGTCTGCGCATCGTCCACGGCCAGGGAGTCGAACAGCTTGCGCGCTTCGCTCCAACGGTCCTGGTCGACACTGAAACCACCGCCTTGCTTGAAGGTGTCCATCAACCCGGCGATGGCTGCGCCGTTGCGTCCGTGCAGGTCGAACAGCAGGCGTTCGAAGTTCGACGAGACCATGATGTCCATGGACGGCGACAAGGTCGCGTGCAGGGTATCCTTGACGTACTGGTTACCGCTCATGAAGCGGTGCAGGATGTCGTTGCGGTTGGTCGCGACGATCAGCTGGCTGATCGGCAGGCCCATGTTGCGCGCCAGGTAGCCGGCGAAAATGTCGCCGAAGTTGCCGGTCGGCACCGAGAACGCCACCGAACGGGCCGGGCCACCCAACTGCAGGGCCGCGTGGAAGTAGTAGACGATCTGGGCCATGATCCGCGCCCAGTTGATCGAGTTCACCGCCACCAGGCGCGTGCCCTTGAGGAAGCTCTGGTCGGCGAAGCTGTTCTTGACCATTTCCTGGCAGTCGTCGAAGTTGCCTTCGATGGCGATGTTGTGGATGTTGTCGCCGAACAGGGTGGTCATCTGCCGACGCTGCACCTCGGACACCCGGTTGTGCGGGTGGAGGATGAAAATGTCGACGTTCTCGCAGTGCTTGCAGCCTTCGATGGCGGCCGAGCCGGTGTCACCGGAGGTCGCGCCGACGATCACCACGCGCTCGCCACGTTTCGCCAGCACGTAGTCCAACAGGCGACCCAGCAGTTGCAGGGCGAAGTCCTTGAATGCCAGAGTCGGGCCGTGGAACAGCTCCAGCACCCATTCGTTACCGTTCAGTTGGCGCAATGGCGCCACGGCACTGTGGGAGAAAGCGCCGTAGGTTTCCTCGAGAATCTTCTTGAAATCGGCATCCGGAATGCTGCCCGTGACGAACGGGCGCATGACCCGGAACGCCAGCTCGTGATACGGCAGGCCGGCCCAGGAAGCGATTTCTTCCTGGGTGAAACGCGGCAGGTTTTCCGGCACGTACAGGCCGCCGTCGCTGGCGAGGCCCGCCAGCAGCACGTCTTCGAAGTTCAGGGCCGGTGCCTGGCCGCGGGTACTGATGTAACGCATGAAAAATTCCTCTCTGATCGGCGGCGCCGGCTTAGTTCAAATGCTCGACGCGGATCCGCACGACAGGGCCGACCACGCCTTGCAGGGCCTCAAGCGCCGCGATGGCGTCGTTGATATGCTGTTCCCGCACGCGATGGGTCAGCAGGATCATCGGCACCAGGCCGTCGTGTTCTTCGACTTCCTTCTGCATGATCGATTCGATATTGATGCCGCGCTCCGACAGGATGCTCGCGACCTGGGCCAGCACGCCCGGATGGTCCTTGGCCTGGATGCGCAGGTAGTAGGCGCTTTCGCACTCTTCGATCGCCAGGATCGGGTGGGCCGACAACGAGTCCGGCTGGAAGGCCAGGTGCGGTACGCGGTTTTCCGGGTCGCTGGTCATGGCACGTACCACATCCACCAGGTCGGCGATGACCGACGAGGCGGTCGGTTCCATACCGGCACCGGCGCCGTAGAACAGGGTCGAACCGGAAGCGTCGCCGTTGACCATCACCGCGTTCATCACGCCGTTGACGTTGGCCAGCAGGCGATCGGCCGGGATCAGCGTCGGGTGTACCCGCAGCTCGATACCGGCGGCGGTGCTACGGGCCACGCCCAGGTGCTTGATGCGATAGCCCAAGGCTTCGGCGTAGTTGACGTCGGCGGTGGTCAGCTTGGTAATGCCTTCGGTGTAGGCCTTGTCGAATTGCAGCGGGATACCGAACGCAATCGAAGCCAGGATCGTCAGCTTGTGCGCGGCATCGATGCCTTCGACGTCGAAGGTCGGATCGGCTTCGGCGTAACCCAGGGCCTGGGCTTCGGCCAGCACGTCTTCGAAGGTACGGCCCTTCTCGCGCATTTCGGTGAGGATGAAGTTGCCGGTGCCGTTGATGATACCGGCGACCCAGTTGATGCGGTTGGCCGAGAGGCCTTCGCGAATCGCCTTGATCACCGGGATACCACCAGCCACGGCGGCTTCGAACGCAACGATCACGCCCTTCTCGCGGGCCTTGGCGAAGATTTCGTTACCGTGCACGGCAATCAGCGCCTTGTTCGCGGTGACCACGTGCTTGCCGTTTTCGATCGCGCTGAGCACCAGCTCGCGGGCAACGGAGTAGCCGCCCATCAGTTCGACGACGATATCGATTTCAGGGTTGCTCGCCACTTCGAAGACATCGTGGGTAATCGCAATACCGGTGGTCTGGAACTGAGGCTTTGGCGTACGCATGGCAATTTGCGCCACTTCGATTCCACGCCCGGCACGGCGGGCAATCTCCTCGGCGTTACGCTGAAGTACGTTGAAGGTGCCGCCACCGACGGTACCTAACCCACAGATGCCTACTTTGACCGGTTTCACTCTGAACTCCCCATGAAACGGCCGACACGAGGTCGGCCGTGGAAAACAGCCGCTGGACTGCCAGCGGCTCGCTATTGATGACCCGGAAACCCTGTTCCGCGGGCCATGCTCGTCAAAGGTTGAACATGACGAGGCTGGATTACTTGGCGGACAGTGCCAGTTTGGCAACTTGTGCCGCCGGCTGGTAGCCCGGAATTACCTGACCATCGGCCAAAACAATTGCCGGCGTGCCATTGACACCAATGGATTGACCGAGGGCGAATTGCTTGGAAACCGGGTTGGCGCACTTGGCGGCCTTGATGTCATCGCCTTCGACCATCTTGTCCATCGCCGCTTTCTTGTCGGCCGAGCACCAGACCGCCTGCAACTGCTCGTCGCCCGGCGAGCCGAGACCCTGGCGCGGGAACGCGACGTAGCGCACTTCAATGCCCATCTTGTTCAGCGCCGGCACTTCGGCATGCAGCTTGTGGCAGTACGGGCAGGTGGTGTCGGTGAACACGGTGATATGCGACTTGGTTTCGCCGATGGCCGGGTAGACCACGGTTTCGGCCACCGGAATACCGTTGATCAGCTTGGACACGCCCAGGCGTTCGGTTTTCTCGGTGAGGTTGACCGGCTTGCCGTCCTTGAGCTGGAACAGGTAGCCCTGCATGACGAACTGGCCGTCGGCGCTGGCGTAGAGCACGCGGCTGCCCTTGAGCCGGACTTCATAGAGACCGGCCAGGGGGCTGGCGCTGATGCTCTCCACCGGGGTTTCCAGTTGAAGGCTTTCGAGGCTCTTGCGAATCGCCTGCTCGGCGGTGTCGTCGGCCAAGGCCAGGGAGCTGACCAGGGCGAGGGCAGCAGCGGCGAAAATCTGGGTCAAACGCATGGGAACTCCTGAAGGCGGGCCACTGGTGAGACGGGAAACACCGATCAGCAGATTCGGGTTCCGAGCGCCCACCGTGCAAACGGGTCAAGCCTACCACATAAGGTCGGCATGACCGACTCCCGGCGATGCAAGGGGTCGTGGAGTTTGATGCTTTTTTTGCGTACCCGCCTGCTCGCGAACAGACGACTTCCTCGAAGGAAAAATGATTGGCGCTGTCGCTACATAGGCCAATTCTATACGCGGCGTCGGACTCATCTGATTTTGATACCCATTAAAATTTTGCGATCTCGACTCACCTAACATCCTGCATACCAGACACACGGAGAACGTCGTCATGCAAGAAAAGGATCTGCCTACCGCAATCATGCAGACCGCACTTGAGCTCAAACGTCATAACATTGATTTAGGCCCTCATACACGCATCGCCTTCGACATCAATAGTTCGCTGACGAGCTGCCCTGCCGTCATGCTATTGCCAGCACCGATAGGCAGCATCAACAGTACCCACTACCAAATACTTAGAGCAACCCACTCAGCGCCAAGGGTTCCCGACACGACCCTAGATGATTTATGGGCGTGCACACAAGAACACTACGGCCTGACAGCGGCGGCGGCCATCACGGGAGCAGCGGGAATCCCCATAAGCAAAACAGCGGTAGGGGCCTGGGTTCATGTCGGATCGAGCAAAACAACCAACTTGGCAAGTTACATTGGCTGGAGATTTTTTCCACGGGCCCTGATCAGACAACCGACTGCCGCCAGGATGGCAAAAGCGACCTTCGGTACCGTACACGTATTTGGCATTATTGGTCGGGGCATTCCCTTCGTCGCAGCGGGCCTGGCCGTCTTCGACCTGGTCAGTATCGGCCTATGCGCCTACGAGGCAAAGCATGGAAAATAGCCTGAATCGAGATGAAATCACCGAAAAGGTTATCCAATTGTTTGTCGACACCATTGGTTTTATCGAACGAGACCAAGTGACGGAACAAACCGATTTCATTCACGATTTCAAGATCATTGACGACGACCTTGCCTGCTTCGTGATGCAAGTGGAATGGCAGTTCAAGCTGCATTCATCCCAGAAAGACTGGAACTCCATTACAACAATCAAGCAAATCGTAGACCTCATCACCCACCGATCCGACTGACAGCATATGATCGCTGCCACGCACGGAATGCTTGTGCAACAAGCTCAGCCGCGCGGGTGGTGTTTGGCATGCATATCCTGCAACCGCGCACGGGCCACATGGGTGTAGATCTGCGTGGTCGACAGGTCGCTGTGGCCGAGCAACATCTGCACCACCCGCAGGTCGGCGCCATGGTTGAGCAGGTGCGTGGCGAAGGCATGACGCAAGGTGTGCGGCGACAACGATTTACCGATCCCGGCGACCTTGGCCTGGTGCTTGATCCGGTGCCAGAAGGTCTGGCGGGTCATCTGTTCGCCGCGCTGGCTGGGAAACAGCACATCGCTGGGGCGTCCGCCGAGCAGTTCGACGCGGGCGTCACGCATATAACGCTCGACCCAGACAATCGCCTCCTCGCCCATGGGCACCAGGCGTTCCTTGCTGCCCTTGCCCATGACCCGCAACACGCCCTGGCGCAGATTGACCTGCTCCAGGGTCAGGCTGATCAGTTCGGTGACCCGCAGCCCGCAGGCGTAGAGCACTTCGAGCATGGCACGGTCGCGCTGGCCGATGGCCTCGCTCAGGTCCGGGGCGGCCAGCAGCGCGTCCACATCCGCCTCCGACAGGGATTTGGGCAATGGCCGGCCCAATTGCGGCATCTCGACCTGCAAGGTCGGGTCGACGGCAATCAGCCTTTCGCGCAACAGATAACGATAGAAGCCCCGCACACCCGAAAGAAAGCGCGCAGTAGAGCGTGGTTTGTAGGCCTGTTCCAGGCGCCAGGCCAGGTGATCGAGGATCAGTTCGCGGCCGGCATCGGCCAACTCCAGGCCTTTTTCCTGCAACCAGCCGTTGAACAGCGCCAGGTCGCTGCGATAAGCATCCCGGGTGTTGTCGGACAGACCTTTTTCCAACCACAGGGCGTCGAGAAACTGGTCGATAAGCGGGTGATCGATGGCGGGCATAAGGGCTCGAAAAGCAAAAGGCGATAAGCAGATCAACTGTGACAGCGCGCCACGGCTTTTTCAAAACCGAAATGCAAAAAAGCAGCCCGTAGGCTGCTTTTTTCTGCATCGGAAGCTGGACTTAAGCCAGTTTTTCCTTGATGCGAGCTGCTTTACCCGACAGGTCGCGCAGGTAGTACAGCTTGGCCTTACGTACATCACCGCGACGTTTGACAGCCATGCTGTCGATTTGCGGGCTGTAGGTCTGGAAAGTACGCTCTACGCCAACACCGTTGGAGATTTTACGTACGGTGAACGCGCTGTTCACACCGCGGTTACGCTTGGCAATTACCACGCCTTCGAACGCTTGCAGACGCGAACGGTCGCCTTCCTTCACTTTCACCTGAACGACAATGGTGTCGCCCGGGGCAAAGGTAGGGATCTCTTTGGTCATCTGCTCGGCTTCGAGTTGCAGAATGATTTTGTTAGTCATGCTGTGCTCCTAAGGTAAATCGTCCGATCTACCATCGATACGTTGTTAACTATCGTCCCGCTCGCGGATATATTCCTCGAGCAGCTTCTTCTCTTCTCCAGAAAGCGAGCGGCTTTCCAGAAGATCGGCGCGTCGTTCCGAGGTCCTGCCAAGGGACTGCTTCAGACGCCAACGCCGGATATGTGCGTGGTTGCCACTGAGCAACACGTCGGGAACACGCTGATCCGCATACACCTCCGGACGGGTGTAGTGCGGGCAATCCAGCAAACCATCCGTGAAGGAATCTTCCTCCGCGGAGTCCGCATGCCCTAAAGCTCCGGGCAGCAGCCGTGTAACCGCATCTATCAGGACCATCGCCGGCAGCTCGCCACCGGAAAGAACATAGTCCCCAATCGACCACTCTTCATCGACATGAGCTTCTATAAAGCGCTCGTCAATGCCTTCATAACGACCTGCAATGAGGATCAAGGCTTCCTCTTTCGCCAGGTCGCGTACCGCCAACTGATTGAGTTGCCGGCCTTGGGGCGACAGGTAAATCACCTTCGCCGCCTCCCCTGCTGCTGCCTTGGCCTGGACCAGGGCATCCTCAAGGGGCTTGATCTTCATCACCATGCCCGGACCACCGCCAAATGGGCGATCATCCACAGTGTGATGTCGATCCGTCGTGTAGTCCCGCGGATTCCAACAGGTCAGCTGCAAGAGCCCCTGTTTCACCGCACGACTGGTGATGCCGTAGTCGCTGATGGCGGAAAACATTTCGGGAAACAAACTGATCACTTCTACGCGCAGGCTAGCCATCGCTTAGAAGTCCGCGTCCCAATCCACCTTCATCTCGCCAGCGGCTAGGTCGACAGCCAACACGCATTGCTCGGTATAGGGCAACAGGCGTTCGCGATCATCCAGGCTGCCCGGGCAAGGCTTGACCACCATGACATCATTCGAGCCCGTCTCAAGCAGGTGATCGATTTTCCCGAACAGTTGTCCGAGGGTGTCGATGACCTTGAGACCTTCCAGCTGGTACCAGTAGTACTCGCCGTCGGTCAGTTCAGGAAACAGGTTGCGCGGCACGCAGATCTCATAACCGGCCAGAAGACGCGCTTCTTCACGATCATCGAGATCCTTGAGCTTTGCGACCAGGAACTTGTCGTTCCCGCGTCCGCTGACCAGCTCTACCTGTTTCACGCTACCTTCGCGCCGAAGCGTCCAGGTTTTGTACTCCAACAGGTTTTTAATTGGATCAGTAAAGGAATAAACCTTCACTTCGCCGCGAACGCCATGGACAGAATAGATCTTGCCGATAACGATCAAATCATCGGTAGAAGCCGGCGTCGCGTTCATATTGCTCAGGCCGCAACCTTAGCGTTTTCCTTCAGCAACTGAGCAACACGCTCAGAAGGTTGTGCACCAACGCTCAGCCAGTAGGCTACGCGCTCTTGGTTCACGGACAGACGAACTTCCTGACCACGAGCAACTGGGTTGAAGAAACCCACTTGTTCTTTGTGCGAACCGTCACGAGCGTTGCGGCTGTCGGTTACGGTCAGGTGGTAAAACGGGCGCTTTTTGGAGCCGCCAAGGGCAAGACGGATTGTTAGCATGTGAACATCGTTCCTGTAGTCGGTGCTGCAAATCTAAATGCACAGCGGGCATGGGTGCCCGAAAGGCCGCATATTCTAAGGAATATACGGACTTTTGCAAATGACTTTTTCCGGCGCCCGGCGCCGTGCAATCTGGATTTGCCATAGAGCCGTCGTCAAGACGGCAGGTCAGCTCCCGCTAAACGCGGGTTTACTGGCGATCCCCCGCATCCCTGCGGGGGGTAGCGCCGACCGTCAGGTCGACGCGAATTCCTTACATTTTCGGCATGCCGCCGCCGGGCAACATACCGCCCATGCCGCGCATCATCTTGGCCATACCGCCTTTGGCGGAGAACTTCTTCATCATTTTCTGCATCTGCTTGTGCTGCTTGATCAAGCGTCCGATGTCCTGCACCTGGGTGCCGGAGCCCAGGGCGATCCGACGTTTGCGCGAACCGCTGATCAACTCAGGGTCGCGGCGCTCGGCCGGGGTCATGGAGTTGATGATCGCTTCCATCTGTTTGAACTGTTTCTCGGCCGCGCCCTGGGCATTGCCCATCTGCGCCAGGTTGACCCCACCGATATTCGGCAGCTTGTCCATCAGGCCACCGAGGCCGCCCATGTTTTTCATCTGTTGCAGCTGGTCGCGGAAGTCTTCGAGGTCGAAGCCTTTGCCTTTCTTCAGCTTTTTAGCCAGCTTGTCGGCTTTTTCCTTGTCGAGGGTCTGTTCGGCCTTCTCGATCAGGCTGAGCACGTCGCCCATGCCGAGGATGCGCGAAGCGATCCGCTCCGGGTGGAACGGCTCGAGCGCTTCGCTCTTCTCGCCCATACCAATGAACTTGATCGGCTTGCCGGTGATGGCCCTTACCGACAGGGCGGCACCACCACGGGCGTCGCCGTCGACCTTGGTCAGGATCACCCCGGTCAGCGGCAGCGCATCGCCAAAGGCCTTGGCGGTGTTGGCGGCGTCCTGGCCGGTCATGGCGTCGACCACGAACAGCGTCTCCACCGGCTTGATCGCCGCGTGCAGCTGCTTGATCTCGGCCATCATCTGGTCGTCGATGTGCAGACGACCAGCGGTGTCGACGATGACCACGTCGATGAATTTGAGGCGGGCCTCCTTGATCGCTGCTTCGGCGATGTCCACCGGCTTCTGGCTGAGGTCGGACGGGAAGAAGGTCACGCCGATGTCGCCAGCCAGGGTTTCCAGCTGCTTGATGGCTGCCGGACGGTAGACGTCGGCCGAGACCACCATCACGCTTTTCTTCTTGCGCTCCTTGAGGAAGCGCGCCAGCTTGCCGACGGTGGTGGTTTTACCCGCCCCCTGCAGACCGGCCATCAGCACCACCGCAGGCGGCACGGCGCTGAGGTTGAGGTCTTCGTTGGCGGCGCCCATCAGGCTTTCGAGCTCGGCCTGGACGATCTTCACGAACGCCTGGCCCGGGGTCAGGCTGCGCGACACCTCGGTGCCGACCGCGCGGTCCTTGACCGAATTGACGAAGTCCTTCACCACCGGCAGGGCGACGTCGGCTTCGAGCAACGCCATGCGCACTTCACGCAGGGTGTCTTTGATGTTGTCCTCGGTCAGCTTGGCCTTGCCGGTGACATGGCGCAGCGTCTGCGAGAGACGGTCGGTCAGGTTTTCAAACATGCGCGATCCTTTGAGGCCCTTATGGAGACCGAAGTGATGGCTGCCGGAACAAGGAAAAACAGCGCCTGGCGAGCCTGCGGCGTGGGCAGGTCGCGGATTATAGCGGAGACTGCATGCCGCCACTAGCGCCACGGTCTTTCGTGGACCGGGGGTTCTATGCCAAACTCAGCGTCTTTCGGGCTTGCCTAACAGGACTTATGCTCCCTTTGTCACCCAGTATGCTGACCAGCCTCGCCGCCGCCTTCATCTACGCCGCTGCGACCCTCTATCAGGGCACCCGCCTGCGCCAAGGCGCCAAGGCGAACAAACGCCTGCTGGTCGGGCTCGGCGTGATCGCCGTGATCGCCCACGCGGCGAGCCTGATCACCCATCTGATGACCCCGATCGGCCTGGGCCTGGACTTTTTCAACGCCGCCAGCCTGATCGCCGTCGCCGTGATCGCCCTGACCCTGGCGGCCTGCTCGCGCATCCCCGTGGAAAACCTGCTGCTCCTGCTGTTTCCGCTGGGCCTGCTGACGGTGCTGCTGGCGCAGTTCGCGCCGTCGGGCACGGTACAGGTCATCGACGAGGAACCGGGCATCCTCGCCCATATCCTGCTGTCGATCCTGGCCTACGGCATGTTCACCATCGCGGTGTTCCAGGCCCTGCTCCTGCTGCTGCAGGACCACCAGCTGAAAAACAAGCACCCTTCCGGGCTGATCCGCAACTTCCCGCCGCTGCAAACCATGGAAAGCCTGCTGTTCGGCTTCCTCTGGGCCGGCTGGAGCCTGCTGTCGCTGTCGCTGATCTCCGGCTGGCTGTTCGTCGAGAACCTGTTTGCCCAGCACCTGGTGCACAAGACCCTGCTGGCCTGCCTGGCCTGGGTGGTGTTCAGCGTGCTGCTGTGGGGGCGCAATCGTCTTGGCTGGCGCGGGCACAAGGCGATCCGCTGGACCCTGGCCGGTTTCTGCCTGCTGATGCTGGCCTATTTCGGCAGCAAGCTGGTCCGTGAATACATCCTGCACATCTGACGGGCATACAAGACCATGGACAACCTGCCCGCCGGGCCAATGCTCGCCGTATTGGCCCTGCTGATTCTCTGGTCGGCGCTGTTTACCGCCATTGAAGTCGCGCAACAACAACTCGCCGCCCTGCGCCCGGCCTCACGCTCGGGTGAAAAGCCGGCAGCCAGGCTGAAATTCCCCCGCGACAGCCTGATCCTGTGCAATACCCTGTGCCGGGTCGTGATCGTCATCCTCGGCACCCTGTTGTCGATCCTGTTGTGGGGCCAGCACGGGCCCTGGCTGGCCTGCCTGGGGGCCACGGTGCTGCTGCTGGTCTTCGCCGACTACCTGCCGCGCCTGCTCGCCGTCCGTTATCCCGAACCGATCCTGGCCACCGGCAATGCCTTGCTGGGGATTCCGCTGAAAATCCTCTACCCCGTGGCCTGGCTGCTGAACGGTATCGCCCAACTATTGCTGCGCCCCTTTATCAGCAAGGCCGATGCGGTCAAGCAGAGCGATGAGGACCAGCCGCCCCTCGACCCGGAAGACGAACCGGAACACCCGCCGCGCAGCCCGTCGCTGTCGAGTATCAAGGCGCTGGACAACATCACGGTCAACGACATCCTGGTGCCTCGCAGCGAAGTGGATGGGATCAACCTCGACGACTCTATCGAGGAAATCACCGCGCAGTTACTGAAGAACCGCCGTACCCGCCTGCCGGTGTTCCACAGCGATATCAACCAGGTCGAGGCGGTGATCAATACCCGCCAGATCCTCAATCTGCTGTTCGATGCCAGCCTGACCAAGGACGCCCTGCTCGCCGCCTGCCACGAGCCGTACTTCGTCCCGGAAAGCACACCGCTGCAACTACAATTGCTGAACTTCCACAAGCAGCAACGGCGCCTGGGCATGGTGGTGGACGAATACGGCGAAGTGCTGGGCATTGTCACCCTGGAAGATATCCTGGAAGAAATCGTCGGCGAATTCGAAAGCGAACACAGCCTCGACAACCCGCATATCCATCCGCAGGCAGACGGCCGACTGGTGATCGAAGGCGCCGCGTCGATTCGCGAACTGAACAAGAGCCTGGGCTGGCACCTGCCCTGCGACGGTCCGAAAACCCTCAACGGCCTGGTCACCGAAGCGCTGGAAACCATCCCGGAAAGCGCCGTGTGCCTGAAGATCGGCCGTTACCGCCTGGAAATCCTCGAAACCGAGGACAATCGGGTCAGCCGGGTGCTGGTCTGGCACACCAGCACTACCCCAGCGATAAAGCCATCCACGTAATTCAACATCGCCGCACAGCCCTGTAGGCGCCTGGTTTGCCAGCGATGGCGCCCGCAAGATCAATGCAAGACTTACCGGCCTCATCGCCAGCAAGCCGGCTCCCAAAATATGGCGTTTCAACCTGTTGCCTTGCCCAGCTCAGGCTGGCCACACAAACCGTATGACCTTCGCTCTTGTTTGATCCGGCGGCGCCTTCCTATAATCGGACCGGCTTACCCAGCCCCGTCGGAACGCCTGCCTACCCGCATCCGCCCCTCCGGCCAGAAGCACCTTGTGATCGCCGCCGATACTTACAGCCTGTCGTGCGGGAACCCGCCCTTATCCCTGGGCGCTCAATACTAATAATTCGCACGTGCAAGACTTTCAGGGACGCCCGCAATGACTTCCAGCAGCACCTTTGACACTGCCACGCCGAGCAAACCGCTGAACTCGACCTCGCGAGTGGCGACCGCCAGCTTTATCGGCACGGCCATCGAGTTCTACGACTTCTACGTCTACGCCACCGCCGCCGCTCTGGTGATCGGTCCGGTGTTTTTCCCGCAGACCGACAGTACCGCGCAGATGCTCTCGGCGTTCCTGACCTTCGGCATCGCCTTCCTCGCCCGCCCGCTGGGCTCGATCCTGTTCGGCCACTTCGGTGACCGTATCGGGCGTAAATCGACGCTGGTCGCTTCGCTGCTGCTGATGGGCGTGTGCACCACGCTGATCGGCGTGCTGCCCGGCTACGCGAGCATTGGTGCCTGGGCACCGATCCTCTTGTGCCTGCTGCGCTTCGGCCAGGGCCTGGGGCTTGGCGGGGAATGGGGCGGAGCCGCGTTGCTGGCCACCGAAAACGCCCCCGAAGGCAAGCGCGCCTGGTTCGGCATGTTTCCGCAATTGGGCCCGTCCATCGGTTTTCTCGCCGCCAACGGTTTGTTCCTGATCCTGGCCATGACCCTGAGCGACGAACAGTTCCGCTCCTGGGGCTGGCGCATTCCATTCCTGCTCAGCGCCGCGCTGGTGATGGTCGGCCTGTATGTGCGCCTCAAGCTCGAGGAAACGCCGATCTTCGCCAATGCCATGGCCCGCCAGGAACGGGTGAAAATGCCCCTGGTCGAGCTGTTCAGCCGCTATTGGGCACCGGTGTTGCTCGGTTCGCTGGCCATGGTGGTGTGTTACGCGTTGTTCTATATCTCGGCGGTGTTTTCCCTGAGTTACGGCGTGGCCAACCTTGGCTACAGTCGCGAGACTTTCCTCGGGTTGCTGTGTTTCGCCGTGCTGTTCATGGCTGCGGCCACCCCGCTGGCAGCCTGGGCCAGTGATCGCTTCGGGCGCAAGCCGGTGCTGATTCTTGGCGCTGTGCTGGCCTTGCTGTCGGGCTTTACCATGGAGCCGCTGCTGGGCCATGGCTCGACCGCGGGCGTCGCGCTGTTCCTGTGCCTTGAGCTGTTCCTGATGGGGATTACTTTCGCGCCGATGGGGGCGTTGCTGCCGGAGCTGTTTCCTACCCATGTGCGTTATACCGGCGCATCGGCGGCGTATAACCTGGGCGGTATCGTCGGCGCCTCGGCGGCACCGTTCTTTGCCCAGAAACTGGTGGCGATGGGCGGTTTGAGCTGGGTCGGCGGGTATGTATCAGGAGCGGCGGCGTTGAGTCTGATTGCGATTTTCTGCTTGAAGGAAACGCGCTACAACGATTTGAACAAGGTGGGCTGATCAGCGCGGGCTTGCCTGTTGCTCTTCTGGTGATCTTGAGGCCACCTTCGCGGCGGTGCCGCGAAGGGCGCGCCACAATTTACAGCTCTACCACAACCGCCTGAGCAGCACGGGTCGCCTTGGCCCGCGCGGCCTCGATCGACTCGTCCCGCGCCAGGGCCACACCCATGCGGCGCTGGCCGTTGACTTCCGGCTTGCCGAACAGGCGCAAGGCGGTATCCGGCTCGCTCAACGCCGCACCGAGGTTGGCGAACGCGGTCTGGGTCGACTGCCCTTCCACCAGGATCACCGCCGACGCCGATGGACCGAACTGACGGATCAACGGGATCGGCAAGCCGAGAATCGCCCGGGCATGCAGCGCGAACTGCGACAGGTCCTGGGAAATCATGGTCACCATGCCGGTGTCATGGGGACGCGGCGACACTTCGCTGAACCAGACCTGGTCACCCTTGATAAACAACTCAACGCCAAACATGCCGCGCCCGCCCAGGGCCTCGGTCACCGCCTTGGCGACCCGCTCCGACTCGGCCAGAGCCAACGGACTCATGACCTGCGGCTGCCAGGACTCCTGGTAGTCGCCCTTCTCCTGACGGTGGCCGACCGGCGCGCAGAAGGTGGTGCCACCAATATGACGAACGGTCAGCAGGGTGATTTCGTAGTCGAAGTCGATAAAGCCTTCGACAATCACCCGGCCTTTACCGGCACGCCCGCCTTCCTGGGCGTAGGCCCAGGCCTTCTGTACGTCGTCGGCGCTGCGCAACAGGCTCTGGCCCTTGCCCGAGGAACTCATCACCGGCTTGACCACGCAGGGGAAGCCCAGGTCTTCGACCGCCTTGCTATAGGCTTCGAAGGTGTCGGCGAAGTGGTACGGCGAGGTCGGCAGCTTCAGCTCTTCGGCGGCCAGACGACGGATGCCTTCACGGTTCATGGTCAGTTGCGCGGCACGGGCGGTCGGCACCACGGTAAAGCCTTCGGCTTCCAGCTCCACCAGGGTGGCGGTGGCGATGGCTTCGATTTCCGGGACAATGAAATGCGGCCTCTCGGCCTCGATCACCGCCCGCAGGGCCGCGCCGTCGAGCATGTTGATCACGTGGCTGCGATGGGCCACCTGCATGGCCGGCGCATCGGCGTAACGGTCAACGGCGATCACTTCGACGCCCAGGCGTTGCAGCTCGATCACCACTTCCTTGCCCAGCTCACCACAGCCACAGAGCAATACGCGAGTCGCGGTCGACGACAGTGGAGTTCCGATACGGGTCATTTCAGGTCCTCAAGGAAGCAGATCAACGACGGCGCCTGGACAATCCGGCACCTGTCGGGAAGAAAGGCCGACATTTTACATGAACTGAGCGGGACATGAACCGAACGGGCCTGGTTTCAGCCGGAAAGCGCCGCCTTGCGCATCCGCCAGACCATGGCCAGCCAGACGCAGGTCACGCCGGCGAATTTCGAGCCCAGGGCGGTGAGGATCACCCCCGGGGTCAGCGCGCCGATCAGACCGAAGAAGATAAAGGTGTCCAACGGGATGCTCAGCGCCGAACTTATCCACAGGCGATCGTGAAGCGGGCGCTTGGTGATGCTGAAGACCAGCCAGTCGATACACTCGGAGATGGCGAAGGCCGTGGCGATGGCCGGCTCGGAGGTGAAGTAGGACAGCAGCAGCGCGGCGATCATCGCGACAATCGCGCCGTGGCCGAAGCGGGTCTGCACCATGTCGCGCAGGATGAGCACCAGTCCACCCCAGGCCGACCAGATGATGTCCAGGTGCGGCGCGGCGGAGAAGGCGAAATTGATCAGCACGACGCTGGCGATGTAGGCGATGAGAAAGAGCATGGGGCACGGACTACCTTGTCTATGTAGCCATATAGGTTACCCCAAAGCAGTAAAGGGATCACACCAGAGCCACTGGGCCAGGCTCTGCTGATTGATGCTGAATCAGGGCTTGGCGTTCGGTATCCACAACAAGCCGCTGGCCTTGGCCCGCCCATGGCAACGCGCCAGCACCTCGCGGCGCTCAGTGTTGTCCATGCGGCTCCAGCGGGTGATCTCCTCGACCGTGCGCTGGCAACCGATGCAGATGTCCTGCTCATCCAGCGCACAGACACTCACACAAGGCGAAGCCAGCGGACGCTCGACCGTGCTCATGCTTCGTCGACCGCCAGGTCGCGGGCATAACGCTGGGCGTTGTGCACATAGTGGGCGGCGCTGGCTTCGAGCATTTTCTTCTGCGCCTCGGTCAACTCGCGGACCACCTTGCCCGGCGAGCCCATCACCAGCGAACCGTCAGGGATTTCCTTGTTCTCGCCGATCAGGGCATTGGCGCCGATGATGCAGTGCTTGCCGATCTTCGCACCGTTGAGGATCACTGCGTTGATACCAATCAGGCTGTAGTCGTCCACGGTGCAGCCATGGAGCATGGCGTTATGGCCGATGGTCACCCCGGTACCAATGGTCAGCGGGTAGCCCATGTCAGTGTGCATCACCGCGCCGTCTTGGACATTGCTGTTACGGCCGATCAGGATCAGTTCATTGTCGCCGCGCAACACCGCGTTGAACCAGACACTGGCGCCCTCCTCCAGCCGGACCTTGCCGACCAGGGTCGCATTGGGCGCTACCCAGCTCTGCGGATGCGTCTCGACCCGGGCATCGCCCAGACGGTATTTCATAGGGTTGTCCTCAAGGCTCACGGCCACCTGAACGGCAGCTCTAGATGTTGATAAAGCGTTCAGGGGGATTGTGCAGGCTGATCTGGGCGTCATACAACAGGTTGACCAGCTCGACGATCATGATCGCCGTCAGCCCCCAGATCTTGTACTCGCCAAAACGGTAGCTGGGTACGTACCAGCTGCGACCCTGGTAGTCGATACGATGGGTATGCTCGCGCGGGTCCTGGCGGAAAAACTCCAGCGGCACATTGAACACCGCGGCGATCTCGGCGTCATTGGCCCGATAGTCGACAAAGTCCGGCACCACCCCGACGTAAGGCGTGACCTTGATTCCATGCAGGGAGATCAACGGGCTGAGGGGCCCGATGATTTCCACCAGCCCCGGCGCCAGGCCGATTTCCTCTTCGGCTTCGCGCAAGGCGGTGAAGATCAGGTCCGGATCCTCCGGGTCGCGGCGCCCGCCGGGAAAGGCCACCTCGCCGCCGTGGGTCGACAAACCGCTGGCACGCAGGGTCAGCACCAGCTCCGGTTCGTCACTGCGTGTAATAGGCACCAGTACCGCCGCCTCGGGAAAACGACGGTCCGTTTCCAGGGGGCGGGGTGTATGGCTGCTTACCCGTCGAAGTAACTCATCCAGCATGGCTGATCTCGATTTGCGGCTTACCCGGCATCATGCACCAAAAGAAGTGGCTGGCCCAAGCCCCGGACGTTGCCATGTCGCGAAAGCACAACTTGCCGACAGACCGTCACCCACGCGAAGATAGGCGCATTGCCAAGAGAATCCAGCATGAAGTTCTGCAGCCAGTGCGGCAAACCGGTGAGTCAACGCATACCCGAGGGCGACACGCGCCTGCGTTTCGTCTGCGAGCACTGCGACACCATTCATTACCAGAATCCCAATATCGTCGCCGGCTGCCTGCCGGTCTGGGGCACCCGGGTCCTGCTCTGCCGCCGCGCCATCGAGCCGCGCCGGGGTTACTGGACCCTGCCCGCCGGTTTTATGGAGAACGGCGAGACCGTGGAACAGGCCGCTCGCCGGGAAACCCTGGAAGAGGCTTGCGCGCAGGTGCGCAACCTGAGCATCTATACGCTGATCGACGTCCCCCATATCAATCAGGTGCACGTGTTCTACCGCGCCGAACTGGTGGACCTGGAATTTGCCGCCGGCGAAGAAAGCCTGGAAGTACGGCTGTTCGAAGAACACGAGATCCCGTGGTCCGAGCTGGCATTCAGGACCGTCGGACGGACCCTGGAATGCTTCTTCGCCGACCGCCCGACCGAGCAGTACCCGGTTCGCAGCGAAGCCGTGCCGCCCATGGCGCCACGCGGCAGCGCCCAATAACCCCATAATCAGAAACGCTTCACCTTCAGGGATACCGTTTTAATGCGCTGGTTGTTAGTAGTCTTCTGCCTGTCGTTCGCCGCTCTGTCCCAGGCCTCTGCCGCCGACCCCTTGAGTGGCAAGGTCATCGAGAAGGTCCTTGTCCTCAAGTCCGCCCGCCAACTGCAACTGATCAGTGATGGCAAACCACTGAAGACCTACCGCATTTCCCTGGGAAGAAATCCCAAGGGACAGAAACTCATCGCCGGCGACCGACGCACGCCCGAAGGTTTCTACTGGATCGACTGGCGTAAGACCAGTGACAAATACAACCTGTCGCTGCACCTGTCCTACCCCAATATCAGCGACTCGGCCCGCGCCCGCCGCGAAGGCGTGGACCCCGGCAACATGATCATGATCCACGGTACCCCGGACTCCGAGGACTACCCGGAACAGCTGTTCCACACCCTGGACTGGACCGATGGCTGCGTGGCCATGCGCAATGTCGATATGCGCGAGGTCTGGGGCCTGGTCAAGGACGGCACCATGGTGGAAATTCGCCCCTGAGCCGAACCACCCTGATACCACTGATTCATCCGACGCCCGTCATGCTTCCCATGACGGGCGTTTTTATTGCACTCTCACGAAACCACTGGCATTGACATGGTATTCAAGTGGTATTACTTTCATCATCACTGTCCGAGTGCAAAACCTCTAACAAACGCACAGGAAAAAACCCTACATGAATGACATTCTCGCCCTGCGACCCGACGAGTCCCAGCCGACCCCGCTGTACCTGCAACTGGCACGCAACCTGGAAGCGGCGATCCATGCCGGCCAGTGGAAAGCCGAACAGGCACTGCCCTCGGAACGCAACCTGAGCGAGCTGTTGAGCATTTCCCGGGTCACCGCGCGCAAGGCCCTGGAAGTCCTCCTGGAACAAGGGCTGATCCGCCGCAGCCAGGGCTCCGGAACCTTTATCACCCCGCGCCTGGAACAACCGCTTTCCCGCCTGTCGAGTTTCAGCGAACGCCTGCGGGCCAAGGGTTTTGTCCCCGGCTCGCGCTGGCTGGAACGCGAGATCGCCCTGCCGAGCCACGAAGAACTGATCCGCCTGGCCTTGTCGCCACGGGACCAGGTCACCCGGCTCAAGCGCCTGCGCACCGCCGACGACACCGTCATGGCCATCGAGATGAGCACCCTGCCCGCCGCCCTGCTGCCTGACCCCGAGGCCGTCGGCGATTCGCTCTACGCCTTCCTCGACAGCATCGGCCGTCCCGTGGTGCGAGCCCTGCAACACATTCGCGCGATCAACGCCTCGGCCGAATTCGCCGCGCTGGTGGGCATCGAGCCCGGCACCGCGATGCTGCTGATGACCCGTGTCGGCTACCTCGAGGACAACACCCCGATCGAGCTGACCGACACCTACTGCCGTAACGATTACTACGACTTCGTCGCCGAACTGCGGCGTTAGCCTGTTCAGAGAGCCTGCCATGTCCGAAGACAACATCCTCACCCCGCAAGGCTGGATTCGCGGTCGCCTGCTGCACCAGCATGGCAAGGTCACGCAGATCGAGGGCACGCCCTGCGATCCGAGGGAAAACGACCTGCCGTACCTGCTGCCCGGTTTTATCGACCTCCACGTCCACGGCGGCGGCGGCAAGGACATCATGCAGGGTGGCGATGCCTTCGAGACCATCGCCCGCACCCACCTGCGCTTCGGCACCACCTCGCTGCTGGCCACCACCATGACCGCGCCGCCCGAGGAAATCAGCCTGATCCTCGGCCAACTCGGGGCCTATTGCGAACAGCGCCAACCCGGTACCGCCCGGGTCCTCGGCGTGCACCTGGAAGGTCCGTTCATCAATCCCGGCAAGCTGGGGGCGCAACCGAACTTCGCCCATACCGCGGTCAGCGCCGAAATCGAGGACTATCTGCGCCTGGCCCCCATCCGGGTAATAACCATCGCCCCGGAAATCGCCGGCCACGCGCCGTTGATCCGTGACCTGAGCTCACGGGGCATCCGCATGCAGATCGGTCATACCCTGGGCAGCTACGAGGAAGGCGTCGCCGCCCTCGAGGCCGGGGCCACCAGCTTCACCCACCTGTATAACGCCATGAGCCCGCTGCATCACCGCGAGCCCGGCATCGTCGGTGCCGCCCTGGCCCACGCCCGCTACGCCGAACTGATCCCAGACCTGCTGCATGTTCACCCCGGAGCCATGCGCGTGGCCCTGCGCTCGATTCCCTGTCTGTATTGCGTCACCGATTCGACGGCGGCGGCCGGCATGCCGGACGGCGAGTACAAGCTGGGCAGCCACACCGTGACCAAATGCCTGGGTGGCGTACGCCTGGCCGACGGCACCCTGGCCGGCAGCACCCTGACCATGGACCAGGCCCTGCGCAACCTGGTGAAGATCGGCCTGCCGCTGGCCGAAGCCTCGCAACGCCTCTCGCAATTCCCCGCCGACTACCTCGGCCTGCCTGAGCGCGGACGCCTGCAAACCGGCAGTTGGGCCGACTGCGTGCGCCTGGACCGTTCACTGACACTGACCTCGATCATGGTCGAAGGAGAAGCCGTTGACTTCCAGAATGCTTGAAGAGGCGCTGTCGGCCCACGAGGCGGTCAGCCGCCAATTGCAGCAGCTCGATACCCGGCTGATGGCGCTGGGCGCACGGCTGCGCGAGCAACCGCCGCAGGTGGTGATGACCGTCGCCCGCGGCAGCTCCGACCACGCCGCCAGCTACTTCGCCTATATCGCCATGCAGCAGACCGGGGTTCCGGTGGCCTCGTTGCCGATGTCGGTGGTGACCCTGCAACACTCGCCGCTGCGGGTCAGCGGCCAGGCAGTGCTGGCTTTCTCCCAGTCCGGCCAGAGCCCCGACCTGGTGGACAGCCTGCGCCTGCTGCGCGAACGCGGCGCCTTGACGGTAGCCCTGGTCAACGCAACGGATTCCCCACTGGAAGCCGCCTGCGAATATGCGATCCCGCTGCTGGCCGGGCCGGAGCAAAGCGTGGCCGCGACCAAAAGCTTTATCGCCACCCTCAGCGCCAGTGCGCGGCTGCTCGGCCACTGGCACCAGGACCCGGCCCTGCTCGCCGCCGGAGAAGCCTTGCCTGAAGGCCTGCGCCAAGCCGCGACCCGCGACTGGAGCCAAGCCATCGAGACCTTGCGCGATTGCGAACGGCTGATGGTGATCGGTCGGGGTGCCGGTTTCGCCATCGCCCAGGAAGCGGCGTTGAAATTCAAGGAAACCTCGGCGATCCAGGCCGAAGCCTTCAGCAGCGCGGAAGTCCGCCACGGCCCCATGGCGCTGATCGACGCCGGCTACCCGTTGCTGGTCTTCGCCCCACGCGGCGCCGAACAGGCCGGGCTGCTCACGCTCGCCGCCGAGATGCGCCAGCGCGGTGCCCGGGTGCTGCTGGCGGCGCCTGCGGACGTGGCCGAGCGCGACCTCGACCTGTGTTGCGCCGAACACCCGGCCCTCGACCCGATCCTGGCAATCCAGAGTTTCTACGTGATGGCCGCCCACCTGGCCGTGGCCCGTGGCATGGACCCCGACCAACCGCGCCACCTGAGCAAAGTCACCCGTACCCACTGACGACTACAGCGCCATGCATAACAAGAACAACATCACCCTCAGCGCTCCGCTGAGCGGTCCCGTGTTCCCGCTTGCCGAGGTCGACGATGCGGTATTCGCCAGCGGCGCCATGGGCCCGGGGCTGGCGATCGACCCGCTCAACGATTGCCTGTATGCACCCTGTGCCGGCGAGATCATTCACATCGCCCGCACGCGGCACGCCCTGACCCTGCGCGCCGACAACGGCGCCGAACTACTGTTGCACCTGGGCCTGGATACTGTAGAGCTGCAAGGCGAAGGTTTTGCCCTGCTGGTCGAGGCCGGCGCCCGGGTGCGGGACGGCCAGGCCTTGCTGCGTATCGACCTGGACCGGGTCGCCCGCCAGTGCAAAAGCCTGGTGAGCCTGGTGGTCCTGACCAACGGCGAGCATTACGACCTGCAGCCCGTGGCCCGGGGCCAGGTCAAGGTCGGTGAGCCCTTGTTGCGTATCGTCCCGCGCCAGAACGTCGGGCAGCCCGCGCCTTGCGCAAGCACCGACACCGACGAGGTCTGCGGCAGCGCTCGGGTCGCCCATCACGGTGGCCTGCATGCGCGCCCGGCGGCCTTGCTGCGCCAGACCGCGCAAGGCTTCAGCTGTACCGCGCGCCTGCATCTGGATGACAGATCCGCGCCCCTCGACAGCCTGATCGGCATCATGGGACTCAGCGTCGGCGAACAACAGGAAGTGCAGATCAGCTGCCGCGGCCCGGACCGCGAAGCGGCACTGCAGGCCCTGCTGAACGTGCTGCGCACACCCATGAACGAAGCACACCATGCGGCACCGCCGCCGGTCAGGACGGCCCCGCTCCAGCCGAGCGAAGACGGGGTCCTCCAGGGGGTCTGCGCCGCCCCCGGACTGGTCAGCGGTCCGCTGGTACGCCTGGCCGCCATCAGCCTGGCGCCGGACGCCGGCCAGTACCTCGCCGATGAACAGCTGCAAGCGCTGGACAGCGCCCTGGAAAAGGTCCGCGCGGACATCCACGGCACCCTGTTGCGCGCCCGCCAACGTAAAGACGTCGACGAAGAAGCGATCTTCAACGCCCACCTCGCCTTGCTCGAAGACCCTGTTCTGCTGGATGCCGCCAGCCAGGCCATCAAGACGGGCCAGGCGGCCACCCACGCCTGGGACCGTTCGATCGAGAGCCAATGCCAGGTCCTGCTCAATCTCGGCAATCCGCTGCTGGCCGAGCGCGCCAACGACCTGCGCGACCTCAGGCAACAGGTGCTGCGAGCCCTGCTGGGTGAAGCAGCGCACTACGACCTGCCTCCCGGCGCCATCGTCGCCGCGCAAGAACTGACACCCTCCGACCTGCTGCTGCTCAGCCAGCAACAGGTTGCCGGACTATGCATGGCCGCCGGCGGCGCGACTTCCCATGTGGCGATCCTCGCCCGGAGCAAGGGCCTGCCCTGTCTGGTCGCGCTGGGCTCAGGCCTGCTGGAGATTGCCCCCGGCCAGGTGGTGGTCCTCGACGCCGATCATGGCCGCCTCGAACTGAACCCCGACGCGAGCCGCTGCGAAGGCGTTGCCCTGGCCCACGGGCAACAGCAACTGCGCCGCCGGCAACAAGAGTCCCAGGCCCAGTTGCCGGCTGACACCCGCGATGGCTTGCGCATCGAGGTCGCGGCCAATGTCGCCTCGGCCGCCGAAGCCGCTGAGGCCCATCGACGCGGCGCCGATGGCGTCGGCCTGTTGCGCACCGAGTTCCTTTTCGTCGAACGCCGCAGCGCGCCGGATCAGGAGAAACAGCGCAGTGCCTACCAGGGCGTGCTGGATGCCATGGGCTACCAGCCGGTGATCATCCGCACCATCGATGTCGGCGGTGACAAGCAACTCGACTACCTGCCGCTGCCGGTGGAAACCAATCCGGTACTGGGCCTGCGCGGCATCCGGCTGGGCCAGGCCCAGCCGGAACTGCTCGACCAGCAATTGCGCGCCCTGCTGCAAGTCAGCCCGCTGCAACGCTGCCGGATCCTGCTGCCGATGATCAGCGAAGTCGACGAACTGCTGCAGGTGCGTCGGCGCCTGGACGAGTTGGCCGACGAGATGGGGATTAACCTGCGCCCGCAACTGGGGGTAATGATCGAAGTGCCTTCCGCCGCCCTGCTGGCCGAACAGCTGGCAGAGCATGCGGACTTCCTCTCCATCGGCACCAACGACCTCTCGCAATACACCCTGGCCATGGACCGCGACCACGCCGGCCTCGCCGCCAGGGTCGATGCCCTGCACCCGGCCCTGCTGCGATTGATGGCCCAGACCTGCGCCGGTGCCGCCGTGCATCAGCGTTGGGTCGGAGTCTGCGGCGCGCTGGCCTCCGATCCGCTGGCGACCCCGGTGCTGATTGGCCTGGGGGTCAGCGAGTTGTCCGTGAGCCCCCCACAAATTGGCGAAATCAAGGCGCGGGTACGCAGTCTGGATGCAACCGAATGTCGGCGGATCGTGCCGTCGCTGCTGCAACTGGGCAGCGCCGCGCAAGTCCGCGAAGCCTGTCGCCAACACTGGCCGCTGGGCTGATTGATCCAAGGCTTGCACACAACAACAAAAAGGAGACACGTCATGTACCAGTTCTTCATCGAAGGTCTGCAACGCCTGGGACGGGCGTTGATGCTCCCCATCGCCATCCTGCCGATTGCCGGTCTGTTGCTGCGCCTGGGCGATACCGACCTGCTGAACATCGCGATCATCCACGATGCCGGCAATACCATCTTCGCCAACCTGGCGCTGATCTTCGCCATCGGCATCGCCGTCGGTTTCGCCCGCGATAATAACGGCACCGCCGGGCTGGCCGGGGCCATCGGCTACCTGGTGCTGATCGCTACCCTCAAGGTCCTCGACGCAAGCATCAACATGGGCATGCTCGCCGGGATCATCAGCGGCTTGCTCGGCGGCGCCCTGTACAACCGTTTCAAGGACATCAAGCTACCGGAATACCTGGCCTTCTTCGGCGGGCGCCGCTTCGTGCCGATTGTCACCGGATTCTCGGCGGTGGGTCTGGGGGTAGTGTTCGGTTTTATCTGGCCGCCGATCCAGAGCGCCATCAACAGCCTTGGCCTGCTGATGGTCGAGAGCGGCAGCCTCGGTGCCTTTGTCTTCGGCGTATTCAACCGCCTGCTGATCGTCACCGGCCTGCACCATATCCTCAACAACATGATGTGGTTCGTGTTCGGCAGCTACACC
Organism: Pseudomonas sp. MWU13-2100; assembly: GCF_023242365.1. GTDB lineage: Bacteria > Pseudomonadota > Gammaproteobacteria > Pseudomonadales > Pseudomonadaceae > Aquipseudomonas. The sequence goes on from NZ_JALLIX010000009.1 coordinate 57,638, forward strand.
TCGCCCGAGACCGGGCTGGCGGTGACCGGCGACCTGGCGCGCTACTTCGCCGGTGACCCGAAGGCCGGGCAGTTCATGACCGGGATGTTCCCGGTGATGGTCTTTGGCCTGCCGGCCGCTTGCCTGGCGATGTACCGCAATGCCCTGCCGGAACGGCGCAAGCTGATGGGCGGCTTGCTGCTGTCGATGGCCCTGACCTCGTTCCTCACCGGGGTGACCGAACCGATCGAATTCGCCTTCATGTTCCTCGCGCCGATGTTGTACCTGCTGCACGCCTTGCTCACGGGACTGTCGATGGCGGTGACCAATGCGCTGAATATCCACCTGGGTTTTACCTTCTCCGGCGGCGCCATCGACATGGCCCTGGGCTGGGGCAAGTCCACCAACGGCTGGCTGGTGTTCCCGGTGGGATTGGCTTATGCCTTGCTGTACTACTTCGTCTTCGATTTCTGCATTCGTCGCTTCGACCTGAAAACGCCTGGGCGCGAGAACATCGCCAGTGCCAGCGCCACCCGGATACTCAGTGAGAACCAGCGGGCAAGGGCTTTTATCCAGGCCCTGGGCGGGGCCGCCAACCTGCTGACGGTCGGAGCCTGCACCACGCGCCTGCGGGTGGAGTTGCGGGACCGGGACAAGGCGCTGGACGCCGACCTGAAAAACCTCGGGGCGATGGCGGTGGTAAGACCGGGTCATGGCGGCAGCCTGCAAGTGGTGGTCGGGCCGTTGGCGGACAGCATTGCCGATGAGATCCGCCTGGCCTTGCCGGCGACCGGCTCGATCGACGTCGCGCTGAGCGAGCCGCCGTGTGCCGAACCGCTTGCGATCAGCGCGCAGCAGCTCCAGCAGTGGTTGGACGCGCTGGGCGGAAAAGACAATGTGCGGGCCTTGGAATGTGTTGCCCAGACGCGGCTGCGGGTGCAGCTCGAGGACGGTCGCCGGCTGTCGGAAGCGGATCTGAAAACCCTCGGCTGCCAAGGCGTCAGTCAAGTGGAAGGCGGAGCCTGGCATGTGTTGGTGGGGAGTCGGGCCAGCGGCATCAGTGACGCGCTGAGGACGCTATTGAACCGCAGGGAAACTTGCACGGCGCCACTCTAGCCGGCCACCCCGCTTGAGGTAACGGACTCGACCCGTTACCTCAGACTGCCTTGTTGCCGCCGAACAATAATCAATCGGGAGTTCTTGATATTACGAAGTCCCATGGGCCTTTTTTTTGCCAGCGGCAACAACCTCAAAGCGCGCGACGTTGCCACTGGGAATGTCAGGAGTGCGCGCCGTGAGTGCATATTTTTTTACGCCAGGCAATTGAAGCCCAATGACCCACCACTGCCCCGCCTCGCCGACAGGTTCGTCGGACCTCGCTAACGGAACTCGATTACCCTCATCATAAATGGAAACAACACTACCGGGTTTGGCGTGGCCTCCGTGTATATTGATCACCAGATCGGTGGTTTTTTTCCCCTCTATAGGCAGATGGGGATGGCTTACACCTACAACCAATGTAATAAGCACGCCCTCTGTATCTGCAGCCATGATGACTCTCCTCGTTAAATATCAAGTCGAGAAATCATTCAAAGGCATAACCAGGCACGTGACTACTGTCAGAAATAACAGGTAGCCATTGATTTCCGACCGGCGGAATCAGAGCAGGAGTGAATCAGAAGTCCGCCAGGCGCCAGACTTCATAAGCCGGCGTTTCGTAGGGATGACTCTGCTTCAGAGCCATCACCACCGCCTCGATCAAGGTGTCCGCCACCACCAGCTCAACCTTCCACTCCTCCACCTGCTCGACCACGCCGGTCTGCCCGAGAAACGGCTGGCTGCCGTCCAACGGGCGAAACTGGCCTTGGCCGAGCACCTGCCATGCGCACTGGTCGTAAGCACCGATCCGCCCGCCTCCGGCGGCGAATACGGCACTCTTGACCTGTTCCACATGGCTCGGCGGAACGAAAAAGCTGAGCTTGTACATGAGCGCTTAGTTCACCCAGACGCGGGCGTTACGGAACATGCGCATCCATGGCGCGTCTTCGTTCCAGTCTTCCGAACGCCAGGAGTTCTGCACGGCACGGAAGACCCGCTCAGGGTGCGGCATCATGATGGTGACGCGACCATCACGGCTGGTCAGCCCGGTGATCCCGCGCGGCGAGCCGTTCGGGTTGGCCGGGTAGCTCTGGGTGACCTTGCCGTGGTTGTCGACGAAACGCATGGCCACGCAACCCGACAGGTCGGCTTGCAGCAGGGCTTCCTCGCTTTCGAACTCGGCATGGCCTTCGCCGTGGGCGATGGCAATCGGCATGCGCGAACCGGCCATGCCCTGCAGGAAGATCGAATTCGACTCCTGAACCTGCACCATCGCCACCCGCGCTTCGAACTGCTCGGAGCGGTTGCGCACGAAGTGCGGCCAGAATTCGCTGCCCGGAATCAGCTCGTGCAGGTTGGACATCATCTGGCAACCGTTGCACACGCCCAGGGTGAAGCTGTCAGTGCGCTCGAAGAAACCCTGGAAGGCATCACGGGCACGGGCGTTGAACAGCGCCGACTTGGCCCAGCCTTCGCCAGCGCCCAGTACGTCACCGTAGGAAAAGCCGCCGCAGGCAACCATACCCTTGAAGTCGTTCAGGTCGACGCGACCGGCGAGGATATCGCTCATGTGCACGTCGATGGCGTTGAAGCCGGCACGGTCGAACGCCGCGGCCATTTCCACCTGGCCGTTGACGCCCTGCTCACGCAGCACGGCAACCTGTGGGCGGATGCCTTTCTTGATGTACGGCGCAGCGATGTCCTGGTTCACATCGAAGCTGGTCTTGTAGCTCAGGCCCGGGTTGCCCTCGTCGAGCAGTACATCGAATTCCTGGTCGGCGCACTCGGCGTTGTCCCGCAGGCGCTGGATGCGATAGCTGGTTTCCGCCCACTGGCGCTGCAACAGACGACGCTCGCCGGTGAAGACCGTCTCGCCGTCGAAGGTGATGCTGACTTCGCCGTTGTTCAACGGCTGGCCGATCACCGACACACAGTCGCCCAGGCCGGCGGCGCTGAACTGCGCCAGCACGTCCGGAGTGGAGTCCTGGCGCACCTGGATCACCGCACCGAGTTCTTCGTTGAACAGGATGGCCGCGAGGTCAGCCGAGGTTTCCGCCACGCCGTCAAGGTTCAGGTGCAGGCCGCAATGACCGGCAAAGGCCATTTCCAGTACGGAGGTCAACAGGCCGCCGTCGGAACGGTCATGGTAGGCCAGCAGGTGACCGTCGGCGTTGAGGCCCTGGATCACCGCGAAGAAGGCCTTGAGGTCTTCGGCGTCGTCGACGTCCGGTGCCTGCTTGCCGAGCTTGCCGTAGACCTGGGCGAGGATCGAGGCCCCCATGCGGTTCTGGCCGCGACCGAGGTCGACCAGGATCAGATCGGTGGTGCCCTTGTCCATGCGCAGTTGCGGGGTCAGGGTCTGGCGGATATCGGTGACCGGGGCGAAACCGGTAACGATCAGCGACAGCGGCGAGGTCACGCTCTTGTCGGTGCCTTCGTCGTTCCAGCGAGTGGCCATGGACATGGAGTCCTTGCCCACTGGAATGGTCAGGCCCAATTCAGGGCACAGTTCCATGCCGACCGCCTTGACGGTGTCGTACAGGCGGGCATCTTCGCCCGGATGACCGGCAGCGGACATCCAGTTGGCCGACAACTTGATATCGGACAGCTTGCCGATCCGCGAAGCGGCGATGTTGGTCAGGGTTTCGCCGATCGCCATGCGCCCGGAGGCCGGTGCGTTGAGCAGGGCCAGCGGCGTGCGCTCGCCCATGGCCATGGCTTCACCGGTGTAGACGTCGAAGCTGGTGGCGGTCACGGCGACGTCAGCCACCGGAACCTGCCACGGGCCGACCATCTGGTCGCGGGAGACCAGGCCGGTAATGGTGCGGTCGCCGATGGTGATCAGGAAGCTCTTGCTCGCCACGGCCGGGTGATGCAGGACGCGCTCCACGCACTCGGCCAGGGCCAGGGTGCTCGGATCGAAATCATCGCCCAGTTCGCTTTCACGCACCGCCGAACGGTGCATGCGCGGGGCCTTGCCCAGCAGCACTTCCAGCGGCATGTCCACCGGGCTGTTGCCGAAGTGGCTGTCGGTGACCGTCAGTTGCGGCTCGGCAGTGGCTTCGCCGACCACGGCGAACGGGCAGCGCTCGCGCTCGCAGATCGCCTTGAAGCGTTCGAAGTCCGCCGCGCCGACCGCCAGGACATAACGCTCCTGGGACTCGTTCGACCAGATTTCGTGCGGGGCCATGCCCGGCTCGTCATTGGGGATGTTGCGCAGTTCGAAACGACCGCCACGGTCGCCGTCGTTGACCAGTTCCGGGAAGGCGTTGGACAGGCCACCGGCACCCACGTCGTGGATAAAGCTGATGGGGTTCTTGTCACCCAGTTGCCAGCAACGGTCGATGACCTCCTGGCAACGGCGTTCCATTTCCGGGTTTTCGCGCTGTACCGAAGCAAAATCCAGGTCCGCCGAGCTGGTGCCGGTGGCCATGGAGGAGGCCGCACCGCCGCCCAGGCCGATCAGCATCGCCGGGCCGCCCAGCACGATCAGCTTGGAGCCGACGACGATTTCACCTTTCTGTACGTGCTCGGCGCGGATGTTGCCCATCCCGCCGGCCAGCATGATCGGCTTGTGGTAACCGCGCACTTCGTCGCCACGCGGGGTGGTGATCGATTGCTCGAAAGTACGGAAATAGCCGGTCAGGGCCGGACGACCGAATTCGTTGTTGAACGCGGCTCCACCCAGTGGGCCTTCGATCATGATGTCCAGCGCGGTGACGATGCGCTCAGGCTTGCCGTACGGCACTTCCCACGGCTGTTCGAAGCCTGGGATCTGCAGGTTGGACACGGTGAAACCGGTGAGGCCGGCTTTCGGCTTGGCGCCGCGACCGGTGGCGCCTTCGTCGCGGATCTCGCCGCCGGAACCGGTGGCTGCGCCCGGGAACGGGGCAATCGCGGTCGGGTGGTTGTGGGTCTCGACCTTCATCAGGATGTGCACCGGCTCCTGCACCGCGCCGTACTGGCGGGTTTCAGGGTCCGGGAAGAAACGTCCGGCAACGTTACCGACGATCACCGAGGCGTTGTCCTTGTAAGCCGACAGAACGCCTTCGCTGTGCATCTGGTAGGTGTTCTTGATCATGCCGAACAGGCTTTTTTCCTGGTTCTGGCCGTCGATGTCCCAACTGGCGTTGAAGATCTTGTGGCGGCAGTGCTCGGAATTCGCCTGGGCGAACATCATCAGTTCGATGTCGTGGGGGTTGCGCTTGAGGCCATTGAAAGCATCGACCAGGTAGTCGATCTCGTCTTCCGCCAGGGCCAGGCCCAATTCGACGTTGGCTTTTTCCAGCGCGGCGCGACCGCCGCCCAGCAGGTCGATGGCCGTCAGCGGCTTGGGCGCTGCATGGCTGAACAGACCGGCGGCCTGCTCCAGCGTGCCCAGTACGATCTGGGTCATGCGGTCATGCAGGGCCGCGGCGATCAGCTCGGCGTCGGCGTCACTGAACTGGCCGGCCACGTAGAACGCGATACCGCGCTCCAGACGCTGGACTTTCCCCAGGCCGCAGTTACGGGCAATGTCGCTGGCCTTGCTCGACCAGGGCGAAATGGTGCCGAAACGCGGCAACACCAGAAACAGACGACCGGTCGGTTCCTGGACCGGCACGCTCGGGCCGTATTTCAGCAGGCGGGCCAGCACTTGCTGTTCGTCGCCAGTCAGCACGCCAGTCACTTCGGCGAAATGGGCGAACTCGGCATACAAACCACTGACAGCCGGAACTTTTTGGCTCAGTTGTTCAAGCAGTTTGCTGTGGCGAAAGGCGGAAAGGGCAGGAGCGCCGCGCAGGATCAACATCTTCGGGACAGCCTCGGGAAGGGGTGTGCTTTGAGGCCGTGCATTCTAGCCTAAACCGCCCGCGACGGCACCCGAAACGGCACGCCTGCCTCACAAAGCAAATACCCCTCAAGGCTTACCGCCCTTTCCTACAGACAACAAGCATCATTCATCACTGCTATTTTATAAAGTTCGTGCGTACTCAAAGGCCCATTCCTACAGCCTCCAGCCATTCCTGCGGATCGCTAGCAGACCGGCGCGATTCTGTCGAGATATGGCGGCCGGGATCCTTTGCGTATACTGCGCAGATGTTCTCCCCAACTGCTTTCCGCCCGCGTTGTGCCAGGTGGCTCATCGCAACCGGACTCTTCCTGATGCTCGGTGCCTGTGTTGATAAACCCAGCACACTCGAGCGCGTAAAGGAGGACGGTGTACTGCGGGTGATCACCCGCAACAGTCCGGCCACCTATTTCCAGGATCGCAACGGCGAAACCGGCTTCGAGTACGAGCTGGTCAAGCGCTTTGCCGATGATCTGGGGGTCAAGCTCGAGATCGAAACCGCGGATAATCTCGACGACCTGTTCAATCAGCTGGGCAAGCCCAACGGCCCGGTACTGGCCGCCGCCGGCCTGGTGAGCAGTGACAAACGCAAGCTGCAGGCGCGCTTTTCCCATCCGTACCTGGAAGTCACCCCGCAGATCGTCTATCGCAACGGCCAGTCCCGCCCCACCACGCCGGCGGATCTGGTGGGCAAGCGCATCACGGTGCTCAAGGGCAGCAGCCATGCCGAACAGCTCGCCGAACTGAAAAAGCAGAATCCTGCGATCGAATACGAAGAATCCGACGCGGTTGAGGTGGTTGACCTGCTGCGCATGGTCGACGAGGGGCAGATCGACCTGACCCTGGTGGACTCCAACGAAGTGGCGATGAACCAGGTCTACTTCCCCAACGTACGGGTCGCCTTCGACCTCGGCGATGCCCGTAGCCAGCGCTGGGCGGTGGCCCCGGGCGAAGACAACAGCCTGCTCAACGAGATCAACACCTACCTCGACAAGGTGCAGAAGAACGGCACCCTGCAGCGTCTGAAAGATCGCTATTACGGGCATGTCGATGTACTGGGTTACGTCGGCGCTTATACCTTTGCCCAGCATTTGCAGCAGCGGCTGCCCAAGTACGAGAAACATTTCCGCGCCTCGGCCAAGGAAGAGAAGGTCGACTGGCGCTTGTTGGCGGCCATCGGTTACCAGGAGTCGCTGTGGCAGCCGGGGGTCACGTCCAAGACCGGCGTGCGCGGCCTGATGATGCTGACCCAGAGCACGGCCCAGGCCATGGGCGTGTCCAATCGCCTGGATGCCAAGCAGAGCATCAGCGGCGGAGCCAAGTACCTGATGTACATGAAGGATCAGTTGGACGAACAGATCGAAGAGCCGGACCGTACCTGGTTTGCCCTGGCGGCCTACAACGTCGGCAGTGGTCATCTGGACGATGCGCGCAAGCTGGCCGAGAAGGAAGGCCTGAACCCGAACAAGTGGCTGGATGTGAAGAAAATGCTCCCGCGCCTGGCGCAGAAGCAGTGGTACAGCAAGACCCGCTACGGGTATGCGCGAGGCGGCGAGCCGGTGCATTTCGTCGCCAACATCCGCCGTTACTACGACATCCTGACCTGGGTGACCCAACCGCAGCTGGAAGGCAGCCAGATGGTGGATGGCAACCTGCATGTACCGGGTGTGGACAAGACCAAGCCGACCGAGCAGCCGTCGCAGCTCTAAGCTGACGGGTGTTGTAGCGGCCAGCCTGGACTATTTTTAGCGTTATTTCGGGCCCCTTCGCGGGCAAGCTCCGCTCCCACATCCATGGCTCCCCCCTCCTCCCCGTGAACGCCAACTGAGTGTTCAAAGGGGGAGGCAGGGGTAGGGGTTACGCGGTCAAACTGTGGGAGCGGAGCTTGCCCGCGAAGAGACCGGAACAGACGCAACGACATTTCAGGTTGCGCCGCGAGATCACATACCCGGTAGTCAGGCCTTCGCCGCAGCCGCCAGGATCAACGCTTTCATCTCCACCACCGCCGCCTTGAATCCGACGAACAGCGCATGCGCCACCAGCGCATGACCGATGTTCAGTTCGTTGATCCCCGGGATCGCCGCCACCGCCTCGACATTGTGGTAATGCAGGCCATGCCCGGCATTGACGATCAGCCCCTGGGCCACGCCAAATGCCACGCCATCGGCTATCCGCTTCAGCTCTTCGGCGACTTCCGCCGGCGTATGGGCATCGGCATAACGTCCAGTGTGCAACTCAACGGCAGGCGCCCCGACACGCTTGGCCGCGGCGATCTGACGCTCGTCGGCATCGATGAACAGCGACACTTCGCTGCCGATCTTGCTCAAGCGCGCCACCGCCGCCTTGATCCGTTCCTCCTGCCCCGCGACGTCCAGACCACCTTCGGTGGTCAGCTCCTGACGGGTTTCCGGTACCAGGCAGATATGCGCCGGCCGAATGCGCTCGGCAAACGCCATCATCTCTTCGGTCACGCCCATCTCGAAGTTCATCCGCGTCTGCAGCACCTCCTTGAGCAGCAACACATCGCGCTCCTGGATATGCCGACGGTCTTCACGCAGGTGCACGGTAATACCGTCGGCGCCCGCCTCTTCGGCATCCAGCGCAGCCTTGACCGGATCGGGATAACGCGTGCCCCGGGCCTGCCGCAGGGTGGCGACGTGGTCGATGTTCACGCCGAGAAGGATACGAGTGCTGGTGCTCACGGAAAGACTCCTGAAGAGTGGAAGATTTGCCGCACAGCATACACGTCAGCCGCGGCCTGCATGGCCAGTTCTGTGTATCGGATGCGGATGTCGAGGGCTCAACGGGCGATCACTGAAGCGGCGTAAACCTGGCGCCGCCCTACCCGCCCTTCAGGACTTGCGAAACAACTCGCGACTGACCAGCGGCTTGCCGCCCAGGTGCACCGCCAGGGCTTGGCGCATCAGGCGCTTGGCCGCCGACAGCGCCCCCACCGCAGCCCAGTCAGCCTGCGCCATGGCCAGCAGTTCGGTGCCCTGGAACAGACCCGGTTGCAACAGATAGACGCGCTCCAGGCCGGCATCGACCTGCAGGCGGTACAACCCATCGGCTGCCAGGGGTTCGCCGTGAATATCCTGGTCCAGGGAAAAGCCATAACCGAGATCGTCCAGCAACCGCCATTCGAAGGAACGCAGCAGCGGTTCGAGCGGCCGGCCTTCGGCCAGGGCCAGCAAAGTCGCGGCGTAGTGGTCAAAGACCGCAGGATGCGGATCTTCGGCGGGCAGCAGGCGGATCAACAGTTCATTGAGGTAGAGACCGCTGAACAGGGCTTCGCCAACAAGCCAGGTGGAAACCCCGGCGCTTTCCATCCGACCGACGTTCTTCAACTCGCCGCGGCCGCGAAACTCCACCTCGAGGGGCACGAAAGGCCGCGCCAAGGTCCCGGCCTTGCCCCGCGCACTGCGCAGCACGGCACGCAGCCGACCTTGCGGGGTGATGAAATCCACCAGCGCGCTGCTTTCGCGGTAGGCACGGGAGTGCAGGACATAGGCGGGTTGGCCGGGAGGTGGCTGGCTGGACATCGGCGTATGAATGTCTCTGAAGGATATTGCTTGTGTGGCAAGAGGCCTTAGCTCAACCCTAGCCCGAACACCTGACTTGTGGGGAAGGTGCTTGTGTGGGAGCGGTGCTTGCCCGCGAAGCTTTTAGCGCTCTCACAGACCTCTTCGCGAGCAAGCTCTGCTCCCACAATGATCGCGCTCCGCCAGGGAGCGCTCGAACAACCCGATTACAGGTCGCCGTAACCCAACGAACGCAGGGCACGCTCGTCATCGGACCAGCCGCCCTTCACCTTGACCCACAGGTTGAGCATGATCTTCGAATCGAACAGCAGCTCCATATCCTTGCGCGCCTCGGTGCCGATGCGCTTGATGCGCTCGCCCTTGTCGCCAATGATGATCTTCTTCTGGCCGTCACGTTCGACGAGGATCAGCGCATGGATGTGCAGGGTCTTCCCCTGCTGCTTGAACTCTTCGATTTCCACGGTGATCTGGTAAGGCAGCTCGGCACCCATCTGACGCATGATTTTCTCACGCACCAGTTCCGCCGCGAGGAAACGGCTGCTGCGGTCGGTGATCTGGTCTTCCGGGAAAAAGTGCTCGTTTTCCGGCAGGTGCGTGGCGATCAGGCTTTCCAGATGCTCGAGGTTGTGCCCGTGCTGCGCCGAGATCGGCACGATCTGCGCCTTGGGCAACTGTTCCTGCAACCAGGTCAGGTGCGGCATCAGCTCGGCCTTGTCCTCGATCCGGTCGGTCTTGTTCAAGGCCACGATCACCGGGCCTTCGACGTACTGGATGCGCTCCAGGACCATCTGGTCCTCATCGGTCCAGCGAGTACGGTCGACCACGAAGATCACCACGTCGACGTCTTTCAACGCCGCCGAAGCGGTCTTGTTCATGTAGCGGTTGAGGGCCTTTTCGCCGCCCTTGTGCATACCGGGGGTATCCACGTAGACCGCCTGCACGGTGCCTTCGGTCTTGATCCCGAGCATGTTGTGGCGAGTGGTCTGGGGCTTGCGCGAGGTGATCGCCAGTTTCTGCCCGAGGATATGGTTCAGCAGCGTGGACTTGCCCACGTTCGGCCGGCCGACGATGGCGACGTAGCCGCAGCGTGTTGCCGTTGAATCAGTCATTACCATTCTCCACGCCCAGGGCAATCAGTGCTGATGCGGCCGCTACCTGTTCGGCAATACGACGGCTCACGCCCTGTCCTCGGCTTTTTTCATTCAATAGGGTGATCTCGCACTCGACGAAGAAGGTCCGGCAATGCGGCTCACCCTGGATATCCACCACTTCGTAACGCGGCAGGTCGCAGGCCCGGGACTGGAGAAACTCCTGCAGCCGGGTCTTGGGGTCCTTGTTGGTGTCCACCAGCGTCAGGCTGTCAAACTCCGAGGTCAGCCAGGCCAGCACCCGGTCCCGGGCCGCTTCCATGCCGGCATCCAGGTAAATCGCACCGATCAGCGCTTCCAGGGCATCGGCGAGAATCGACTCGCGGCGGAAACCACCGCTTTTCAATTCACCGGAGCCCAGGCGCAGGTACTCGCCCAACTCGAAACCACGAGCCAGCACCGCCAGTGTTTCACCTTTCACCAGGCGCGCGCGCAAACGCGACAACTGGCCTTCGCGAGCCTGGGGGAAACGCTCGAACAGCGCCTCGCCGGCGACGAAGTTGAGAATGGCATCACCGAGGAATTCCAGGCGCTCATTGTTGCGCCCGGCAAAACTGCGGTGAGTCAGGGCCAGGAGCATCAGCTCCTGATCCTTGAAGGTATAGCCGAGCTGGCGCTCGAGACGACTCAAAGACACGCTCACGGTTTGGCCACGCTGAATTCGTGGTCGAACTTGACCACCAGATCGATGTTCTGGATCAGCGGATCACGCTGCTCATATTTCAAGTGCGCGAGGAACCGGTTGTTCTCCAACGTCACGCTTAACACCTTGTTCAAATCCAAATCCTGAATACTGTTGACCTGCATGCCGCGGGTAACATGGGTATAAAAGTCGTTGACGGTGGTGATATCCGCCGCCTTGTCGGTTTCCACCGACATGATGATTTTCTTCATCGACATATAGTCGAGGTAATGCGGGACCAGCTTCAACGCCACGCTGGCGGCAAAAGCCACCAGGGCCAGGGTCAGTAACCAGCCAAAAAACGACAGGCCTTTTTGCGAGCGAGCAGATGTCATCTTCATGGTACTGCGGCACCTGAAAAAGCACTCGGCGCTGTGTGCACAGCGCCGGGTTTGGTTACTTGATCAGACCGACCCGGGAAAAATTCGGGAAGTGGCTGAGTTTCGGTTCAGGCCAGCTCATCCAGACCGCGAAGGCCTTGCCGACGATGTTCTCGTCGGGAACCATGCCCAGCAGCTCCTTGGGAATATTCGGATCATCCCAGTAGCGACTGTCGTTGGAGTTGTCGCGGTTGTCGCCCATCATGAAGTAGTGGCCCGCAGGGACCTTCCACTCGTGATCAGGCGGCGCGCGGTAGCGGCCCATTTCCTTGCGGATCAGGTGCTCGGCGGCGCCCAGTTGCTCTTTATAGAGCTCGGCACTGCCCAACATGCCCGGCTCGGCGCCGACCAGCTGTTCAGCCACCGACTGGCCGTTGACGAACAGCTTCTTGTCACTGGTGTAGCGCACCACATCGCCCGGCAAGCCGACTACACGCTTGATGTAGTTGACGTTGGGGTCGCTTGGGTAGCGGAACACCATCACATCGCCGCGCTGCGGATCACCGACTTCGATGACCTTCTTGTCGATCACCGGCAAGCGAATCCCATAGGAAAACTTGTTCACCAGGATGAAGTCGCCGACATCCAGGGTCGGTTTCATCGAGCCGGACGGAATCTGGAACGGCTCCACCAGGAACGAACGCAGTACCAGCACGATGAACAACACCGGGAAGAAGGATTTGCCGTATTCAACCAGCAAAGGCTCCTTGTTCAGCTTTTCGACCACATCGCCATCGGGCTGCGTCACGCTGCCCCGATAGGCTGCGATAGCGGAACGCCGACGAGGCGCCAGAAAGACCAGATCGAACAACGCCAACACACCACAGACGGCGACGGCGATGACCAGCAACAGCGGGAAATTTAGTGACATAGGACCTAACTATCCAACCTGAGCACTGCAAGAAAGGCTTCCTGTGGAATTTCCACGTTGCCCACTTGCTTCATGCGTTTCTTACCGGCCTTTTGCTTTTCCAACAGCTTGCGCTTACGGCTGACGTCGCCGCCATAGCATTTGGCCAGTACGTTCTTTCTGAGGGCCTTGACAGTAGTCCGCGCCACGATCTGCCCGCCAATGGCGGCCTGGATGGCAACGTCGAACATCTGACGAGGAATCAGTTCTTTCATCTTCTCGGTCAACGCACGACCTTTGTAATGCGCGTTATCACGATGCACGATCAGCGCCAGCGCGTCGACCTTTTCACCGTTGATCAGGACATCCAGCTTGACCAGATTGGCCGACTGGTAACGATCAAAATGGTAGTCCAGCGAAGCATAGCCGCGACTGGTGGATTTGAGACGGTCAAAGAAGTCCAGGACCACTTCGTTCATCGGCAAATCGTAGGTCACCTGCACCTGCGAACCGAGGAACAGCATGTCGTGCTGGATGCCACGCTTCTCGATGCACAGGGTAATGACGTTGCCCAGGTGCTCCTGCGGTACAAGAATATTCGCCCGGACGATCGGTTCGCGCATATCCTCGATGGCCGACAGGTCCGGCAGCTTGGACGGGTTGTCGACGTAAATGGTTTCGCCGTTCTTGAGCAGCAGCTCGAAGATTACCGTCGGCGCGGTGGTGATCAGGTCCAGGTCGTATTCGCGCTCCAGGCGCTCCTGGATGATCTCCATGTGCAGCATGCCGAGGAACCCGCAACGGAAGCCGAAGCCCAGGGCGTCGGAGCTTTCCGGGGTGTACTGCAGCGAGGAGTCGTTCAGCGTGAGCTTTTGCAGGGCTTCGCGGAAGTCTTCGAAATCGTCGGAGCTGACCGGGAACAGGCCGGCGTAGACCTGCGGCTGGATGCGTTTGAAGCCTGGCAGCACGTCGACATCAGGGGTAGTGCTCAGGGTCAGGGTGTCACCCACCGGCGCACCGTGGATGTCCTTGATACCGGCGATGATAAAGCCCACTTCGCCGGCCTTCAGGTCGACGGTGGCGGTGTGTTTCGGGTTGAACACACCGACGCTGTCCACCAGGTGCATCTTGCCGGTGGACTTGACCAGGATCTTGTCGCCCTTCTTCACGCGGCCGTGGCGCACGCGCACCAGGGACACGACGCCCAGGTAGTTGTCGAACCAGGAGTCGATGATCAACGCCTGCAGCGGATCTTCGATATTGCCGGTCGGCGCGGGAATGGTGGTCACCAGGCGCTCGAGCACTTCGTCGACCCCCAGGCCGGTCTTGGCGCTGCAGGTGACGGCGTCGGTGGCGTCGATACCGATGATCTTCTCGATTTCTTCCTTCACGCGGTCCGGATCGGCCTGGGGCAGGTCGATCTTGTTCAGCACCGGCATGACTTCCAGGCCCTGCTCGATAGCGGTATAGCAGTTGGCAACGGACTGGGCTTCGACACCCTGGCCGGCGTCCACCACCAGCAACGCACCTTCACAGGCCGCCAGGGAACGGCTGACTTCATAAGTGAAGTCAACGTGGCCGGGGGTGTCGATGAAGTTCAGCTGATAGGTGATGCCGTCACGAGCTTTGTAGTACAGGGTAACGCTATGGGCCTTGATAGTGATCCCGCGCTCGCGCTCGAGGTCCATGGAGTCCAGCACCTGCGCTTCCATCTCGCGCTCGGCAAGGCCGCCGCACATCTGGATGAAGCGATCGGCCAGAGTCGACTTGCCATGGTCAATGTGGGCGATGATGGAGAAATTGCGGATATGACTCAAATCACTCACAGGTCAACACTCAAAAAGGTTGCAGGCAGACTGCCCGCCGAAAAATAGCCGGGAATTGTACCTGATGCGCGGCCAGGGCGTCACGTTAACAGGCCCGGCGGCACGGACAAAAAAGCCTCGGTCACTGGACAGAGGCTTTTTCCTGGATCATTTACCGCTCGATCGCCGCATCATCCGGCCCGACGCAACAGCCAGACACCGGCCACCGCGCAGAACGCCGCCGGCACCACCACCGCCAGCAGCGGCGAGAAACCGAATACCAGGCTCGAAGGCCCGAGCAGGTCCTGGGCGATGCGGAAGGTGAAGCCCACCAGCACGCCGGTGAACACCCGCTGCCCGAGGGTAACCGAACGCAGCGGGCCGAAGATGAAGGAAATCGCCATCAACACCAGCGCCGCGGTCACCAAGGGTTGCAGGACCTTGACCCAGAACGCCAGCCAGTAGCGACCGTTGGCCAGGCCCTGGTCCGCCAGGTAGTGGATGTAGCTCCACAGGCCACTGATCGACAGGGCCTCGGGCACCATCACCACGGTGCTCAGCAGGTTCGGGCTCAAGGCCACGTCCCAGCGCTCTTCCGGTACATTGATCACTTCGGTGCGACCGTCGCGGAAATAGGTGGTGGTGACGTCCGTCAGTGTCCAGAGGTCGTTGTCGAAGTGGGCCTTCTTGGCAAAACTCGACGACAGCATGTGCCGCTCGCTGTCGAAGTGATAGCGGGTCACACCGTAAAGCAGGCCGTTGGGCTGCACGGCGTTGATATGGATGAACTCGTCACCCTGGCGATGCCACAGGCCGTTGCGCGAGCTTTGCGCATCCCCCGACCCCTGGGCCAGGGCCTTGGCCGCCTGGGCCTTGCTCTCGGTGGCCGGGGCGACATACTCGCCGACCAGCACGCCGACCAGCATCAATACCAGCATCGGCTTCATCACTGCCCAGACGATACGCCCGACGGAGACGCCCGCCGCGCGCATGATGGTCAATTCGCTGTTGCTGGCCAGGCTGCCCAGGCCGATCAGACAGCCGATCAGGCCGGCCATCGGCAACATGTCGTAGACCCGGCGCGGCGCCGTGAGCGCCACGAAGCTGAGCACATTGCCCAAGGTATAGGTATCGGAGATGCTGCCCATCTCATCGATAAAGGCAAACAGCGAGGCCAGCCCGAGGATGATTCCCAGTACGGCGAGAATCGCCATGAACACACTGCTACCGATGTAGCGATCGAGCTTACCCACGAGCCATCTCCTTCACAGTGCGACGACTCGCCAGTTTCAAACGCAGGGGTTCCCAATACAGCAGCGCCAGGCCGATGACCAGGAACAGGCCGTGCACCCACCACATGCCCAACAGCGGTGACAAGCTGCCTTTCTCCAGCGCGCCACGGGCCGAAATCAGCATGGTCAGGTAGGCCATATAAAGGAGGATCGCCGGCAGCAGCTTGAGGAAACGCCCCTGGCGCGGGTTGACCCGCGACAACGGCACGGCCATCAGGGTCACGATAAACACCAGCAACGGCAGGGAAAGACGCCATTGCAATTCGGCGACCGCCTTCAGATCCGGATTGCCGAGCAGGCTTGAGGTCATCATCGCATCGCGGTCGGTGACTTCTTCGCTGATTTCGGGTTTGGGCAACATGACGCCGTAGGTGTCGTACTTGATCGCCCGGTAATCAGCCATGCCCGGACTGCCATCATAGCGATAGCCGTTTTCCAGGATCAGGTAGCGATTGCCATCCTTGCGCACTTCCTGACGACCTTTCTCGGCCACCAGCACGGAAATGCCACGGTCCTTCTTGTTCACACCGAAGCGCTTTTCCGAGATGAACACCCCCCCCAGGTTTGCCCGGTCATCGGAGAGTTGCTCGGTATAGGTGACCCGCGAGCCGTCGTTGAGCTCCTGGAAGCGGCCGGGCACCAGGGTGTCGAATTCGGTCATCGCGTCCTGCTGGTTGAGCAGCAACTGGAATTGCAGGGCACCCTTGGGCGCCAGGCTCAGGCTGATCCAGGCAACGAGCACGGCTACCAGCAGTGCCGGCGCCATGGTCATGCCCAACAGGCGCTGCTGGCTCATGCCGGTGGCGGACAGCACGGTCATCTCACTTTCGAGATAGAGCCGTCCGTAGGCCAGCAGAATCCCGAGGAACAGCCCCAGCGGCAGGATCAGCTGGAGGAAACCGGGCAGGCGGAAGCCCATGATCAGGAATAGCGAACCCGGATCCAGTTGGCCGGAGGCGGCCTGGGCCAGGAACTTGACGAAGCGTCCGCTCATGGTGATGACCAGCAACACGGCGCTTACCGCACTCAAGGTAATCAAGACTTCGCGGGACAGATAACGAAAAACAATCAAACCAGACACTCCAGGGTTGTCAGGCTAAGGTGGCCGAACAAGCAAACATAGGCACCGACAGATGGCCCGCCGCGGCGGGCTGTCTAAAAGAGGCGCATTATCCTGTGATTGCTCCCGGCTGTCACTGCGCACTTGCCTACAGCACCCGCCTTATTGCAATGCCGCATTCAGTCGTAGGCAAACTCCTGACTTGACCCCGAGCATTGTGGGAGCCGGATTTATCCGCGAAGAGGCCCCAAAGGTCACCAAAAGCTTCGCGGCGGTGCGGCGTCCCGACAAGCGCCGCTCCCACGGGTTATCTTGCACGTTTCAGATTACGCCCCCTTAAAACGAACAGCTTTGCCTTCGGTATTGGGGCTTGCCCCCGGCCAGCGGCGAGGTTCAAACTGCGGCCTTTGCCGAAGGCCACGCCATTGCGTCGCCTCGCCCCGGCGCAGAGCTGTCTCTGTGCCCTTTGACCTTAATATTCAGGGACCCGGACATGGAACTGGTTGTAAAAAGCGTCAGCCCAGAAACGTTGAAAACCGCCACCCTGGTACTCGCCGTCGGCGAAGGCCGCAAACTCGGCGCGGTCGCCAGCAAAGTCGACGAACTCAGCGGCGGCGCCATCAGCGCCATCCTCAAGCGCGGCGACCTGGCCGGCAAAGTCGGCCAGAGCCTGCTACTGCAAAGCCTGCCCAACCTCAAGGCCGAACGCGTGCTGCTGGTGGGCGTGGGCAAGGACGCCGAACTCGGCGACCGTCCGTTCCGCAAAGCCGTTGCCTCGATCCTCGCCACCCTCAAGAGCCTGGGCGGCAGCGATGCCGTGCTGGCCCTCGACGAAGTCGTGGTCAAGGGCCGCGACAGCTACGGCAAGACCCGCCTACTGGCCGAAAGCCTGCTGGACGGTGAATACAGCTTCGACCAGTTCAAGAGCCAGAAGGCCGAACCGCGCACCCTGAAGAAAATCACCCTGGTGACCATCAAGGCCGCGCAAGCCGAAGTCGAACGCGCCGTCAGCCACGCCCGCGCCATCGCCGGCGGCATGGCCTTCACCCGCGACCTGGGCAACCTGCCACCGAACATCTGCCACCCGAGCTATCTCGCCGAACAGGCGAAGAACCTCGGCAAGGCGAACAAAGGCCTGAAGGTCGAGGTCCTTGACGAGAAGAAGATCAAGGAACTGGGCATGGGCTCGTTCTACGCCGTGGGCCAGGGCAGCGACCAGCCGCCACGCCTGATCGTCATGCAATACAACGGCGGCAAGAAATCCGAGAAGCCGTTCGCCCTGGTCGGCAAGGGCATCACCTTCGACACCGGCGGCATCAGCCTCAAGCCGGGCCTGGGCATGGACGAGATGAAATACGACATGGGCGGTGCCGCCAGCGTATTCGGCACCCTGCACGCCGTGCTCGCCCTGCAACTGCCGATCAACCTGGTGTGCATCCTCGCCTGCGCCGAGAACATGCCGAGCGGTAGCGCGACCCGTCCGGGCGACATCGTCACCACCCTCAGCGGTCAGACCGTGGAAATCCTCAACACCGACGCCGAAGGCCGTCTGGTGCTGTGCGATGCCCTGACCTACGCCGAACGCTTCAAGCCGCAGGCGGTGATCGATATCGCCACCCTGACCGGCGCCTGCGTGGTCGCCCTCGGCGCCCATACCTCGGGCCTGCTGGGCAACAACGACGAACTGATCGAGCAACTGCTCAGCGCCGGCCGCCAGGCTGACGACCGCGCCTGGCAACTGCCGCTGTTCGACGAGTACCAGGAACAGCTGGACAGTCCGTTCGCCGACATCGCCAACATTGGCGGGCCGAAAGCCGGGACCATCACCGCGGCCTGCTTC
Organism: Pseudomonas sp. MWU13-2100; assembly: GCF_023242365.1. GTDB lineage: Bacteria > Pseudomonadota > Gammaproteobacteria > Pseudomonadales > Pseudomonadaceae > Aquipseudomonas. Next base: position 76,145 of record NZ_JALLIX010000009.1, read on the forward strand.
CTGTCGCGCTTCGCCAAGCAGTTCAACTGGGCGCACCTGGACATCGCCGGCACCGCCTGGACCAGCGGCGGCAAGGACAAGGGCGCCACCGGCCGTCCGGTGCCCCTGCTGACCCAGTACCTGCTGGACCGCGCCAAGGCCTGAACCTGAGCCTGCCGGGCGGCGTCGACCAATGACGGCGCCCGGAATCCGGAATCCTCTATGACCCAAGTCGACTTCTATATCCTTCCCAGCGCGGATCCTTCGGCACGCCTGGATTTTGCCTGCAAGCTGACCGAAAAGGCCTGGCGCCTGGGACACAAGGTCTACCTGCATTGCCGCGACAGCGCCCAGCGCGACGACCTGGACGCCCGCCTGTGGCAGTTCAAGGGCGAAAGCTTCATTCCCCACGGCCCGGCGGAAAACGAACCGGAAGGCCGCGTGGTCCTGGGCCTGGGCGAAGATCCTGGCACGCATCAGGACCTGCTGGTGAACCTCGATATGAAGGTACCGCCGTTTGCTTCGCGCTTTGCCCGCGTGGCGGAAGTGGTGGTCGAAGACCCGGCTATTCGTCAAGCGGCGCGGGAGAGTTTCCGCTTCTACCGCGAACAGGGCTATCCTCTGCAAGATCACCGTCTACAGCGACTTTGAGCACCCCGATGGACACTCCAAAACAGCCCCAAAAAGCCGCGCCCCTGCTGGACGAGCTCGAATCGATCCGCAAACTGCTGGGCGACGACACCTTGCAACCGCCGCTACTGACCGAAACGGTCGCCAGTGAAGGACAGATCCCCCTGTTGTTCGACATGGTAGGTAATAAAACCAAGGTCGAGGTGCAGCCCGAGGTGGTTGCCACGCCGGTGGTCGAGCCCAAACCGGCACCGCCAGTCGTCGCGGCGGAACCGGCCAAACAGAAGAGCCAGGACGCCCTGCTGCATCTGGACAGCGAACTGCGCGCCGCCGCGCAATTGATCATGCAGGACGTGATCGACGACTTCGCCCCGCATATCGAGACCGAGATCAAGCGTCGCCTGGATGCCCGCATGGAACGCCTGCTCAGCCAATATCCTTCCTGACCCCATTCGCCCTTCTTGGTAGAAGCAGGGCTTTCCCCCTCCACAACGCTCTCAAGCCTGACCAGGATCTGTGGCGAGCGGGCTTGCCCGCGCTGGGCTGCGAAGCGGCCCTAAAACCAGCGATTGCGGTGTATCAGGTACAGCGAGGTGGCCAGTTATACGACTGCTGCGCAGCCGAACGCGGGCAAGCCCGCTCGCCACAGGACCGCGCTCGGCTTCAAACGCTCTGAGCTGACCGAGACTGGCCCGCCAGCGGGCATTTTTGTGCCAGCCGCCCTCACCTCGCTCTACGCCCCGCGCCATATCCCCGTTATACTTGCCGGCTTTCCTGAATTAATGCCTAAGGGTCCCGCCGCGCATGGATAAGACCTACCAGCCGCACGCCATTGAAACTTCCTGGTACCAGACCTGGGAGTCCGAGAATTATTTCGCCCCGCAAGGTACCGGCGACGCCTACACCATCATGATCCCGCCGCCGAACGTCACCGGCAGCCTGCACATGGGCCACGGTTTCAATAACGCGATCATGGACGCCCTGATCCGTTTCCGCCGCATGCAGGGGCGCAACACCCTGTGGCAGCCGGGCACCGACCACGCCGGGATCGCCACGCAGATGCTGGTGGAGCGCCAACTCGAAGCCCAGGGCCAGAGCCGCCATGACCTGGGCCGCGAGAAATTCCTGGAAAAGGTCTGGGAATGGAAGGATCAATCCGGTGGCAACATCAGCCGGCAGATCCGCCGACTCGGTTCGTCCGTGGACTGGAGCCGCGAGCGTTTCACCATGGACGACGGCCTCTCGGAAGCGGTCAAGGAAGCCTTTGTGCGCCTGCACGAAGACGGCCTGATCTATCGCGGCAAGCGTCTGGTCAACTGGGACACCAAGCTGCACACGGCGATCTCCGACCTCGAAGTGGAAAACCACGACGAGAAAGGTTTCCTCTGGAACCTGCGTTATCCACTGGCTGACGGCGCCAAGACCGCCGACGGCCTGGATCACCTGATCGTCGCCACCACTCGCCCGGAAACCATGCTCGGCGACTCGGCCGTGGCGGTAAACCCGCAAGACGAACGCTACAAAGCGCTGATCGGCAAATTTGTCGAGCTGCCGCTGGTCGGCCGCCGCATCCCGATCATCGCCGACGACTACTGCGACCCTGAATTCGGCACCGGCTGCGTGAAGATCACCCCGGCCCACGACTTCAACGACTATGAAGTCGGCAAGCGGCACAACCTGCCGCTGCTGAACATCTTCGACAAGAACGCCGCCATCCTGCCGGCCTGCCAGGTGTTCAACCTCGACGGCACGCTGAACGACAGCATCGACGGCAAGATCCCGGCGCAATACGTCGGCCTCGACCGCTTCGAAGCGCGCAAGCAGATCGTTGCCGCCTTCGAGGCCGCCGGCCTGCTGGTCAGTGTTGACGACCACGGCCTGAAAGTGCCGAAGGGCGACCGCTCCGGGACCATCATCGAACCGTGGCTGACCGACCAGTGGTATGTGTCGACCAAACCTCTGGCCGAGCCGGCCATTGCCGCCGTGGAAGACGGCCGCATCGCCTTCGTGCCCAAGCAATATGAAAACATGTACTTCTCCTGGATGCGCGATATCCAGGACTGGTGCATCAGCCGCCAGCTGTGGTGGGGTCACCGGATTCCGGCCTGGTACGACGAGTCGGGCAAGGTCTATGTCGGTCGCGACGAAGCCGAAGTACGGGCCAAGCACCACCTCGGCCCGGATGTGGCGCTGCAACAGGACAACGACGTCCTCGACACCTGGTTCAGTTCGGGCCTGTGGACCTTCTCGACCCTGGGCTGGCCGGAACAGACCGACTTCCTCAAGACCTTCCACCCCACCGATGTGCTGGTGACCGGTTTCGACATCATTTTCTTCTGGGTCGCCCGGATGATCATGCTGACCATGCACCTGGTGAAGAACGAGGACGGCACCCCGCAGGTACCGTTCAAGACCGTCTACGTGCACGGCCTGGTACGTGATGGCCAGGGCCAGAAGATGTCCAAGTCCAAGGGCAACGTCCTTGACCCGCTGGACATCATCGACGGCATCGAACTCGAAGCCCTGGTGCAGAAGCGTACCACCGGCCTGATGCAGCCAAAATTGCAGAAAGCCATCGAGAAACAGACCCGCGCCGAGTTCGCCGAGGGCATCGCCAGCTACGGCACCGATGCCCTGCGCTTCACCTTCTGCTCGCTGGCGTCCACCGGTCGTGACATCAAGTTCGACATGGGCCGCGTCGAAGGTTATCGCAACTTCTGCAACAAGATCTGGAACGCCGCGCGCTACGTGCTCGACAAGGGCGAAGACTGCGGCCAGAACGGTGAAGCGTTCGAACTGTCCCTGGCCGATCGCTGGATCATCTCGCAGTTGCAGCGCACCGAAGCCGAAGTGACCCGCCAACTCGACCAGTTCCGTTTCGACCTGGCCGCCCAAGCCTTGTACGAGTTCATCTGGAACCAGTATTGCGACTGGTACCTGGAACTGTCCAAGCCGGTGCTGTGGGACGAGAATGCGCCGGTCGAACGCCAGCGCGGCACCCGTCGCACCTTGGTGCGCGTGCTGGAAGTAGCCCTGCGCCTGGCGCATCCGTTCATGCCGTTCATCACCGAGGAAATCTGGCAGCGCCTGGCGCCGCTGGTCGGTGCCGAGGGCAAGACCATCATGCTGCAACCGTGGCCGGTGGCGAACGAAGCGCGGATCGACCCGGTTGCCGAAGACGATATCGAATGGCTCAAGGGCCTGATGCTCGGCGTGCGTAACATCCGCGCCGAGATGAATATCGGTCCGGGCAAGCCACTGGCGTTGTTCCTGAACAACGTCAAGGCCCAGGACCAACGGCGCCTGAGCGAGAACGAGCAGCTGCTGAAAAAGCTGGCCAAGCTCGAATCGATCACCGTGCTGGCGGCCGGCGACGAAGCCCCGCTGTCCGCGACCGCCCTGGTCGGCGAGATGGAAGTGCTGGTACCGATGGCCGGGTTGATCGACAAGGCCGCCGAACTGGCGCGCCTGGACAAGGAAATCCAGCGCCTGCAAGGTGAAGTGCAGCGGGTCGGCGGCAAGCTGTCGAATGCCGCGTTCGTCGACAAGGCCCCGGCCGAAGTCATCGAGAAGGAACGCGCCAAGCTGGCCGAGGCCGAACAGGCCCTGGGCAAGCTGGCCGAGCAGCATGCGCGGATCGCCAGCCTGTAAGCTTGGTGATCGACTGAAAAAGGGAGGCCCTCGGGCCTCCCTTTTTCATGCCCACATGCAGCCCTGAACAGACTTCTTGCAGGCCCCACAAAACCGGTGGGCACGGAGCTTGTCGGATCGCCGCACCGCCGCGAAGAGGCCCGTGATACCGCTAAAAGCTTCGCGGGCAAGCACCGCTCCCACAGTCCTTATGGGACAATACCCGCCAATCAAAGCCCTGCCCGAATCGACCCTGCCCATGACCGCCCCGAGCAAACCCAAAGCCCCACGCAAGAAGCCCAAGCCCGCGCCCCCGGCCAAGGCCGTCGAGCCACGCGAAAAAGCCAGTCTGCACCCGCGCAATCGCCATCAGGGCCGCTACGACTTCCCGCAATTGATCAAGGGCTGCCCTGAACTGGGCCGCTTTATGATTCTCAATCCCTACGGCAAGGAAAGCATCGACTTCGCCGACCCGGCCGCCGTGCGTGTATTCAACCGTGCCCTGCTCAAGTCCTTCTACGGCATCGCCCACTGGGATATCCCGGCGGACTTCCTCTGCCCGCCAGTGCCAGGTCGGGCCGACTACGTACACTTCCTCGCCGACCTGCTGGCCGAGGACAACGAAGGCGTGATCCCCCGAGGCGCGGCTGTACGCGTGCTGGATATCGGCGTCGGCGCCAACTGCATCTACCCGCTGATCGGCCACAGCGACTACCGCTGGCAATTTCTCGGTTCGGACATCAATCCCACCGCCCTGGCCGCGGCCAAGGCCATCGTCCAGTCCAACGCCCTGAACAAGGCCATCGGCCTGCGCCTGCAAGGCAATCCGAAGCACATCCTCAACGGCCTGCTGGAAAGCACCGAGCATTTCGACCTGACCCTGTGCAATCCACCCTTCCACACCTCCCTGGACGAAGCGCAAAACGGCAGCCGGCGCAAATGGCGCGCCCTGGGCAAGGCCGATCCGCAGCGCAGACTGCCCGTACTGAACTTCGGCGGACAAGCGTCGGAATTGTGGTGTGAAGGCGGTGAAATACGCTTTGTAACCCAACTGATCGCCGAAAGCGCCGCCCTGGGCCAACAGGTATTGTGGTTCAGTACCCTGGTGTCCAAGGCCTCCAACCTGCCAGCCATAGAAAGCGCGCTGAAAAAGGCCGGCGCCCTGCACAGCCAGGTGGTGGAAATGTCCCAGGGGCAGAAACAGAGCCGTTTCGTGGCCTGGACCTTCCAGGATCAGGCGCAGCGGCAAACGTGGCGCCAGGAGCGCTGGAGCCGGCTTAACAGCTGAACCACGCCCCGCTGAGGCGCCCCACACTTTTCCACAGGCGAAAAAAAACCGTGCCCGGATAGACTCCGGGGCACGGTTTCAGTGCATCTTACTTGTTTACAGCGTCGGTCAGAACCTTGGCCACAACCAGCTTGATCACTTTCTTGGCAGGGATTTCGATGGCAGCGCCAGTCGACGGGTTACGGCCGGTACGGGCAGGACGCTCGGTCACTTTCAGTTTGCCAACGCCTGGCAGAGTGATTTCGCCGCCGTTTTCCAATTGATCAGCAACGATCTGGGCCAGTTGGTCCAGAGCGGCACGCGCGGTAGTTTTCGGCGCGTCGATAGCTTCGGCGATATCGGCGATCAGTTGGTCTTTGGTAATAGCCATTGAGATGTTCCTTCCCTATCAAATTCATTTGGATTGCAGAGTGCAGTATCAGCCATCGAGCCAGCCTTGTGCCCCCCCGCAGACAACCACGACGGATCGCAGATGTAGATAGCAGATTTGGGGTTTGGTTCGACGTGACACCTGCTGAATGCACGCTTTGCGCCGTTACCGAGCGCAAGACCGGGCAAAACTAGCACAGAGACGGGGAAATATCCGCCTCTACCTAGCCATTTGGTCAGCTTTTGCGCTCGTTTTCGAAAAAAAAGCTCTCTGAAACCGCTCACACTGCCCGAACGACCGCGCAAAGACGGATTCACCCCGTGGGTGCGGTACACTGGGCGCTTTTCCGGGGAGCTCGCCTTCCCCCTGACAAATCAGCCGAGAGACCTATGCCGATCCGTCATTGCATCGTCCACCTGATCGACAAAAAACCCGACGGCAGCCCCGCGGTCCTGCATGCCCGTGACTCTGAACTGGCCGAATCCCAGGCCATCGAGCACATGCTTGCCGACCTCAACGAAAGTTACAATGCCAAGCAAGGCAAAGCCTGGGGCTTCTTCCATGCCGAGTCCGGCGCGCATCCGTTCAGCGGCTGGCTGAAGGAGTACCTGGACGGCGGCAAGGACTTCACCGCGTTCAGCCGAATTGCCGTCGAACATCTGCAAAAGCTGATGGAGGAGTCCAACCTCTCGGTGGGCGGTCATGTACTGTTCGCCCACTACCAGCAAGGCATGACCGACTACCTGGCGATCGCCCTGCTGCACCACAGCGAAGGCGTGGCGGTAAACGCCGAGCTCGACGTAACCCCGTCGCGCCACCTGGACCTGGGCCAGTTGCACCTGGCGGCGCGGATCAACGTGTCCGAGTGGCAGAACAACAAGCAGTCCAAACAGTACATTTCCTTTATCAAAGGCAAGAACGGGAAAAAGGTTTCGGAGTATTTCCGCGACTTTATCGGCTGCCAGGAAGGTGTCGACGGTCCGGGCGAGACCCGCACCCTGCTCAAGGCCTTCAGTGACTTCGTCGAAAGCGAAGACCTGCCTGAGGAAGATGCCCGGGAAAAAACCAAGACATTGGTGGACTACGCCAGCAGCCAGGCGAAAATGGGTGAGCCCATGGGTCTGGAAGAGCTCTCCGGGCTGATCGACGAGGATCGTCCACGGGCGTTCTACGAACATATCCGCAACAAGGATTACGGCCTGTCGCCGGAAATCCCGGCCGATAAGCGCACCCTGAACCAGTTCCGCCGCTTCACCGGCCGCGCCGAAGGCCTGTCCATCAGCTTCGAGGCGCACTTGCTGGGTTCGAAGATCGAGTATGACGAAGAAGCCGGGACCCTGATCATCAAGGGCCTGCCGACCCAGTTGACCGATCAGCTCAAGCGGCGCAAGGACTGAGTCATGCTTACAGGCCTGCTGAAGAAGGTCCTGCTGATCCTGCTGGTGGTGGTGGTTTATCAGAACTGGGGCAAGATCGAGCGAGTGTTCAATCCGGGGCAGATGGTCTCGGAGCAGACCCGGGCCAAGGCCCGGGTGGTGCTCTATGCGACCGACTGGTGCGGTTACTGCAAGCAGACCCGGCGCTTTCTCGACCAGAAAGGTATTCCTTACCAGGAATTCGATATCGAGAAAAACGCCGAGGCCCGCAAGGCCTACCAGGTCCTGGGCGGCGGAGGGATCCCGATGCTGGACGTGAACGGCACCTTGATCCGCGGCTATGAGCCGGACGCGATCCTCGCCGCACTGAAATAATCACCGCCGAACACGGACCGTGCCGGAGCCGGCTTGCTGGCAATGGCGGCCGCAAGATCGATACAAGGCTCACGGGCCTCATCGCTGGCAAGCCAGCTCCTACAGGGGTTGCGCTGTGCTCAACCCTATAGCGCTTCGATCTTGAAGCCGAGCCGCGGGAAGTGCACATGCACCACGCCCGCGCGCTCATCCTCACGGCGCACGATCAACTCTTCGCAACCGGCAAACACCAACTCGCCCGCCACCGGATCAACGCCATAGTCGGTCGCCGCGACGATCACCGACTGGCCGGCGACAAAACCGTTCGGATCGTTGAACAGCTCATCAGGAAGCGCCGCCGGCGTCGACTCGCGGGCCACCTGCAAGGCCTGCTCGGCGGTCATCTCACTCGGGGCGCCGTGCCCGAACGCCATGACCCGGGCCAGCCAGGCAACCACCGCCGGATAGGCATCCACCAGCGGCGCGGTCACTGGCGTCGCCTTGAGGAACCACAGCGGATGAGCCATGGCGATATCGGCAATCGACGGCTCGCCGAGCAGGAAGTCGCCCTCCTCATGCTGCAACTGCTGCTCCAGCCGCGCCATGAACACCGGCCACTGGTGCTTGGCCACCGCCAACGGGACCTTCGCCGCCGAGCCGCCGCTGAACAGGCCGGCACGGTCGATCATGAAGTCTTTGACCTGCTCCGGGGACAAGCGGGCAAAGCGCACCGCCACCGAATCGGGCTGGAACACCAGGCTGACCGCATGACTGAACACCACCGAATCGGCCCAGGCGGCAAAGGTCGCCGCGACCATTTCCAAACTCTGGGGGAACAGCCGCGGCGTGGCCTTTTCCTGCTCCAGACGGCGGGCGATCAAGGCGGTGTCACAATAGATATCGGCACCGACCTGCAACACCGGGGTTTTCCGATAGCCACCGGTCAGCGCGGTCAGCTCGGGCTTGGGCATCATCGGCGGAATGTGCACCGAGCGCCAAGAGAGCCCTTTGAACCCCAGCAGCAAGCGGGCCTTTTCGGCAAAGGGAGAGGTCGGATAATGATGAAGAATCAACTCAGACATGCTGGAGTCCGCCGGGCAAATAAGAACCTGCAGCTTAGCCTGCAAATCGCCGGCGGCCTACCCGACAAGCCTGATGTTGCCTTATCAACAGCATCAATTGCCGGAGCACCGAAAGACGCCCCGACTCATTTCCGCCCGGCGGCAAAGGCATCCAAATCGAAGCCAGCCGCCAGGGTTTCCTTGGCGCTCTTGCGCAACTTCTTGATCAGGCGCTCCTGGCGCAGGGCCTCGCCCTTGTCGCGACAGGCCTCCACATAGACCAGCGCGATCGCCGGGCTGGAATAGAAGAAGCGCGCGCCCTTGCCACTCTGATGCGAAGCAAAACGCCGCTGCGGGTCATCGCTGATCCCGCAATACAGCGAGCCATTGGCGGCGCGCACCAGATAGACAAACCAGGGTTTGACCGCAGGCGCTGCCGGCTCGGTTTCGGCACTGGGCGTTTCACTGATGTTCACGTGGCAAAGGGCTTGATCGCTGACGAGGCCGCGATCTTAGCAGAACCTAGCGGCTGGCCTGGAAGGCCTTCAAGCCTTTCAACGCCTGGGCACGCACGGCGTTCCTGACCAGCGGCGTCCAGCCCAGCAGCAAGCCCTTGGTCCCCAGCGCCTGACGCGACCAGCGCCACAAGTCGAAGCTGTCATGGTGCTCGCAAATCTTGCCGTCGCGAAACACGAAGCGCGCATTGATATCGTTGACCACGGTATTCCCGGTCTGGCTGAACAGGTAGGTCGCGATCCAGTGGGCACCGCCACTGCGCTCGTCGGCACGGACATTGTCAAAGGTCAGGGAAAAATCCTTGGCCCGACTGGTCAGCATGCGCCACATGTCGCCGGCATCGCGGCCACGCAACTCGCCGAACGCCGGATCACTGAACACCACATCCTCGGTGTAGCAGGCACTCATGGCCTCGGCATCCAGCCGTTGGAACGCTTTATAGAACTCAGTAATCAACGCGCTGTGGGCATCACTCATGAACGGGCTCCGTGCAGGTAAAAGGATCGCCTGCACGATAGTCTGCAAATGCCCGGCTGACTATCGGCATTCGCGCTCCGAATACCGGGAGTGCGAGGTGCTTCAGAGTTTTTCGCTGGTCACCTGTACATAACGCGCCCGACCGGCACCGAGGCCGAAGACAATAGCGCCCAGGCCGATCACGGCGAAGATCCAGCCCAGCGCCTCCCAGCCACCGGTGAGGTCATGTACCAACCCGACCGCGAACGGCCCCATGGACGCCAGGGTGTAACCGATGCCCTGGGCCATGCCCGACAGGTTCGCCGCCACATGGGCGTCGCGCGAGCGCAACACGATAAGAGTCAGCGCCAGGCTGAAGGTCCCGCCCTGCCCCAGACCGAGCAGGATCGCCCAGCCCCAGAGCCCTTCGAGCGGCGCATACAGGCAACCGAACAGGCCGCCCAAGGTCAGCACCATCACCACGACAATCGCCAGCCGCTGATCCTTGCCTCGCGTCGCCAACCAGGGCGTCGCCAATGAGCTGATCAGTTGGATCAGAATCGATCCGGACAGCACGATCCCCGCTTGGGTAGCGCTCAGGCCGCGTCCGATCAGCACCGAGGGCAACCAGCCGAAAACGATATAGGCCAGGGACGATTGCAGGCCCATGTACAGGGTCACCTGCCAGGCCAGCGGATCGCGCAGCAAACCGCGCACACGGTAGGACACGTGATGGGCACCGTGTTTCTGCCCCACTTGCGGCAACCAGAAAATCGCTGCCACCAACGCCGGCACCACCCAGAAACCCAGGCCGATCGACCAGCTCCCGGCAAAGTGCTGGCTCAGCGGCACCGTGGCCCCCGCCGCCAGTGCCGCGCCCAGACACAGGGCCATGGTGTAGACGCCGGTCATGGTCCCGGCCTGCTTCGCGAAGTCGCGCTTGACGATGCCCGGCAACAGCACGCCGATCACCCCAATGCTCGCGCCAGCCAGCACACTGCCGGCAAACAGGCCGAACTCGCCCAGGAAACTGCGCAGGATGATCCCGCCGGCCAGCGTCAGCAGAATGCCGAGCACAACCCGCTCACTGCCGAAACGCCGGGCCAGCAACGGTGCCAGGGGCGCCGCCAGACCGAGGCAGAGTACCGGCAGAGTGGTCAACAGGCCGGCCTTGGCCGCCGACAACCCCAGGCTGCGGGACACGTCGCCGAGCAACGGCGCCATGCTCGACAACGCCGGACGCAGGTTCAGGGCCACCAGCACCAAGCCCAGCAGCAACAGCCAGGGCCGACGCAACACTGGCGGTTGCTGCTGGACCAGATCGTCATCGGCCTCGGCGTCGATCAGCAGTCGATCGAGCTCGACCGGCTGCGAGGCGACACCGGGTTCTACAGGAGCACGGGACATGGGGCTCTCGCTTTCAAGGTTCATTGATCAAGCTCCGGCACAAGGCCTTGGCACGCTCGGGATCCTGTTGCTCCACCGCTTCGAGCAGGGCCACATGCAGGTCGAACACCGATTGGCGCCGGGGGCTGATATCCAGGGTCTGGCGCAGGGCACCGGCGATCACGCTGGAGAAGTAACGGTACAGCTCGCTGAGCATCGGGTTGTGCGCGGCGTCGATCAGACGCTGGTGAAACGCCAGGTCGCAGCTGATGTAGCGGTCGAGATCGCCGTGATAGTGGTCGCCGCTGGTGTGCAGGGCCTCGCGCAAACCCTTGAGATCCTCCTCGGTGCGCCGCAACGCGGCCAGGCCGACGGCCTCGACCTCGAAGCTGTGCCGGGTCTCACGGGCCTGGTCGAGGGAACAGCGCGACAACGCCTGCATGGTCGTCAGCGGATCGATGGTCGCCCGCAGGTAGCTGCCGTCGCCCTGGCGGATCTCGATCAATCCGGAAAACGCCAGTACCCGCAGGGCTTCACGCATGGTATTGCGGCTGATGCCCAGCTCCGCGGCCAGTTCCGGCTCGGTGGGCAACCGCGCGCCCACGGCCCAGGCACCACGGCTGATGCGCTCGCGCAATTGCTCCAGGGCCTGGTCGACCAGGGAGCGCTTGATAAGGGGAATGCTCTGAGACATGAAAATCGCCCTGACATCCAGTCATAGGATGAATTGAGCAAAAGGTTACTGCAAACCTGACTGCGAGTTCAAGAACCAACGTTTCCTACAGGAGATGGGGAATCCACCGCCTATCTAAAAATTACCCTATAAGGGTAATTTTAAGCTCTACTATATCAAAGGTGTCTTATGGAAAAGAAAACACCTCATTATGATCTGGCGGCGATCAAGACGGACGTGACAAGGCTTGGCGCCACGGCATTCACGCTAAGCGCCAGGGATGGCGGCAGGAAAATGGGGTTCACCCTCGCCGATATGCTGCAAGTCATTGAATCATTGGAAAGAAGGATGCTTTATAAATCAATGACCACCTACGCCGATCACAGAATCTGGCAGGACGTTTACCACTATCCGCTCCTGGGTAGACTGATTTATATAAAAGTGAGCTACCGCCCTGCTGGCGGCCCTCCAGTGATCTCCTTCAAGGAGAGTGAGTCATGAAACGACAGAACTGCGTCAGCTGCGGCGCGCACAACGCCATGCACTGGTTTGAAGGTCGGGACTTCGAAGTCGACTTCAAGGCATTGAAAAAACCGGTTGCGGCGCTCTCGGGCTGGCAGTGCGAGACCTGCTCGGAGATCGAGCTTGATCCTGGAAGCGCCCAGCGCTATTCAGACGCCAGCGATGAGCTTATCTATCAGTCTAGGCGAGAAGTAGCCAATGAGATGAAGCGAATCCGTCGCAAACTTCACTTCACTCAACGCACAGCGGTGGAGCTGCTGTCGGGCGGTGGACACAATGCGTTCTCAAGGTATGAAAGGGCGGAAATCGACCCACCAAAACCCTTGTTCGTACTCATGCGCCTTCTGGACCGACACCCTGAGCTGGTCGACGACATCAAGAGCATCAGCGAAGGCAAGGAGCCCTGGCATCCATCAAGTGCCAGAGAAGGCGAACACCCGCTCACCTGATCGATAAAACGCAATCGAGTAGGAGGCGGATTTACATCCGCCGTCCTCTCACGCCACCGTACGTACGGTTCCGTATACGGCGGCTCAGGCCAGGCGGCTAAGCCGGTTGATCGTATCCAGTATTGAGACCAGCCCAAGAGCATCGGCGACAGCGGGCCGCCTTGCGGCGTCCCCTCCTGCCGTTGGCCGATCAGCCCGCCCGACAGAACACCCGCTTCGAGGTAACGGCGAATCATCCTGAGCACTCGCTTGTCTTCGATTTGACGCTCGACATAAGCCATCAGGACATCGTGTGTTGAGCCGATCAAAGAACTTCTCAAGATCGAGTTCCACGTACCAGCGCTGTCCCGCCGCCACATGGTCGCGAGTTATTTCGATGGCTTGATGAGCGCTTCTGCCCGGACGAAAGCCGTAGCTGTAGTCCGAGAACAGGGGATCGAAAATCAGCGTGAGCTGTTGCAGCAAGGCTTGTTGGATCAGGCGATCCACGACACTGGGAATACCCAACTGCCGGGTTCCGCCTTTGGGTTTGGGAATTTCGACGGCGCGCACACCTTGCGGGTGATACTCACCGGCCAGCAGCCGTGTCTTGAGGATCGGCCAATACTGTTTCACGTAGTCTGCCTATTGCCCGACCGTCATGCCATCGGCACCCGGCGCGCCCTTGTTGCTGACCACGCGTTGATACGCACGCTTGAGGTTGGCGGGTGCAAGCACCCGCTCCATCAGCCTGCCCGGCTCCGCGTTCGTTCGCACGACCTTCCTGCTTATGCCTGTCGGATCTACGTCGCAGCGTTCCGTGCAAGTATCGGGTTTTGACGATTACCGCCGTCTTACCCCGCTGCGCCGCCTCTATCCGCTTCCTGTTCGTCAGGCCAGCATTTTGCCTCGGGCTTCCTTCGGATTCGCAGTCACCCGCGACACCCTTGCCTCCGGCTAGCACTTCCCCTTGCCGGGTGTGTAGAGGACTTTCACCTCCAAGTCACCAGCGAAGCCAGCACAGCCAAGCTGGTTGCGCTTGCGCGCAACGCGCCATGCCTGGCGCACGGCGAAAAAAACCCGGACCAGGTCCGGGTTTTTCATTCAACGCGAGCTGATCAATGCAGGATCTGGCTCAGGAACAGCTTGGTCCGATCGTTCTGCGGGTTGTCGAAGAAGTCGTTCGGCGCCGCCTGTTCGACGATTTCGCCCTTGTCCATGAAGATCACGCGGTTGGCCACGGTACGGGCAAAGCCCATTTCGTGGGTCACGCAAAGCATGGTCATGCCGTCTTCGGCCAGGCCGATCATGGTGTCCAGTACCTCTTTCACCATTTCCGGATCGAGCGCCGAGGTCGGTTCGTCGAACAGCATGATTTTCGGCTTCATGCACAAGGCACGGGCAATCGCCACACGCTGCTGCTGACCACCGGACAACTGGCCCGGGAACTTGTGGGCCTGCTCCGGGATACGCACGCGCTGCAGATAATGCATGGCGATTTCTTCCGCCTCGCGCTTGGGCATCTTGCGCACCCACATCGGCGCCAGGGTGCAGTTCTGCAGGATGGTCAGGTGCGGGAACAGGTTGAAGTGCTGGAACACCATGCCGACTTCACGGCGGATCGCTTCGATCTGTTTGAGGTCGTTGGTCAGCTCCACGCCATCGACCACGATACGACCCTGCTGGTGCTCTTCCAGACGGTTGAGGCAGCGGATGGTGGTGGACTTGCCCGACCCCGACGGACCGCAGAGGACGATACGCTCGCCCTGCCGGACATTCAGGTTGATGTCTTTCAACACGTGGAACTGGCCGTACCACTTGTTCACGCCCTGCATCTGAATAATGCCTTCAGGACCCACAGGCTGTTTGATCGCTTCACTCATGAAAAAACTCCTAACGCTTGTGGCCTGTGTCCAGCTTGCGTTCCAAATGCATGGAATAGCGGGACATACCAAAACAGAAAATCCAGAACACCAGGGCGGCGAACACGTAGCCTTCGGTGGCCATGCCCAACCATTTCGGATCGGCGGAGGCTTGCTTGACGCTGTTGAGCAGGTCGAACAGGCCAATGATGATCACCAGGCTGGTGTCCTTGAACAACGCAATCACGGTGTTGACGATCCCCGGGATAACCAGTTTCAAGGCTTGCGGCAGAATCACCAGGCCCATCGCGCGCCAGTAACCCAGGCCCATGGCGGCAGCCGCTTCGTACTGGCCCTTGGGAATGGCTTGCAGACCGCCGCGCACCACTTCGGCGACATAGGCCGACTGGAACAGAATCACCCCGATCAGTGCTCGCAGCAACTTGTCGAAGTCCATGCCCTCAGGTAGAAACAACGGCAGCATCACCGAGGACATGAACAAAACGGTGATCAGCGGCACGCCACGCCAGAACTCGATAAAGGTCACGCAGACGACCTTTACCGCTGGCATGTTCGAGCGCCGCCCCAGCGCCAGTAGAACCCCCAGCGGCAAGGCCCCGGCGATACCGACGGAGGCAATGACCAATGTCAGCATCAGACCGCCCCACTGGCTGGTGGCAACACTGGTCAGCCCCAGGTCGCCGCCACGCAACAGCATGAAAGCGATGATCGGGTACAGCACCAGAAAGCTCAGGCCGTAGATCGCCTTGCGCGGGAAGCGCGAGATGAACAGCGGCGCCACACCGAGTACTGCCAGCAACACGGTAGCGTCCACACGCCAGCGCAGCACGGGCGGGTAGTAGCCGTACATGAACTGACCGAAACGCTGCTGGATAAATACCCAGCAGGCACCTTCCTTGGTGCAGTCGGCGCGGGAAGTGCCGACCCAGTTGGCGTCCAGGATGGCCCAGTGCAGCAGTGGCGGGACGATCAGGTAGATCAGGTAGAAGGCAAACAAGGTCAGCAGCGTGTTGAGCCAGCTGGAGAACATGTTGGCGCGCATCCACGCCACCACACCGATACTGTTGTTCGGCGGTGGCATGTCAGGTTTGAAAGTATGCGAACTCATGGGCGTTTCCTCACCGCTCGATCAGCGCAATGCGCTTGTTGTACCAGTTCATCAGCAAGGAAATGCTGATACTGATCGCCAGGTACACGCTCATGGTGATGGCAATGACTTCGATAGCCTGTCCGGTCTGGTTCAACACCGTACCGGCAAACAACGAAACCATTTCCGGGTAACCGATACCGGCGGCCAGGGACGAGTTCTTCGCCAGGTTCAGGTATTGGCTGGTCAGCGGCGGAATGATCACGCGCAAGGCTTGCGGGATGATCACCTTGCGCAGGGTCGGACCGTTGCGCAGGCCGAGGGAACGCGCCGCCTCGGTCTGGCCATGGCTGACCGACTTGATGCCCGAGCGCACGATCTCGGCAATGAACGCTGCGGTGTACACCGTCAGGGCCAGGGTCAAGGCCAGCAATTCAGGGATCAATACCCAACCGCCGACGAAGTTGAACCCTTGCAGCTTGGGCATTTCCCAGTACACGGGAGCACCGAAGACCAGGGCGCACAACCCCGGGATCACCAGGAACAAGGCCAGGCCGACCCAGAACTTGTGGAACGGCACGCCGGTTTCTTCGAAGCGTTTGGTCGCCCAACGGCTCATCAGCACGATTGCCACGATGGCCAGCACAACGCTGATCACGAATGGCCAGAAACCTTCGGAAGCAATGGCCGCCGGCATGTTCAGGCCGCGACTGCTCATGAAGAAAGTGTTACCGAAGTTGTGGCTGTTGCGTGGTCCCGGCATGCTCAGGAACACGGCAAAATACCAGAACAGAATCTGCAACAACGGCGGGATGTTACGGAATACCTCGATATAGACGGTGGCCAGTTTGTTGATTACCCAGTTCGACGACAGTCGCGACACACCGATGATGAAACCCAGCAAGGTCGCCAGGATGACGCCGATGACGGTCACCAGAAGGGTATTGAGAAGACCGATGACAAACACCCGGGCATAGCTGTCCGATTCGGTGTAGTCGATCAGATGCTGGGCGATACCGAAACCGGCACTGCGCTCAAGAAAGCCGAAACCCGAGGTAATGCCTCGGTGCTGCAGGTTGGTCTGGGTATTGTGAAACAGATACCAGCCCAGCGAGATCACCGCGACAATCGTGATGATCTGAAATAGCCACGCACGCACTTTGGGGTCGCTGAAGCTGAGCCTCTGCTTGGGTGCGCCGATTTTATTTTGCATGAAGTGCCCCAGGAAGAACGGAACAGGAACATCGCCCGGCAGTTGGCCTGCCGGGCGATAGGTCAATCAGCGCACGGGAGGTGCGTATTGAATGCCGCCGTTGGTCCACAGAGCGTTCAGGCCGCGGTCGATGTCCAGCGGAGTGCCCTTGCCGAGGTTCTTCTCGAAGATCTCGCCGTAGTTACCGACCTGGGAAACGATTTTGACGACCCAGTCCTTCGGCAGCTTCAGGTCCTTACCATATTCACCGTCGCCACCCAGCAGACGGGCAACGTCAGGGTTCTTGGTGGCCTTGGCTTCGGCCAGCACGTTTTTCGAAGTGATACCGGCTTCTTCAGCGTTGAGCAGCGCATAGCCGACCCAGCGCACAATTTTCATCCAGTCTTCGTCGCCATTGCGCACCACAGGACCCAGCGGTTCCTTGGAGATGGTTTCCGGCAGTACTACGTAGTCCTTCGGCGAGGCCAGCTTGCTGCGCTGGGCGAACAGTTGGGACTTGTCGGAAGTCAACACGTCGCAACGACCAGACTCCAGCGACTTGGCGCTTTCATCGGAGGTATCGAAAGTGATCGGGGTGTACTTCAGGCCATTGGCGCGGAAGTAGTCGGCCACGTTCAGCTCGGTGGTGGTACCCGCCTGAATGCAGATGGTCGCGCCATCCAGTTCCTTGGCGCTTTTCACACCCAGTTTCTTGTTGGCCAGAAAACCGATGCCATCGTAATAAGTGATGAATCCCGGGAAAACCAGCCCCATGCCCGCATCACGGGAACTGGTCATGGTGGTGTTACGCGACAGGATGTCGATTTCGCCCGACTGCAGCGCGGTGAAACGCTCCTTGGCGTTCAACTGGCTGAACTTGACCTTGGTCGCGTCGCCGAAAACGGCAGCGGCCACGGCACGGCAGACGTCAGCGTCGATACCGACGATCTTGCCGGAAGCATCAGGCACCGAGAAGCCCGGCAAGCCATCACTCACGCCACACTGAACAAAACCCTTCTTCTGTACGGCATCCAGGGTAGCGCCCGCTTGCGCGAAACCGCTGACGCCCAGTACGACGGCTGCAGTCACGACTGCCAGGGTGGATTTCAACATCTTCATTCAAACCTCCAGTTGCTCTTGTTGTGTCGGAGCTAGAGTCTAGCCGCACCCTTATGAGGCGTTGTTAACCCGTGCTGGCTTTTTTTTGGGTCAAGCGGCTAAAGACTTGAGCTATGAGTTTAGTAGGAGAACATCTCCCGTCTGTAAAACTCACCGCCCACCAAATTGGCCGAACGGGCATCAGCCCTTTCCAGATTCGCTAAAGCCCTGCCGGCCCTCGGCGAACGTGAATCAGAACCCGCCGAAACGGATTCATTTGCTATCCCACGGCCAGCGGTAGACTGATAGTGTTACCGCCAGGGGTGAATGCATTCACTCGGTTCTCCCATAGCAAAGCCCGTACCACAGTGACGGCTAAAGCGATTCAGCCACAGGTCAATAGAAAAACGGTCAACAACGCGACATTTTATTAACGAATCCACTATTTACGCACCATCACCGCGCACACATCCGAAGCGCACGCACACTAATGGAGCACACATGACTGAACCGCTGATCATTCACCCCGCCAAGACCGCAGACGCTTGTGTTATCTGGCTTCACGGCCTGGGAGCCGACCGTTATGACTTCCTGCCGGTGGCCGAGGCGCTGCAGGAGAGCCTGACCAGCACACGCTTCGTCCTGCCCCAGGCACCGACCCGCGCGGTAACCATCAATGGCGGCTACGCCATGCCCAGCTGGTACGACATCAAGGCCATGAGCCCGGCGCGTTCGATCAGTTTCGAGGAGCTTGAAGAGTCCGCGGCGACCGTCATCGAATTGCTGGAAGCCCAGCGGGCCGCGGGTATCGACCCTTCGCGGATCTTCCTCGCGGGCTTTTCCCAGGGTGGCGCCGTGGTGCTGCACACCGCCTATCTGAAGTGGCAGGGTGCCCTCGGCGGCGTGCTGGCGCTCTCCACCTACGCCCCGACCTTCAGCGATTCCCTGCAACTTTCCGCCAGCCAGCAGCGAATTCCAGCCCTCTGCCTGCATGGCCACTATGACGAGGTGGTCCAGAACGCCATGGGTCGAACCGCCTATGAGCACCTCAAGCGCCTTGATGTCACCGTGACATGGCAAGAATACCCAATGGGCCACGAAGTGTTACCCGAAGAAATCCAGGACATCGGTACCTGGCTGGCCGCTCGTTTGCGCTGATATCGGTAACACACTACGCCGCGCCCGATTCTTGCATTACACTGGCCGGCGTACATTCCTTAACCAAATTAACGAGATGACCGTGCTCAAAGCACTCAAAAAAATATTCGGTAAAAGCGAGGCTGAGCAGCTCGCACCAGGCTCCAGCGCCCCAGTTCCAAGCTCCGACAGCCGCCATCACGGCCAATCTGCGGAGCGCGCCGAGCCTGTCACCAAACCGAAAGCCTCGGCCGCCATCCCGGAACAGCCCGCCACGGCCGTTGAAGCGCCGCGCGCCGAACAGCCGAAAGCCGAGCAACCGCGCCGTGAACGAGCGCCGAAGCCCCCGGTCAAACCCTGGAAACTCGAGGACTTTGTCGTCGAGCCGCTGGAAGGCAAGACCCGCTTCCACGATTTCAAGCTGGCGCCCGAGCTGATGCACGCCATCCAGGACCTCGGTTTCCCCTATTGCACGCCGATCCAGGCGCAGGTCCTGGGTTTCACCCTGGCCGGCAAGGACGCCATCGGTCGCGCCCAGACCGGCACCGGCAAGACCGCCGCCTTCCTGATCTCGATCATCACCCAGCTGTTGCAGACCCCGCCGCCGAAAGAGCGCTATATGGGTGAGCCACGGGCGCTGATCATCGCGCCGACCCGTGAGCTGGTGGTACAGATCGCCAAGGACGCCGCCGACCTGACCAAGTACACCGGCCTCAACGTCATGCAGTTCGTCGGTGGCATGGACTTCGACAAACAGCTCAAGCTGCTCGAAGCCCGTCACTGCGACATCCTCGTTGCCACCCCTGGCCGCCTGCTGGACTTCAACCAGCGCGGTGAAGTGCACCTGGACATGGTCGAAGTGATGGTCCTGGACGAAGCCGACCGCATGCTCGACATGGGCTTTATCCCGCAGGTCCGGCAGATCATCCGCCAGACCCCGCCCAAGAACGAACGCCAGACCCTGCTGTTCTCCGCCACCTTCACCGAAGACGTGATGAACCTGGCCAAGCAATGGACCACTGACCCGTCCATCGTCGAGATCGAATCCCTGAGCCTGGCCAACGCCAACGTTGAACAGCACGTCTACGCCGTGGCCGGCGCCGACAAGTACAAGCTGCTCTACAACCTGGTCACCGACAATGGTTGGGAGCGGGTAATGGTCTTTGCCAACCGCAAGGACGAAGTGCGGCGCATCGAGGAACGCCTGGTGCGCGACGGCGTCAACGCCGCGCAATTGTCCGGCGATGTACCGCAACACAAACGCATCAAGACCCTGGAAGGTTTCCGCGAAGGCAAGATCCGCGTGCTGGTGGCCACCGACGTGGCCGGGCGCGGGATCCATATCGACGGCATCAGCCATGTGATCAACTTCACCCTGCCGGAAGTGCCGGACGACTACGTCCACCGCATCGGCCGGACCGGACGGGCCGGTGCCGACGGTGTGTCCATCAGCTTCGCCGGCGAAGACGACTCCTACCAGTTGCCGGCGATCGAGACCCTACTGGGGCACAAGATCAGCTGCGAAATGCCGCCCACCGAGTTGTTGCGTCCGGTGGTGCGCCAGCGTCCGGCCTGAACCGCCCAGGCCCAAAGGCACGCTGCACGACAAAACGTCGCCCGATACCAGGCGGCGTTTTTTTTCGCCCGGCGATTGCCGAAATAAACTAAAAGTCCATAATGGACAAATAAGTTTAATTCTAGTCATTCGGGAGCACTCCATGTCCGGCCACCCCCCCTACGTGATCGACAGCCAGCAGGCCCATCGACTCCTGCGGCAGATCGACGTACCGCGGATCCTGCGCAAGTTGTTCCGCGACCTGGCTGCCGGGCAAGCGGTACAACCGGCGCAGCAGTTGGTGGAGTTCCCGCAGGGTGCCGGCGACTTCATCAACTACCTCGGGGTGTTGGCCGACGACCAGGTCTATGGCGTCAAGACCTCGCCCTACATCCTCCGCGAACAGGGCCCGCTGGTGACCGCCTGGACCCTGCTGATGTCGATGCACAGCGGCCAGCCGCTGCTGCTCTGCGATGCCGGCGAACTGACCACCGCACGCACTGCGGCGACCACCGCCGTGGCCGTGGATGCCCTGGCCCCGCCGGACGCCAGGCGCCTGGCCATCATCGGCAGCGGTCCGCTGGCCCAGGCGCACCTGCACTACGCCAAGGGCCTGCGCGACTGGCAGGACATCAGCCTCTACACGCCCAATGTAAATGCCGAAAAGTGCCTGCGCCTGACCGCCATCGAACCGCGCCTGCGCATTGTCGAACAGCGGGAGCAGGCACTGGAGGATGCCGACGTGATCCTGCTCTGCACCTCCTCCGCGACTCCGGTGATCGACCCGGGCCAGCTGCGCAAACCGGCGCTGATCACCTCCATCAGTACCAATGCCGTGCGCGCCCATGAGGTGCCGCCGCAGGCCTTGAGCGACATGCAGGTCTACTGCGACTATCGCCAGACCACGCCGGGCTCGGCCGGGGAAATGTTGATTGCCGCCAGCCAGCACGGTTGGAACGCCGGAGAGATTCGCGGCGACCTGGCCGAACTGCTGAGCGGGCAGACGCCACGGCCGGGCTACGAGCGCCATGTGTTCTTCCGCTCCATTGGCCTGGGATTGGAAGACATCGCCCTGGCCAATGCGCTTTATCATCTACACCACAAGGCCAACTGAACAGTGCTTTTGCAGGACTGGAGCACGACGCAGAATCCGGGACCGACCACCTACTAATGTGGGAGCCGGCGCCTACAGGTTACGCAGACCACCGTTAGAACCTACCAGCAGGAAGCCTTGAATGAACCAGGCAGACTTCATCATCATCGGCGGCGGTATTGCCGGCGCCTCCACCGGTTTCTGGCTGGCCGAGCACGGCCGGGTGATCGTGCTCGAACGTGAATCGCACCCCGGCTATCACGCCACCGGACGTTCCGCCGCCCTCTACACCGCTGCCTACGGCACCCCGCAGGTGCGCGCCCTGACCCTCGCCAGCCGGGCCTTCTTCGACACCCCGCCGCCCGGCTTCGCCGAACATCCGCTGCTCACCCCACGGGGCGAAATGACCGTGGACTTCAGCGGCGACCCCGACGAACTGCAACGGCAATACCTCAGTGCCAAAGCCAGCGTGCCCGAAATGCAGCTGCTCAGCGCCGACGAGGCGTGCGCCCGCCTGCCGATCCTGCGCCGGGAAAAAGTCCATGGGGCGATCTACGACCCCAGCGCCAGCGACATCGACACCGACGCCCTGCACCAGAGTTATCTGCGCGGCATCCGCCGCCAGCAAGGAGAGGTCCACACCGACTGCGAAGTCCTCGGCCTCGAGCGCGATGCCGACGGCCTGTGGCAGGTCCGCACGGCCGGACAGACCTTCAGCGCCAAGGTACTGATCAACGCCGCTGGCGCCTGGGCCGACAAGCTCGGCGAACTGGCCGGTGCCCGTCCCCTCGGCCTGCAACCCAAGCGCCGCGCCGCCTTTATCTTCGCGCCGCCCGAAGGCCTGGAAATCCACGCCTGGCCGATGTTGGTCAGCCTCGACGAATCCTTCTATATGAAGCCGGATGCCGGCATGTTCCTCGGCTCCCCGGCCAACGCCGACCCGGTCGAGCCCCACGACGTGCAACCCGAAGAACTGGACATCGCCATGGGCATCTACCAGATCGAGGAAGCCACCACCCTGACCATCCGCCGCCCGACCCGCACCTGGGCCGGCCTGCGCAGCTTCGTCAGCGACGGCAACCTGGTCGCCGGTTTCGATCCCCTGGTCACCGGCCTGTTCTGGGTCGCCGCCCAAGGCGGATACGGCATCCAGACCTCGCCGGCCATGGGCCAGGCCAGCGCGGCATTAGTGCGTGGTCAGGCCTTGCCCGAGTCGCTCGCGCACTTTGGCCTCGACGCCGCGATGCTCGCCCCTGCCCGTCTCGGGTGACGACTGACGCTGATTGCGGCACACTCTTTAGTACGCCCGTACCTGGGCACGACCCTTTCGCCGCCAGGTGATCAGGTCTACCTTTTGCAAGGCGACCCGATCACCGCACCAGCTGTATTCCTTTGGCTCCATCCCAAGGACGCTGAAGTTGCCTGGAGATTCACCATGACAGCCAAACAGGCCCCCGCCCTGGATAACTTCCGGGCGATTGCCGATGCCATCGCCACGCTATTCTTTCCCCATGCCGAAGTGGTGCTGCACGATTTGCGCACGCAGCGGATCGACTACATCGCCAATAATATCTCCAAGCGCGAGATCGGCGATGACGCGGCGCTGGAAGACATGCTCGAAGAGGGCATCAACGAGCGCAATATCGGTCCATACGAGAAACTCAACTGGGACGGCCAGAAAATTCGCAGCGTCAGCACCGTGCTGCACGACGCCCAGGGCACGCCGCTGGCGGTGTTGTGCATCAACCTGAATATTTCCCTGTTCGAAAGTGCCAGGGCGGCGCTGGACCTGTTCCTCTCACCGAACAAACTGATCCCGCAACCCGATGCGCTGTTTCGTGATGACTGGCAGGAGCGGATCAACACCTTCCTGCACAGCTGGCTGCGTCAACGACAACTCGGGCTGAACCTGCTGACCCGCGACCACAAGCGCGAGCTGGTGCTGGCGTTGCACGCCGAGGGCGCGTTCAAGGGCAAGAGCGCGGCCAACTATGTGGCCAACGTGCTGAATATGGGGCGGGCGACGGTGTACAAGCACCTGAAGGAGTTGAAGGCGGAGGTCTGAGGGCGATCCATCGCCCAGGCGAACACCAGGTTTGTAGAGGTCTTGCCCAATATCGGTCAATACAAGAAGGTCTGAAGCCGGGCGCGGTTTTGTGGCGAGCGGGCTTGCCCGCGCTCGGCTGCGCAGCAGTCGCAAAACCTGTGACTGCGTTTTATCTGACACGATGAAGTCGCTGACCTCAGGGGCGCTTCGCGCCCCAACGCGGGCAAGCCCGCTCGCCACAAATTTCGGCCAGGCCGAAGACATCAGTGCGCCAATAATCAGTCGCCGTAGATATCCGTCTTGAAGTACTTGCCCTCGATCTTCTGGTACTCGCCACTGGCGCGCAGCCCGTCGATGGCCTTGTTCAATTTGCTCACCAGCTCGGTGTTACCTTTACGCACCGCGATCCCGGCGCCCTCACCTACGTACTTCGGATCCTTCAGCTCCGGCCCGACAAACGCGTAAGCGGCGCCACGGGGCATCGAGAGGAAATCGTCCAACGGGATGGTGTCGGCAAAGATCGCGTCCAGGCGTCCGGACGCCAGGTCCATGTAGATCTCTTCGTTGTTGCTGTAGCGCATCACCTTGATCCCCAGCGGCTCGAAGACTTCCGTGGCGTAACGGTCGGTGGTAGTGGAACGCTGCACACCGATAGTCTTGCCCTTGAGGCTGGCGTACTGGTCATCCACCACGGCGCCCTTTTTCATCACCAGGCGCGAGGAGGTGAAGTAGTACTTGTGGGTGAAATCCACCGACTTCTTGCGCTCGTCGGTGATGGTCATGGACGACAGCGCCGCGTCGATCTTCTTGACCTTCAAGGCCGGGATCAGGCCGTCGAACTCGCCTTCGATCCACTCGCACTTGACCTTCATCTGCGCGCACAGGGCATTGCCGATGTCGTAGTCGAAACCGACGATGGTGCCTTCGGCGGTTTTCGAAGCGAATGGCGGGTATGCCGCCTCAATGCCGATGCGCAAGGTCGGTTCGGCGGCAAACGCAGTGCTGCCGGCCAGCAGGCCCAATGCCAGGCCGCCGATCAGGGTGAATTTCTTCATGCTGGAACTCCCGCTCTTTTATTTGAGGTGTGGTGGCAAGACAGTAGAAGGAAGACGATAAGGCTATTTTGTACTTATAAGTCCATCGTGGACTTATAAGTACAAATCGTCAACGAGCAAATGCGTGCGCTTTGTCAGAAAGCCACGCACAGATGAATATTTGAAGGTGGGATACGAGAGGGACTGTTAGTCCTGCGGCGCCTGCTGGCGATGGGGCCCGGGAGCCCAGCGTCAAGCAAACGACAAGCGGCTACTTCCAGCGTTCTGCCGCCGCCTGGTCGCTGGCGCGACCTTCTACCCAGTGCGGGCCCTCGGCGGTGGTTTCCTTTTTCCAGAACGGGGCCTGGGTTTTCAGGTAATCCATGACGAAATTGCAGGCATCGAACGCGGCCTGGCGATGGGCACTGGTGACCCCGACAAACACAATGGGCTCGCCCGGCTCCAGGGCACCAACCCGGTGCAGCACCTCCAGCCCAAGCAACGGCCAGCGCTCCCGAGCTTGCGCCACGATCTTGCCCAGGGCCTTTTCGGTCATTCCCGGATAATGCTCGAGGAACATCCCGGCCACTTCATGCCCATCGTTGAAATCGCGCACGTAGCCGACAAAACTCACTACCGCGCCGATTCCCAGGTTGGCGGCATGCAAGGCATTCACCTCAGCCCCCGGATCGAATGCTTGCACCTGCACGCGAATCGCCATCTCAGCCTCCGGTCACCGTAGGGAAAAACGCCACTTCGTCGCCATCGGCCAACGGCTCGACGAGGGCGCACAGGTCTTCGTTGCGCGCGCACATCAAGTTTTGTTCGCCGAGGACCTGCATGCCTTCGCGCAGGAGCAGAAGCCGGCGGACATCATCGACGCTGGCGAAGTCCCCTTCCACCACCAACTCATCCACTCCGAGCACCTCACGGTAACGGGCAAAGAACTTCACCACGACCTTCATGGCGCATCCGCCAGGTAGTGCCCGCTCTTGCCGCCGAGCTTTTCCAGCAAGCAGACGTTTTCGATGATCATGCCGCGATCCACTGCCTTGCACATGTCATAGATGGTCAGCGCGGCGACACTGGCCGCGGTCAGCGCTTCCATCTCCACCCCGGTCTGCCCGGACAGCTTGCAGCGCGCGACGATGCGCACGGCATCCTCACCATCGGCGTTCAGCTCGACCTTGATACTGGTGAGCATCAGCGGATGACACAAGGGAATCAGGTCGGAGGTTTTCTTCGCCGCCTGGATACCGGCGATCCGCGCCACGGCGAACACATCGCCCTTGGGGTGGCCGCCGCTGACGATCATTTGCAGGGTTTCGGGCAACATGCGCACGCGAGCCTGGGCCACCGCCTCGCGGAAAGTCACAGCCTTGTCGGTGACGTCGACCATATTGGCGCGACCTTGGGAATCGAGATGAGTCAGCACAGCGATACTCCTGATCAGGAGCGTCGATTGTAAACCCGCGAGTCAGCTTTGTGCGACCACCGAAAAGCCGGTGATAGCACACGGACTCAATGTCGTAGCCGGCTGGCCGGCGATGGCGCCCGAATAGGCACCGCAAGGCTCAAGGGCCTCATCGCCGGCAAGCCAGCTCCCGCAGGGATTGCGCCAATACGATATTTTGCGGTGATACGCGGACTTGTAGGTGCCGCAATACTACGGACAAAAAAGGGCGGCCACTTGGCCGCCCTTGGTTGTGCATGGGATTACAGGTGGGATTCGGCGTATTCGGCCAGGATCGAACGCGGCACGCCCTGCAGGGTGATGTGTACGCCGTTCGGGAAGTCCTTGAAACGTTCGGTCAGGTAGGTCAGCCCGGAGCTGGTCGCGGACAGGTAAGGGGTGTCGATCTGTGCCAGGTTGCCCAGGCACACCACTTTGGAACCGGCACCGGCACGGGTGATGATGGTTTTCATCTGGTGCGGCGTCAGGTTCTGGCATTCATCGATCAGGATCAGGCTCTGCTGGAAGCTGCGACCGCGGATGTAGTTCAGGGATTTGAACTGCAATGGCACCTTGCTGAGGATGTAGTCGACGCTGCCATGGGTGCTTTCGTCATCCATGTGCAAGGCTTCGAGGTTGTCAGTAATCGCCCCCAGCCAAGGCTCCATCTTCTCCGCCTCGGTGCCGGGCAGAAAGCCGATTTCCTGGTCCAGGCCCTGCACGCTGCGGGTCGCGATAATGCGCCGGTAGCGCTTGCTGACCATGGTCTGCTCGATGGCGGCGGCCAGGGCCAGGATGGTTTTCCCGGAACCGGCGGCCCCCGTCAGGTTGACCAGGTGGATGTCCGGATCGAGCAAGGCGAACAGCGCCAGGCTCTGGTAGATGTCACGCGGTTTCAGGCCCCAGGCTTCCTGGTGCAACAGGGGTTCCTGATGCAGATCGAGAATCACCAGCACATCGGCGCGGATTTCCTTGACCCAGCCGACAAAGCCCTGCTCATCGATGATGAATTCGTTGACGTGCACCGCCGGCAAGTTGTCGGTCAGTTGCACCTGGTGCCAGGTGCGACCATGGTCCTGGCGGGTCTCGACCTTGCTGACACGATCCCAGAACGACCCTTTGACGTCGTGATAACCGTTGGGCAGCAAGGACACATCGTCGACCAACTGGTCAGTGCTGTAGTCCTCGGCCGCGATCCCGCAGGCGCGCGCCTTGAGGCGCATGTTGATGTCCTTGGTCACCAGGACCACCCGCAGGTCCTTTTCCCGCGCGTGCAGATCGATCAACTGATTGATGATGATGTTGTCGTTCAGGTGTTCAGGCAGCACCAGGTTCGGTTCGCTGCGCTTGCTCATCAGGATCGACAGCAGGCCCTTGGGGCCGCTCTTGCCACGCTGGATCGGCACACCCAGCTCGACGTCCTCGGGGCTGGCGTCGCCCAGGGTCTTGTCGATCAGGCGGATCGCCTGCCGGCATTCGGCGGCAACGCTGTGATGCCCGCCCTTGAGCTTGTCGAGCTCCTCAAGCACGGTCATCGGGATGGCGACGTGGTGTTCTTCGAAATTGAGTAACGCGTTTGGATCGTGGATCAGTACGTTGGTATCGAGCACGTAAAGGATTGGCTGGTTGGAAGAAGGAGTGCGTCCGTGATCATCCATACTCGGTCACCTTTGTGGGAGCCAGTCGACGCAATACCTTGACGGTGCTGCGCCTCGAAGTGACCGCCGAATTCGCCTGTGAAGGGGCAGGCGTTCTGTGCACAAGTAGGGTCTTGTAAGACGCCACCTGTGTCGCAGGTTTCGGCGGTCTGACTCCGTAATAC
Organism: Pseudomonas sp. MWU13-2100; assembly: GCF_023242365.1. Classification (GTDB taxonomy): domain Bacteria; phylum Pseudomonadota; class Gammaproteobacteria; order Pseudomonadales; family Pseudomonadaceae; genus Aquipseudomonas. Next base: position 104,215 of record NZ_JALLIX010000009.1, read on the forward strand.
CGCAAAAGACATGACAGGAAAAAGCACTTTGACGTTTTTTTGAAGTTTATTTTTCAAGCTGACGAATAGCCCTTGGCGAGGCGCCCGCACACCGTTACAGTCGGAAGTCTGCCTGCATCGAAATCATCAGTTGATTTCCCCCCGGCCCAACAAATACGGGCTTGCGTACTTTTCCCTTCTAACGAAACGCATCCTTGCACTCCTGCCAGCCGATTCCGCTTTCGGCAGTCTGCTTGAGCAGCCAGGGCAATGCCGTGCGTGCCTTGTCCTGGGTGTCATGGAAGACGATGACGCCACGACGCCAGAGCAGCATCAAGGTCATCACCCGCTGCGCGGACTGCTCGGCGCTGAGCTTGCCGGTGGCATCCGCCGAATCGATGTCCCACAAGGCGACCTGCAAGTGCTGCGCCTTGAAAAAGTCAGCGCCGTCGGCCCGCCGCTGCCCGTAGGGCGGGCGGAACAGCGCGGCATAGTTGTCCGGCAAGGCGCCCTGCACCAGCGCGACACTGCGCAGGATCGAATCCTCCCAGTCCTGCCATTGACTGTGGGAACGGTACTGCCAGCCTTCCACGCCCACGCATTGCTGGCGGTAAAGCTCGCGCACCGCTGGCATCGAGGTCTTGTCCAGGCGCGTCTGCAAGGCATTGCCGAGGACAAAGAACAGTCCGTTCATCTTCTGTTTGCGCAGGTAGTCGGCCAACTCGTCGGTATTGCCCTGGGCCATCGTCGGCCCGCCTTCGAAGGTCAGCAGGAACAGGCGGTCGTTGAACCCTTCGCCATTGCGCTCGTGATCACCCATCAGCTGGATCTCGCTGCTGGTCTGCGGCAATAGCGCGGCCAGGCGCAGCTGCTCGTCCAGATAACGTTCATTGAATGCCCGGGCCGGCTCGGCCCAGCGCGCATAAAAGGAGTCATCGGCGACCCGGAACTTGCCGGCGGCTTTTTGCAGGCTGTCCATGTCCTCGACGTAGAAACAGAAGGACGCGTCTTCTTCACAACTCTGCTGGGCGGCGTTGTAGCTGGTCAGCAGGCGCTGCCACATGCGCTGGCGCACCGCGTCGATGGAGACCATGTTGATCTGCTTGAGCCCCAGGCGCTTTTTCAGGGCCGGCTCATCGAGCAGCTCGCTGACCAGCAGCAGGTGGGCGAACATCAGGATTTCCGCGCGCGAGGCGACATCGAACAGTGCCGGGCTGCTCAGCTGTTCGGGCCAGGTGCTGCGATCCAGGGTCGCGGGGTCGTTCGGCGCGGCAACGGCGGCGAAACAGGTCAGCAGGGCCGAGAAGAAAAGAACGATACGCAAAAGGGGGCCTCCATTTCAGATCCCGCGGCGCACTATAGCCGATCTGACGACCGGAGCCTTTGTGGTGGCTGTTCCGGCCTATTCGCGGGCAAGCTCCGCTCCCACAGGTTTTCAGCCGTTCACAAAATGTCGGTACGTCTCAGGACTGATGTGGGAGCGGAGCTTGTCGGATCGCCGCACCGCCGCGCAGAGGCCCTCAATATCAACAAAGATCGCCCAGACCAACCACACAGCGGCTATCGCCATCATAGGTGGAGTCAAACCGCCCGAGCCCCTAGAATCCCCCGACGATTAAAGGAGACGACTTCATGCTGATGGTGATTTCCCCCGCCAAGACCCTCGATTTCGAAACACCGGCGGTGACCCGGCGCTTCACCCAACCGCAATACCTGGACCATTCCCAGGAGTTGATCGAGCAACTGCGCAGCCTGACCCCGGCGCAGATCAGCGAGCTGATGCATGTCTCCGACAAGATCGGTGGCCTCAACGCCGCGCGTTTCGGCAGCTGGACCCCGGCGTTCACTCCGGACAACGCCAAACAGGCGCTGCTGGCGTTCAAGGGCGACGTCTACACCGGCCTCAACGCCGAAGACTTCAGCGACGCCGACTTCGACTACGCCCAGACCCACCTGCGCATGCTCTCCGGCCTCTATGGCCTGTTGCGCCCACTGGACCTGATGCAGCCCTATCGCCTGGAAATGGGCAGCAAATTCGCCAATGCCCGGGGCAAGGACCTCTACGCGTTCTGGGGCACGCGCATCAGCGAATGGCTCAATGAAGCCCTGGCCGAGCAAGGTGATGACGTGCTGCTGAACCTGGCGTCGAACGAGTATTTCTCGGCGGTCAAACGCTCGGCCCTGAACGCGCGCATCGTCAATACCGAATTCCGCGACCAGAAGAACGGCCAGTACAAGATCATCAGTTTCTACGCGAAAAAGGCCCGCGGAATGATGGCGCGCTTCGTGATCCGGGAACGCCTCCAGAACCCGGAGCAATTGAAGACGTTCGACGAACAAGGCTACCGCTTCAGCGCCGAACTCTCCAAGGCGGACAACCTGGTGTTTTTGCGCGATCACGCACCGGAGTAACGTCGCCCATCAGTGAGAGCGCGTCATCATTCTTCGCGGGCAAGCTCCGCTCCCATCAGAACTGATGTGGGAGCGGAGCTTGCCCGCGAAGAGGCCGCAACAGGCACCACACTCGACCCAGCCACACACTTCTGTACCCTGCCCCCACTTAGCGCATTACACGCAATGTGTAACCTCAACAAATCCGCGCCAAACCGCAATTATTTGACGCCAATAAACCGCCTGTTACAACCATGAAAATTCTTTCACTCGACATTTACAATTTTTTTGAGTAGTGGCACGCGATTTTTTTCCCGATAGTGGCAAACCACCATCTCGGCATTTTCAATCCCTATAACTAAAGGGCGAAACGGAAAGTGCTATCAATATGAAGCCGTGCCATCTTTCATCATATTCCCAGCAATTCCAGGAAACAGGATGAGCGGACCGGAACTTATGTTCCAAAACATCGCTCATACCACCCGTAACGATTCTCACAGAGCCTGTAAGAGAAGACTTACATGGAGACGGGATGAAATGTTTAAGTTGCCAACAGCGACTTACAACCGCGACCCACACTTTCAACCGACAGTAAAGGACAGGAGATACGCACCATGATATCCCCTACACAGGCCAAGGCAGGCCCTCAGACCAAGCAGCTGCAAGGCGACTATAACCTGTTGATCCACAATAATTTTTCTGTGGACACAAGCAGGCTTTAGGTACGCCGGCAAAGGTCTTTCCGTGGAAGGCCGGCCATATTCAAGGGCATACCCCTAATAACAAGGCCAGGCTGCGCACAACTTGAGTGCAATTATTTGGCCACTCGACATTTATATGCCGGTATTCGGAGACGCGAGCGCTTTGGGCCGCCCTGCGAGTGCATCACGGTAACTGAGCACATTAACTCCGGCCATTTAATGGCGTGATTAAGATAGAGGTAAATGCAATGCGCATTAGCATATTCGGTTTGGGTTACGTCGGTGCAGTCTGTGCCGGTTGCCTGTCTGCACGGGGTCATGATGTGGTTGGCGTCGATATTTCCCAGGACAAGATCGACCTGATCAACAACGGCAAATCACCGATTGTCGAACCCGGCCTGGAAGCCCTGTTGGCCCAGGGGATTGCCACCGGCCGACTGCGCGGCACCACCGACTTCGCCGAAGCGATTCGCGCCACCGACCTGTCGATGCTCTGCGTCGGCACACCGAGCAAGAAGAACGGCGACCTGGAACTCAACTACATCGAATCGGTGTGCCGCGAAATCGGTTTTGTCCTGCGTGACAAGACCAGCCGCCATACCATCGTGGTCCGCAGCACCGTGCTCCCGGGCACCGTGAAAAACGTGGTGATCCCGATCCTCGAAGACTGCTCGGGGAAAAAGGCCGGCATCGACTTCGGTATCGCGGTCAACCCTGAGTTCCTGCGCGAAAGCACCGCGATCAAGGACTACGACTTCCCACCGATGACCGTCATCGGCGAACTCGACAGCACCTCCGGCGACGTCCTCCAAACGCTCTACGAAGAACTCGACGCGCCAATCATCCGCAAGGACATCGAAGTCGCCGAAATGATCAAGTACAGCTGCAACGTCTGGCACGCCACCAAAGTGACCTTCGCCAACGAGATCGGCAACATCGCCAAGGCGGTCGGGGTCGACGGTCGCGAAGTGATGGACGTGGTCTGCCAGGACAAGACCCTCAACCTGTCCCAATACTACATGCGCCCCGGCTTTGCCTTCGGCGGCTCCTGCCTGCCCAAGGACGTGCGCGCCCTGACCTACCGCGCCGGCGCCCTGGACGTCGAATCACCGCTGCTCAACTCGCTGATGCGCAGCAATGAAAGCCAGGTGCAAAACGCCTTCGACCTCGTCGCCAGCCATGACAAACGTCGCATCGCCCTGCTCGGCCTGAGCTTCAAGGCCGGCACCGACGACCTGCGCGAAAGCCCGCTGGTGCAACTGGCGGAAATGCTTATCGGCAAGGGTTTCGACCTGAGCATCTACGACAAGAACGTCGAATACGCCCGGGTCCACGGCGCGAACAAGGACTACATCGAATCGAAGATTCCCCATGTGTCGTCCCTGCTCAACGCCGACTTCGACGAGGTGATCGACAACAGCGACGTGATCATCCTCGGCAACCGTGACGAGCGCTTCCGCGCCCTGGCCGAGAACGCCCCGCATGGCAAACAGGTCATCGACCTGGTGGGCTTCATGTCCAAGGCCACCAGCACGAGTAGCCGGACCGAAGGTATTTGTTGGTAAGCCAACAGCAACCGCTGCGCGGTTGATCGCCCGCAAGCCGGCTCCTGCAGGACGAGGTCGGACACAGAACTTGCGTACGGCTGCGCACTGTAGGAGCCGGCTTGCGGGAGATGGCGTGCGAAAGGACGCCCCGCTCCCGACATCAGGTAACACCTGCCTTAACCCCATCGAGCCAGCCTCCACCGGCTCGCCCGAGACAGAGACGGATGCAGATTATGCACAGGCTAAAACACGGCCTTCTTCAGGCCGCCGGTTGGCTGTTCTATTTGAGTTTGCTGATGGGCCTGGCCTTGTTGCTGCCCACCTCGACCTTCGACGCCGACTCCAAGGACTTCATCTTCCTGATCGGGGCCGTGGGCATCTGGCGCTACTCCATGGGCGCCACCCATTTCGTGCGCGGGATGATTTTCCTCTACATCGTCTACCCGCACCTGCGCCGCAAGGTACGCAAGCTGGGCGAGGCCGCGGCCCCCTCGCAGGTGTTCCTGATGGTCACCAGCTTCCGCATCGATGCGCTGACCACCGCCCAGGTCTACAGCTCGGTGATCCGCGAAGCCATCGACTGCGGCTTCCCGACCACCGTGGTCTGCTCCCTGGTGGAAATGTCCGATGAACTACTGGTCAAGAGCCTCTGGGCGAAGATGAATCCGCCCGAGCGGGTCAAGCTCGACTTCGTGCGCATCGCCGGTACCGGCAAGCGCGACGGCCTGGCCTTCGGTTTCCGCGCCATCTCCCGTCACCTGCCGGACGACCGCGCCGTGGTGGCAGTGATCGACGGCGACACCGTGCTCAGTGAGGGCGTAGTGCGCAAGACCGTGCCCTGGTTCCAGCTGTTCGGCAATGTCGGCGGCCTGACCACCAACGAGTTCTGCGAAGTGCGCGGCGGCTACATCATGAGCGAATGGCACAAGCTGCGCTTCGCCCAACGCCACATCAACATGTGCTCCATGGCCCTGTCCAAACGCGTGTTGACCATGACCGGACGCATGTCGGTGTTCCGCGCCAGCGTGGTCACCGACCCGGCCTTTATCGCCGACGTCGAAAACGACTCGCTGCAACACTGGCGCCTGGGCCGTTTCAAGTTCCTCACCGGCGACGACAAGTCCAGCTGGTTCAGCCTGATGCGCCTGGGCTACGACACCTTCTACGTGCCCGACGCGGCGATCCACACCGTGGAACACCCGCCGGAAAAGAGCTTCATCAAATCCAGCCGCAAGCTGATGTACCGCTGGTACGGCAACAACCTGCGGCAGAACTCCCGGGCCCTGGGCCTGGGGATCCGCCGCCTCGGCCTGTTCACCAGCGTGGTGCTGTTCGACCAGCGCGTGTCGATGTGGACCTCGTTGCTGGGACTGACCATCGCCGTGATCGCCAGCTTCAAGTACGGCATCGCGTTCATCCTCGCCTACCTGCTGTGGATCGGCCTGACCCGGCTGGTCCTGACCCTGCTGCTGGCCTGTTCCGGACACAGCATCGGCCCGGCCTACCCGGTGATCCTCTATTACAACCAGATCGTCGGCGCACTGATGAAGATCTACGTGTTCTTCCGCCTCGACCGCCAATCCTGGACCCGCCAGGACACCAAACTGAGCCGCGACCTCGCCAGCTTCCAAGGCTGGTTCAACACCTGGTCGTCACGAACCATGACCTTCTCCGCCGGCAGCATTTTCGTCGCCGTGCTGATGACGATGGTTTGACCCGACCCGCCTGAATTAGTGAATGGAGCTTTACCCATGAATGCCCAAGTCAATGCCAACGTCGTCCACGAATCCGAAGCCCAGCGCCAGCATGCGCGGGTGAAAATCCCGGCCAAGCTGTGCTTCCTCGGCAGCGAGAACCCGTCCCTGGAAGTCCGGGTCCATGACCTGTCCGCCGGCGGCCTGAGCTTCAATGTCCCGCCGCAACAGGCCCTGACCCTGAAGCTCGGCGAGGTGTACAAGGGCCGCCTGCAATTCGTCATCGACAACCTCGGCCTGGCCATGGACGTCGAGCTGCAGGTGCGCTCCTACGACCGCCAGAGCGGCCGGGTCGGTTGCCAGTTCCAGAACCTCGAGCAGCAGGACATCGGCACCCTGCGCCACCTGATCACCTCGCACCTGTCCGGTGACATCGTCAACATGGGCGACGTGCTCGCCACCCTGCAGCGCGACAACTTCACCAAGGCGCGCAAGAACAAGGATAACGGCAGCGGCATGAGTGCCTTCGGTCGCCTGCGCGCCGTGACCTTCAGCCTCGGTATCTTCGTGGTGGGCCTCGCGGCCTTCGGCTTTGTCCTCAAATCGGTGTACGGCCTGTACTTCGTCAGCCATGCCCAGGCTGGCCTGGTCAGCGTGCCGGGCATGAACATCACCATGCCCCGCGACGGCACCGTGCAAAGCCTGATCAAGGAAGACGGCGTCGCCGCCAAGGGCGCGCCGCTGGCGACCTTCAGCACCAGCATGCTCGACGTGCTCAAGGGCCATCTGGATGACAACCAACTGGAACCGGCCAAGGTCGAGGAACTGTTCGGCAAGCAGATGACCGGCACCCTGACCTCGCCTTGCGATTGCACGGTGGCGCAGCAACTGGTCGCCAATGGCCAATACGCCAGCAAGGGTGATGTGATCTTCCAGTTGGTCCCACGGGGCAGCCTGGCAAATGTCGAGGCGCGGTTCTCCTATCGCCAGTTCGGCGATGTCCGTCCTGGGACCCGCGTGAACTTCCAGATCGCCGGCGAAGACCATGTGCGCCAGGGCAAGATCGTCAGCAGCACCAGCCTGAAAAGCACTGACCTGTCCTCCGATATCCGCGTCCTGATCAAGCCTGACGAAAGCCTCGACAGCACCCTCGCCGGACGGCCGGTAGAGGTCAACAGCGACCGCGGGCCGAGCATGAACTGGCTGATCGACAAAGCCATGGCCGCTGGTCTGTAAAGCGAGGACATGCCTGTGAACAATCGCCCCCCCTACGAGTGCCCCGCACTCGGTCGCGAGCAAGCTTGCTCCTACAGTGAGCCGTTTGCCCACGCTATTGACTGCGCCACGATCCCCCGTAGGAGCGAGCTTGCTCGCGATAGGTTCCAAGGCCAGCGCCGCCTCGCGCTGGGCACCCTGACCCTGGCCATCGCCCTGGCCGGTTGCGCCAGCCTGCCCGACCAGCGCCTGGCCAATGAAGCGCTCAAGCGCGGTGACACCGCCCTGGCCGAGCAGAACTACCGCAAGCTGGCCGACCTGGGCTACAGCGACGCACAGGTCGGCCTGGCCGATATCCAGGTGGAAAGCCGCGACCCGGCCAAGCTCAAACTGGCGGAAGCGACCTACCGCGCCGCCGCTGATACCTCGCCCCGTGCCCAGGCACGCCTGGGCCGCCTGCTGGTGGCCAAACCTGGCGCCAGCGAAACCGAACACCGCGAAGCCGAAGGCCTGTTGAAAAAGGCCTTCGCCTTTGGCGAAGGCAACACCCTGATCGCCCTGGCAATGCTCTACCTGCAATTCCCGCAGAGCTTCCCCGAGGTCAATGCCCAGCAACAGATCAGCCAATGGCGTAGCGCCGGCTACCCGGAAGCGGGCCTGGCGCAAGTGCTGCTCTATCGGACCCGGGACACCTACGACCAGCATCTGGACGAGGTGGAAAAGATCTGCAGGAGCGCACTCAACAGCAGCGACATCTGTTACGTCGAACTGGCCACCGTGTACCAGAAACGCGCCCAACCGGAGCAACAGGCTGCCCTGCTCAAGCAACTGCAGGCCGCCTACAGCCGTGGCGCCGTCGGTGCCCAACGGGTCGACAGCGTGGCCCGCGTGCTCAGCGATGCGAGCCTCGGCCAACCGGATGAGAAGACCGCCCAAGCGCTGCTGGAACAGATCGCCCCCGGCTACCCGGCCTCCTGGGTCAGCCTGGCGCAACTGCTCTACGACTTCCCCAACCTGGGCGACGTCAAGCAGATGCTGGAATACCTGGACAACGGCCGCGCCGCCGACCAGCCCCGCGCCGAACTGCTGCTGGGCAAGCTCTACTACGAAGGCAAATGGGTGCCGGCCGACGCCAGGCAGGCCGAAGCGCATTTCCAGAAAGCCCTCGGCAAGGAAGTCGCCGCCGATTACTACCTGGGGCAGATCTATCGTCGTGGCTACCTCGGCCAGGTCTACTCGCAAAAGGCCCTCGACCACCTGCTCAAAGCCGCCCGCAACGGCCAGAACAGCGCCGACTTCGCCATCGCCCAACTGTTTTCCCAAGGCCGTGGCACCAAGCCCGACCCGCTCAATGCCTACGTGTTCAGCCAACTGGCGAAAGCCCAGGACACGCCACTGGCCAATGAGCTGGCCCAACAACTTGACGCCCAACTGCCGCCGGCCCAGCGCGCCGACGCCCAGCGCCTGTTGCAACAGGAACAGCGCCTGCGCGGGACCCTGAGCCGCAATCCGCTGGACCTGCAACAAGTCCTGCAGGAAGGCGATCGCGAGGAAAAAACCTTATGACACTCAATCCATTCGTCAAGGCCGGTCTCGGCCTGAGCTTCGCCCTGATCTGGTCCTGCCCGAGCCTGGCGGCGATCACCGAGACCCGGAACTTCGGCCTCGAAGTGAAAATCACCGGCCAGTCCGAAGACGACCGCGACCTTGGTACCCTCAAGGGCGGCGACGTCAACGGCATCGGGCTGGACCTGCGGCCGTGGGTCTACGGCGAGCGCGGCAACTGGAGCGCCTACGCCATGGGCCAGGCCGTGACCGCCAGCGACATCATTGAAACCGACACCCTGCAACAGTCCGATGCCAGCCAGGAGACCTCGAGCAACGACGCCCGCAAACCGGACAAAAGCTACCTGGCCCTGCGTGAATTCTGGATCGGCTACAAGGGCCTGACGCCTTATCCGGGCGAGCAGCTCAAGCTCGGTCGCCAGCGCCTGCGCAATGACGACGGGCAGTGGCGCGACACCAATATCGAAGCGTTGAACTGGAGCTTCGACACCACCCTGCTGCGCGCCAATCTGGGCGCCGCCGAGCGCTTCAGCGAGTACCGCACCGACCTCACCGAACTGGCGCCCAAGGACAAGGACCGCCTGCATGTCTACGGCGACGTCGCCTACCAGTGGACCCCCGGCCAATGGCTCGGTGTACGCGCCCACCACACCCATGACGACGGCTCGCTCGACTACCCGACACCCGGCGTCGCCGCCGACCCGCTCGATAAAAAAGCCAATGGCGACCTGACCTGGCTCGGCGTGGAAGCCAACAGCGACGCTTATAACTGGCGCAACACCAATACCGTCAACTACTGGGCCAGCCTGACCGGCATGAGCGGCCACCGCGACAGCGTCAACCCGCTCAACGCCGACGGCAGCCGTCCCGTGGATGCCAGCCAGGGCAGCCACATCAACGGCTGGACCACCGACCTCGGCGTACGCCTGCGCCTCGACCCGAACTGGCAGGTCGGCGCCGCCTATGCCCGCGCCAGCGGCGACTACGAACAGAACGGCCTGGAAAGCAACCGCTCGAACTTCACCGGCACCCGTTCGCGAACCCACCGTTTCGGCGAAGCCTTCCGTGGCGAAATGAACAACCTGCAGACCGCCACCCTGTTCGGCTCCTGGCAGCTGCGCGAGGACTATGACGCCAGCCTGATCTACCACAAGTTCTGGCGCGTCGACGGGCAGAAGGACGTCGGCAGCAACGGCATCAACGCTGTACAGAACAACTACGACGACGCCACCGGCGCCCTGCTCTCCAGTGCCTCGCTGCCGTTGCAGGACGGCAAGAAGGACCTGGGCCAGGAAGTCGACCTGGTAGTGACCAAGTACTTCAAGCAAGGCCTGCTGCCGGCGGCGCTGAGCCAATCGATCGACGAGCCTTCGGCACTGGTGCGCTTTCGCGGTGGCGTGTTCAAGCCCGGCGATGCCTACGGAAAGAGCGTCGATTCCTACATGCACCGGGCGTTTGTCGACGTGATCTGGCGCTTCTGATGCAGACCGCCAAGGGAGTGACCGAGATGAACCATAGCGCCCTGCAAGGCTCGCTCAGCATATTGGCCGGCGCCCTGCTGCTGGCCAGTAGCGCGGCCTTCGCCAGCGTCGAAGCGCCGCCCGGCAAAACCGAGCACGCACCGATCATGGCCAAGGAGCTGCAACAGGCCAAGACCTACACCGTCAGCAGCGCGCCGACCGAGCCGCTGCACCTGGAAAAACCCAAGCTGCCGAACCTCGCCGGCTACACCGCCGAGGCCGTCGCGGCAAAGATAGTGCGCGGCAAACCGGGCAAGATCAGCGTGCGGCGGATGATGCAGGAAGACGCCCTGAAGGACTTTATCGGCGGCGACAACAAGATGGCCGAGTGGGTGGTGCGCCAGCATGGCATTCCCCAGGCGATCTTCATCGACGACGGTTATATAAACCTCAAGGATCTGAGCAAAAAACTGCCCAAACAGTACATCAGCGAAACCTCGCCGGGGGTATTCCTGGCCAGGATACCGATCGTGGTCGGGCGCAAGGGCATCCTCGAAGTCGACAAACAGACCCAGGAACTGCGGCTGTCCCAGGAAGGCGGTTCGTTCCTGGTCAACGACGGCCAACTGTTTATCCGTGACACCAAGGTCACCGGTTGGCGCGAAGCCGAGAATGGCCCGGCGACCTTCCGCGCAGCCAAGGATTTCCGGCCGTTCCTGCTGGCCTGGGGCGGTACCGAAACCTATATCGTCAACAGCCGGATGGCCAGTTTCGGCTATGCCAACAGCAAGTCCTACGGTGTGAGTATTTCCCAGTACACGCCGAAGATGGCCCAGGTGCTCAAGCGCCCCGAGCCGACCGGCTGGATCATCGGCTCCGAGTTCTCGGACATGTGGTACGGCTTCTACTGCTACGAGACCCGCGACTTCGTGCTCAAGGGCAACACCTACCGCGACAACATCGTCTACGGCATCGACCCCCACGACCGTTCCCATGGGCTGATCATCGCCGACAACACCGTGCACGGGACCAAAAAGAAGCACGGCATCATCATTTCCCGGGAAGTGAACGACAGCTTCATCTTCAACAACCGCAGCTATGACAACCAGCTCTCGGGCCTGGTGATCGACCGTAACAGCGTCAACAACCTGGTCGCCTACAACCAGATCTACCAGAACCACTCCGACGGCATCACCCTCTACGAGAGCGCCGACAACCTGATCTACGCCAACAGAGTCATCGGCAACAAGCGCCACGGCATCCGGATCCGAAACAGCGTGAATATCCGCCTGTACGAGAACGTCGCCATGGCCAACGGCCTGACCGGGGTCTACGGCCACATCAAGGACCTGAGCGACACCGACCGCGACATCAAGCTCGATCCGTTCGACGCCGAGGTCTCGCTGATCGTGGTCGGTGGCGAACTGGCCGGCAACGGCAGCGGCCCGCTGTCCATCGACTCGCCCTTGAGTGTCGAGCTGTACCGGGTGTCGATGCTCGCCCCGACGAAAACCAGCGGCATCAGCTTCAGCGGGATTCTCGGCGATCGCCAGGATGAAATTCTCGACCTGCTGGTGCGCCAGCAGAAAGCCGTGCTGATCGACCCCGTCGAACGCCAGACACCCCTGCGGGATTGAGGACGACCTTTATGAACCCACATCTGATCAAACTGCTCGGCCTGTCCGGCCTTGCCGCGGCAATTTTCGCCGCCAGCGGCCCCCTCAAGGCCGAGGAAGCACAGGCGCCGAGCTTCAGCGCCGAGCCCTGCTGCAGCCTGTGCCCGGCAGCCCATGACGCGAAGAACTACACCACCCGCTACCAGCAGAACTTCACCACCCTGGTCCAGGCCCAGGGCGACTGGCTGTTCCGCACCCAGGAAGACCTGCGTACCGAGTTCGACACCAGCCCCGCCGGCTACCGGCGCCTGCAACAGCTGCACGATGCCTTCAAAAGCAAGGGCGTGGAGTTGGTGGTGGTCTACCAGCCGACCCGTGGCCTGGTGGATCGCAACAAACTGTTCCCGGCCGAGCGCGCCAAGTTCGACTACGAAAAAGCCCTGGGCAACTACCAGGCAATGCTCGGGCGCTTCGCCAGGATGGGCTACTTTGTCCCGGACCTGTCACCGCTGACCAACGAGCAGCAGGCCCACGACTTCTACTTCCGTGGCGACCAGCACTGGACCCCGTACGGCGCCGAGCGCACCGCGAAAATCGTCGCCGAGACGGTGAAGAAGATCCCGGGCTTCGCCGACATTCCCCATCGCGAATTCGAGACCAAGGTCTCCGGGCGCATGGGCAAGACCGGCACCCTGCACAACATGGCCGGCCAGCTCTGCGGCACCAGCTATGCGATCCAGTACATGGAACAGTTCAGCACCGAGCCCAAGGGCGAAGCGGCGGACGGCGACCTGTTCGGCGATGCCGGCAACCCGCAGATCACCCTGGTGGGCACCAGCCACAGCGGCAAGAACTACAACTTCGCCGGCTTCCTGCAACAGTACATCGGCGCCGACATCCTCAACGTCGCCTTCCCCGGTGGCGGCCTGGAGGGCTCGATGCTGCAGTACCTGGGCAGCGAGGCGTTCCAGAAGACCCCGCCGAAAGTGCTGATCTGGGAGTTCTCACCGCTGTATCGCCTGGACCAGGAAACCATCTACCGGCAAATGATGGCCCTGCTCGATAACGGCTGCGAAGGCAAGAACGCCGAGATGAGCGCCAGCACCACGGTCAAGACGGGCAAGAACGAACTGCTGGTCAACCGCAACAACCGCGACCTGCGCAACAGCGCGCACCAGGTCGATATCCGTTTCGCCGACACCTCGGTGAAAACCCTGCACGCGACCCTCTGGTACATGAACGGCCGCCACGAGGACATCAAGATCGACAAACCGCAAACTTCCGACACCGACGGACGTTTCGCCTTTGAACTGCGCACCGACGAAGACTGGGCCAATCAGAACCTGCTGGCTCTCGAAGTCCAGGGCCCGGAAGCCGGCGGCGCGCCACAGCAAGTCGAGGCGAAGATCTGCAAACGCAACGTATTCCCCAGCGCCGAGCCCCATGTGGCACAGGCCGGGCTATGAGGTGCCTACCGATGAAACTCCGCACACTGCTTGCTCCTTCGCTACTGGGCCTGGCGATCATCGCCGGCTCGGTCCAGGCTGCCGCGCCACTGCGTCCGCCCCAGGGTTACCTGGCCGCCATCGACAAGGTCAAGAGCGGCGCCAACAGCGACGGCTGTGACGCCATGCCGCCGCCCTACACCGGCTCGTTGCAGTTCCGCAGCAAATACGAGGGCTCCGACAAGGCTCGCTCGACCCTCAACGTGCAGTCGGAAAAAGCCTTCCGCGACACCACGTCCGACATCACCAGGATGGAACGCGGCACCAGCAAGCGGGTGATGCAGTTCATGCGTGACGGGCGCCCGGAGCAGTTGAGCTGCACCCTGAACTGGCTGACCGCCTGGGCCCAGGCCGACGCGTTGATGTCCAAGGATTTCAACCACACCGGCAAGTCCATGCGCAAATGGGCGCTGGGCAGCATGGCCTCGGCCTATATCCGCCTGAAGTTCTCCGACTCCCATCCGCTGGCGCCCCACCAGAAGGAAGCGCAACTGATCGAGGCCTGGTTCAGCAAGATGGCCGACCAGGTGGTCAGCGACTGGGACAACCTGCCGCTGGAAAAAACCAACAACCACTCCTACTGGGCGGCCTGGTCGGTGATGGCGACCGCGATCGCCACCGACCGTCGCGACCTGTTCGATTGGGCGGTGAAGGAATACAAGGTCGGGGCCAACCAGGTCGACCCGCAGGGTTTCCTGCCCAACGAACTCAAGCGCCAGCAACGGGCCTTGGCTTATCACAACTACGCGTTGCCGCCGCTGGCGATGATTGCCAGTTTTGCCCTGGCCAATGGCGTGGACCTGCGCCAGGAAAACAATGGTGCGCTCAAACGCCTGGGTGACCGGGTGCTGGCCGGGGTCAAGGACCCTGGGGAATTCCAGGCCAGGAACGGCAAGGAACAGGACATGACCGACCTCAAGGTCGATTCGAAATTCGCCTGGCTCGAACCGTACTGCACGCTCTACACCTGCGCGCCGGATGTGCTTGAACACAAACATGCGATGCAACCGTTCAAGACCTTCCGCCTGGGCGGCGACCTGACCAAGGTCTATGACCCGACGCACGAAAAGGGCAACAAAAACCCGTAACACCAGTCCTCCCACTCTCCTGTGGGAACGCAGCTTATGTGGGAGCGCAGCTTGCCCGCGAAGCTTTTGGCGTTCTTGAGGGCCCCTTCGCGGGCAAGCTCCGCTCCCACAGGGGCATGGGTTTCCACAGTGAGATGGGGGGAGGTTGGGATTGATTCAAATGTTGTAGAGCGCCCCCGATTACCACGGGGGGTTTGGGGGGGCTTTGGCCCTTGACCGTTGATCAAACAAGGAGAGCCCGGGATGGTCTTTTCATCCAATGTGTTCCTGTTCCTGTTCCTGCCGATCTTTCTCGGCCTGTACTACCTGAGCGGGCAACGCTATCGCAACCTGCTGTTGCTGATCGCCAGCTACGTGTTCTACGCCTGGTGGCGGGTCGACTTCCTGGCGCTGTTCGCCGGCGTCACCCTGTGGAACTACTGGATCGGCCTCAAGGTCGGCGCCGCCGGCGTGCGCAGCAAACCGGCACAACGCTGGCTGCTGCTCGGCGTGGCCGTCGACCTGGGCATCCTCGGCTACTTCAAGTACGCCAACTTCGGTGTCGACAACCTCAACGCGATCATGACCTCGTTCGGTCTCGAACCGTTCATCCTGACCCACGTGCTGCTGCCGATCGGGATCTCGTTCTACATCTTCGAGTCCATCAGCTACATCATCGACGTCTACCGTGGCGACACCCCGGCAACGCGCAATCTGATCGACTTCGCGGCCTTCGTGGCGATCTTCCCGCACCTGATCGCCGGCCCGGTGCTGCGCTTTCGCGACCTCGCCGAACAGTTCAACAACCGCACCCACACCCTCGACAAATTCTCCGAGGGCGCCACGCGGTTCATGCAGGGCTTTATCAAGAAGGTCTTTATCGCCGACACCCTGGCGGTGGTCGCCGACCATTGCTTCGCCCTGCAACACCCGAGCACCGGCGACGCCTGGCTCGGCGCCCTGGCCTACACCGCGCAGCTGTACTTCGACTTCTCCGGCTACAGCGACATGGCCATCGGCCTGGGCCTGATGATGGGCTTCCGCTTCATGGAGAACTTCAAACAGCCGTACATCAGCCAGTCGATCACCGAGTTCTGGCGGCGCTGGCATATCAGCCTGTCGACCTGGCTGCGCGACTACCTCTACATCACCCTGGGCGGCAACCGCAAAGGCACGCTGATCACCTACCGCAACCTGTTCCTGACCATGCTGCTCGGCGGCCTGTGGCACGGTGCCAACCTCACCTACATCGTCTGGGGCGCCTGGCACGGCCTGTGGCTGGCGATCGAAAAAGCCCTGGGCATCGACACCAACCCGCGCCGCTTCAACCCGATCCGCTGGGCCCTGACCTTCCTGCTGGTGATCATGGGCTGGGTGATTTTCCGCTCCGAAAACCTGCACGTCGCCGCGCGCATGTACGGCGCCATGTTCAGCTTCAGCGAGTGGTCACTGTCGGAACTCAACCGCGCCAGCCTCACCGGCCTGCAAGTGGCGACCCTGGTGCTGGCCTACGCAACCCTGGCGTTCTTCGGCCTGCGCGACTTTTACCGCAACCCGCCCGCCGCCAAAGCCAAGGCCAAACCCGCCGACGGCCCGGCCACCGCGCAACCCGGTCTGATCAAGGCCGTACCCGGTGAAGCAGCCGGCAGCATTCACCAACCCGGCTATAGCGTCGGGGTCGAGGCCGAGGTTCAACCGGCTTACTGGGTCGCCGACTGGCCGCGTTATGTGATGCGCAGCCTGGTGCTGCTGCTGTTCATCGCCTCGATTCTCAAACTCTCGGCGCAAAGCTTCTCGCCATTCCTTTATTTCCAGTTCTGAGGGAGCCGACCATGACCCGCTCATTCCGCATCCTCTACATCGCCCTGTTCCTCGCCACCTTGCTGGGGTTGGGGTTGTGGTCGCTACGCAGCTTTATCGGCTTCAGCACCAATGCCGACACCACACTACTTGACGGGCGCTGGACCAAGGCCGTCGAGACCCGCTACGACGGTGAATTCCCGATCAAGCGCCTGGGCACCAACCTCTGGGCCGCGCTGGACTTCAAGCTGTTCAACGAAGGCCGCCCCGGCGTGGTACTGGGCCGCGACCAGTGGCTCTACAGCGATGAGGAGTTCAACCCGGTTGCCGGCGAGCAGCAGAACCTGCAAGGCAACTACGCGCTGGTCGAAGGCGTGCGCCAGACCCTCAAGGCCAAGGGCGTGAAGCTGGTGCTGGCGATCGTTCCGGCCAAGGTCCGCCTGTACCCGGAACACCTGGGCGACGTGCGCCCGGCGAGCATCCACGCCAACCTCTACCAGAACTTCCATGCCCGGGCCGCCGCTGAGCGGATCCTTGCTCCCGACCTGCTGGGCCCGCTGCAACAGGCCAAGCAACAAGGCCAGCAAGTGTTCCTGCGCACCGACACCCACTGGACCCCGGACGGCGCGCAAATCGCCGCGACCCAACTGGCCGCCGCCATCGGCAAGCACGCCCCGCTCAGCGGCGAGCCGCAACGCTTTGTCACCGAAGCCGAAAAGACCGAGCAGCACAAGGGCGACCTGACCCTGTTCCTGCCGCTGGACCCGCTGTTCAGCAACCTGATGCCGCCCCAGGAGCCCCTGGAAAAACGCGCCACCCGCGTCGCTGACAATCAGCCAGCCGGCGGTGATGCGCTGTTCGCCGATAACGAAGTCCCGGTGGCGCTGATCGGCACCAGCTACAGCGCCAACCCGAACTGGAACTTCGTCGGCGCATTGAAACAGGCCCTGCACCGCGACGTGGTGAATTACGCCGAAGACGGCCACGGCCCGATCCTGCCGATGCTCGCCTACCTGGAAAGCGACGCCTTCAAAAACAGTCCGCCGCAGCTGCTGATCTGGGAATTCCCGGAGCGCTACCTGCCGGTCAACAACGAAATCGGCGATGCCGACCCCAAGTGGGTCGCGCAATTGAAAGCCACGGGGCTGCACCAACAGAACCTGGTCCGGAACACACCTAAATCCGAGTCGCCTGCACAGGCGCAAAACTGAAAGAGGTACTTACCATGACCTTCAACGCCACTCGTAAAAACACTCAACAGCGCGCGGTCAGAACCCTGGCCCTGGCCGCCGGCCTGAGCCTGTTGTCTTTGTCCGCCTGGGCCGGCGATGCCGCCCTGTATGGCCCGATTGCGCCGAAAGGCTCGAGCTTCGTACGCATCTACAACGCCAGCAACCAGGAGGTCAGCGCCAGCGTCGGCGCCACCGCGATCAATGACGTCGCGCCGCTGGCCAGCAGTGATTTCAGCTTTATGCCCGGTGGTGACTACAGCGCCAAGGTCGGCAGCCAGGCGCTGCCGCT
This sequence comes from Pseudomonas sp. MWU13-2100, assembly GCF_023242365.1. GTDB lineage: Bacteria > Pseudomonadota > Gammaproteobacteria > Pseudomonadales > Pseudomonadaceae > Aquipseudomonas. The sequence continues at coordinate 122,277 of NZ_JALLIX010000009.1, forward strand.
GAAACTGGCCTCCGACCACTATTACACCCTGGTCAACAACGCCGGCGGCCAGCCGCAACTGATCGAAGAGCCGCCGTTCAAGAACAAGCAGAAGTCCCTGGTGCGGGTACAGAACCTGAGTGACAAGGCCCTGACCCTGAAGACCGCCGACGGCAAGACCGACGTGGTCCAGGCGGTGGCGGCCAAGGGCCGTGGCGAGCGCGAGATCAACCCGGTGAAAGTCAGCTTCGCCCTGTACGACGGCACGACCAAAGTCAGCGACCTCAAGCCGGTGGCCCTGGAGCGCGGTGAAGCGGCGGTGCTCTACGTCACCGGCAACGGCAGCAACCTGTCGCCGGTCTGGGTCAAGCGCCCGGTTTCGACGCGCTGACCGATTTACCAGGGATTCAGGTCACTCATACACCTATCAAGCCGGTTGAATTACCTGTGGCGAGGGGGCTTGCCCCCGCTGGAGCGCGAAGCGGTCCCAAAACCTGTGACCACGCACTATCAGGTAAATCGAGGCACCTGGTTTTACGACTGCTGCGCAGTCGAACGGGGGCAAGCCCCCTCGCCACAGTAGCTCTAACCCATAGACTGTTTAAAGGAGTAACACCATGATTCCAGTAATCCTCTCAGGTGGTAGCGGCTCACGTCTTTGGCCACTCTCGCGCAAGCAGTTTCCCAAGCAATTCCTCGCCCTCACCGGCAAGGAAACGCTGTTCCAGCAAACCCTGGAACGCCTGGTATTCGACGGCATGGAAAGCCCGATCGTGGTCTGCAACCTGGACCACCGTTTTATCGTCAACGAACAACTGAGCAACCGCCAGCTCAGCACCCAGCGCATCCTGATGGAGCCCTTCGGCCGCAACACCGCACCGGCCGTGGCCCTGACCGCGATGCTGCTGGTCAACGAAGGCCGCGACGAACTGATGCTGGTGCTCCCGGCCGACCACGTGCTCGACGACCAGAAAGCCCTGCAACGCGCCCTGGCCCAGGCCACCGTGGCCGCCGAGCGCGGTGAAATGGTGTTGTTCGGCGTGCCGGCGACCAAACCGGAAACCGGCTACGGCTACATCAAGTCGAGCAACGATGCGCTGCTGCCGGAAGGCGTCAGCCGGGTCTCGCAATTCGTCGAGAAACCCGATGAAAAACGCGCCACCGAGTTCGTCGAAGCCGGCGGTTACTTCTGGAACAGCGGCATGTTCCTGTTCCGTGCCAGCCGCTTCCTCGAAGAACTGAAAAAGCACGACCCGGACATCTACGACACCTGCCTGCTGACCCTGGAGCGCAGTACCCAGGACGGCGACAGCGTGACCCTCGACGAAGCCACCTTCGCCCAATGCCCGGACAACTCCATCGACTACGCGGTGATGGAAAAGACCCAGCGCGCCTGCGTGGTCCCGCTGAGCGCCGGCTGGAGCGACGTCGGCTGCTGGTCATCGTTGTGGGACGTACATGAGAAGGACGAAAACGGCAACGTCAGCAAAGGCGACGTGGTCATGCAGGACAGCCGCAACTGCATGATCCACGGCAACGGCAAGCTGGTCTCGGTGATCGGCCTGGATGACATCGTCGTGGTCGAAACCAAGGACGCGATGATGATCGCCCACAAGGACAAGGTCCAGGGCGTGAAACAGATGGTCAACACCCTCAACGCCCAGGGTCGCAGCGAAACCCAGAACCACTGCGAGGTCTACCGGCCCTGGGGTTCCTATGACTCGGTGGACATGGGCGGGCGCTTCCAGGTCAAGCATATCTCGGTCAAGCCGGGGGCCTGCCTGTCGTTGCAGATGCACCACCACCGCGCCGAACACTGGATCGTGGTCAGCGGCACCGCCGAAGTGACCTGCGACGACAACGTGTTCCTGCTCTGCGAGAACCAGTCCACCTACATCCCGATTGCCTCGGTGCACCGCCTGCGCAACCCGGGCAAGATCCCGCTGGAAATCATCGAAGTGCAGTCCGGCAGCTACCTGGGCGAAGACGATATCGAGCGCTTTGAAGATGTCTATGGGCGTTCGACGGCGGTTGAGCATGAGGTGAAAACCATCGTCCAGTAAACTACAGTGTTCCACTCACCCCCGCCCCGCTGGCTGCGTCCCCCCCTATCCGCAGCCAGGGAGGCGGGGGTGTTTTTTTTGCCTGCGCAATCGCAGGTTCGACGAAAGACAGAGATGGCTGATTCTTCATGCGGGCGTGCCGATAATTTGATGTTCAGCCTACGGCGGTTTATCCACAGGGCAGGGAGGCCTCATGACGTTGACGGTCGGCAACGGGCAACGGGCAACGGGCAACGGGCAACGCGCGCCTATCGAACGGGCGAACAGATGTACATCCCCCAGACCTTGTCGTACTTTCCCTATCAGCCCAGCTCCGAGGTTTTCCATGATTGGGTGTGGGAGACCAAGGTCAGCCATGAATGAGATGCTGAGCAAGATCCAAGCCGGCGGCACGCTGCTCACCCCCCTTTCGTCACGACGGCGAGCGGTTCGAAATGGGTGGTCACTCATCCCAACGTGGTGCTGAACATCATCCCGGATGCCGCCAAGACGGTGCTGATCACCTTTTACAAGACGTGATTGTGTCGGCTATCAGCCGGGATAGGACATCTTCAGAATCGAGACCACCTACTGTCAGAAATGACAGGGCCGATAAATGGTCATGACAAGCCTGCAGCCCTATATCGCAACCAGCCAAAGGGGTGCCTGGATCAACTGCCAGCTGCACCAGATGTAGTGTCGCGGCGTTTTCCTATGGTTTGCCTATCAGGGCTATAGCGCGAAGTCGTACAGCGCTCAACTCTGCCGCGGATACCTTGCCCTTGAGCTCTGCCTTTCGGAAGCTGAACAGAGCATATCCCGACAGTCCCAGACGATAGCCTGAATCCGTGGCGAACTGTTACCGACAAGGGTCAAGAAAAAAACGACCCGCCCATTGCCCCGTCACGCCCCTCCAAACCATCCATAACCCATTGAATCCATGAAAGAACCACCATTAAAACGATGATCATGCAGATCCCGACTACAATAATGGCACTTTGACACCCGTTATTATTGACAGGTTACATTGGATCACATTTGAAGTTGAATACCTCCCAACACTGAAACAGGGCGGCAGGGTATCAAGCATGAAAAGGACGAGCTCGGTCATCGAGATAAAAACTCGACAAGCGTTCAGGGCGGAGCTGGGCAGCCTGGAGGTACCACTCATCCGTCCGCGACCGGCCGTGGTGCTGGTCTACAGCCGCCACTGTCCATCGTGCGAGCGGCTCAAACCCCTGCTTGAAGCCCTGGCTACGGGCCCCTACCAGGAACGGGTGGCGTTTTATCAGATCAGTTACCCGATCTTCAAACTGTTCCAGCCGCAGATCACGATCGAGTACGTCCCGGCCTTGTTCTTCCTCGATGCCCATGGCACCCAGAGCCATATGTACGGCACGCAAAAAGACGAGGTGAAGAAGGGCCTCGACACGCTCATTTTTGTCTCGAGCGGGGTATTCTCGGAGATCTTCGACTCCCAAGCCCACTGAGGACGTGCCATGCCCGTTGCCCTGATCACCGGATGTTCCAGCGGCATCGGCCGTGCCTTGGCGGATGTGTTCAAACAGGCGGGGTATGAGGTCTGGGCCTCGGCCCGCCGGGCCGAGGATGTGGCGGTGCTGGCCGGCGCCGGCTTCACCGCGGTAAAGCTCGACGTGAATGATGGCGAGGCCCTGCGATTGTTGGGCGAACGCATCAACCAGCAGAGCGGCGGCCTCGACGTGCTGATCAACAATGCCGGCTACGGCGCCATGGGACCGCTGCTCGATGGCGGCGTCGAGGCCATGCGCCGGCAGTTCGAAACCAATGTCTTTTCCATCGTCGGGGTGACCCGGGCGATGCTCCCGGTGCTGCGCCGCAGCCGAGGATTGGTGGTGAATATCGGCAGCGTGTCCGGGGTGCTGGTGACGCCGTTCGCCGGGGCCTATTGCGCCTCCAAGGCGGCGGTGCATGCCTTGAGCGATGCCTTGCGCATGGAGCTGGCGCCGTTCGGGATCCGAGTGATGGAAGTGCAGCCCGGAGCCATCGATACCGCCTTTGCCAAGAACGCCGGGCATGAAGCCGAACAGCTGCTTGCCGAACACTCGCCCTGGTGGCCGTTGCGTGAAGGGATTCGTGCGCGGGCCAATGCCTCGCAGAACAATCCGACGCCCGCCGCCAGCGTGGCCGCCGACTTGCTCAAGGCTGCGCAACAAGCCCGGCCGCCACGCCTGTTGCGCCTGGGCAATGGCTCTCGGGCACTGCCATTGATCGCCTGGTTGTTGCCCAAGGGTATGCTGGAAAAAGTGCTGATGAAGCGGTTTGGCTTGAACGCACATCTGTAACAAGCGGCCGGCAAGCAATGCCATTGACTTAAGCCTGAACACCTACTTTGTGAGAGCCGTGCCTGTGTGGGAGCGGTGCTTGCCCGCGAAGAACGATGACGCGGTGTACCTGAAAAACCGCAGCGCTCCCTTCGCGGGCAAGCACCGCTCCCACACATGATCTTGCGCTGTTGAACTTGTACATTTTCAAGGGAACACGATTGCGCTCAGGCGTGGTCCTTCATGAAGTCGATAAACACCCGGACCTTCAACGGCAGGTGCCGGGTGTCCGGGTACAGCGCGTAGATCCCCTGTTCGACAAAGCGGTAGTCGTTCAACAGACGGCACAGGCGCCCCGTCTCCAGGTCTTCGCGCACCAGCCAATCCGGCAGGATCGCCACGCCCTGCCCCGCCAGGGCAAAGCCACGCAGCACCGAGGAATTGTCGGCGACGATGCGTGACTGCTCGGCGCCGGGCCGAAAGAAAAACTGTTCGCCACTCGTCACATGGGTCAGGCCAAGATCACCCAAGCGTCGATGCACCAGGCTCTGCACCTGCTGCAAGTCCTCGAACGTGCGCGGCTCGCCGCCGGGCAGCCCGGCGACAAACGCCGGTGAAGCCACGGCAAAGATCTTGAAGGTGCTGAGCTGCGTTGCCCGGTGGCTGGAGTCGGAGACCTGGCCGAGACGGATCGCCACGTCGAACCCCTCCGAGATCAGGTCGGCGTGGGTCGAGGAGGTCAGCAGATGCACCTTCAACTCCGGGTGGATCTGCCGGAACAGCTCCAGCGCCGGCACCACCTTGGCCAGCGCATATTCCACCGTGGTGGTGATTCGTAGCGTGCCGCGCAGTTGCGTATGCTCCGAGCGCGCTTCATCAATGGCCAGCCGGGCCTGTTCCAGCATGCTCAGGCAACGCCCATAAAAACGCTCGCCGGCTTCGGTCAGGGCCAGGCGCCGAGTGTTGCGGGTCAACAGGGTTACGCCGAGTTCGGCTTCCAGGCGCTTGAGGGTGAAGCTGACCACGGCGCGGGTCTGCCCTAGCAATTCGGCGGCGGCGGTCAACGAACCCGCCTCGACCACGGTCTTGAAAGTCTCGAAACGATCCAGGCTGACCATGAGCCCTCGCCTCCATTGTCAAAATAATTTTGACAAACTAGCAGCCAAATCGCGGTTTCCCAAACAACGGCGGCGACCTAACCTGTCGCTACAAGGAGAATCCGCATGAACGATAAAGCGCTGTACCTCAATGAAGTGATCGAAACCCTTACAGCCATCGAACAGTGGTTTTCCGGAGGCATGGCGGACAACGCGCTGGAGTCGTTGCTGGCGCGGTTCTCGGAGACCTTTTCCATGGTCACGCCCACTGGCAGACAACTGGACAAAGCGGGGTTGGGCGAATTGTTCAGCAGTGCGGGCGGACACCGACCGGGTTGTGTCATTACCCTCGGAGAGCTTGAAGTGATTGCATTGCATGAAGCCGGTGCCGTAGTTCGTTATCGCGAATGGCAGGCTGATGACACCGGTACGCCTACCGATCGGCTGGCCACGGCGGTGTTTGAAAAACAGCCGGGTGGACAGGTGCTATGGCGGCATTTGCACGAGACCTTCACTCAGGCCTGAAAGACGAACCTTGCATCTGTCTTGCGGACGCCATCGCCGGCAAGCCGGCTCCCACGCAGGTTGGTGTTTCAGGCCTGACTGAGCATTGTCAGTTCGTGACGACGCCAGGTCGCTCATCCAACACCGAATCCACCCAGCGCTGAGCCAGCTCGATCAGGTGCACAACCCCCATCGCCACCTGACGGTTGGAACCGGTCTGGTTGTCGGCGTGTTCATAGGCCGTGGCCGCTGCCGATTGCAGGACGGAGTAGGCATTGACGAGGGCGTCTTCTCGGCTTTTGGGGTCGGGGAGACGGTAAAGCGATGAGTTGACGGCAGAAGATTTCGGACGCTGATGTGGCCCCAGGTCGTAATGCGCGAAAGCACGGTCGGCGGCTTGGGGGTCGATGGTTTCGGTGCTGGTTGAAAGCGGCGGGTTGGGGGTGATCTTGAACATGGAATCGGTACTCCTGATCTGCTTGAAGGAGCCGTCACCATTGCTGCTAAACAAGAGGGTGGCAGCCGTACGCAGGTTAGCAGACCGGTGATCAGGAAAACCGGCGCACCGAAGTGCCCTGCGCACGACCACCATAAAACGGAGGCTGAAAAAAAGCGCCTCGTAGAAGGTGGCGCTGTGCGCCTGATCACATTGGGCTGCTAAACCCGATCACTGATGTGCAGTGACAGACCAAAGCCTAGTCGCGCAATCAGGCACAAACAAGCGCCCGGGATTTTCTAGGAAATTTCACTCAAGGGAAAGCGAGTTGTCTTGCTGGCCGAGCTTGCCTCGAAGCTTTTGGCGCTCTTGAGGGCGCTTTCGCGGGCGAGCCCGGCTCCTACAGGGTTGTGTCGTACACAAAGTGGGTGAACGACTGAAAACTGTAGGAGCAGGGCATGGTCCGGGCGGCGTTCCGACGAAGCTTTAAGCGATTTTCAGGCCCCCGCCGGCTTGACAATCACCGTGCACGTAATCCCCGCCGCCAACAGCACCCCGTCCGGCACCTGATCGATATGAATCCGCACCGGCACCCGCTGGGCCAGGCGCACCCAGTTGAAGGTCGGATTCACATCGGCGATCAGCTCGCGGCTCTCCGGGTTATCACGGTCATAGATCCCCCGCGAGATACTCTCCACATGCCCCTTGAGCACTTCCCCGCTCATCAATTGCATCTCGGCCGGATCCCCCACCTTCAAATGCGGCAACTTGGTCTCTTCAAAGAACCCATAAACCCAGAACGAGTTCATATCCACCACCGCCATCTTCGCCTCGCCGATCCGCGCATAGTCGCCGCGATGCACATTGAGGTTGGTGACATAACCATCCACCGCCGCCCGCACTTCGGTGCGCGCCAGGTTCAACTGCGCCGCCTCCAACTGCGCCTGGGCCTGCTGGTAATCAGCCAGGGCCGCGTCGGCGGTGTTGCTGGCGTCATCGCGGCTTTCCTTGGAGATCACCAGGTTATCCAGGTCCGCGCGGCGGTGGGCGTTGAGCTTGCGCATCTCCCAGGTGGCCTTGCGCGAGTCCACCAGCGACTGCGCCTGCTTGACCGCGATGCGGTAGTGCTCGGGATCGATACGCATCAGCAGGTCGCCCCGCTTCACCACCTGGTTGTCACGCACCGGCACCTCCACCACTTCGCCGGTGACATCCGCCGCGACGTTGATGATGTCGGCGCGCACCCGGCCGTCACGGGTCCAGGGGGTTTCCATGTATTGCACCCAGAGGAACCGGCCGATGCCGATCGCAAGGGCCAGGACCAGCAAGGTGGCGATCAGGCTGAAAAGCTTTTTCATCAGGTCGTTCTCAACGGTAGACAGTGAGCGCCAAGGCGCCGAACAAGCAGCAGAACAGGCTCAGGCGCAGCAACGCCGGGTGCCAGAAGAAGCGGTACAGGTCATGGCTGGCGATAAAGCGGTCCAGCGCCCAGCCCAGCCCCGCCGCGATCAAAAACATCAGGGTCATGGTCGGCATGTACACGCCATGGAAGGCCACTTCACGGGGCATGGGGATTTCCTTGTGGACGGCCCAGGTCGGCCAGCGGTGATTGCGGGTCCAGCAACGAGGTGCGGATAAAGTGCAGGTAGCTTTGCACCCGGCGCAGGGCCGAGGTGTCGAAGTGCCGGGCAAAGGGTTCGTCGGTGGCCTGGACCCGGCTGATGGCATGGTCCACCGCCACCAGCCCACGCTCCAGGTTGCTCGCGTTGGGCTGGATGAACAGGCGCACCAGCGCCCGGCCCATGACCCGGATCGACTGGCGCCACGGCTGCGACTCGGCATACGCCGGGTGCACCGGCAAGATCGCCTGCTCCTTGCGCAGTTCGATAATCGCGTGGCCGACTTCCAGCACCACGAACATCCAGCGCAACAGCTGGCTCTGCACTTTCGGCTGCCCGGCGGCCAGGCCGTAGGCCTGGTGCAGCAGGTCGCGGGTGCCGCTTTCGAAGGTCGAACCAAGGCCCTTGAGTTTGCCGCTGATGGCGAACACCACCTGTTCGCGCAGGTCCTGCTCCAAGCGCCGCCACAGCCAGCGGCTGTTGGGTGGCAGGATGATCGCCCCGGCCGCCGCGCAGACCAGCATGCCTAGGACCATGCCGATGTAGTCGTTGATAAAGCTGTAGGGGTTGTAGATGGTCAGGTTGTCCGGCACCGAACCGATACTGAAGAAGATCAACAGGCCCAGGCCGATACCGGCATACCGCGGCCGCGAAGCGAGAAAGGCACCGAGCACGATCACCGGCGCGAGCATCAGGCAGAGCAGCGGGAAGCCGTCGATCCGGGGAAACACGAAGAACATCTCGACAAAGCCGATCACCGCGCCGAGCAGGGTGCCGCAGGCCATCTGGAAGGCCATGCGCTTGGGGTTCGGCGTGGCGGCGGAAAGCCCCACGGTGGCGGCCGAGACCAGGGTCATGGTCACCCCGCTCGGCCAGGCGGTCGCCACCCAATAGCTGCCGAGCACGATCAGGATGAACGCGGCGCGAATCCCCGAGGCCGAGGCGGCGAGCCAGTTGGTTTTCGGCACATAGGGTTCGTCCCACTGTTCGCGCTCGTGGTGGTGATCGGCCAGGGACGCGTGGGTCAGCGCGTAGCTGTGCAGTTCCTCGACAAAGCGATAGAGCAGCTCGTAAGCGGTGTGAAAATCCAGCAGGTCGGCTTCGCTCGGCTCACTTTGCTGGAAACTCGCCCGCAGGCTACGCACCCGCTCCGGCAAGCCCTGCTTGTAATCAGCCAGGCGGATCGCCAGACGCTGGGCGTCGGCGTCGGTCAGGGCCCGCCCGGCAAAGTCGTCGAGCAGTTCGCCTAGGCTCGGAAAGCCCGGTTCGATGGCCGCCAGCACTTCGACCCGGCCCCGGCTGCGCAGGCGCTCAAGTAACTGGTGCAAGGCGTTGAAGCGGGTGGTCAGGGTCATGAATTCGCTGTTCAGGCGGTTCAGCCGACCATTGCGCCGACGCATGTGCGGGTCTTCGAACACGGTGACGCTGCGCAACCCCTCAAGGCCTACCGCCTGGGCGATAAAGCCGACGTTGGCGGCTTCGAAGGCGGTCTGCGGATGGCTGCCGCGCAAACCGGCGCTGACAAACCCGGCGAACACCCCGAAGCGCTGGTAGAGCGCATTACGCATGGCGGCACTGGAGGTTTGCGGCAGGATCGCGGCGCTGACCAGGGTCGAGCAGAGAATCCCCAGGGAAATTTCCAGCACCCGCCACACCGCCGCCATAAAGGCCCCTTCCGGATGGGCCAGGGCCGGCAGGCCGACCATCGCGGCGGTGTAGCCGGCGAGGACAAAACCGTAGGCGCGAAAGTTGCGGTTGCGTTGCGCGCCGGCCGAGCAGAGGCCAACCCAGATCGCCAGCGCGCCGAGGAACAGTTCGGTGTACTGGGCGAACAGGGCGATCAGCGCCACCATCACCGTGGAACCGGCCAGGGTGCCGAGGAAGCGATAGAAGCTCTTGGCGAACACGTGGCCGCTCTGCGGCTGCATGACGATAAACACGGTGATCATCGCGGTGCGCGGCTGCGGCAATTCCAGGCGCATGGCCAGCCACAGGGTGAGGAACGCGGCGGCCAGGACCTTGAAGATATAGATCCAGGTCACGCCGTCGCTACGGGCCCAGTCGAAGAAACCACGACGCCATTCCAGGGAGTACAGCCAGCGCACCGGGGCGGGCAAGGGAGTCATGACGCGGTTCTCAGTGATCGAAGGCGGCCAGCACGGCCGGAGGTTTGTTCGCGACGGTGCGGCTCTCGGCCGGTACGTCGTTGCCCGCGCCCAGCCCGCCACCCAGTTCGGTGATGAGTTCGGCATGGGCACTCAGGCGCGCAGCCTGGACCTGCTGCTCGATCTGCTGCTGGTGAAACAGCAGGGTCTGGGCATTGAGCACATTGAGGTAGTCGGTCAGGCCACGCTGGTAGGCGATCATCGCGATGTCGTAGGTTTTCTGCGCCGAGGCCACGGACTCGGCGGCGAACACCTGCTGTTTGTCCAGGGACTCGCGGCGGATCAACTGGTCGGAAATACCCTTGAGGGCATTGACCAGGGTCTGGTTGTATTTCGCCACGGCGAGGTCATAACCCGCCGCCGCTTCGCCCAGTTCGGCGCGCAGGCGGCCGCCATCGAAGATCGGCAGGGACAGCGCCGGGCCGACGCCGTAGTTGAATTTCTTGCCGGTGAGAAACGCCAGCAGGCCGCCGCCAGTGGCCATGTAGCCGAGGTTGCCGACCAGGTCGACGTTGGGATAGAAGCCGGCGTGGGCGACATCGATGCCACGGGCCTGGGCCGCCACTTGCCAGCGGCTGGCGACCACGTCCGGGCGCTGGCCGAGCAGTTGCGCGGGCAGTGCCGAGGGCAGTTTCAAGGCCGTGTGCAGGGACAGCGCCGGCCGTTGCAGGCGCGCGCCCTCGCCCGGGCCGACGCCGGCCAGGGCCGCCAGCTGGTTGCGGCTCAGGGCGATCTCCTCGTCCAGCGCGTCGATCTGGCGATGGGTTTCCGGCAGCGGCGTCTCGGCCTGGCTGACTTCGAAATGGGTGCCGAGGCCGCCGTTCAGGCGTTTTTGCGCCAGGTCGAGAATCTGCATCTGCTGTTTGAGAGTGGCTTCGACGATATCGCGCTCGGCGTAGTGCAAGGACAGCTGGATGTAGGCGCGCACGATGCTGTTCTGCAATTCTAGGCGGGCCTGGCGGGCTTCGGCGACGCTCATATGGGCCAGGTCGACGGCCCGTTCGCTGGCGTTGCTTTCGCGGCCCCAGAGGTCCAGGGAATAGCTCAGGCCCAGGGCGGCGTTGTTGTCCCAGGTGGTGGTGCTCGCCAACTCGCCGGGGCCGTAGAATTGGTCGTTGGCCCAGTTATGCCGTTTGAGCGCGGCGTCGCCCTTGATCTGCACGGACTCGGCGGACTCGGCCAGGCCGGCCAGGGCCCGGGCCTGGCGCACGCGGGCGGCGGCCATGGCCAGGCTCGGGCTGCCTTGCACGGCGCGTTCGATCCATTGGTCCAGTTGACGGTCACCGTAGGCCCGCCACCACTGCGCAACCGGCCAGTGCGCGTCGCGCTCGGCGCTCTGGATCGCCTGGTCGGTAAGCAAGGTGTTCGCCGCAAGGGTCTGGCCCTGTGGGGCAATACCTCCGGTTCCGATGCAGCCGCTGATAGCCAAGGATAAAGCCCAAACACTGAGAGTCTTCAGCTCTCTGCTGATGCGACGCGGCACTGCTGCAAATTCCTGGGGTAGGGAGAAAAGCGGTTTCCTGTGGGCACGGCGTCGGGCACAACACTGTCCTGTAGGAGCAGGGCTTGTCCGCGAAGGCGTCCATGAGAACGCTAAAAGCTTCGCGGGCAAGTCCTGCTCCTACAGTTATGAGGTGTTATTGGGAGCAGAGGTGCACACAGGTCGGGGCAATTCTAGAGGGCAGCCTGTCAGGCGATAAGATGGCCTTTCTGTGAAGCTTTGTTACCGTTAACGCGATAATCCCTTGGTCGTATGCCCAACACCCCGTTACTTCGTGTCACAATTTACCGTCACCCCAGAGAGCACTCCATGGACACCTTGCAAAATATGCGCGCTTTCAGTTGCGTGGCCGAAGCCGGCAGCTTCACCGCCGCCGCCGTGCAACTGGACACCACGACGGCCAACGTCTCGCGCGCGGTCTCGGCTCTTGAGGCCCACTTGCAAACCCGCCTGCTCAACCGTACCACCCGGCGCATCGCCCTGACCGAAGCCGGCAAGCGTTACCTGCTGCGTTGCGGGCAGATCCTGGCCTATGTCGAGGAAGCCGAAGCCGAGGCCAGCGACGCCCATGCGCGGCCGGCCGGGCAGTTGAAAGTGCACTCGATGACCGGGGTCGGCCAGCATTTCGTGATCGATGCGATTGCCCGTTATCGCAAGACCCATCCCGATGTGACCTTCGACCTGACCCTGGCCAACCGGGTGCCGGACCTGCTCGACGAGGGCTATGACGTGTCCATCGTGTTGGCCAGCGAGTTACCGGACTCGGGGTTTGTTTCGCAGCGCCTGGGGATTACTTACAGCATCGTCTGTGCCTCGCCGGCCTATGTGAAGGCCAACGGCTGCGCGCAGCGCCCCAGTGACCTGCTCAACCATGCCTGCCTGCGCCTGGTGAGCCCGGTGATCGCCCTGGACCGCTGGGCCTTCGACGGGCCGGATGGGCAGGAGGCGGTGAACATTGCGACGTCGCCGTTCCTGGTCAACTCCGCCGATGCGATGAAAGCGGCGATCATCAGCGGCATGGGCGTCGGCGTGTTGCCGGTGTATGCGGCGATCGAGGGCCTGCGCAATGGCAGCCTGGTGCGGATGATGCCCAGCTACCGCTCGCAGGAGTTGAATGTGTATGCGATCTATCCGTCGCGCCAGTATCTGGATGCGAAGATCAAGACCTGGGTCGAGTACCTGCGCGGCTCCTTGCCGGAAATCCTGGCCGCCCATCAGGCCGAGTTGGCGGCGTATGAGCTGAAAAGCGTGCGTATCGCCAACTGAGATCATCAGCGCCTGCCAGGCCGCCGTCGCCGGCAAGCCAGCTCCCACAGGGATTGGTGCGCGACGATAGTATTGTGTTGAAACACCGGCTCAATGTGGGAGCGGAGCTTGCCCGCGAAGCTTTTGGCGTCCTTGAAGGCCTCTTCGCGGGCAAGCTCCGCTCCCACAAGGTTTTGTGACGCCACGGAAATACAATCCAGCGCACAACTCCGGCGAAAAATGATAGCGTGCTTTGCATTCCCGCCGTTCGATGAGCCCTGCGATGAAAAAAACCGTACTCGCCTTCAGCCGCGTCACCCCCGCCATGGTCGAACAGCTGCGCCAGGATTTCGAGGTGATTGTCCCGGATCCCAAGCTCGGTGATCTCAACGCCCAGTTCGACGCCGCCCTGCCCCATGCCCACGGCCTGATCGGCGTCGGCCGCAAGCTCGGACGCGCCCAGCTGGAAAACGCCGCCAAGCTCGAAGTGGTCTCCAGCGTCTCGGTCGGCTACGACAACTATGACGTGGCCTACTTCAATGAACGCGGGATCATGCTCACCAACACCCCCGATGTGCTCACCGAAAGCACCGCCGACCTCGGCTTCGCCCTGCTGATGAGCAGCGCCCGCCGGGTCGCCGAGCTGGATGCCTGGACCAAGGCCGGGGAGTGGAAGGCCAGCGTCGGCCCGGCCCTGTTCGGTGGTGACGTACACGGCAAGACCCTGGGCATCGTCGGCATGGGCAATATCGGCGCGGCCGTGGCCCGTCGTGGCCATCTCGGCTTCAACATGCCGATTCTCTACAGCGGCAACAGCCGCAAGCCGGAACTCGAACAACAACTTGGCGCGCAGTTGCGCAGTCTCGACGCCCTGCTCGCCGAAGCCGACTTCGTGGTGCTGGTGGTGCCGTTGAGCGACAAGACCCGCCACCTGATCAGCCAGCGCGAACTGGGCTTGATGAAGCCGGACGCAATCCTGATCAATATCTCCCGCGGCCCGGTGGTGGACGAACCGGCACTGATCCAGGCCCTGCAAAACGGCACCATCCGTGGCGCCGGGCTGGACGTCTACGAGAAGGAACCCCTGGCCGAGTCGCCGTTGTTCCAACTGAAGAACGCCGTGACCCTGCCGCATATCGGCTCGGCCACCCACGAAACCCGTGAAGCCATGGCCAACCGCGCGCTGGCCAACCTGCGCAGCGCCCTGCTCGGCGAGCGGCCGCGCGACCTGGTCAACCCCCAGGTCTGGAAGGGCTAGGCGAGCACGGGGCCGGGCTAATCCCGCTCGGCCCCGATATTGGCCTGCGCGCGCCGGACCAGGACCTGCCGCGTAGCCATTCGTCACGCCTCGCTCAAGTGCCGCCGGCGCCACGTCACCCTGGCACAGCAGCAGCGGCTCAAGAGCAGCGTAGGCACGAATAGCGCCTTCAGGATCCGGTACGTTCTGCCGGAGCATCCATCGGCCAAGGGCTGTTCAGGCACTCCCGAGCGCTGACACGCCCTCTTTGCCCAGGGCTTTGACGGTCCAGTGGGTAAGCCAGACGGAACGCCGGCGGTTGTACTGGAACTGGTTCAAACGGGACCGCCAGAGGTGGCGATACTCACTGTCTTCAGGGCGTTTGTCGAATGCCCAGAGATGCCCGAAGACCCGTTGAAAATCACCCTCATGAGCACGGATGAGAAAGTCGCTCCAGCTGTCATTGGCCACCAGATAACCTATCAATGGCGGAGTCGCGGCATTGGCCCGCTCCTCGGCGGGCTCCGGCGGCAATTCATCCGGCAACACCTCGGGTGGCTCTTGCGGTATTTCCTCGGGCAGTTCCTCGATCATGCCCTCCAGCAACACCTCCAGCAGGTTCTCGGGTGATTGACCGGGTGATCCATCAGGCAATGCCTGGGGGAGTTCCTCGCGCAGAACCTGAGCCTTGATGTTGGCCGCCTGCTGCTTGCTGACATGAACCGGACTGGCGGTAAACAGCCCGTTGAACTGGTCAGGCAATGCCAGTTCTTCGGCCAGGGCATCGTAATAGCCGCGATACCAGAAGAGCGATCGTACCGGGTGCTTCGCGCCGACCGCCACCGTCAGGGCGCTCAGGCGGAACTGCCCCCTGAGCAGCTTCAGCAAACGGTACTGCACCGCCTCCTGGTCCGTCAGCCGCAACGCCTCCTGGCAATCCACGCTCAGCTCCAGCCGATTGAAAATCTGGTAGCTGCTCAGGCCCACGGCACGCCCGCGCCCTTCCAGGCGGAACAACTCCTCGCACAGCAGCAAATCCTCGGACGCGGCCTTGAGCAGCCGCCATACCCGTGCACTCAGATCGCTGCGCACGCCCTGATATTCGGCATCGAAAAACGTCGGCGGGGCACTCATGCGATCCAGCAGAAGGAAAAACACATCCGCATTGGGCCGGTCCCTGACACGCTGCCACTGGGCGCTCCTTTCCGCGGTTTTTTCGGCGCCGCCGGCCCAGCGGTCGATCCCGAACAACGACGACAGGCGCAGGTTGCCAAGGCCGAACACCACATCATGGTGCTCCGCGCTCTGGCGATAATGCAGGACCGCCGTCAGCGCCTGCGGCGACAACGGATTGCCCGACAGGTCCATGCCGCGACAGAGTTGATCGTGCCCCGCAAACAGTTCCGCCGGCAGCCCACGGATCGCATTCTCGCGCAGTTCCACCCGCACCAGGTCTCTCAGGGCCAGCAGTCCCGGCGGCCAATGATCGATGCCGGTACGGCAGAGGCGCAGTACCTGCAACGAGAGCATCGCGCCAAAGTCAGGCAGTACCCCCAGCGGGTTGCCATTGAGATTCAGCCGCTGCAACCTGGTCAGCCCAGCCAGTTCCCGCGCGGTGCCTTCGATCAGTTTCAAGCGATTGTTTTCCAGTGACAGTTCCTCCAGGGCCTGCAACGCTCCTACCGCGTTCGGCAGGCTGCCCAGCCCGTTACCGTCCATGCGCAAGGTGCTCAGGCCGGTGAAATTTCTCAGGAAGCTGCTCAGATAGCGGGCATTGCCCAGGCCCATGTCGTTCATCGACAGCAGGGTGACGTGGCTGAAATCGGCGCTCAGGTCCGGCAGGTCCTCGACTTCCAGGCCATCCAGGACCAGCACATAGCGCAGCGGCCCCAGCTCCTGGGCAATGCTCTGGCGGCGCCAACAGCGCCTGAGGCGCCGCGCGACTTTGCGCCGGCGTTCAACCCGGGTATCGCCGAATGGCAAATCCTCCACGTCTTCGAGCTGCGGCGCCAACTGCCAACGGGCCAGGTCATCCTTCAACTGGCGGTATTCACCGTGCAACCGTTCGACCGCCCTGGCGCGCGCTGCCGAAGTCCCGCCGAGGCTTGCCAGGATCTCGGCGACTTGCGCATCGGAACAACCTCGATAGAGTTTTTTCAACTGTCTGAACTGCCCCGGCGGGTACAACCCCGGCCTTGCCCGCCCGCTCATCGGGTACCCCAGCGCACCACTTTGCAGGCGCATCAGGCGTTGTGGTTGCCGGCTCCAGGGCAGCACCGGGGGCTGTCCGAGCAGTTGCCGGATGCGGTTGCGATCACCCGACACGCTCTGGAACATCACCCGTTTCAAATCCATCTCGACATCATTGCTGCTATGGAGCAGGTTCAGGGTCGTGCGTTTCAACTGCGGCAAGGCCTTGAGCACTGTCGAAAACGGATCTTCATCCGCCGCTGCCAGGCTGCGCAGCCCGGCGCTATCCGCCTCGAACGGCTCATAGCCCCGGTCCGTCTTGACCAGGACCCGACGCACGCCGGCCGAAAAATCACCCACGCTGGCAATCAAGGGACCGCCCGCGGTCTCGCGACGCAACTCGATCCAGAGGCCTTTCGACCAACCGGGCAAGCGCTCGAGCAATTGCAATAACAGAATGTCACTCGCATCGCTGCGTAGCGTGGACAGAAACAGGCTCTCGTACACCCGGCAGACCTCGACTTCCGCGCTCAGGTAGCGCGCTTCCTGGGCCAGGGCCAGAGGTACGCGTTTGTAGTCACGCATCAGCTGGCGCTGGGACGAGTCCGCCTGTTCGATCAAGTCCTGCGCCATGTCGACGCTCAGTAGCGGGAACTGCTGGCGGATAAACGTCGCCTGGAGATCGGTGCCGGGGTCGCAGTCGCCGACCTCCGACCACGGACTGTCCATCTGCGCCTGCCTGAAGCGGCGGGTCACTTCGCTCAACAGCGGCGCGCAGCGCCGGTTTTCGAACAACAGCCGGCCCGGCAGCGTGTCGTCGAGACCGCTGATCGCCAGGACCTGGCGGGCCACGGTATCGGACAAAGCATTGGCGCCGGGTTCGAGCCGACGAAATGCCCGGAGCCCGTCCCAAGCCAGTGGTTCCTCGAATTCATGCCACCAGCCACCCTGGCCGTTGTGCTCCAGCAGAGGCGCATAGGCGCCCTTGAGCGTCGGGTGGCAAATCCGCCACTCGGCGAATCGCAGGTCCTGTTCGACCTGATAGAAGCGCTGGTCCAACTGCACGAAGATCCGTCGGTCCTGCACATACAACCCCGGTGGATCGAGCTCCCGGTAGCCCTCGGAGACCGGCGGGCAGCGATACAGCTCAAGCGCCAGGCCGACACTGCCGTCGGAGCGCCGCTGTGCCCCCATATATGCGCCGATGGCATTGCGCAACGCCTGCCCGTCAGACACCGAGGCCATGCCCAACAAGCCCTGCTCTTGAGTGGAAAGAGAGGCGGCGAAAGCCCGATAAAAACTCTCGGTGGACGACAGATCGAGGCTTGGCTGCCGCCGGCTATCGAGTGCCGTATAGATCCCTTTGCCGTAGCGACGCAACGGCAGGTCCCGCGGGTCGGCGAGAAAGGTCTGGTCACCTTCGATCCACTTCAGGGCCCGACCCAGGCGTTCACGCACAAAACCCACGGCGATGGCCTGCAACCAGACGTCCGTGTCCTCCTGAAACCAGCGGCTCTGATAGATCCCATCCAGGGCCCGTCCCAAGCTGCTGAGCTGCTGCGTGCGGCCCAGGGCATAACGCAGGCGCTGCGGCAGCCGATGAGTGTCCAGCAGGGCCTGGCACTGGCTCGACGGCAAGGGATTGTCGCGCAGGAACTGCGCCAGCCTGGTCAGCGACAGCTGCGGATAGAGCAGGCGAATCCTCACCAGTACCGCCGGCACGCCGGACCTGAACACGGGCAGGTAGGCCCCCACCTCGGGCCCGAAGGCGTTGTTGCTGACATCGATCTTGATCCGCCCCGCATGGGTACCGAGGGCTTCGAACAACGGCCCCGAGCGCTCCCTGGCCAAGGCATTGAGCAGGTGCCGCAGCGTCTTGCCCCTGACCCGCCGCACCTGCGGATCGGTACCGCTGCACAGCACCGAGTCGCTGGGCAGCAGCCCAAGAATCAACGCCAGTACCCCAGGGTCATAACCGCTCGCCAGCGCTGTCGACGGTTCATCCGTGGCCGGTGACTGCTCGACAAAACCGCCATCCGCCAGGCGCCGGATACTCACCGAACGGGCGTACAAGCCCAGGCGCTGGCGCCGGCCATAGGCCTCCTGCAGTTCACCGTCCGCGCCGTGGACCTTCAGGCAGAGGTCCGTCGGCCAGTCGTGCAACTCCGGTAACAGGGCAAACAATGCCCGCTGGGCACACGGCGAGAGCAGCGCCTGCTCCTGGTCGGTGGCCCTGAGTTCGGCAATCCCCTGATCGACCTCGAAGCGTTCCAGTGCCTCGACCAACGAGGCATGCGGCGTGCCCCCCGACCAGACCTGCTCCAGATGCTCGCGGGACACGCCGCTGATATCGAGGATCCGCTGGGCCTGCTCCGCACTGGCGCCCTTGAGCGCGATCATCCGCGCCAGCAAGCGGGCATCCGAGAGTTGCCGGCTGTCATCCAGGGCCACCGACCAACGCCGGGAAGACCGGTCATAGGTCATCGGCGGGTGGAATTGCCCCGTGTCGGGATGGGTCGCCCGATAGCCCTTGAGGTCCTTGTCATACTCAAGCTCGACGGTCAGGTCCTGTCCTCGCTCCTTGACCTGACCATACAACTTAGCGCCCAGGGGGCTCAGCCCCTTTTCGTCGAATACCGAGCCCAGCTCGACGCTCTTGCGCGCGTAGGGCAGCAGCGTCGGCTGCCACAGCTTGCTGGCGCCATCCGCCAGTTGCACCCGGCGGTATTTGTCCAGGCGCTTGAACTCACTGCCGATGCGGCGGTAGGCCAGGCGCCCGGCGTACCCATGCAGGCCGGCCAGCAGCAACATATTGGCGATTTCCAGACCCGCCTGCAGCAGCGGCTCGGGACGCCCCTCGCCGGCGCCCTCCGCGCCCTCGACCAGCTCCAGCGCCAGGTGCCCGGCCATCGCCGCCATCACCATCCGCCCGATACTGCCCAGACCGCCCGGCACCGGCGTCAGCAACAGATCGAGCAGTTGGTGCATGAGGCTGACGATGCCTTCCTTGACCGCGCGCAGGTCCTGCTGGCTCTTGGGCACGGCAATCGCTTCGGTGTTGAGGCGAAAACGCCAGGTGTAAAAGCGGCTCAGCACGTCTTCCGGACGCCCTCCGGCGGGGTGGTAGGCGAAACTCAGGTCGTCCAGGGTCTGGTTCGGAAACACCCAATGGAACACTTCGTAGAGCTTGTCGGCCAACCCATTGAGGTCGGTGGGTTTGTGCTCGGGTTCAATCAGTTGCCAGAGTCTGCTCTGCTGCTCGAAGGCCAGTGAGGAGATCAGCCAACCGAGGGCCTCGCGCGCGTTGTCGGTCTTGAGCTGGGCCTTGAGCTCCTGCTCGAAGGCCGCCAGCGAGGGGTGATGACGCAACACCCCGCCAGGGCGTTCGGCACAGTAGCTGTACAGGCCGGACTCACCGGAAACCCGCAGGATCAACGCCGGCAGATAAATGCCGCTGAGGTCGAACGACTTCAGCGAGAACAGGCGCAGGACCGCCTCCTCGAGGGTGAACTCCACGCGGGCCATGAGCCGACCGAGACTTTGCGGCAGCTTGATCGCCACCTGTTCGACCTTCAACAGGGACGGCCCGCGCTCCAGCGCATCGCGCAACGAGTCGAACAGACTTCGGCTCAGCCGGGTGTTGGCCGCGGTTCTCGCGGCGTCGTAGAGGTTGAAGCGAAACATCTCGCGCACATAGGCCGCGATCAGCCGGGGCAGTAACGCCGTGGGTCGCAGGGCGATCTCGACCCGCTGCCGCAAGTCCGCCCCCAGGTTCAGGTCGCGGACGATCTGGATGAAGTTGTCCACATCGATCAGACTGCCCTGGTTGATATCCTCCTCGCCGGTGCCGTGGCTGATCCAGCGCCGCTTCATTTCGGGCAAGTCGAAAAAGGCGAAGTTCAGGCAGGCGGCCTGCCACAGGGACAAGGTCGCCACATCCACCGCTATCCCCGCCCCGGCATCCAGTGAGCGTTTGTGCGGCGCCGCCCGGCGTTTTTTGCCGGACTCCACGGCGTAGGCGGTATGCAGGTAGGTGGTACGCGGGTCCAGGTCCCGGCCACAGTCCTGCTTGATACGCGTGCGCAGCGCCAACAGGCCGGCCTGTTCGAATGCTTCGACAAACCCCTTGCTCTCGGCATCCAGCGCGCCTTTGGCGGCGACCAGCGCACGAAACAGGCTCAGGTAGCTGCGCTGCTCCATTTCCTGCAACGGGTGCATGGCATCCTTGAACAGGTCGGTGAGATGGTCGAGGACCTGTTGTCGGGCCCAACTCTCGCGGGAATGCAGGAGAGCGGATTGCTGCGCGATGAACGCGCTGATCTGTGGGTCGAGGTCCGGAACGGACGCCACAGGAGTCGATGGGACGGGCTGCGATGGTGCTTCGGCTGGGTTCATGCTGGCTCCTTGGCAAGCGTTGAAAGCATCAGCCTAAGCCGCCGGGGCGGAGCCTCGGCGCTAGTTAAGTATCGCCAACCCGCTACGGACCATGGCGGCACGCGACCGGCCGATCAGGTGACGCCACTCAAGGCATTCAGGGTGAGCGTGTCGATCCGGGAGTCGCGCTCCTGGACGGACAATGACTGGGTCTCTTGCTCGTAGGCCAGATACAGGAACCGGCACCAGAACGGCTGGGATTTCAGATAGCGGTGCAGGCCGTTCGCCTCCGGCGGCAGCGCTTCCATCTCTCGAACATAGTTGACCATCGCTTCAAGCTGGCTCTGGTCGAGTTGCACCCGCTCCGGGTAGAACCGCTCGTTGCACAGGTCGGGCAGTTCCAGGCGCTCGCCCAGCTGTTCCCAATAGGCCCGGTAGATCGCCGGATCGATGGTCTTGTCCCAGAACATCAGCAGGCGAAACTTGCCCTTCAACAAGCGCAGTATTCGGGCCCTGGCGGCAGATTTTTCGACCAGCGCAAGTGCCTGGTGGCAGAGTACCGCGAACTCGATTTCATTGAAGATCCGCAACCTCTCCATCCCCTGCGCCGCTGCCGTGCGTTGCAGGAGGAACAGTTGCCGGCACAAGTCCGCACTGTCGGCCGCCGCCTCCATGATCCGCCAGACACGTTGCGTCAGGTTCCTGCGCGCACTGGAGAACTGCGGCTCATAGAACGTCGCCAGGGCACTCAGGCTTTCCAGGTACGCGAAGAATCCGCCAGCGTGCGGCTCGTCCCTGACGCATTGCCAGCATTCATTCTGACGCGTGCTCCGGTCCGCGGCCGCGCCCCAGGCCTCGATGCCGACGGGTGCGGAAAGCTCGGCCGAGGTGAGCCCGAAGGTAATACCCGCTGCCTTTTTTTCCCGCGTATACACCGACAGTTTGGTCACGGTGTCCGGCAGCAGCGGATTGCCTTCCAGGTTGACACCGCGGTTGAGCTGCAGCGGGGCCAACTGCACGGAATCGGGTACCTGCTGGATGCGGTTATGCGACAGGTCCAGGACCACCAGGTGCTTGAGGAAGAGCACACCCGAAGGCCAGGCATCGATCGCGGTCCGGCTCAGGTCCAGCGACTGCAAGTCCGTCAGGGCGGCAAAGTCGGGGAGCAGCTTCAGCGGGTTACCGCGCAAGTTCAGGTATTTCAATTGCCGCAGTCCCGCCAGCTGCAAGGCCCCCGCCGCCGTCAGGGTAATATGATTGCCCTCCAGGTCGAGCTCTTGCAGGCCGTGCATCTCACCGATTTGATGGGGCAGGCGCTTCAGACCGGCGCCATACAGGCGCAGATGCTGCAAAGCCGGAAAGGCCCGCAGGAAAGCGCTCAGATAACTGATATCGAGGTTCATGTCACGAATCAACAACTGGGTCACGTGTGTGAACGGCACGCTGAGGATCGGCATCTGCTCGACGGAAAAGCCTTCGAGCAACAACACACCGCCCAGCACATTACGACTTTCCCAGCGCCAGCAACGGCGGATCCTGGAGGCCATTGCCTTGCG
This sequence comes from Pseudomonas sp. MWU13-2100, assembly GCF_023242365.1. GTDB lineage: Bacteria > Pseudomonadota > Gammaproteobacteria > Pseudomonadales > Pseudomonadaceae > Aquipseudomonas. The sequence goes on from NZ_JALLIX010000009.1 coordinate 144,525, forward strand.
CATCCTGAGCGCCAGGTTGCGATCCTTGCCCTCGATTTGCGGGACATCGAGCCAGACTTCCAGGTCGCTGCGCAACCTGAGGTAGTCGTGCTCCAGAGCCTCGACCGCAACCCGTTGCTCCGCGCTCGTGCGCCCCAACGACTGGAGCATGTCGAACAGCTCCTGGTTGGTCGCGCCGCGAAAGAGTCTTTTCAGCGTGCCGAACAACTCCACCGTCGGCAGACCCGGGCCGCGACCGCTCAGCTCGATCCCGAGCTGACCGCTGCGCTGGCGCACCAGGCGCCGTGGCAAGGCGGCCCAGGCATGGGCCGGGCGCAGGCCGAGGCGACGGCGCAGTTCCCCACGCTGGCGAATCGCCTGTTCGAAGAGCAGGCTTTTCAACTGGGCTCTTGAATCCTGGACGGCCCCCCTGGGCAGGCGCGCGGGCAAATCCTGGATCACCCGTGACAGGGCCAGGAGCAGGTCGCTTTGCAGCGTCCCCCGGCGGGAGATCTGCTCGCCCTCGACCATGAACGCCTCATAACCGTCCACGGTCTTCACCACCACCCGCCGTTTGCCGAGCTCGGCGCTGCCACTGCTGTCCAACAGGGGGCCGTCGATTGCCGCTTCGCGCAGTTCAACGCGCGCCTGGCTTGGCCAGCCCGGCAATTGCTTGAGCAACGGCAACAGGAACCGGTCGCTCTGGGCATTGCCCAGCGCGTCGGGACTCAGGCCGATAAGGACCCGGCTCAGGATCGCTTCCTCACGCCACCAGCGGGCTTCTTCGGCCAGCGCCAGCGGGATACGCCCGGTCTGGCGGATCAGCCTGCGTTGCCAGGCTTCGCTGTGTGCCAGGATCTCGTCGGCCACACCGCCCGGCAGGTCGGGGAAAGCCCGTTCGAGCGAACTCGTCAAAGGCTCCCCGACCCTGGCCCGCTGCCTGGACAGACCGTCGGCCAATATCCGCCTGACTCGCCGGGCGTCACTCTCCAGGCCTCGTAGCAACGCACCGACCCACTGATCTTCGGACAACTCGGGGGTGACGGCCAGCCACAGGCGATCGGCCTCGCCGAGCGCCGTGAGTGCTGTTTTAAATAGCGCGGGCAACGCCTTCGCACGCCAGCTCAGCGCGTCGAGGTGCTGTTCGATATCCAGGCAGTCCCTGAAGTGCTGCATGACGGCGGTCAGCAAAGCCGGAGGCCGCCGATTGCAAAAAATCGTCTGCCGCAGCAGGTTGTCGGGCGTCGCGCTGATGCTCAGTATCTGCCGGACCACGGGCTCGGCAAATGACTCGGCTTGCCCGCCCAGGCGACGAAACGCGGTCAGGCCATCCCAGCTCAGCGGATTTTCGAACTCATGCCACCAGGCACTCGCGCCGTTATGCTCCAGGCTCGGCGTGTAGGCCCCCGGCAGATCGCCGGGGTTGATCCGCCAGTCCTCCGGCAATCCGCTGCTTTCAATCCGATACAGGCCCCCCTCGAGCATCAAGTAAGTGTTGCTGTCCTGCCGATAGCGGCCGGCCTCATCGGGCACCAGGGTCGCAGCCAGGGTGAGCGTCTCCTGGCAACGCTTGATCGGCAGGCGGATACGGCCGTCCCGGGTCCGTCGCTGTTCCAGCACGGCGGCGACCCGCTTGCGCAAGGCCTTGACGTCAGTAGCATCGGCCACGCCCAGCCGGCTCAGTTCGGGGGGCTTGAACAGCCCCGCCAACGCCCGATAGAAGTCGTCATGGGTCGCACTCGTGCGTACCTGCGGACACAGGCTCAGACCCAATTGCTCTTGCACCAGCAACTCGCCGGCCAGTTGTAGCCAGGTATCCGTATCGCGATTGGCGGCCCGGCGGTGATAGATCCCGTCCAGCACCCGGCCCAGGCGGGTCAAGCCTTGCGCATCGGCCAGGGCGCGAGCCTGTTCGCCAGGCAGTTCGGCACTCGCCAGGAAGCGCTCGCGTTGTCGCGAATCCAGCGGCATACGCCGCAGATGCTCGGCGATCCGCGCCAGCGACACTGCCGGGTACAGCCCCTGGAGCTTGAGCACCAGCGGCGGCAGGGACGGCGCGATCAGTGACAAGTAATGCCGGGCCGGCGCCCGCGAGGTCGAGCGGGCCAGGCCATCATGGACGCTGAGCATCTCGAACAACGCGGGCCGCTCGAGCCGGGCCAGGGCCTTGATCTGCTGCCTTATGCTCTTGTTCCACTGACGCCGGACAAAGGGCTCGAAGCGGCCCTTGAGTGGACAGTCGTCGGGCAACAGGCTGAGGATCAGTGCCTGCACCCCCTCTTCATGGGCGAGCACATCAGCAATCGGCTGCGGGTCGGCGAGGTGCTCGACATAACCGCCCTCCTCCAGCCGTCGAATCGCCACCTTGTACTCGAAGTCCGCCGGTTGCGCCTTTCGACCATGAACCTCCAGCAACTCGCCCTCGGGCCCGTGGATAAACAGCCCGACCGTTTCCGGCCAATCGGGCAGCCGTGGTAGCAGACAGAACAGCACACGCTCGGCCTCCACCGGCAAACTCAGTCGCGCATCGCTGCTGGCGATCAGCGCGTCGAGGCCGGCGTCGATCTGCCGGCGCCGCACGGCCTCGACCAGGGACGCCGGTGGCAAGCCACCCGCCCAGAGCGTCTGGAGCGCCTGGCGGTCGATGCCGCTGATGTGCAACAGCACCTCGGCCTCTTCGCCAGTTCCCTGGCCGATCATCCGCGCCAACCAGCCGGCATCGCTCAGGCCAGCACTGTCATCCAGGTCCGCCAGCCAGTGCCGCGCCTGCGGGTCATAGAGCATCGGTGGACGAAATCCCGCCGCGTCGGGCCTGACCGCCACATAACGCTTGAGCGCGGCATCGTATTCCAAGCGGATCTGCAGCGAACAGTCGCGCTCGCGCACCTCGCCGAACAGCAGACCGCCCTCTTCGAAAAGCCCCCGCTCATCCGCGACAAAGCGCTCCGCCAGTCCCGTGACGGAGACGGCATAGCCGCTCAGGTCGATCTTCCAGAGCGGCTCCGTCCCTGGGCCCTGGGTCACCTTGCGCCAACGCCCGATTTCCAGAGACAACGCCTGGAAACGCCGCTCCACGGCGCGCCCCGCAGCCCCCAGCAGGCTCCCGCTCAGGATCATCGTGCCGAGACTGGCCAGGGCCTGGCCCAGCGCCTTCGGCCGGCCCTGGAAAGTCGCCAGGATACCGTCGGCCAACTCCAGCCCCATTTGCGCGAACATCAGCGTCGCCACCACCCGCCCCAGGACCCCGAAGCCACCCGGAACCGGCAACATCAGGACATTGAGCAACAGGTGCATGACGGCGAGAACGCCCCCCTTGACGGCTTGCAGATCGTGCTCGGTCTTGGACGCCGCGATCGCCTGGGTATTCAAGCGAAACCGCCAGGCGTAGAACTCCGCCAAGGCCTGGCCGGGGCTGAAATCGGTACTCGTCTTGCCATACTCGAAGATCAGCTCGTCGATGCCCTCCCCCGACCAGAACCACTCGTAGACGTCGGCAAAAGTCGAGGTCCAGGTGACCGTCCTGGGCTTGCGGTGCGCCTGGATCCAGTGCCAGAACTGATGCTGCTGCTTGAACGCCAATGACGAGATCAACCAGTGGAGTCGCTTGTGCGCGCTGTCTTTTTGCAATTGCGCCTTGAAATCCTCTTCGAACGCCGCTCTTGAGCGGTGATAGCGCAAGGCTCCCTCCGGACGGTCGACACAGTAGCTGTAGAGCCCCTGGTGCCCGACGACCTCGAAGATCAGCAGCGGCAGGTAAATGACTTGCAGGGGCTCATGCTCGATATCGAAGAGGTGCAGCAGTTCGCTCTCGATGGATTCCAGTACCCGGTCCAGGCGGACCTTCAGACCACCGGGCAAACGCAACGCGACATAACTGCCCTTGAGCCGGGGACGGACCGTCGACAGCTCGTCCCTGAGGGTGACAAAGGCGCTGTAGCTCAGGCCCGTGGTGGCCGACTGGCGGACCGAGTCATACACGCCGAAGCCGATCTCGGCCCCGGTGAAGGCCTGCATGGACCGATCCAGCGGCCCGTCGGCGCGCATCGCCCGCTCGACATGGGGCTTGAGCGCGGCCCCCAGATTGAGCTCGCGGACGATCTCGACAAATTGCTCGGTCGAGAGCAGCCAGCGTCGATCGTTGATATCGACCTTCTTGTCGAAGGAAATCCAGCGCCGCTTGAGGTTGGCGTAGTGGGTGTCGGAAAAGGCGAAGTTCAGGCACGCGGCCTGCCACAGAGTCATGGTCGAGACGGTCAGCGTGCCGATCCGCCGCTCGAAGCTCTCCACCTCGCCCTTGGGTGGGGGAACCTGCGCCTGCGCGTCGATCACGGTATGCAGATAGGTAGTGTGCGGGTCGAGGTCCAGGCCCGAGACCTGTTTCAGACGTTCGCGCAGCGCTGCCAGGCCGGCGGCCTCGAAGGCAGAGACAACCTTTTCGCTCTCCTCGTCGAGTGCCGACCTGGCCGTCATCAGTAGGCGGTAGCGCCCCAGCCAACTGCGCTGTTCGGCTTCATGCAACGGTCCCATGGCCGCCTTGAACGAGATTGCCAGTTGCTCGACGACCTGCTGCCGCGCCCAGCTCTGCTCGCTGTGCAGCAGCTCCGCGTCGCGCCGCAGAAAAGCCGACAACAAGGGGTCGTCGACCTCGGCGGGGTCTGGCGACGGGGCTTCGTCAGCGCTGTCGATATCCGTACTCTGTTCAACCGATCGGTTCATGGCATGGCCTTCCTGATACGCCGTGGAAAGCGTCAGGTTATCCAGCCATTGATCCGCGACTGATCTATATAGATGTGGCGTGCCTTTTGCCTGACGCCGCTCAGGCCACCCTGGCGGGTATCGGCCGCGCTGCTGTCCCCGGTTTGCGGAACACCAGGACGTTGCCCGCCATCACCGCCACCAGCCCGAGCAGGGCCGGCGCACTCCAGTGATAACCCTCGGCATAGGCCGAGACATTCAACGCCACCAGCGGAAACAGCACCGTGCAGTAGGCGGCGCGTTCCGGGCCCATGCGCCCGACCAGGGTCAGGTAAGCGGTGAAGCCGATCACCGAGCCCGGAATCACCAGGTACAGCAGCGAGCCGATATACCGCGTGTTCCATTCCATGGCGAAGGGGATGCCCTGGACCAGGCAGTAGGCGGCGAGCATCGTCGCACCGTAGAGCATGCCCCAGGCGTTGGTGGTCAGGGGCTTGAGCCCGGCCTTCTGTTGCAGGCTGGAGAGCAGGTTGCCGGCCGAAAAGCACATCGTGCCGAGCAAGGCCAGCCCCAGGCCCAGCAGCGTGTGCGGGCCGGCGGTGTGCCCGGAGAGTTCCGGCCAGAACAACAGGCCCAGGCCGAGCAGACCGAGGGCCCCACCCATCAGCACATTACGGGCAATTTTCTGCTTGAAGAACACCCGGGCGTTCAGGGCATTCCACAAGGTCGCGGTGGAAAACACCACCGCCACCAAACCGCTGGGCACCCACTGGCTGGCCGTGAGGAAACACATGAAATTCAGGCAGAACAGGCACAGGCCCTGGGCCAGGCAGATCAGGTGACCGCGGCGGTTCATCGGTTGCAGGCGGCGGCTGAGCAGCAGCAGGACGAACAGCACCAGCGCCGCCAGGCCGAAGCGATAGACGATGGAGACCGGAATCGCCACCACCCCCAGCTGCAGTTTCAGGGCGATCCAGGTGGTGCCCCAGATCAATACGGTCAGCAGGTACAGAAACAGGTTCATGAGGCGGACTCCGGAAGACAGGCCCCAGTGTCGACGGGTTGGCGGGGCTCGCGCTTGCAAAAACTTGCGCTTTTGTCGGCGCCGGGCTGTCAGGGCCCGGTCTAGGGAGTAGGATGCAAAGCGTTGGAGAACTGACCATGCCCGCACTGGATACCCTGCAAGTCTTTCAAGCGCTGAGCCGCTCACCCAATTCGCGCCTGGAACACAGCGCGCAGCTCGGTGACGGCCTGGCCGCGGCCTTGTGGAGCAACCACCACGACGCCCAGGACTATGAGGCGCCCGGTCACCACACCCTGTCCTGCTATATCGCCGGCGGCACCGGGACCTTTCGCCGTGATCGCCCGGACACCAAGGGCGGCCCGGACAAGCTCTGCATCCTGCCCGCCGAGCACCAGTCCGGTTGGGTGATCAATGGCAGTATCCGCCTGGCTCACTTGTACTTCAGTGCGCAACAGTTCGCGGTCGGTTGCGTGACGCTGCTGGACCGCGAGCCGCGTGAGTTGCAATTGCAGGAACATACCTTTCTCGACGATCCGCAACAGGCCCGGCGTTTTCGCCAACTGATCGGCCTGAACTGGGACGAACCGGGGGAGCGCCTGCTCAGTAGCAGCCTGGCCCACGAGTTGCTCGGCCATACCTTGCTCAATCAGGTGGGCATGCGCCAGGGCTTGCGCTTGAAAGGCGGCTTGGCGGCGCATCAGCGGCGCTTGCTGGTGGAGTACATCGACAGCCGCCTGGACCAACCGTTGAGCCTGGGCGAGTTGGCCGGGTTGTGCGCGCTATCGGAATATCACTTTGCGCGGATGTTTCGTACCAGCTTCGGCCTGCCACCCCATCAGTATGTGCTGGCACGGCGCCTGGAGCGGGCGCGGGTGCTGCTGCGAGGCACTGTGCAGCCCCTTGGCGAGGTTGCCCTGGCGTGCGGATTTGCCAGTGCCAGTCATTTCGCCAACCGCTTCCGCCAGGTCCTGGGCGCCACGCCCGGCGAATACCGGCAAGCCTTCACCCACTAAAGCCAGGCCCCCCCCCTGTGGCTACCCCACTCCTATGGCTACCCCACTCCTCTGGCTACCCCACTCCTCTGGCTACCCCACTCCCGTGGCTACACCACTCCTGTGGGAGCGGAGCTTGCCCGCGAAGAGGCCCTTGAGACCGCCAAAAACTTCGCGGGCAAGCTCCGCTCCCACAAGTTATGCGGTGCTTTCAATAGCCTGTTTTCTCAGTCGGACTTGTTGGCCAAGGCCATCACCACCTGGTCCTCCACCGCTTTGACTTGCCGCCCCCCGACCAGGTAATTGTTGCTCAGCATGGCGAATACCAACGGCCGCCCATCACGGCTGGTGACATAACCGGCCAACGACGACACACCGCCCATGCTGCCGGTCTTGGCATGCAGGTTGTTCGCCGCCGCCGTGCCGCGCAGGCGTTTGCGCAAGGTGCCACCGATCATCCGCTCGGGATTGCCGGCAACCGGCAGCGCCGCATACCAGGCCTGGAACCAGGGCCGACCCCGCGCCGCCAGCAGCAAATCGCTGAGGGTCCGCGCCGACACCTGGTTACGCCGTGACAAACCGGAACCATCGAACTGCAGCAACTCCGTCGACGCCACCCCGTGCCCCTGCAGGAACCCGTTGACCGCCGCCACACCCGCCGCCGCAGTGCCCGCATGCGCGGTCTTGCGCCCCATGGACTTGAGCAGGATCTCCGCCATATTGTTGTTCGACAACTTGAGCAGCGGCGGCATCAACTCCGCGAGGACCGGCGACTGGTGCTCGACCAGCGGCTGGGCCGCAGCCGGCGTAGCGACGCCGAGCACACTGCCGCCTTCCACCGCGATCCCCTGCTGGAGCAAGGCGGTACGGAACAGATCAGCCACCAATCCAGTCGGTTCCCAGACACTGACCTGGGCAATGCGCTCCGCGCCCTTGGGCAACGCGCCGTCGATGCGCAGCAGGTTGCCGCCATGGACCCGACTGACCACCAGCGGACCACCGCGGCCCGTCCTGGCCCGGTTGAGCACGTTCATATAACGGTTGGCCGGCGTGAAGCTGACCCGCACCGGCTGATGGGCCGAGCTACCGGCATGCACATTCACCAGGATCGAACCGACATCCAGGTCGGCGTTCGGCGACACGCTCAGCGCGGAAATCTGCGCCGCGAAGTACTGCTGCTCGTCATCGCTGGACCAATCGACCCCCAGCCGTTCATGGTCGAAGGCGGTGTCATCGAGGATCAGGCGTCCGCGCACCCGCGTGATGCCTTTGCGCGCCAGCCCGGCCGCCAGGGCCTGGTAGTCTTCCTGGCGCATCGTCGGGTCACCTGTGCCGCGCAGGTACAGATCGCCGTTCAGCACCGTGCCCTGTTGCCCCCCCGTGCTCAGCAGGGTCGTGGAAAAACGATAATCGGCGCCCAGCACTTCCATGGCCGCCGCCGTGGTCACCAGTTTGAGGCTGGAAGCCGGAATCAGGCGGAATTGCGGGTTGTATTCGCACACCAGTTTGCCGGTGTTCGCCTCGCGCACCACCAGCGAGGTCATCGCACCCTGCAACGCCGGAGCGCGCAGGACGCTGTCGAGCCCGGCGCAAAAGGCCGAGCGTGGCAACGGCAATGGCAACTGCGCCGCTTGCAGAACCACCGCCCGGACCGGCTCGGGAGCCTTCGGTGCCTTGCTGGAGCAGGCCGCCAACAGTGCGCATAACGCCAATGCGACGCCCTTGCCCATGAAACCCTGTACCGAATTCATCTTGCGCCTCGAACTCAACCAATAAATACACAATAGCCTCTGCCTGCGGCAGCGGCTGATCCACTCAGGAGGCACGTAAGAACAAGGTACTTATCGAGTCAACGGGGAAGGGAATTATGCGGCAAGCCCGGCCCCGGAATCCATGTGCAAGCGACAGGTTTCCAGGGACAGGCTGTGTAGCTCAGGGCGCCAGGGTGGTGACGGAAAAGCTGTTGGCGTGAAACAGCGGATCGGCCTTGGCTTCGCCCTTGGCGGTCGCCGGCAGGGTGAAGTCCATGGCCGGCAGGTAGACCTTGCGGCTCAGCGGGTCGAACGCCATGTTGTAGGCCATCGGCAAGGTGCTGACGCTGCCCAGTACACGGTAGTGATCGACATCCGTCTGTTCGACCAGCGTCAGGTTGGCGTCCAAGCCGCTGGGGATGATCAACCGATGTTGCCCGGCATCCCAGGCCAGCGCATTGACGTCCCGGGTGATCGGCAGGCTGGCCTTGACCGCGCCGCTCTCCAGGTCGGCGACGATCAGCCGTGGCTGCTTGCCGCGACAGGCGACGAACAGCCGCTGTCCCGGCTGGTCCAGGGCCAGGGCGCTGGGTTTCGGGCAGCCCTCGAAGGTCCAGCGATCGAGCACTTCGAAAGTGCTGGCGGAAAACCGCGCCACCTTGCCCTCGTCACGCATCGGCAGGAAGAAACTGCCATCGCCCTTGACCAGCAGCGGGTCGATTTTCTTCACGTCCAGTTCGTGGGCGGCGGTGATCTTTTCCTGTTTCGGATCGAAGACAAACAGCGTCGAACGATCCGCCCGCCGGCCGCTGACGACAATCACCTGGCCGCTGCGCGGCTCGTACACCGCGCTGTTGAGATTGCTCTGGGCCACCGCAATACGTTTGAGCCACTTGAGGCTCGACAGCTCGACCACACCGAGGCTGCCATCGGTGTTGAGCACGAACAGGCGATTGCGTTCGGGCACGAACACCACGGCATTGGCACCCTGCGAATGCTCGGTGGTTTTCACCAGGCGTTGTTTCGCCACGTCGAACACGCTCAGGCCGTTTTCCCGCCGGGCCAGAAACAGGTAGGGCCGGGTCGGGTCGAGGGCGGCGAAGCCCCAACTGTCGCCGGAGCCGGGCAAGCGGACCTGATGCTCACGCTGGTACAGGCGCCCGTCATCGGCTGCCGCCGCCAGGCCGGCCGCGCCCAGGGTCAGGACCAACAAAACCGCACTGAGTCTTTTCATCAGAACTCCAGGGTGCTGGAAACCGACACCTGCCGCGCATCGCCCATGGACACGAAGAGCTGGCTGACCGCCGAGGTGTAGTAGACCTTGTTGAACAGGTTCTTCACGTTGAGCTGGAACTTGACCTTCTGTCCCTCGACCCGGGTATCGTAGGTGGCGAAGGCATCGGCCACGGTGTAGCCCGGCAGATCGAAGGTGTTGGCCGCATCGCCGCTGCGATGACCGACATAGCGCGCCCCGGCACCGGCACGCAGCTTGTCGCCACCGCCCATGATCGAACCGAAGTCGTAGACCGCCGACAGGGAACCGGCGTTCTTCGCCACGTTCTGCAGGCGGTTGCCCTGGTAGTTGGCGTCCTGGGTGACCTGGGCATCGGTGTAGGCGTAACTGCCGATCAGGCTCCAGCGCTCGCTCAGTTGACCGCTGGCATCCAGTTCCAGGCCGCGCGAGCGGACCTGGCCGGCAATACTGTACTGGGTAGTCAGGCCGTCGGCGATGGACACCAGCACATTGCGCTTATGGATATCGAAGATCGCCGCCGTAGCGGTGATGCGCCCGGGAATATCCAGCTTGGTGCCGATTTCCCAGGCCTTGGACTGTTCCGGTTCAAGCGAGCCGTCGAGCACCAGGCGGGTAGTGCTGGTCAGCGCCAATGGGGCGATGGTGGAGTTGGGCTTGAAGGATTCGGTGTAGCTGCCATAGAACGACAGCTCGTCGCTGTAGCGATATACCAGGCCGGCGCGTGGCACGAACTTCTCGCCGTTGCCGTTGGTGTTGACCTGGAACGGCCGGCCCTTGCCCGCGTATTGGTCGTACATCTGGAAGCGGCCGCCGGCCACCAGGATCCACTGGTCGTTGAGGTGGATCGAGTCCTGGGCAAACAACGAGTCGCTGCGCAGCAGGTCGGTCTGGTCGCTGTCCTTGGCGCTGACGGTGGAGCCCGGGACTTCGCGGCCATAGACCGGGTCCAGGTAGTTGAAGGTGGTCAACGGACTCTGGCGGATCAGGTTGGAGCGGTAGATCTTGCGGTACTCGTCGTCGACACCGAACACCAGGTCATGCTGCATGCCGGCCACATCGACCTTGCCGTCGAGGCTGGCGGTGGTGAAGCGATCAGTGGTCAGCGCGCCCTGGGTGCCATCCATGCTGCGCACTAGGGTGCCGTTGGCCGGGTTGACCGAGACCACCCGGACCTGGCTGGCATCGTAGGTTTCGCGGTTCCAGCTATAGCCGAAGTGGGCCTTCCAGTTGTCGTTCAGATCGTGGTCGGCTTCGAAATGGACCAGGTCCGAACGTCCTTCCATATTGTTGAACGGCTCATCCAGCCGGCGATCCTTGGGAATCGCCAACGGATGGTTGGTCCGCGGATCGATGGCCGTGCCACGGTCGAACGGAGTCAGGAACTCGCGGTGCTCATAGGACAGCAGCAGCTTGGTGGTCTCGCCGAACCAGGCCAGGGAGGGAGCGATCAGGGTCTCGCGATGGGCACCGAAGTTGCGCCAGTAATCTTCGTCTTCACGATCCAGGACCATGCGGTAGGCCAACCCGGAATCACCGAGGGCACCGGTGCTGTCGAGGCTGGCGCCGCTGCCATTCTTGCCGGAGCCGTAGGTCGAGCCGCGCAGGGTCACGGCGTTGTACTGCTCCAGCTGCGGTTTCTTGCTGACCAGGTTGACCACGCCGCCCGGGTCCTGGATACCGTAGAGCAAGGAGGCCGGGCCCTTGAGCACTTCGACCCGCTCGGTGCTGGCGTTCAGCGCACGGCCCTGCACCAGCGGCATGCCGTCCTGCATGATCGAACCATTGCGGTTGTCGCCGAAGCCGCGAATCATCACCGCGTCCTGGGTGCCGCCGAGGGTGTTGGCCTGGGTGATGCCGCTGATGTTGTTCAGCGCATCATCAAGGTTGCGCGGGGTCTGGTCACGCAGGACCTGGGACGAGACCACATTGATGCTCTGCGGGATTTCCTGCAGCGAGGCGCTGGAACGGGACACCGAGGTGACCTGTGGCGGCTGGTAGCTGGTGGCGGAGGCCTGCGGGTTGCCGTTGATGGTGGTGGCGCCGAGGTTCAGGGCGCCCTGGGTCGGCACGGGTTCGAGAGCCAGGGTGTGGTCGTCGGTGCGGCGGAAGGTGAGGCCGGAATTGCTCAGCAGCCGCTGCATCGCCTGCTCGGCGCTCATCTGCCCGTTGAGCGCCGGGGCTTGTTGGTCATAGGCGGCCTCATCGGTGTAGACCACGCTCAGGCCGGTGACCCGGCTGAAGTCGCTCAGGGCCCGGGGCAGCGGCTTGGCGGCGATGGCGAAGTTGAACTGCGCGCTGTGCTGCGCCGCGGACTCGGCCGCCAGGGCCACGCCCAGGGGCAGCAACGCCAGCCCCGAGACCGCCAGCGCCGATGCGCCGAACCACCGCTTGAGCGAACTGCCTGTCACTGCTTTTGCCCTGGACTTCATATGTGCCTGACCCGTACGTAGAGAACCCATTAATGCGAATGAATCGCACTTTCAAGCACTACACGGATGGGCTGCCGGGTTACCTCACTTTTATTTTGAAAATATTTTGCCGGGATCAACGCAATACGATGACCCGGCCCAACAGGTTGTGCTGTTCGAACCCCAGAACGCCTTGCAGCGAATCGAGCACCGCCCGCGGATCCTTGTTCGCAAAGCTGCCGCTGATCCGTCGTGCCGCCAGGCTGTCGTTGAACACCAGGATTCGTCCCGGGTAGTAGCGACCCAGGTCCTCGACCACCTCGGCCAGGGTGGCTTTCGAATAGTTCAGCCAGCCCTGGCGCCAGGCCAACAGTTGGGCGCTGTCCACCGGATGCAGCGGCTGCGCCGCACCGTCGGCATAGGCCAGTTGCTGGTTGGTGCCGAGAATCTGTTGTGGCGCCCGCGCGCTCGCCCGCACCCCGACCCGCCCGGACAACACCGTCACCCGCGCACCACCCGGTTGCAAACGCACCTCGAACTGCGTGCCGAGCACCCGCGCCTCGCCGCCCTGGGCATCCACCACAAAGGGCTCACCGGTATGACTCACCTGGAAAAACGCCGCGCCGCGACGCAACCGGACATGCCGTTGGCCCGCGCTGAAATCCACGGAGATCGCGCTGTCGGTATCCAGGGTGACTTCGGAACGGTCGGCCAGGGTCAGCGTGCGCACCTGTCCCGGCACCGAGACATAGTCGGCGCCGAGGTCGTCAAGCCAACGTCGAGGCTCGAAACCCAGGCCCATGGACATCATCATCAGCAGCAGGCAGGCGGCCATGGCCAGGCCCGCCGACCAGCGCCAGCGCAGCGCCGGCTTGGGTCGGTCCATGGCCGCGAGCAACGCTTGCAAGGCCGCAGCCTCCTCCCTGGCCAGGGTGCTCGCCGGCACTTCGCTCAGTTCCCAGAGCACCTGGGCCTGGGTATAGGCCTCGACATGGGCCGGGTCGGCTTGCAGCCAGAGGCTGAAACGCGCCTGATCGCCCCGGCTCGGCTGATCGTGCAACAGGCTGAGCCAGGCCAGGGCGACCTGTTCCTGGGCGGGCGTCACGGCGACGCCGGAAGAATGGATCACGATGCTTTCCCTGGCAGACGTGTGGTCGACGGTTCTCTATGTGTTGCGCAGGGCTCTCGCAGACTGGCCTTGCAAGCTTCGAGGGCCCGCATCATGTGTTTTTCCACGGCACTTTGCGAGAGGCCCACGGCCTTGGCGATCTCAGCGTACTTGCGGCCGTGGATCCGGTTGAGCAGGAAAATCTGCCGGGTGCGCTCCGGCAGGCTGCGCAGGGCCGCCTCGACATGCCGCAGGTCGTTACCGGCCGCCAGGGCCGCCTCGGGCTCGAGGCACTGGTTATCCTGCTGCTCGGGCAGCCAGCCTTCGTTGACTCGCACGCGCGCACCCTCGCTGCGCAAGTGGTCGATGGCTATGTTGCCGGCGCAACGCAACAGGTAGGTGCTCAGTTCCTCCACCTGCACCAGCGGCCGGCGCCAGAAACGCAGGAACAGGTCCTGGACCAGGTCCGCCGCCGTCGCGCGACAACCGACCCGGCGACTGACCAGCGCCTCCATCTGCGAACGCTGGGACAGGAACACTTGCAGGAAATCCGCGCGACCGGCGTGCAACTCGGTCCCCTCGGTATCCGGGTTCTCGGGGGGGCGCATGGCCAGGTTCATCACGACACTCCCAGCAACAGTCAGCCGCCGAGCAGCAGCGAGCCAGCGGAAAGGATGCCAATATTAATGATAAAAATTCTCATACGCAAAGACATCCGACGATCTGCGGAGATACGAGGACATCCGGGACTGGTCATCCGAACGGCTAACCAGGGTGAAACACCAGGGTGGATCAGGCGGGTTCCGGACTGATCGTTGAACGGGGGCCCAAACGAAAACGGGCCTGCAGATGCAGGCCCGTCGTGGTCAGCGTCGAGGATCAGCCATTAGCGGCCAGTCGCACACGTTCTTTCTCTTCGAACTCCTCTTCCAGCAGCGCGTCTCCCAGGTCGCGGCGCTCGCCCACAGTGGCGGTCGCGCGTTTGGCTTGCAGTTTGCCGAACAGATGCTCCAGTGCATGTTCCAGTTTGGTGGCCGCGCCATCGATCGCCTGTTCCAGCGTATCGGCTTTATGGGTGACCGAAATCGGTTGATGGCCTTTTGGCCGCGCTTCCATCTGACAGCGCATATCGTGGGGACCGGGCTTGTCGCCGTTCTCGTCCGCCAGGTGAACTTCGACCCGTGTCAGGTCTTCTTCATAACGTTCGAGCGCGTTCTCGACGCTCGTCCGGACCCATTCCTCCAGTCGAATGCTGCTTTGAATATGGTTATCACTATTGACTTGGATTTGCATAGTTATTCCCTTATTTCAGCTAGCTAGTAAGAGACTCGTCGGCAGCGTCTGAAGGCGTGCTGAACATGACCTCTTGATGACAGAGTTGGGCAGTTGGAAAAACAATTCAAGCCCTTTGAAAAGATAAATAATTATCCGACGAAATAGCCGGACAAGCCCGTAAAGCGCTGTTAATGTCGGGAGTTGGGTCGCATCGCTTTCCTGTCATCTCCTGCAACAATCTCCCTGGAAAAGTCCCCCCGCAAAGTCGGCGCAAAAGTCTTGCTGCGCCAGACATCCTTGCCCGGCGCTCGCCCCCATCAGGCCTGGCGCAACCCCGGCAACACCTTGCGCTCGCGGGTGTAGCTCAACACGAAATGTGCCACCAGGCCGAAGATCAATCCCCAGAACGCCGCCGCCAGCCCCAGGTAGCTCATGCCCGAAGCGGTCACCAGGAAGGTGATCAACGCCGCCTCCCGCTGTTTCTCCTCGGCCATGGCTCCCGTGAGCCCGGCACTGATCGCGCCGAACAGCGCCAGCCCGGCCAGGGACGCGATCAGTTCCTTGGGCAAGGCGCCGAACACCGAGGCCAGGGTCGCGCCGAAGGTGCCCATCAGAATGTAGAAAACCCCGCAGGCGATGCCGGCGATATAGCGCTTGTCGCGGTTTTCGTGAGCCTCGCGACCGGTGCAGATCGCCGCCGTGATCGCCGCCAGATTGAGACCATGGGCGCCGAACGGCGCCAGCAACACCGCGCCCACGGCGGTCAGCGAGATCATCGGTCGGGCCGGCTGGGGATAACCGGCCGTGCGCAGCACCGCCATGCCCGGCACGTGCTGGCCGGTCAGGGTCACCAGGGCCAGCGGCAGGCCGATATTGACGATCGCGTGCCAGCTCCACTCGGGCGCGGTGAAGATCGGATGCGCCACCGCCACGGTGATCGCCCCCTGATTCAACTCGCCCATCAGCGCGGCGAAGCCACAACCGACGATCAACACCGACAGAATCGCGTAGCGCGGCGAGCAGCGCTTGCACACCAGGTAGACGGCGATCATCGACAACACCAGCGCCGGTTGCAGGCGGATCGAGGTGAACAGCTCGGCGCCGAAGCGAAACAGGATCCCCGCCAGCATCGCCGCGGCAATCGCCTTGGGCAGGCGGCTCATCAACTTGTCGAAGGCTCCCGACAGCCCCACCGCCAGGATGATCAGCGACGCTACCACATAGGCCCCGATGGCCTCGGCGAACGACACCGTCGGCAGCAGCGACACCAGCAGCGCCGCGCCAGGCGTCGACCAGGCGGTAATCACCGGGATCCGCAGGCGCCAGCTCAACAGCAGGCCGGTGACGCCGCTGCCGATGGAAATCGCCCAGATCCACGACGCCACCTGCTCGCTGGACAGATGCGCCTGGGACGCCGCCTGGAACACGATGATCAACGGGCCGGCGTAGGAAATGACCACGGCGATAAAGCCGGCGATCACCGCGGACAACGAAAAATCCTTTCTGAGGCTACTCATGAGCGTCGATACCTGAGCGTGGGAGGCTTTGATTCGATTGAATCGATTTATGTGCATATAACCGCAAAAATTGATTCGATTCAATAGAATCAATTTGGCTTGCAGACCCTGTGATAAGCTTGCCGGCACTTTTCAGGATCGGTAGCCATCAAGCATGTGGGTTCCTCGGCTCAGCGACTTCAACCAACCGGTGTACCTCTCCATCGCCGACGCGCTGGCGCGGGATATCGCCAGCGGTATGCTGAAAGCCGGCAGCCGCCTGCCGACCCTGCGTGAACTGGCCCAGGCGCTGGACGTCACGCCTGGTACCATCAGCCGCGCCTACAGCGAGGCCCAGCGGCGCAAGCTGGTGCAAGGCGAAGTCGGTCGCGGCACCTATGTGCTGGAACAGGGCGCGCCGACGCCGACCCGACAACAGCCCCCGGTGCTGCTGGCACCGGGGCCGAGCGACCTGCTCGACCTGTCGATCATCAAGCCCCACGGCGAGCCGCTCGAACACGAGTTGCGCGATGCCCTGGTGAACATGGCCAACGACGCGGATTTCGCCCGCGCCCTGGACTACGCCCCCGACGGCGGTCACCCGGCCCACCGGGAAGCCGGCGCGCAGTGGTTGCGCCAGTCGCTGCCCGATGCGCAATGGCACCAGGTGGTGATCACCGCCGGCGCGCAACATGGGCTGATGGTCGCCATGAGTGCCCTGAGCAACAGCGGTGACCTGGTGCTCTGCGAAGCCCTTTGCTACCCGGGCATCATTTCCCTGGCCCATGGCCTGGAGCGGCGCCTCGGCGGCGTGGAAATGGACGAGGAAGGGATCATTCCCGAGGCCCTGCGCGAGCGTTGCCGGCGGGAAAAACCGGCACTCCTGATCTGTGTCGCCACCTGCCAGAACCCGACCACGGCAATCATGTCAGCCGCGCGCCGAGCACAGATCGCGGCGATTGCCGAAGAATTCGATTTCGTCATTATCGACGACGATATCTACGGTTTCCTCGCCAATGACCCGTCGATCAAGCCATTGTCCAGCTACGCCCCGGAGCGCTCGGTGTACCTCACCAGCCTGTCGAAATCGGTGATGCCGGCGCTGCGCATCGGTTACCTGTACAGCCCGCCGAAACTGCTGTCGCGCCTGACCTCAATGGTGCGCAGCAGCATCTGGATGCCCTCGCCGCTGACCGCGCAACTGGCGAGCATGATGCTCAGCGAAGGCCTGGATACCCGACTGGTAACGGTCCAGCGCGCCGAAGCGGCCGCGCGCCAGGCCATCGCTGCGGAAGTCTTTCGCGGCTTGCAGATCACCACCCAGCCCCACAGTTATCATCTATGGCTGACCTTGCCCGAGCCCTGGAGCGGCGATGAGTTCACCTTGCTGGCGCGGGCCAACGGCGTGCTGGTGCTCAGCGGCACGCAGTTCCAGGCCGAACGCCTGGGGCATACCCGCAGCGTGCGGATCGTGCTGATGTCACCCACCAGCCGCGACGAACTGCGCTTTGCCCTGACCAAGCTGGCCAGCCTGATCGACGCCGACCCGCGCCGTTTCTACTGAACGGTCGTTTACTCGGCACAAGCCTTGCACCGGTAGATTCGTCAATACGGCACCCATGCAGTATCGATGCAGTTGTGCCCCGACATGAGGTCAGGGCGCCTGACCTGCCGCCGGTCCGGAAGCGACGAACCAATCCGGCCCGCGAGCAGTCAATGAATGCAGGTTCCGATCAGAGTGGTGACACACATGGATAACCCCTTTCAGTTGATCAACGAGGCTTTCCAACCCGAATACCGGGTCAACCTCAGCCTTCAGGGACTCGACGGCGACATCATGCTGACCCTGTCCAATGCCAGCGGGATAGTGGCCAAGCGGATGATCAGCGCCGAACAGCGCAATGATCCGCGGCGCCTGAAACGCCTGATCCAGAGCGTGCAGTTCGGTATCGCCATCGAGCAGGGGCACAGTGCGCTGGATATTCTCACGGCCATGACCGACAGCGACAGCCTCAAGCTGGCGACCCTCCCCGCACCGGTCTGGAGCGGTGCCGGCCATCATGTCGGGCGTCCGGCCACACCGACCGGCCGGGTGCTGACCCTGCCGCTTCGTTAAGCAGCCGCTACAGCAACTGCAACCCATTGGGGCGCGCGCCGGGAAAAACGCTCTGAAGTTGCGCAGTGGACAACCCCCAGGTGCGGCCCAACAGGCCGCCCAGCAGATCGCGGTAGTTGTTCAGCACCGGATAATCGCGGTTCTGCAACAGGCTGCCCGGCGCCACTGCCACTTGCTCGCCGGCGATACGCCCACCGTGCACGCCGCCGCCCAGCACCCAGTAGACCGTGCCATGGCCATGATCGGTGCCACGATTGCCGTTCTCGCGGAAGGTGCGGCCAAATTCCGAGACCACCACCACGGTGGTGTCTTTCCACTGATCGCCCATGGCCTCGGCAAAGGCCGCCAGGCCCTGGCCCAGGTTCGCCAGGTTGTTGGAGAGCGGTCCCTGGGCGCCGCCCTGGTTGACGTGGGTGTCCCAGCCACCAACATCGACGAAACCAAGCCGATACTGATCGCGCATCAGGGTGGCGATGCGCCGGGTTTCTGCGGCGAAGTTCTGCGCCGTCTGCGCACCACGGCCGGCCCTGGTCATTTCGTCCTGCAGGTCCTTCGACACTTGCTGGCGCAGTTGCAGACCGTCGGTCACCGGCGCGGCCAGCGTCGTGCCCTTGTACATCGAGGCGAGGATCGCGGACTGGCGCTCGTCGAACACCGGTTTCGAAACCCCGCGCAACGACAGGTTGGGAATATCCCGGCCGCCCTGGAAACTCAGCGGCAAGGCATCGGTAAAGGCAATCGGCGCGCTGCCGGGCACGGCGCCGGCCAGACGGGCGAGAAAGCCCGAACCATAGTGGCCGTGCTGCTCGCCGGCCAGGCCGGCCTCGATATTGTCCTGGGTTTCGAAGTGGCTGCGCGACAGGTCGTCGGTACCGGCAAAGGGCACGAAGGCGAGCTGCTTGCGTTGCCAGAGCGGGTAGAGCGAATCGCGCAACAGCGGGTTGAGGCCCCAATGGCCGTCGAGGGCGATGGCGCTGTTGGGGTTGTGCGGATCGGGCCGGGCAATCGCCAGGCTCGGCCGCGAGGCGTAGTAGAAATCGCTGGCATAGGGCACCAGCAGGTTGTTGCAGTCATAGCCGCCACGCAGGAACACCATCAGAAAGCGCGGTGCCGACGCGGGAGCGGCAAACAGCTTGCCGGAGAACGACAAGGTCGGCAGAGTCGCGGCGGCGACCGCTGAAGCGACCAGAAAGTCTCGACGATTCATCACTGCACCTTCCTTGAAGAGCACGGCGTTAACGGTTGTTGAAGTCCGGTGAAGACAACAGGAAGGTGTTCCATTCCTGGGGCGAGGTGGCCTGATTCAGCGCGGCGGTGGTGGCGGCCGACAGATGTGGACCAATGGCCTCGTAATACAACGGCGTGGTGATCATGGGAAAACCGCCCTGGGCCTTGTCACTGCCTTCGGGGGTAAACAGCTTGTTGTAGCCCGAGCCGATGGAGCGGGCGATTTCGAAACGCTTCGACATCTGCCCGGAGCTGGCCCAACCGGCGGCGTCCAGCGGCCAGCCGTCCGGGGTCTGCCGGCCGAATACCGGTTCACCCAGTTGATTGAGCCAGTTGAGCATCGGCCGCGGATTGGCGATGGGCTTGCCGTCGTAGGCCAGGCGTACCGCCGAGACCACGAACTGGGTCGGGTCCTTGAATTTTTTCCCGGCACTTTGCAGCAGTTCCGGCGACTCGAAGAGTGTGCGCAGCACCTGGGCGATATCGCCATCGCTGCGCTGGAAGGTCACGCTCATACGGTCCACCAGGGCTTGAGGCGGCTGGTCGGCGACAAAGTATTGCGCCAGTTTGCGCGAGATAAACTGCGCACAGGCTTTCTGCCGGGTGATCAGGTTGAGCGCCCGGGTGATCTCATCGAAGCCGCTGCCCTGGATCCGTTCGCCCAGCAGCACCTTGTCGGAGAAGTCGTGGCGATTGGGGTTGAACTGGAACATCCCGTCATTCACCACCAACGGCGCCACCCGCGGTCCGAACTTCTGCACCCGACCATCCAGCGGCCTCACCCCGGCGCCGGTGAGGATCAGCGCCAACTGCTGGACATCCTGCTGGGTGTAGCCGGAGCCGACCCCCAGGGTGTGCAGTTCCATCAGCTCACGGGCGTAGTTTTCGTTGACCTTGCCCCTGGCGTTCTGGGCATTGTCGAGAAACTCCAGCATGGCCGGGCTCTTGAGGGTTGCCAGCAGCAGGTCCTTGAACTTGCCCAGGGCATGTGGGCGGATCACCTGCTCTTCGTAGTCCGCCGCCATAAGGCGTACCGCGCCCTTGCCGGCAAACACGCTGAAGTGATTGAGCCAGAAGCCGACCATCTGCTCCTTGAGCTGGTTGCCGCCATAGACGGCTCGCAACAGGGTGATTTGCCGGGCCTGGTCGGCGGCGTCATTGAGCTGTTGCTGCTGGGATTTTCTCGCTTCGACCTTGGCGTCGCCGTCCGGCATCGACTGCAGTTGCTCCTGGCCCTGTTTGAAGGCGAGCAAGGTGGCCTGCAACGGTTGCGCGAGGATCGGGAATGCCCGCAATTGCGCGTCGATGCCCGGCGGCAACGGATCACGAATACGGTCGGCCAGTTGCGCCTCCAGCAAGCCGTTACGGCCCATGGCGCGAAAGCGCGCGACGTTCGCCGCATCCAGATCGTAACCGTCGCGCCGCAGCCAGGCCGAATCGGCGGGACTCAACGGCGCGACAGGCGCCGCCACGGCAACGCCGGGAAGGCCCGCCACCAGGAACACCGACAACCCCAGACAACGTAGAACAGCACCCGGTACTGGCATATCAAGAGGCTTCCAAAGGTGAGAGCGACAGCAATCCTTTCATCCCCAGTGTCTGTCGAACTGGCTGTACCAATGCTGACAAATGCGCATTCAGTTCTATCCTGCCTGAGGCTTGTGACAAGCGGCTCTTGCGCCGAAAAAGACGGTGTCGGGTTCAGGAACCGGACAGATACATACTGTTACAACAAGCGTAGCCGGTGATAAAACACCGCAACGATCCGTTCGCCAGGCATGTGCCGTGGGCGGACCACTCCGAGGAGGCAACATGTTTTTACGTTACGCAGCACTTGCAGCGGTAGTCATGGCGGCTTCCGGTTGCGTACAGGAGCGCGTGGTTCACGACCGCCAGGTGGTGGTCGAACGGCCGGCGCCGCAATACGTGGAAGTGGTGGCGCCGCAACCGCCACCGCAGGAAGTCATCGAAGTGGAGCCCGCCTATCGCCCCGGCTTCGTCTGGGCGCGGGGATACTGGCATTGGGACGGACGGCGCTATGTGGCGATGCACGGTCATTGGGAACCGGTGCGCCAGGGTTATCGCTATGTACACCCGCACTGGGAGCGGCATAACGATGGCTGGCATCTGCGCGCCGGGGTCTGGGTCAACTGATCAGCGACCGCCTGTAAGCGCGAGCACACTCGTGCTTACAGGCGTGATCGCCTGACGGCGTCTTTCAAAGATCACCCTTCTCCACTTCCGGATGCTCGCTGGAGCCCTCGCCGGTCTTGCGCTGCGGATGCTCGATCTTCACCGACGGGAACTGCGATGAGGCATAGCGCACCACCAGGATCGCCAGCGCCAGCAGCAGGATCGCCCCGGACAGGTAAACCACGCCCATGTCCGGCGGATTATGGTGCGACACATTGGAGATCAGCAGCCGGGTCAGCGCGGTGATCGCCACGTAGATCAGGAAGCGCACCGGCATGTGGTTGGTCTTGAAGTAGATCCCCACCATCGCCCCCAACTCGAGGTAGATGAACAACAGCAGGATGTCGTCGATCTTCAGATGACCCTCTTCGATCATCATCAAAAACTCCATCACCGCCGCCCAGGCCGTGACTCCGCCAATGGCGAACAGCGCCAGGTAATGAAACGACTCGACGAACAGGTTGCCCAGGGACTCGGCCACCTGATGCACGTTTTGTCGCAGGTTCTCGGCCCAATTGATTTTCACGGTGCAGGTTCCTTGGTTCGGCTTTATCGGAGGATGCGGGTAGAAGATGACTATTGTCCCTGCATGCAGAAAAAAGGCCAGAGACAGCAATAAAATGCAGGCAATGTGTCTCGGCAGACCCCGCGCTGGTGTGCGTGTCGACGCCCGCGATGCAGACGCGATGGCGCACCTGACAAAACGCGAAACAGGTCTACATTAAAAAGCCACTACCCAAACCCTGGGGATTCGCTTATGCTTTTAGCTGTATATAAATACAGTAATTGCAAAACACAACTATCGTGAAGGCATGTGAGGTGGTGAATGGCCGTCGAAGTGGTATACCGCAGCAGCCGAGATCTGGAGCGTTTGTTCATGGATAAAGCCGAAGCTGACCGTCATGACAAAATGCTCGAATTGGCCGAGCTGTTGGCCGAAGTCCTGCAAAAAGCCGTGCCCTCGCTGAGCGAGCAGCAGGTGGAGGAAGCCGGCATCTACATGGCGAAAAACCGTGATGTATTCGCCCGGGCGTTCAAGAGCCAGCCGGACGCGCTGAGCGAATTGCTCTCGCCCCCGGCTCCCGCCGAATAAGGCACCTCACCGGTAAAGCAGGCGCTCCGCCAGTTCGTCGGCCACTCGCGCCGGCGAGCGCTTTTCCGCCTGGGCATGGGCAAAGACTTCCGTCAGGCGGGAACCGATTCGGGACAAATGGGCGGTGATGGTCGACAGTTCCTCGCCCTGATGCCTGAGGGCGACATAGATCAATCCCCCCGAACTGATCACGTAGTCGGGGGCATAAAGAATCCCGCGTTTTTCCAACTGATCGGCGACGCTGATATGGGTCAGCTGGGTGCTGGCCGAACCCGCCACTGCCGCGCAACGCAGCTGCGCCACGCTCTGGCTGGTAAGCACATTACCTACGCTGCAGGGGGCAAGAATGTCACACGGCGTACTGAGCAAGGCTTCACAGGCGATCGGATGCGCACCCAATTGTTCCATGGCCAGTTGCACCTTGCCCGGGTCGGTATCGCTGACCAGCAATTCCGCTCCCGCCGCATGCAACTGCTCGGCCAGGGCATAACCGACATTGCCCAACCCTTGCACCGCCACCCGCAACCCTTCCAGATTGTCGCTGCCCAGCCGCGCCATGGCGGTGGTGCGAATCCCGGCGAACACGCCCATGGCCGCGTGCGGCGACGGGTCGCCGGCGCTGGTGGTGCTGGTGACGTGCTGGGTGTATTGGGCGATGCAATCCATATCGACCGTGGAGGTCCCACTGTCGATGGCGGTGATATAGCGCCCGTCGAGCTGCTCGATACAACGACCAAAGGCTTCGAACAGGGCGGCGCGGCTTTCCACATGGGGAGGACGAATGATCACCGCCTTGCCACCACCCACCGACAACCCCGCAAGCGCAGCCTTGTAGCTCATGCCCTGGGCCAGGCGAATGGCATCGACCATGGCACTTTCATCATTGGGATAGGCCAGGTAACGGCACCCCCCCAGCGCCGGCCCGAGCCGACGATTGTGGATGGCGATCACCGCCTTCAACCCGGTGACCGGATCGACACTGAGGTGCAGCGACTCAAGACGAGTGCTTTGCATGAGAGCGAACATCGAGAGGCCCCCTGGATACTACCTGTAGCGAGTATAGGCTTCGTGGGAAAGCTTGCAGAAGCAAGCAGGAATAAGCCTTCGGCGTTTGCTGGCTTTGCGACATAACCCGCAAGCGCTGCAAGAGACTGGACGAAAGCCCGTCGCGGGGCTAAAACAGAGACTCTGCCGGAGATCTCGATGAACCCCCGCCAAGCGTTTTTCGCCTGCCTGCAACGCACCCCGCCCGCCGTGTTCGAAGCCGCCGTGTGGATGGCCGCCGAACATGACGCGCAGGTCCTGCCCGAATCCGTGCTGCGGGATTTCCGCGACCTGCGACAACGAGTCAGCGCCGGCCTGCCGATGCTGCCGGTCAGCGAGTTGGGCCAGCCACTGTTGCGGCGGCTGAACGATCTGGGGTTCCAGCAGGATGAGTTCACCCCGCTACGGCCTCACGCGGCATTGCTCGACAAGGTCTTGCAGCGCCGCCGCGGGCAGCCGCTGGCGCTGGCGTTGATCGCCCTGGAACTGGCCCGGCAGCTGGAGATTCCATTGGTGGGGGTGAATTTCCCCGGGCATTTCCTGCTGCGGGTGCCGGGGGCCGACCATCTGCTCGACCCGTGCGGCGGACGACGTCTTTATCCCAATGACTGCCGTGAGCTGCTGACCCGCCAGTATGGTCCGAGCACAGTGCTGAAGGCCGAACATATGCACACGGCCACACCAGTACAGATGCTCCAGCGCCTGTCGCGCAACCTGCGGCAATTGCACCAGGCCAACGACGACTTCCTCGGCGCCCTGGTGGATGCCGAACGGGTCCTGGAACTGGGCCAGGCCAATGCCGGCGACTACCTGGCCCGCGCCAGCCTGTACCAGCGCCTCGATTGCCCGCGGGCCGAACGCCATGACCTGGAACGGGCACTGTTGCTCAGCGAAGACCCGCTCCAGCGACTACGGCTGACGGAGCGACTGGGGCAATTGCCACCGAATGCAGTGGTGCATTAGGCCATTGCGAGAAGATCCGCTTCGCTCGCATCGTGAACTCAGCAAACCTTTATGGTGAGACGCCTATCTTCCTGTGGGAGCGGAGCTTGCCCGCGAAGCTTTTAGCGGCATCAGGGGCCCCTTCGCGGGCAAGCTCCGCTCCCACAAGATGTTCAGTGTGTCTTACAAAGGGGTATCCGGCTGGTTGGCCGGGTGCGCCTTGATAAACGCCGGGTGCTGCTCCGCCAGCGCCGCCACCCGGCGAATACGCGGATACGCCTCCAGTGACACCTTGAAACGCTGCGCCGCATACAGTTGCGGAATCAGGTATACATCCGCCAATCCCGGCTCCTTGCCAAAGCAATAACCGACCTCGCCAATCAACTGCTCCACCGCCGCCAGCCCCTGGCTGACCCAGTGGCCGATCCACTCCTGCACCTGGGCATCGTCATGCCCCCACTGGCGCAGCAGGTTGGTGGTGCCGGAGTTGTGCAACGGATGAATATCGCAACCGATCAGCGCCGCCACCGCTCGCTCGCGGGCACGGGTCAGCAGGTCCGAGGCCAGCAGCGGCGGCTGTGGATAACGCTCTTCGAGAAACTCGATGATCGCCGGTGACTGCGTCAGCACATCGCCAGCGTCCGTACGCAAGGCCGGCACCCGCCCCTGTGGGTTGACCGCCAGATATGCCGCCTGGCGCTGCTCGCCACCGCCCGGGGCGATCAGGTTGATCGGCAGCGCGTGGTAATCCAGGCCCTTGAGGGCCAGGGCGATCCGCACGCGGTAGGACGAGGTCGAACGGTAGTAGGTGTAAAGTTCCATGGTCCTCTCCTCTCAGCGTGCCGGAACAATCTTGCCGCGGCATTCGCCGAAGCCAATCGAAGCAAAACCTTCACGGCGGCAACGCGCTCGCAGGATGATTTCATCACCGTCCTCAAGAAACTTGCGCACTTCACCCGAGGCCAGTTCCACGGCTTTCTTGCCGCCTTCGGTGATCTCCAGCAGGCTGCCGAACTGCCCGGCTTCAGGCCCGGACAAGGTGCCCGAGCCGAACAGGTCGCCAGCCTGCAACTGGCAGCCGTTGACGCTGTGGTGGGCAACCAGTTGCGCCACCGTCCAGTACATATGCCGGGTGTTGCTCAGGGTCAGGCGCTGGGCCGGCAGGTTCTGCTCGCGCATGGCCTCGGTCAGCAGCAGCACTTCCAGTTCGATATCGAAAGCACCACCCTGCTGATCGCGCGTGTCGAACAGGTACGGCAATGGCTGCGGATCGCCTTGCGGACGCGCCGGCTGGGCCTGGCGGAACGGTGCCAGGGCCTCGGCCGTCACCACCCAGGGCGAGACGCTGGTAATAAAGCTCTTGGACAGGAACGGCCCCAGCGGCTGGTATTCCCAGGCCTGGATATCCCGCGCCGACCAGTCGTTGAGCAGGCAGAAACCGGCGATATGCTCGGCAGCATCGCCAATGGCAATCGACTCGCCCAGGGTATTGCCCGGGCCGATCCAGATGCCCAGCTCCAGTTCGTAGTCCAGCCGTGCGCAGGGGCCGAAGGTCGGCTCGGTCTGGCCCGCGGGCAGGGTCTGGCCCTTGGGCCGCCGTACCTCGGCGCCGGACGGGCGCACGGTCGACGCCCGGCCGTGATAACCGATGGGCACGTACTTGTAGTTGGGCAGCAGCGGGTTGTCGGGACGGAACAGCTTGCCGACATTCTGCGCATGCTCGATGCCGACGTAAAAGTCGGTGTAATCACCGATCCTGGCCGGCAGGTGCATCTGGCAATCGGCGGCCAGGTGCAGCAGCTTCGCGCCTTGGGCTTCGATCTTGCCGCGCAGGCTGCTGCCTTCGCCGAGCAGTTCCAGCAGGCGCGCGCGCAAGGCCACGCGGGCCGCGGAACCGAGTTCGAAAAAGGCATTCAACTGGCCGCCACGGGTTGCTTCGACCGCGACCTTGGCCTCGCCGTCGAACAAGCCAAGTTCCAGCGCCGCTTCCAGGTCGAAGATCTGCTCGCCAATCGCCACGCCACTGCGCGGGGTCGAGCCCTGGTGGCTGAACACCCCCAGCGGCAGGTTCTGCAGCGGGAAATCGGTATGTCCGTTGGCGGACGCAACCCAACTGCGAAGGATGGTTGGCAGACTCATGGGTTATCTCCGATTCGGGTTGAAAGTGACGGGCAAGGTGGCCCAGCAGTTATCGTAGTTGCTTTGCAGCTGCGGGCAGTCAAGGGCGAAACGGCTCGGACGTAGCACCTGGCTGGTCTCGAACATGAAGGCCATGGTGTTGTCGATCTTGCTCGGCGCCAGCTCGGCGGCAATCGCCCGGGTGCAGGTTTCACCGTCCGGGCCGTGGGCGCTCATGCAGCTGTGCAGCGACGCGCCGCCAGGCAGGAAGCCTTCGGCCTTGGCGTCGTAGGCGCCCACGATCAGGCCCATGAACTCGTTCATCAGGTTGCGATGGAACCACGGCGGACGGAAGGTGTTCTCGGCCACCATCCAGCGCGGCGGGAAGATCACGAAGTCGAGGTTGGCCATGCCCGGCACGCTGGTGGGTGATGTCAGCACGGTGAAAATCGACGGGTCCGGGTGATCGAAGCTGACCGTGCCAAGGGTGTTGAAACGGCGCAGGTCGTATTTGTACGGCACATTGTTGCCGTGCCAGGCGACCACATTGAGCGGCGAATGATCGAGCTCGCAGCCCCAGAGTTCGCCGAGGAATTTCTGCACCAGGGTGGTCGGTTGCCGCAGGTCTTCGTAATGGGCGACCGGGGCCAGGAAGTCCCGCGGGTTGGCCAGGCCGTTGCTGCCGATCGGCCCGAGGTCCGGCAGGCGCAGTGGCGCGCCATGGTTTTCGGCGAGGTAGCCACGGGCCTGCGAATCGAGCAGTTCGATGCGGAATTTCAAGCCACGGGGCAGGACCGCGATTTCCAGCGGTTCGATCTCCAGCACGCCCAGCTCGGTGACGAGGCGCAGCCGCCCCTGTTCCGGGACCAGCAGCCATTCACCGTCGGCATTGAAGAACACCCGCTCCATGGAGCGGTTGGCGCGGTAGCTGTAGAGGCTGATGCCGGCCGGTTTGTCCGCCGCAGAGTTGGCCGCCATGCTCACCAGGCCGTCGAGGAAATCCGTGGGCTCGCCCGGGATCTCCAGCGGGTTCCAGCGCAGGCGATTGGGGGTCACCGAACCCAGCGGCCCGCCAGCCAACTGCCGCTCCAGCTTGACGAACGCCGGGTGCCGGGCCGACGGCTGGATGCGATACATCCAGGTGCGCCGTGCTTCGCTGCGGGTCATGGTGAAGGCCGTACCGGAAAACAGCTCGGCATACAGGCCATACGGCGCTTTCTGTGGGGAGTTCTGACCAACCGGCAGTGCGCCGGGCAGGGCCTCGCTGCTGAATTCGTTACCGAAGCCGGACTGATAGGCCAGCACCGTGGAATCGGGGTTCATGGAGCCTCCTGGAGGGAGTGGACCTGGGGCTGCCTGCTGATTCGAAGAGCGTGCAGCACGGGTCGGTTTATTTTTATGGGGACGAAATTATGCATTACGTAACTTGATTATGCAGAACGTAATTTGATTGACGGTGCCCGTCAAGCTATAAAGACGCCCATTCGTCCCGGGATTACATTGCCTCCATGGAAAAGCCGCGCCCTACCAGCGACAGCAACGGTAAACAGAAAGTCCGCTCGGCGGAGGTCGGTACCGACATCCTCAAGGCACTGGCGGAACTGTCGCCCAGCACCTCGCTATCACGCCTGGCCGAGCATGTGCAGATGCCGGCGAGCAAGGTCCACCGTTATTTGCAGGCCTTGATCGCCAGCGGCTTCGCCGAGCAGAACCCGGCGACCAACCACTATGGCCTGGGTCGCGAAGCGCTGCGGGTCGGCCTCGCGGCGCTGAACAGCATGGAGGTACTGCACGTGGCGGCCATGCCGTTGGCGGAACTGCGCGACGACCTGAATGAAAGCTGCTTCCTCGCGGTATGGGGCAACCATGGCGCGACCGTGGTGCATATCGAACCGGCGGTGCGCGCGGTGACGGTGGTGACGCAGTTGGGGTCGGTGCTGCCGTTGCTCAGTTCGTCCACCGGGCTGGTGTTCAATGCCTTCCTGCCGGATCGGGAAACGGTCGAGCTGCGCGAAGCCGAACTCAAGGCCGGCCAGCCGCACCCGCTGGCGGATGCCGCCGCGTATGCCGCGACTTGCGAACAGATCCGCCGCCGCGGACTGCATTTCGTCCATGGCCTGCTGATGCCGGGGGTCGATGCCCTGTCGGCGCCGGTGTTCAATGCCCTGGGCCAGGTGGTGGCGGTGCTCACGGTGGTGGGGCCGACCTCGTTGTTCCACGCCGATGAAGACGGCCCGGCGGCCAAGCGCTTGCTGGCGGCGAGCGAGGCAGTCAGTTGGCGGATGGGTTATCAACCGCAGGACTGAAAATACCTCTTGTGGCGAGCGGGCTTGTCGGAACGCCGCACCGCCGCGCTCAGCTGCGAAGCAGTCGCAAACCCTGTGAATGCGCTCTGCCTGACACAATGAAGTCGCTGACTTCAGGGCCGCTTCGCTGCCCAGCGCGGGCAAGCCCGCTCGCCACAGGGATTACCTCTCCAGCGGAATTACCCCATCAGCCCCAGGGCCTTGGCCTTGGCCACCGCCTGGGTCCGCCGCTCCACCCCCAGCTTGCTGTGAATCCGCCGCGCATGGGTTTTCACCGTGTGCAATGAAATAAACAACTGGTCGGCGATCTGCAGATTGGAGCTGCCCAGGGCAATCAGCTTGAGCACTTCCAGCTCACGCTGGCTCAACGGATTGTCACCCGTGGCGATCAACGCCTCCTCGAACCCCAGGCGCCCCAGCATCCCCGGCTGGCGCAGGCGCAGCTCACGCAAGGCCTGTTGCAGGTTGCAACGGCTGACCAGCGCCAGCCCCTCCTCCAGATGACTCTTGGCCAACGCCGTTCGCCCCTGCAGGAACGCCACTTCCGCCAGCGCCAGGCGCAGTTCGGTTTCCATCCCCTGCATGCCCCGGCGTTGGGCCTGCTCAAGCAACAGCGCCAGTGCTTCCAAGGGAGTCTGGGCCTTGTGTAGATAAACCTGCGCCAGCACCAACAGGTACTCAAGACGCGGAATCAACTCCAGCGTCGCCGGCGGCGCCTGCACCCCACTCACACCGCTGTAGTGACGCAACACCCGGGTCAGCGCCTCTTCCGCCAGCTCCGGGCGCCCCTGCTGCAACCAGAAATGGCAACTGACCATCAGCAGTACCGCGCGATACACCACGTCCGGAATATGCCGTTGCTGCATCAGGCGTTCGGCATCGCGCAGGCGCACAAACGCCTTGGCGTAGTCGCCGTGGTTGGCATCCAGCAAGGCCAGCCCGAGAAAGCCGTACAAGGCCTGTTTATCCTGGCTGCGCAAGCACTCATCCAGACCTGTCTGAAAATACCCGGCCGCCTGTTGATCGCGGCCCTGGCGCAGGGCGATCCGTCCCTGGCGCAAGGCGATCCGCCCGAGCAGCGGCCCGGCCAGATGGCGCTTGGCCGATAACAAGGCGTGCATGTTGTCCAGCAGGCTCTCACTGCGGTGCAGGGCGCCACGCTGTTCCAGCAACTGCGCATGGTCAAGTTCCAGCAGCGCCTCGAACAGCAGCGAGCCTTGTGCCCGCGCCAGGCACAGGGCGTCGCGGCTCAAGGCGTGGGCCTGCTCCAACTCGCCCTCGAGCAGCGCCTGCTGGGTCAGCCCCGACAGACAGAACAACCGCGCCGGCCAGGCCGCCGCCGGCAGCTCCTGCAACGCCTCGAGGAAATGCCCGCGCGCCTGTTGCGCCTGCCCTTGCAGATGCAGCAACCAGCCCTGCTGGGCCTGCCAGCGCGCCACCAGCTGTCGCTGTGCCGCCGCCGAGGGTTGCGGCGAGAAACGCGCCATCTGCTCAATGCTGTGGGCCGCCTCGTCGAAACGCCCGGCGAACAGCAACGCGGTGGTGATCAAGCCCACCAGGTGCGGCGTGCCGAACATCAGGTCGTCCGCTTGTTGCTCGTGCAGGCGCAACAGCAGCGCCACGTTCTGCTCCTGGAACAAGTAATCGAAGGTGAAGTTGTGCAACAGGCTGGCGGCGACTTCGAACTCTTCGGCGGCCAGGGCCTGTTCCACCGCCGCCTGCCAGTCGCCACGGGCACTGAACCACTGGCAGGCGCGGCGATGCCAGGAACGCCCGGCCGGCCAGGGTTCGTCGCGCAGCAGCAGGGCCAGCGGGGCGAACACCCGCAGCCATTCCGAAGAGTCTTCCCAGGGTTCGATAAAACAGCCCAGCTCCTGCAGGGTACGCATCCACTGGGCGCCCTCCCCGGCGCCGAACAGGTGCTCGCAGAGGTCGGCATTGAAACGTGGCAGATGCACCAGCACGCGCCAGGCCTCGGCCAGCTCCGGCGCCAGGGCATCGAACAGTTCATGTTGCAGGTAGTCGAGCAGGGTCGCCGAACGTCGCGACCCGGCGTCGGGAAGGTTGGCGATCCAGGCCGGCGCCTCGAGCATGGCGACCCGCACCCCGGCGCACCAACCGGCGGTGTACTGGCTCATCCGGTCAAGGCACTGCGGGGTCAGGGTGATCGACGGGTGGCTCACCAAGCGTTCGATTTCGCCGCGCTCGAACGCCAGGCTCGGGCCCTCGACTTCATAGAGTTCGCCTTCGAGCAACAGGCGCGGCCAGTTGCAGTGGGGGCGCCGCCGCACGCCCAGCCACCAGCTGAGAACCGGACTGCTGGCCGCCAGCAAGCGATCGAGCAGTTGATCCAGCGCCGGGTTGGGCAACCGGCAATAGTCGTCGAGAAAAATCCAGGTAGGCGTGGTCCAGCGCGCCAGCCGCGCCAACAGGCTCGATTCGTCCTGGGGTTCGTCCAGCCCCAACGCCTGGGCCAGGGCCGTGCAAAAGGCCTCGCTCGTGAGGCTCGCCCCGGACAACGGCAGCCAGCATACGCCACAGCTGGGCGGGGCTTGCAGCAGGCATTCGGCGAGCAAGGCGCTCTTGCCGCTGCCGGCGGGCGCGCAGAGCAGGCGGACGCGAGCCTGGGATTCGATCAAGGGGCTGCTTAGCCGCGGACGCGGCAAATGGCGGGAGGATAAACGAGGCAGGAACCCGGGACGGTCCAGACGCGGGGTCATGGCGGTCATTGCGGCGGCCTTTCTTGATTTTATCCGATCACCCTAGCCCTGTTCGCGCCTGGAAATGAACAAATATTCAGGAAACTTATCGCCGCCCATAAAAAACAGGCCCCGAGGGGCCAGTGAATGGATTCTTGAAAACGCCACGGAACCTGTAGGAGCAGGGCTTGCCGGATCGCCGCGAAGCTTTCAGCGGCCCCAAGGACCTCTTCGCGAGCAAGCTCTGCTCCCACAGGATGAGGGCGGTTTAACGCACCCCGCTCGCCCGCAGCGCCGCCGGCGTGTAATCCGCCGCCTTGCCGACAAAACCGAACTGGAAGCTGTGCTTCTCTTCGTTCTTCATGCCCAGGGCGATGTAGCGCCCGGCAATCAGGTCATACAGCGTTTCAACGGTATAAGCCGGCACCTGGTGGTCGTAGTAGAACTGCGCATGGCCTTCGGCTACCCGCCACAGTTGACCACGGCCGTCGTAGTGATCCACCAGCGCGACCTGCCAGCTGTCTTCGTCGAGGTACATGTGGCGCTTGGCATAGATATGCCGCTCGCTCGGCTTGACCGTGCCCTCGATCTCCCAGACCCGGTGCAACTCGTAGCGGGTCAGGTCCTGGTTGATATGACCGGCCTTGATGATGTCGGTGTACTTGAGGGTCGGCGAGTCCAGCTTGTAGCTGTTGTAGGGGATGTACATCTCCTTCTTGCCGATCAGTTTCCAGTCATAGCGGTCCGGCGCGCCGGAGAACATGTCGAAGTTGTCCGAGGTGCGCAGGCCATCGGCGGCGGTACCCGGGCCGTCATAGGCGACTTGTGGGGCGCGGCGCACACGGCGCTGGCCGGCGTTATAGATCCAGGCCAGGCGCGGTTCCTTCACCTGATCGAGAGTCTCGTGGACCAGCAGCACGTTGCCGGCCAGGCGCGCCGGCGCGGTGACTTCCTGTTTGAAGAAGGTCAGCACGTTGGCGCCCTTGTCCGGCGACAGGTCGGGAATTTCCGATGGTACGGCGGCTTCTTCCTCGAAGGTGATCGGGGTGAAGGAACCGTCGGTCTGCGGCGTGGCCTGGGTGATCGTGCGGCGCAGGTTGCCGCCGTGGTAACGGGTGATGTGGTTCCACAGCACTTCCACGCCGGTCTTCGGAATCGGGAAGGCGTAATAGCGGTTGCCGGTGAAGTTCGCCAGGCCGTTACCGTCGTTGATCGTCGTGACATTCAGGGCGCTGCGCTTGGCCGCCTCCAGAACCGCATCCGGCAGGACCACGGTGCGGTGCGTCGGGTAGACCGGGATCCTGTAGGTCTGTGGATAACGCTTGAACATCGCCAGTTGGCCTTCGGAGAGCTTGGCCTTGTACTGGTCGGCGGTGGCCGCGGTGATAACGAACAACGGTTTTTCGTTGGCGAACGGGTCGG
The DNA here is from genome assembly GCF_023242365.1 of Pseudomonas sp. MWU13-2100. Taxonomy (GTDB): domain Bacteria; phylum Pseudomonadota; class Gammaproteobacteria; order Pseudomonadales; family Pseudomonadaceae; genus Aquipseudomonas. The sequence goes on from NZ_JALLIX010000009.1 coordinate 177,668, forward strand.
CCAGGAAACCTTTGCTATCCACCGCACCGGCGTTTTTCGGGATACCGCCGGTGTAGGGCGGTATCGTGCCGTCGGCATTGCCGGCCTTTTCCGCGCCGATGGCGGTCAGGGTGGTACCGAGCTGGGCCGCTTCCTGCGGGGAAACCGCCGCCATTACGTTGGTGGCCAGCAGGCTCAGGGCCAGGGCGCCGCATTGCAAAATCATCTTGCGCATAAAATTGTCCTTCTCAAGCCTGGATCAGAAGTTCGCGCCGACGCTGAGCGCCACGAAGTCACGGTCAATCAGGGTGTTGTAGTTACCACCGAAAAAGTCGGTGTAGCTGAGGCTCGCGGTGTAGGTGTTGCGGTAGTCGGCGTCCACACCGATGCTGACCGCCTTGGCCCCCTGGTTGAACAGGCCGTTGGGGCCGTAACCCTTGACGTCATGGGACCAGGACACGTTGGGCTTGAGGTTGATCCCGGCGAACACGTTGCTGTAGTCGAGGATCGCCCGGGCACGATAGCCCCAGGAGGTCGCGGTGACGAAACCGCTGGTATCACCCTGGTAGCCATAGGCGCCGTAGACCGAGTCACGCCCGTAACGCAGCTTGTCCTTGGTTTCCAGGCCGCCGACATAGGTCATCCCCGCCTCGCCCACCAACGTCAGGCGCTCGGCACCGAGGACCTGGTCGAAGAACTGCGTGAAGGTAGTCTGTACCTGGGTGATTTCCTTGCGGCGGTAGCCGGAATTGTCCGAACCGGGGCTGGTCTGGATCGGCGAGGCGGCGCCACCGGCAATCGGGTTGACCAGCGCCAGGGTCAGGTCGGTGGTGTTGAGCTGCACCGGAGCGTTGGGACGATAGCTGATCTCGCCACTCCAGGCGGTGCCGGTCGGCAGGGTGGTCGAGAAGCTGGCGCCGTAGAGCCGGATATCTTCCGGATACTCAAGGTAGTACTGGCCGCGTCCCAGCATGATGCTTTGCGCCAGGCCGCTACGGAAGGCGGCCGGGGCCAGCGGCAGGATGCTGCCCAGCGCCGTGATGGTGCTGGCACTGGCGGTGGTGGTGCCGACGGTCGGGGTACGGCTGTGGTAGTTCATGAAATACAGGCCGTACTCGGTATCGCTGCCCAGCCAGCGCAAGGCCATGCCCCATTGGCCGCCATCACGGGCATCGCGGTCATCGCCGCGCTGCACCACGACACCTTCCGGGGTGACCTGAAAGCCCTGGCCGAACGCCGCGGCCAGCGGTTGCAACGGCGCGATTGCCGGGCTGCCGACGGTGTAGTTGTTGTTGCAACCGTGTTGCACCACATCGTTGCCGAAGAAGGTCCCGCAGTTGTCGACAACGGTGTTCTCCCAGTTCAACTGGTAGAACCCTTCGACCGTCAGTTGATCGGTCAGGCTCTGGGAGGCGAAGAACATGTTGACCGGGATCAGGCCTTCCTTGATCTCGGCACCCGGCCGACGGAAGGCCGAGACGTCGATCGGGTTGATGCTGTTGATCGAGTTGCCGATGAAGGTGCTTTCACCCCAACTGACCACCTGCTTGCCCAGACGTACGGTGCCCGGCAGGTCGGCGATGGAGTAGTTGTGGTAGACGAAGGCGTCGAGGATTTGCGCACCCGAAGAGCGTGCCCCTTCATCGCGATGATGATCGCTGATGTCCTTGAAGTCCTGGCCGCCATCGGCGGTCGCAAAGTCGTACCAGTACTTGCCGCGGACGAAGACGCCGGTGTCGCCGTACTTCAATTCCAGGTCGTGAATGCCCTTGATGATCTTCGAGAAGGCTTCGCCCTTCTTGTAGTTCAAGCGTCCGTCATCACCGGTGGAGGCCTGGCCGGTACCGCCGTTGGGCACCCCCACCAGGCTTTTGTCGGCATCGCGCAGGCCCCAGCTCACGCCAGCCGACAGGGATGAGTCGAACTTGCCTTCGATTTCCCCGATATTGAACGAAACCGCGTGCGCCTGCGCACTGGCGCCCATGGCAACCGCGATGGCCAGAGCCTGCGGCGTGAAGATGGCGCGCATTGTTGTTTTTGTCATGCGTCTTCCCCGGTGTGTGACAGAAGGCTTCACCCTACTCACCGCCAACGGGAGCGATAAGCGCACCAAGGAGGTATTCGTGTTGTACCTCGAAAGGATGAATGCATGCTCAGGGCGCGGTTTGCAGCGAACCATCGAACCCATGGATAACCTGTCATAGCGCACATGGATGGAGGGTTGCCTGGGGTGACCGCGGACGCAGCGACTGGAAAAGCGACTGTTACCCCAGCGGTAACGGTGATTGTCGCAAAGCGGGCTTTTTCAGCCGGGCGCCAGGCCGTTAATATGGCGCCCATCCACTGATTGCCGACGTTGGATTCACTCCTTGATCGAACGTCTTCCCTTGGCCACTGCGTTTGCAGTGGCCTTTTTTTT
>NZ_JALLIX010000090.1 GCF_023242365.1 Pseudomonas sp. MWU13-2100
GACCTACTCTCACATGGGGAAACCCCACACTACCATCGGCGATGCATCGTTTCACTACTGAGTTCGGGATGGGATCAGGTGGTTCCAATGCTCTATGGTCGTCAAGAAATTCGGTAGCCGGCTCGTTTTCTCTTGCAAGATCACGCTCCAGCAAATGGGTATGTGACAGCTTGGTGTTTTGTGAGTCGCAAACTTTCGGTTCGTTTCGTCTTCACACACCGCAATCTGGCGCTCTTTCGCTTTTCAGCTCGAAGCAAGCAAATTGCTTGGGTGTTATATGGTCAAGCCTCACGGGCAATTAGTACAGGTTAGCTCAACGCCTCACAGCGCTTACACACCCTGCCTATCAACGTCGTAGTCTTCGACGGCCCTTCAGGGAACTCAAGGTTCCAGTGAGATCTCATCTTGAGGCAAGTTTCCCGCTTAGATGCTTTCAGCGGTTATCTTTCCCGAACATAGCTACCCGGCAATGCCACTGGCGTGACAACCGGAACACCAGAGGTTCGTCCACTCCGGTCCTCTCGTACTAGGAGCAGCCCCTCTCAAATCTCAAACGTCCACGGCAGATAGGGACCGAACTGTCTCACGACGTTCTAAACCCAGCTCGCGTACCACTTTAAATGGCGAACAGCCATACCCTTGGGACCGGCTTCAGCCCCAGGATGTGATGAGCCGACATCGAGGTGCCAAACACCGCCGTCGATATGAACTCTTGGGCGGTATCAGCCTGTTATCCCCGGAGTACCTTTTATCCGTTGAGCGATGGCCCTTCCATACAGAACCACCGGATCACTAAGACCTACTTTCGTACCTGCTCGACGTGTCTGTCTCGCAGTCAAGCGCGCTTTTGCCTTTATACTCTACGACCGATTTCCGACCGGTCTGAGCGCACCTTCGTACTCCTCCGTTACTCTTTAGGAGGAGACCGCCCCAGTCAAACTACCCACCATACACTGTCCTCGATCCGGATAACGGACCTGAGTTAGAACCTCAAAGTTGCCAGGGTGGTATTTCAAGGTTGGCTCCACGCGAACTGGCGTCCACGCTTCAAAGCCTCCCACCTATCCTACACAAGCAAATTCAAAGTCCAGTGCAAAGCTATAGTAAAGGTTCACGGGGTCTTTCCGTCTAGCCGCGGATACACTGCATCTTCACAGCGATTTCAATTTCACTGAGTCTCGGGTGGAGACAGCGCCGCCATCGTTACGCCATTCGTGCAGGTCGGAACTTACCCGACAAGGAATTTCGCTACCTTAGGACCGTTATAGTTACGGCCGCCGTTTACCGGGGCTTCGATCAAGAGCTTCGCGTTAGCTAACCCCATCAATTAACCTTCCGGCACCGGGCAGGCGTCACACCCTATACGTCCACTTTCGTGTTTGCAGAGTGCTGTGTTTTTAATAAACAGTCGCAGCGGCCTGGTATCTTCGACCGGCATGGGCTTACGGAGCAAGTCCTTCACCCTCACCGGCGCACCTTCTCCCGAAGTTACGGTGCCATTTTGCCTAGTTCCTTCACCCGAGTTCTCTCAAGCGCCTTGGTATTCTCTACCCAACCACCTGTGTCGGTTTGGGGTACGGTTCCTGGTTACCTGAAGCTTAGAAGCTTTTCTTGGAAGCATGGCATCAACCACTTCGTCATCTAAAAGACAACTCGTCATCAGCTCTCGGCCTTGAAATCCCGGATTTACCTAAGATTTCAGCCTACCACCTTAAACTTGGACAACCAACGCCAAGCTGGCCTAGCCTTCTCCGTCCCTCCATCGCAATAACCAGAAGTACAGGAATATTAACCTGTTTTCCATCGACTACGCTTTTCAGCCTCGCCTTAGGGACCGACTAACCCTGCGTCGATTAACGTTGCGCAGGAAACCTTGGTCTTTCGGCGTGGGTGTTTTTCACACCCATTGTCGTTACTCATGTCAGCATTCGCACTTCTGATACCTCCAGCAAGCTTCTCAACTCACCTTCACAGGCTTACAGAACGCTCCTCTACCGCATCACCTAAGTGATACCCGTAGCTTCGGTGCATGGTTTGAGCCCCGTTACATCTTCCGCGCAGGCCGACTCGACTAGTGAGCTATTACGCTTTCTTTAAAGGGTGGCTGCTTCTAAGCCAACCTCCTAGCTGTCTAAGCCTTCCCACATCGTTTCCCACTTAACCATGACTTTGGGACCTTAGCTGACGGTCTGGGTTGTTTCCCTTTTCACGACGGACGTTAGCACCCGCCGTGTGTCTCCCATGCTCGGCACTTGTAGGTATTCGGAGTTTGCATCGGTTTGGTAAGTCGGGATGACCCCCTAGCCGAAACAGTGCTCTACCCCCTACAGTGATACATGAGGCGCTACCTAAATAGCTTTCGAGGAGAACCAGCTATCTCCGAGCTTGATTAGCCTTTCACTCCGATCCACAGGTCATCCGCTAACTTTTCAACGGTAGTCGGTTCGGTCCTCCAGTTAGTGTTACCCAACCTTCAACCTGCCCATGGATAGATCGCCCGGTTTCGGGTCTATTCCCAGCGACTAGACGCCCTATTAAGACTCGCTTTCGCTACGCCTCCCCTATTCGGTTAAGCTCGCCACTGAAAATAAGTCGCTGACCCATTATACAAAAGGTACGCAGTCACCCAACAACGTGGGCTCCCACTGCTTGTACGCATACGGTTTCAGGATCTATTTCACTCCCCTCTCCGGGGTTCTTTTCGCCTTTCCCTCACGGTACTAGTTCACTATCGGTCAGTCAGTAGTATTTAGCCTTGGAGGATGGTCCCCCCATATTCAGACAAGGTTTCTCGTGCCCCGTCCTACTCGATTTCATGACCAAGAGATTTTCGCGTACAGGGCTATCACCCACTATGGCCGCACTTTCCAGAGCGTTCCGCTAATCTCAAAGCCACTTAAGGGCTGGTCCCCGTTCGCTCGCCACTACTAAGGGAATCTCGGTTGATTTCTTTTCCTCAGGGTACTTAGATGTTTCAGTTCCCCTGGTTCGCCTCTTGCACCTATGTATTCAGTACAAGATAACCATCTTATGATGGCTGGGTTCCCCCATTCAGACATCTCCGGATCAAAGTCTGTTTGCCGACTCCCCGAAGCTTTTCGCAGGCTACCACGTCTTTCATCGCCTCTGACTGCCAAGGCATCCACCGTATGCGCTTCTTCACTTGACCATATAACCCCAAGCAATCTGGTTATACTGTGAAGACGACATTCGCCGAAAATTCGCAAAACTCTTAAGAGTCACTCACAAATTTTACCTTAGCCTGAGCCGTTACCAGTGAAAGTAACGTCCAGTCTATCTTTCTATCACATACCCAAATTTTTAAAGAACGATCTAATCAAAGACTAGAAATCAACATTCACCATCGCAGTGATGGAATGCTCATTTCTAAGCTCTAACAACAAGAAACAGCAAAACAGCAGTAAGTGGTGGAGCCAAACGGGATCGAACCGTTGACCTCCTGCGTGCAAGGCAGGCGCTCTCCCAGCTGAGCTATGGCCCCGTATTTCTACAGGCTTTTCCCACACAAAATTGGTGGGTCTGGGCAGA
>NZ_JALLIX010000091.1 GCF_023242365.1 Pseudomonas sp. MWU13-2100
ATTAGGCGGGTTCCTTGCATAAGGGCTACGCCCCCCAACGAAGCGAGCGACAGCTCAAATTGCGGTGGCTCCGCCGTCCACGGCCAGGGCATGACCCGTGGTGAAAGCCGCACCGTCACTGCACAGATAAAGCACCGCACTGGCGATCTCCTCGACCTTGCCGATGCGCCCGACCGGATGCATGGCCGCAGCGAACTCGGCTTTCTTCGGATCGGCCTCATAGGCACGACGGAACATATCGGTATCGATCACCGCCGGGCAGACGGCATTGACGCGGATTTTCTTCTTTGCGTACTCAATGGCCGCCGACTTGGTCAGACCGATGACGGCGTGCTTGGAGGCCGCGTAGATACTCATCTTCGGTGCCGCGCCCAGGCCAGCCACCGAGGCGGTGTTGACAATCGCGCCGCCGCCCTGGGCCAGCATCAGCGGCAACTGATACTTCATGCACAGCCAGACGCCTTTGACATTGACCCCCATGATCGCGTCGAACTCGTCCAGGGTGCCGTCGGCCAGCTTGCCTTTCTCGATCTCGATACCGGCGTTGTTGAAGGCGTAGTCAACCCGCCCGTAGGCATCCACGGCCTGTGCCATGAGGTTCTGCACATCGGTTTCCAGAGTGACATTGCAACGCACGAACACGGCGTCGCCACCAGCGACACGGATCAGCTCGACCGTGCCTTCACCACCGGCAACGTCGAGGTCGGCAACGACCACCTTCAGGCCTTCGGCGGCAAACGCCTGGGCGGTTGCACGGCCAATGCCGGCCGCCGCGCCGGTCACCAGGGCTACCTGGCCGGAAAATGTCATGCTCATGGTTATGTCCTCAATGCGATACGAAAGGGCTGCTGTGCCCTCAGTCTAGCCAGCACAGCGGCCGTCGCGGCAGCACTATCAGAAGCCCGGTTAATGACTTATGCATTGCAGTGATAAGTACCTGCGACCTTTCATCATTGAAGTGGATCGCGCCCTATTCGCCTCATCGGCAAAACTTGCCGTCTGCTCGATGAGGGTCTATCAACAAGACTTCATTGAGCTTCGAGTGCCTGCCATGACCACCCAGAACAATCGCCAATTCCTGCTGGCCAAGCGCCCGATCGGGCCCGCGACCCGCGAGACCTTCACCTACCAGCAAGTGCCGGTGGGCGAACCAGGAACAGGCCAGATCCTGGTCAAGAACGAATACCTGTCCCTGGACCCGGCCATGCGCGGCTGGATGAATGAGGGCAAGTCCTACATCCCGCCAGTGGGTATTGGCGAGGTGATGCGCGCCTTGGGCGTCGGAAAAGTCGTGGCGTCCAACCATCCGGGCTTTGCCGTCGGCGACTATGTCAACGGTGCCCTGGGGGTACAGGATTACTTCCTCGGTGAACCGAAAGGCTTCTACAAGGTCGACCCGAAACTGGCGCCGCTGCCGCGCTACCTGTCCGCGCTAGGCATGACCGGCATGACCGCCTACTTCGCGCTGCTGGATGTCGGTGCGCCGAAAGACGGCGAAACCGTGGTGATCTCCGGGGCCGCCGGCGCGGTCGGCAGCATTGCCGGGCAGATTGCCAAGCTCAAGGGATGCCGGGTAGTCGGGATTGCCGGGGGGGCCGAGAAGTGCCAGTTTCTGATCAACGAACTGGGCTTTGACGGAGCCATCGACTACAAGAGCGAAGACGTTGGCGCCGGCCTGAAACGCGAATGTCCGAAAGGCGTGGACGTGTATTTCGACAACGTCGGCGGCGATATTCTCGACGCGGTGCTGACCCGCCTGAACTTCAAGGCCCGCGTGGTGATCTGCGGTGCTATCAGCCAGTACAACAACAAGGAAGCGGTGAAAGGCCCGGCCAATTACCTGGCGCTGCTGGTCAATCGTGCGCGCATGGAAGGCTTCGTGGTGATGGATTATGCCAGTCGCTTCGCCGCCGCCGGGCAGGAAATGGCCGGCTGGATCGCCAAGGGCCAGCTCAAGAGCAAGGAAGATATCGTCGAAGGCCTGGAGACCTTTCCGGAGACACTGATGAAGCTGTTCAGCGGGGAGAATTTCGGCAAACTGGTGTTGAAGGTTTGAATCGAGGCGTTCCCAGCTAGCGCGTATCGCGAGTCATCGGGCATCTGCCGATGACTCGCGACAAGCCCCTTATCAGGCCAGTTCGGCCACTACCGCCGCCAGCGCCCGGGCCGGATCGGCGGCCTGGCTGATCGGGCGACCGATCACCAGGTAATCGGACCCCGCATCCAAGGCCTGGCGTGGGGTCAGGATACGGCGCTGATCATCCTGGGCGCTGCCCGCCGGACGAATCCCCGGGGTCACCAGTTGCAAACCCGGATGGGCACTCTTGAGCGCCGTGGCTTCCAGGGCCGAGCACACCAGGCCATCCATCCCGGCCTTCTCCGCCAAGGCCGCCAGACGCAATACCTGCACCTGGGGGTCGACATCCAGGCCGATACCGGCCAGGTCCTCGCGCTCCATGCTGGTCAGCACGGTCACACCGATCAACAACGGCTGCGGGCCGCTGCGCTGATCCAGCACCTCACGACACGCGGCCATCATGCGCAGGCCGCCGGAGCAATGCACGTTGACCATCCACACACCCATCTCAGCCGCCGCCCTGACCGCCATGGCCGTGGTGTTGGGGATATCGTGGAATTTCAGGTCGAGGAACACCTCGAAGCCCTTGTCACGCAAGGTGCCGACAATCTCCGCCGCGCAACTGGTGAACAGTTCCTTGCCGACCTTGACCCGACACAGCTTCGGGTCCAGTTGATCGGCCAGCTTCAGGGCGGCGTCACGGGAGGGGAAATCCAGGGCGACGATGATAGGCGTCTGGCAGGCGGACATGGGCGGGCTCTCTGGCAAGTCGAAATCGGCGCGCATTGTAGCGGAACCCGGGGCGGACCGGGACCCGGTGATCGGTAAATCTAGTCCCGATGCGCCATAAATGCCCGAGCTCGCACCAAAGCAAGTCGAAATCCAGGCGAACATCGGCGAAACGTCCTCGACACGACAGATTCTCGCAGATAACGACGCGATCCTGGAGGCTGGCACGTCCACTGCAATCCCCTGAGCCGAGCCGTATCCAAACCGTTCAGGGAGAAACGTATGAACACACAACTCAAGCCCACGCTGGGCACGCTGCACCTGTGGGGCATTGCCGTGGGTCTGGTGATCTCCGGCGAATACTTCGGCTGGAGCTATGGCTGGGGCACCGCCGGTACCCTGGGCTTTCTCGTCACCACCTTGCTGGTGGCGACCATGTACACCTGCTTCATCTTCAGCTTCACCGAACTGACCAGCGCAATTCCCCATGCCGGCGGGCCTTTTGCCTACAGTCGCCGGGCCTTTGGCGAACC
>NZ_JALLIX010000092.1 GCF_023242365.1 Pseudomonas sp. MWU13-2100
CTCAATGCAGGAACTTTACCCAGCCGGCGATCGCAAGCGCTACAAAGCAGGTCCAGCCCGAGAACAGCCAACGCCAGACCAGCATTTGCGGCACAAAACCCACGCCTCTCACAAAGGCCGCGCTCATGGCCGTGAACAGTGCCATCGCCAGAACATGGTCAACGGCCCCATCGGGAGCGGCCATGACGAGCGGATAGAACGTGCAGGTCAACATGATCGCGACAGCGACAAGCAAACTCAGCCAATGAATTCGAGAGGCGGGTTCGGCGTCAGCGAGCCGCGGTATCATGGTTGCGCCTCGTCACTGTTGTTCAGGGCTCGGCCCGCTTCATTCTCGCCCCACATCGCATTCAATATCGCCAGCAGCAATGCAAAACCGACTCCCAGCATCCAGGCGAAATACCACATGTTGTTTGCTCCTCTGCCGGTTCTAGTAGGCTGAATGTTCGTTGGCTTCGATCTGTGCGACGGTGACCTTGCCGCGCATGACACGATAGGCCCACGAGGTGTAAATCACGATCAACGGCATGAAGATCAATACGGCCCAGAACATGATCGCCAGGCTCAGATGACTGGAAACGCTATCCCACACGGTAAGGCTTGCGGCAGGCACCGTGGAAGATGGCATGACGAACGGAAACATTGAGACACCGGCGGTACTGATGACGCCGATCACCGCGAGCGATGAGGCGACAAACGCCGAAAGGGTATGACGCATTATCAACAGCATGGCGGCACCTGCTGCCCCCGCCAAGCCCAGCGCGGGGAGCAGCCACAGCACAGGATAATGGCCATAGTTGGCCATCCAGGCCCCGGCTTCGCGCACCACCGACTTGCCGAGAATATCCGGCAGTCCGGCGGTATCGATGACCGAGGTAATGCGATAGCCATCGATCGATTGCAGCCAGATGCCCGCCACGATGAATGTGCACAGCAGCACGATCGCCGCCGCCACCGCGCCCTTGATTGCCCTGGACTGGATAGCCCCTTCCGTGCGATGCGCCAGATACGTGCCGCCCTGCAAGGTGATCATGGCACTGCTCACAACGCCGGTCAGCAGCGCAAAAGGGTTCAGCAGTTGCCAGAAACTGCCGGTATACGTCGACACCAGGTAGTTGTTGAAGTGGAACGGTACGCCTTGCAGCAGGTTGCCGAACGCGATCCCGAACACCAGCGGAGGCACCGCCCCACCGACAAACAGCCCCCAATCCCAAGTGCTGCGCCAGGTGGCATTGTGGATCTTGCTGCGATAGTCGAAGCCCACCGGGCGGAAGAACAGCGCCCAGAGGACCAGGATCATTGCCCAGTAGAAGCCGCTGAATGCCGTGGCATAGACCACCGGCCAGGCCGCGAACAGCGCGCCGCCCGCGGTGATGAACCAGACCTGGTTGCCATCCCAATGCGGCCCCACGGTGTTGATCACCACCCGCCGCTCCAGGTCATTGCGGCCCACAAAAGGCAGCAGCGTGCCGACGCCCATATCGTGGCCGTCCATAATGGCGAAGCCGATCAGCAGTACGCCAACCAGCGCCCACCAGATCACTTTCAGGGTGGCGTAATCAAGCATGATGGAGTTCCTTCAAATGGGCATCGTGGGCATAACGACCGGTACCGAGGCTGCCAGGACCCTGGCGGGCGAACTTGACCATCAGGAACATTTCAACCACCAGCAACACGGTGTAGAAAACGACGAATCCGGCCAGCGAGCCATACAGGTTGTTGATGCTGAGCGTGGAGACGCTCATGTGGGTCGGCAGCACACCGTAAATCGTCCAGGGCTGGCGACCATATTCGGCGACGAACCAGCCCAGTTCACAGGACAACCAGGGCGCGGGCAGCATGAGCAGCGCCCAGCGCAACAGCCAACGGCATCGTGTGCAGCTCGACTTCAAGGTGCTCCAGAAGGCCAGGCCGAAGAGCATAAGCATGGTAAAACCAAGCGCCACCATGATCCGAAATGCCCAGAACATAGGGGTCACGCGCGGTACGGTATCGTTGACGGCTTTGTCGATAATGGCCGGCGTGGCCTGGTTGACGTCCTCGACATACTTTTTCAGCAGCAGGCCGAAACCGAGGTCGGCTTTATATGCTTCGAACTGCCGTAAAGCCGCCGGATCGTCACGATGCGCGCGCAGCGCTTCAAGTGCATTGACCGCGGTGATGCCACGCAGAATGCGCGCGCGGTTTTTTTCCTTGATGTCATGAATACCTGGAATCTGCTTGCTGACCGAGCGGGTACCGATCAGGCCCATCAGCCATGGCACTTCGACTTCCCAGTTATTCTTGGACTCGGCTTCGTTGATGCTGGCCAGCAAGGTCAGGCCCGCCGGCGCAGGCTTGGTTTCCCACATGGCTTCCATGGCGGCCATCTTGGTTTGCTGGGCTTCACCCACCGTGTAGCCGGACTCGTCACCCAGCACGATCACGCTCAGCACCGAGGCCAGGCCGAAGGCTGCCGCCACCCGGAAGCTACGCTTGGCAAACTCGACATCGCGATTCTTGAGCAGGTACCAACTCGAAATCGACAGCACAAACATCGAGCCGGTGACGTAACCCGCCGAGACGGTGTGCACGAACTTGGCCTGCGCCACCGGATTGAAAACCACCGCCCAGAAATCGACCATCTCCATGCGCATGGTGATGTAGCTGAACTCCGAGCCCACCGGATTCTGCATCCAGCCATTGGCAATCAGGATCCACAACGCCGACAGGTTGGTACCAATCGCCATCAGCAGGGTGACCAGCAAGTGGTGCTCTTTCTTCAGACGATCCCAACCGAAGAAGAACAGACCGATCATGGTCGATTCGAGGAAGAACGCCATCAGGCCCTCGATGGCCAGCGGCGCCCCGAAGATGTCGCCGACGTAGTGCGAGTAATACGCCCAGTTGGTACCGAACTGAAATTCCAGCGTGATCCCCGTCGTCACCCCCAGGGCGAAGTTGATGCCGAACAGCTTGCCCCAGAAGCGCGTCATGTCTTTCCAGATAACGTTCCCGGTCATCACATAGACGCTTTCCATGATGACCAGCAGCCAGACCATGCCAACGGTAAGCGGTACAAAAAGAAAGTGGTAAAGCGCGGTGGCCGCGAACTGCAGCCGTGACAAATCCACCAGTTGTTCTGATATCACTTACTTGCCCCTTGAGCCGATTGAGTCGAGGTGGGTACGCCAAGCCGGTCACTGATGGTGTTCGAGTCGACGCTGACGCGCGAATCCCGGATGAACAACCACCACAGCACTGTCAGCAGCATTAGCTTGATCAGTACTGCTGTGAGCAGATAACGCCGCAGTCGTTTGTCGGAAAATGTCATGACTGTGTAGTAAGCACATGGCATGCCAAGGGAAAGACTGT
>NZ_JALLIX010000093.1 GCF_023242365.1 Pseudomonas sp. MWU13-2100
GCTTTTGGCGGCCTTGAGGTCGCTTTCGCGGGCAAGCTCCGCTCCCACAGGTTATGCGTCACCCTCCTTCATCGGTCAGACGTAGGAATCGTCGTCGCCAGAAAAGGAGGAGCTGTCGTCATCAAGGTCGGTGTCAGCGAAACCACCCTGGTTATTGCTGCCCCAGGAATCGTTGTTGGCCATGCGCTGATCATCGCCCCAACCACCACCACCGTTGTTGCTCATCGGGCTCGGCTCGATGATTTCCTCGATGATCTGCGGTTGCTGCTGGTTGTGATGGAACAGGCTGCTGATACCTTCCGCCAGCATCACGCCACCGGCCACACCCGCCGCTGTTTTCAGCGCACCACCGAGGAAGCCGCTGCCGATAGGCGCCGCCGGAGCCGCCTGCTGTGGCGCGGGTTGGGCGTAGGCAGGTTGCTGATAGTTGGGCTGGGCGTTGTAGTTCTGCTGCGGTGGTGGCGCATTGAACCCTGGGCGCCCGGGCTCACGCCAGCCACCACCGGAATTGCTCGGCGCCGGCGCAGGGGCCGGATCGCGGCCACCACCAAAAATGCTCGACAGGAAACCACCGCTGCTCGGCGCCGGCGCGGCGCTCTGGGCACGGGCCTGCTGCAACTCGTCCTGCAGCTGCTGCACCTGCGCCTGCAGTTGCTTGTTCTGTTCGTCGAGGCTCTTGAGCGCGTGCTCTTGCACCAGAATCGACTGGGTCATGTAGTACGGTGCAGCCGGTTGGCGAGTCAGGTGCTCCTTGATCCGCGCCTCGGCCAGGGCGTCACGCGGGGCTGAATCCGTTCCGGCTTGCTGCAACCGTGAAAACAGTCCATCGATCAGGGTTTGCTCTTCGCTGTTCATGGCGACCTCATTAGATTGCCGGGTAGAAATCGATCGCCCCGACCCAACCGGGCCCAGGCGTCCCTCAGTTATGGGGTTGTTACCGGAAGTTTCAATAGTCCTTACCTAACGTTTACATTTGAGTGTCGGCCCGCGCCATCGGTTAAAGTGTTGCTCTGCCTCAACCTGCGCGATAGACAACCGATGAACCCGTTCAATGTAATCCGTGATTCCCTGTACTTTTTCCAGCGCAACCTGCGCCAGATCGCCTGGCTCTGCCTGCCGCTAGTGATCCTCGAGACCCTGCTCCAGCAACTGCTGGACAACGCCGTGGGCCCGGATGCGTCGCCGGCCTATGGCTTGCTGGCCGGGCTGCTGGTCTATCCGCTGTACACGGCGGCGCTGATCCTGTTTCTCGATGCCCGCAGTCGTGGCGAAGCGCCAGCTAATCGCGATCTGCTGGCCATGTCCCTGCGCCTGTGGCCACGCTTTGCGCTGCTCTCGGCGGTCAATACCATCGCCATCGTGCTGGGCCTGTCGCTGTATTTCATTCCCGGCATCTGGCTGACCGTGATACTGGCCTTCTCCGAATACCTGCTGGTACTGCGCGGGCGCGAACCGCTGCGGGCAATGAAGGAGAGCTTCGTCTTGAGCCGCGGCCACTTCTGGCTAACCTTCACCTGCATTCTGTGTGTAATGGGTCCACTCTGGTTGCTCAAAGGGTTGAGCCTGAGTGTCTACCCGGCACCGCAGAACCCGGCGTTGATGCTGATCATCGACAGCGCCCACAGTTTCCTGCAACTGTTCAGCTGCATCGTCTTGTTCCGAATTTACATGCTGATCGCTGAAAATTCCGCCAAAAACTGAACCGAGGCCCATGACCCGTCTATTACGTTACCTGGTGGCCGGCCTGCTGATTGTCGCGGGCCTGACCGCCCTGCTGGTCTACAGCCTGACCTGGCGCCCGGAAGAACGGGAAACCCTGCCCGTGCGCTGCACCGCCGAGGCACCGGTGCTGGTCCCCGGCCAGGCCCTCAAGGTGATGACCTGGAACCTCCAGTACCTGGCGGGCAAACGCTATGTGTTCTGGTACGACCTGCCCGACGGCAGCGGCCCGGATGAACGTCCGACCCCGGAAGACATGGCCTTCAGCCTCGACGAGGTGACCCGGGTGATCCGCGACGAGCAGCCGGACATCTTGCTGTTGCAGGAAATCGACGAAAACGCCAAGGCCAGCGCCTACCAGGATCAGTTGAAATTACTCCAGGAGCGTCTGGCGGACCTGTATCCCTGCAGCTCCCAGGCATTCGACTGGAAAGCCGACTTCGTCCCGGACCTGCATATTTTCGGCAGCGTCGGGCGCAAGCTGGCGACCTTGAGTCGCTATCAGGTCGAACACGCCGAGCGCCAGCAACTGCCGTTGTCCTCGGGCAATCTGCTCAAACAGCAGTTCAAGCCTCGCCCGGCCCTGCTGGTGAACTACCTGCCATTGAGCGACGGCGGGCAACTGGCGGTGATCAATACGCAGCTAGGGGCCTATGCCCAGAACGACACTCAACTACGGCAAGTGCAGATGACCCTGCAATTGCTCGACAAGTTCGAGAGCCAGGGCACTCCGTGGCTGATCGGCGGTGATTTCAACCTGCTGCCGCTGGGCCAGTATCTGCGCCTGCCGCCACGCTTGCGCGGCGGTTACTCTGCGGACAGCGAGCTGCATCTGTTGTGGGACAAGTACCCGATGATCCCGAGTAACAACGAAGCCAGCGGCATCGACCGTGAACAATGGCTGACGTTTTACCCGAACGACCCCGACGTCGGCGGGCCGGATCGGACCCTGGATTACTTTTTCTACAGCTCCAAGCTAAAGCGGGTCGAGGCCCGGGTACGCCAGGACGACAGCTTGACGATTTCCGATCACTTGCCGGTGCTGGCGCGGTTTCTGTTACCAGCCGCGCAGTAACCGCTCGCGTCGGCTTCCCACTGTGAAAGCCGACTTCACCGACCAAGAGCTGGACTCAGCGCTCATTCATCCCGCGCGAA
>NZ_JALLIX010000094.1 GCF_023242365.1 Pseudomonas sp. MWU13-2100
ATTCATAACTTGTGCCATTTGGAAAGCAATCGGCGAAGCGGGCACTGTTCTTCCTAAACATTTTCAGCAACACAGGACCAAGCGCTCCTTGCCCGAAATCCCACTGAATCAAACCAAATGAAGCTCCTTGGCCATCAAAGTCATCTGCTAATGCATGATAATCCAGAGCGCTACGCCCTTCATATCCTCCACTAACTCTAAGTGCTAACTCAATAGATTCAGGAAGAGACATACATGCAGGACGACGACCAAAGGCTCCCACCAACCCCAGCGGATGAAAGTGATACACTTTCCCATACGTCGGAATCCCCACCTTCTCCGCTACGTCATCCCACCAGCTGATTTGCTTGAAGCGTTCTTTCTCCGCCAACCAATTCAAATTCGGTGTCGAACCGCTATGCCCCAGTAATTCATCCAGCGCGTCCCAGGTGGGGGCTCTGTAGTACCACTCGCTTTCACCGTGAATGATCAACTGAGAGATCGACTGGGCGTGGGCCGGCAAACGGATCGCCGCTTGCAGTTCTTCCGCCGTCATCTTGCCGTCGCGGTTACGGTCGATGATGTCGTACAGGCGCTTCTGTATCCGCACCTTGCCAAAGCCAGAGTCGAAGTGGTGCAGGCCGCAATACCTGTGCAGGAACTTTATCCAATCTGACTGGCATGGCTAACTCGCGCTTACTTCAGATAGTGTCGAAAGCAAGCTCAAATCACGACCGTAGCGATGCCCATGAAACGCTATCAGTACGCCATTGTCGCGAGATACCGCTGGCGACTTTACATTCATGGTTGGTATTTCTCATCAATTACAGCACATAGACCCACCCAGCACTTCCCTCTACACACACTTATTAACAGCCAAACGCTTCAAGTCACGCTCTCGCATCCTCTGAAATCTCATAGGCTCGACAGATCGAAGAATATCAAGATACTGAAGGCGTGACTTATCTTTATTTAAAAAAACCAAAAAACCAACCGCACTTCCCAAATCAAAACAGCCAGCATGGCTTTTAATGTATTTCTGGGGAGATGCATTCTCAATCGACTCTACTGAAGGGTATCTATCATAAATATCAACACTCCCGATACTTCCTAACAGAAAATGGGTCGCCAATCCTTTCTCAAATACGGGACCCGTACCAAAAGAAAAAATTGACGACCGCCACACATTAGAGTAATTCTGCGCAATTTCATCATAGCCCTCACTAAGCTGCACATTTAACCCGCATATGCCGGCAGATGCTCTGGCGCCGTTATAGATATTTCGCACATCAAAATAAGCACAGTCAATTAGCACCTGACCCTCCTGGGAAGTCAGGGTGTAATAATAACTATCCCGCCCAAGAACAAGCAGTGCGGGAGAATCATTAATGCTTATCAGACTGCGATAAAAACCATCTTTATCGCCAGTTATATTTTCATAAATGGTTTTTCGATCATTGTCGGTTAGCTCAATGCTTCCGGGCTTTTCTCCGTGCGTAATTGTTCCTGTCGCTATCTTTGAGTAGGTTACCGCCAGAAATAGCAGCATATATATATATATTTTCAGCATGATCAAAACTCTGTAGACAGGTTAGACGTTTTCCTGAGGACGGCTTCAAATTTTTCCGCATAAGAAGCAATCAATGCTCTCTCGTCGGTACCGTTTATGATATACCTCGCCGATAAATAATCTATTTTATATTGATTGAAGTAATCGCTCAGCTTTTTTCCGGTAAACACCCCATGAGTCATCCCCTGAATCATGATGGGTACAGAGTGCTCAAATTTTGCTGCCCTATCTGGATTTGAAACAAAGTCAATAGATAGTAGATCTGTAAACGTTTGGTAATGTTTTTTCCACGTCAGATGTACACAACCACGACCTCTGTACTTGAACCCGTCACCCTCTACGGTATTTCCATTTCCTCTAGCTCTCTCTCGAAGCTCTGGGGTTGCTGCAAGAATCGGATCGTACTTGTTAAAGTACGAAAAGCTACCAACTTCTGGCAGCTCACTAAAAAACTCCCCTGTTGGAAAATGGTAGGTTTCATGCCTGGCCGTAGCCAACATGTAAGATACTTCATAAATATTTGCTGTCTGTGGAGCGGACTCATAATACGCGTTTATAGAAATGATTAATTTTTTCAAGTTTTCCTTTGATTTTTGACTGAGGCCGGTAGTGCCAGGCGAAAAAAGTGCATGCGCTTGCTCATATTGCTGCAGAAAACAATTTACATTAATTAATTCAATTTTTTTGAAAAAATTGCTCACCAACCCCAGCGGATGAAAGTGATACACTTTCCCATACGTCGGAATCCCCACCTTCTCCGCTATGTCATCCCACCAACTGATTTGCTTGAAGCGCTCTTTCTCCGCCAACCAATTCAAATTCGGTGTCGAACCGCTATGCCCCAGTAATTCATCCAGCGCGTCCCAGGTGGGGGCTCTGTAGTACCACTCGCTTTCACTGTGAATGATCAACTGCGAGATCGACTGGGCGTGGGCCGGCAAACGGATCGCCGCTTGCAGTTCTTCCGCCGTCATCTTGCCGTCGCGGTTACGGTCGATGATGTCGTACAGGCGCTTCTGTACCCGCACCTTGTACTTGTCATCAACCATT
>NZ_JALLIX010000095.1 GCF_023242365.1 Pseudomonas sp. MWU13-2100
GTCACCACGCCATCGGGCCCGGTCTCACTGCGTTGCTGACCCCAGTCGTCATAACCAAAGGTGGTGGTCAGGATCAAATCGTCGTAATCCTCCCAGTCCAACCAGTCGTATTCGGTTTCGCGGATCAACTGCCCACGCAAGTCGTATTCGGCCTCGTAGGTCTGGCGAAACGCACCGCTACTGTCCGGGTTATCCACATCCTGGCGCTCTTCATACACTGGCCGGTTGAGCCCGTCGAACTCGGTGCGGGTCTGCACCTGCTTGACGTCGGTCAGCAGTTGCGCGGCCTTTTGCCGGGTCCCGGCCGACTGCGGCTGAGGTATCAGGAAGTAGCTGTAGTAGCGTGTGGCTTCATAGTCCGGGTCGCCCGGCGCCACGGTTTCGCTCAGCACCCGGCCCAGCGCATCGTAGGTGATGCGGATCTCCACGTCGTTGTCATCGCGACTGAGCAGCGCCTGGCCGTTGAGCAGCGAGCTTTCCTCGATGATGACCTTGCGCACCGCGTCGAAGCTGGTGCTCAGGGTCTGGGTGGTTTGCAGCACGGTTTCACCGACACGCTGGCTGGCGAGGCGCGCATAAGCGTAATCGGTGTGGGTGCACAGGCCGTTGAGAGTAACGCTTTCGCGTTTGGGGCGACCGTATTGCACGCGGTCGGTCAGCTGCTCATGGTAAGTAAAGGTATTGACCTGCAACGTGCGTTCACTGGCGCCCTCGACCTGCAACAGGGTTTCATCCAGGGGGACGACCCAGGGGTTCTGGTTGTTGGCGAGCGCAGTCAGGGTCTTGTAACGATAACGGGTGCACAGCACCGGTGCCGGGTCCCCGTGCTCGGACGTCGCCGGAGTGACGGTGGTTTGCTTGAGCTGGCGCACGAAGTTTTCGGGATCGGCCGGACAGTGACCGGTTTCACCACTCAGCGGGTAGTAAATGCTGGTTTGCTTGATGCCATTGGGCTGGATCCGCTCGGTCAGGTTACCGTGTTCGTCATAGCAGGTGCTCAACACTTCCTGGCGAATACGTCCGGAGTTGCGCACTTCCCAGGTGGTAGTCACCGTCCGCGGCAGTTGGAAGTTGTCCAGTTGATCATCGAAGTCGATGTTGTCCTGGGCATGGTAAGCGGTGACGACGCTCCGGATATGACCGTTCTGGGTGGTTTTCTCTTCGACCAGCAAATGGAAACGGTTGAAGCTGCGTTCGATGGTGCGTACCGCCTGGCCGCCGACCATCAGGCTTTCGGTCGTGCCATAGAGGTAAGCGCGGCGAACCTTGTAGAGGTTGTCCAGGTCGTTGTCTTCCCAGATCAGGCCACTGGCGTTATAACCGAGGAAATTATGCAGGTTGTTGCTGTCATTGCCGCTGTAGGCATACTTGACGGTGATCACGGATTGATCGGTGCCAGGATTGATGCGGTGGTCGGTGACTCGCGGCAGATTGGGCCGGCTGGTGAGCCCGGGGAACGCATGGCCACCGTCATTGTATTCAATGATCTCCTCGCCACCGGTGGGTGTGCGTACTTCGGTGATGCAGGTCAGGTCATTGATTTTGCGGTAGCGGAAATACCAACCGGCCTGGTTGTCGGTGGGCAGTTGCAGTTTTTCGACCTTGTAGTCCGCATCGATCAGGGTCAGCACGAAACGTGCGGCCTCAGCATCATCGGGGTAGAACAGCAACTCAACTTCACGGGCCGTGCGGGTGACCCGCAACAGGACCCGCTGGTCGTCACTGACGGTCTCAAGCAGTGGTGAGTTCAGAAAGGTGGTATAGCTCAACGTGATCATGCGCCCGTTGGCCGAGTAGATCTCATGGGGCAAAGCCACCCGGTTAGCGAGTGGACCAACAATGTTGAGGATTTCCACCAGACCGGACTTGTGCACGACCTTGTAACGGGTGCCACTCAGTTCATGGAAATGAAAACTGTCGAGTTTCTTTTCCTTCATCACCAGCAGGTCGCCGCTGCCGTTACCGGTTTTCTTGAAAGTTTCACCGGTGTGCAATGAAAGGACCTGATTGATCAGGGTGAACTGCGACAGTTGCAGGGTCCAGCCCAGGCCAAAGCCGCTGTCGAGGGTATTGAGGGGGTTGTAGGTCAATGCCAGGGGCAGCACGGGGCCGGCCAGGTCATTGCTCTTGATTTCGGGCAAGGTAATGGCGACGGTATAAAGACCCGTGCGCGGATCAACCCCGCCTTGCAGGAAACTCATGAAGTTGAAGGCGTTGGAATGGACGGCAGTGGAGGTGGTCATGGGAATGAGCCTCAAGTGACAAGATCA
>NZ_JALLIX010000096.1 GCF_023242365.1 Pseudomonas sp. MWU13-2100
TTCGAACAACCCGTGAATGGTCTGTGCCTGCGGATAATCCAACGCCGTATCGTTGAATCCCACCAGCAACTGTTCGCGCTCATCGGCCGGCAGGATAGACAGGCTGTTGAGCGCCGAGGTCGAAGCTCGCTCGAGGGACTGGACCAACTGCTCCAGGGCCGTCTGCATATACCCGCAGACCCGCTGCGCGCCGATGCCGGCGACGGCCTGCACATTCAGGCTGAAACCTTCGCCCAGGTCATCCAGGGACAGGATCAGTGGATAGTTGGTGCGCTCCTCGCCGCCCAACACCTCGATCCCTTCCCATAGCTGAACCGCCTCCCCGGTCACCGCCTCGGCCGAGCTGTGCCGGTAGTTGAGCAAGGTGCTGAACAGCGGCATCGGCGCGGCCACACCGCTGCAACGCTGGGCCAGGGACAGCGAGGCGTGCTCGTGCCCCAGCAGCGCGGTCAGTCGCGCATGGGTCGCCTTGATCCCGGCGCGTGCATCCTGCTCGCCCACGGCAACCCGCAGCGGCAAGGTATTGATAAACATCCCCAGCGCCCGGCGAACCCCTTCGCTACCGCGCATCCGCCCCAGCAGCACGGTACCGAACACCACATCGTTACGTCCGCACAGGCGCCCGAGCACCTGGGCCCAGGCCAGATGATGCAGGCTTGCCGCACTTACCCCCTGCTGCCGGGCCTGAGCGCGCAGGCGCCGGCTCAGATCGGCGGGCAGGGCCCGGGTCGCTTCTTCGACACCATGACCGTCGCCGCGCACATCCTGCAGACCGAACGGCAGGGTCGGCTCATCGACATCCCCGAGCATCTCGCGGAAAAACGCTTCGTGCTGCTGGCTGCTGACCCCGAGCCGGGCCTGGGCCACATAGTTGCGGTATGGCACCGGCTCGCCCAGGCTCTTGGCCTGGCCGTAGAGGTACGCATGGATTTCCTGCTGCACCACTTCCAGGGCCGCGTGGTCGATGGCGATGTGATGGAACAGCAACATCGCCACCCAGCGCTGGTTGGCCGTATCGTGGGCGAAGGCCAGGCGCAGCAACGGTGCCTGGCTGATATCGAGGCGGTAGTGCCGTGGGTCGAAGCCTTGTTGCAATTGCTCGGTGGCCGCGCCGCCGGCGGGGTCAATGGTCATCTCGCTGAGCACCAGCCGCGCCTGGCGCCAGACCACCTGCACCGGTTCGTCCAGGCCTTGCCAGACCACGCTGGTGCGCAGGATGTCATGGCGCTCGATGACCTGCTGCAAGGCCGTGGTGAACTCGTCGAAACGGGCGCGGCTGGCAATCGCGAACTGCGCCTGCAACACGTAGGGATCACCCTGTCCAGCGGCAATATGGTGGTAGAGAATGCCTTCCTGCAACGGCGCCAGCGGGTAGATGTCCTGCACATTGCCGGCACCGCCCGGGACAGTGGCGACGATATGCTCGATGGCTGCTTGGTCGAGCTTGACCAGTGGCAGCATGTCCGGGGTGATGCGCGCACAGCCGAGAGGGATCGCCTGGGCCGGAACTTCCACTTCGCCGGCCTTGCCACTGGAATACTCGCCGGCATTGATCAGCTCGATCAACGCGGCCTTGTTCTCGCGCAACATCGCCAGCACGGCGGGCTCGGTGAGTGACTGTCGCCTGCCGCTGACGACCAGCTGGTCGCCCTTGACGGCAAGTTGCACATCTTTCTCTTTCAGTATTGCCAACAGTTCGATCACGCTCACAGAACAATCTCCATTCTTTCCGTCGTTGCCGCGTATTCCGAGAGGGTGGGGTGTTCGAACAAGGTCCTGACATCGGCTTCCAGGCCTTCCTGGCGCATGCGTTCCATCAGGCTCACGGCGAGCAGCGAGTGGCCGCCCAGTTCGAAGAAGTGGTCATGCCGACCGACCTGCGCGACACCCAGCAACGTTTGCCAGATCTCGGCGATCAGGGTTTCGGTCTCGCCTTGCGGGGCTTCGTAGCCGCGGCTGATCAGCGCGCCGCCGTCCGGGGCCGGCAGGGCCTTGCGGTCGAGCTTGCCGTTGGGGGTCAGTGGCAAGGCATCGAGCCGCACATAGGCCACCGGGACCATATAGGCCGGTAATTGCCCCAGCAGCCAGCCGCGCAGGCTGTCGATGGCCGGCTCGCTGTCCGTGGACTGGACGGTGTAATAGGCCACCAGACGCTTGTCGCCCGGGATGTCTTCACGGGCCATGACCACGGCTTCGTGGACGGCCGGGTGTTTGGCCAGGCGCGCGTCGATTTCGCCCAGTTCGATACGGAAACCACG
>NZ_JALLIX010000097.1 GCF_023242365.1 Pseudomonas sp. MWU13-2100
AGAACGCGCCAACCATAAAGATCTCCCTTGATGATCTATGAACCGGAACGCTGAAAAGAGGACAGTTTTCCAAGGGGGCGTGCCTGCTCGATCGCCATCAGATAACACCTGATCATTTCGTTGAGCGACACGCCACCCGATACCGGGTCAGGCCATTAAGCGCTGCTCAACGACCCGCAGCACATCACAACCATCTTGTAGCAACAGCGCAGCCACGCCAGAAATGCGCATCAAATCGATGCCATCCGAGTGATGAGTGCTCATGCACGACACGCTGTCCAGCATATCCCGCGCAGAGGTAATGCGTTGGGCAGCACAGGCCAGCAGATCAGGCAGTGGGGCTTGTCTGTCGATGAAAAGGATGGTGTGTTCGGTGGGTTTGGATGAATCGAGAGGGGTGTAGTCCATTTGGTAAAGCTCCTGTTGATTGCCAAGAGCTACCACCATTCGCGGCCAAGCGAGTGAGGGTGGCAGCTGTACGCGGGTTGGCCGACCAGGGCAACAGGTCCCGGCACACCCGAAGGTGTCCCGCGCACAGCCGCCATGAAACCACATCACAGGCATAAAAAAGCGCCTGCAAGGGTGAGTTGGGCGCTGGTGCGCCTGCTGCCATTCCGACCGGCCAAGGTCGTTCGCAGAATTTGCTGCGAAGATCGACTATAGGGCGCTGAGTATGCCTATGCAACCGAAAGTGGTGAAGCAGCAATCTTCGGCAACACTCGAAACCTGAGCCTCATTCGCCACGCAAGCCCGTGTCGAGCGCAGACTTTGCCACGGCGACGGACCTCTCATGCTTTTGAACGATACGCCCCAATCCGAGCTATCTCGACGCTTCAGCACCGCCCCGATGATGGATTGGGGCTATTAGTCGCAAAAACCCGCGTAGACATTGGATATCTAGCGCATCGAATTGCCATCTGTAGCAAATTTCAAGCAACCTGCCTCCCCAGCCTGAAAAATCGGGCTCTTGCATCACTCTACGTCAAAGACGTATGATCTCCTCATGCTCACAATTATCGAATCCCCGTTGTTCACCAAGCTTTGGCCTGACTACTGGACTGAAGAAGAGCGCGGTGCCTTCATGTCCTTCCTAGCCAACAACCCGGATGCGGGAGCGGTGATACCTGGATCAGAGGGTTGCCGTAAAGTGCGCTGGAGCATGGAGGGGCGCGGCAAAAGCGGTGCCGTGAGGGTCATTTACACCGCGCAACTCGCCAGCGGAGCATTGATTGACCTGCTGATCTACGGCAAGGGCGCTACCGAGAACATACCAGCGCATATCCTGCGCAAAATCGCGAAGGAGATGAATCATGGTCCTGACTGAAAAAGAACTCTTGGCACGTGATGCCAAGCGCAATATCGGCGAAGAACTGCTGGCCGCCATCATTGATGTGAAGGCAGGCCGCCATGGTGACGTGCACCAGGTCGAGGTCACCGAAGCCGCTGAAGCGCGCAGCAAAACGGGCCTGTCTCAACCCAAGTTCGCAGAACTGCTGGGCGTGTCGGTGCGCACACTGCAGGAGTGGGAGCAAGGGCGCCGCTCTCCGTCTGGTGCGGCCAGGTCGTTGTTGCATATTGCGGCGCTGCGGCCGGATGTGTTTCGAGACGTGCTTACAAGCTGAATCGGGGTGCATCACTCGCCTGTTCCTGCACCCAACTCACCGCTAAATGGTGTAGTGAGAAACTCTGCCTTAGGTCATACTGCTCTGCTGCATCTCAAAAATACGAATGCCCTGTCCCTAGTATTGTCAAATTAGCAAATGACTGTAAGAGATAATTTCCCTGCACGCACAAAGTGTACGTTCGCGTTTCATGATGTCTATGGCAACTTTCTTACCGTCATGACTGAGGACGAAGAAGAACCAAGAGAAGGCTCACAGGCGCACGTCAAAAATTGGTTTTTCGACAAATAATATTGACTCAACCAACTAGCCAAGCTCGGATTGCCTCACTCCTCGCGTCAAGTACACTACGCCTAACTCCCGTCCAAACTGTCATCAAACGCTGTTTTGGCACTAGTGGAAGCGGTCGTGAACATATTATCAAAATGATTCAGAAACGTTTCTGTTAAATGTCCATGGTAGTACCCAAAGACAACAACGGGCATCACTGAACGAGCCCCATGAAAGACAGGTGGGCGGAAAGCGACCCGAGCAAGGACTGGTGGGTGAAACAGACAGGCCTCGACGGCGTGTCCTATGTGACGATGAAAGCGCCACAGGCTGACCCGC
>NZ_JALLIX010000098.1 GCF_023242365.1 Pseudomonas sp. MWU13-2100
GATTTTCTTTTTCGCGACGATGTGGATCTCATCTTCCGTGCTGCTGATCTCCAGGCCATGCCGGGCCAGCAATTGCAGGCTGTCGTTCTGCGCCTGCACGCTCACCGGGCCCTGGTTGGCGATCAGCTTGATCCCCAGCTTGCGCACGAACAGGCTCAGGCCTTGGCCCACACCGATAAACAGGCGCTTGACCACGCTCAGGTCCGCTTCGCCACCGGCGTTGAGCATCAGGTTGTGTTGCGCCGCCAGTTGCAGATGGTGGCCGCTGGACAGGGCGATGCCTTGGGGTGCGCTGAGCAGCAAAACCGACGATTTGAGCTGTTCCAGGTCTTGCTTGAGCAGGTTCAGTTGCGCCTGCACATCCGCCGGGTCGGCATGGGCCGCCTGGGCATCGCCGGAGAGTGTTTGCAGTTGTTCAGCGGCGTGTTGCAGATGGCCAAGAGCAGCGCTCATGTCGAGTTGCTGGCCCTTGGCCTTGCTTTGTTCGTCAGCACTGATAAACACCCCTTTGCCACCACGAATCGCGCCCCAACCATCGGTTCGCAGCTCAAAACCTTCGCCACGCTTTTGCTTCTCGGCATCCACCAGATGCCCCAGGTTGAGCTGGCTCTTGCCGGCGTATTCGGTGCTGAGTTTGACGTGCTCCTGGCCGCGCCGATCCTCCAGGCGCAGCTTGTTGTTGGCCGGGGTGCGCAGCACGTTGCGGCTTTCGTCGCGCCGAGCCAGGGTCACGTGGTCCGGGTGCCGGCTGTCGTGCAGGGCATGGGCGATATAGGGCCGGTCCGGGTCGCCCTGCTCGAAGGCCACCGCCACTTCGGTACCGGGAATCAACGGCAGGTGCAGGCCGTGGGTGTCGCCGGCGTAGGGCCGCGCCAGACGCAGCCAGGCGCTTTCCTGGCCGAGCTTCCAGCTGTCGCGGTCGAACAGGAACCGGACCTTGTAGCGCCCATCCAGGTCAATGTGTCCGTAGGGATCGTTTTCCCGGTCACTGGTAACCCGGGCCGGGACGGTGCCGGCTATTTGCGGCTTGGTAAGGAGCGGTGGGCGGAAGCACACCGTTTCCGAATAGGGCATGGCCTCGAAGGTGGTTTCAAGACTGCGATCACGGGCAGCGCGCAGGGTCAGTTGGATGATCACCGCCCTTGAGGCGAAGGCCCGAGGCGCGCCGCCGGTGATGTTGAGCTGTTGGCCGGGCGCCAGGGTGGCGCTGCTGCTGGCGCCGCTCAGTTGGGTCTGCGCGTTGAGGTAACGCTCGTGGCGCAGGCGCGCATAGAAGTAGCCGCTTTCGCTTTGCAGGTCTTCGTCCTGCAGAATCCGCTCGCCGAGCACGCTGTAAGGCTCGCCGTAGAGGTAGGCTTCGCCGTAGGTGGTTTTCGCACCACGGGTCTGATCCACTTCGCCGTCGAGCCAGGCCTTGGCGTCCCGGTAGTCGTAGGCGCGGAAGGCGATGTTTTTTTCCACCACCTGGTGGCTCGATTGCAGTTTCCACACGCCGTCCTGCCCGTTGCTGCCCAGCCCGGACTGCGGGTAATAGGGCAATTCGACAGGGGGCTTGCTGTAGCCGCGCTGGTCGTCGTGAAACTCCAGCACGGCGATCTTCAGGCGTTCGTCGCTGGCGAAGCAGTACCAGATGCCGACTTCGGCCAGCAACCGGGCGATAAAGGCCAGGTCGCTTTCGTCGTACTGGATGACCTGCTCGCGTCTCGGATATGAACGAATAAGACGAAAGTAAAAGTGCTGGCCTTCGAAGTCGTGACGACCGCGCAGGACCTTCTCGACGATTTCCGGCACCGACTGGTGCTGGTAGATACGGAACTGTTTGCCCCGATCGAGCAGCGCCAGGTGCGGCTCCAGGGTGATTTCATAGCGGGCTTCGTCGCGGGAGCCGGACAGACGCTTGAAGCCGGTGATCACGCCGTACAGCGTACGTAGCGGCTTGATCTCGGGCGTTGGCAGACCCGGAAAGCTCTTGGGTAGATTGTGCGGCGCGGTGTGCAGGCTGAAACGAGCGTCCTGGCCGAGCATCTGTTCGGCGGCGATGTCCTGAACGGTGGAGGTGAATTCCACCGTGTATTGGAATGGCTGACTCAGGCCTTCCTCACCCTTGAAGGCCAGCACATCGAGCACGGCGCCGACATGGCGGACCCAAAGTTTATGGCGGCTGTGATCAAAGAAAGTGCATAGCGGGGGGTTGAGCATGTTCACGC
>NZ_JALLIX010000099.1 GCF_023242365.1 Pseudomonas sp. MWU13-2100
TGGTCAGCTACGACTACGACAGCAGCGGCGATCTGGCCGAAGTGCGCGACAACCTTGGTCAAGTGCAACGGCGCTTTGCCTACGACAACGGGCGGCGGATGGTCGAACATCAGTTGCCTACCGGGCTGCGCTGTTTCTATCAGTGGGCGCAGGTCGAACACCTTGAGTGGCGAGTGATTCGCCACTGGACCGATGACGGCGACGAATATCTATTCGACTACGACCTGAGCAAGGGCATCACCCGTGTCACCGACGGTTTGAAGCGTGTGAGCATCCGTCGCTGGAACCCGCAGCACCAGATCACCGAATACACCGATAACCTCGGCCACACCTGGCACTTCGAGTGGAACGACGAGCGCCAGTTGCTCGGCGCCACCGATCCCCAGGGCGGCCAGCACGCATTCAGCTACGACGAAGCGGGCAACCTCAGTGCCACTGTCGACCCGCTGGGGCGCAGCGAGTCGACCTTGTGGCTGGAACACTGGTCGTTGCCGCTGGTGGAAACCGACGCGGCGGGCAACAGCTGGCAATACCGCTACGACCCGCGCGGCAACTGCACCCACGAGACCGATCCACTGGGGCAAGTCACCCAATACCGCTTCGATACCCAGGGCCAGGTGGTCGAGATCATCGACGCCACGGGTAAAAGCAAAACCTTGCAGTGGAACGACCTCGGCCAGCTGATTCGTCATGTGGACTGCTCGGGATCGCCGACCACCTTCAGCTACGACCGGCGCGGTCATCTGCAGCTGGTCACCGATGCGCTCGGCGAACGCGTGACCTATCAGCACGATGCCCAGGGCCGCCTGTTGCAGAGCCAGTTGCCGGACGGTCGCGTCGAACAATACCTGCGCGACGGCAGCGGCCAGCTCACGGGGTATGTCGACCCAGCCGGGCACAGCACCGGCTATCAGTACGACCGGCGCGGCCAGGTGCGCCAGCGCATCGATGCCCATGGCCGGCAGGTGCAATTCGGCTACGACGCCTATGGGCGTTTGCAGACGCTGACCAACGAGAATGGCGAGAGCTATCGCTTAGCCTGGGATGCCGGCGACCGTCTTACCGAACAACGCGATCTCGACGGCAGCGCCCGGTGTTATGCCTATGACATGCTGGATAATGCGACTCGCGTGGAATACGTTCCGGCACCGTTTGGTAGTGGCCTGGCGCTGGTCCCAGAAATGCCGGTCAAGCCGATTGTTCACCACCTGGAGCGCGATGCCAGCGGGCGCCTGACAGCGAAAATCACCGACGATGGGCGTACCGAGTATGCCTACAATCCGCTGGACCAACTCACCGCCATCACCTTTACCGACCACGACGGCCAGGCACAAAAGCTCGGCTTCGCCTATGACGCCCTGGGCCAGTTGTTGGAAGAACAGGGCGCGGCGGGCAGCCTGCGGCATCACTACGATGAGTTGGGCAATCTGATCCAGACGCAGTTGCCGGATGGGCGTTGGCTGAATCGGCTGTATTACGGCAGCGGGCATCTGCACCAGATCAATCTGGACGGTCGAGTCATCAGCGACTTCGAGCGCGACCGCCTGCACCGCGAGGTATTGCGCACCCAGGGTCAACTCAGCACGCGCAGCGAGTACGACCGGGTTGGACGTCTGCGCTCACGCTTACGCCGCCCGTCCAACCAGCCGCCGGCACTGCCGGCGCCGGCACAAAAGCACTTCGATTACGACCCCAGCGACAACCTGGTCGGCCGTCTCGACCACCAGCCACGCGGCGATCATCGCCAGTTGCTGCACTACGACGCCACGGGTCGGATCATCGCCACTCAGGACAGCGTGCAGGGCCAAAGCGAAACCTTCGCCTACGACGCCGCCGCCAACCTGCTGGACGGCCCGCAAGCGGGTGCCGGTCTGGTGGTGCACAACAAGCTGCTGACCTATCAGGACAAGCGTTATCGCTACGATAGGTTTGGGCGGATGATCGAGAAACGCAGTGGCAGTCAGCGGCTGCAGCGCTTTGCTTATGACGCCGAGCACCGGCTGGTCGAGGTACGCAACCAGGACGGTGCGCGGGAAACCGTTGTGCGCATGACCTACGATCCGCTGGGGCGGCGTATCGGCAAGACCGAGCACGACAACCATGGCTATCCGTTGGGCGAAACGCGTTTCACCTGGGATGGTTTGCGGCTATTGCAGGAGCAC